>NZ_JBBOTI010000001.1:0-2097606 GCF_038005505.1 Bacillus sp. FSL E2-8868 | reverse complement strand
CCCTCCATAGTAAACAGGTTAATGTGCTTTCTTTTTCCTGTCTACTATAAGGGGATCATATCATATCGAGGTTCTTCTCCTTTTTAATCTGTAATTAAAGTATCCATAGTTGCAGGTATAGGTAGTGTAAATGAACTTTTCTTATTTAATTAACAGAGGATAGGTGTCTGCAAATAAATTATATCAATCAGAAGTTGTTTACAAAGAAATATGCGATTCTAAAATTGTTGCGGAACTAGCCGTTGCATACCGAAAGACCGATATAAACCGAGAGTTACAAGAGTTTTTGAAAATAGCGAAAGGCAAGACGATGAATCCATTTACAAAATGACGAGAAAATGACAAAACTGTAAGAAAGCACGAATGTTTGTAAGAGAGTTCGATGTTTTCCTTTTTCTTTTTTTATTATAGTGAAAAAGAAGAAAGTGATGTCATAAGAGGTTGATATTTTTAGATGAGTACAATAATCAAAACTATTCATGTAATGAAAGTATATGGCAATCAGTTAAACACCTTACTTTAAAGGAGGGATTGGAAAATGTCTTTTTCTCAATTCAATATTGATATTTTTCGAGCAATTAATGATTTAGGTAAACAATATTCATTTCTAAACTCAGCCATGGTATTTTTGGCAGAATATATGGTATATATTTTTGGTTTAATTATTATAGCTTATTGGTTTACCGGGTCCAGAAAAAGTAGGATGATGGTTATTCAAGCGATGGCTGTTTTATGATTGCAGAGGTGATTGGAAAAATAGCAGGGGAATTTCATTTGAATTATCAACCGTTTGCAGTATTGCCTGATATTAATAAACTTGTTGACCATGCTGTAGATAATTCGTTTCCTAGTGACCATACGATTATCTTTTTTTCGATTTGTTTTTCATTTTGGCTTGTTCGTAAAAAGACTGGATGGTTATGGCTTATACTTGCATTTTGTGTAGCGATTTCTCGTATTTGGGTAGGGGTTCATTATCCTTTTGATGTTGCAATAGGGGCTTTAATAGGATGTGTTGCAGCGTTATTTTCGTATTGGTTAGTACCGAAATTTTCTTTTATCAAGCAATTGCTTACTCTATATGAAAGAGTAGAGAAACATGTTTTACCATCCAAAAACAAATCAAAGGGATTTTGAGTATAGCCCTTTCTCATCCTCATTATTATTCTACACAAGTTGAATGGGTCGATACATTCAATGCACCTATTTACATCCACGAAGACGAAAAAGAATGGGTAGTACGTCCAGGTAACAAAAAAAAATTTTGGTCGGGCGAGTCTTTTGAATTAACAAATGGCATTACTTTAAATCGTATTGGAGGTCATTTTAAAGGAGGAACTGTTTTACACTGGAAAGGTAGAAATCATAAAAAAGGTATCACAGTTATCCAAATCTGATTCTACTTCCTGCTAGTAAAGTAAGAGAGATGATGGATAAAGTAAAAGGGCTACCATTCAACCGTATTTATAATGCTTTTCATCGAGTCGTGTCAAAGCATGCGGACCTTGCTGTTCAGAAGTCAGCAGATCGATACATAAAAGCACTGCAGGAAACAATTTTTAATACATGAGATGTTTCAATATTACCTGTAGACATCTTTAAGAAATTAAAATAAATAGATAAGTTTAGAGCATGTTATTATCATTTTTTAAAACATGCTCTTTGTATTTAAAATAACACCAACATTACCGACACGTACAAGTTATCAATAATCTTTATGTTGAAAGAATCTTAGCGTACGAATGTTGGTACTACCCCCTACTTAGTAATCTCACAATTTAAGGCATGTCTTTGGGGAAGTGTGAGGAGTTCAATCGATTCTGAATAAAATTGATAGTATCAGTTGCAATTTTTTTACGTTTAAGAACAATCCCGGCATGTCCACATGTATAAATATATCGCGTAGGTCTTTCCCAGGATTCCCACAAATAGTCCGTATCCTCAGAGTGCACATATAGATCGTGCTTACCTGAAATTAATAAAATATTTTCTTTTTTTACTTTTGGTAACGCTTGACTCGGTTCAGTGATTTTCCAATAAGCTATTAAATCATCATACGTAACACCATGATGTTCCAAGTCTTCTCTAATAAATTCACCTGGATTTGTCTTCCAAATTGAATAAGAGAGTCGATTCGCGTAGAAAATGGATGCTAACACATCAATTTCTGGTTCAACAAGAGATGTTAAGTTAGTAATAACTCCACCTAAACTGATTCCTATTAAAATCAAGGGACCATTTTTATTTGCTTTAATCCATTTGATCAAAGTTCGTAAATCAGCTACCGCTTGTTTAGTTGCTTCTACAGTTCGTTCAACATTGGCACTTACCATGTACTCTCCACTGTATAGGGATTGGTTCGGTTTTCTGTCAAAATGATATGGTAAAGTGAAATAATACATATTCCACTTCAAGTTGGTCATATGGTCGTGGAATATTTTTTTTACACGTTCGTTAGAATCCATTCTCCAACCGTGAACAAAGATGACATGAGGTGCATCTTCATTTTTATGTAAAAATAATTCTCCAGTGACAGAATCGTTGCGTGAATCACCAGATTGAACCGAGCTTTTATATTTGAATTGTCCAACCATGTATTCCTTTTCTTGTTTTAAATGCTTAATGTTAAAATGAATATGAGATGGTTTTACTTTATAAAAAAATTCTATGTCCTTTATATATAGTGAGGTGTTAGAAAGAGAAGTATACTGAAACTTTACACTTCTTTTTTTGTGCAAATCATACAAGGCGTATCGATCAATGAGTTTTGAAAAAATCAAATTAACCTCCTCCAAAATACATATCGTCTAAAAGATGGACAAAATTTATGCTGTAAATTAATTGTGAAATATTCTCTTTTCCTAATAGTAGATGCTTGAATTATAAAACAGGTGGGGAATTTGTATATTATAAAGCTATCAATAAAATAAAACTATAAATATCTTTTACAAAAACCTAAAAAGCAAGTTAATATTCTCATTCATAAAAGAGAACATTAACTTGCTTATTTTCGTATCAAAAGGTACACCTTTTGAAGTGACGTAATTTATATGAAAGACAAGGTGTCAATTTGTATATTTAATACAGTGATAGTTACCATAATTTTCGAAGCCTATAGTTAATTAACCTTACAATATACGTCTTTTTGGTATATAAATAGCTATATTCATTAGAGAAAGAGTTTTAATCCTTCATGAGAATCTTTAAAACCTAATTTCTTATAAAAGTGTAAAGCTTCTTGTCGTTCTTTATCTGTTGTTAACTGTACTAAATGACATCCCCGTAATTTAGCACGTTGAATAGCCCATTTAATAAGTTTACTTCCTATACCTTTACCACGTTTTGATGAGGCTGTCCGTACACCCTCAATTGTAGCTCTCCAACCCCCTTGACGTACAATGTAAGGCGTAAATGTAATTTGTTGAATACCGACAATCTCCGTCCCATCACACGCTACAATCAACTCGTTATTTGGATCACAATCAATAGCATGAAATGCTCTTATATAACTATCAGGGAGTGGTGTTTCATAGCGCTCTCTTTTATTTCCTAAAACATCATCAGCAAGCATTTTTACAATTTCATCTAAATCATCTGCCGTTGCAATCCTAAATGTTATAGTTTCTGTCACTATCAAAAAACCTCCTTAATATATGCACTTGTTGCTTTTATTTTACTTGTTTAAATACAAAAGGTTAAATTATAAAATATTATGAGTCTCTATAACTTTTTCTTATAGATAGCATAAAAGCCTAACTTATAAAATTACAAGTTAGGCTTTTTAACACAATATTATTATTAGAGAATCCGACCAATTTCAATAAACCTCCATATTCTTTAATGAATTTTCATATTTAACAAGCACACATATAACCATCCAAATAGGGTGGTTTTTATTTGTTGTATAGAAATTACGTAATAAGCATGGATTTGTATGCTCTCATTCAATGCTATCTAAAGCCATAACTTCCTTGCCAATATTCAAAAACGATTACGTTTTTGAATATGTGTTCCGGTCTTTCTTGACCAGGTCAATGAATAACTACACATAAACTCCTTATATCTCTAGATAAACTACCGATTAGCTCCATATAGACTCTAGATAACCTATATAGAATACAAGTTATCAAGGAGGTAAGAAAAAATGAACTTTATGAAACGAGCAATTCTCAGTATGAAAAAAAGAGTAGGAACATCATTAATTTTGATGGCAGTTTTCCTAATTGTTACAAATTTAGTGTTGGCAGGATTCACAATCCAAAATGCATCAAAAAAAGCTGCTGATGCAGCAAGAAAAAAACTCGGTGCAGATGTTACTTTAAGTCTTGATTTTGACAAATTAGGTCAACAAGCTAGGGAAACTGGAGAGATGCCTAATCCACCGAAGCTTAATACAAAAGAAGCAGATCAATTAGCGAAGTCAAAGTATGTAAAAGACTATAATTACATAACTAGCACTCTCGGAATTTCTGACGGACTTAAACTAGTAGGGGCTTCAGAAGGAGAAGAAGAAGGAAAAGGTAAGGCGGGAATGGCGGCTGTACGAGGCGGTTCAGGCTCCGGTACAGAAATAGATATGAATTCTTCTTTTATGATTGAGGGAGTTCGCAAAACTGCATTACAAGAAAGCTTTAAGAATGGAAAAAGTAAAATCATTGATGGGAAACCAATTACAGAACAGATGAAAGATCAGAATGTAGCTTTAATGGAAAAACGATTAGCGGAATTAAACAACTTGAAAGTAGGAGACAAAGTTAAAGTGCAATCAGGGGATAAGAAGGAAACCCTGGAGGTTGAAATTATCGGTATTTATGAAACGAATGAGCAAGCAATGGGGCAACAAGCTCCTCCTATAATGGATCCAGCTAATAAACTATATATGCCGCATTCAACTATGAAAAAATTAGAAATAGATCAAGGTATAAGTAGCATTCAAGTCGTGTATTTCTTGAAAGATCCACAAAACATTGAAGCATTTAAAGAAGAAGCAAAAAAATCTGATATTGATTTTAATTATTATAAATTAGATGCACATGATTCGTTGTACAAACAAATGATTGGGCCTATCGAAAATATCTCATCTACTTCTCAAATGATTATTTATATTGTATCAATTGCAGGTGCGATTATTTTAGGGTTAATCATTATGTTATCGATTAAAGCACGTCGTAAGGAAATGGGGATTCTATTGTCCATTGGAGAGAAAAAGTGGAAACTGATGGCGCAGTTCGTAGTAGAAGTAGTATGTATCGCTATTTTAGCATTTGGATTATCCATAACAACAGGAGCAAAAATTTCTCAATTCATAGGGAATAATTTACTTTCGAGTGAAATTGCTACAGCAGGAGAAGAAACAAACACCTCACAAAATGGAACTGTAATGGTAGCTGGACCTGGTGGAACTGTACAAAATCAAAAAGAGGATCCAATTGATAAAATTAATGTAAGTGTAACAGGCGAAGATGTAGGGAAAATGGGGGGGATTGGACTAGCTATTGCTATATTAGCAACGCTTCTTCCAGCATTATCTATTCTACGCCTGAATCCAAAACAAATTCTTTTAAAAGATGAATAAGGAGGCTCGATATGGAGACGATTTTACAATTTAAAAACTTAGATTATTATTATGAAAGTAACGGAAAAAAAGTAGCGATACTAGAAAATGTTAACTTTTCTTTTCAAAAAGGACATTTCTACACGATTCTAGGACCATCCGGATCTGGTAAAACCACTACGCTTAGCTTAGGTTGTGGGCTAGATATACCTAAAAATGGTTATGTACTATTTAATGGAAAGGATATTCGAAAAATTGGTTTGGATCGGTACCGTAATCAAAATGTATCGGTAATTTTCCAATCTTATAATTTGATTACCTATATGACTGCTCTTCAAAATGTCTTAACAGCAATGGAAATTACAGGTGTTAAAGTGCAAAATAAAACGGCAAGGGCATTAGAATTATTAGAGAAAGTAGGACTTACAGAAGTAGAAGCGAAACGAAATGTTCTGCAACTAAGTGGCGGGCAACAGCAGCGTGTTGCAATCGCTCGAGCGTTATCTTGTAATGTTGATTTACTGATTGCGGATGAGCCGACAGGAAACCTCGACGAAGAAACGGCAATGGATATAATAGAACTGTTTCAAGAACTTGCACATAAAGAAAATAAATGTATTATTGTTGTGACGCACTCACAGGAAGTTGCTAAAAAATCAGACCGTGCAGTCTATTTAAGTAAGAAGAAGTTGGTAGTAAACGAAATTTAACGAATTTCCCAAAAGAATTCTCCTTCCTCAAGCGTGCGAAGGGCGTAGCCCAACGGTAGGTGGGAGATGAATTTTGGTTTGGCATAGCCAAAAACTTTTGATAAACTAGCTATATGAAGTTCTTTGATAACTTGATATATGAGGTTGCAGGAAGAAAATAGAGTGTGAAAACCAAGCCATTCGGTTCCTGCGTAAAATATCAACCGTACCAAAAGAGCGTCCAAGCGTTGGACATCTAGGGATGGAACACCCCGAAGTAACGCTCTGGGAGACGAAAGGTTACTTTCGTCATGGAACTGAGAAGCTCCCACTTCAAGCTTTGCTAAGTGGTGAGTAGTTCACTATAAACACCCTAGTTTTTTAATTCACATAATTTTCGAAATCAGTTTCTTCAAATATTTATATTTGATATACAATATAACCAAGCCATAATCAAAATGGTCTCCCTGTATTGAATGTTAAGATAGTTTGTTAATCCCTTTTTAACAATTTTTGAAAAAGAACTTGTAGTATATTCTACAGGTTCTTTTTGTTATGATCGGTTTACTATATCATTGAAGAATTGCATGTAAAAAATGGGACAGTATCTAGATGTATGATCTAAATACTGTCCCGTTTAATTATTTATTTGTAAAAAGGAACTAGCTTACATCTCATGTGATAGATTTTATAAATAAGAGCGTTTAATTGTCCATGGCTCTAAGCACTAACCATTTGGAATAAAGATGCAATGTATCAGTTATACTATGTAATATTTATTCATTACAAAATATGGTGGTATGTATGACTAAGCAAACAATTACTTTATTTCAAGTTTCTATGATACTCATTGGTAGTATTGGGATAATTAATCATGTCATTATGATTCCTATGTTATTAGATACCTCAGGTAGAGATTCGTGGATCTCTATCATATTAGTAAGCATTATATACTTGATTTGGATTTCATTAATATTCATCATATATAGAAACATAAAAAATGAACACTTGTTTTCGTGGTTAAAAAATAATTTTGGGAAACTCAGTGTATATCCAATCATATTCATAGTTATGATTTATTTAATAACAATTGGTGTCGTTGCACTAAAAGAAACATTAACCTTTTTCTCTTTTTATTTACCAGAAACACCTCACTTTGTATTAGGAATACTTTTTTCAATGATTTGTCTCTATAATGCTACAAGAGGAATTCAATCTATTGCACTTACAACAGGTGTTTTGTTACCTATTGTATTCCTACTTGGTTTTTTTGTAATGTTTGCAAATGTTCCGCATAAAGATTATTCTTTACTTCAGCCAATGATGGAAAATGGAATGAAGCCAGTATTTAGGGGGATGGTTTATCCTGCAGCAGGATTTCTAGAGTTAATTTTTATTCTTTTTTTACAACATCACATTGGTTCAAAAGTAAAATTATATCAATTGATTGCTTTGGGAATGGTTATTATTGGTATCACAATAGGCCCAGTTATGGCAGCTATTATAGAATTTGGACCTTTCGTAGCAGCAAACCAACGGTATCCAGCATTTGAAGAATGGAGACTTGTGTCAATAGGAAGGTACATTGAAAATTTAGACTTTCTCTCCGTGTATCAGTGGCTTGTAGGGATCTTTATTCGTTTATCACTTGTTGTTTTTCTTATTCCAGATTTGTTATCAATTACAAATCGGAAAACGAGAAATGGGGTTATGTTTGCAATACTTTCATGTATTTTATTTATAAGTATACTACCCATCAGTGACTCTAGTTTCTATTGGTTTGTATCTCAATTTATTTTACCAGTTTCAGCAGTAGGACTATTTTTGTTTTCTATCTTACTAATAGTGTTTGTATGGGTTGCTAAATTTAAGAAAAGCTCTTAAAAGAGTATGAGGATGTATTTTATATAAGGTTGCTGAGTTTGAAGGAGACAACGTAGATGAACAAACGAGTAGAAATAAATGAGAAGATAGCACTAGAGTGGTTTGAAGGATGCAACGATGTAAAAGTAATAAAGCGTGATTTGGATGAGAAAGAAAAAAAGAATTCAGTATTGTTTATTTATTGTCAAAACTTAATTGACAATACAAAATTAAAACAAGCCACATCATCCCATGTTTGCAAAGAGCTTTCAAGTAATTCGATAGAAGAGTTTAACCTCTCAACATTAATTCCCCAGTTATCAGTACAGAAATTAGATATGGTAAATTCGAATGAAACTATCTCTCAGATTATATTTGAAGGTAACCTCCTTATTATTTTTGAAGAATCTAAACATGGATATATAGTTGATATTGCCCAAATACCTACCAGATCAGTTGAACAAACAAATACAGAGATGACCATTCGTGGTGGACGTGATGGATTTGTCGAAGAGTTAAACACAAACATAGGATTAATTAGAAAAAGACTAAAAACGAGTTCTCTTAGTTATGAAGAATTTATTATTGGAGAAAGAACACAAACTAAAGTAGCACTCCTGTATTTAAAAGATGTCGCATCCCAAGATATCATTAATCAAGTTCGATTAAAATTAAGACAAATTAAAATAGACGGGGTTGTTTCAAGTGCACAAATTGAAGAGTTAATTACAAACAATCAATTTAGTGTATTTCCTTTAGTTGAATATACAGGGCGCCCTGATTATGCTGTGAATTGTTTGCTATATGGGCGTTTTATTTTACTAGTTGAAGGGTCACCAACAGCGACAATTGCACCAGTTACATTTCCTTTTTTTGTGAATACATCTGAAGATCAAGATCTTTTCTACATATTCGGTAGCTTTGTACGACTTGTAAGTCTTTTGGGGATAGCAATTTCTATATTTCTTCCAGGAATTTGGATAGCACTAATTACATATCATCCAGATCAGATTCCCTATACGTTGCTAGCTACATTAAGCTTATCAAGAGAAGGGATTCCTTTTCCAGCTCCTTTAGAAGGGCTAATTATGATGACCTTATTTGAAATTCTGAGACAAGCAGGATTGCGTGTTCCTGCCGTATTCGGTCAAACATTATCTGTTGTAGGGGGATTAATTATTGGACAAGCTGCTATTAGTGCAGGAATTGTTTCAGCATCTATGGTCATTATAATAGCAATCTCGGTTGTTTCGACATTTGCTTTAACTAATCAGTCAGTAACAGGAATAATAAGTATATTGCGGTATGTAGTATTCTTAGTATCTTCTTTATTAGGCATAGTAGGATTTATCTTTTGTGTCCTTGTGATGGTGATACATGTAGTAAATTTACGCTCTTTTGGAGTTCCATTCTTTACACCATATTCACCCCCTGTGTTTAAAAGTATGCTAGCAGCCACATTTAGACTTCCTTTCACGTATATGAAAAAAAGACCTAAAGAATTGCATACGCAAGATAATACAAGGAAAAGAGAGAGTACCGATGAAGAAAAATAAAAGAATAGTTATATTTCTTTTTATGATGTGTACGTTTCTAACAGGGTGTTGGGATCAAAGAGAGTTGCATCACGTTTTGTATATAAATAGTCTAGGTATCGATTTTAAAGATAATAACTATATCATCCGTCCGCAATTTATTAATTTTTCTAACATAGCTAAACAAGAAGGGAGCACTACCCGTAATTATAGCCAGGCCTATATCGGAAAGGGAAAAGGCCCCATTTTAGATGAGGCAGCATTTGATTTTTATAAGGGTGCTCAACAAGAAATCTCATGGGAGCATCTCAAAACAATTGTTGTAACAGAGAGATTTCTAAAACATGGTGACTTAAATCAATTTAATGATTTTTTTTCTCGGTTTTTTCAATTTCGAGATACTATGTGGATATTTGGAACTAAGGAGCCTTTAGAAAATATATTAGCGAACAATAATATATTAAATATTTCTCAATTATATACAATCATTAATTTACCAAAAGAGATAACCAAGCAATATACAATAATAGATCCTTTACCTTTATATAAATTCCAAAGAAATTATTATGAACCTGGGATGACAACTCGCATTCCATTTTTAGCTACAACTAAAACATATTGGAAAAAAGGACATACATCATTTCCAATGTTAAAATTTAGTGGTTATGGTTTTATAAACGATAAATCCTATATAAATCATTTAAACAGCCATGATATTGCTGGGGTTCGATGGATGGATGAAAATACTAAACGAGCTCCATTACTATTAAAATTTAACAAGAAAATCATTGGACATATAGTATTAAAAAATCCAAAGATAGATACAAAGCATTTTATTAAAAATGGAAAGTTACGCATGCTTATGAACATCCATTTCGATGCTGATATTTTTCAATTAATAAATTCTATGCCTGTAAATGATATTAAAAAAATTGCAGAGGACCAAGTTGAAAAAGAAATAAAAAAAACGTACCGAAAAGGAATCGAAAGAGGGATTGACACGTATCAGTTATCACATTCCTTATATCGGCAGAATTCTAAATTGTGGAAACAATATAAAAAAGAAGGGGGGATATCCCTTCAAAATAAAGAATTAGATTTAAATGTCTCGATTAATATAGCTACAAATGGAAAATCTAAAAATATGCGTAATATGATTGAGCATTAGAATGGTTGAAGATGAAAGGAAACGTAAAATATTAACTCTAAATAGGAGATTCGAACGCGAAAGACCACTACGATGTGGTGGCGTCTTCTTTAGGAATGGGATGAGAGTTCGATTAGGAGCAGAAGGAGGCTTTTGCCTCCTTCGTTGCTTGAAAACACGCTTACATTTCTTAGCGTTTAGATAAGTACAAGTCTTTAAAACTATATGTGCCGTAAAGTAGGAGCAGCTTAAATTCATTACTATGATTTATTCGTTACTTTTAAAGCATCTAACACTACTTTAGTTGCATCTGCAATAAGTTTATCATCGTATTTCGCATCTTCTTTCGCATGATTAGAAAGTATCGCAAGCATAATTGGCTTTTTATTTGGTGGCCAAATGATTGCAATATCATTCCTTGTTCCATAAGAGCCAGAGCCAGTTTTATCGGCTACTTCCCATTCTCCTGGAACTCCAGCACGAATTAAGTTGTCCCCCGTAGTATTTCTTTTCATCAAATCTATTAAAAAGTTCCGTTTCTCAATTGAAAGTATATCGCCTAGCGCGTATGCTTGAAGACTAGTAGCTAATGCCTTTGGGGTACTAGTATCACGAGTATCTCCAGGCTGCACTTCGTTTAATTCTGGTTCAAAACGTTCGGGATTTGTGACAGTATCTCCTATTTCTCTCAGTGTTTTTTTGAATTCACTTGGCCCACCTAATTGTTTAAGAATAAGATTTTGTGCAGTATTATCGCTATATCGAATGGAAGCATCCGCAAGCTCTTTCAGAGTCATACCTGTATCTACATATTTTTCAGTAATTGGATTGTAATTCACAAGATCTTTGCTAGTATACTTAATTCTTTGATCTAAATCTTCTATTGATTTCTTTTGTAACAGTGCTCCCACAGCAAGGGCTTTGTGGGTAGATGCGTATGCAAACCGTTCATTTGAACGATAAGTAACGGTTTGATTCGTACCTGTGTCCAATGCATAAATACCAAGCTTAGCATCATATTCTTTTTCAAGCTTTACAAAAGAATGATTACTTGTATTTTCTTGTTTGGTTTGTTTCGGTGGTGCGGATTGAATATTACTATTGGAACAGCCTATAAGCGTTACACATGAAAGTAATACTACAGGTAACATCTTTTTATAATGCGAAATGTGAAAAAACTTCTTTGAAACTAGCATACATTTTCAACCTCTTTCAAGAATATATGGATTTTGTTTAGGTATTTTACATACCGATACAATTAACAAATGTACCAGATAGCACTCATCTTGTGTTTCTTGCATTACAAAATGAGAGAACTACCAAAAGCACCTTTTTTATACGTAATAGACAATCTAAGTAACACATTTGTTCCATTTATGATTAAGGTTTTGAATATATCCATTAATTTTATTTATAAGAATCACAAAATCCACCTTTTTTGCACGTCACTTAATTTAATGTGGATTTAGATTGAGTTTACCTCGTAATGGGAATTTCAATTGGATTGCGCATATATAACAACCTCGTTCCGGACAGAATAAGTAATAACAACTACTGATTCCATTTTAAGTGAGGTGTTATACGATACATACGACAAAGCAAAAAAGACTTGTGGTGCAAAGTATAACTACATTTAGTCTACTAATAACGACTATCTTTACACCCATGCTTATTTACATTGTTTATGGATTACAGATTTCGAAAGGCTTTGAGGGATACTGGCCATCAATCTTGTTTTATACAACTTATATGACGGGTGTGTTTATCTGGATACCTATTGTGAATAAAGCTGGGATTCACCGCTCCTTATATTGGACTGTTTCTATTCTGATAGTATCAATACTTAGTGTTACTTTCTTTGGATGGAGTTCAAGATGGCTCGAAATAAGTGCGTTAGTTTCTGGTTTTGCAGTTAGTACAATTTCTACCATGACGAGTACTTTATTGTTTCTACATGTGGAAGGCGGGGGAAAGGTTTATAATAAAAATCAACAAGCGATTATTATTGGTATCGTTTTTCTTTTACTAATAATCGTATTGTTAGCGATTAGTTTTTTATCGCCACCGCTGATAACATGCATATATGGGATTTGTTTAATCAGTATCCTTTTTGCTATAAAAAAAATGCCGAGAACAGAGTTAGCCAAAGGGATTTTACCTATCTCCATCGTATCGGTTGTAGGAAAGTTTCTTTTTGTCTCAATGCTTATTCTTTTGATTCGAACAAGTCGTAACATAAATAATGAACAATATATTTTTTATTTTTTTCTACTTTCTATAGCGCTTATTTGTTTCATGTTTTTGAGTTTGTTGAAAGGAAAGTTCTTTCATAAACTTTCATCTTCTTTACCAATCCGCTTAAAGGCAGAATCATTTTTACTTGGATTAGGAAATGGATATTTATTTTTGATGGGTATTTTTTATAGTTTTACTTTCTATAACATGTTAACCTGTATTTTCATTGTAGTTGGACCATACCTATTAGGGATTTTGATGTCCATATTTTTAGATATCAAAGCTGCTAAGAAAGTTAATCCAATCCATTTGTTTTTAGTAAGTACTTTAATCATGATATTCGGGTTTTATTCTCCAATATTTATAGTCCTTAGCGTTACATTTGGGAGCTATGCCATTAATAGTATTTCTTCTCAAAATAATATGAAAGTATATATGGTGAATGCTACACATAGAGAGCTTTCTTTACTCATTTACACAACATGGAGAAATATGGGGAATATATTTTTACAATTTTTTATATTGATTGTGATTGTGGGAGTAGGGGTGTTTTACGATGTCGAATGGTCGCAACTTTTCCAAACAATTGTTGGGAAGGGTCAAATGCAGATTGAAGGGTTATCCGTACAACGATTGATGTTTATGTTAGCAATTTGCTGTTGGCTTGGCATGGTGGGCTTAGGTATGTGGATTGGTAAAAAAGCTAATCCCAATATTGCTTAAAAAGTAACTCGAAAAATATCAATACTAAAACTACAAAAAACAAACAAACTCGTCCTACTAAGAGGGGAGTTTGTTTGTTTTTTGTTTAGATAATGGAATATTCATGCAAAATTGTACACTATGTTCCATATTTTTTATAGAATATTTTATATCTAGCGTTTCAAGAATTTGTTTAACAATATATAGCCCCAAACCACTTCCTCCAGTATTTCGATTCCTTGATTTTTCAATTCGATAAAATGGTTTGAAAATTTGTTGTATATCCTCTTCTTTAATATTGACACCTGTATTCATAATTTGCATTTTGATTTGACCTTGTTTAGAATCCTCACTTAACTTTATATAGACTTTTTCATTATGTGGTGAATACATAACCGCATTATGGATAATATTTTTACATGCTTTTTCAAAAAGAACACGATCTGTATAAACAGAAAGATCAGAATCAATTTCTTTTATTATTTGGATGCTTTTTTGAGAAGCAAAAAATTCGAGATCTTTTGTGATTGTATCTATTAACTTCGAAAGATTAACTTCTTCTACTTTTAGTTTAAAGGTGTGTTGTTCTAATTTCGACATGCTTAAAATTTCACGAACTAATTGTTCCATACTTTCAATAATTTGATGATTTTTCTTTAAATATTGATCACGATTTTGATAAGGGCCAATATTGTATATCATCCCTTCTAAGTATCCTTTCATTACAGTTAGAGGGGTCTTTAATTCATGTGCTACAATCGCAAAAAACTCTCTGCGTTTTGTTTCTATTTCTCGTTCTTTTTCAATATCATTTTTTAATTGTTGATTTGCTTTTTTTAAATCAAACATAGCTTGTTGTAAGTTAATAGACATGTCATTCAAACTATTAGATAATTCTCCTAACTCATCTGTAGAGCGAACCTCAATTTTTTCGGAGAAATCTAAATTTGCCATCTTTTGTGCACCCTCATTAATATAAATAAGTGGTTTTGTAATAAACCTGGAATAGAAATAAGCACTCCCTACACCAATTATGAGTACAATGATACTAATATAGGGGAGAAAGCGTACTAAAACCTGTGAAGCTTCATCAATTGGTTGAAATGTAGCAAAGACTATAAGCGTTAAACTACCATCTTGGAATTGAATTGGTTTCGTAACGTTATATGAATTGCTAAGGGTACCTGCATTCTCGAACCGTGTGGCTCTAGTAACTACTGTTGTTTGCGAACCATTTTGAGTAAAAGAAAATGAAGGAGAGTATTTAATTATTCCCTCATTATTTTGAAGATAAAGCATCGCATTATTTTTTTTTGCATATTCATCAAAAAGTGGTATCGCATCTTGAAACGTAAGATCTTTAGATTTATCAATGATTTCTTTTATCCCTGTTTGAAGTTGATCTGTTTTGTATTGCTCATAAAACGTAGGGAGAAAGAAGTATAAAGTTAAATAAATCAATACTGCAAAGGATAACAAAATGAGAGAGGTAGTCATAAAGAGTTTATAAGTAATTTGCTTCATCTTCATGATTTTCACAATACTATTCATCAATTTTATAACCAATACCCTTTATTGTTTTAATATAAGGGATAGCTAACTTTTTACGTAGGTTTTTAATATGTGTATCAATTATTCGTGTTTCTCCAAAATAATCGTACCCCCAAACTTTTTCTACGATATTTTCTCTTGTGAGTACTTTTCTCTCATTTTGAAATAGTAGTTGTAGAATTTCAAACTCTTTTGTCGTTAATAAAATTTCAACGTCATTTACATATACTCTATATGCATCAACATCGATACGCACTTCTTTAAATACCAAATGATTATTTACATTTTTATCATAACTTCTTCTAAGTACAGCTTCGACTCGTCTAATCAAAACATGAAACGAAAAGGGTTTTGTTATATAATCATCGATTCCAAGATCGAACCCTTTCATTTGATCTTCCTCTTCTTCCAATGCAGTTAGCATAATAATTGGTACGTTTGACTGACTTCGAATCATCTTGGATACTTCAAATCCATTAAGATTGGGCATCATTACATCTAGAAGAATTAAATCAAAGGATTGCTTATTAAATTGTGTCATACCCTCTAATCCATCTGATGCGACTACCACTGTATACTGTTGTGTCATTAAAAATTGTTTAATTAATTCCTGAATTTCTTGATCGTCTTCTACCACGAGAATATGATAGTTTTTCATAATATCACCTCTGGTAGTCATTATAGCCTTACTATCTGGAGTTTATGTGGAGATAAATTAGGAGATTCCACAAGACGATTATTGTGTTAGCTCCACGTTCAATAAAATGAACGATTAATATTTAAGTGAAACTAATGTATAATAATGTAAAATGGGTGTAATTTCTTGAATTGTATGAAAATATATTTTTACTTCTTTACCAAGAGGAGAAAAGGAAATGAATTTCAATATAAAAGAAGCTTTGGAGTTTTTTTATCTAGTTTATCCGGCGAATGGCTACATTGTAATGAAGAGGAAGGAACTTGAAATACATTCGAAGTAGTTGAGCGTTTAATTGATCTGGAGAGAAACAACTGGATTCTAAGGCTAGAATTAATTCTCCGGGAAGGTGAAAATAAATCCTTTACTCTGTTTGATCGTTATTCTCACATAAATAACAACTCTCTTGGTAAACCAAAAGTTTAAAGGTACGAACTAGGGATTATTTATATAATGCGAGAAAGGTTGTGAAATTATTTGAGGGGTTATAAAGCAATGCTATTTGATTTAGATGATACGTTACTTGATAGGGATAAGGCAGTAGATAACTTGTTTTTATTAGTTTTAGAGAAGTGTTATGAGGATGTTAGTGATACAGACAAAAACAATATGTTACAGAAATTCAAAGAATATGATAAAAGAGAATATGGCATTAGTGATAAAACAATAGTTTTAGAATCATTATTTGATGAATTCGCGCCGAAATATAGATTGCCACGCAATTATATCCAAGATTTTTGGAATGAAAACTTGCCTAAATGTTTTTCAATTGACCAAAATACTATTCTTTTCTTAAATCATATAAAGAGGCACTTTAAAGTTGGAATTATTACAAATGGCTCAACTCAGAGGCAAAAAGCTAAAATAATGAATACGGGTTTAAATGAGTATTTTGATACGATTATTATTTCTGAAGAAGTGGGATTTAGTAAACCTGATAAACGTATATTCGAACTAGCATTAAATAAGCTAAATGTACAATCAGAAGATGTACTATTTGTTGGAGATGACTTAGAAAAGGATATTGCCGGTTGTCAAAATGCAAATATAAAGGGCATATGGTTCAATCCTAATGTGATTAAGAATAATACCGACACTAAACCATATGCCGAGATTACTTCTTTTGATAATTTATTAAGTTATTGTGGAGAGATAAATTTTCAAAAATAGTAAAAAGATAGATTACCCTTAATTTCATTGACCGTATGAGAAGTTTTAAAACAATATTTATTTACGAGGATATAAAGGATATTGGGCCAGGGGCAAATCATTTATGTGTGTTAATGAAGAGCTACACAGCGTGTTTAATATATACTTTATAAATTATAGAGGGGTGAGACTATGGAAATAAAGAAAGTAGTAATTGGCGGAATAAATATTGCCGTCGTCAGAAACGATACAGTATTAATATCCGACGTTCAATCTGCATTAGATCTCATGGCAACAGTTCAATATGAAGTGGATTCAAAGCGGATTGCTATCAATAAATCATTAATAAGTGAAAGCTTCTTTGACTTAAAAACACGGCTTGCGGGTGATATTCTTCAAAAGTTTATAAACTACAGAGTAAAGATTGCTATTATTGGAGATTTCTCTATGTATACGAGTAAAAGCTTAAAGGATTTTATTTATGAATGTAATAAAGGTAAGGATATTTTTTTATTAGCAACTGAGCAACAAGCAATTGAAAAATTAAGCTCATTGAAATAAAGATATAAAATGTAATTCGAAAGAGGCATCCGTGAAGGTGCCTCTTATTTGTATTTTTATATAAATATGTTTTTCAAATTTAAATTTTGTACCGGTACAGTAACTGCAAATGTACATTGTTACTATATCCCTTCCAATTTACAATCAGCATATATTATTTTAATTTATAACTTATTAAGGGGTGCTGAATATGACAAAGTTACAAGATCAACTCTTTACAAGATTAAACCTTGAAAAACGTACTGAAATAAAATTTGAAGAATTAAGTACAATACTCTTTGCATTTGCCCACACAATCCCGTTTGAGAATTTAAATGTAATAGCAAGTAATGCGAATACAATTTCTATGAAAAACTTACAAGAGAAAATTTTAACTAGTTCTCGAGGTGGGCTTTGTTATGAATTAAATACTCTTTTTTACTATTTTTTAAAAGATAGTGGTTATGATGTACAACTCGCACTAGGTACCGTATATAAAAATGATATAAACGATTGGGCACTTGAAGATGGGCATATAACAATTATTTTAAATTACGAAAACGTAAGGTACTTAATTGATGTAGGTATTGCTTCATTAGTACCTCTTGTGCCAGTACCGTTTACTGGCGAACTTGTTTCTTCTAAAAACGGTTCGTATCGAGTAAGACAAAAAGATACGAGTAAAGGAAACTATGTTCTAGAAAGAATAGATGTTGATGGAGAATGGAAAGTTTGTCATGCTTTTTATAAACATATTATTGATGAGACAGTAGTAAACGATGTTCAAAGAAGAGTGATAAAAGATGAGAAATCTATTTTCAATAAAGGACCCATTGCAGTAAAATTGACGAACTTTGGCCATGTCTCATTAACGAATACTAGTTTAACTGAAATTATTTATGGAGAAAAAACGAAGCGTGAAATTACAGAAAATAAATATAAAGAGCTTTTATATACTTTATTTGCTATTGAGTTGTGAATATAAAAATAGCCGGTTCTTATTCAGAATCGGCTATTTTTATTATTTTTGGTTTAAATGGTTTTCGTCTAATATGTTTCGGAAACTGCGGTATAGTTAACGTTTTTAACGTTTCCTCAGCTTTTTCATATGTATGAAAGACTGGCTCTTTTCCATTATCTCCTTGCAAAACTAGCCCTTCATCCCGGATTACATACGGCATAAAACCACTCCTTATAGTAAAAAATTATGGTCTATTGAAACAGAATGATACGATTTCAAGTTTAATTTTCTTAATAGATATAATACACTAGAACAGTATAAAGAAGTATATAAAATGAATATTGGATGCAAAGGAAGATTATAATGTCAGTTATTGATAAATTGAAACTAAATACGTATACAAATATGGTCGTAATTAACGAACCAAGTGATTATGACATTTTCACAGGTAAAGAAACCTCATTTGCAAAAGAACATGATGCTATTTTTATTTTTGTTGAAACACTTGATGAAATGGTGAAACAAACGAATTTTATTATTAGTAATGAAGAATTACTAATTGAAAAAGGTTACGTGTTTTTCGCATATCCGAAAAAAGGTAATGCTCGTTACAGTACGTTTATTCACCGTGATGAGATGTTTCCGGCATTAAACGTTGGAGATGATGGATATGTGGGGGAAAGCGAAATTAAATTTGCGCGAATGGTAAGTATGGATGATGTCTTTACAGTTGTAGGTTTAAAACGTGAAAAGAAAAAAGCGAAGAAAACACCTGCAGCGAGTCAATGTGTTGCTGATTATGCAGACCGTATTCAAGATGTTGAAGCATTATTGGCTAATCATCCAGCTGAACTTAAGTTTTATCAAAGTTTAACTCCTGGTTATCAAAAAGATTGGGCACGTAATTTATTTTCTGTGAAACAAGAAAAAACACGCGATAAACGTCTTGAGAAAATGATTGAAATCCTTTCACAAGGCTATAAAACAATTGAATTATTCCGTAAGAAGAAAAAATAATGATTAGGAACGTCACAATGATGCAACAATTAATGACGTTGAGCACATTGAAAAAAATTCCTTTCAGTATACTAAAGTATGTTCTTATATTTAAATAATTAGCAAAAGAGAAAAGGTGTTTGAAATGAAATCGTATATTGTAGTTGGATCTGGAATTTTAGGGGCATCTACTGCCTATCATCTTGCTAAGGCTGGTGCGAAGGTTACTATTGTAGATCGTCAAGATTTAGGTCAAGCAACTGATGCAGCAGCAGGTATTGTCTGTCCGTGGCTGTCGCAACGTCGTAATAAAGCATGGTATAAAATCGTTAAAGGCGGTGCACGTTACTATTCTTCGTTAATTCAGCAATTAGAAGAAGACGGTGAAACGGATACAGGTTACAACCGTGTAGGTGCAATTAGTTTACATACTGATGAGAAAAAACTAGATCAAATGGAAGAGCGAGCGTATAAACGTCGTGAAGATGCACCGGAGATTGGTGAAATCACTCGCTTATCAGCTGAAGAAACGAAAAAGTTATTCCCAGCATTATCGGAAGAATATAGTTCTGTTCATATTAGTGGCGCTGCACGAGTAAATGGAAGATTATTACGCAACGCATTAATAAGCGCTGCGAAAAAACATGGTGCAACTTTCATTAAAGGTGATGCAGTATTAGTCCGTGAAGGGAATCATATTACGGGAGTTAAAGTAAATGACGAAACAATTGTAGCGGAAAAGGTAATGGTAACTGCAGGCGCATGGGCGAACGAAATCTTGAATCCATTAGGAATTAATTTCTTAGTTACGTTCCAAAAAGGACAAATTGTTCA
Organism: Bacillus sp. FSL E2-8868; assembly: GCF_038005505.1. Classification (NCBI taxonomy): domain Bacteria; kingdom Bacillati; phylum Bacillota; class Bacilli; order Caryophanales; family Bacillaceae; genus Bacillus; species Bacillus sp. FSL E2-8868. The sequence goes on along the minus strand of NZ_JBBOTI010000001.1, from coordinate 2,077,153 downwards.
TTTGCAAATGGAAAATACAGCAACAGAAAATATGCCAGTTGTAATGCCGCCGAACGATCAATATATTTTAACATTTGACAATGGCCATGTCGTAATTGGTGCAACGCATGAGAATGATACTGGTTTCGATCACCGTGTAACAGCTGGTGGTTTACATGAAGTATTCCATAAAGCGTTAACAGTAGCGCCTGGTTTAGAAGATGGTACAATGCTTGAAACCAGAGTTGGATTCAGGCCGTTTACGCCAGGATTCTTACCTGTTATTGGCCCACTCCCTAATTTTGAAGGCATACTCATTGCAAACGGATTAGGTGCTTCAGGATTAACAGCAGGTCCATACTTAGGATCAGAACTTGCGAAACTTGCGTTAGGGCAACCGATTGAATTAGATTTAAATGATTATGATGTTGCTGGGGCAATGGAATAGTAATAAACAAAAAGATTAGGAGTGATTTCCTAATCTTTTTGTTATGTTATTTGGGCGTAACTAAGTATTTTGAGAGGTAGGAGTTCTTTTAAACAAGTGGGATCACCACATCGCTATCAAGCTAAAAAAATAAATAATATCCACAAAACGAAAATTTTTTGCCCTTTATAGCAACGAAGTACATTTTTATCGTTTGAGGTATTAGAGAAGAAAGATTGATTCGTTCAATATAGAGGCGAAAATACATATCAGAAATATAAACAATAGCCTCAAAAACTGGAGGCTATTCAATTTCACAATCTATTATGATTAATTACAATAGATAAGCTCTTTAAAGTCTGTCCCATCGCTGCATTCGTAAAATGATGAATAACATCAAAACCCTCAATTTAATGGATATTAGCGAACCGTTCCACAAATGAAATTAAAGCGATAGACGGGATCCCAATTAAAGTTTTTTAAACCTAATTGGACTTACCATTAAGAGAGCGAGGATTAATGTAATCCATGCATTGCTATATGAAAACAATCCCATACCGGCCAATGGTAATCCAGCAGCTGGAATAGGTAATCCCTTAAAATATCCAATGGTTGGTTTTACACTAAATTTAGCTAATCTTAAAGCACCCATCGTTGGGAAAAGGATAAATGCCAAAGAAGTTAAAATAGAAGGTGTTGCTATCGAATGAAATAAAAGTGCAGGAGCAACTCCGAAACTAACAATATCAGCTAAGGAATCCAATTGTACACCAAACTCACTGTTCACTTTTAATTTCCTCGCAATTCTTCCATCAAGGAGATCTAAAACAGCTGAAAAGAAAATGAAAATGGAGGCTACTTCCAAATAGTCACTCATATTCATGGTAATTGAAAAAACACCGCACAATAAATTTCCAATCGTAAATAAATTGGGTACAGCTTTTACTATTTGATTGAACAAGGTTGTCCCCCCTAAGTTGATCAAACTTCACGTTTATGTAGCATTTTCTATATATTCTTCCGTTATTCTTGAAAAAATATGACCACTGTATGCTAAGTAAATTTCGGCAAGAGAAAAACCGATTTCCTGTACGTTATGTTGGTTTATAAACATGTCTGATCAAAGGTAAGTCTATTACTGCTGATTTACCTAATATAAAAAGCCTGTTTTTGAAAAAAAGAGTTATCAAAATAGGCTCTAAACATATTTTATAGAATCACTTTTTATAAAATATGTTTGATTATTTTCGGTACGCGTTGTTGAACATTAGCACCCGATAGTTGAAGTGCCAAGTAGTCAAGCATTTTCCTCCGGTTGGTGGATAAGACCAACCGCTCCGGTTTTAAATGTATTGTTTTTTATAAGTTTAAGATTAATTTTGTCCGTAATTTCTTTAATAAAGGTAGTCCACTGCCTAAGACTACAGGAAACATATTAATCCGATATTCATCAATCAATTCAGGTAGTTTACGAAATTCTGGTTTTCCGCCAGAAAAGATTAGTTAGATATATTAATTATATAGTGGAACAAGATCATCGTTTTATTAAGAAATATGTGCGTTCTATTTTTGGATTTAAGTCCTATAAAACAACATCTACACACTAAAAGATGCATCATATCTTCATATAGTCATAAAATTAATTTGTAGTCGAAAATACGTAAAGAGCTGCTGAAATGAATTACTGAGAATACGAAGAATAAAGGAGAGAAGCGGAGTAAAAACTAAAAAAATTAGACAAAGAAAATGGAGAGATGAACTAAATGTTAAAGATCATCAAGCATTTAAAACCATTTATTGCTTCCATCATTGCAGTTGTATGTCTTTTAACTGTACAGGCAGTATGCGATCTATCACTGCCAGACTACATGTCTAACATTGTCAATGTAGGGATTCAACAAAAAGGTGTAGAAAATGCAGTACCTGAGGTTATTCGTAAAAGTGAAATGGATAAACTTACGCTCTTTATGAATGAAAATGAGAAGAAAAAAGTTGCTGACAACTATGTGCTTTTAGATAAGAACAACCTCTCTCAAAGTGAACTGAAAAATGACTTAAACGATTATCCGCAGCTTGATAAAGAGCCACTTTATAAGTTACATACAGAAGATAAAAAAATAATTAACGAACTTAACGATATCTTTGGGAAACCAATGTTAATTACACAAGGAATTGAAAAAGGTGGCTCATCTGCTTTCTCTCCTGCTGCGACAGGTGACAACAACACACCAGCGAAACTTCCGCCAAATACAGATCCTTTTGCAGTCATTGCGAAACTTCCTCAAGATCAAATCAATGCAATGAAAGAAAAGGCAGATGAAAAGTTTAAGAATATGCCAGGCAGCATGGTAACACAATCAGCTGTTTCATACATTGAGAATGAGTATAAGAAAATCGGTATCAATACTGATAAACTTCAATCTAATTTTATCCTTACTTCCGGCGGGAAAATGCTGCTTTTATCCTTAGTAAGTATGGCAGCTACCGTTATCGTGAGTTTACTTGCTGCAAAAGTAGCTGCAGGACTCGGCAGAGACCTTAGAAAGAAAGTATTCCGGAAAGTTACAAACTTCTCGAATGCGGAGTTTGATAAGTTTTCCACTGCATCTCTAATCACAAGAAGTACAAATGATATCCAACAAGTTCAAACACTTATGGTTATGATGCTTCGCATTGTATTCTATGCACCAATTTTAGGTATCGGCGGCATTATTAAAGTACTTACTACAGACCTTTCAATGGGATGGATTATCGCAGTTGCGGTAATTGCGATTTTAAGCCTAGTCATTGGTTTATTTAGCATCGCGATTCCTAAGTTTAAGCGTATCCAAAAGTTAGTAGATAAAATTAACTTAATCACTCGTGAATCTTTAACCGGTATGCTCGTTATTCGTGCTTTTAATACTCAAAAACATGAAGAAAAGAAATTTGAAAAAGGAAATCAAGATTTAACAAAAACAAATTTATTTGTAAGCCGTTTAATGTCATTTATGATGCCAATGATGATGTTTATCATGAATGCCGTTACTGTACTTATTATTTGGGTTGGATCACACCAAGTGGATATGGGACATATGCAAGTTGGTGATTTGATGGCATTTATGCAATATACAATGCAAATCATCATGGCCTTCTTAATGATTTCAATGGTATCTATTATGGTTCCACGTGCTTCAGTTTCCGCACAACGTATCGCAGAAGTTTTAGATACTGACATTACCATTAGTGATGTAAAAGAGCCGAAAACATTTGCTTCAGACAAGAAAGGTTACGTTGAATTTAAAAATGTTGGCTTTAGATACCCAGGTGCAGAAGAAGATGTGCTTTCCAATATCACCTTTACTGCAAAACCTGGTGAAACGACAGCTTTCATCGGAAGTACAGGTAGTGGTAAATCAACATTAATCAACTTAATTCCACGCTTTTACGATGTCACAAGCGGCCAAATATTAATAGATGGCACGGATATTAGAGAAGTATCTCAGAAGGAATTAAGAGAGAAAATTGGTTATGTACCGCAAAAAGGAGTTCTCTTCTCAGGTACAATCGAGAGTAATTTGAAATACGGTAAAAAAGAAGCAACTGAAGAAGAACTCGAAAAAGCGGCGGAAATCGCGCAAGCTATGGAGTTTATTAACGCGAAACCTGAAAGCTTCCGCACAGAAATATCACAAGGTGGTACGAACGTTTCCGGTGGTCAAAAACAAAGACTTTCTATTGCGCGTGCTCTTACGAAAAAATCGGAAATCTTCATATTCGATGATAGTTTCTCAGCTCTTGACTTTAAGACAGACGCAGCATTGCGCAGAGCTTTAAACAATGAGATTACAGGAATTACTATTTTACTTATTGCCCAAAGAATCAGTACAATCATGAATGCCGATAAGATTATTGTACTTGACGAAGGAAAAATAATTGGAACTGGTACTCATGAAGAGCTTATGGAAAACTGTGAAGTTTATAAGCAAATTGCTTTATCACAACTTTCAAGAGAGGAGTTGTCATCATGAGTGATAGAAAAATAGAAAATAGAAAACAAAGCGGCCCTGGTCCTGGCGGTGGCGGTCCTATGGGCGGCGGCATGAGAAAGATTGAGAAAGCAAAAAACTTCAAAGGAACGATGAATAAACTCCTTCAATACTTGAAGCCCTATAAATTATCAATCTTAGTCGTTATCCTTTTCGCAATCGGTAGTGCAGCCTTTACAATCGTTGGTCCAAAAATTTTAGGAAACGCGACAACAAAACTTTTCGAAGGACTCGTAAGCAAAGTATCAGGAGCACCCGGTGCGGCCATTGACTTTACCTATATCAGAAACATTGTCATTTTACTCCTTGGATTATATATACTGAGCACTGTGTTTGGTATTATCCAGGGGTACATTATTTCTGGAGTAGCTCAAAAAGTATCTTATAACTTCAGAAAAGAAATCGATGAAAAAATTAACCGTATGCCGCTGAAATACTTTGATAAAACAACGCACGGCGAAGTATTATCGAGAATTACAAATGACGTAGATACGGTGAGCCAAACTTTAAACCAAAGTATGTCGCAAATCATCACATCCGTTATTACAATCATCGGTGTACTTATCATGATGTTATCAATCAGCTGGCAAATGACATTAGTGGCGCTTTTAATATTGCCAGTATCGATGATTCTCATCATGGCAGTCGTAAAACGATCACAAAAATACTTCAAATCCCAGCAAGAATATTTAGGACACGTAAACGGTCAGGTCGAAGAAATTTATAGTGGTCACAATATCGTAAAAGCCTTCAACAAAGAAGAAGAAGAAGTAAAAAAATTCGAAAAGGTAAATGATACCCTTTACCATTCCGCATGGAAATCTCAATTTTTATCTGGAATGATGATGCCGATTATGACATTTATCGGTAATATCGGTTACGTCGCTGTATCTATTTTAGGTGGATGGCTTGCGGTAAAGAGAACCATCGCAGTTGGAGACATTTTAGCCTTTGTGCAATATGTTAGAAGCTTTACGCAACCAATCGCTCAAGTAGCGCAAATCGCGAACGTACTTCAATCCACTGCAGCTGCTGCAGAAAGAGTCTTCGAATTTTTAGAAGAAGAAGAGGAAGTGCCAGAAGCAGAAAATCCAGTGAAGCTGCAAAAAGTTCAAGGAGAAGTTACCTTCCAAGATGTTCAATTTGGATACAATCCAGATAAGATCATCATCAATAATTTCTCATCTAACATTAAACCTGGACAAAAGGTAGCAATCGTCGGACCAACCGGAGCTGGTAAAACAACGATTGTAAAACTGCTAATGCGTTTCTATGACATAAACAGCGGTGCAATATGTATCGACGGTCACGATATAAAAGACTTCACGCGAGAAGACCTGCGCAACATGTTTGGTATGGTACTTCAAGACACTTGGCTATTTAACGGCTCCATCATGGAAAATATACGTTACGGTAGACTCGATGCTACAGACGAAGAAGTAATTGAAGCAGCGAAAGCAGCTCACGTTCACAACTTCGTAAAAACATTACCAAATAAATATCAAATGGAACTAAACGAAGAAGCAAGCAACGTATCCCAAGGACAAAAGCAACTACTAACAATTGCACGTGCCCTTATAGCGGATCCGAAAATATTAATACTCGATGAAGCAACAAGCTCCATTGACACTCGTACAGAAGTACTGATTCAAAAAGCGATGGAAAACCTTATGGAAGGTAGAACAAGCTTCATTATCGCTCATAGATTATCAACAATACGTGATGCAGATTTAATCCTTGTCATGAAAGACGGAGATATTGTAGAACAAGGTAATCATGAAGAGTTATTGAAAGCTGATGGTTTCTATGCTTCGCTTTATAATAGTCAGTTTGAAGGTGCGGATGCTTCTTGAGTTAGGTGAAAGTCCATTTAAATAACTAAACCCACGAAGAAAATGCATTTTCTTCGTGGGTTTTTATTATTTTTAAGGTTCTGTTACAAAGTTTTTAAAAGTAAGCTAGACTTTTGCAAAACAGAGTGAGGAGCATGATATTTGCAAGCTTTTCAAGAAGAGAAAAGGCTGAAGAAAAAGGCTAAGCAAAAGAATGAGAAATATAGCGTTCCTAGTAATACAGCTGACTTCATGAATGAGCTATGGAAGTAAAGGAATAAGTAAATGCGAGGATAAATGATTTTTGATTAAATTTATATTTACTGTTTTAGGCGCTGCCGTGATCGGTTTAGAGTCTTGTTTGTTGTTAAGGGATGAAATAGATTTGAAACTTAAAGATTAGAAATAGTATTACTTTAAAATGCAGAAAGCAGGCTAGTAAACAAGCTATTTTTGTTTTTTAGCATAGAATATGATGAATCCTAAAGTTAAGAGGAGGTAATTATATTTATGGGATGTAATGGTAATTTCAGACGTTTCCGAGATTGTGATAGATTTTGGGATGATTTAATGTTTTGCAGACGCAGACATAGAGATTGTGATAACCGTCGTTGTAGACGTGACCGCGACTGTGATTGTGATGAATGTCGTCGTAGACGTAATCATGATCGTGACTGTGATTGCGATAATCGTCGAGATTGGTAAATTTCTTTCAATGAGTGCGTTTCTTCACAGCACTCGTTTTTTTTATTTATGGGTTTTCTGAACTCTTTATTGATAATATATAAAATACGAAGAATGTAGTTGTAATATATGGTTGTACAAAAATCTTCACCGTAAAACAAAGTGGGCTAAAAGTGATCGAGAAGAGTTGAAGAAAGCATTAGAGTATTAATTAATACATTCTTTTGACCAGAGGTGATTTCACCGATGTAAGGAATCTTGTCCAGTTTGACACTCCCACCCCTAAAGGGCCAGCTGACTAACGTCAGTGGGATTCTTGCTACCAAAGGCCAAAGGCGAAGCCCATTTCTGGTATCGTTGACGTGCAAGATTGCGGTATGCCATCACCACTCCCACAACAGACCATATAGGTTCGTGGGCTACGGTACTGTGACCATACCGTACAGATTGTAGGTTCTCAAATGTTTTTACGTCTTTTGCATGACTATGAATAAAGTATACCATGTTTTGCTATGTAAAAACGATGCTTTCATCCCACGTCTAAAGACGGACTAAAGTCCTGCGTGGGCTTTCCCGTATCGTAAATTCTGTAATGTTTTAGTATTTCTTCTCCTTCTCCTGTTTTATGACTTTCTCCAGAGATAATGATTATTTCTTCTCCATTAATTGTTGTACAACGGATAACCGGTTTAATTAAAGGGAATTATCAAAAAGGGTACTATAAAATAGAACAAGCCCAAGAAATAGATAAGGAGTGAGCAAGCGATGGACAACATGATTAATACGGGCAGCTTTGGTTTACAAAGGGGCCCTGCTCAAAAAACGGTTGGCCAGTATTTGTTCGATTGCCTGAAATTCGAGGGCATAACCGAAATTTTTGGTGTCGCAGGGGACTATAATTTTACACTTCTTGATACTTTGGAGTGTTATAACGGCATCCGTTTTATAGAAGGACGAAATGAACTAAACTCGGGCTACGCTGCAGATGGCTATGCAAGAATCAAAGGAATATCGGCTCTTATTACGACATTTGGGGTCGGGGAGCTCAGCGCATGCAATGCGATAGCGGGAGCCAACAGCGAGCATGTGCCAATAATACACATTGTGGGTGCCCCTCCTGAGAAGGATCAAAAAGAGCATAAGCTGATGCACCACACCTTAATGGATGGAAATTTTGACATCTTTCGCAAGGTGTATGAGCAGATAACGGCTTATACTGCCGTGCTTACACCAGAAAATGCCAAGATTGAGATTCAGACTGCGATTCGCATTGCTAAGGAAAAGAAAAAGCCGGTATACCTGGTTGTGGCTAATGATTTAGTGACCAAGCCGATTAAAGTCTGGACAGAACCGGCACCACCACGTCCAACATCCAACCCGAATACCCTTCAGGCTGCAGTGAATCATGTCCGTCTGCTTTTGGAACGTTCCCACCGACCAGTTATCTTGGTGGATGTGAAAACGATGCGATTCGGCCTTCAGACAGCGACTCGGCAGCTAGCCGATGCAATGAATGTGCCTGTTGTAACGATGATGTACGGGAAGGGCGGATTCGACGAGAACCATCCAAATTATATCGGAATGTATTTAGGCTCTTTCGGGAGGACTGAAGTCCAAAGTACAGTGGAGAATGCAGATTGTATCATTGCGATTGGTATGGTATGGGCGGATACAAACACCGCAAATTTTACCGCAAAGCTGAACCCACTGATAACTGTCAATATTCAACCAGATATAGTTAAAATCGCTGAGGCGGAATATCCGAATGTTCTTGCAGCCGACATGCTACTTGCTGTGCAGAAGTTGAGTTATACAGGCAAAGGTTTGACAAAAAAATTGTCATTCCCTTATGAGCAATTCACAACTATTGCCGACGGACCTCTAATGGCGGACGGCTATTATCCACGTTTTCAGCGCATGCTGAAAGAGGAGGATATTGTAATCGCCGAGACCGGAACGCTTTATTACGGAATGGGAGAGATAAGACTGCCGGGCAATGTAACATATATTGGACAAGGTGGATGGCAGTCCATCGGTTACGCAATCCCTTCGGCGTTTGGTGCTATTATGGCCGCGCCGGAACGCCGAGTATTGGTGTTTACAGGTGACGGTGCCCTGCAGCTAACGGTACAGGAAATCAGTTCTATGCTCTATTACGGCTGCAAGCCTATAATCTTTGTTTTGAACAACGATGGTTATACAATCGAGAGATATTTAAATGTCAAAACAGAGGATCAAAAGTACAACGAAATCCCTCAATGGTCTTACACCAAGCTGGTCGAAGCTTTTGGAGGTAACGCGTTTACCGTTACGGTCCGGACCTATGGAGAGCTTGATCAGGCTATAATCCATGCTGAAAAGGAAAGCGCCAAAAGACTCTGTATTATTGAAATGATCGCAGGGAATCGAATGGACGCACCTGAATATATGCGACGGATGCGTAGTTATATGGAGAAGCAGGAAAAGCAGCGCAGTCAGAACTAGTATCCAATTCCCTAGTCCCTAATTGGATACTAATTGAACAGTTCTAATCATATTCTTTTAATAAAACGCAATTAAAGGGGTGTAAAGTAAGTTGACAAAAGTTAAGGTTAGTTTACGACCCATTGCAAGTAAGTTCAATTTACCTACTGTTTTGAAAACAACTATACTACCAGGTGACTCAATTGAAAGGTTATTTATTGCAACCCAGGTAGGAGAAATCTTTTACATAGGAGACGGAGTTATAAGGACTTTTTTAGATATTCGCCCGCGAATTATCAAATTAGGCACGTTTGAAGAAGGTGTCTCTAGTAGCGGTTATGATGAACGCGGATTGCTAGGACTAGCGTTTCATCCACAATTTTATCAAAACGGTTTATTTTACCTTCATTATTCAGTAGCTGGCACTCAAGGTCCGGGTGCCCTTTCTGAACCTTTTAAACCTAATCCGTGTGATCCGAAAACTTTAAACTTAAAGTGGGTAAATAGAGATACTCAATATGATCATATTGATACGGTTGAGGAATGGATTTTACAATCACATAGTCAACCTCAAAAACGACGGACATTACTTAACATAAGAAGGCCCTTTTTTAATCATAACGGAGTCAATAGTTTAAACTTTTCACCTGAGAGTGGAAAACTTGTTTTTACAAATGGAGATGGTGGATCGGGTTATGATCCATTTAATTTAAGCCAGGATGATTTAGAAATAGCGGGCAAAATAATTGAAATTGATGTAAGTAAAAATACATTCATAAATAACCCTCCAGTAGTTACACGCTTTAATGAGTTTCCTTTATCTATACAAGAAACACTTACAGTAATTGCGAAAGGAGTTCGGAATATAACAGGTATTTCATTTCAAAGGTTTTATAATCAATATATCAAATATGCTGGAAATGTCGGGCAGGATATTGTAGAGTCTATTTTTTCGTTTGTTCATTATAAACCCATACCGGTTACCGAACTTGTTCAAACGCATTTAATGAGATCCACTCCCAATCAAGATGGATTTATTAATTTTGGTTGGCGAGGATGGGAAGGAGAATTTCCTACTTCTTTTATAAGGCACTGTTCTGAGAATCCTACTTTGGATGAGAGAACAATGGCTTATTATAATGAAACAATAGAAACATCAGTGAGGCGCATACAGCCCCTAATTAGTTATTTTCATAAAGATTCCAGAGCAGATAAGTTTGGAGGAACCTCACTTACAGGAGTACAACCATATATGGGAACTACAATTCCTAGTTTAACTGGTAGTATCGTGTTTACTGATCTTGCTAAGAAAGAAGAATTTCAATCTCCAGTAAAGGGAGTGTTAGCTTTTACTAGAGCAGCTCTAGACGGGAAACGTAATGATTTTCATGTTATTGAAACCACTTATGATTTTGGGACTCAAGCAGCTTATTATGTTAGTTTAGGAACAAACTTAGATCAAACTAGATTATATTTAGGAGTTTATGGTTCTATGAAAGTAACTGAATTTAACAAAGGTACTATTTTTGAAATTGTTCCATGATACGGTATAAACTCTTAGTCTAAAAATATATGGAATTCATACTTTTTCAAACGCACGACTTAGCGCCTCTTAAAAAAACTTCTATGGATAAACATCTATTGTATAGTGATTCCTAACAAGCAGAAAGTAAAACATAACCAATAAGTATTTGAATAAAAATAGAAAGTGGTGAATTAAGTCTCTTTAGGGGGAATTTTATGAATCGCTTTAGAAGCTATTGGTATCAATGGATGATAGAGCAGGATGCGAATTTTGTTCATAAAAGAAAGGTGACGCCTGCAAGTAGGTTAGTCATTACAGCATTACTCGGTTCATTTGCTGCTATTTTTCAATCTGCGGGGAACTTAATCCCTGGAATAGGGTTATTTATTAGTCCTTTCGCGACGTTACCGATTTTTCTAGCTATTTGTTATTCTATTCGTGAGGGAGTACTCTCTTATATTCTTACTATTTTCCTATTATTCATTATTGAGCCAAGTGAACTAATTGTCTTTCCCTTTACTACAGGATTATTAGGTATAGCGTTAGGAGTATCCTTTTTACAATTCAAGAGGAGGATTTGGGTAATTTCCTTTTCAGCGATATGTCTACTTATAGGAATTATGATCATTCTCGATATCTTCCGTTTTCCTGTACTTGGTCCTACTATTCATACGACTATGGATATAAAAGTTATTACATTAATATTTATACTGAGTTTTCTATACTGCTGGATCTATGCAGAGCTGTGTAGAATAATAATGAATAGATTATATAAAGTATGGTCTTAACAATTGTATAAAATCTTTTTGAACGAATACACTTTCTCATATATTTTCAAAGATTGGAGATGTAAGCCATGTATAACGTTGAAATTAGAAGGCCGAATTCGGATGATATAGATGAACTATACTTGTTTTTCCGTATAGTTATTACGAATACATATAAAAATGAGGGGTTATCCCAATTATTAGATGACATAGAAAATGAAATTAACACGAAAAAGCAATATTTGAAAAATGATTTTGATAGTAATGGAGAAAGTCGTTACTTTTTATTAGCAATAGATACAAGTAACGATAAAATCATTGGAACGATTGAAATCGGTCCAGCAAGTACATTGATTAATAGTTGTACAGACGGTGTACTTAAGGATTTGTATGAAATAGGAACTGTATTTATACTTTCGGAGTATCAAAGAAAAGGTATAGGGAGTTTACTACTAAATACAATGTATCTTACATTACTTAGCAGAGGAATAACCGAATGCTGTTTAGATAGTGGATACAAAAAAGCACAAAGTATATGGACAAAAAAGTTTGGAAAACCTAGTTATATGCTGAAGGATTATTGGGGCGAATCAAACGATCATATGATTTGGAGAAAAAGTTTACATGATATACCTATAATATTTGAATTATAAAATGAAATATCTCTCTTAACATAGCTTTTCTTACATACTTATGCTATTATTTATCTTTATAATAAAAGAGGACGTGAATGAACTTGATTAAAATTAATATTCCTGAAGCTGATGTTTCAATTACTGAACGTAACCAAGTTATTAAAGGAGACGAGCCATTAATTACTCCAATTAACGGTTTTATCGATTTCCACTTGTTCCCTAGAGATAAAGGCGGCATTTTTATGTTTTACAATATTAATGACGAACTTCTTTTCGTAGGTAAAGCTCGTAAAATTAGACAACGTATTAAAAAGCATTTTGAAGATAATGTTTCACCAATCAAAAATAATCGTGATGAAGTATACCGTATCGATGCATGTATCGTAGAAGATCCAACTGAAAGAGAAATTTACGAAACATACATCATTAATAAGTACAAAGCGAAATATAACGTTGATAAAGTGTTTTATAAATAAGTAAAAAAACAATCCTAGCACATATACTAGGATTGTTTTTTTGTGTTTCATTCTTCATTTCTTTCTCCTTTTTTAAAATGATTAGCAGCAATTAAACAGAAAAGCCCTATAAATAAAGTTATTATTCCAAGCGTTTTATGTTTCCCTTCAAAAAAAGGAATATCCGAAATAACATTTGTCATACATAACCCAATAAACACAAGGATAGGTCCTGCCCAAAGTAATATATTGCCGAATTTTGTATGTTGCCACATAGTAACCCTCCTCACTCCTTTTTACATATATATCCATAAAATGAAAGTAAATTCATAGAGAAAAATAGTTTTTTTCATATCGAAAATTGAACCTTCATATATTGGTACAAGCAAACGAGAAAGGGGACCATCATGAATTGGTTAGAAGCTTTTATATTAGGGATAATACAAGGTTTAACAGAGTTTTTGCCGATTAGTAGTACAGGACATCTTTATTTAGGAAGGCATTTGTTTCAATTAGATGAAGCTGGATTGTTTTTAGATACGATGCTGCATATCGGGACTTTGCTTGCAGTGTTTATTTATTACAAAAAAGAATTTATATACTTAATTAAAAATCCATTTTCAAAACTAATGTTATTGCTTATTGTTGGGACGATACCTGCAGTTGTAATCGGATTGTTATTTAAAGACTTCTTTGAAGATATTTCAAAAACAGGTATTACGATTGGATGGGAGTTTTTAGTGACAGGTTTCTTTCTCTACATGGCCGATAAACAAAAAAACGGTCGTAAAAAAATGGATGACATTACATATAAAGATGCATTTATCATCGGTTCATTTCAAGCGGCTGCTATTTTCCCAGCAATTTCTCGCTCTGGTATGACAATCGTCGCTGCTTTATGGAGAAAACTAGACCGTGAAACAGCAGCATACTTTTCGTTTTTATTATCTACGCCAGCAATAGTCGGAGCAATCATCTTGCAATTTGCAGATGTTTATCAAGGGAAAGCAGAATCTATTTCTAGTACATCTTTAATTGTCGGCACGTTATCAGCAGCGTTTTTTGGTTACATAGCTGTTTCATGGATGATTCAATATTTAAAACGTCACTCCTTAAAAGTATTCGCGTATTACGTATGGGGATTAGGTATTTTAATTTTAACGTTGCAATTTACTCATGTGTTTTAATTTAGTAATTCTTCGTTTAGATCCTGTTTCATTCATACAAGGCAGGATCTTTTTTCATTAAGGGGGTAAATATGTTTAATAAGGCTATCGTTATTGGCGGAAGTATAGCAGGAAAACTCGCAGCAAAAGCATTATCAACTTTTTTTAAAGAAGTAATCATTATAGAAGTCGGCGAAAGATGGGATGGAAAAGCTTTGAGAAAAAGAGTTTCACAAAGTAATCATCCTCATGTGTTATTAAAAGGTGGAGAAAATGCAATCGAGGAATTGTTTCCTACTATTACTAATGAATTAATAGAAGCAGGCAGCATCGTAAATAACTTTACTCGTGATATAAAATGGCATCAATTTGGTTTATGGAAACAACCATTCATAGGAGAAGTGCATATGATTCAACAAAGTAGGCTTTTGCTTGAATGGCATATCCAAAAAAGAATGGATCAAATTTCAAATGTAATCATTAAATTTGGAACATTGGTTGAAGGGTTATTAGTAGATGGAAAGCTTAACAAAGTATGTGGAGTAAAAGCTAAATGTTTAGAGACTGGCACGCAAGAAGAAATTCAAGCAGATATTGTTGTTGATGCGAGTGGATTCGGTTCAAAAAGTATAGCGTGGTTACGTGAATACAATATCGAAGTGCAAGAAGAGAAAGTGCGTATCGATTTATTCTACGCAACTAAAATGTTTAAACTCAAAGAAAATGAGAAATTAGACTGCTGTAATATGCTAATGTCTCCAAGTTTCCCGGACAATCCGTATGGTGTACTTATTCAAACGATTGAGGATAATCGTTATTTTGTTACTTTCAGCGGATACGCAAATGAGAAAGCACCACAAACAGATGATGAGTTTTATGATTTCGCTGAAAATCTATCAATCCCTAACGTGACAGATTTTCTAAACAAAGCGGAGGCAATTTCAGATATCAAAACGTACAAAATTCCTTATCAAGTACGTCGGCGATTTGATTTAGTTAATCATTTACCAGAAGGCTTGTTAGTAGTCGGAGATGCACAATGTCGTTTTGATCCCGTTTTCGGGCAAGGAGTTTCAGTTGCGGCTATGGAAGCTCACCAATTGCAGTTGCTTTTACAACGGAGACAAAGGCTTGATAAAGCATTTACACAGCAGTTTTATAAAGAAACTGCTAATATCATACAAACTCCTTGGGAAATGACTACAACGGAAATATCACGTCATCCTCAGCTAAAAAGAAAATTAACGATAAAGCAAAAATTTCAGCTATGGTATACGAAACAAATATATCAACTATCTGCAAGTGACTCTGACGTTTATATTCGATTAGTAAGAGTGATGAATTTAATTCGTAGTCCATTTCACCTATTTCATCCGAAAGTGCTACTCGCTGTATTACTGATGCGAAAGAAATAGCAGGAAAATTATCGGTTAAAAAAGAATGTATAACAGTTAGTAAATCAAGAAGGGGTAAACTGGATGAAAATATACATAGAACAATTAAAGAATCAAGACGCTGAAGATTTATTTAACTTTGAACTAACGAACAAATCATTTTTTGAAACAATGGTACCAAGTCGTGGCTCTAATTATTACGTGTATGAATACTTTCAAAAGCAACTTGACGAACTATTAAAAGAACAAACTGAGGGGATTTCTTATTTTCATCTCATACGTAATACAGAAAAAGAAATTGTAGGACGTATCAATTTAGTTGATGTAGATAAGGAAAAACGAATTGGGTCGTTAGGCTACCGAGTTGGAGAGAAGTTTACTAAAAAAGGAGTTGCAGCAGCATCTGTAAAATTGATTTTGGCTCAAGCAAGAGTCTATGAAATTAATGAAATACATGCTATGACAACAACAAATAACATAGCTTCACAAATTGTATTAGAAAAGAACGGATTTTCTCGTGAAAAGGAAGCGGAGACAACTACTGTAGATTTAAACGGGGAAAACGTAAATTTCGTACATTATATTTGGAGGACTACTAAGGGTTAAAAATAATAGGGAGGGACATGTACATGAAGGATTTACGTTATCCAATAGGTCAATTTACTTACGTAGGAACTATTACAGAAGAAATAATTGATAAATGGATTCAAGAAATAGAGGATTTACCTAATGAACTAGCAAGAGCGATAAAAGATTTAGATCAGAAGCAGTTAGATACACCGTATCGCGTCGGTGGATGGACTGTTCGCCAAGTTGTTCATCATGTTGTTGATAGTCATATGAATAGCTACATACGCTTTAAATTAGCAATGACAGAAAAGAATCCAACTATTAAACCGTACAAAGAAGAAAAATGGGCAGAGCTACCTGACTCGAAATTACCAGTAGATGTTTCACTTGTAATGCTAGATTCATTACATAAAAGATGGGTTAACTTATTATATTCTTTAGAACCGGCAGATTTAGAAAAGACATTTAATCATCCTGAATCAGGAGAAACAAAACTTGCTGCTGCAATTGGACTATATGCATGGCACGGTCGTCATCATACAGCTCATATTACTTCTTTAAGAGAGCGTTTAAATTGGTAACATTAGAGAAGGCGACAGAAATTGATGCAGAGATTATATTTCAAATGCAAGTAGAATCATTTAGTTCATTATTAGAAAAGTATAAGGACTATGAAACAAGTCCGGCAAATGAACGTATTGAAAGAACGATTTCAAGAATAAATAATCTGGACGGTGGATTTTATAAAATTTTCGTAAATACGAATCTTGTCGGCGCGATATGTATATCACGTAAAGAAGAGGCATCTAAATTTTGGATAAGCCCGATGTTTATTATTCCAAACTATCAAGGGAACGGAATTGCTCAAAAAGTATTAATTTTAATCGAGGAGATGTTTCCGGAAATAACGACTTGGGAGCTTGCTACAATTTTAGAGGAAGAACGAAATTGTTTTCTATACGAAAAGATGGGATATATAAGAGCGGAATTTAAAAAGAAATTAAATGATAAAGCAACTTTAATTTATTATACAAAAGAAAGGTAAAGCACATTTTAAATGCTTTACCTTTTTATATTATTTTAGATTAAATATACAAAAATAATGCATATTCTTCCAAAATACTCGGGTTAGTAATTTCGATAATGAATAAACATACGGAAAGGCGTTATTTCGTCGTATATGTTACTAACGCTTTTTGAATGCTTAAAACACTATCGTCACCTTTAAATTCTTTCGTAATTGGTGTACTCAAACTAGATACCCATATTTTAAGTTCTGCATCTAAATCAAAATGCCCAGCTGTTTCAATGCTAAATTGTGTAATGCTTTTATAAGGAATAGAATGATACTCTGTTTTTTTACCTGATATCCCTTGTTTATCAACTAAAATAAGACGACGATTTGTAAATACGATTAAATCACGAATTAATTTATAAGCATGCTCAACTTTTTCATCATCTAGCATAATCTTTTCTAAATCACGTTCAACGCTTTCTGTACTCGCACTTGATGCATTTCCTAAAATACCACTAAATAAACCCATATGAAATTCCTCCTTTATAATATGTGGAATGAGTTTCTTATATTGTACCATGCGAATGACTAATAGATTATGACATTGCTTCAATAGTTTTTTGTTATTATTGCAACTAATTTATATAACCTCATCCTAAAATCTTGTGCTAACATATAATTAAGAAAAAAGAAGTAGAGGGATATAGCATGAAAAATATCGGTTTAGTATTAGAAGGCGGCGGAATGAAAGGATTATATACTGCAGGAGTACTCGAATATTTTATGGAAAGGGACTTATTCTTTCCGTATGTAGTCGGTGTATCCGCCGGAGCGTGTATGGGAGCAACATATTTGTCACGTCAAAAAGGAAGAAATAAAAAAGTGAATACAGAGCTAGTAGCAGATCACAGGTATATATCTTATCGAAACTTAATTCAAAAACGTGAATTATTTGGAATGGATTTTTTATTTGATGAAGTACCAAACAAAATTGTACCGTTTGATTTTCAAACATTCCTAAATTCAAATGAACAGTTTGTAATCGGAACGACTGATTGTGAATCAGGACAGGCAGTTTATTATAATAAAACAGAACATGGAAATGATATTTTAAAAATTATTCGTGCATCAAGCTCTGTGCCGTTTATAGCACCTGCTGTAGAATATGATAATCGAAAATTGTTAGATGGAGGGATTATAGATCCTATTCCAGTTTTTAAAGCGCAAAATGATGGTTATTTAAAAAACGTTGTTATAATGACAAAGCCAGAAGGATACGAGAAGCAGCGTAATAAATTTTCTGGACTAGCTAAAATTTTATATAGAAGATATCCAAAAATCGCAGAGCATTTAGTAGAACATTATCGTTTTTATAATGAAACTGTATCTTATATGAATCACAACGAACAAAAAGATAATTTTTATGTAATTCAGCCAAGCGCACAGCTTCCTATAAGCGGAATAGAAAGAAATAAAGAGAAACTTGTTAACCTATATAATCTCGGCTATACAGATGCTCAATATCATTATGAAAAATTATTAAATTGGATAGAGAAATAAAGGGGTGGAAAGTTGCTATTAGGTAAAAAGGTTATTTTTAATGAATTGCAGAAAATGCATAGTCCGCTGCTTAAACCGTTTCCGAATTGTGACCTTCGAAAAATACGAAAAGATTTTAATAATATGTTTACAGAAGATGATTGCATAAGCGCTGATTTAAATTATTATTGGATGCATACAGCAGGTACTTTAAGTTACATACTTAATAACAACGAAAAGGAGATTGTGTTTGATCAAATAAAGTGGCTAAAGAAATCGTTTTTTGAATGGTTTCCGCAATATCGTTTTATAGAAACAGAAATTGTGAAGTACCCCATTTTGTATAGAGATTTCATGAATTATGAGAAGGCCCGGAAACTATTACTGTATTATCTTACTGAATAAAAATAAAAACGTACAAGTTATGCTGCTTGTGCGTTTTTTTGTTCATAAAAAATACAATTTTAATACCTTGTTTATATAGGGATTCTAATACGAAGAAAGAAGTACATATAGAATGATGTAAAGGAGGGAGAGGCGTTTAGATACCGTTTTCCTTTAATCCATTATCCAATTCGAATATAGTTAGTTATTTATGATAAAATATTTCGAGTGAAATCAAGTACTTATTATATCCAGTATTAAATAAGTTAAGCCAGGAGGAACAATAGTAACATGGAAAACGTGTCAAATATAGATAAATTGGAATCAATAAAATCTTTACAATCGACAATTCGTAAACTTGAAAATGCTTTTTCACAGATGACTCAAAAGGGAGCAAATACTACCTTAGTGAAAAAAAGGCTTAAAGCCGTTTGTATAGGGCTAGCAGTGTTAGAGAACGTGTGGAATCAAGAAAGTCATCGGTATAGCCAAGAAGAGTTAGCAGAAGCTCGTAATATCCTTGCTGGTTTGCTTCCATCAATTGAGAGAGCCTATGATAAGTCTAAGGCTGGTAGTCCTCAAAGAACACTTTTAGAAAGAAGAATAAAAGCGTTGGAACTTTCTATTCAGGCAATTGATAAACCTTCTAAATAAATAACTCATCTAAATACATAACATACTAATCCTAAATTTTATAAAAGCAATCTAGTGAAAAGAAAGAAATACAAAGGAGGCAGATGGGTGACTTCAATAATTAGTCCTAAGTTAGAGGAGCTTAATAATCAATTAAAAAAAGGAAACGAGAAAGCAATTTATACTTTTTTGCATGAAATAAAGTCAAATAATACGCCACTAATAGAACAATGTCCTGTAGAAAATCAGTATAAGCTTATAACGTATATATGGTTAGGGGATCAAAAAACTGAAAACGTTTATGTATTCGGTAGTTTTCCTGGTTGGGATCTGTCTGTAAATCAACTACAACGGTTGTTACAGACAGATATTTGGTATGTAACGTTTAGGACGGATGAGAGTTTTATTTCAACGTACTATTTTTCAGTAAACGATTTTTTCGAAAATGATTGGATAAAGCGCAGTGAAAAGTACCAACTAGATCGATTTAATAAAAATACATTTGGAGAAGATGCCAATAAAGCGTCTGTGTTAAACATAGGAATGGAAGTACAGTATAGCAGTCGTTTTCCTTCAGATCATTATCCATCTGGAAAAATTGAAACATATTCTTTTCATAGTACGATTTTAAATGACACACGTAAAATTTATATTTATACGCCTCATGACTATTCTCACACTTCACATCTTCAAGAACTTCTCATTGTGTTTGATGGGAATTCATTCATTAATAACCTTTCAATCGCAAGAACACTCAATTATTTAATATACGAAAAAGAAATCCCATCTTGTATTGCTGTTGCAATAGAACCCGTTGATCGACTAGAAGAGCTAACTTATAACGATAAAATGAATACATTTTTAACGGAGGAACTACTTCCATGGATTCAAGCTAGGTATCACGTATATCAAGAAAAGAATCATACAACAATTGCTGGTTTCAGTCTTGGTGGCTTAGCAGCTTTTTATGCAGCGCTTCAAAATCCACATGTTTTCGGAAACGTGTTGTCAATGTCTGGATCCGTGCATTGGAAAAAGGATGGTTATGAAAATCAAATTCCTTGGATTGAAAATCAAATTTCATCTATAGATTCTAATACGAGTCAACCTCATTTTTACATAGCAGCAGGAGAACTTGAAAACAAACCTCTTTTAACGGCTAATAGACGCCTGTATAAAGCTTTAAAAGAAAAAGGATACCAAATTACTTATGAAGAGTTTCAAGGCGGTCATGACGGTGTTTGGTGGCGAGAAAAGTTATTTGATGGGTTGAAAGCATTAAAATATACAAAAACCACACTATAAAATAAAAAGGAGAGAGAATCTATGAATCAAGATGAGCTAGATAAAAAACTTAAAAAACAAGAAATTTTAGTTAAAGATGAAAAAGTTTGGTCGTTCACGTATGAAGATCATATTAGCTCTATCGTTAAACAGGCAGAAAAGACAGGAGCGTTTAATGATTTACCTGGGAAAGGGAAACCTCTTAATCTTGATAAAGATCTTTCGTATAATCCTGACAAGCAACTTTATAGAACTTTGAAAAATAATCATGTTTTGCCTAGGTGGATTGAACTTTCAAAGGAAATTGATGATTTAAAAGAAAGGCTAAAAGAAACTACAAATACTGCAGAAGCAGCGGATTTAATTCGAACTATTAATAAAAAGGTTTTAGAACATAATTTACTTTGTCCACCAAGTGCGCAAAAAACTAGGGTGAAAACGGATATTTAACGATTTTCAATGAAGTTATCTTTTGCTATATAATTAAGTAAGGCATTTTCAATTCATTATTAAGGGGAGGCAAATGTAATGAAGAATACGTATCAACTTCAAATTCCGAAAGAACTAGAGCAGTATCGTAGTATTTTAGAAGAAAGTGTGAAACCGTATATTAAAGTGTCTGGAACGCAAGCAGAAACAACTCTTTTTGAAAGTAAGTTTGGTGGCTATCCGTATGTACCTATAGATCAAGAGCATCCTAAAGATTCAAATGGACAACCTATGATGTTACTTGCGCAGCTAAACTTTGAAGAAATGCCGCATGTTGAATATATGCCTCAAAAGGGTATGCTACAGTTTTTCGTAAGTGCTGAAGATGAGCTTTACGGAGCAGATTTTGATCATCCAACAATCCAAAAAGACTTTCGAATTATTTATCATTCTACAATTATAGAAGATTTAAATAAGGTTATTACTGATTTTAGTTATTTAAACACTTCAGAATTAGAGGACTTTATCATACCTGAAGCAGCGAAATTAAAGTTTGAATTGGGTTATCAACCCGTAACATCAAGGGATTATCGATTTGAAAAGATGTTTAGTGAGGAAATTGATTGGGAAGAAATTGTTGATGAAGAAAATAATACAGAATTAGGCGAACTGTATGACGATTTATGTAAAGATCAAGGGCATAAAATTGGTGGTTATCCATTTTTCACACAGACAGATCCAAGGGAATGGGAAGAAAAATACCAGCAACATGATATATTATTGCTGCAAATCGATACAGATGATTCATTAAATATTATGTGGGGAGATTCTGGTGTTGCTAATTTCTTTATAAAGAAAGATGATTTATTAAATCTAGATTTTTCCAATGTTATTTACAATTGGGATTGTTACTAAAAATAGATAAATGGATTACTAGCTAGCAAAAGAAATCTTCCTGAAGGTGAGGAGGATTTTTTTACGTTAAAAATAAACGTTATGTTAACTAGAATGAAGAATACAATGAAAGTCAAGCGTAAATAAAAGAAATAACAACAAAAATATAAAATAATAAAACATATGTAATTAGCAATAAATCTATAAAGCAAAACATAAAATGAAATTTATCATTTGTATAGAAAAATTTATTTCGCATAAAAAAATTCCGTGCTAATCAAAATTATTTTTGACTCGTTAAACGATAATTAATCGATTAAGATTTGCTGTGATTAATTTATAGCAAAATAAACGATAAAAACTGTAGAAATTCATTTAGATAAGATTTTATGTGAATCTCATTAAAAATCCCTGTTTCGTCTCATTAAGTATAGTTTACTTGGTTTTTGATACAGATAAACACTTACTCTATACAACTTCGTATAATATATATTATGTTAACTAGTAAAAAGTAATAAACTTATTATATGTTAGCTATCGTTGTTAGGCTCCCCTTTTTAATTGGGTTCATAATGTGTTGTAGATTGTTTGGTTATTTGTTTTTTAAGTTATTTATGTTGTGTTATTGATAAGAATGTCTCCGTGTATAATTTATATTTTAGTTAATAAAAAACGCAATTCGTTTAAAGTGAACTAATTGCGTTGATATGTTTAAGAATAAGTTTTTAAAATTAGTTTGCTACAGCAATTGCTTCGATTTCAATTAATAAGTTATCGTTAATTAACTTTCTAACTTCTACAGCTGAACTTGCTGGTGGATTCTTAGTATCAATGTATTGATCTCGAACATCTCTAACAATGGCCATTTGAGAAATATCTGTTAAGAAAAATGTTAATTTTACTACATTATTAAAATTTAATTCTGAAGCTTCTAATGCTACTTTAATATTTTCAAATACTTGGCGTGTTTGTGTACCTAAATCTTCATTCCCGACTATATGACCATCAGCATTAATCGCTACTTGTCCAGATATGTAAATTGTTCGTTTAGCGTTACTAACTTCAACTACATGTGAGTATCCAAAAGTTGCTGGCATAGTTTCCGGATTGATAAATTTCTTTTGCATGGCTCTTCTCTCCTTTTAATATCTTATTTTCTTTATATTAGGTTTTGATTTCGGATTATCCTCTATTTACTAATTATTGTCTATACATCATTCAGCTGCTACATATGCAAAAGTATATTAGTCACTTTAATTTAAAGTTTTTAATAGATTATGTACGTTTGATTTTTTTGAGCGCTTGTTATAATTACGCCTTTTTGTATTAATTCTTCAGTTACTTTTGTATAGAAAAAGTGATACCACCAAATAAAAAATTCTTCGTAAGTTATTTCTTTTGAGTATCTGCTGCTTGCAAAGTATTCTTTTAAAGGCTTTTCATTTTCTTTACATAATAAAATCAAATCTTCACTGATCGTGTTCGCGATTTCGTTAAGTATAGATAAATCTACGGCTGTAAACACTGGGATAATTTGAACTTCTCCTAAATCTAAATACGTATTACCATACATTCCAAAGGACTCTTTGTCTGTTTGTTCTTGTTCTAGAATTGCATAATAATATCTTTTATTGTTTCTCAAAGGCCGTTCTGTTTCTAAATAGTTTTCTTCAATGTTAATTATTTGTCCAAAATCTAATAACACACCACTATATAGTAAAAGACAATACGATTCTTTAGATAAATGATTAAATGTCTCGATTCTTTTGGACATAGCATCAATTTGATTAGAATACTTTTCAATTATGTTAAGTGCAGTTTTAATTAGAGGCTCACATAGGTTATACAGTTTTTCTCCTTCATTAGCTGTTATAACCATACATGTTGGATAGTAACTCCCTTCTGTCTCATTCAATAAACCTTCTAGTTCTAATGCGTGCATTTGTTTTTCGAATTCCTCGTTAGTCCAATTTAGCTTCGTTTTTATAGTATTTGATTCTATGCCCAGATGGAGCATTACAAGTAAATATTGAAGGTTTGTTCCGCTTATTTTTAGAGTTGGATAATTGTCACCTGATGAAATCATTTTTGTCTCATAAGTTGTTTTAAGTATTTTCTCCGGAGAATAATTAGCAAGCATTTTAAACTCCCTTCTTTTTTAGTAATTTAATTGTAAAATCTATGTATTTACTATGTTCTATAAATAAAAATAAGTATCCTTTAATGATTTTAAATAAAAAACCTTAGTATAGCTATGTTGATACCTATACTAAGGTTATCTAGAATTCTATATTTAGTTATTGCTATTTGATAGTTTACATTTTGACTTCTTTTTTCTTTCCTCAAGCATTTATAGACTCTCCTTCCTTTGGATAATTAGTTACCTACCTGCTTCTATAACATATAACGAAACGTACGTTCTTTGTTGTTTATGAGAAAGAATTTACTTAAACAAAACAATTTACAAATACATAATATTAGTTTTAGCTGCTGCTAAATGAATTCTATTTTATATAATAATAAATTTGAAGAATTTATGAAATATACTGCATTAAAGATGAAAGGTAAAATGATATAGTTTACACTAATAACAGCTAGAATAACAACATACGTATATTGTTAAACGTAAAAAGGAGAACTAATGAAAAAGAAATATATGAATCAAATTCCGACTGATGTAAGTTTTAATCCGAAAGATATTATCGGTTTAATGACTGATTACTTTAAAATGAAAACAAAGCTACGTCCTATAAAAGACTTACCTATCGTTTTACCGAATAAAGATAATGGGTCTTTAGAGAGTGTTACATGGTTTGGTCACTCTGCTTCTCTTTTGGAAATAGAAGGTAAAAAGCTGTTGTTAGATCCTATGTTTGGCGATGCCTCTTCCCCGTTCCCTGTTTTTAATAGTAAACGCTATAGTGGTGCTTTTTCTTTAGAACGTGAAGATTTCAAGGAAATTGATGCGATTATCATTTCTCATAATCACTATGACCATTTAATTCACCTAGTAAAATTAGTGAGCATAATTGGTGGGATGAAATTACGTTTGATAATATTAAGTTAGTTTGTGCACCTGCAAGGCATTTCTCTGGACGAAGTATGACAGATAGAGATTGTTCGTTATGGTGTTCATGGCTTATTCTTGGTCAAGAAACTAAAGTCTTCTTTAGTGGTGATAGCGGTTATGCTCCTCACTTTAAAGAAATTGGTGAGAAATATGGTCCATTCGATCTTACTTTAATGGAATGCGGGCAGTACGATACGAGATGGTCTGCAATTCATATGTTGCCAGAAGAAACAGTACAAGCTCATATTGACGTTAAAGGAGAATTGCTCGTTCCTATTCATTGGGGTGCTTTTACGTTAGCATTACATGAATGGAGTGATCCTATTGAACGTGTTACGAAAGAAGCAAATCGTTTAGGGGTTAATATTGCAACGCCACAAATCGGTGAAGTTATTGCGTTACAATCTAAAGATTATCCTACGGCTGCTTGGTGGCGAGAAGTGTAAGTATAATAAAAAAGCGAACCAATTTAATATTGATGGTTCGCTTTTTATTCATTTATGACTCATCTATTAAAATTCTTTGTTTTATCTACTGGAATTGCATTTTTCATCTTTTCTGTTGTCCAATATCCTGTGGGGTCTTCTATATCGTTTGAATCTTGAATAGCAGATGGGATACCGGGGGCTTTTTTCACTTGAGTAAGAGTATCTTTTTCGCTAGAGGTTGCCAATGCTAAGTAAATAATTAAGGGTATTATAATAGTAACACTAGTTATATATATCCAAAATAAGTGATTTCCTTTTTTCATGAGCTCCTCCTTCTATTACATACTAATCTCCCCTAATTACTACTTTACTATGCTGGTCTGTTTAGCTAATTCTTTATTCTCATACTCTACTAATTTATGATTTGATAAAACGCAAGAGTGCTCTAATATTAATTCATTATAAAGTACTTCAGTTAAAAATTTTGGTATCATCTCTCCTACGCCGTAATTATAGTCACTTAGAATCCAAGATACCTCTTTCCAATCTAGAATTCCTTCTGAGACTTTTTTTGGAGTGTGATATGTAAATTCATTAAGTAGCTTTACTAAATAGACATACATGCCAGCAGAATATGAGGAATCCTCCCATTTAATAATGCCTTTAAATTGAATTTGATTTTGTTCAACATCTATATTTGTTTCTTCTTTTATTTCACGAATTGCATTTTCTAACGGTGTTTCTCCTTTTTATATCTTCCCTCCTACACCGTTCCATAATCCTTTTACAGGATCATATTCTCTATTTAGCATAAGTATTTCTTCATTTCTTTTTATAAAACATAAAGTGTGCTTGTATATAATTTAATTCCTTCCTTTGTTCTCAATAAGTTCTAACAGGTGATATTAAATATACTGCTGCAGATTGTTCACCTGCTTCAATTAATATCGGTCTCATGGAACCGCCAAAACTTAAAGTAACTCTATCTTCTTTTATTGCTTTTAAAGTATCGACCATATATCGTCCATCGAAAGATATATTTAATTGCTTTTCGCCGTGAATAGCATCTATTTGTTGTGTCTCGGATATTTTACCAATCTGAGAAGCGTTAGAAGAGATTTGTATTGTGAATTCGTCGATGATTTCTAAGTTAACGTTGTTGTTTGCCCATTCACTAGCCAATAAACTTGACCGATCTACACCTTGTAAAATCTTTTTTCTATCTATATTAATAACCGTTTGGGATTCATTTGGAATTAGGCCGGATATATTAGGATATTTTCCTTCAATAAGCCTTGAATACAACGTAATTGTACTGAATTTAAAAGTAATGTGACTCTCTGAAAGATATATGTATACTAAATTTGAATTACTGTTCATTAATTTTAGTAGTTCACTAATAGTGGAACTTGGTACAATGCAATTTAATTTCGCATGTGAAGAAATGGGTATTTCACGTAAAGCCAGTCTGTGCGAATCAGTAGCAGCACAAATTAATTTGTTATGATCAATAACGAAATGTACGCCAGTAAGAACTGGTCTAGATTCATTTTTAGCAGTTGCAAAGACAGTTTGTTTGAATACCTCAATCAGCTGTTCCGTTTCTACTTGTATTTCTGTATGTGCGTCTAAAAATGGTACATTAGGAAATTCATTTGCCGAGAGTCCATTTAAGTTTAAAGTAATTTCATCTGATTGAATTGTAATCAACTGCTCATTCATACTTTTTATTAAAATCTCACTTGGCATTTTCTTAATAATTTCAATGAAATACTTTGCTGGTACAACAATACTTCCTGCTTTTAAAATAGTTGTAATTTGTTCGTCTTCAATTGAAATAGGTATAAATTTTTCAATGAAAATATTCGAATTACTTGCGATTAAAGTAATTCCAGATTGATCTGCTGTTATCTTTATTCCGGATAATATAGGAATTAAAGTTTTTGTTGAGATAGCTTTACTTACTTCTGAAAGAGCTTGTGTAAATTGTTTGTGATTAACGATAAACTCCATTTTTCCCCCGCCTTAAATTAAATACTATCTTTATGAAGATTGATGAATAATAGTTCCATTAAAAATATAAGGAACTGTTTCTTTCTTTTGTAAAAGGCTTTTTAAGTGTTCTGGTATACGTAAATAAGGTTCTGCTGAATTTAATTCCATCCAGGTAATCTCCTCAATCTCTTTTGGCCGTGATATACAGATTTCCCCTCCGGTTATTTCTCCTAAAAAATTAAAGAAGATTGCATGATGTCCTCTCTCCTCAAAAAAGGCTTCACTAATGGAACAAACCCCTTTTACGGATATGTCTAGCCCTGTTTCTTCTTTCACTTCACGAATTACTGCCTCTTCTAACGTTTCCCCGAATTTAACTGCTCCACCTGGTAAAGTGTAATAAGAACCATTTTCCCCTTTGTTTTTAACCATTAATAGCTTTTCATGAGTTTCATCATATAGAAGTGCGTATGTAACATTTACTTTTTTCATATGTAACCCCCTTGAATGGTGAAAATTTTCTGTCTTTATTTCATTCTATCATTAAATTGTTTTGATTCATAAAAAGTAATTTGAGTAAATAACTAATACGAAACGATATCGTGTTAATAGACACACAAAAGAAAAGAGCATATTTTGAAAAAGATTAATCATAATACACTCTTTAATGATTCATTTATAACCTTTTTTCTAAATAGTAATGATTATGCCCTTTAGGATAATCTTCACTTACCCCTATCACTTTATATCCATGCTTCTTATAAAAATTGGGGGCTTGGAAACTAAAAGTATTTAAGTTGATTAGCCTACATTCTTTTTTAATTGTAAATTCTTCTTTGTTACCGTATCCTTCGTATCTATATTCTTCAGAAACCCATAGGAAGTCAACATATACATGATGCCAGAATGTTATTGCTGTTATCCCTCCTACTATTTCTTCTTTTGCATTTTTTACTATAAAACTAATCTTTTCTGAAGGTGTTTTTTCTTCATTTGAAAGTTGTTTTTGGTTATATTCAATTACTTTTTCTCTTATGTAATCACTATCTTCTTGTACCCATTGCTTTACTATTTGCATTTTAACTATCACGCCCCTTTACATTATTTATTCAATTTAATAATCGGAATTTCCTATCTTCTTTAATGTTAGTTATGTAGTAAGTACAGGGACAAAATTAGATTTTTTGAATGGCATCCATTGTTTATACATTATGCTGTAATGAAAAAGAGCCCTAGCATAAGGACTCTTTCTTAGCATTAAGCTATTTTTCGATTTAACTGTTTTATTTCCTTCTTCTTTTCTGCATTTGGAGGGCGGATTACTATAGAGATAACGAAAGATATAACACATAGAACACCGATTGTAATGAAGGTTGGTTGAAATCCGCCAAGTAGTGCTCCAATGAATGATCCCGCAAGTGCACCAAATCCGAAACCTTGGTAAACAATCCCGTAGTTTGTACTATGGTTTTTTAATCCGAAGAAGTCTCCGACAATTGCTGGGAAGATAGTGATGTTACCACCAAAGCAAAAGGCAACACTTGCTACACAAGCAAAATAAATTCCGTAATTTAGTGGAATAAAACTTAAAGTGAAGACGGACAATCCAATAATAATAAATGTAGCAGAGACGATTTTTAATCGACCTATTTTATCTGATAACGTTCCAAGAATAATTCTACCTATTGTATTAAAGATTGCGATCATTGCGACGGCATTTGCGGCAGTCGCTGCACTAAGACCAACGAGCTGCACCCCGATGTCTTTTACCATACCGATTAAATACAGTCCGCCCATACATGATGTGAATAACATGAAAAATAAGAGATATACTTGTTTCGTTTTCATCATTTCACGCGGCGTATAATCATTGTGTAATGTTTCAGTTGCAGTGTTACTTACAATTGCTTCACGTAAGAAGAATGATCCTATCAACACTAATAGTAAGACGATAATACCCCAATATAAAAATGCTTGTGATACTCCAAGACTGTTGATAAGATTTCCGTTTATATATCTAAAGATTAAGCTTCCCATTCCATATGCCGAAACAGATATACCAGAAATAAGTCCTTTACGGTTTGGAAACCATTTAATTAAATTAGATAGTGATGTAATATACGCTGTTCCATCAGCGTATCCAACGACAACACCGGCTAATAAATAAAGTAATGGTAATGAGGAAACTTGTGAACTAAGTATTAAACCAAGACCTAAAACAATTCCTGCAGTAGCGATAAGTTTACGAAGTCCAAATTTTTGTTGTAGCTTTCCTGCAAATAGAGTTGAGAATGATAAAGAAAAACTCGTAATTGAGAACGTGATCGCGACTGAATTGAGGTTCCATCCAAACTTACTTACAAGGGGTTGATTAAATAAACTCCATGTGTAAATTGTTCCTAGGCCAATTTGAACAATGATTGTACCTAGAACAATTAGCAATGGATTTATAGATGTTTGTTTCATGCTAACTGTCCCCTTCTTTTATCATGACATGAATTTTCACAGTTAGTATATCCATGATAAATTGCAAGATACTGTACGGAAAATGGAAATTGAGTTAGCTTACACAAAAAGACACTTCATCAAGAAGTGCCTTTTTGTAGGTTATATACAGCATTTAAAGAAAGCTTTGTTAAGATAAGACATTTTCGAATGCTTATGTATATATGTTATCAAATAATTTGCTGAAAGTGATGAGACTTAAGACGTATTTTTCTTTCATAAATAAGTCGGAGAGAAAATTAATATTCAATTTCCTCAAAGTCTTTCGGCTGCGGTACAGTTTGCATATTAGCTGCATCTTTCGGATCGCTATAAATCGCGTTTTGTTCTGTATTTACATCCTTTATATTTTGCTTTTTATTTTTATTCACTTCATTTTTCATTAAAGTTCACTCCTTTTTATTATAGGAGTAGTTATACCCTAACCATATTATTTTTACTGCTACTAAATGTATCAGCGACTAAATTGCTAAATTCACGTAAATAATATAAATAATTATCCCCACCATAGTTGTATCTTTTATTGTACATTTTAGCAACGACGACATTATATTCTGGAATGACTAATATCGTTGGTCCTGTAATTCCTAATATTTGATAGGAACCTTTAGGAACTCGCTCACCAAGTTCGCTAAATAAAGCAGGTTCATTTTGAACGAACCAAAACAACCCGTTTTGAGGTAGTTCTTTATTTGTATACTCTGGACTTTGTAAGCTCGTAGCAAGTGCTATAACTTCTTTTGGCACAATTTGTTTACCATTTAAAAACCCTTTATTTAAATGCAGGTTCCCCCAGTAGGCAAATTCTCTCGCGGAGACAAAAAGATTTTTCTCGGAGCCGTCATCTACTGCACCAACACTACTTATTGCATCTTCATCTGGGTTTACAACAACCTTAACTAAATTATCATCTTGTTTTATTCTCCATCCAGTTTCTTTGAAATCAGCAGGTATGAATACACGCTCCTTTAATAGTTTAGGAAAACTCTTATTATACAGTTGATAAATAAGCTGCGTCACCATTCTTACATTAATATCTCTGTACGCCCAAGCTTGTCCCGGCTCAAATTCACGAAAAGCTGTCCCATCATCGGTTTCATTTAAACCGTGTGAATGAGTTACTAAATGTCTTATCGTTGTCTTTCCAAGTAATGAAGGATCATATTCTTTAAAATAATTTACAGCCTCGTCATCAAGAGATTTTATTTCCCCCTCATAAACTGCATAAGCTACCATTAATCCTAAATAGCTTTTTCTTGCGGAAGCGACATTGAATTGTGAAGATATAGTTACTTTTTTACTAGTAGGAGTATTTGAATGCGTTCCACTATAATGCTCTAGCACAATCTTATTATCTTTCATAATACAAAGTGCCGCCGTAGAACTTTGATTTGTCTCTTTAATGTTTTCTACCCATGAAATTAATTTTTCATATTTGTACAAATAAATATCCCCCTAAAACATATAAAAATAACAGCATGAAAGAAAAGTTTCAATACATTATAACTTTGCATCTGCACTTTTCTTTCATGTGAAATATTATTGATCTATAGTACTTAAATAATCCACCAGTTCCAGCAATTAGAACAGCTGAAACAACCAACACAGCCTACACAACCTACGCAACCGCCGCAACGTCCGCCGCCACAACCACCACAGCGACCACCACAACCGCCACCGCCACAACGTCCGCCGCCACCGCATCCGCCACAACGTCGTGCATCGTCTTGAATGTAGTAATATGGATATTGATTTTGTTGCTGATCCCAATACACAACATTACCAGGTTGATAAGCATTAAGGTTTAACGCTTGTAGTTCTTGTTGAAACTCATTCATTATGAAACCCTCCATTTACAAATGTAAATTCCGTCCAAATTTTCGAGTTTATTTACTTTTAAAAATAAAGTAGAAATAAGGCTATAGACTAAATGCGTACATCAACAAAATATGACTTTACACTAGGTGATGTACCTTGTTTATGAGCCTATTTTCTTTATATTCTTTTAGTGGACGGAATTAATATAAATAGAGACAATTAAAAGTTACTAATCCAGCAAGTTAATAGTTCATCACTTAATTTTCTTTCTAGTAATTCTTTTACTGAAGGTGTCGGCATTATTGTATAGGAATTTATATTTTCTTTATTAAAATCAATCCAGTGAAATGCTAAATGGGACTCTTTAGATATTGGAGTGAAATCGGATTTTAACTCATTTGAATCTATTTCAAAAATGTGGTTAATTTCATGGTGGAGGGTTTCTTTGGCTTGCCATTGATTTTCTATGACGCCTAAAAATTGTTTTATACTGCAAGTTACTCCAAGTTCTTCTCGTAACTCTCTTATTAGTGCATTCTCTGCTGATTCCCCAATTTCAACATGACCACCGGGTAAAAAATAGTGATGGCCTATGTATTCAGCAACTAGTAGTTTTTCATCTTGTATCATGATAGCTCGTACAATATGATGGAATTTACTTTTCATTTTGTATTCCTCCTAATCATTCACTTTATACTTGCTCGAAAATTTTCATTTAAAAGCGGGATAATATAAATCATAGGTGTTTCATATGGGTGAATTTCATTGATAATTGCAAGAGTACCTTTTACAAGTTCTCGTTTATACGTTAATTAAAACTAATAATTTTGATAAATGATTCTAAAAAAGAGTATGTTTATGAAGAAAATTATCAAAACATACTCTTAATATTTTTAGTTGATTCATTCTTTTACAATAAGGTTTGATTAGCCCTATTCTTTGCGGCCTCAAAATCGAAGCCTTAGCTAAAGTATGCAATCACTACTATTCCCTAAGCAAATCTATTCTCTACTTCAAATTTACCTGCCTGTACAAATTTTAGACTCTTAACGAACCACGAAAGCCTCTTGCGGCATAGTAAGATTCTGCCCCATTGTGATACACAAAGACGTGTCCAAAGCGATAATCGCAAAAAAGGGCACCGCCAAGTTCTCTAATATCAGAAGGTGTTTGCACCCAACTCGACGTCTTCATATCGAAATTTTCAAGATTATGTAATGTACGATATTCTTCTTCCGTTAATAGTTCAATACCCATGGCAGTTGCCATATCAATAGCGTTATTTTCTGGTTTATGTTTCTTTCTTGATTCTAGCGCTTCAAGATCGTAACAAACACTTCTACGACCTTTAGGACTTTCTGCTGAACAATCATAAAAAATATATTCGCCTTTTTCTTTATCAAAATCAACAACATCAGGTTCGCCACCAGTTCGTTCCATTTCGTTGAGCGACCACAACTTTTCAGTATTAGCATCCAGCCTTTCTTGAACATTAGCCCATTCTAGACCTTTATGACGGTTCATATTATTCTCAAAACGATCTTTCAATGTTTGTAGTAATTCTTCACGTTGCTCTAGTGACAACTCTTTTTTATTGCTTTCTTTCATATTAGTTCCTCCATTGATGTTTTTATTAATGATAGTTTAAGTATATATAAATACTGTTTTATAATAAAATGTTTAAATAATTGCGTGAATTGAGTTTGCGATAATTTATATGAATTAGTACAACCAATTCTCCGCAATATGACCCTTTAACGGAACAACTTATTGTTTCAAAACAGTTTCTTAATCGATCTTTCAATTCTAGATGTTCTTTTCCTTTTCACTATAAATACACGATATAACTTTATTCAAAACAGTACATCTTTATTTCAACAACAATAAGCGATATACTTCCTCACCGTCATATACATTTCCTAATGGTTTAAAATCATAACATTCATATAGTTTCTTTGCAGAAATATTATCTTTATGGACAGTTAATCTAATTTCCTCACACTCTTTAAAGTTATTTTTTATTAAGTTAATGATTTCCTGTAATGCTGCTTTTCCATATCCTTTTCCTTGCTTTTTTTCATCAATGATAAATCCGTTAATCCAATACATATCTGTTGACTCTCGTACAAAAGCATGCATAATAAAACCAACTATAAGGTCACCATCATATATAGCGAATGGAATATATTCGACATTTTCACCATCTGGTTTTATGTATACTTTAGCAAGTGATACTGCCACTGCCGGAACAAAGTGTATTTGGTTTTCTTTAACTTGTAACTTTAATGCGTCTTCCCAATTTTCTCTCGTAACAATTTTTAATTGGACGTTCACTATTTTAAGCTCCTTTAAAAAGAGAATTTATCTTTTATATTCAACGGAGTGAAATGATTCCCTTTTTCGACATCAACTTATAACATGATTTTCATAAAATCATGAATAAATTTTTCCTCATCTAATTGTAACGCTATACGCGCCCCATCAGATTTAGAGTGTGGGCGAAAATCAGCAAAAGTTTGTCCCTTCGTTTCGCCACATATGTCTACAGTCACTTTTCGAGATGTATAATTTAAAAATGTAGGATTCACTAAACCGCTTATAGCAAGTACATCGTGTAATAATGGCCCTTCAATAGATGGATTGAGTTTTTGGTATGCTGATAAATAATAATCGTACATGGGTTTCATAATCGGCTTAAATGGATTTTGTGTATTAACTAAAATATAAGTAAATACACTTGGGGTTAAAACCGTTTTATTTGTTACATTTAAAGGGAATAACGTTATATTTTTCGCTTGCTGAAATACAATTTGACTTGCTATAGGATCTCCGTACACGTTTGCCTCTGCTAATGGAGTAACATTCCCTGCTTCTAAAAAGACACCACCCATAAAATAAATTCCTTTTATATTTAACATCAAGTCGTTCCATAAATTAAAAGCAATCGCTAACGAGGTAGATCTTCCTACATCGACAATTGTTAAATCTTCTCCATACTTTACAAGAATCGCAGCAATACTACCAAAATTGTATATAGGAATAGATAACACACTTTCCGGTACATGGATGGGCCCTAATCCTTCTGGTCCATGGATTTCAGGGTAATACGTTGTAATCTCATTTGTAAGTGGGCCTGTTGCACCGCTAATTACAGGAATATCTTGTCTGTTTGCTAACTGTAAAATATATGCGGCATTATGAGCGGCATGTATATGTTCAACATTTCCATATCCAGTTACGATACCAACAATTTCAATTTCAGGATGCAGTAAGCCATACATAATTGCAAACGAATCATCAATACCTGGGTCTCCAAAAAATAAAACCTTCTCCAAGAAATGCACTCCTTTCATAGGTAAGATAATTATGTATATGTGGAAATAATTTAAATCTCTACAGTTCTAAGCAAATATTAATGGTGAGTAATGTATTGATAAAAAAGAACTAGCATTATGCTAGTTCTTTTGCAGATAAATAATCTACCAGTTTAATTAAATCTCGTACAAATATTGGACTAACTGATTTTAATATAGATTTTTCCCACTATATTTATAGAATTGAAAGCCTGTTATTAATCCGAAATTTTGCATTCAAATTGCAAATACTCGCAGGGATGTCTTACCATACTTTTTCACTCTCAATTTGCTTATAATCATCTTTATTAAATGTTAAATGAGCAATCACAACTCCAAGTATAGTAATTCCCCCTCCAATTATCGAAACAAAGGTTGGCACCTCACCTAACCATATCCAAGCGATAATACATGCAGTTACTGGTGTTAAATATAGAGAACTTGTTGCCTCAGAAGCACTGGCATGGGATGTAATATATGCTAATGCAATATACGGCAGTACTGTCGGGAACACACCTAAATATATAACACTCAAAGTAATTTCTATAGGAGCTGTTACGATCTCTTGATAAATCCCAGGCAAAAAAATAAGCATACATACAGTACCAGACCAAATTGTATATATTGTAAATGGTAAGAAACCGTACTTCTTTAAATACGACTTTTGGAAAACGAAAAATAGACTTTCTGAAAATGCCGCTAATAATATAAGGAATATCCCACTATTCAATTGAATGGAATCACCTTGACTTAATGATAAAAAAGTAATTCCTATTAAACAAATTACACCACCAATCCAACCATTAAATTTCATTTTTTCATTCGGAAAAATAGAAGCAAGAATTGCCGTTAATATAGGTGTTACTGATACAATTAAACTAGCAGGTCCAGCATTCACACTCTTTTCACCGTAGTTCAGTGCAATATGATAAATTGTAAATCCAAGAGCACCAAATATAAAAATTACTGGGATATCTTTCAAATCAGGTAAACGTAATTTGTATATAAGTGAAAACAGAAAAAGAATCAAAGAAGCCATTAATAATCGTAGCAAAGTAAGGTGTTCAGGGGTGTAAGCTTCAAGCCCCATTCGAATTCCTGGAAAAGCTGTTCCCCATATAAGAATCGTAAAAGCGTGAGCACATACAATACGAAAATCCCATTTTTTATTATGCATATTTTCTCTCCCTCTCCAATAAACCAGCCATTTTCTAATTACCAATTATTTCTTTTCATCATATTTAATAGTTGATACAATGTCTTCAACCAGTTAATCCTCGAAAACACCAACCACTTTGCATTTTTAAAATGAATGAGGGAGTTTTTAATATGTCTACTGATAAAAAACTGCCTAAATATCGGCAGATAATAGACTATATGAAAGAAAAAATTGAATACGGAGAATGGCCGATTGGAAGTAAGGTTCCTAGCCAGCGGCAGTTAGCGAAATTATTTCATGTAAATCGTAGTACTGTAATAACCGCACTAGAAGAACTTATGGCAGATGGCTTAATTCAAGGGCAAATCGGGTCAGGAACAATTGTAACGAATAATACATGGTCATTATTAGCCACCAATCCCCCGCCCGATTGGAGTGAATATGTAAAGGCTGGTATTCATAAACCAAGCAAGTTAATGGTACGAGAAATAAATGAAGCAGAAGCAAATAAAAAATTGATTCATCTTAGTAAAGGAGAACTTACACCTCATCTTTTCCCGTTAGAAACTATGCAATTCATTATGCGTAACGTATGTGAGGAACTAGATTATTTCGGATATGAAGAACAAAAAGGATATCTCCCTTTACGTGAAGCAATAAGTAATTATGTAAAATCATTTGGAATAAATACATCACCAAGCTCTATATTAATAGTCTCTGGTGCATTACAGGCATTACAATTAATATCAATCGGTCTTTTACATAGAGAGTCAACTGTTTTACTTGAACGACCTTCTTACTTATATTCTCTTCACGTATTTCAATCGGCTAATATTCACCTTTCTGGAATACAGATGGATCAACATGGAATTATCCCTAATGATTTGTTAAGAAGAATTAATTATAGTCAAAAGAAAAATATTTTATATTCGATTCCTTGTTTTCAAAATCCGACGGGTGTATTAATGTCCAAGGATCGACGAAAAGAAATACTAAGAATATGCGAAAAAGAACAATTGCCTATCGTTGAAGATGATATTTACCGTGAGTTATGGATGGATGAACTACCGCCCCCTCCTTTAAAGTCGATGGATAAATATGGACATGTTTTATATATCGGTAGTCTATCTAAAACACTTAGCCCAGGACTTAGGATTGGTTGGATTATCGGACCAGAGCCTGTTATTGAGAGATTATCAGACATAAAAATGCAAACTGACTATGGGTCAAGTTCTTTATCTCAAAGAGTTGCGACGGAATGGTTAAGTAAAGCTTTTTATGAGGAGCACGTAGCGAATGTAAGGATTCACCTAAAAGAGCGGAGACGAATAATGATACAAGCACTAAATACGTACTGCGCTGACATTACTACATGGGATATTCCTAGTGGTGGATTTTTTATATGGCTAAGGGTAGTGCCTAACATTTCGATGAAAAAACTATTTTCAGAGGCTCAATCAAAGGGAGTTCTTATTAACCCGGGACGTATTTATGAGGAAGAATCAGATCAGTTTATACGTTTATCTTATGGGTATTCTTCCCCTGAACAAATTACTCAAGGTATTATTATATTAAGTAATTTGATTCGTAAGTTAATGGCATAATAAAAAAACCCTCTTTTTATAAAGAGGATTTTTTGTGTGCCTTTTTTACCATAATCTCATTTCCTGTCCTAATAAAATAAGTTCTTTATAGGGATCACCGTCAATCTTTAATACTTGAGCAAAAGCCGGTTCTGTTTTTAACCCTTGTTCTTTTAAGCGAATAATTTCTTCCCTTATATGCGGATGCTGCATTAATAGCATGTGCTCTACAATCATATGTCTATATGCATTTTGGTTACGCACTGGCTTAGGCTGAGCGAATAATTCAAATTCAAAACCTTCAAATTTAAAATTCACCTTTATCGATTCAGTACCTTTAATTTTTTTCTTTTTTATTTTGAATCCTTCATATGAACCATACAAAGATCTAATTTCCTGTTCAAAAACATCATAATCATGTACTTCCATTACAATATCCAAGTCAGAGTGAAGGGTATCAATTCTAATAGGGATTGTCCCGCAAAGTACAGGACTATACAAAGCTAAATCCGCCATTATGTTTAGTTTATTCATAACTTCGTAAACTTTTTGTTGTTTATCGTTCCCAGATTGTAAGTATGTGATAGATGTAAACATAGAAGTCTCTCCTTCATTTAACGTAATACTCATCTCACTAAATTTGAGAAAAAATTTAATCATTTCATTTTGTTCTAGGAGTACCTTTATTTCAATATATTAAGGCGAACTAACTATATTTTTCAACTTTTCTCCTATACTGCAATACTATAAAAATAAAAAAGGAGGAACTTTTATGAGCATTTTCAACATTCTTTTGACCATACACATATTATTTGGAACCATATGTTTAATTACTGGTATTGTAGCGATGGTTGCTCAAAAAAAGAAAGGAAAACATACGGAATGGGGCGAAATATATCATGCATCTTATGTTGTCATAACCCTGACGGCAATTATATTGGCCATTATAAAGTGGGATGAAATCGCATATTTATTTTATGTAGCAATTTTCTCTTATTCATTTGCGATTTATGGCTACCTTGCAAGAAAAAAGCGTTGGAAAAATTGGATTCGCCACCATATTAGAGGTATGTTAGGCTCCTATATCGGTGCCGTAACCGCACTTTTAGTAAACGTCGGAATTCATATTCCAATTATTAATTTACTGCCGCCTATATGGTTTTGGTTTTTACCTACCTTAATTGGCATTCCTCTCGTAGCCAGTGTATCAAAAAAATATAAAAAATAGAGGAAAAATTAGTTGCATTTTGATTAATTTCTGAGTAATCTTATGAAAAATTATGCTTAATACAGCAAATAGTATGATTATTTCGATTCAATATAACCTATGATATAATAGGTTATATTGTTTTTTACCATCTAAATTAAATATAGGAGGATTTTAATGATACTATCACAAGATAAAAACATTAAACTAGTGATACATGCAATTACTTTATTATCTTTCTTGGCCTTTTTCCTCTTTGGTAATACACTTTTCTTTATACCGCTCATACTTTATTTCGTTTTCAAATCACAAAGTATAAAAGAGATGAATCTAGAATCAGCCCTTTTCCAATTTGGAGTATGGCTCGCTGTATTTCTTTGGAACTTTGTAATAATCCGTACGATCATGCTTTCCTTATTACACATTGACTTGAGTACAAATTCCTTATTTGTTATTTTTGGAACAATTCCACTATATACAATACTTTTAGCCGCCGTAATTTTAGGACCACTTAAAGGGATTTTATATGAATTACAAAATAAAGAATTTCATTATCCTATTGTTTCACGATGGGTGCATAGAACTAAATAAAAAGAATCCAATATTTTTATTGGATTCTTTTTATTTTCTTTTTTGCATAGTTATTTAAACTTCGGCTCAATGTATTCAATTATGTTACCATCAGGAAAACAGCCGTACATCATTTCCTATCAGGTAATTCTTTTTATTTATGATTTTTCAAATCCAATATTGAATGTAAACGATCCGGATAATTAGTAAACATGCCGTCTACACCCCATACTAGTAACTTTTTCATATCTTTTTCATTATCTACTGTAAATGGATGAACTTCTAATCCATAATTCTTTATTTTTTTTACGTAGGCTGCATCAATATATTTGTAATTCATACCAAGACCTATGCAGTATGTTTTATACTTTTCTATTTCTGATTCTGTTAATTGAACTGCTTTTTTATATGATAATAATTGTACTAGCGGTATATTAGCATTTAAACTATGAATCTTTCGCAGACTTTCTTCACTGAATGATTGAATAATAACTTTATCGTTTATTTGGTAGTGATTAATAAATGATAATAGTTTTTCTTCCATTCCAGGATATTCATCTGGTGATTTTGTTTCGATATAATAGTTAGGATTATGTCCAAACGTTTCAATAATTTCTTCTAGTGTTGGAACTGTAGCATCTTCAAATTCTTTCTTTGCTAAATTGGAATGCTTTTTATTGAAAAAAGATCCTGCATTTAGTTTCTTTATTTCTTCTAATGTATGTTCTTTAACTAATCCCACACCGTTTGTTGTACGGTTTAATGTTTCATCATGCATAGCTATTAAATGCCCATCTTTTGTCATTTGGAGATCTATTTCTATATAGTCACCTTTTAATTGTTGTCCTAATGTATAAGCCACTATTGTATGTTCTGGTGCATATGCAGAAGCACCTCTATGCGCAATGTTTTTTATATGATTTGATTGATTAGTAGCTTTTATATAATTATGTTCATTTACTTGTTGAAAAACAAAGATGCTTATTACTATGAAGAAACAAATGATTGTAATTATAGCTGTTTTTTTCATAACGGTATGTTAACTCCTATATTTAAAACAATTTGACTTGGATGATTTACTCAAATAAATGCCGATTTTCAAAAACAGTCATTTGTCCTACAACTTGAAAGCCGGATTTTTTATAAATATTTATTCCATCAGGTGAAGCTTGTAATACACAATACGTATTTTTTAGTTGTTTAGCTTCTTGCAGCAAGTAATTAAACATAGTAGAGCCGAATCCTTGTCCTCTCATTTCTTCCTTAGTCGCTATATCATAAATACCGACACTATCTTTCGTACATACTAAAGAGCCAACAGATACTACCTCACCTTTATAAAGACCTAAGTATAGTTTCATGTTATCGCTATTCCATAAATTTAAAGAAGAAATTTGATTATAGTATGCTTGTACATTTTTACCTTCCTCTGATGTACCAAATAGATTAGCTAACGTTTCTCCAAACT
Source organism: Bacillus sp. FSL E2-8868 (assembly GCF_038005505.1). Classification (NCBI taxonomy): domain Bacteria; kingdom Bacillati; phylum Bacillota; class Bacilli; order Caryophanales; family Bacillaceae; genus Bacillus; species Bacillus sp. FSL E2-8868. Next base: position 2,035,894 of record NZ_JBBOTI010000001.1, on the reverse strand, counting down.
TTTTGATTTGTCCTGAAGAAGATGCTTTTTGTATCGTAAAACCTACTGGCATGTTTATTCTTGGATGAATTGTTTTTAATTCTGCTACCATCGCGATATTCTTTTCAGCTTCTTTTAAACCAAGTTTGATTAATTCGCTTTTTATAGTCTGCTCTTGCTTATCATCCCAAAACCAAACACTCATTGGAAATTTCTTTTGATTATAGTATTCTACCTCCTTATATAATTTCTCGATTCCTTCCGTTACATTACTATTTAGTAGTGTGATAATATTAAATGTATCTGCAGGTAATCCGCAGTCGACAGTAATGTAATCCTTCGTTTCTTTTACATCCATTCCATTTACCTGCCGCGCAATATATGAGGTTTTATATGTAAAATTGTCTATTAGTAACTGTTTATAATTCATTCATTTTGCTCCTTTCATAAAAATTCGTATTCGAATCCTTCAGTATTAAATATATCATATAAGAAATGTACCTATTTCTATAAAAATATCTCTATAAATCACTCTTTGCGCCCTAAAAGAATTAAAAATGATATAACGTTGTCGGAATGAAAAAAGTGGTATATAATAAATATTAACATTACTAGTAATTATTTTAGGTATTCCTAGAATAAAGGAGCGATACATATGAAAATTACTATTTATTTCGGAAGTCATGAAGATCAAGATGTTCGTACTATGGACTGTCATTTAGATGTAGAAGATACAGAAGAGATTGTATCTGTATCTTAATATAAATAATGGGATGAAACCTCTTCCCTGCAACGTTTAAGGCACCTTTTATAGGTGTCTTTTTTATTGTTTTTTCGTCAAAAACCCTTTACTTTAGTGCGTTTTAATAGTAAAATATAAATATACGAACAAACGTTCTTTTTAATTTATTTGTACATGAAGGGATGATTTCAACAATGACTCAAGCAAAGCGCAGAGGAAGAAAAAAGCAAACACCTATTATTTCAAATACAGGCTTTATCGGCTCTGTCTTTATTGATACATTGGAGTTACAAAAGAAATCCTATTATTTCGCTCGTAAAAAACTTCAAATTGTGCATCACGTACTAGATGGTCTATCTGGAGCAACGAGTGCATTATTTAAAGAACATAATACCGCTGCATACATGTCATGTGTGTATTTACATAAACAAAAGAAAATCGGCTTCGTTCTTTCAACAAAACCTTTTGAACAAAGTGATGGTGTTTCTTATTTTATAAATTATTTAATTGAAAAGAATTTTTACGGTAACGAAGAAGTAGAATATCAAGAAGTATTTAATACAGGTTTTATTGGTGTAGTATTCGCGGATTTATCTAGTATAGATCGCTTTAATTTTGAGTTTGAAATGGGTATGTTAACGAAATTAATGAAAGATATGATTATTCCGGTTAAAGAGCTCTTTTTACGCCACAATGTACCGGCTTACATCTCCACTTCTCATTTAGAGGAGCAAAATAAATTAGGTTTCGTTCTTTCTGTAAAGCCATACGATGAACGTGCAGAAGCAGATTTATACTTCGAAACATATTTAAAAGAACGTGGATTATTTATTGGTGATGAAGAGGATGATATTGATAAGATTGTTATTAGAAAGACGGCTGAATTACGATAGTTTTCCAGTACAACTCACATTAATAAATTGTTCAGTATTTAATTTAAACTTAATACCTTCCTATTGCCAATAGGAAGGTATTAATAATTTATTAGCCCTTATGCTTTTCATACATCTCTATTTTTTTATTTAGTAAATCTTTACCCCAGATTTGCATTGCTTCTAATACAGGTATAAACTTTTCCCCCTGCTCTGTTAAAGAATATTCTACCTTTGGTGGAACAACTTTATAAACTTCTCTGTGTACTAGCTCGTCCTCTTCAAGCTCTCTTAATTGTCTAGTTAAGATTCCTTTTGAGATGCCAGGTAACATCCTCAATAATTCATTAAACCTAATAATTTCATTTTTGCTTAAATGCCACAAAATCACGATTTTCCATCTTCCTGCAATTGCATTTTTGGTAACTGTTAATGGACAAATTTCTTGCTGTGTTTCTTCAGAAACCGATTCATCTTGATAACTAAAACGTGCCATAATAAAATCTCCTTTTTCGCTAAGTACTATTTTTATGACTATGTTATTAAATTGTGCCTACTTACATAAATCCTTCTTAAGAAATAGCATATGTAATGTATACAAAAATCAAAAATAACGCTGTATGTAACGGAGGAGATTGTATGAAAGTTTTAGTAACAGGTGCAAGCGGAAATTTAGGTTCTAAAATTGTTGAGTATTTACTTACCAGATTATCAATTGAAGAAATAATTGTTGGTGTACGTGATGACAAGTCTGAAAAAGCACTTAGTTATAAGGAACAAGGCTTAGAAGTACGTGTAACGGATTTTGAAAATCAAAAAACCTCGTTTTCAGCATTCAAAGATGTTGATCGTTTATTCATCATGTCAACATTTGGTGACTTTGATACAGTTATACGTCAGCATACAAATGCAGTAGAAGCTGCCAAAGCAACAGGTGCAAAACAAATTATTTATCCAAGTGTTACAAGAGCAGAAGGAAATGACTTTTTCCTAGCGGGCATGCATAGAGCACGTGAAGTAGCAATTATTGAATCAGGTATTCCTTATGTGATTCTGCGTAACAACTGGTATGTAGAAAATGAACTTGGTACAATTCAAAGCTGTATGGCTGGTGCCCCTTGGGTGACTTCTGCAGGAGAAGGGAAAATCGGTTGGGTATATCGTCCGGATTTAGCTGAAGCAACAGCGAATGTTTTGGTATCTGATCGTCACAAAAATAAGATTTATGAACTTTCTGGTGAAAATTTAAAACAACAGCAATTTGTTGATACATTAAGTGAAGTATTAGGAAAAGAAATTCCTTTATTAGAAGTAGATGACTCTTCTTATGAAGAAATGTTAAAAGGTGCTGGAGTACCTGAAGCCTACCTGCCAATGTTAGTAATGACTCAAAAAGGGATTCGTGAAGGAGGATTAGAATCAACACATACCCATTTGAATTTCTTATTAGAACGTCAGGCTACACCATTAAAGCAAGCATTAACACATTTATTAGTAAATACAAAATAGATAAATCAAATAATAAATTTTGTATTTAAAAAAGTGCCTTTATTTCGACCATCTATCACTTTAGTTAAAGAAGGATTTTTAAACAACATTATTATTTTTCAAAGGACTTTATTGCAAAATAAACATCTTTTTGTTACTTAACAAATTTACTTAGCTACGCAAAACACTATAATCTTTTGAATGAATTTCTAAATTTAACTTATTTGAGTAAGCCTTATTCAAAATAAGAAATACTATCCCTCCTGTAATTGGAAGCGTGTAAGCAGGGATATAATTTAATAATAATCCTGATAATGCCAATGCTATTGGCTGCATCATTTTACCTATACTTAATCCAATACTGAGTACCCTCCCCCTATATTCATCAGGAATCTCTTTTTGCATGAAATAAATTAAAGGAATATCAATTAACGCTATTATTAGCCCTAAAAAGAACATAACGACACAATACGTAATAACGTATACAAAATCATTTACTTCAAAACTTTTGAATAGAACTGGAATTCCTGAAATAATCATAAAAACTGCCAACATTGAACTTAGCTTTTTCAAAAGATAAGAGTAAGAAAAACGATTAGTTATCTTTTTTACTAAAATTGCACCAATTATCATCCCTACTGGAAAAGTCCCTTGAATGATACCAAATTGCTTAGAACTAAGATTGAGAACTGTGTTAATAATGTATGGCAATGGAACAGTTACAGCAAACCCTAAGAAGAAATTAAGTGAAATTAAAATTCGAAACGTATTCTTTAAGCTTTCCTTTTCAATTAAGTATGAAAACCCCTCTTTTATATCTTTAATAAAATTAATTCTCCTTTTTGGGTATTCCTCATTTATGTTGAACTCGAACAGTTTAAAATGAATAAATAATATGGATATACCCGAAAGAATAAATGAAATACCGTTGATAATTATAAAAATTTTAATATCAAAGACTGCAAAAACGATGCCACCTAACATAGGACCGAGAATTAAAGATACAGAATCGATAATTTTACTTATAGAGTTAATACTCATAAGCCGCTCTTTAGAGACGATATTTGGTTTTGCGGCTTCTAATCCTATTCCAAAAAATGTTGTAAATACCGTCATAAGAAAGGTAGTAGTATAAACAATGAATAAGTTTAATCCATAATAGCTGCTTAATATATAAACAGTTATTAATAAGCATCCACTTAGTAAATCCATACAAATAACCAGTTTCTTTTTATCAACCTTATCAGCAATTACACCGGCAAATGGATTCATAACAATCATTGGAATCGTTCCTAAAATGAGCGTAATCGCAAAATTTAACGCAGATCCGGTTATTTGTAAAACATATAATCCTAATGCGAAACTATATATAGAGCTACCGAATATTGATACTGTTTTTGCAATTGAATATAAACAAATATTTCTTAGTTCTTGGTTTCTTTTTTTATTTTCTATATGTAATCGTAAACTTCCCATAACATTTCCCTCCCGCTGAACTTTGTATTACGTACAGTGTAAGTTCTCGGGTCAACCCAATATCAATATGCTAGTATTAAAAACTTTTAAAAGAAAAATTAAAAAAGATGGGGTTAACCCCATCTTTTCCCGAAAAATGAATATGTATAAATTTCTTCTCCTTGAACAAAGAAATCCTCGTATTTTCCTCCTCGTTCTATATATTCTGAAGTTCTTTCATCTATGGAATTAAACTGTAGCTTTTGGATTTCTCCCTTGACTTTTGAAGACGTAAAATTATCTCTTAATCTAGTTGTAATTTGGCTATTTATGCTAAAATTTTTAAATACAATAAATGAACTTAATAAATAACAATCAGGTTTGAATAGATAGTTTAATTCGTGCAATAAAAAATTTTCATGCTCAAAACTGTAATTACTTGTACCAGACTGATCAATTACAATATCAACAGAATGATTCTGAATAGGTATACTTAAAAAATCAGCGCAAATAAAAAGAATGTTTCTTTTGGAATTTCTTTTTTCAATTACATCTTTTAAAAATAGAAGTTTATTCAAATCTCGATCAACAGCAATATATAAACAATCTTCTGGTAGTTCTTCATAAATATTTCGTAAAAAGAACCCAAGACCCGATCCTAAATCAAGTAACACCTTATTATTTAAATCTAGCTGCATTAGTTTCTTTTTCGCCCATTCTCCTCCTCTTTGTATATTCTCCAAAAAAGTAGTATCTGTTTCATTGATATAATCTGAAATATACTCCTCAAGTAAAGTCCTTTCATATGCTTCAAATGATTTTCCAGCTGTTAAAATCCCTGAGGTAATCTTGTATTCTTCACCACAATTGCAAATTAGATTTCCCTCAACAATTTGGTTCTTATTGATAATGCCATCTTCCAGAATTAAATTTCCGTTACACTTAAAACATTTAAATAAATTAAGTACTGTTAAATCTATCCCTAAAATTGAATTCGAAATTTTAGTTGCTGTAGATAAATTATTTAACGCTGTCTTTAATTTATCTTTTCTTTCCTCTAATGTTTTTATTTCTTGTTCAACCTTTTCATATTTCAATTTAAATAAAGATTGATAAGAAGTATCTGTTTCGTAATTCATAGATTTCGCTAAATTTTTATAAAGAAAAAGTTCTTTAATTTCATTCAAACTAAATCCTAGCCATTTGTACTCTAATATAAGCTCTACATCTTTTTGACAATATTCATCAAAAAAATAGTGACTTCCCTTTTTTTCAGGAATAACGAGTCCTAGGTCTATATAATGCCTAATCGTATCTACACTTACACTATTTACTTCTGCAAACTTACTGATTTTCATATTATCACTACCATTTATGTATTTGTTTATATATACTTCTTTTTTATTTTTTAAAATCCTTTTATCTCCCTATGCAAGATTATTTATAGTATGAATTAGGATTGCCAATTCTGCATCAGGTTCATAAATAATAACTCAATCTTTAAGATTACCTGTGCCACTAGTGTACGCCACACTTAAAACCTTATTAATATGCATGGGGGCACCAACGTTTTACAGATTTCGTACGTTTAGATGAACCACCCTCTTTTCTCTAACTTTTGCGCTAGAAGTCTTACTCTGCCTGCTAAAGAGAGCTACACAAGGCCTCCCAGCTCCCACTTTCATTGTCTAACCTACATATCGATCTCCTGCCTTGTCAAAGAGTACTATACTTATAATTTCATTCCACATCCATATATTGACATTAATAATCATTCTCGATAAAATACCTAATGTAGAATATTCTAAATATATCAATTGGATTTATATAAGGACCTCAAAACAGAAAGGAGTTTCATTATGGTGACAAAAAATAAATTAACTGTACAAGGTTTTATGAATACTGGGCTTTATACAAGTATTTTACGCATATAAAAAAACAGCTATTTATTATTACTCATGACCCTGAACTGATTGCTCTTTCTTGTGATGAAACACTTGAAATTGCAAACGGACGTATAAAAGAAATTAAAACATTTACACTATAAAGGACGTGAAAATATGGAACATTATACACACCCTGCTCAAAAGAAACATTGGATTCACTCGATTTTACAATTTGCAGCTTCCTTTAGACACTTAATGATTATTTCTACTTTCTTAGCTATTATTAGCGTTATTGGTGGACTCGTTCCTTATGTAGCCATCTATTATATTCTTAAACTATTAATAGACGGTACCCAAACTATAAGTAGCATTAGCTATTGGATTTTCATTGCTACCTGTGGCTATTTCGTACAAACAGTATTTCATGCACTCTCAAGTTATTACTCACATCAAGTTGCTTACAGTATTTTAGAGAATATTCGTTTGCAATTAGCTGAGCGTCTCATGCGTGCGCCACTTGGACACATTATCAATCAACCTGTTGGTAAGATGAAAAATGTCATCGTTGATCGTGTTGAAACATTAGAACTTCCACTTGCCCATATTATCCCTGAAGGGCTATCCAATATTTTATTACCAATTGGTGTTTTTATTTATTTGTTAACAATCGATTATCGAATGGCATTAGCTACACTCATTACCGTACCAATCGCGTTCATGATTTATATGATCATGATGCGCAACTTTAATTCACAATACAAAAATTACATGGAGGCTAGCAACCACGTTAACAGTGTGATTGTTGAGTATGTAGAAGGAATTGAAGTCATTAAAACATTTAATCAAACAAACAAATCTTATAAAAAATTCTCTCATGCTATTACATCATTTAAGGATTACACATTAAATTGGTTCCGTAGCACATGGCCTTTAATGACTCTCGGGAATGCGCTCCTCCCCTCAACGCTTGTTGGAACACTTCCAGTCGGATTGCTTCTTTACCAAAATGGTACTATTGAACCAGCAGAACTTATTATCTCATTAACTTTATCGATGGGATTAATTCATCCGCTCATACAATTGACAACTTTCGTTAATGATTTTAAATCTATCGAATATGCAGTGAATGACACAAAGGACTACTTACATCTAGAAGCATTATCGGTTGCCCCTACTTACAATCTAGTACCAACTCACTTTCAAATAGAGATGAATCATGTTGCATTTGGTTACAACGAAGAACATACAGTTATCCGCGATCTATCGTTAATTATTCCTGAGCGTAACTATACCGCACTTGTAGGTCCGTCTGGTAGTGGTAAATCCACTATCGCTCGGCTCATAACACGCTTTTGGGATGTATCTGATGGAAGTATCAACATTGGTGGCATCAATATTAAAGATATTCATCCAAACGATTTCAGTAAGATGATTAGCTATGTTGCACAAGATAATTTCCTTTTCCGTACAAGTATATTAGAGAATATTCGCATGGGGAATCCCAATGCTTCAGACGATGAAGTTTTCCATGCAGCTCGCCTTGCTCGTTGCGATGAATTTATTAAATCATTACCAAATGGCTATCAAACGGACTCTGGTGAAGCTGGAAAAAAACTATCTGGCGGTGAAAAGCAGCGTCTTGCGATTGCTCGTGCTATTTTAAAGGATGCACCAATTATTATTTTAGATGAAGCAACAGCGTTCACAGATCCTGAAAATGAAGCTGAAATTCAAAAAGCATTTAATGAGTTAGCTTCAAATAAAACACTAATTGTTATTGCTCATCGATTATCAACGATTAAACACGCTGATCAAATTGTCGTCTTACAAAGTGGCAATGTTCATACTATGGGTACCCATGACCAGCTCTTACAAAGTAATAATTTGTATCAAAAACTATGGCGAGCACATATTGGTGCAAGTAAAAAAGACATTCAATCAGACTATGTAACTAAGGAGGGACATTCCAATGTTTAAGATTATAAAACGAATTCTGAATTGGACCGGTCCTTATAAAAAGCGCGTATATCTTGGGTTCGTCTTCTCATTTTTCCAAGCTATTTGTATTGCTTTACCCATTGTCATCTCTGCTAAGGGACTGCAATATATGCTCAATGACTATCATGGTACAAAAGAATTAACCTCACAAACAATTTGGTTACTCCTTTTTTTTATGGTGATAGCAATTTTAGGACGATTCCTCTTTTCTTATTTAAAAGCTGTTTATCAAGAGAGTGTCGGTTATGAACTCGCTGCATCACATCGCATTCAGCTTGGGAACACATTAAAAGGAGTTTCACTCGGCTTTTTCAATAAGTACCGTACAGGTGATATTAATGGTATTGTAACTACCGATTTATCATTTGTGGAAATGATGGCAATGAAAATGATTGATATTGTTGTAAACGGTTATATCATGACATTTACAATGATTTTATTCTTATTGTTCTACAACCCCATTATGGCACTTATTGCAATTGCTGGCGTTATACTATCTATGATCTTTTTACAATTACTACAAAAACATAGCCGGAAAAAGGCACCCGTACATCAACAAAGTCAACATGAACTCGTTAACAATACACTTGAATACTTACGTGGTATGTCGGTTGTAAAAAGTTTCAACCAAGAAGGTATAGCATCACGAAATATTAACAAGGCCTTTAAAAATAGTAAAAATGTTAACATTGAAATTCAAAAGTCATTCGGTATTTATAATGTCGGTCACCGTATGGGGCTGAAACTTGCATCAGTTTTACTTGTTCTCGTTGCTTCGTCACTTGTTTTATCCGGTGATATGGAGTTTTCTGACCTGATCTTAATCACACTATTTTCTTTCGTTATGTTTGATAGTATTGAACCAATTAGTGATGCCACACACGTTCTTGAAACAGTTGACAATATGCTAGATAAGCTGGATGCTATTGAACAAACAGAATTTGTCGATACAAAAGGTAAAGATATACATTTAAAACATTTTGATATCACGTTCGATCATGTTTCATTTAGCTATAGTGATCGCCCAATTATCCAAAATGTATCACTTCATATAAAAGAAGGAACAACAACTGCAATTGTCGGTCCGTCTGGTTCTGGTAAAACGACACTATGTAACTTAATCGCTCGTTTTTATGATGTAGATAAGGGGGCTATTACAATTAATGGTATGAATATTAATGAATTAAGTCTTCATACATTAATGTCATCGATTAGCACGGTATTCCAAAATGTTTATTTATTCAATGATTCTATTTATAACAATATACATTTTGGTAATCCTAAGGCGACGAAAGACCAAGTCATTGAGGCGGCAAAAAAAGCGCAATGTCACGACTTTATCATGTCACTTAAAGATGGGTATAGTTCTGTGCTAACAGATGGTGGATCTTCTCTATCTGGAGGTGAGAAACAACGTATTTCCATCGCCCGTGCTATCTTAAAAAACGCACCAATTATTATTTTAGATGAAGCAACCGCAAGCCTTGATCCTGAAAATGAATCGCTCATTCAATGTGCACTTGATGAGCTGACAAAACGAAAAACCACACTCATTATTGCTCATCGACTTGCAACAATTCAAAACGCCCATCAAATCGTTGTACTTGAAAACGGAAAAATTGTTCAAAAAGGAACACACGAAGAACTAATCCAACGTGAAGGTACATATCGTCGTTTCATTCGTATTCGTCATGAAGCAGAAAACTGGGTTTTAAAATAATTTCTCCTATTTGAAAGAAAAACGAGTATAAACCTAGATTCGGTTATACTTGTTTTTTTTCCTATTAAGCATGCCCTATTGCTTGTAACACAGCTTCATGAATTAATTCTGATAACGCAATAAAATCTCTCATGGCTTGTTTTGGAGAAACATCGATTTCTAAGCTTGATGGAGGTGTGTCGGGACCCCATTTTTGATTTAATTAAATAAAAATAAAAAACCCGCGAATTATTCACGGGTTTTCCTCTTAATAACTAATTGCTATTGTTCCTTCACCTGCATGAACAGCAAATGAAATCGGCAATGGATAAAGCTTGAAATCCATTTCAGGGAATGCTTGTTTAATATCTGAAATCCATTCTTCAGCTCCATTTTTATCGTTAGCATAGAACATATGAAGTACTTTTGGTAATTCTTTTTCAAGCTCATTTTTAATGTATTCTCTACATTTTTGGATTTTACGCACTTTCTTTTCAAGTAAAAGTTCTCCGCCTTTTACTTCTAAGATTAAGTTGACACTTAATAAACTTCCAAGTAAAAATTGAACTCCCTTTACTCGACCACTTGCATATAAACCTTTTAAGCTTTTTGGAAATACATAAAAAGGCCTTCTTTTTTCATCTACTAATGTTTTATGTATATCTTGTAAAGTCATACCATCATTGTATAACGTTTTAGCTTTTCTCAAAAGTTCATCCATTGGATAACTTGTCGTTTCACTATCTAATACAGTTAAAGGGAAACCTGCCATATCAGCAGCTAGCTTCATATTTTGATAGGTCCCACTTACTTTTCCGCTAATAGCAACTGCAAAGCCTTCTTCATATTCTTCTTTGCATTTAGTAAATAATTCTACCATTTCCCCTATGTTAGGTTGCGAAGTAGTAACTGTTCTTCCATCATTTAACGCTTCATAAAGACGTTTATGAACTCCTTCTTCACAATCCTTATAAGACACTCCATCAATAATAACTTCAATTGGGATAACAAAGTTATCACCATCTGTTGTAAAACTCGCAGTTGTACTATCAGTAAACCAAGCAACACGCTTCATGTTGTTCCTCCCTTATTCTGTTCCTCTTTTCTGACTTTTCTATATATTTATCTTACGAAAAGAGAATATCCCCTGTAATAGTAACAGGACTTTATTATTTTGGCTATAGTAGATGTAATAATAAATGTGAATGTTTTTTGTCTATTTATCAAAAAAAAGAAAACCACAACATTTCCCGGCCTTCTTTTAACATTACTTAAATGTTTCGTTATCTAAAATTACAACATAATCATTCGTCAATCGGCCAGCTTCTTTCGTATAATTAACAAGCCTTTGTATGTTATCACAGCTAAGTTTTGCTCCCCATACGAGTAATGGTACGCCGATAAAGTCGATGTGGAACCTTCTAGAAAACAGACCACCGAAAGTCATTGGTAAAGGAACTGTTGGTGATGTATTAGAAAAGATAATCTTTTCATGGCTATGATAATGTTTTTGCAGAATCTCTCCTAAATGCTTCATCGCAGGTACAACGACTTTGGATGCCCCGCACCCAATTGTATATACAGGGTTTTCATATTCATCTTGTCCATGAAAAATAATCTTTCCCATATCCTCTGTTTTCAATTTATTAAAGTAATCTACATTTAATATTTCTTCTTTCGTTAACTTACGATCTGTTGGTAATTTATTTAAATGATAAGCTGCAGCGAGTGCAGTTGAATGCGTTCCACCGAAATCTGTGTAAATGAATATCATATTATCATCCCTTGTTGTAAAAGTTCAATATTATTTAGTATTACCGTTCACAGCGTTGTTAAACAAGGGACGAATGTATTTACGCTTTTTGTGTTAATTCATTATATTTTTTCCAAATATAATAGCGTCTACTAATTACGGTACCTAATGTAATACATAAAAAGGCATTCGTTACAACCATTAATGTGTGGTGAGTACTGCCAGGAAACATACTTTGCTTAATCACGATTTTTGCACCTAAAATAACAAGGAGAATAATTGTACTTAACCAATTTCCTTTTCGTAATACATGACCTGTTTCACTATCTAATCGAAATGTTAAAGCTTTTCCCCTAATAACTCCAAGACCCAATCCAATTCCAAGCATTGCAACGAAGAGAAGTCCTTGCAATATATTTAATTGTCCCATATGAATAATGGACTGGATTGTTACAAAGCACAGCAAAGCCGGAATGAGCCAAATACGATTAATATTCACTTTGTATTCCTTACCTTGAATTAATACAATTATAAGAATGACAAGTAGAATAACAAATAGAATATCCATTTAGAGTCCTCCTATATACTTGTTTACCTTTGAAAATTATATTCGTCTCTGTTCATATCATACTTGAAATACGATAGCTACTTTAATTTGTATAATATGGAATGTGATCTCCCATCAGCCTTAAGCATAATTCATAAAAGTAAAAAGACGTACTTTTTACTCATACGTCTCCTACTACTTGGTCTTCATATATAGCTACTAGTTCAATTGCGGGATTTTCATATTTTTCTTTCGCTCTAAGTACATTGTCATTGAGGCAATTCCAAATCTTGTTTGTAGTGTATTGTTTATACATTCACTTCGGTTAGCATATCCAAATGAATTTTCATAGATAATATCATCATCTTTTTTTATTAAGACTACCCCAGAAAAATCTATATTCTGATGTATTTCTTTTACAATTTTCTCTATTTGATCTTTTGTTTTTATCATAATAACCACCCTTGTTTATTGGTATTGTTCTTTCCCCTTATTATTTTTCCATATATAGGGGAAAGAAACCTCCTATTCACCCACCCTTTAGTTTCAAATAAAAATCAAGGTAACTATTTCGATTTTATTGATTCAGCGGAATATATCTTAGACTGCGATGGTAATAAGGTAAACACGCACAATATGATAGTAATAAGTAGCATTACCAGTACTCCTACAATGACCACAAGTTGCATAGAAGTGAATTGAGTTGCAACGCCGGACAGAATCGTTATAAAAATTGTTAAAACAGCTATAATGAGCCCGTATATACTCCCGATTCGTCCCATCATATGAACCGGAACGTTATTTTGATAAAATGTGTAAAATCCTGTATTTGCATATGCCATAGAGAAAGATAGAATAAAGAATCCGATAGCAGCTATTAAAAACTCACTTGAAAAAGCATAAATCAAATATCCGATTGCAATGAATAATGATCCTATCCCAATTAGAAATGAAGGTGCTAATTTTTTTGATAAAATTGTATTTGTTATGGCTCCTAAAATAAAACCCGCTCCAGCGATACTAACTAGGAAGCCATACTCACTATCTGTTAACAATAAAACTTCTTTCGCAAACGATAGTTCAAGTGAATCTATAGCGGTAGCTAAAACCATCATCCCTTGAAATAAGAAGTAAACACAAACAATATACATAGATTTTTTACTAAAATTTAAAACTATGTTCCAATCTTTCTTTAATACAGTTAGTGAAAATTTATCATTGGATGTATTAGAATCGTCTTTTTTATCAAGATTAGGTAAAAGTAATGTAATGAACCCTGATAACAGAAATGCTATAGCATTCATATATATAGCAAACTCTGGTGTACCAGTTATTAATAATATCCCCGCTACTGCTGGACCAATTAAAAATGCACCAGATCCTATTAAACTACGTAGTGAGTTGAAACGTTGTCTTTGCTCTACTGGAATTAATTTCGTCATATATGTCATAGCAGTTGGTTCATAAATCGCACTGGCCATGCTTATAAAAAATACTAAGAGATAGACAATCCAAAGGGATGGAACCAAGGGTAAAATAGCGATAAATACTACTCGATATATATCGAGGTGAATCATTAACTTTCGTTTATTTAAACGATCTATCATACTTCCTGACCAAGCGTTTGTAAATAAAGTGGCTAATGGTTTTATCACATATAAAGTAGCGACAGCTAAGGCTGAGCCACCCATATTATAGACAAGTACATTCAGTGCGATTAAATAAATCCATGCACCTAAATTCGCAATACCAACTCCGGACAATAGTAATAAAGGATATTTCCAATCTTTAAGTAATTTTTTCACTTTAGGCACCCGCTTTCTAAATTGTTTTAAAACAATAAAAAAATCCCACCCCCAAGACTTAAAGTCTTAGGGACGAGATTTATCATCGCGGTGCCACCCTAGTTTGTTAATATGTCGCCATATTAACCTTATCAGGTACTGCACTATTTTCATGCTTATACCTTAGCTCTATAACGGGAGCTCCCGTCACACCATCCACTTTTAAAAGGTTCCGATGTGCTGCTCAGAGGCTTGATTCAATAAAGAATTTTTGCTCCTTTTCAGCTAAATGGAGCTCTCTGTGAAAAATTCATTTTATCTACTCTTCTCTTCACTGCATTTGGTTTTTCCATATTATCACATAACTATTTAACTGTAAATAATAAATAATCAGATATTTCAAGCTATGCCAATGTTAATAGTCTTATTTATTATTTTTTCTGAAAATTACGGTGCGTGAAATTAGTTGAATCTCTAAAAAAAAGAGCCAATTATATATAGGCCCTTCAAATTTCCAAATTAATTCGTGTTTGCCTCTACTAACGGTTGTAGCGGTGGTTCTAATTCTAGTTCTAAAGTGTCACCCTCTTGTAAATCTTGTCCTTTTTCAATACTTTGACTCGTTACATAGCCCATACCTGAAGTTTTTAAATCTAATTTTAATAGCTTGGAGAAATACATAACATCACGCATTGACCAACCTTTTAGGTTAGGCATTTTCACATTACTTCCTACTAGAAGTATGCGATCTCCTTCACTCATTACTTCGCTAGTCTGTGGATATTGTTTTATTATCTTTCCTTCTCCTAATAATACCGGCTGAAGTTTCTCTTTTTCTGCAATATTTTTTACAGTATCCATTGTTTGATTTACATAATTTTGTACTTTTATTTCAGATTGCTTTGTTGCATCTGCCATTTGCTTTTCTGTATATGGTTTCACTTTTAAATATTCTAGACTATTTTTCATAACTGGTTTAAAAATTTCAGCAAGAGGCTGAGCACCGTATTCATTCCCCTTTAATTTAGGTTGCTTAATGGCTAAATATACGACTAATTGTGGATCATCAATTGGAGCCATTCCTAAGAATGAAAAAATATAATTATCTTTCCCTTCCATATATCGTCCATTTTCAGGATTCGGAATTTGCGCTGTCCCTGTTTTACCACCAATCGGATAGCCATCAATTTTATACATCGTTCCCGTTCCTTTTGATGAAGTAATAACTCGCTCCATTAAGTTCCTTACCTCTTCTGCAGTTTCTTTTTTAATCGGATTCCCTATTTCTTTAGGTTGATTTTCCATAATAACTTGTTTATTTGTTGGATTTACAACCTTATCAACAATATAAGGTTGCATCATTTTCCCGTCATTTGCTATAGCTGTGGCCGCTTGTACGATTTGAATAGGAGTTACAGTTGAGCCTTGGCCGAAAGAAGTAGTAACTTGTTGAATTTGAGTATTTAACAATAATGTATTTTTACTTTCTCCAGGTAAGTCTATCCCTGTTTTTTGATTGAAACCAAATTTATTCATATATTGCTTGAATTTATTTGGTTTCAGTAACTGGTCTTCTAAAATAGAAAAAGCAACGTTCGATGACCGTTCAAACCCTTCATCAAATGTAATTGAGCCCCATCCATAGCCGCCATTATGATCTTTAATCTCTGCTGAACCAACTGCGTATTTTCCTGATTGGAAATATTCTTTCCCGTTATATACACCTTCATTAATTGCAGAAGCTAATGTAAAAACTTTCATTGTAGACCCTGGTTCGAATGCATTCGCAATTGGATCGTTTAAAAAATATTCAATGTCTCCCTTGTTAGGATTATAACTAGGCTTACTAGACATTGCTAAAATCTTACCTGTTTTTGGATCTGCAATAATTCCTACTAACATAGAAGGGTCATAGTGTTGCGCCGCTTTATTCATCGCGTCTTCTAAAAAACTATTAATTTGTTTATCAAGCGTAAGGTATACGTTATTTCCATTTTTAGCAGGTTCTACTTTTCCTATATCATTTGTAAGTGGGATTCCTTTTCTTGAACCTACATATGAAACATTACCATTTGTAGAGCGCAAATATTTATCCAAACTTTCTTCAAGCCCAAACTTCCCCACCGCATTACCTTTATCGTCTGGTCTTGCAAAACCAAGTATATACGAGGCGAAATCTTCATTTGGGTATACTCTGGCTTTTTCTGTTGTGAAAGATACACCTGGTATTTTCAAATTATTAATCTCTTCCTTCGCTTCTCTAGATAAGTTACGTCCAATTTTACCAATTTCAACTTGCGTACGTCCTTCGTGAAAATTTTTCATGATCTCCTCTTTATCAACTTCAAGCGCATCTGCTAAACGTTGTGTGGTATCTTCTTTATCTTTTAATTTATCTTTTCCTTTTAGGTTTACAACGATGCGATATGTCGTTGAGTCTTGGACTAATACTTTACCGTTTTGATCATAAATTGTCCCGCGATTTGCCTCTAAAACTCCATTTTTGTTTTGTTGTTCCTTCGCAAGATCCTTTACATTAACATTATGCACGACTCCTACTGCTTGAATATAAAATATACGTAAAAGCATAGTAAGAAACAAAACAATAAAAGCAATCATCATATATCGAGCGCCTTTATTCGTTTGAAGTTTATGCATACTAATCTCCTTTCCTTTACAATGCATTAATGCGAAGATGCACTACTAAATATGTTCTTTAATATAGTAGATACTATATTTTTCGAAGTTTTTTTACTAATTCCTCTATAACAATAAGAAAACCAGTTCTGTTGCTATTTATTTTTTATTAATTTTGTATTTTTTAATATAAAATACGGTGAGTGAAATTTTTCGAATCTTCAAATAAAAAGAACCTACTTTTTGGTAGGTTCTTAAGTTTACGCTATATGGTTATATTTCGCTAAAAATGGCAACCGTTTTGCTACTAGTGCATACATTTTGAAAATAAAACTTGCTAACGGTTCAAATATACGTGCGCTTTGCATCACTAATCCACTTGTAATAAATGTTAAGAACGCAGCACCCAGTATATCTAGAGGATAATGAACGCCTACGTACATGCGTGATACACCGACTAATATTGCCCATATTAACGCGATATATTTAAGTTTTTCTCCTCTTAGAATAAATACGAAAGCAATCGAAAATACGAGTACAGAATGATCACTTACAAATGATGAATCTGCTGCATGCGGTACTAATTGATTTACATGATGTGTTATAAAAGGACGCGGATGGTAATATACCGCATGTATAAGAACATTTACTAATAATGCAATACTAACTGAAAGTGTCGTATATAACACTGTATATTGTTTTCTAATTGCATTCTCTTTCTTTCCATTATTGAACCATAGGATAAGCATAAATAGAATAGCTACATATGCAGCACTATTTGTAATAGCGATCATTAGCGTATCTAATAGCTTGGATGATTCAGCAAAGTTATTAATCCATTGAAATACTGTGTAATTCATATTACTCTCTCCTTATTATTACTCATTGTACTTTAAATAAAGATACAAGTGTTCTTGATTTACACAGTATACAACATCAATATGAAAATGGGCTTAAACTTTTCTCATCTAATTCTCATTTTATTACTATTCATTTGACAATCGTGTAACTATTTACAAGAGCTAAGTATGTATAAAGCTTGTAAAACATTTTAAATAGTATGGTAAACACTTTATGCATGAATATAATACTTAACATGTTCATTTAAATATAATTTCTCTAAAATCATATTTTCATTCCATACGAAGGGCAATATTACCGAATTGTTCTCCTTGCTGCATTCGATTTAAAGCTTGAATTGCTTCTTCTAATGGATATACTTTATCAATGATTGGTTTAATATTATGTTCCTCTATAAAATGAATCATCGCATTAAACTCTTCACTGCTCCCCATTGATGTTCCCATAATATCGATTTGATTATAAAATAATGCTCGTAACGGTAATTCGATTTTATCTCCTGAACTTGCACCAAAGTTAACGATTCTTCCATTTGGTTTTAATATATCAAAATATTTTAAGAAAGTCGCCGGACCTATACTATCTATAATTAAATCCACTTTTTCTCCATGTAGGCACTCGTCCCAATTACCCGAACTATTAAAAGAAAAGTCTGCTCCATATTTTTCAGCAGCCTTTCTTTTGTCCTCTATCCTTGAAGTAACACTCACCTTTGCTCCAATTGCTTTAGCAAATAACATAGCATAAGTAGCTACACCACCGCCGATTCCCGGAATTAGGACATGTTCTTCAGGTTTTAATCTACCTTTTGTAAAAAGCGCTCTATATGCAGTTAATGCCGATAAAGATAAAACGCCAGATTCTTCCCACGTAAGATATGATGGCTTTTCCACTACATTTTCTGCTGGTACAATAACATATTCAGCAAATGTTCCATCTGTTGGTCCACCTAGTACTTCAGGTAACTCTGGTATTTCATGAGTATTATTCCATCCAATACTAGGGTTAATAATAACCTCGGTATGTAGTGAAATATTTGAAACTCCTTCTCCTAGTTCTATAACAATACCTGCACCATCTGACCCTAAAACTAATGGTAGTTCCATTTCTTTTCTATTATTCATTATAAATAAATCACGATGATTTAAACCTGCTGCTTTTAATTTCACTTTAACCTCTCCAATATTAGGAGTTATCTCAGGTGATAATTTATATTCTAAACCTTCTAATCCTTTTTTATGTTGATGTACAATAGCTTTCATTAATTATTCCCCCTTAATCCTTTCAATTTACTTTAAATGTCGAAATAAATAAAATAATTTGATTGCTAAGCATCAAAAAAGGAGGAAATACAAAATGTATTCCTCCTTTTAAAGAGTATTTTCAAAAATAATTTTTTACCTTTAACTATTCATGTGTAGTATCCGGAAATGTAATTGTAACAATTGTTCCTTCGTTTTCTTTACTCTCTAATTGAATAGCTCCGTTATATTTTTCTACAAGCCTTTTTGCAATTGATAAACCTAGCCCATTTCCACCTTGTTTTCGGCTTCTCGCTTTATCAACTCTATAAAAACGGTTAAGAACAAATGGTAAATCAGCTTCAGGTATTCCTGTTCCATGATCTATTATGCGGATTTTAATTTTTCCTGACCGCATACTTGATTCAATGCAAATATACTTATTAGCTCCTTTTGTATATTTCACTGCATTATCCATTACAATAATAATTATTTGTTCTAAGTAAGATGATGGTATTGAAACATACGCTTCATCTGCATCCAATTTCATATCAAATTGAAAGTCAGTTTGCAGTACTGCAAAGTTTTGTGTAACTTGTTTTAATACGCTATTAACATGGACTCGTTCAGCTACTATTGGATGTATCTGTTCTGATTCAGCCCTTGATAGCTCTAGCAATTCTGAAACTAATTTATTTAATCGATCTACTTCTTTTAAACTGGATTGAAGAGATTTATCCAATATAGCTGGATCATTTTTCCCCCATCGATTCAGCATTGATAAGTGCCCTTGAATAATTGTTAATGGTGTTCTTAATTCATGCGATGCGTCTTCTACAAACTGTTTTTGCTGTGTAAAAGAAGTTTCCACTTCATCCATCATTTCATTAAAAAGAATCGATAATTTTGCGAGTTCATCATTATTTTCTCGTACTGGAACTCTTTCATTTAGTCCGTTTTTCTTAATACGCTTCATCGTATCCGTTATGTTTTGAACACTTGATAAAAGCTTTTTCGTTATAAGTATTCCGCCTAAAAAACTAAACACTAATCCACATATCCCTGCAAAGACCATTACCACTAAGATAATTTTTAATAAATGATCAAATGTCTCTAAGTTTTTCGTAAGTTCAATAGTTCCCGTGAATTTTTTTGTTTGAATTGGTATGCGCTCAACTAATATTCGATCTTCTATATGTCTTTTTATTAAGGATTCATCTTGGGTAACCTGTTTTGGTTTTATCCAAGCTTCATTAAAATCTCGAGAAACAGTAACAATGGGCTTTCCATCATTTCCGATAATACGAATCATTTGATGTTTATCAATCATATTATTTAGAAATTCTTTACTATTTTCAAATGTTTTGCTCGAGAGCGTTTCGTTTTTATCTTGAAAATATGCCGCTATTTCTGTCAATTGTCTGTTTATTTGTTTCTGTTCATAATCTATAGTCCACTTATTAATTACAATGAATTGTAACGTGCTATACAAAATAAACAAAATGAATACTAGTGTAGTGGACCAAAGTGTTAATTTCCACTTTATAGGTAAATTTCGAATTCGGTGCACAATGTTTTTTATCATTTCATTATATATCCAGCACCGCGAACTGTTTGGATATACTCCTCCTTATCCACACTATGTAACTTATTACGTAAATAACGAACATACACATCGACTATATTTGTCTCAACCATTGCATCATATCCCCATACTTGGTCCAGTAAAATATCACGGGTAAGAACTCGATTAATATTTTTCATAAACATAAGCAGTAGCTCGAATTCTTTATTTGTAAGTTCAATTTCTTCATTTCCTTTAGTTATAGTTCGAGATTCAATCTGAAGCTGTAGATCTTTAAACGAAAGAAATGATGCGTGCTTTTGCTCTGTATTTTCTTCTCTCCTAAAAATCACTCTCATACGTGCTAAAAGTTCTTCAATTGCAAACGGTTTTGGAAGATAATCATCAGCTCCACTATCTAACCCTGTCACACGGTCCATAATACTATCACGAGCAGTCAACATAATAATAGGTGTACTTTTAGTTGCTCTTAGTCGACGACATACTTCCAGTCCGTTTAATCCTGGTAACATTAAATCAAGTAATATGAGATCGTAATTCTTTTCAAGTGCTGCTTCTAATCCCTTTCTTCCATCAAGTTGTATATCTACTATATATCCTTCATACTTTAATTCTAATTCTAAAAAATCTGCTAAGCTTTCCTCATCCTCAATAATTAGTATATGTTGCAACGATACTTCCTCCTATACGATTAAATGAATAAGTAATTCTATTCCGAATATAATTGCAACGATTTGATGTGTTTTTCGATACATTATCAATTTCGTTTTCTTATTAGTTTGTTGTAAAACAAATCCCGCAATCCCTAATGCTATTAAGGTTAAAAGAGAAAATATACCACTGTATACTAGCATAATATGCCGACTTCCTTTTATTAAAAAGTAAACACCGTGAGTAGTCGCAACAGCTATTACAGCGTATCCAATTAATACGTGAAAATGTTTTATAAAAAGATATAGCTCTTTAATTATTTTAAATCTGTGAATATGTTTCTTCTTTAAAAATAACCATATATGACGTAAGAACCATAATGATGCAGCTATAATTACCCCGTATTCACCTAAAGAACCTAATTTCTTATTTAGCCATTGTACATTTAATACATTCCCGTACAAAACATTAATAAATAGCAATTCTACACTACAAACAATAATAGTAATACCGATTATTTTAACATATATATGGAAATATTTATTTCTAAGTATTTTCTCCATTTTATATAATCTCCTTTTGACTCAAAGCTCTATAATCAGCAGTGTATCAAGTAAAAGAGAGAATAACATGAGAGAAAGATTAAAATAAAATGAGAATCTGCAAACTACTTATATTTTATTTATCTCCTTTTTGGCCAATTCTAATATGTTGCAAATAAACGGTGCTTTTGCATTTGTATATGAAACACGATCAAAAGGATATGTAGCAGCAAGCATCTCTTTTAATTTTCTATATTCTTCACGTGCCCACTCATGATTTATTAGAAAGTCTCGAAATAAAAGGTTGTTCCTCCATTCCTCGCTATTATAAATATAAACATGTAAATGGTGGGTACCAGCTCTCCATTTACCTTTCCTAAAAAAACGCCAATTAGGTATTTTTTTAGGAACATATTCATAGCCAATTTCTTCTAGGGCTTCCCTCCAATTTTCGGTAATTTGTAAATTTGTTACGCCGATCATCATATCAATAAGAGGTTTAGCCCCTAACCCTTCTACAGCTGTGCTTCCGATATGTTCAATAGCAATAATTTCTTCATGGAGTAACGGCACAAGTTTATTTTTTTCATTTAAAAACTCTGTATGCCAATATTGTTGGTACGGTTTAATTATGATTTTTCCATCCATTTGCTTTCCTCCTTATAACTATATATTATTATATTTATAAAATTTAAGTTTATAAATATAGGGATTTCACAAAATATGTCGAATACTGTAATGGACAACTTAATTATATTAAATTCGAGGTGAATTATGATAGATATTCCAGTTAAAATTCAGTTAGATACTATAACATTCCAACTAAAAAAACATCATAATTTTGATTGGCTTACAAAACTAGGTACAGTATTTGCGGTTTTTGACCAACAAGATTCCGGTAATATAAGTTTTGGTGTTGAAAAGAATGGGAAAAAGAACTTTATAAAATATGCAGGGGCACAAACACTCGCATATAATGCTTCTACAAATGAAGCTATACAAAGATTAAAAAGCTCAGTTACTATATACAATGAATTAAAACACGTTTCTCTTATAAATTTAATTGATCACTACCCTGTACAGCATGGATATGTTTTAATTTTCGATTGGTTTGACGGTGAATGTCTTCACTCGCACTGGAGTTTCCCACCCCCAGCAAAATATAATGATCCTAACTCACCATTTTATAAATATAAAAAATTATCCGTTAAAAATAGGCTAGTTTCATTAAATTCTATTTTTAATTTCCATACTTACGTTGAACATAAAAACTATGTAGCTATTGATTTTTATGACGGTAGTATTTTGTACAACTTTAAAACTAATGAAACAAAAATTTGTGATATTGATTTATACAGTAACAAACCGTATGTAAATAAGATGGGACGAATGTGGGGGTCATCTCGTTTTATGTCACCTGAAGAGTTTCAACTTAATGCTATGATAGACGGGAAAACTAATGTATTTAATATGGGGGCTATAGCTTTCGCACTATTAGGTGGCGGGCAAGATCGTTCCTTTATGAAATGGGAAGCTAGTGCAGGCTTATATGAAGTAGCATACCGTGCTGTAAATGAAAATCGTAGTGAGCGCTATGCGTCAATGGAAGAGTTTAATAATGCATGGTTAAAAGCCTATAACACTGAAAATCTATAAAAACTAAATACATTGTAAAAGTACATGTAAAACTTGTACTTTTATAATGTATAATACATATGGGATTGAAATTCAGGATAACGGGGCATGTATTATGAACTTTGTTTACATTAATCAAAATGTTTTAAATAATCTTCTTTATATTTTAAGCAGTATATTTGTTTTTTATTTTATTTATGATAGTGGGTATTTTGGGAAGAAATATAAGAAACTACTTATCATTCTTTGTACGAGTATCCCACTAATTTTATGTATGCGGTACCCCATCTATATGGATGAAAATTATATTCACGATTTAAGACAAATCCCCTTTTTAATTGGTACACTTTATGGTGGATTTCCAGTCGGTATTGCATTACTCATGATTTTATTAATAATACGTTTTATGTTTTATGGTTTTAGCCTGTTAACAATCATTGTTTATGGAACGATGTTAATAATTACAGCATTCGCATCCTCAAAATTTAATACATACAATAGGAAAATAAAAGTAACTTCATCTATGTTTTTAACTTTTTTCCTTGCAATATTTACAACAGTAATTGTTTTAACTCTATCAGATTTTGAAGTGAATAATTTGTACATTATTTATTTCATTCTATTACCAACTATTTTAATATTATTTATGGTCTATTTTAATGAGGTTTTAAAAGATGCAATATTTATGCGATCAAAATTAATAAAAGTTGAAAAAATGGAGATTGTCAGCCAACTCGCTGCAAGTATTTCACATGAAGTAAGGAATCCATTGACTGTTGTAAAAGGATTTACACAACTTTTAAAAACACCCAATATAACTCAACAATCCAAAGATGAGTATATTGAACATATTCTTGAAGAGTTAAATCGTGCACAAGCAATTATTGATGATTACTTAACTTTTGCCAAACCGGCTTCAGAAAAACTAGATCATATTTCAGTGGAGCACGAGTTAAATCGAGTTATTAATATGATGTTGCCTTTTTGTAACATGAATACTATTAATATTACAAAAGAGTTCTCAGAGGGAACAATTATTGGTAATACACAGCACTTCCATCAATGTTTTTTAAATTTAATAAAAAACAGTATAGAAGCAATGCCATGTGGCGGTAATCTAATTATTTCTGCAACTGTTAGCAATAATAAGGTCATAATAAGGATTCAAGATAGTGGAGTTGGAATGTCGCAAGAGCAAATTAATCGATTTGGCGAACCATATTTTAGTACAAAAACGAAAGGTACTGGTTTAGGTACGATGGTTGCTGTTAAAATTATTGAAACGATGCGAGGCAGTTTAAAAATCCGAAGTATCGTTAATAAAGGAACTACTTTAACTATTACATTCCCAAAATATAATAATGAGAGCACGTTGCATAATAAATAAAAAAGGAGCATAATGGCTCCTTTTTTATTTCGATACAAAAAGTATCTGCTATGTTTTTTAAATTTACATTTAGAAGAGACTAATTAGAAATTAGTACCCTTAGCTCCAACAGCTACATCCAACAATAATTAATAAAATAAATAACACAACTAATAAAGCGAAACCTCCACCAAAACCACAAGAACCGCCGAAACTCATATTTTTTCCTCCTTTTGGTTTGAAAACTAATAGGTAGTTGATCATTTTAACTGGTTCGTATTATACAGTATGTATATCTCCCTTTTTTGAGCATGTCTTCATAAAAATTAGTAAAAGCACTCTATTGAGAGTGCTTTAAAATGGGTACCAGAAGCTTTGGAATACATTCAACTTTAAGTAAACTGCAATAATCAAAATGATAATACCAACAAAAAGTGTGATGTAATCCTCCTTTTGTGCGTCTTTTGCATAGTACCACGTTCGTTTATCCTTTTTTCCAAAACCTCTTAAATCCATTGCATTTGAAACAGTATCAATCCTTTCTAATGAATGAATAATAAGTGGCCAAAAAATTAAAACACGGTTTTTCATACGAATCCACAAGCTCGCTTCTCCTTTTTCAAAAGGTACGCCTCTTGCTTCCTGCGCGTGTCTAATGATTATATATTCAGATTGAATACTTGGTATATAACGCAGTGCAATATTTATTGCATATGTAATTTTATAAGGAACAGCAAATTTATTTAAGCTGCTTACAAATTCACTTGGATGAGTTGTATAAATAAAAAGAAGTGTAAATGGTAATAACGTAAAATATTTCAATGAAAGTGTAGCTGCATAAAATAAAGTTTCATATGTAATTGTTGCATAACCTATATAAAAAAAAGAGGTATACGATCCCGTTAATTCCGATCCATGGGTGGGCGTAATGAAAAGAATCATAACAGAATTTAATAAACTAAATGTAAATATAACGCTGAAAATAACTATAATTTTACGCAATTGAATTTTTGCAATTAAGAGGCCGATACATCCAATAATAAATAAAATTAGCAATATACGAAAATCAAAAAATAAAAAAGTAAGTGTCATACAAAATATAAATAAAGATAATTTAATTGCACCATCCATACGATACAAATACGTATTATGCATATTCCTCCCTCCTATTAGCTTCAATATAAAGTTTCACAAATGTTTCTGGAGTTGGAATTCCGCTTAATTTAGCTAGTTTTATTAATGAAATCTCCCGTAGATTAGCTCTTTGTAACGTTCCTTTATCCCCTAAAACAGCAGATACAGTATTGTCCGCAATAATTTTCCCTTCATGCAGAACTACCGCTCGATCTGCATATTCTAAAGCAAGATTCATATCGTGTGTGATAATAATAAAGGATATGCCCCTTTCAGCCAGTTTTCTAATAAACGACATAAACTGTTTGTAATGGTAATAATCTTGTCCAGCTGTCGGCTCATCTAATACAATAAGTTTTGGGTTTGTTATAAGTACAGATGCAATAGTAAGCCTCTTTTTTTGTCCATAGCTTAATGCCTGAATTGGCCAGTTACGAAATGGATATAATCCACAAATTTTTAAAGATTTTTCGACTCTTTTCTCAATCTCATCTTTAGAAACCTTTTTTAATTTTAATGAATATGAAACCTCTTCTAAAACAGTAGGCTGTGTAATCATTTGATTTGGGTTTTGCATAACGTAAGAAATAACTTCCCCGCGTTTACGAATAGACCAACAATTTATATTTTCTCCATCGAATGTTATTCTCCCATTCTTCGTTTTATTTATTCCTATAAGAGTATGAGCTAATGTCGATTTCCCTGCTCCATTATGACCCAATAACGCTACTATTTCTCCCTCTCCTATTGAAAGGTTGATATCTTCTAAGGCTGTATGTTTGTTATTGTACGTAAATGATAAATTTTCTATCTTGCATAAAGCTTTTTTAATATATTTGTTTTTTGATGAAACTTGCTTATGCATCCAGTTCTTTAATAGGCTATGAACGCCTGCATTACGAAGATTTTCAATTGGAAATACCCTAACATTATTACTATCAAAATTTAATTTCTTTAGCGCCTCTATATAAATAGGTTCTCTTAGTCCGATATTTGGTAATATATTAGAATTTAAAATACTATCCGGTGAACCAACGGCAATAACTTCTCCCTCATCTATTAAAATAATTTTATCTAAATCAAGGTTTAAAATTTCTTCTATTCGATGTTCAATAATTACAATTGTTTTATTATATTTCTCATGTATATTTTTAATGAGTTCTATTGTATTCAAACTACATGCAGGATCCAAATTAGCTAACGGTTCATCAAATAATAATATATCGGCATTTGTCGTTAGCAGACCTGCAAGAGAGACTGTCTGTTTTTGACCTCCTGATAATTCATGCGGACTTTGTGTATGAAAGTCCTGCATGCTTACCTTTTTTAAAGAATCCGTAACAATCTTTTTCATTTCTATTTGATTTACACAATCGTTTTCTAATGCAAATGCTACATCCTCTTCGACAGTAAGGCCTATAAATTGTGAATCTTGATCTTGTAATATTGTCCCTACGTGTTTACTCTGTTCAAAAACACTACCTTTTCTCGGATCCTTTCCAGCTATTAAAATGTTACCGGTACTTATCCCTTCGTAAGAAAATGGGATTAGCCCATTTATACAATGAGCTAATGTTGACTTACCTGAACCACTTCGTCCAGCGATAAGTACCTTTTCCCCAGGATATATTTGAAATGTAATATCTTTTAAAGTAGGCTGCGTGGTATGCCTATATTGAAAGGTAAATTGTTCAAAAGAAATAATTGGTTGCATGTATTCATCCCTACTTTTCAATTTTTAAATGTGTATGTTTCTTATTTGATTTCGCTAGACCGATCGTGATTGGTAAGCCAAGAACTAAAAATACGATAACGTCTGCAATTGTTGCGCCTAGTACTTGTATAACTATTTTGTCAAACGGTTCTCCCATCACAATAATATCGAATGCTCCAGCAAATATAATTGCTATGACAATACCAATTAACCCTGCAATTGTAAAATAAGAAATATCACGGTTATTATACGTTCCATGTTTTACACTAAAACCAACTCTTTTTTGTATGAGTCCCATTGCTAAACCAATAATACCTGAACTAATAACCCATCCCCACCAAATACCCCAACCAGCGATCGTATCTGTAACGGTATGACCGATGAGTCCTATTAAAAGTCCTGCTACCGGGCCAAATAACGCTCCAAAAACTGTTAAAATAGCCAATGCGGGTTTAATAAATGTATTCGGTGCGATAGAAAATCCCCAAAGCCCTAATACCCCGTATAGAGCTGCTCCAATTCCAATAGCTACTACTAGCTTTGTCGTTAATTTGTTCATTACAATTCCCCTCTCGTATTATTCAACTTTTAATACTCTATATTTATTTTGAAAATGAATTATGCATCTACACTTCCTTTCTATACAACAAAAAATGACCTCTTAAATAAGAGGTCATTTTCTTTCACGTACAAGAATCCCCTTATCTTTCAAAAGACACATAGTGTCCTCTGCGGAATTAGCACCTTCCTATGTAATTACATAGGGGTTGCTGAGGCTTCAAAGGGCCGTTCCCTCTACCTCTCTGGATAAGTATGTATTTGTAATCTGTATTATGGCACTAACAATAAAAAATTTCAATACTTTTCTTACTATTTTTATTTTTCGATAAATAGTTCATTTAAATCATTGTATTCTTATCGGAATTATGAAATAATAAATTCAAAATTGTTACGGGAGGAATGCATGATGAAAGTAATTGGCTTAATTGGCGGACTAAGTTGGGAATCAACATCGTTATATTATAAACATATTAATACACTAACTCTCTCTCAATATGATCAAAATGCGAAGCTTGTTTTATATAGTATGGACTTTGGTGAAGTAACTACATTATTACAAAATCATCAATATGAAGAAGTGAAAAATGAATTAGTCGCAGTAGCAAAAAAAGTAGAACACTCTGGAGCTGAATGTTTACTAATGTGTTCTAATACTGTACATCTATTTGCTGAGGAAGTAGAACAAGCAATATCAATCCCACTTCTTCATATCGGTGATGTAAGTGCTAAAGAAATGGTAGAACAGAATATAAAACGGATCGGATTATTAGGAACGAAACAAACAATGGAAGAAGATTTTTATACATCACGACTAGCAAAATATAACATTGAGACAATCATCCCAAATGACGAAGAAAGAACTTTTATCCATCACGTCATATTAAATGAATTAAGTAGAGGAATTATTTCAGAAACATCAAAAGAAAAACTAATACAAATTACCAATTCATTAGTTAATAATGGGGCTGAAGGAATTCTACTTGGCTGTACGGAAATTCCTTTGCTCATCTCCCAAAATGATCTATCTGTTCCTGTTTTTGATACTGCTTATTTACATGCGAATACTGCTGTACAATTTGCTGGATAATAATATAAAAGCATACAGGTAGAGCCTCTATGCTTTTATATTATCCGAACTATTTATTTAAAAGAGCATCAATAACTGCAATGGCTCTTTTGGAACCACCACACCCTAAAAAACTTTCATTCAGTTTTTGAATGCCATGTTTATACTTTTTATTTGAAAGAACGTCTGTTACCGCCTTTTTTAAAATTTGCACATTAACATGCTCTTTCAATAATCTATGTGCTGCCTCAAGCTCAGTTAATCTTTGCGCTATCATAGGTTGATCTTTATCATGCGGTATTATCACAAATGGGACATTATAATGGATTGCATCGTGCACACTATTCATTCCACCATGTGTAATAAAAACATCTGCTTCACTTAATATTTCTGATTGAGGTACGTAAGGGGTTATAATAAAGTTGTCTGGCGCTTGCTTAATTTTTGAAATATCATTTCTATCACCAATCGCCATTACTACAATCCCTTCGAAATTTGAAAAAGCATCAATACAAGTATTAAAAAATGGTTCGAGCCCTTCGAGAAGTGTTCCCATTGAAATATAAATAACTTTCTTTTTTGAAAGCAATTCAAGTGGAAACTTTACATTTGTTTTGCGCTTTATAATACTCGGTCCAATAAAAACATTGTTTTCTCCGAACGAATCGCTATTAGGTTGAAAATAACGACTTGTATACACGAGACTAATATCTCCCTTATTATGCATAAATTGAAGATTACTTTTGGGCTTTACTCCAAATTCATGTTCCATTTGATACAGTAACTTTTCAGAGAGTTCATCGGGTTGGAATTGTATGTCTGCATTTGGATGAAAAGGCAAGGTTTCCAATAATACTGGTGGAATTAAAAATATAGGAGAGGAAACTATGCCTGGAACTTGTAAATATTCCTTTACTAACTCTCCAGCACCAAATATATCATAAACTATGAAATCAAAATTAATGCTTTTACATAATCGTTTCGTAATTTCTAATATGTATAAAGAAGTTTGAACATGTACATGAAAGAAAGTTTTTAATCCATATGAAGTTTCATTATCAATAGAAATCTCCTTTAATAAATCCGGATGAGTATGTACAATGGCTCCCAAAACTTCAAGCCTTTCCTTAAAACTTTCCGTTGTAATATAGTGTACGTTATCACCTCTTTCAGTAAAGGCCTTTACTAAACTTAATGTAGGATTTACATGTCCCTCTGCAGGGAAATTAACTATTAAAATATTCATCACTTATTTCTCACTCCTACAATTCAATGTTCTTATTAATCGTACTGTTATTATTACAAGCAATCTTCCCTTAATAGTCCCAATATACTTACTACTTTAGGTTGATAAATAATTATCAGACATTGAAAAAGGCATCTACATAAAATGTAGATGCCTAACTGTGATAAGGAGTGTTCTGTGAGGTTAGGATAAGCTTTTCTGCTTGTCCTATGCTATCAATATATGAATTATTTTATAAAACGTGCATATCTAATAGAATTATTTTAACCATTTTATTTGATCAAATGGATAATATACCATTTTCACTTTACCTATTACATGTGACTCATTGATAAGTCCAAGTGTATTCCTACTATCTTTACTATGATTTCGATTATCACCTAATACAAATAATTTATGCGAGGGAACTTTCATTTCTCTAAAGTTTGAAAAACGATTTGATACTTGTGACATATCTAACTGTATATACAACTCATCTCGCTTTTTACCGTTAATATATACCACATCGTTTCTTAATTGTATGTTATCCCCTGGTAATCCAATAATTCGTTTCACGTAGTATGTAGGCTCGTCTTCTTTTTTTATTATTACAACATCACCATGATGAAAAGAAGAAAAATAGACACTAGCCTTATTAACTAGTATGCGATTATTTTCATTCAAAGTAGGTTGCATCGAAATTCCTTCTACCATACAAAATAAAAATGACTTATTAATAATAATAATTCCTATTATAATTAAAATATAGCTACATATTTTTCTCCAATCTTTTAGAATCAATTGCTTCATATATACCTCATTTCTAATATACCTCATTTCTAATCTATTCGTATGTAAAAACGTCTCTAGTCCATATAAATGCTAGAGACGTTTCGTATATTTTAATTCTCTTTAGAGTCATCTATTTTTGGTGCTTCGCCAGTTAATCGCTTATTTTTTAAATCAAAATAAGCATCTAAAACTTCTTTTCCAATATCAGAGTTAATACCAGACTTATCATTTATAACCCATGGTACTACAACAGAAAATGCTACTTCTGGATCATCATATGGCGCATATCCTGCTAATGTTAAATTATAGCATTCTCTACGATCGCCTTTCTCATTTCTCCCAATATCACTTTCTCCACCGTATACAGTCTGTGCAGTTCCTGTTTTGCCAGCTGGTTTATACGGTGCTTTTTGGAACGCCCTTACTCCCGTTCCATCCCCTTCTTGGAATACTTTCCTAAAGCCTTCTTTTACTTGATTGATATATTCTTCTTTCATATCAATTCTATTTAAAACAACGGGTTCTATTGATTGTACTACTTTACCGACCTCATCTTTTTGAACGGTTTGTTCTCTAATTTCTTGAAGAATTTGTGGTTTCATACGATACCCGCCATTTGCAATAGTTGAAATATATTGTGCAAGCTGAAGTGGTGTATACGTATCATACTGACCAATGGAAAAGTCTAATAAGAAACCTGGCTGATTATCTTTTCTCCCAATTTGCCCCGCTGTTTCATTCGGTAAATCAATGCCTGTTGGAACACCTAAACCAAATTGTCTGAAATAATATCTCATCTTATCAAAGTATTCTTGTTTAATATCTAATGAACTGTTCTTTACATAATCCATACCAGCAATTTTTAATGCTGTGTTAAACATATAAACGTTAGAGGAAACTTGTAAAGCTCTTAGGTCATCTATATCTCCAAAATCTTTCCATGACTTTTTCTCCTTAGTTCCTTTAAACTTCATAGGTGCATCATAAAAATGTGTTCCCGGTGTTATAGCTTTTGTTTCAAATCCGGTTAATACTGTAGCACCTTTAACAGTTGATCCAAGCTCGTATGAACTTGTCAGCGTACCTAAAGCATAATCTTCTACTTCCGTTTTTCCGTCTTTTTCTACAAGTCTTTTCCCAGCCATCGATAATACTTGGCCGTTTTTCGGATTCATCATTACAACGAAAGCACGGTCCAACATCGATTCTGAACCTTTATAGGCCTTTAATATTTTTTCTATGCTCTCTTCTACTTTTTTCTGTAATTCCATATCTATTGTTAAAGTTAAATTCTTGCCGCTTTTTCCTTCAGAAACGGTTTCCGTTCTAATTGTATTACCTTGTTTATCTGCAACGCTTCTTACTTCTTTTTTTGTACCATGAAGTACATCTTCATATTGCTGCTCGATATAACTTTTTCCAACCCTATCATTTCGGCTATAATCACGTACCAAGTAGTAATCTAATCGTTCACTTGGTAATCCTTCATCGGAATTAGAAACATTTCCAAGAACAGATCGGAATAATCCATCATTTACATACACTCTCTCCCAATCCACCGATACGTCTACACCTGGGAGATTCGCTAAACCTTCACTAATTATAGTAAATTCCTTTTCACTAACATCTTTTTTAATAATTTGAGGAGCCATTTGATAACCAGAAGTCATCTTACTTTTAATAGCTAACACTTTTATATCTTTCTCTGTTAATTCCTGAAGATTTTTATCTGTAACCCGTTTTCTTTTTAACTCTTCTATTTTTTTATCTAGCTTCTTGCCGCTAATATCCTTTTCTCTAAATGTATCTATTTCTTTTTTCGATACTAGATTTTCAGCCAGTTTCGGATTTAATTGCATCCAAAAATCTTTCTTATCTGTCTCATTTAACTTATCTATATCTTCTTGCGGCATTTCAATTATGTCTACAAGTTGTCTTGCAGTTTTTAATATATCTTCTGATTTTACACCTTTCATCTTTGTGTACGTGATCGTGCGTAAAGATGTATTATCAACAACTGGATTCCCTTCTCGATCAAATATTTTCCCACGTGGGACAGATAGGCTCACAGTTGCATTTTCTCTCTTTTCTACTTCATTTTTATAAGTCTCTCCATCGAAAATTTGCACTTTACCTAACTGTATAATCATTGCAGAAAATAATAAAAATACACATAGAAATAAAATATTTAACCGCATCGGTATTGCTCTACCACTTTTTTTCACTTGCTTTTTCACCTTGTCATAATCTCCTCCTTACAACATTTTTAATAATTTTAAGCTTTCTATATTAAAAGTAATGCACAATTTCCATACATTACTTTGTACGCATATTAATATAACGTTTAAAACTTAATAGAAATTAAAACAAACATAAAGAAAAGGTAAAGTTTACTAAATTAAATATAAAAATACCCAATAACAAAAGCTTAGCTTTGTTATTGGGTATTAAGTATTTTAGGAGTTAATATTAGAACGTATTGAAATACATCTATCATCACAATTTGATAGCGATTGTTTACTCTGAATTTTCGGCAAGTAAATAGTTACAGTTGTCCCGACACCAACCTCACTCATTATACTTATTGTTCCTTGATGACCTTCAATTATTTTATAACTTAACATCAATCCAATACCGGTACCTTTTTCTTTCGTACTATAGAAAGGTTCACCTAATCTTTTAATTCTTTCTTCAGGTATTCCTATTCCTTCATCTATTACACTAATAATGACACCTTTTTTATGTATTTCTTTTATATGGATTGAAATTTTCCCGCCATCTAGCATTGCTTCAATTGAATTTTGCAAAATATTAATAAATACTTGTTTCAATTGATTTTCTGAGCATTCAATGATTATCTCTTTGGAATCTGTAAATAGTTCAACTTGAATATTTGTCATGATTGCTTTTGTATTAATTAATGATACGACATTTTTAAAAATTTGATAAATATTTTTCTTTTCTGTATTTATTTCATCAGTTTTAGCAATCGACAAAAACTCTTGGAGGATTGCTTCTATTCTTTCTATTTCGGAAAGCATAAGGTCAAAATATTTTTCTTGATCTTCTTTATTAATTTGGAATAACTGTATAAATCCTTTAATTACAGTTAATGGGTTTCTCACTTCATGAGCTACACCGGCTGCTAATTGACCAATTGCCGCAAGTGTATCTGATTTATTTAGCAATTCTTCTGCCTTTTTCCGCTCTGTGATATCGCGTACAATGATCATAATTTTATCTTGTAATAACGGTAAACATCTAGCTTCAAAGAAATCGATACTTCCATTAATTGTTAGAGGATATTCTACAATTACATTCTTTCCTTCTTCTTTCAATTGGCGAATTGCTTCTTGAAATTGCTGTGCTACTGAAGACGGTAATATTTCGTAAAACTTTTTTCCCATAAAAGCTTCTGCGGGCACGTAAAATTTTGTAGGAGATCCTGCTTTATAATCTATAATTGTCCCATCGTCCTCTGTTAAAAAACATAAATCTGGTAAAGCTTTGAAAATTAATTCTAATTCAGAGGTTTGTTGTTTTAATTGCCCTTCTATCGCTTTTAAATGTGTAATATCTACCCCAACAGCCCAGTAACTAAATCCTGTTACAGGAAACTGCTTTGATATATTGGACCACATTATCGTTTTAATTTCTCCATTTTTACATGTTAAACGCATTTCCCAATCTCTAAAATTTTTTCCACGAGTCAAAAATTTATTTTGTATTTGATGGCGATAATTATGGTCAGGATACAGTAATTGAAGAGCGTTTGGATTCCCAATTATTTCTTCAGCAGTATAACCTGTTACAATCTCGCATTCTCGATTCCACAAAACAAAATCTCCATTATAGTCAAGCGCATCAACCATAACAGGCATGTTTTGTAAAATCGTATGTAGTTCTTCCTCTTTTCGAGAAAGTAACGATGTATTTTTACTTTGAACTGCTTTTTTCACCCCAGTTATAATGAGGTTAGAAAGCATTTCAAAATATTTTTGGCAATTGAAAATTTCGCTTCGTTTGGACCATACAACAAAAGATCCTAAATATTGATTGTATAAGAAAAGGGGGATTTCAATTTTTGGAAGTTTACATACTTTCATTTCATTAATTCCAAATGAAAATATACATTCGTTTTCAGCATCAAGAAGTTGATGTGATATGTTGGTTAATTTATAAAATTGTTCTGCCATGGTTTCTATTGTACTCACATCAATAAGTTCCATTAGCCGCGCATTCATTCCTTTTTCACCTCGATATGTAAAATTTATACAAATCCAAAATTCATACTTCTTCATTATACGAAGAAAGTGCCCCTAGGTATATAGCTGTAGAATAATTATTCAAACAAATTCTATTTTTCAATTAAAAACAGAAAATAATATGGGATTGTTACGCGCTGCTAGTAGCAGTATAAAAATAAAATAACCGTAAAATTCACAAAAATTTCACAACTCTCATGAAAAATATAAACATTTATTCCAATATATTCTATATAATGAGTTGTAATAAGGCTTCTATGAATCTCATAGAATACCTTACCCCTAATAAAAAGAAAAAAAGAATCTATTTGGATTCTTTTTTTCTTTTTTTATTACATTACATATTTATATAAAGCATGTGCGACACCATGTTCTTCATTTGTTAACGTTTCGTATTGACACATCACTTTTATTTCTTCAACTGCATTTCCCATTGCAATTGATATATTTGCTTTCTCCATCATGGAAACATCATTTAGACCATCACCTATTGCTACAGTATTTTCAACTGGAATATTAAGATGTTCTGCTAAAGTATATAATCCATTTCCTTTTTGAGCATCTCGATGATTAATCTCTAAATTATGCCAATAGGAAGATGTAATAGCTAAATCCGTATTATGCAGAAATGTTTCTTTTAATTTTTTTAATTTCTCTATGTCATAAGAAAACGGTAAAAGTTTATGCACATGTATATCCATTTCTACAATTGGTTTACAACTTTCTGTACTATGAAATGCTGTATGCTCAAGATATAATGCAGCAATCGTTTCTAACTCTTTCAAGTTGAAATTTTCTTTTGAATTCTTTACATACTCGATTTCATTTCGTACACTCTCTACTCCATAATCTGGTACATACACACCTTTATTAGTATAAAGTTGATAATACAAATCATTCTCTTCAAGATATTCTATAATCTCTAGTGCTTGCGTATTTTGAATTGGGTATCTCTTCATCATCTTTTTATCTGTATAAATAAGTGCACCATTTTCAGCAATAATCGGACATTCTAAATTCACTTCTAACAATAGTCGTTCAATATCCACAATAGAACGTCCTGTACAAATTGCTACAACATGGCCAGCTTCTTGACATTTTCGAATTGCTTCTGCATTCTCTTTACTAATCATTTTATTCCCTGAAAGAAGAGTTCCATCTAAATCAATTGCGATTAATTTCATTATTTCTTCACCACTTTCTATAAATACACGAGTTTTTATGAAATATAAGGTATCGTTTTCATACGAATCTCGTGAAGTACTCCTTATTTATAGTTTATGAAAAGCGTTTCAGGTCAAGAAATAATTAAAAATAAAATCCAAAGCTGTTCTTTTTAAAGAAAAGCTTTGGATTTTAAGCTATGAATTATAACTAATATATTTTGTCTCACACATGTATACATTTTTTTCTTCTGTTGGGATATATACTTTAAACTTTTCTAAACGTTTTCCGTATATATGAATAGTGATTACGCTTTCATTTTCAGCTATTTCAAGAATATGACAATCAGCTGGTGGAATTACTTTATCGGTTTCGCCTTCTCCCAAATAAAGATTTCCTATGTGTGTTAAATAAGAAAGTGAATTTCCAAGCTGCTTCGTTTGTACAAAGTTCTGCACCATTATCCTTCCTGAAAAAACGCCTTCTACTCCCCATGTGCCATCATGATCATGTAATGGTGTAGATTGTCCATCTTTCCATACGAGAGCTAATACTTCAAAACGTTTTAACGGATCTTCATACAGTAAGTGTCGTGCATATTGAGCCGAATTCACCTTCTGTTTATCTAACGGAAGCCATGTTTTCTTTTCTAAAAGTTCTTCTAGTAATGTTTCAATTTCACACACGATTTGTTCTTCCAATAAATCACCATCTATTAAATCAGTTACAGCTTTAATAAATATTTGAAACGTTTTACTCCCCTCGCACGTTAACATAAGCATCCTCCTCCACTCTTCTTTCACACACTTCCATACTAAATAGACCACTAAAAATTTACAATTGAGAAATAAAAAAACAAGGTACAGTAATTTTGTACCTTGCTGAACGTTTTACCTAGTTTTCAAAAGAATAGGTAAGTATTTTAATGTTTGTTCATTTTCTAATATACATTTTTCTAAATTGAACGATGGAGATAACTCTATTTTTTCAAAGGCATTTATAAAGGTAGTTAATGCAATCTCAGCTTCTAAACGTGCAAGTGGCGCCCCTAAGCAAAAATGAGGACCTTTACCAAAGGTTAAATGCTTTTCATTTCCTATTCTGTGTAAATTAAATTTAGAAGCTTGTAAGAACTTTTTCTCATCTGAATTTGCTGCACTAACCCACGCAACAATCATTTGATCCTTTTTCATAAAAGGTCCAAATATATTTGTGTCCGCAGTAATCCTCCTAGCTAATGTAATGGGAAAGCGATAGCGTAAAACTTCCTCAATCGCTTTTGAAATTAACGTAGGTTCTTTTCTTAACTCTTCATATATTCCAGGTGAATCTACTAAAAAGCAATAAAAGCTGTTAATAATTAAATTTGTAGTTGTTTCATTACCTGCCGCTAATAAACCTAAAGAAAAAGTAACTATTTCTTCATCGGTTAATCTTTCGCCTTCATATTCAGCTCGTATTAAATCTGAAATAATATCGTCGGTTAAATGATATCTTTTCTCTTGGACAATTGGAAGAAGGTATGTTTTAAATTCATTTAACGCAATTCCTTTTTCTACATCCAAATCGTTAAATTTTTCTTTACTATACGGCATAAATAAAATATCAGACCATTCTTTAATTTTTTTACGATCCGTTGTTGGTACTCCTAATAAATCGGATATGACGGTAACAGGTAAAGCTACAGCAAACTCTTCAACGATATTAACTTCACTATATTTTCTGATATGTTGTACAAGTTCATTTGCGATAGCCTGTATTCGAGGTTTCCATTGTTCTAAACTTCTTGGAGTAAATGCTTTAGAAACAATAGAACGTACATTGCGATGTTCTGGTGGATCAGTAGAATTTATATTTATTCTAGTTTCTAAAGGTGGGATTGCGAATTGTCTTCGTTCCCTTCTACTGGAAAATAAGCGATAATCCGATAAAACTCGATTTACATCATCGTATAAAAAAACATTCCATACATCCTGCTCCTCATCATAATGAACCGGATGGTTATCCCTCATAAATTCATACCACTCATACGGATTCCACAATTCTTCTTTTGTTTTCAGCTTTGAAATTTCATGAACTAAAATCACATTTTCAGGCGAAGCCATAGTTCTTTCCTCCCTTTTCTTTTACAATAAAAGTGATAGGTCGGTAGTTCAAAGTTGTATAATCTAACATATGTTATTTTAACATATGTTAAAGGAGATTTTTCATTGGAGAACTTGAGAAATATATAAGGGGGATTTTTATGTACGTTGATATTTTATTGCTTGCAGAATTAACGTCAGGGCCAAAACACGGTTATGAAATAAAGAAGAATATCCAAAATCGGTTAGGTGAGAATTTCGAATTAAATCATAATACACTTTATCCCGCTCTTCGGCGCTTCGAAAATATGGGTGCTATAATGAAAAAAATACATAAACAAGTCGGAAAGCCAAACCGAAATATGTACGATATAACTGAAACAGGAGAAGAAATTTTTTCTGAAATGTTAAGAGAGTTTCCCGAAAAGATTGCGGCAAACAACGCTGAGTTCCTTGTACGTATCGCGCTATTTGAAAAACTTGATTACGAAGCTAGAAAAGAAATTTTAACAATACGCCAAGATGTACTACATAAACAACTTACTGCTATTCAATCTTTAGATGTTACCTCATCTTTTATTACAGAAGTCATTGAATTTAGTAAATCACGTATTGAACATGAATTGCTCTGGATTGCATCACTTATGAAGAAAATATGAAAAAATAAAAAGAAAAGTTAAAAACAATGAATGAAAATGAGATTTATTATCAATACTATAATTAATAAAAGGGCAACCACGATTTGGCTACCCTTCAAAAATTTATACTTCTGGATCAAAAGTTTTGCAATCTGTTTCTTCAGTTGTAGATGCATGTTTACCTTTATGACTTACTACATAAATCGCATCTGCACTACATTTATTGCCGTTAGCCCAAAATTTACAGTTGTTTACTTCACATAAAACGTCTTGTGCCATAGTATCACACCTCCTTGTTCTATTATCATTAACAAAATTCGGAGGTATGATACTCTTTGACATGCATTTTTTATTCCCTTTTTAGTTTTCTTAATGGTTCAATGTCTCCTTGTACAATACCATCTATATTTTCTGTTATTTTTTCAATGTCAAAATGCCACCATTGAATTTGCAATAACTCTTCTACTATTGTATTTGTAAATCGTTCCTTTATTTTATTTGCAGGGTTTCCGCCAACAATTGTATATGGTGCGACGTCTCTAGTCACAACAGATTTTGCTGCAATGATTGCACCATCCCCTATTTTTATTCCAGGCATAATCGTTGTATCCATACCAATCCAAACGTCATTTCCTATAACTGTATCACCTTTGTAAGGTAAATCAGACAAACTAGGTGTATACTTCTCCCACCCATTTCCAAATATATTAAATGGATATGCCGAAAATCCATCCATCCGGTGATTCGCTCCGTTCATAATAAAGGTAACTCCATTTGCAATACAACAAAACTTTCCAATAGTAAGATGATCTCCAAGAAATTCATAATGATGTAATACTCGATCTTCAAATGTTTCTCCATCTTTCGCATCATAATAAGAATAGTCACCAACAAATATATTAGATTTCGTTATTGTATTTTTTATAAAATGAACGTTTTGATTTCCTTCAATAGGGTATTTGACATTTGGATTAGGATTCATGTTGCACAGCACTTCCTTTACCATTCATTTCACTTTCTACTGCTATTACTGGCTTTAAATTGTATATAGGCAAAATAAACAATAATCCAATAACAAATAGTAGAGCCGTCCCCTCATACATCGTACCTAATGAAAACATCTCCTTTAATGAACCAGCTATACTCATCGTTACTACCATTGAACCGGTGAATAGTGGACTTAAAATGCCATTTACTCTACCAATAAAATCCGTATCACTATTTTGTATAATAAGTGTATTTATCCCTATTTGAATACAAGGTAGGGCTAAACCACTGAAAAGTTGTGCTGTAAGTGTCACCCATAAATTTGTAGAGTATCCTATAATACCAATTCCAATTGCCTGACCAAGCATACCTACAATTAACATTTTTTGCGGAGCAACGTTTTTCGCAAATACCATCGCTAGAGCTCCGCCAACAATCATCCCCGCACCATTTACTGTTAGTAACCATTGTAAACTCTCTTTTGATAACCCTAACTGCTCAGTCACAATAAAGATGCCTAGTGGCTGAATTAAACCTATACCTAGTCCTGCTGCCATAAAACAAAACCCTAGCAAAGTTAATGCTTTTTTCTTTTTTACATATTTAATACCATCCAGCATTTCCTGTAACAGCGTAATTTCTTTCTTCTCATTATCATTCTCAAGATCTTTCGGAAGAAATAACAACACAGCTGCTGCAAGTAAAAAAGCGATACCTGTTATGATGATTGAAATATAAATTCCAAAACTATGAAAAATAAATGTTCCAATAATCGGTCCTAACACCATAAAAATCGCAAATATTGTTTGATATATAGACATCGCTAATTGAATGTGTTCCGTTGATAAATGCTGTTTAAACAACTTCATACCGGATGGTTGAGAAAACTGCGAAAGGATTGCCGAAATAAGCGTCACAAAAAACACGATTTTCCACGTTCCAAACATAAGAGTAATTAATACAGCGAATACGGAAATAGAACTTAACGTCTCACACCATATCATTGTCTTCTTTGGCTTCCACCTATCAGCAAAAGTTCCACCAATGAATGAGAAAATAAAAATGGGAGCAAATTCAGCAACCGAAATCATCGAAATAGCAAAAGCATCACCTTTCGTCATTTCCATAACATAAAGTAATACCGCAAAGTTACGAACCCAAATTCCAACTTGTAAAAATAATGCTGATGCTAGAATCCCTTGCACAAATCGATTTTTTAATACTTGTGATACTCCATGATTTTGTTTCGTTTCTGCAGTCGTCGACATAAAA
This sequence comes from Bacillus sp. FSL E2-8868, assembly GCF_038005505.1. NCBI lineage: Bacteria > Bacillati > Bacillota > Bacilli > Caryophanales > Bacillaceae > Bacillus > Bacillus sp. FSL E2-8868. The sequence continues at coordinate 1,994,271 of NZ_JBBOTI010000001.1, read as the reverse complement.
AAGCCTCCTATTTCGTGTTCTGAACAGGAGGCAGCACAAATCATATGAAAAGACTATATATTCGCAGTGCGAAACACATCCCTTTTCTATACATGCACATACTAATCCTATTCAGAAGAATATTTCGTTTTTTAACGAAGATCTCTTACAAATAGAATTAGTTGATCATTGGGATGTTTTCACCCTTCCGTTTCGAATTTAAATAACACATACATACTCTATGTTAATCATTTGTCGTGTATGCATGTCTCAATATAACTATTCTAAAAAGACAATGGTAATTCCTCTAAAGAACGCATTAAATAATTGCCTTGCCAATTAATTTTTTCACGCTCACCTTTTATTTGTAACGATGGCATTCTTTTAAACAGAGCAGTAATAGCAATCTTTGCTTCCAACCTAGCAAGTGGAGCTCCTAAACAGAAATGGCTACCATGTCCAAAAGCAATGTGACGGTTATTCTCACGCATAATATCAAATACTTCTGGGTTTTCAAATACTGTTTCATCACGGTTTGCTGAAGCTAATGCGATAATAACCATATCTCCTTTTTGGATTGTTTGGTCATGAATTTGAAACGGCTCAGCCGCCCATCTTGCAGTCGTCACCTCAACTGGAGAATAATAACGCAATCCTTCCTCAATAGCTGAATCAATTAATTCCGGATTTTCTTTTAATAACTGTAATTGCTTCGGATTTTCAAGAAGTGCTAATACCGTATTTGTTATTAAATTCACTGTCGTCTCGTGTCCGGCTACAATTAATAACATGATCATTGAATATAGCTCTCGAGCACTAAGTTTATGCCCTTCATTTTCTGCAAGTATTAACGCACTAACCAAATCTTCTTTTGGATTTTTTCGTTTTACATCAACTATATATTGGAGATATGTAATAAACTCAGATAGTTGTTTTTCGGTTTCTTTTATTTCTTCAGGTGTTTCTGGCGATGCAATGACAGCATGAGACCAAATTCTAAATTTCGCTTGATCCTCTTTTGGAATTCCAAGCATCTCACTTATTACAATAATCGGTAATGGGAATGAATAATCATCCACAAGATTTAATGTACCTTTTCGCTCTATTTCACTTATTAAATCATCCGCTATTCTCTGAATTCTTCCGTCTAATTGTGAAATCATCTTCGGTGTAAAAGCTTTTTGAACTAAAGATCGTAAACGACTGTGGTTAGGTGGGTCCGAGTTTAACATGTGCGTTGTTAAATGATCACTATTGTCAACGGAAAGATGCATGTTCTTTGTATCTTGAGGAAACACATTTGCCTGATCTTTTTTTAAGCGATTATCTTTTAAAAGCGGCAGAGCATCTTCATATCTTGTAATGAGCCATTCTTTACCGATTTCAATTTGATTTACAAATAATATAGGCTGTACTTTTCTCGATTCTTTATAAATTTCATAAGCATCTTCTTTAAACTGAGCAGAAGCTAAATTAATGCCATCCTCTATTTTTCGGCCAACCTTATTTTTTATTGACATTACATTCCCTCACTCTCAATTATTTGTGTAAATCAACCTAACATTTGAATTATACTTCAATAAAAACTAGAAAATTGTAAATTTTTAATTAAAATCTTACTTCGTATATTGAAAAATAAAAAAGTGAGAGAGTAAAATTATTCTACTCTCTCACTTCCTATTATGCGAAGCACATAAAATTACTAATTTGTTGATATCGATAACTTACTTTACGACGACGACCACCTTGCCAAGTGTAACCTGAAACCCCGCTTCTTCTTACCTCGGTTGGAAAGAACCATAAATCTCTTCCGAAAGGACCAGGTCGATGTAAACGTAAATAGCCCCATCTTCCTAGACAGTTACACATCCAAGATTTCATATTGCCTGCTTGTGCTGGAGAAGCAAATGTGGACGGTAACGACGGAGCTTGTGACGGTGGTGGTGACGTTGGAGCATCTTCCGCATCATCTGGTCTATAGTCTTCTTGTTCAATATCTCTCACTTCATTTGTAGATTCATAACCGTAGTTTTGTGGATTATAATACATCTCTTGATCATATGGATAGTTTTGTTGGTTATACATAATAACCCATCACCTTCTTTTCATTTGTTTCTTTTAACATTCATATGTGATACGCCATTCATAGGAAGCTTATGTATAGCCTAAATTCATCTAAAAAAAGCTCGTATTTTTAAATACGAGCTTTTTTATAAACAAAATATATTTTTTATTTTATTAACTTCACACTATAAAAACGCATTTGATCTAACGAACCTTCATATTCAAATACTTCTTGCTTAATTAATTCTTTCAAGCGATATTCCAAAAACGTATCCCCAACCAATTGATCCGCAAGTCCAAGTGCTTCACCTATTACTCTCGGAGCTTTATGAAATTCTTTATCTGCTCCTACATTTTTCGCACACTCAATAATGAATTGATCAAAATAATCTTCTTGTACAGAATGCACTTCATCGTCTTTCCAAACTCTTAAAAACTCCGTGCTTTGCGATAATCTATCCCACTCATGTGCAAACTTCATTCGCTTCTCTTCAGGTAAATACGGAAATTCCACAAAACTTTTTTTGAATAGTGCTAAACTTTCAGGAGATAATTCTCCAGTTCCACGAATATCATAATCTTGTTTTAATATTTCTCTACTCGCTTCAGAAGTATTCAGAACACGAATATCTTTCTTATCTTTTAATTGCGCAATTGCAAAACAAAGCCCTACATGCTCATGGGCATTATCCGCCTTCCAAATGGTAATCGGTGTTTCATTCGGAATTGAATGTAGCTCTTCTAAAGTCTCCTTAAATCTTGGTAAATACTCTTCTTCAAAATAACAATCATAAGAAGTTAAGTTATTTAATAACCACTGTGTCCTTGCTAATTGACCTTCATTCGTATGTAATTGATGTATGGGACCAATTGAAAAGAATTCAGAGTATGAAACTACACTCTCCTCGTGTAATCCTTCTTGTTTCAACATATATTTTAAACATCCGGCTGTTGAATCATCAAAGGCAATATGAATGTGTGTGCTTTCTTCTAAATTTTTTTCCTGAGTTGTATGACTCGTCAATTGCTTAGGGATACTCGTTAAATTTTTTATCATATCTTCGCTATAATTCCCGTCTAATACATCTAACTGTATTAGAATACTTTGAAGTAAATGTTTTGCTTCATCTTCATACATATCCTCTACAACATTTTTAATTTTATCTATCATACAAATCCCTCTATTCATTTCTAAAATAACGTAGATTATAGTGTATCATTTTAGCCCAGATGTTTAAAAGTCTTTTTAAAATCAAATCGTTTATTACACAGATTGCTGCAGCCATCTAAGTTTTTAACAAAAGCTTTCTCTATGTTCCTCTCAATCTATAGATCTATAATATTTTTTTCTTCCTCCTTATTTATCTCCCAAAATCACATTAGTTGCTAAATAATTTTTAAACACTTTGTAAATCTTTTTATTTAAATGTATAATTATATAGAAAATAAAAAATACAGGAGCAATATTAATGGCGAAAGTACTTACTAATTATAAACATTATTTAAAAAATTGGAGATTTATATTTATTTGTATATTACCTGCTGTCGCTTTATTGTATACATTCGATGTCATCTTTGAACTACTGTGTCACCAAAATTTCTATTTGTCTAATTTAATTATTGCTATCATATTAATCTTAATATTTATTAACATTAAAGAAAACTATAATTGAAACGAAACCGTTGTGAAGCTACATTTTTCATAAAAAATTAGAGCACCCTGCTATTGGATGCCCTAATGTGATTAGAGGTTTTTTCTGAGTATTTAGTAGGACACGAAGATCTTGTCCTATTACATACTATATGCTTGTACTTATTACATTGTGCACTAGAAAGCACAATGTCTAGATGCCAAATAGATACATACACATTGGAGTAACTAACACGCTAGAAAAGACCTTTCTATATCCATTCATTCTTAATAGCCTACATTATTACTAATAAAATTTTCTCATACTTTCATTGTACAATTGCTTTATTTATAAACAAAAAACATCCCCATGGATGTTTTTTATCTAATTACCTTTAAACTTCCATAAATTTAGCAGGTACACCAATTTTTTCAACTACAGAAGATATATTAGTAGGGTTAATCATTACATTTTCAATACAAACTAATTTATTTTCTAATAATCCATTCTCTGTAGTAATAAACTCTTCAAATCGTTCTAAAGTCATTGAGAATTTGTGCTCACTTCCACCATTCATACTGACTTTTACATACTTCATAGTGTCACCGCCTCTCTTAATTATCTATAATTCGCTAAAAATACGCTTACATCCTTTTATTAAAACGTGGATTTATCACTTTTATCACTTCCCACTACACGTTTGAAATGATTTTGAGAAAAAAGCTACTAAACACCACCTGTTCTTTTCATTAAAATTTCAATAGAATGTTTCTAGAATTATATATCTTTGGAAAAGATTATATAATAGTACTGATTAAATATTAGGAGTGTTATTAATGGTTGATATAATCCGACTCTTAATCATCATACTTATCGCATTTTTTTTATTTTCATCAATTATTATGGAGTTTAAAAAACCTCACAAAAGTATGTTTTGGTTCTCAATTGAAGTCTTGTTTCTGCTAGGAATCGTACTTTTAATGAAAGAATTTTTCATCAAACTTTCCGCATAAGCCCTTACCTTAAGTAAAACATAATATTCCATCAATAACGCAGGATAAATTATGATTGTTATTTTTTTCACTGAAGTTAATAATTTAACTTCCGATAGTTATTTTTTATTTATAACTACTTTATAAGCTTCTGCTAATTACTCTTTTTCGTATATTATCATGAAGACTAGAGCAAGCATGCCTTGTCATATATTAGATAAGGGATGTGATAACATTGGGTAACGATAACAATCAATTTATTTTTCATGTAGTACAAAGTTCGGCAATTAAAAGATTTATAATTATCGATATAATTGCTGGAACAGGAATTTATTGGACCGTAAATTTCATTTCTTCAAATGCATTACTCGCAATTATTAGTTGTTTTTTGGGGACAAAAAAAATGAAAAAAATGCATCATTCATAGAAGCAATAACTAAATCCCAATTCAATTCTTTCAAATTTGTTGCCTTTACTCTTCTTGAAGTGAGAAAGCAATTTTTCACAGTTGGCTAATTCATCCGACTTTCTGGCAGACAATACTTTTGATTGTCTGCTTTTTGTATGAGATTTTTCGTTTGACATATACTACTTTTGAACCTGTATACCAATACAAGCCATTTTGGTGTTTGGGATTTCCCTTCCTGGGATAAGTATTTTTGAACTTATCCCTTTTTTGTATAGGTATGTATATTTGGGATAAAACTAATTACAAGCAGATTTTCTGTTTATTCGTAGTTCTTAACCAAAAGACTTTTCTCCTTTAAAGGACAGTAGGTACGACTGCTTGTCCTTTTTTATTAATATTTCACACACCATTTTTTGCCCCCTTCTAAGCATTCTATTACAGCTCCCAAATAGCCAATGTTTATAGTCATACAAAATAAGCAGTTGCTGATACTTTCCTTTTTGAGTTACACAACACAATAAAAATGTGTAATTATAGATTTGAATCCATGTCCCTCCTATCTCAAAAGCTCTCCTAAGTAACTAAAAAAACACCTTAAGTGGGTGTCCTTTTTTCTTTATGTAAGAGAACATACAGATAACATTAATCCTCCAAATGTCACTGTTCCTAGTAACCCCAATACAACTCCTGTTAAACAAACACAATCAGCAAGACAAATTGAAGATTGCGATAATGGAACAAATGACCTACTTGTGCTCGATCCATAATATTTTATTTTTTCATAATTTATATCCAACATGAAATGTAGACATGATACACAACCCTCAATAGTTTGAAGAGATTCATTTTCTAACCGCTCCAATAACTTGTTATTTAAATCAAATGGTAGAGGGTACTGCTTATCTAATCATCTCTGTTGCCGTATAAATCCCTAGTTTAGTTTGTAATAAAGTATTAAAATAATGCTGGTTATATGTTCACGTTATTATTGCTAATAAGAAGGATAAAGATAAAAATGTACAAAGTGGTACATATAAAACAGTATCCATTCTAGCAAACTGCGTATCTTTTTTTCGTTTAAAGATACCAAAATAATGAAACTCACCAATTACTCTTATGAAAAAAACAACCATACAAACCCAGGATCCCATTTGAACAAAAACATTGGGAAGTGCGGAATGAACAATATTTGCTTGTTGTAATAAAATCATTGCTGCCATACTTAATAATAACGCAATGAACAATGTCATTCCTGTACCTGGTGTAAACGCCTTTTCTCCAGCTCTAGTTGGAATGACACTATTTGTCGCCCACTTACCTCCGAAAGCCCAATAAACATGTAAAAAACTAACTAAGAATAATATGCAAACAGAAATATATGTAATAATAAGCATTTTGTCCTCCCATTATTTTATTTAAATCCTTACCTTTAAAATATGCTATGAATCCTTCATACGCAACCTATATTTAATTACATAAAAAACCCCCTTAATGATTTATCAATTTTACGATAAATCATTAAGAGGTTAGTGAAATTTATTATGCATTATACTTATTTTTTCGACGTTCCATCCTAGTTTGTCCTCGAACAGTACTTTCTTTATATTGACCTATTTGCTCTGCCATTTCATATGTTACAACTGGTTCTTCGTTATTACGCTCATGCATTATTTCTGGCGTTTTACGTTTAGAACCTTTTCCACCAAACTTAAATAATTTCATCTTAAATTTCGGTAATCTTGGAAAGCGGATCTTAAATGATAGCCTTTTACGTTTCTTTTTTTGTTTAAATAGATTTGTATTTTCTTTATTAGTGTCTTTCTCTTTACGGTGTAATAACATCGCAAGTAATCCACCTAATATAAGTCCTCCAACTAAAAGGAGAATATATAAGTAATGGCTTGTCATTAAATTCATCATACGCTCAAGTATGACTAACGACTGGATTTCTTTTATATCCCATAGTAACGCGGCCCATAATGAGAATAAGCCCAAAGTAAGCCCGTATGTACGAAACCGGAATAAACACGGAATTAACGCAATGCAAGCGGCGATTTTCGCGTTCGCTATTATTGAACTTATTGAAATATCCTGATTCCAAATAACTAACAGTAATGTTATAAATGGTGCATATGCTATCCAGCTACATATACGTGAATATATCTTTTTCGCAAAGTAACTACCGAAACTAGTAAAAAATAAAAGTCCTCCAATATATAAAGATTGTTCAAGAGGGATTTGCTTTAACATTCCTGCAATTGGAAAGAGGCCGCTCAGTAGCATTAATAATACATCTAATTTCTTCACAATTCCCCATTCCTTTCAAATTTTCTTTTCAATTAATAAAAATCGCTTTTCCATATGATGTAGTTTTTGTATTTCTAAAAAACATCTTAATCCTGTATGTAAATAAAGTAAATACGTAAAAGAAAAGATACATGACAAAGGATAGCCTTATTTACATGAAAAAATGACAAATCCTACTCATTATTACTAGCAGGATTTGTACACTATTATTTATATTAATATCAATGTATCTTCTTTTTCTAAAATTATTACATCTTCATCTAATTCGTCATTGAATTCTTTAAACTCCCTTGAATCAATATCGGTAGTATAATTTTTAATTAATTTAGCCATATGCATTACATACGTATTATGAATATTTTGTTCTGAGAGCAAAGTTGATTTACTGCACATGTAATGTATCATTTTGGCGATTTCTTCTCTCTCTTCAGATTTTACACCAAGCGGGATAACTTCGAGTATGTACTGCTGTACTATCTCATTACAATCTAATTCGTATGCAGCCGTGCTATAGTAAATTCCCATTTGATCTACAAATAATCTCGTTTCATTCATAACATGTTCTTGGTCTCTAACAATATAGTTCGGTACATCTGAGTTAGTATTAATTCTAATTATGTTTATATCCTCTTTTAAATTTGAGATTATTTCAGGTGAAACCCCAATATTAACGCTTTTATTTTGCAATTCCTCTATCCAATATTTCCTCATATTGGCATCTACAATAAAATAAACTTCTTTATTTTGTTTATGTGCATCTTGTGAAATTTCAACTAATGTTTCTGACATAAATTGTTTAAAACTGACTCCTATATCATTCCTTTTTGATGGTTGTGGTAAAAACACTTTATTATTACCTATATTTAATAAAGTATGATCAATTGTGCCCCATTCTTCTTGACCATATAATTTATATAATATTTCTCTCCCATTTATTTTTGAAAAAATAGGTAAGAAATCATATTTAGACATTTTCTCAATTGATAAATTTACAATTACCCCCGGTAATTTTATCTTATTCCAACTACACTTTAAGAACCCCTTTTGTTCTAACAAACTAAGAATGGCATTAATAATTTCTTTTTTAGATACACTTTGTCCGATAAATAAATTAATAAATGCTGAAATACGTTCCGTTTGAGCGAATCCTTCCCGAATAATTTGCTTTGGATTAATTTTTTCGCGACCATCACAATTTTTTATTGCAATCAATGCTAATTTCATTTCATTTTGCTCACCTGCCGTAGCATGTACAGCTTTTACGACATCGTCTACTAGTTTCTTTTTGTTTTTATGGCTATATTGCATTCTATATGGATTTTGTAACAATTTCCCAATGTTATATCTTACTATTTTTAACAACACCGGATTGTCTGCATTTAATACATAGGAGGAATCTCCGTTTTGAGCTAAAACTATTTTGCTATCTAATAACGCTTGTTCTATCTCTATTACTATATCATCTGACCATACTTCTAACGTAATTGATTCTAATCCCTTTGGGGCAAATAAAGGTAATAACTCATTCTCATTATTAGTTAATACATTTTTACATTCTGGAAGTAATGTGAAATATGGGCATATTCGTTGGAATTCATTAAAAAGTTCCTCTTTTTCTCTTACTTTTATACCAAATTTTATTTTTGTTCCTTGAACTTTATATATATTTTCGTTATATGGAAGAAGCACTCTTATCTTTGTTCCTCTAATATACTCTTTCGGACATTGGAGAATGTTCTCTAATTTAACTTCTCCCCCTATCCTATAATCATCTTTTAAATTTCTAAAACGTTTAATCCACTTTATTCCTTTTACAGCTTGTTGTACTTTTAACTTTACAAATCTTTGCTTTTTATTATTTGATTCAAATTCAGGAGTTGAAATCAGTATTTGGCTCCGCTTTCGCCCTAAAAGTATAGGGATATCTTTATGATTATATTGTTGATAAAACCTCCTAATCCCTACAGATACTTTTAATAGCGGAATATTCTCACCTCCACGAGTTACGTATTCAAACCGATATACATAAGAGAAATAATCATGTGTTTCTTCATCTTTAATTGGCTCAGACATCGCTTCAGAAACATGTTGTGATCGCAGTGGTGAAAAATATATTTCTTCCTCATTTTTATTTTTCAAATGTAAAGGCTGTTCGCAAAAAATATGAGTAATTAGAGCTGGTACCCATTTAGAAAACGTTTTTTTATCATGTAATGCTGGCAAATTACTAATTAAATCATACTGCCATTCTAAATGTGGTGGATCTATTAATTTATTAGGTTTCCAATCATGAATAACCTCATACCAGCTTTGGAAAATATAGTCTAACTGTTCTTGTTTCATTGGTTCTTTTGCTACAATCCAGGGCGTATCTTCCTTTAATATATATGGATTATGCTGAATGAATAATATATCAGAAAACATTTCATACAATCTTTCATTTACAAGTTTTAATTTGCTCGTTAATAAAAATGTTCTATAATGTATCTCTACAATCTCAAGCCATTCAATAGGAAAATAAATATACGATACTTTCTCATTATAGAGGGGTTCTACTATATTTTTAAATGCTAATAACTGTAATTTTTCCATATTATTAATACTTCCTCTCTTAATTTATATTGATCATGAATAATACTAGAAAAGATACCAATTTTTTAAGCATTAACGAATCAAATTTTAACCAAGCACATTAAAGGAAATAGCTAAATTACATTTGATTATACGAATAAAACATTATTAAAATAAAACATTATTAAAATCAAATTAATATAAAGTAACTATTAACATATAACTACCTCCTTATGGGACTTCATATTATAAAATCATTATAATAAATTATTATATTTTTCATCTATGATTTACAAAAAAATTACAGAAACTAAATATAATAAAAGGTATCGCCTCTTTATATAGCGATACCCTTTATACACTCTTAATTAAATAACACCTTTAACTTCTTCATTCACCGGCCATTTTTCTAATGTATATGCCATTTCCCAAAATGAATATTCATATTGACTACTAAAAATAAAATGTTGTCTCATACGATTACGGTCTGCCTCTGTTACTTTTTCAGCAATCGTATCTAATCGTGTGATTTGCTCTTCTACTAGAGTACGGAACCAATCAGATCCATATGCAGAAATCCATTCTTGATAAATTGGCTCTTCTGGTTGACATTCTTTTAACCGTTCACCGATTTCATAATATAACCAATAACAAGGTAAAATAGCCGCAATAATATCTCCTAAATGCCCTTCATAAGCTGCACGATACATATGAGATGTATATGCATATGCAGTTGGCGCAGGAATAAAATTATCTTTTTCTTCTTTTGTAATCCCTAATTTCTTTGCGAAATTCTCATGTAATGATAACTCAGCTTCATACGTATTTTGTGCATGGTGTGCCATACGAGCTGTCGTTTCTAATTCAAGAGCCTTTGCAGCACCTAACGTTTGTACTCTAGCAAAATGACTCAAATAATAAGAATCTTGAAGCACATAATATCGAAAACTAGCTAAATCTAATGTTCCTTCGCCTAGTTTTTTTACAAAAGGATGGTTAAAACTTGCTTCCCAAATTGAATCTACTTCTTTACGTAATGATTGTGAAAAAGTCATTTAAATCCCTCCAAATAATGTAAAAAATATACGTATTTATCCACAATTATTAAAGCTGTAAAATAAAAAAACTTTCTTTACAGGCGTAAAGAAAGTGAAATTGACAGTATTTATTCGTTAAATAGCAACGTCTTTCCCACTTCCCTACGCTGGCATTAACCAGATCAGGTACTAAGAGTCTCAAAATTTCATCTGATCTCAGCCTATAAAAGGCCCCCCTAGTGGATAAATATTTAGTTGTCGTATTGTAATTATCATAGCATAATTCGTGGAACTGTCAAAAGAATTAATTATATAACTACCTTAAAAACCTTCTTCTTTCCTTACCTTTAATGAAGTTTCAATTATCATATCTAATAGTTTGCTATAATTAATTCCCGCTGCTTCCGCACTTTTTGGCAGTAAACTTGATTGTGTCATCCCTGGTAATGTATTAACTTCCATTACATATGGAATTCCTTCCTTCACCATCATATCAACCCTTGCATAAACACTACATTTTAATGCTTTATAACAAGCCAGTGACGCTTTATTTACACGTTCCTTTATTTCAGCTGGAAGTTCGATAACTTCTTCAACTGTACTAGTATCATCATATTTTGCATTGTAGTCAAAGAACACAGCAGCATGTCGAATCGAAATGATAGGTAACTGTTGCCCATCAAAAATTGAACATGTAATCTCGTCACCTTTTATATACTTCTCAATTACTACTTCAGAATCCCATTCGAATACAGTTTCTAGCATAGAGATTAATTCATTTTTATCATAGACAATCTTAACTCCAACACTTGAGCCGCCAGAGTTTGGTTTTACCACTAACGGAAAGCCTAATTTATCTAACTCCTCAAGCTTTAGATCCTCCATTTTTGTAAGTTCAATCCAATCTGGTGTTTCTACTCCTTCATAACGCAAAATCTTTTTCGAAATATTTTTATCCATACATATACCGCTAGATAACATATTGCTGCCGCTATATGGAATACCTAAACTCTCAAGCGTCCCTTGAACCGTACCATCTTCTCCGTATTTTCCGTGTAATGCTAGCAATGCAAAATCAATGTCTTTCGCTTTTTCAATTAAATCCATTTTTTCATTTAACGTAATTGGAACAATTTCATATTTACTCTTATCTAAATGTGCAATCATTTCATTCCCAGTCATAATTGATACTTGTTTTTCAGAGGATACTCCTCCCATAATAACGCCAATTCTCATTTTCTCAACTCCAAGTTTCATTTTTTAAAGTTTCACCAATTATTTGAATCCCGCTAACAATTTCCTGTTCTTTCAAACGTGAAAATCCTAATCGGAATGTGTTCGCTCCTCCTCCATCAGAGTAAAAAACATCTCCAGGAGAAAATGTAACTCCTTTCTCATAACACTTTTGTAAAAGTGTGCGGGCTTGAATTTTTTCTTCCAACTCTATAAACAAATGAAGTCCACCGTCTCCAGTCATTCTTTTAAACGGAATGTACTGATTACACGCCCCAACAGCTAACTCATATTTTTTCTTATAAACAGATCTTGCTTTTTTTAAATATTTTTCAAAATATCCTTCATGTAAATATTGAAACAGAACAGCTTGATCTAACGTAGATGTGTGAATGGTTCTGGCTCTTTTAACACTTTCTAAATAATGTATCAGTTCTTTATCTGCAATGATCCAACCTACACGTAAACCAGGGAAAAGTACCTTTGAAAAGCTACTAATATAAATCACATTATTACCAGCCCCTGCAAAAGTTAATAATGGCGATAAATGTGAACCCGAATAACGTAATTCTTCATTAAACCCATCCTCTATAATAGGGATCTTGTATTTTGAAAATAACCTCATCAATTCCGTTCTTTTCTCCGAACTCGTAACAATACCAGTTGGATTATGATAAGAAGGGATTAAATACGCGAAATCAAAATCCTTTTCACGCAAACTTTTTTCTACTTCATCCGTATCAATACCATCATCATTCATATTAATTCCATGAACTTCAAGTCCATGTAAACGAAAAAGCTTCAATGCAGCATGGTGAGTTGGGTTCTCACAAATAACACGCCCTGATTTCTTCGATAAAGAAGATAGCACAATATCTAATCCTTCTGTAAATCCATTTGTAATTAGAATATCTTTGTTCGAAATATCTACACCTTTCATTTCCATGTAATGAAGTAAATAATTCATTAACGGTCTATAACCTTTTGCATATCCGTAGTTCAATACGATATCCCCTTCAATGGACATACGAGTAAGAAAAGCTCTTTTGAAATTTTCAACATCAAATAGCTTTTCGTCCGGGGCTATACTATTAAAAACAATCATTCCTTTTTCCCAGCGAACTCCATGCTTCATTAAGTCTAATTCATCCGCTAATGTGGTAACTGTATTAAGTTTATTTTTCCAATCTATTTCAACAGACGAGGTGTTACTTATATCCACCTTCGCAACGAAATTTCCTTTTCCTTTAACTGCATAAATGAGTCCTTCTTGTTCTAAATCCGCATATGCAGAGAGTACTGTATTTCTGCTCACTGATAATAATTCACTCAGTTCCCTTGTTGATGGGATTTTTTGGTCCCCCAACAAATGCCCTTTCATAATCATCTTTTTTAAATAATCCTTTAATTGAATATAAACGGGACGATCTTTTACAACTTTAAAATCTTTAAACAATTTCTTACCCCCTGCAATTATTTTTGCATATTTATTTCATTCTCAAAAGGTCCACTACATATGTATTTTTTATTAATAGCGGTATGGTTATAAAGCCTATAAATCATTTCGATATAAATTGATTACATCTTTTAAAGCAGCTGCTGCAGCTCCGCGTGGATTAGAAGCTCCACCAATTGTAGTGACTTGTCCCATTGTATCTGTAAAGAACGTAATTCCTTTTTCCGTGCCATTTATATTTGCTAACGGATGTTCTTTCTCTAAATTACAAGGTTGTACACTAAGGTTTACTTTTCCATTATCATCTTTATATGCTGATGCAATTAATTTAATTGATTTATTTTGTTCCTTTGCATTTTGAATTTGTTGCGTTGTAACGTGCTCTATTCCGTTTATTTTTATATCTTTGAGTGAATAATCGTTTCCCATTAAACGATTCGTCAAAAGTAATAATTTACAAGCGCTATCCATCCCGCTTATATCTAATAACGGGTTAGTCTCCGCAATTCCTTTATTTTGTGCTTCTTGCAATGCTTCTTCAAACGTCTTATATTCTTCATGCATCTTTGTAAGAATATAATTTGTTGTCCCGTTCAATATTCCTTCTATTTTTTCAATATGGCAACCTGCTAAACTTAGTTGTCCAATGTCTAATGTCGGTAACGCAGCGGCAGTTGCACCGCTATATCGAATGCGTGAGCCTGAAATACGTGCTGCCGTATTCAGTTCACTCCAAGCTGTAACAAGTGCACCTTTTGAAATAGCTACTATATCCATTTGATTTTCAATAGCTTGTTTCATATACTGTTTCCCTGGATTTCCATTTTTAAGATTTGTAGCAGTTGATTCAACCAATACAGTACCATTTATATTAATCGTTCCGCGTTCCTCTGGATAATGTTCGATATATTTTTCAATTGCAGCAGAACCATCACCATACGTCAATAAATCATTAATCTGCAAACCTTTTCCGTTATGTATTGCAATATTTCTTCCTATCACTCCACTAACAACTAAGTCAATTCCATATGTTTCATTTATATATAAATATTTTTCGTTTAATAATTTAATAAATTCTTTACCAACTGTCCCATACCCCGATAATACAACTTGAATTTTCATAAGATCACCCCATGTTTTTTTTTGCCAAATCCCTCTTTCAATATAATATAAAGCGCCCTCGAATTCCATCGAGAGCGCTTTATTATTATCTATTTCGGTAACCGTGATAATTTTTCTGCAATTGTTCTATAAAACTCTTGAATATTAGAAAAACCTAACGTGTCTGAAACGCTTAATCCTACCATATCAAGATGGTCCCAATTTGCTTTCGTTTCGATATGATTCCATTTTCCAACCTGTAAAGACTCATTATCATTTGCAGCAATATTAGATGAAGGTGCAATCATAGAATTTGTATTTACTACACCGTCATTTTGCCACCAAGAAGTATCTATTAATGTTCGATTCTCTTCATATCTTGCATAGGAACCTAAGAAAAATGCATTACCCATTAACACTTTATTCATCGTTATATGAGGTAAATGTAAACCTGTTATTGGTGCTGCTTGCGATGCATGTCCACTATAGGATAAGTAATATACATCCGATTGCGTCTTTACCCAATTATTTAACTCCTTTGCTCCATCAGTACTTAAATCCCATTGACTTATATCTTTTGTATTTTCCCAAATTGAACTATTTAAAATACGATCAGTATATTGGAAAAAGGACTCTCCAGTATTCTTTTTTATACCCCATTGATCCAATTTAAAATCATATAATGATAAATTATTGTTTCCACCTAAACTTGCAGCTGTAATGAGTAAATCTTTAACGAACGGCAACAGAAGACTTCCGTCCGCGAGTGTTGTACCGTTATGAGGAGTTGCTAAAGTTGTAACACTATGAACATACGATTTGCCACCTTCAAATAGTGGTGATATCTTTGTATTCGGATGATTTTTCACATAATCTTTTTCTTCATAACTTCCTTCTTTTAATAACTGCACTAATGTTCTTGTCGTTTGTCCACCCATGCTATGCCCAACTAAATGAATTTTATTTGTTTCACTCCAATTCGGTGCAAATCCACTATAAGTTCTACCAAAACGATTATGTCCATGTTTCTCAGCATGTGCCGCACCGTAGTCTACTATTCCACCGTTAATTTGCGCATATAATTCACATGCACGATCCCAGTTACTAGAAACTGGTCCAACAGCTGCAGTATGTACTGTATAACCATTTCTTTTTAAATCTTCTTGTATATCATGAACACCACCCCAATATTTTACCCCTAGCATTTCCTCTCTACCCCATCCAGCAAATCCATTCACTAAAATGATAGGATAATTATTTTGTTGTCTCTCTTCAGCGTATGTTGTTTTCGCTGCGAATGAACAAACAGTCACTAATGCGAAAAAACATACTTTTAAAAATAATTTCCCCACACTTTCTCCCCCTCAATAAAACGTTTACATTTATCTTTGAAAAAAAACACAAAATTAGTTTGCAACTTAAACATAATGTAAAGTATTTTATATACGTTGTATATATAGAAAACATAAACAAATGTTGATAAATATTAATTCAAGTGAGGAATTACTTTTTACAATATAACTTGTAAATCTAGTTATTTGAATTTATAATTAGATTTAGTTTCCTCATGTTAAATAGCTTTAATAATTATAAGAAAACTAATTTTATTACTTAAGGAGGAGGAAAAGGCATGCAAATCGGATTAAATATTCATACGTTATCTCAACCTACTAAAATAACTCCATCTAATCTTGAGCATAATACTATCTCTTCTACTAAACTTGAAGATAAAAAATCAAATGATCCCATCAAATTTGATATTCGTTCATCTGAAAAAGAAATGAAACAACCTGAGCATAAATTTAACGAATTAGATTTATGGAAGATGTTAAAAGATAAAGGTGTTCCTTTATGGATGATACTTGAAATGCTACAAAGGTCTCGTAAGGAAAAAGAATCTCAAAATAATTCAGTTCAAAATTCAAATGCGATTGAAGAACCGAGCGAGACGCGATTAAATGAAGTAATGTAAACTATGTTATCTAAATGGTCTAAAATAAAAAAGAGTTCAAGGCTGATAAAATCCCTATCAACCTTGAACCCTTTTTTATGATTTTTCTCCAATCGTGACAAATTGAACTGATACTTCTTCCTCAAAATCTCTAATTAACTTTCTTACTTTTACATCTTCATTAGTCAATATATTATCTGTCGACATTTTAGGTTTTTCGTCACCTAAAGATTTTTTCAGATGAAGAAGTTGCATTTTTGTTTCATTTGCCTGTATTTCTTTATATACACTATTGCTCGCCACAATTACATACCATAGTGTTCCATAATTTCGATTATTACCAAGCCAAGCATCACTATCATATGTAACTGGTATCACTTTTCCTTCTATTTCAATACTTTTTATATTCTTTTCTTCTTCATTTATAAATAATAGTGAACTTTCTTTTGGAAAATTCGGTAACGTATCTAAAGGTTTAGAATGAGATGAATGATCTCTTTTACGAAAAATTTTTGCTTTAATCATCGCTTTTGCAGTAGATTCATTTAATATCAAAACCCTTTTTTGGTCAAATCTACCTGTTTTCACCGAAAAAACTTCAAGTTCTTTCGTATTTTCCTTATAACGATTCATAATTGTTGAAGTATGATTCTCATCTCCAATGATTAATACGCCGTTAGCTGGAAATCTGTTTTCATTTTTAGAGCATGCACTTAAACTTATTAAAATTAATATACTTAATATGAAAATAGAGAGTGTTTTTTTCATCACAGTTCCTTTCATAACTCAAATTGTTTTTTTACATGCTTTTCTGCAATCTTACTTGCTGATATTCTCTACTGTTCCATAGTTTTATAAAGCTTTTGTAAGTAACGCCAACGAGTTATAAAGAAATATAAAACTTGTATACATATAAATGAAATTAAAATTATGATAGAGCTATTCATAATAGAAAAATCGACTAATTGTTGTAATGCCATATATGCGACCACAGTATGAATCACTGCAACGATAATCGGTAAGAAGAACATTAATACTAATTGTCTTGTTACAACTTTTTTCAACTCTCGTTTACTTAATCCCATTTTCGAAATCATCTTATATTGCTGCTGATCGCGGTCCAAATCAGTATATAACCGGAAATAAATAAAACTAGCAGCGAAAGTAAAGAAGACGATTCCAACTAAAACACTTGCCATAAGTAATAACCCATTCGTTTGTTTTGCACTTAACAACTCTATAGTTAGTGCTCTAAATTCAAAATGTATGTCTCTAGGATCTTGATCGAATATGTCACTTAATTGGTTTGAAATCTCTTTCGTTTTTATCCAATCATCTACAACAAATCCATAAGTTCGATATTGAATAATATTTTCAAAATCTAGATTACTATTAAGCGGAATTTCATCATACACATGATCTTGAATCGCAATATTAATCCCTTCCGTATCGTGTGGCAAAACTAAATTATCTACAGTTTTTTTTACATGAAATGTCTTTGTCCAATCGCCTTGAATGACTTCAATATTCTTTTTATAATCACCATTTTTAAACTCTTGTTTTTGTGATACGACTCCAGGGATTAATAACATTTCATCTTCTTTTTCAATCGTTTCTTGTTGGTACCCAAGTGCTCTCGCAAGTTCGTTATATTCACTTAACTTCATTACATTTACATTACTTTCTGTATAAATATCTGAAGTGGAAGCCATTCGATATGGAATATTAGAATCAGCAAGATGTTTTTTTATAATCGAGAGATGTTTATCCGTTATTTTATTTTTATCAGGAGCTGTATACAGAAATGTATACGGGTTTGTCATCCTTACCAAATCTTTGTTTCCAAGAGCTGCTGTCGTGCCAATTGCTGTAAAAGCAACTGCTGAAATAATAGATACTATAAAAAACATCGTTGCATTATCTTTCATACGGTAAATTAATTCAGAAAATGTTAATATATTTGTTCTCTTTAAAAAGAAAGATTCTCTCCTTTTCGCAAGGTGCAATATATAAACGCTACACTGTGTATATAAAAAGTACGTTCCTATAATTACTAGGAGCACCCCTATTCCAAGCGTAATAAAATTAGTACTTGGGATAAAGCGAAATACTGAAAAATATCCATACCCTATACTAATTAAAGAAAGTAGCGATAATAAAATTGATGCTTTCGGTTCTGGCTTTGGCTTTTCCTCTGCTTGTATAAGTTCCACAAGTTCTGTTACTTTTATCATTTTAAATGTAACGAGCGAAACAATTAAAAATAATAAAAGAAATGTGATAACTGTTAATAATACGGCCTGCACTGGTATATAAAAAGGCAAACCATTACTAATCATTAATACACTTGCGCTTATCAATAAAACTAGTTTAGAAAATATGAGTCCAATGAGAATTCCTATACAAATTGAGCCAAGTCCAATCAACATATTTTCAATTAATAATAATTTCTTAAGCTGTCTCATTGACATACCTTGCATCATTAATATCCCAAATTCTTTCTTGCGCGTTTTTAAAAATGAACTAACTGAATATAGAATGAAGAAGAATGAAAAGACAAAAATCAAGCCTTGCGAAACTGAAAATCCCAATGTACCAAATGCACTTATTGTTGCACTTGTCGATTTTAACTCACCTTGTAAATCAGGATGAAATAATAAAAGAGCATACGTAAAGAAAATCATAATAGAAAATGCACTACTTAAAAAATGAGCTGCATATGTACGCTTATTGCGAAAAATATTATTAAATGCGAACTGACGAAAAGTCATGCCTTTTCCCTCCTAACAAAGAAAGGACATCCATAATCTTTTGATAAAATGCTTGCCTACTTTCACCACAATAAATTTCGTTATATAGTTGACCATCTTTAATAAATATGACTCTGCTGCAAAAACTCGCTGCATACGGATCATGTGTAACTAACATCATCGTAGCTTTTTCTTCTTTATTTAAAGTATCTAGCATCTCCATTACATCATTTGAAGATTTAGAGTCTAAATTCCCTGTTGGTTCATCTGCAAGTAATAATTGCGGCTTATGAACAATTGCACGAGCAATTGCTGTTCTTTGAGCTTGCCCCCCTGAAATTTCAAAAGTTCTTTTACTCAATATATCTGTAATATTTAATTTCTCTGCAATTTCTTCAACTCGTTCGTTCATTTCTTGTACAGAAACACCATCTAATGTCATCGGCAATACGATATTTTCCTTTACTGTAAGTGTGCTAAGTAAATTAAATGATTGAAAAACAAATCCTAATTGTTTCCTACGGAATAAAGCCAAATTATCTGATGTCAACTGGAATGGATTTGTACCATTTATTAATATTTCTCCCGATGTTGGAGAGTCGATAGTAGATACCATATTTAATAACGTTGTTTTCCCGCTCCCTGATGGCCCCATAATCCCTATAAATTCACCTTCTTGAATTGATAAATCAATATCTACCAATGCTTTAAAAGGTACTTTCCCTTTATATACTTTACTAATACTTTTTGCATGTAGAATTTCCATTTATATTCTCCCTTCATTTGCACTTCTCACAATATAGTGTAAATGAATTGTTTTATAGCACATATTGATTCATCTTTCATTTATCTTACACGCTTGTAAGATTTCTGAAAAAACTGATAACAAACCTGTTTTCAAACTATAATCAATTTATATCTATCTTATAATATTCGCAGGGTAGTATGAAATACAATGCTATTTATTTCTAATCTTTATTATATTAATGAAAAAAGACCGATTGTATTATCGGTCTTTTTACTTTCAAATATTATATTTTTAACTAATTTCTTAAATTGAAATATAATTAAATAATACTTTTAATACTATTTCACTTGATAATATCCTCTGCAAAATACTGAGTTTTTCGGTTTCATTACAATTAAAAATGAATTGTAAATATCTGAGGCGGAAATTATTGCGTTTATCCAACATACAAATAATATGATTGATTTAATATTTCCTGATACATAGAACGACATAAATGCAGGGGCTACCGATAATACAATTATGGGTAAGCTCATAAAGACCCAAAATCTCGCTTTGGATAGGGTTGCATTTGTATTTAGCCAAAAAAATATTCCACTACATGTTAAGCTAATATCACCTTTGTTACTTATGACCAAAATGTGTAGACATTCGTGAATGATGAAGACAAAGATACCTATTATGATTAGATACAATATATTAATATGAGTGAAACCTACTCCAAAGTAATTTGGTATCAGAAAAATGATTATTTGAAGTAGATATACAAACTTCATATAATGCTTTTGATACCAATTATTCTTAATAAAAGGAGTCCATTCTGAAAAATCCATACTTATCTGTGGCAATTGACGAAACCAAATTATGATATGCGTTCCCCTCCCTCATTTAATCTATTTCATAACTTAAAACTTTTAATCCACTAACACTCAACCGTAAGTTTTATATGCAAAACTTCGCTCACCTTCACTTTTGCCGTTCGTTCTTCTATTTGAGATCAAAATGATTCATTTTTAGGATAATTTGAGTAAGAAAGTGGTGTTTTCATAGATAAATGCATTCGACAAAATTATCCAAACCCCTTTTCATATATGATTTTTTATAAAATGATTATCGCATGTACAGCTTAATCCCCTTGTTTTTTGATGAGAAAATCCGGTAAGAAGCCATCCAAATTGTCTCTTTGATATGGTAACAGGTAGACTGGAATGTAAAAAAGCTTAGAGTTTTAGCTCTAAGCTTTTTTACATTCCATTATAGATTCTTTTAAAGAGCAATATTTTTTATCCACTCTGATTTGCTTAATAAATAATGATTATATAGTTGGTTTTCTATCGTCTGTTGGCTCAAATAAGTAAATCCACATTTTTCAATAACTTTATTTGATGGTACGTTGTTAATTAAAGCAATTGCGTTGAGGACATCTACATTTGTATTTTTAAACAAATAATCAATTAACCCTTTAGTCGCTTTCGTAGCGTAACCATTGCTTTGATACTCGCTTGAAATAGCATACATTATTTCTCTATTTGGTGAAGGGAGTTCTTCTTTAATGCTTGTGCAGCACCATCCAATAAATTCATTTGTATCTTTATTAAATATTCCTAGCTTTAATATATGATCATCTATGTTAGACGTTTTTGTCACTGCATCAAGAAATGCTTTGTTTGCTGGTATTTCATCATTAATAACCCAGTCAATCCTTTGTTCTTTCGTTGATTTCCAGTCTGGTAAAAACTGTTCTATTTCCGGTTGATTCGATATTTTATAAATACTCTCCACATCTTTGATAGTAAACTCTTGCAAGTATATATCTCCACAGTCTATTCTAAATAAATTAGTCGAACTCTCTTCTCCCATGTTAATCCCCCTTAATTACATTAAAGCGCCTTAATCTGCTTCGTAAGTTCTATAAATCGTTCATCAAGTTCTTTATATTCTTTATCGTTAGAAGTTAAAAAGCTTAATTTACCTAATACTTCTTGTCTCTCTGTTTCTAATGTTAAACGTAGCTCTTCAATATCATCTCTTGTTTTAATAAGTTCCTCTAGCTGCTTTTGTATCGTATTATTTAAAAACACGAGTTTCGTGTTAGTTGTTTTCTCCAGAAAATATCGATCGTGAGAAACTATAACGAGTGTTCCATTATACTCAGCTAATGTATTTTCAAGCTGTTCACGTGAAGGGAGGTCAAGGTGATTCGTCGGTTCATCTAAAATAAGTACATCTTTTTCATCTAAAATATAAGCCATTAACTTGCATTTTACTCGTTCCCCCATACTCATATGCTCAATCGGTTCTTTCCATTGAGAAGCTTGGAATCCTAAATGTTTCATTAAATTTTGGACTTTTCCTCTTTCTTCAAATGTCTCTTTAAAAAATAAATCTTCTGGTGTTTTATCCAGTGGTAAATCAAATACTTCTTGTGTTAAATAACCGATGTTTGCAGATGGTGAAATCCATACTTCTCCTTGTACAGTTTCCGTTCCCATAATCATCTTCAGTAATGTTGTTTTCCCGCTACCGTTTGGTCCAACAATCGCAACCTTCTCACCGTGCTGGATTGTAAAATTAACGTTTTCAAATAATGTCTTTCCATGAAAGTCTTTTTTTAATTTCTTTACTTCTAAAAAGCGTTTTCCTACTTTTTTATTCGCTTGAATAGAGAACTCCACTGAATACTCTTCTTTCACACGTTCTACTTTCGTTTTCTCCAGCTCTTTTTCGAGACGTTTTCGTTTTGACTTCACTTGCGCATCCATTCGCTTCGCTTTTACACGATAAAACTCTTTAACTCCTTCTTGTTTTGTAGACTGTGCGTGTGCCTTTTGTGACCATGAACTTAATTCTTTTATATGTGTTTCTACTTGTTCTATCTTTTTTTGTTGTTTTTCATATTCACGTTGCTGCGTCATTCTTGTATGCTCACGTGCTTTCATATAACTCGTATAATTACCGCTATGCTCAATTAGTTTCTTTTCCTCAATTGACCATATTTTCGTTGCGACAACATCTAAAAAGTATCGATCATGCGATACAACGATAACTGTACCCTTCATATTTTTTATTTGCTTAATGAGAAATTCCGTACTCATCTCATCTAAATGATTTGTCGGTTCGTCTAATATTAATAAATTAGGATTTTCGGCAAATCCTTTTGCTAGTCGAACTTTTAGCTTTTCACCACCACTTAAAGTAAGAAAATCGTTCGTTGGCACGCCCCATTTCGCAAGAAGTTCTGCTTCTTTTGCAATCATATCATTACTAATAAAAGATTCTATTTCTTGTTCAACATATGCCGTTGTCATATTCATTTGCTGCCATTCAACAATCCCTTTTGATGGCTCAATCTTCCCATTTATTAATTGAAGTAACGTTGATTTACCGGCACCGTTTTTACCAATTAATCCGATAACATCCCCTTGTTTTACTGTAACATTCATTTTCTCTAACAAAGTATTTTCCTTTATCTCAACATAAACATCATTTAATTTTAAAATTTCTTTCATATTACCGATCCCTTTCATTAAGGGAGAACAAAAAAATCCTCCCAAATTAATTTGGCAGGATTAGTCGTTAACATATTTATACCCAAATAAGCTATTACGCATAATAAATAGCAATACCGTTGTAAGGAAATTGGGCAGACTAATCCTATTTTTTATAAATTGAAATTTATTGAATTTCAACATTTAAAAATAAGATTAGTTAATCATCGTCCACCCATCATTCCTTTCCGTCGTTAGTAACCATATTGTACCATAGTAGTACTGTATGAGTAAATGCGATTATACGTGCTGTGAAAATGATTGCTTTCTTTTAGGTCTATTTATCTTCACTTCATATCGATCAAACACAAACAACATCTGTAATACTACTGGCTTTAGATTTCCTTAATAGTAAACTTCTAAGCACTCTCTCTTATATAATTTTTATATAAATGTATCATTAATTATATATTATACATATTACATTTCAGTTCTTATAATAAAGATATCATTTTAAAAGGAGGATACTACAATGGAATTTAGTAAACTAGGAAACAGTGGATTAACAGTAAGTAAGATTGCATACGGGAACTGGATTAACCATGGTGGAAAAGTAAACGAAGATACTGCAAATGATTGTGTGAAAGCCGCACTAGATGTCGGAATTACTACGTTCGATACTGCTGATGTTTATTCGGACACTATAGCCGAAGAAGTACTTAGCCGGTCTTTGAAAGGTATACGCCGAGAAAGCATAGAACTATGTACAAAAGTATGCCATCCGACCGGACCTGGAAAAAATGATCGTGGATTATCGAGAAAACATATTATAGAAAATTGCAATGCATCGTTACAGCGGTTGCAGACAGACTACATTGATGTCTATTATGCACATAGATTTGACTCAACAACTCCTCTTGAGGAAACGATGTTAGCTTTTGCTGATCTTGTAAGACAAGGTAAAGTCCTTTACTTAGGCGTAAGTGAATGGACATCAGAACAAATTACCCGCGGTGCAGCACTTGCACGAGAATTGAACATTCCACTTATCGCTAGCCAACCTCAATATTCGATGTTGTGGCGTGTTATTGAAACTGATGTAATACCAACATGTCAACGTGAGGGGCTTGGTCAAGTTGTTTGGTCTCCCCTTGCACAAGGTATTCTCTCAGGAAAATATCAACCTGGTAAACCCTTGCCGACTCAATCACGTGCTAATTCAGATGCTGGTAAACCATTTTTCCACAAACTCGTACAACGTTGGATGAGTGATGATGTACTCACTGCAATTCAGAAACTCAATCCCATCGCGCAAGAAACTAATCTTACCCTACCACAACTCGCAGTTGCTTGGGTACTACAAAATCCAGCTGTTTCCTCTGCAATTATTGGCGCTTCAAACCCGGAGCAAATAAGAGAAAACGTAATTGCTTCTAGTGTTAAATTGCAACCTGAAATTATGGATCAGATTGATAATATACTAAAAGGTTTCGCTGAGTACGATCCGAGTAAAACAGGTTGAATCTTCAGTGACTTTAAAATAAAAATCGAAGTTTTCCTATCCAACTTTCCGACTGCCCATCCCATCAAGATGGGCCTTTACTTTTCAAATTCAAATTGTGAAGTCGTATAAACCTCTCTAACAACTGTTAAGAAGTTCTCTAATACGACAGACTTTTCATCTTGTCTCCATCCAACATATAAATTTATTTTTGGTGTATTTTCTTGAATGTCTTTATACATGACACCCGATTTTTTATAGCTTTCCACCGATGATGGAACGACAGAAATCCCCATTCCTGCTGCAACTAAATTCACAATAGTTTGCATTTGGATCGCCTCTTGAACAATATTTAAACTTACTCCATGTTCCCAAAAGTAACTAATAATTAAATCATAAAAGTTAGTACCGAAATGACGTGGAAATAAAATAAATGGTTCATCAACTAATGATTTGATTGAAATGTTACGTAACGAAACTAAAGGGTGATCTTCATGCAAAACTAATTTTAAACATTCCTCAGAACAAACTTCGGAAACTAATATTTCATTATTCTGCTTGGAACGAATAAATCCAATATGAATTTGTTTTTCATATAGCGCTTTTATTTGCTGGTCTGTTGTCATCTCGCGTAATATAAGCTGTATTTTAGGAAATCGTTCTCGAAATGTTTTTAATATGTCTATAACTGTTTCTGTAGAATCGACAAAACCGATTATTAAATGTCCTATCTTCCCTTCATCCGCGAGCTGTGTTTCTTTAATGGTTCTATCTACTTGAAGTAACGTTTGTCGCGCACCTTCTAAAAAGATTTTCCCCGCATCGGTAAGTTCAACCATCCTTTTTGTCCTGTGAAGAAGTTGAATACCTAATTCTTCTTCCAACTTTCGAATTTCTTGACTTAAAGGCGGTTGTGCCATCATAAGACGTTCTGCCGCACGGCTAAAGTTTAATTCTTCTGCCACTGTTATGAAATATTTCATTTTACGAATATCCATTTCAATCCCCCTAACATTCACAACTAGCAAAAAAGCCATCCTTCTAATAAATTATAAGTCAACTACCCCCACTGAGATGAAGCTTTTCAATGGGGGCTTGAGTTAGAACGCTAGGTCTTTTCGTCTATCGCTAGACAGTTTGACGCTCTAGCATTCATGCCACCTTATGGTAACACCCCAAGTAAGTTTTTGGTTGGTACTGGCAACGAACGATTGTTTTCCCACTTGCACCACCCTTTCGAAAAAGAGCAATTCTTCCTTATGGAAGAAGCCACCACTCAGATGAATCCGGCGTGTGCTACAAGCCCCGACAAGTCGAGTACACATGGATGGTTGACGCACCCACTAAGCTCTGCGCGAAGCAACAGCCTTACGTTTTTGTACTTCTAATATAATCGGCGTTTTCACTTTGAGATTGTCATCTAATTCTACAACTTTTGATTTTTCCAATGTATTCAACGCACCATTAATATCAGCGTGAATACATTTCCCTGATTTACTTCGATACAGACCACGAGTAATCCGTTTGCCGCTAAAACAATAATGAGTTCTATCATCCTTAGGCCAAACCGGAATCGGATCTTTATCAAGAAATTTTGTAACTGTTAATTACTTTTGACAAATCAATATTTGGAACGCAATGGAACAAAATGTGAACAGGTTCTTCATCGTAATTCCTTTTGGCTCAAGTAACCGAATGATGATTATTCTCCAATTTCGTTATCTTACGATATATTCCCTCCTTATCTAAGGGCGGATTATATCACAAGACAAAAAGAAACAGATATTCGCCCTCAAAAAATTATTATGAACCAAACAAAAGTGTTTGGTCTATTGACTGATAGCAATTCATCACCACCTGAATTGTTGGGTTTCACCCGTAACACAAATCAGATGGAGTCTTTTTGCCGAAAAGGATAAAAAGAAAATGTTATTCGCTATCCAATAATCACTTATTGTTTTTCGATAAATTTTTATTGATTACTCCCCTTTAATAAGCTATTATATGTTTGTAGAAAATATTAATGTAAGGATTGAATTTATGGACAGGACATTAAAAATCACAAAGTTAAATATGTTTTTAAAGATTTTTCTCATCCCGATTATAGTAGGGATAATTGTTGGTGTACTAACTAAATTAGGGCAAGGTATACTTCCAGGACATTGGCATTCATTAGCTAATCTAGGAAGTGTTTGGTTAGTTCCATCCTTTTTTGTGGCTAGCTTTAGTTATTCTAAGCGTACAGCTATACTTTCTGGTATCCTTGCACTACTCGGTATGGTATTAGGCTATTATGGTTATGCAATAGTTATTAAAAATGTAGCGCACTCTATTTATTTTATATCTGTATGGATTGTATGTGCATTTATAGGAGGAACTATCTTTGGAATTGCAGGTTTTCTATGGAAAGATACTACAAATCCACTTCATAAATTCGGAAGCGCGCTTATTAGTGGAGTTTTTGTAACGGATGGACTTCACATTCTTTTAAATTTTGAAGACTATAGTCACATGTTACCTGTTGGATATACCGAAGTGATAGTCGGAATTATCTTGATTCTTGTATTAGAACGCTCTAATGCTAATCGAATTTCTTCTTTCTTAATGATGGTTCCTATCATTATTTTAGGATTAATTGGATATAAATTATTAAGTTTGTTTACTTAATTACAATACTGTATCATGAAAAAACAAAAGATTAATTCTATTATAATCCACAAAACATATCACGAATTCGAACATTATACTTATTAATGTTGATACACTTATTCATAGGATGGATTCATGAAGCTATCTCTTTCAAAGGGGTGGCTTTTTTCTTATAAAAACTATTTATCAGTTTTTTATTAAATCCTTCTAATTTAACAATCGTATTTATTAGCGTGTCATTATACATACTAAGATGACCTTTTACCATTTCATATAATCGCTATAAAGTGAAACTTTAATCAGCGGGGGTCTTACTGCCCATTAAAGCGGGATAAAGTAAGGCTAAAAAACTTATCTCCAAAGTTCTTTAGCCTAGTTCACTTATTTACACATTAAAAAATATAATTCGTACAACGGTACCTTTACCAACCTCTGAATGGATTCCTACACTATGTCCTAATTGTTTCGTAATTTCATATACAAGATAGAGCCCCATTCCAGTTGATTCTTTAAAATCTCTACCGTTTTCTCCTGTAAAGAAAGGTTTGAATACTCTCGGTAAATCTTGCTTCGGTATCCCTACGCCACTATCGGTAATTTCAAGTACAACTGTATTACCTTCCTTACGTACTTTCACTTTAATCTTTTCTCTACTACCTGATGAATATTTAATCGCATTCGATATTATTTGTCCAATTAAAAATTGTAACCACTTCGCATCACTTTCTACAGTAATACTCTTATCAATTTCAAGCTCTGGGTATACAAAATTCCGAATAAAAAAGCGTTTATGTTCATGCACGGAATCATTCACTATTTTATGTAGTTGTACTCTTTCTACATAAAAATCTTGTGTAAATGCTTCTAAACGTGCGACATACAGTGCCATCTCTAACCCCTTTTTCAACCTATCTGTTTCCTCATTAATGCTTTCAAAACGTGAATCCACTTCATCTTGTGTAATTAATTCTATTACAGATAAAGGTGTTTTCATTTGATGAATCCACTGATTCATAAAGGTTAAATGATCATTATTTTTCCTCTCTTGTAACTGGAGCTGATTTTGATAATGTCGATATTGTACTTCGAGCAAATCTTGGAGAGCAGTAGATAAAACTGCAAAATCAGATTTTTGAACAGATTCATCCAAAGATTGCAACGGATTTGCTAAACGTTCATAAAAAGAACGATGTGTAAAATAACGAAATACTAAATAACTTACCATAAAAAAAGCACCTAAAAACATTGCATATAATGCCGTTGAAATATGATTATGCCCATCAAACCAATAAACTAAGAATATGGCTAGTAGTTGGATCGCAGTAAAACAAATAAGTGGTATATGATCACGTATAAATAACCTTATCATTTTTCCATACCATTATCCCAAGTAATATGTAATCTATATCCAACACTACGAATTGTTTCAATTGCTCCTTCAATTTGTAACGTTTTTAACTTTTTACGCACACGTGTTGTATTTACACTTAATGTATTATCATCAACATAAGATTCACTATCCCATAATTTATTTAATAATACTTCCCTACTCACAACACGCGGATAGTTTTTCATTAACATCTCTAATAAAATGGCTTCGTTTCTCGTTATATCAATCTCTTGGTTCCTAAGTTTTAATACAAGTCTTTCGGGATATAAACTAAGACCTTGTTGCTCAATCATTCGTTCTTCTAGTTTCGGTGCATAGTCTCCATAAGCACGTCTTAAATGACTACGAATTTTCGCCATTACAACTTCATAATGAAACGGCTTCGGAATAAAATCATCGCCACCATTTTCTAACGCCATAACTTGATCCATCGTACCTTCACGGGCCGAAATAAATAAAATCGGACATGTGGAAACCCCGCGAATTTGACGACACCAATAGTAACCATCAAAACTTGGTAAATTAATATCTAATAAAACTAACTCCGGTTGTTCTTCTAAAAATATGTCTAACACATTTTGAAAATCCGTTACAATAATTCCTTGGTAACCGTATTTCGCAACATATGTTGATAATAACTCCGCAATTTTCATATCATCTTCAACAATCATAATTTTAACCATCTCTGAACTCCTTTTTGATCCACAATCTCAAATATACTTATATAAATACTACCTCTTTTCACAAAATCCGTAAAATAGAAAAAGGATACTTTTATACAAAAGTATCCTTTTTCTATTTTTCTTATTTAATATGAAATGCATTTAGAGAAAATCCTAACTTCTCCACCTATTTCCTTCCTAGTTCCATCCGCGCCGTTTTTAGTGGATCCACAACTTGGCAAATTTTTAAATTACCTGCTGCTGATAATAAAAGAGTTGCATCAGCTTTAGACATTTCTAATTCTTCATGTAAAAATGTCACCATATTACGTACAGCACGACTAGCTGCATCATCTAACAATTTCTCAGAAGCGATTGTCATTATTTTTTCTTTTTGGATAGCCATTGGTATTGGCCATGTCTTTTCTTTTATAATTTGAACAGTTACAGTTACTTCACCAGCAACCTCTACTCCACTAACACCAATTTCACCATCACCCATCGCAGCGTGTAAATCGCCTAATGCTAAAAGAGCACCAGGAACATTTACAGGTAATAATAACGTTGTACCTTCTTTGATTTCTTTACAATCCATATTCCCGCCGTGATCATGCGGTGTACCACATGAAATACTCTCTTCTTTCGGTGCAGTACCAATCACACCAATCATTGGATTAATTGGAATTTGCAGTTCATTTGAAAATGAAACATGTCCATTATGTATTGGGACAATTTTTACTGTATTTTCATTTAGCTCATCACCCATTACACCTAGGTTCGCACCTGTAGTTAAAACACCCTGCTCTGCAATTTTAATCTTTTCAATCGTTACGACTAATATATCACCAGGTTCTGCACCTTTAATATGTACAGGTCCGGTCGCTGGATTTATTCGATTCCAATCTAATTCTTGAAACACAACATCTTCACAATCAATTTGATTTTCAAAGCAATCATATGTTTCAAATACAAGACGGCTCCCAATTTCTACTTCAATACATGGATTATTTTCTGGTGACATTGCGTAAATGATATGTTCTTTATGTATACGATGCATAGTACCGCTCCTTTTTCGTTTTTATCTTCTATATAATAATTAGCTTTTATCTGTATAAGCTCCTTTTTAAAATCAGTAGTTATTTTCAAGAAAAATGCACTTAGCTCATTTTGAAACATACACTCTTTACTATAACAGGTAAAGAAAGGTGGTATTACAATGCCCCTTATTCCATACAACGAAAGTGACGTTGATTTATTAGCACGTTTAATCAGTGCTGAAGCTGAGGGCGAAGGACGACAAGGTGAACAACTTGTTGGCTGTGTTGTCGTAAATCGTGTGTTTTGTGATTGTTTAGATTTTAAACAACTTCGATCTGTGCGTGATGCAGTATATCAAAGCCCTGGCGGATTCGAAGCAGTTCAATACGGTTACTTTTATCAACGTGCCCGTGAATCAGAAAAAGAAATCGCAAGAAAAGTTTTACAAGGTGAATGGCGCTGGCCAGCACGATGGGCTCTTTGGTATTTTCGTCCAGTTGGAGCTTGTCCACCCGAATGGTATAATCAGCCGTTTGCAGGGCAATTTAAAAGCCATTGCTTTTACGAACCAAGTGGTGATGAATGTCCAAAAATGTATTCACGATAGCAAAAATTGTAGTTTATATGAGTGGTGACAATTTTTATTTTTTATAGTCACCACTCGTATATTTATGTAAATATCATTCCATCGTAATTACAATTTTCCCTCTAACATGCTGACTTTCACTTAAAATATGAGCTTCTCTAATTCCTTCTTCATTAAACGGAACAACCTTACTGATGATAGGTTTAATTTTTCCATGCTCAATCAAAACAGATAATTCGTCCAATTGCTTCCCGCTTGGTTTCAACCATAAAAACCCTGATTTTATGGCCTTTACTTCATGACGTGGTTCATGAACGATAGAAACTAGAACACCACCAGATTTAATAATTTGAAAACTTTTTTCTTGTACTTCTCCGCCGATTGTATCTAACACAATATCATAATCTGATAGTAGCTCTTCAAATTTATCTTTTTTATAATCAATAACAAGGTCAGCACCTAAAGACTTTAAAAACTCTTCATTTTTACTACTTGCAGTTGTTGCGACAAAGGCCCCAAATGATTTTGCGATTTGAATTGCAAAACTCCCTACTCCGCCCGCTCCAGCATGAATTAACACTCGGTCATTTTCTTTTATTTGTGCGTAATCAACAAGACTTTGCCAAGCTGTTAGTCCTGCAAGAGGTATAGATGCTGCTTCTTCAAAATTAAGATTATTAGGCATTTGCGCTACTAAATTTGATTTCACTGTAATGTATTCAGAATAAGAACCTTTCCCTATATTTTCAGGTTTCGTAAACACTTTATCTCCTATTTTAAAATGATTCACATCTTCTCCAACTTCTTCAACTATTCCAGCAACATCTAATCCTAATGTAATTGGAAATGAAAATCGCAACTTTTCTTGTAAGTCTCCCTTTCTTATTTTCCAATCAATAGGATTGACAGATGTTGCGTGTATACGTATTAATACTTCATTACATTTAACAACTGGTTTAGGAACTTGTCTTTCTTGTAATTCTTCAACACTACCATATTGATCAATAACAATTGATTTCATTTCCTCTCCCCCTTGCTGTTTATTTTAATAACAAACAATTATTTTTCAAAATTTTTCGCCTTGAATGAAAATAAATATGTTTGGAGGTGATATTTATGCTACTCTACTAATTAAGCATCATGAGTGCAAAAAACATTTATTTCACTTAAATACAATCTAATTTACGCCTAAGAAACACCCAAAGTTATATTTCTCTTTATTTATTAATGACCTTTAAATGAAACGGAGAGTGTGCTATGAGTGAACAAGTTTTCAAAGTAAACGGTATTGATATATGTACAGAAAGCTTTGGAAATCCTAATAACCCAGCAATATTATTAATTATGGGAGCTACGTGTTCAATGGTTTATTGGGATGAAGAATTTTGTGAAAGGTTGGCTAGCACAGGAAGGTTTGTCATTCGCTATGATAACCGTGATGTTGGGCGTTCTGTTACATATGAGCCTGGGACTTCCAATTACACTGTAGCAGATATGGCTGAAGATGCAATCGGAGTACTCGATGCGTATCATATTGACAAGGCACACCTTTTTGGCATGTCATTAGGAGGTATGATTGCTCAAATTGCTGCAGTAAAACACCCAGAAAGAATTTTGACCTTAACATTACTAGCAACAAGCGTTATTGGATCTGATAACAATACTCGTGATTTGCCTCCAATGGATGAAAGAATTTTGACACATCATGCTAATGGTGCAAATTTAGATTGGACAAATAAAGATGTTATAGCGAAATATTTAATTACAGGATCACGTCTACTCTGTGGATCAAAGCGTATATTTGATGAAGCAAGAACTTTAAAACAAGTAAAGCAAGAAATAGAACGTGCTAACAATCTATTAAGCATGTTTAATCACGCCCTCCTTACAGGTGATGATTCTTATGAAGGTATACTAAAGTCGTTACTAGTACCTACTTTAGTAATTCATGGTACGGACGATACAGCTCTTCCACTTGAACATGGACTCGCACTTATTGATGAAATTCCGAACTCAAAGCTATTATCCCTTGAAGGTACAGGGCACGAGATTCATCCCGATGACTGGGATAAAATTATTAAAGCAGTTTCAGAACATATATCCAGTATAAGATAAGAACAACTATTAGAAGGGGCACAAATTGTTTTACCCCTTCTATTTATCCCGCTATTTGTGGGCAGTAAAACTCCCACCTCAAAATTCAGCTGAAGCAAAGAAATTAGGTGGGAGATAAACTGCCCGTAAACGCCCGATTGGTGAAGGCTAATAATCAGTGGGGGATGAACAAAACCCCCACTGATTATAGTTTCACTTTATAAAGATTACGATACAATATCAAAAACCCATCACTGCATTCGTATGTATAGTGATGGGCTCTACCTATATTTTTTTATGCTTAAAAGAATGGACAATCTAACTGGTCAACAGATTCCCACGATTTTTTTTTGAAATTTTCTGTGGATTTACTATTTTCTAGTGGTACGTGTTTAAATGGATTCATTTCAACTTTTAATAGAGATGATGGTTCTATATATAAAGAAAAAACATGGCTACTTGGCAAGGTTTTTGATACATCAATATCTCCTACTTGTTTAAATAATTGCTGGGCCGCAAAGAAAAAGAAATTAGTTGGATTAGATTGTTTATTAAGCCAAGCAATCATTTCAGGCGATACCGATTTATTAATATTAATTTTCACTCGATCACCACGTTTATATCGCCTAGATCGCATACTTCCACCAACTAACTTATCGTTAAGTTTGTAAACCCTAACTCTTTTTGCTTATGCTCTCTATATTTTGGCGAGCATGTATATACTAATAACCCACGAGCATTGGTGAATAACGGGTTATCTACAAAGATCACATTTTTCAAGCGTCCTTTTTGTTTCAAAATCATTTTTAAGCTATTTTTAATAATAACTGCGCCCCCACCATAAATAAATACATATGGATCGTCTTTCATATCATCAATTTTGTTAATAATATCCGTTGCGACACGTGCTGCTAAACCTAAAAACGCTGGTTGCGATTCCTCAACTAACAATGCATTTCTTGGGTGCTTTTCATTTAAATAAATTTGATTAAATTCTGTAATACTATCAATCGTTTTCGTAGGATATTTTCGATTCCATCTCGTAATAATTTGTAGTAAAGTTTCTTTTACACCGTACGATAATCCTTTACTTAATTGCGGACGGAAATTTACCCCTAATGAAACAACTTCTTCCGTTGTCCCCGCGCCAATATCAAAAGACAATAAAGTTTTATCTACAAAATCAATTTCTGAAACTTGATTTTGTTCACATTCTATTTTATGTTTCACAACATTTCCTTCCTCATCATACACAATCCCCCACGTCCCAGAAGCGCCTTCAGGTAGACATTTACAAAACTCAATAGAAACATTAATCGTAACATCGCGTCCATTTGGATAATGGAATATGACCTTGTGATTACCCATATACCGTTTCGCATTTTCAGCAGCAATTTCCTGTGTAATAAGTTGCATTGGAAGAGCAACAGATAAATCATAACGAATATTAATATGACTTGAAGTAGGGCTTTGACGCATAGCACTTATCGCTAAACCTGAAAGGATTGTAATGACCATTAACTCATCAGTAGATTTATTTGATTTTTTCTCCACTTCAGTACCTTTTAATTGATCTTGAATCACTTTTTCTCCAACGATGTATCGTACATTATTTAACATTAGCGATGGAGAACTAATGGTCACATCAATGTGATTCTCTAATTCTGACGATGAAACTTCACCCTCATCTAACAACCCCGTAGACTCACCTATATATAAGGAATAAATACTCGGAATAAAAATAGGTTCCTGCCCTTTCACCATTAACTTCAAACCATTATTTCCTGCATCTGCACCAGCCTTTAAAAGAATAGACATAACTACCCCCTAAATTAATCTGACATCCCTTCCAAATATATGCGAGCCCATTCTTTTACATTCAAATGTAATTTAATTTTTTATTTATCCCAAAAATAAAAAATTATAAACACTCACTTCATATGTAAAAAATATTTGACATAAGACTTTTCCAATTTTATACTATGGATGTAAAGAGTTTTTTACAAAAGTGGAGGTGCAATTATATATTGAATACTAAAAAAATTATTTTTGTAATCATAACTTTATCTTTAATCGCTATACTTGTACATGGCACATACAAATACATAACTGAAGGTTCAATTTTGGGCGGGACTATTTTCGCTGCCTCTTTAATACTTAGTAATTTAATAAATCATATTACATGGGGAGATCCAAACGGAGTATCGGAAGAAAGTCAAGATGAGATGGGACAACAAATTACCTATAAAAGCTTTAAAATCGCGTATTTCGTGCTTGTAGGTGTTATGTTCCTTATATTACTCTGCTCGGAAGGATTTTCTATGGGTTCCAATTTGGATGGTGTAAAAAACCTTCCACTCTTTATTGCACTCTGTTCTTCCTTTCTTATTTTCCCAATTGTTGAACTCATTGTCGCCAAACAATATAAATAAAAAAGGTGGTTTTCTAAATGCAGAAAACCACCTTTTTTATGTTTAAATACCTTCTGCTATTGCTTTCAGCTTATTCACAGTCCGCCAGTTCCTTACTGTAGCTGGCGTATGTAATTTTTGAAACTGGTTCATTAGTTTAGAATTCCGAATGCTTTTTTTGAAAAATAAATACACTACTCTTCCTTCGATATGGCAATCTTCTATGTCACTTTTGTACATAAGTAACCGCTTACTGTCTTCTTCAGAAAGTGGATTAGCTAAAAAGGCCACATGTACACTTTCTCCTTCTAATAACGAATGGGTCTCGTAAGGACACTTTTTAATAATATTAATAAATTCATCATTTGCTCTTAACATGACTGGAACATTGAAATCAAAAACGTTCTTAATTTCACATTCAATTCGTTCCTTTAAAAAACTTATCTCTTCTTCTGACTCAAACACTACATTTCCACTTTGAATATATGTTTTCACTCTTTTTAACCCTATTGATTCAAACATTATTTTCAAATCTGCCATTTTGATTACTTTATGTCCACCTACATTAATTCCCCGTAGTAGTGCAATATAAATTGTCATATGATTACCCCTCACGTATTTAAATGCTTAACAATCGAATTGTTTTACACCTTCATACTTCTCGAATACTTACTTTAATACATCTAACATATCATGTACGGAAAATATCTCAAATTAAAAAACTTACTACATGATTTTTTTCAAGAGTAAGCTTTGTTATCTCATTATCTCGTTATAGGTAAATGTAATATGAATTGTTGTCCAATTGGTCCCATTCTTCTAAACCCTTTATCTTGAAATCCAACTTTCTCATATAACTTTTGTGCCGGAATATTTTTTTCATTTACAGCAAGAATCACTTCATTTTTTACTGGATAATAATATTTTACAAAGTCTTGTAATAACGCCAATGATTTTTTAGCATATCCTTTATTTTGTTTATTGTGATTAACGGAAAAAGAAGTTAAAAGTATGGCATCCTTATTTTCTGTAAACTCTTGTACCCTATCACCTGTTTGTAATATAAATACACCAACAGGTACTCCGTTATAGTCTAAAATAACAACTACATTTTTCGTTCGATCATTTTTCGCTTTCTCCAGTAATTCACCTGGATTCGCCGTAAATTGAACTTGTTCACTTGGTAAAGTAAATGATTGTATTATCTCTTTATATTGCTCCTTATACGGCACTAATTGTATTTCTCCTGTATGTATGTTCATGCTTAACTCTCCCATTCCTTCAAGTTATTAACTTAAACCTTGCTGTGTTTTAGAATGCACTTTTCCATCCAAAAATGTTATTTTAGCAAATGATTTTGGATCGTTTCCTTTCCAAGCAAAAATTTGCTTAATTCGTGTAGAATGTTCTTCCCCTTCTTCTATGAGTAAATCCCCTTCAAAACCGATTAAATCTTTCACTTCTAAATAAGTCATTCCTTCATTAATATTTGAGAAATGATTTATATTAATGGTCTCTTGCTTTTTATTTTCCGTTATAGTAGAAGACATAGCTGTTTTCTTCTTCACTTCTTTCTTCTGGTCACACGCTGTCATACTAAAACCTATGCATAAACTACCTAATATGAGTGCACTTTTTTTAATCATAACGGCTGTCCCTCCCCTCATTATTAAACCATATATTCCCTTGAAAATAAACTGAATATTTAATCTTACAGAAAAACCCCGTACAATTTAGTACGGGGTTTTCACTATTTTTTCAAATGGTTATTTGACTGATCTTCTTGTTCTTTTCGTAGTTCTTGTTCTTCATCTTTTGGTAATTGTTTATCATTATCTTTAATCGGATTCGTTTCTCTATTTTCAATCATATCATTTGGAACTTGCGGCATTACTCGGCCAACAATTGCTGCTAATTCATCAAGTATGCCTTCACCAGTTTTACCTTTTTTAATTTGCTTGCCTATTTGTTTTAGTCTTTCATACGTATCAACATCTGCTACAACGACTGCATTTGCACCGTTCGGGTCATTCTTCAAACTCTCTGCAACAGAATACTTAATTGACTCAACGCGAGTTCGATCAAGTTTCGCTTTCACATCAATACCTACAACAGCATACTTCCCAACTACTACTGCTGTCGCATCGTTTACACCAGGTATACTTGCAGCTAAAGATGCCAGATGATCAGCTGCTTTTTCATTTGGCTTATTTGATTTATTTGTATACGTAACATTTTTCATCGAGACATTTTTTTGTTCTGGCTTTTCATTAGGATTGTCTTTTTTTCCAATGCTACATCCAGTAATAACGAAACAAAGCATTAACATATATATAATGATTTTCATTATTTTCACCACTTTATCATTGATGTTTAATCATAAATTTTCTCAACAGCTTGCATCTTCTTCACTTTTTCTTCTGCACCGCTATTTGCGTTAATGAAAATTTGGTACGTATCTTTCCCTAAAGTACCAATATATTCATAACAAAGTACTTCATTATGCAAGTCATTTACTACTACAGCTTTACGTTCTTCCATAACTTTTACATCGGGGTTAATTTTCTTTCTCGCCTCAGCAGCGGTTAGCTTCGCACTCGGAATCGTTCGTTTTTGATGTGATGCTAAATATTCCTTTGCGGAAAAACCAACAATCGACCCATCATCTAAGGCAATTTTCATTTGGATTGCTTCTGGATAAATACGCACTCCATTTTCATTTACAACGTACGTAAACACACCGATATTATCATATTGAGAACTATCAAACAGCTCCATATTTGTAAACTTGTGATCCTTTAAAAATGTTAATCCTTTACTTCCTGCATCATTTAAACTGATTTTTTGCTCTTTAATTTCTCGGTTGTTCATTACCCAAATTGGATATCCACCTTTTCCGGTAATATCCATATAATACTCATTGTTCGTTGCTGGATCTTGAATTTTCACACTGTAGAATGATTCTTTTGCACCTTTTCCACTTTTCTCAACTTCTACTTTTTCATTCCCTTTTAAGTTTAAAAATGATTTCGCGATTTTTTCCGCTTCCGCTTTCGAAATCGCCTTTCCTTTTGCTTCAAATCCGCCTTTTTTATTCTTTTGTGCACTTGTAAAAGTCGGTCCAAAGTTTGTGGACGAGTATGATGTTACATTCTTTTCTACCGTCTTTAATCCATCGATAATTGTGTTATCTGCTGGATCTTGGTTTGACGCAAGAGCCATTTCTACATCCATCCAGCGAAGGTTATTTTTCAATACAAGATGCTGCACTTTTCTCAGTTCATCTTGTATATTTCCTGCATTTGAATATAAACCTTGTAACGTTTTATATTCTTGATCATTTAACGGATCTTTTTCTAAATCACGAACCGCTGCACGATAACTAAAATCACCGATATTCGCAAGGAACTCTTCCGTTTTATTAAATGGCATTAATGTTAAAGGTAATTGTCCTACATCAGAACGAGCCTCTGATGTTAAACGCCATACATCTACTAAAGCTGGCGATAATGAGGACCGTGAATTCATCGCCAGTGTTGTTCCAATTTTATCGTGTAATAAATCAACTTCATATGCTAAATCATGAAACGCACGCTGATAACTATTTTCCGCTCGAATTAATACTGCATTTTTCTCTTGATGCTCTTTATAGCCCCAATACCCTGTTCCGACTACACCTACTGTTAACAATACGATGATAATACCTCGTAACATGTTTCCACCTCCGCTCTATTTACAGAAAATATGCTTACCAATTTTTTTAATTTGTGGACGAGTCCAAATCCATTTACTTGTCGCAGTATCTGGGTTGAAATAATATAATGCATTCCCAGTTGGGTCCCATCCATTGATCGCATCTAATACGGCTTTTTTCGCATTTTCATTTGGCGTTAAATATATTTGTCCATCTGCTACTGCTGTAAATGCTCTCGGCTCAAAGATTACTCCTGAAACAGTATTTGGAAATGATGCACTTGTGACACGGTTTAAAATAACCGCAGCTACTGCAACTTGTCCTAAATACGGCTCACCACGGGATTCTCCGTATACAGCGTTTGCCATTAACTGAATGTCATTTTGAGAATAACCGTTTGGAACATTTGTCCCTGTACTTTTTGGCGGCTTATTTTCCTGTGTACCTCCACCACTGTTCCCTTTATTAGTTGTAGTATCTTTATTAGCGGTCGACTTATCATACTTCGTTGCCTTTACAAGCATTTGCTTCGTTTTAGCACCCGCTAAACCATCAACTGGCAATCCGAATTTTTGCTGAAAGTTTCGAAGCGCCCAATATGTACCCCATCCGAAAACACCATCAACTTTCCCCGTATAAAATCCGTTATATTTCAAACGAGTTTGCAGTTCAATGACATCTTCTCCAGATGCCCCTCTTTGAATCACTTGATTAGAAAAGGCTTCCACATTTTTGGTCTGTATACTACTTACCATTAAAGATAGCCCGATAAAGACAAGCAAAATCGCTATCTTAAAAACAGCTTTTTGACGCATGTATTTCCCTCCTTAATTACGGAAATGATTTCATGGTTATGTTTTGTAAAACCCTCGCTTTTATGTAAAGAAGACAAAAAAATCCAAACTTATATGCTTGAAGAAATATGTAAACAATATACAAAAAGAATAAAAGGAGCTTATTATGAAGCGATTCTTCTTACGTACAGCATTTATATTTTTTTTAATAACAACATGTTCAAATATACATACCGATCCATCTATTGTTCACGCACAGCCGCCATATGCAAAATGGGGTAAACTAGCCGTTGAAAAAACGAAAGAACAATATCCGAAAGCTGAGATTATCGATTACCTTCATATAGGTAGACAACCAAAAACTGTTCAAATAACAGTTGAAAAGTTTAAATTATGGCTACGTGAGGGTGGAAAAGAGTATGGTGTTTTTGTGGATGTAGAGTTTGATACGAAAACAGAGGAATTTTTAAAGATGTCCTTTCAGAAGACAAGTCGGTAAAACAAAAAAACCTCCGTCTTTACATACAGACAGAGGTTTCTTTATGTACTTCTTCCTTAATAAGGAGGATTATTTTTTATATGCAAAGATCGATTCCCTAACATTTTTACTAATCCGCAAATAGCTCCAATAACAACGGATATCCCTATACTATATAAAAATACTCTCCCATATCCACCTATTCTCGGATCTAAAAACGGATATGGGTACCAATTCACGAATGGCCCGCGTATTAAGCTATAGACAACATATAAAAGCGGGAAAACAAGCCAACTCGCAGCCTGTTTCCATGTAATGGTCTTCGTAGGTGGATTTATAACCCAATCTAAAATCATCGCTAACGGCATGATGTAATGAAACACAGTATTGACCCACGGTATCGGTGTTTGAAGTGACTCTTCTAATCCCCTTAATAACAAAAAATAAATAAGTCCTGTTGTCAGTATGTATACTGTAGCTGCGCCGCGAAGAACTCCAAACTGCTCGGAACGTCCAAATAGGGCTGTCCCCAAGCTACTAAATAGTAGAATTACCGCCACTAAAATATTACTTTCAATTGTGAAGAAACTAAAAAAGTTAACTGGATTGAACGGTTTCACTTGTGCCCTTGTAACAAATTGAGTAATAAGTGCACTAAACGCTAGAAGACTTAATAACAGTCTATAAATCGCTATCATTTTTGCACTTCTCATAAAACACCTCCTGTCTCTTCTTATTTATGATCGGAATTCTCTTTTATATGCTCTATAAATAACTTTAATGGTACGAGGCCACGTTTGGGCATGTGACTACTAATAACAGCTACGAGCTCTAACTGCGGAATGATAATAATGTATTGCCCTCCGTATCCCATAGCAAAATACATACAATACGGTATGTGAAATCTTTCGTTATTTAACACCCACCAGTGATATCCATATGCCCCGACATGTTCATACGTTTCAAATAGAGCTGTACTTGATTGCTCTAACCATTTCGATGATATAATTTCATTTCCCTTCGAATATCCATTCTGCAAACATAATTTTCCTAACTTTAATAAATCTATAGATTTCATTTTCATACCGAATCCCCCGACATATACACCTTGCGGGTCTTGTTGCCATTCATATTCCGTAATGTTTAATGGATCAAATAAATACTTTTTCGCGAACTGCTCCGTCGACATTCCAGTTGATTCTTGAATGATGTAACTAAGTAAGTGAGAAGAACCTGAGTTATAATTCATTTTCATACCCACGTCTTCAATGAACGGCTTTTCTAAAATGAATTGTGCCCAATTGTCTGATTCCACAAAGTCATTCGGGAAAACAACCCCATTGCCGAATTCTTGCCAATCTTCTCCTGTTGTCATTGTTAATAAATGATACAGTGTTAATTCCCTTTTTTTCTCCGGTACATTGGGAATCCATGTTGTGATTGGTGTATGTATATTATTTATAAATCCTTTATCAATTGCGATACCAATTAATATAGATACGATACTTTTTGTAATCGAATTAATTTTAAATAAGTCATTTGCACAGTCTATCGTTTTATAGTACTCAGTCGTTAATTCCCCCTTTTGATAAACAAGAAATGTATTAACCTTTTTCTTTTCAAATTTATTTTGTAATTGCTCGAAATTCAAGAAATCTTCCTCCATCTAAATGGTTATGTAATATTTGTAGTTCATCTCGTTCTCTCTATTAAATCATATTTGTTATTAAAACAAAAAATAAACTTGCCAGCATTTAATAGCTGACAAGTTTATTTTATAATTTCGTTCGAACGTTCCAAAGCTCTGGGAAGAAGCATTGATCAAGCACTCGCTTTAAATAAGATACGCCAGAAGAGCCACCTGTTCCCATTTTATGACCAATAATTCGTTCTACCGTTTTCATATGACGGAAACGCCATTGTTGTAGCCAATCTTCAATATCGATTAATTTCTCTGCAAGCTGATATAAATCCCAATATTTCTGCACGTCCGCATATACTTCTATCCAAGCCGCTTCTACAGTTGCATCCTCTTCGTAAGGCTGCGTAACATCACGATTTAACACATCTTTATGAATTGGAAATCCTTCTTTAACAAGGGCTTGTATCGCCACATCATACAAACTTGGTGCATGAAGTGCTTTATGAAGACGAGCATGTAATTCTGGGTCCTTTTCATAAATCTTTAATGCATGTGGTGTTTTATAACCAAGTGCATATTCAATCATTCGATATTGATACGATTGAAAACCTGAAGCCTGACCAAGTGAATCACGAAACTCAATATATTCTGATGGCGTTAATGTCGCAAGAATATCCCAAGATTGAATAATTTGCGACTGAATTTTTGATACACGTGCTAACATTTTAAAGGCTGGTGGTAATTTATCTTGTTTAATAGATTCAATTGCAGCATTCAATTCATGTAAAATTAGTTTCATCCAAAGCTCACTCGCTTGGTGGATAACGATAAATAACATTTCATCATGATGATCTGATAATCTTTGTTGACTAGATAATAAGCTATCTAGCTGTAAATACTCTCCGTACGTCATATTCTCCTTAAAATCCGTATGAATCCCTTTTTCCATAATTACCTTTTCATTTTCTTTCATATTAGCCAAACGCCCCTTTGTGTTCATTTCTACTTATATTGGTCTAATAACAGCTCGAACTGGACTCCCATCCGCATCTGTTAATGCAAGTGGTAATGCAATAAGTTCATAATCGCCGTCTACTACGTGATCGAGTACGACATTTTCTAAAATGTGAATTCCATGTTTAAATAATTGATGATGTGCTGCAAGTTCTTTATCATCTAAAGGATCAACAGATGGTACGTCCACCCCGATTAAACGAATTCCCTTTTCAGAAAGAAAGGCTGCAATATCTGCGCGTAAATGCGGGATTACATCTGGGAATTCATTTGCTTTACCATGTGAAGATGTACGTAATAACAATCGTTCTACACCTTCTAAATGAAAGTTTTCTAATTCCTTTTTCCCGATGCTTTCAAGATTAGAAACGTCAATGATTCGCGCTGGGCCAACATAAACTTGAATATCTAAATCCAACACCTTCTTACCGTCATTATCAAAATGAAAAGGTGCATCAATATGAGTACCTGTATGGATACTCATCGTTAACTTCCCGACATTTACTGAACCACTGTTTTCTTTTGACCATGAAACTTCATACGAGAACGGTGTATCCCCTGGCCATGTCGCGATATCATTATTTAGCGGTTGTGAAATATCAATCCACTGCGATGTTTTCATGCTTACGCCACAACCTCTCGCTTATTTTCAAAGTTTTTATATTCTTCATTTTTCATAATTTTCTTTAAGATTTGTACAGAGTTCCATACTTCCTCATACGTATTGTATAAAGCAACAGGCGCAAGTCTAACTCCATTTGGAGCTCTAAAGTCTGGAATAACTCCATTTGCTTTTAACGCTTTACAAATACGCGCCGCCTCAGTATGTTCTAAATAAATATGCCCGCCTCGTTTTTCATCCTCTAATGGATTTCCAATTGTAAATTCAAAGCCTTTTAATTCATGTTCAATTAAATCAAGCATATATCTCGTAATATGTAATGATTTTTCACGTAACTTCTCAATACCAGCTTCTTTAAAAATTTCAAGAGAACCGATTAATGGTGCAGTACTTAATACGTGAGGTGTCCCTATTTGATAAGCTCCAGCATGGTCAGCCGCAGTTAATGAATGCTCCATATCAAATTGCTTATCTTTTCTAGAACTAAACCAACCAGATAATCCTGGGAGTCTATTAAAGTGT
The DNA here is from genome assembly GCF_038005505.1 of Bacillus sp. FSL E2-8868. NCBI lineage: Bacteria > Bacillati > Bacillota > Bacilli > Caryophanales > Bacillaceae > Bacillus > Bacillus sp. FSL E2-8868. The sequence continues at coordinate 1,949,457 of NZ_JBBOTI010000001.1, read as the reverse complement.
TTATTATTTACATAAAGGCCCGCAACACCACCAGGACCTGCATTTAAATATTTATAATTACACCATACAGCGAAATCTACATCCCACTCTTTAAAATGATGCGGAATGGAGCCGATTGAATGACATAAATCAAAACCGATATGAATACCACGTTTATGAGCTTCAGCTGTTAATCGCTTCATATCAAGAATTTGTCCACTTCTATATAGTACAGAAGGCAATAATATTAAAGCGATATCATCGGTCATCGCATGAATAATATCATCTTCAGAAAGTGTTCTTCCATCTCGGCTTTTCACTCGTACTAAATGTTCATCTGGATCTAAGCCTTTTAAACGAATTTGACTCTGAAGTGCATAAATATCTGACGGAAAAGTTAATTCATCCGCAAGAATTTTTGTTCGTATTCCTTTCGGCTCATAAAACGTCGCAATAACTTGATGTATATTCGCAGTCGTGGAACCGGTTACAATCGTTTCTTCCGGTAAAGATCCAATAAGAGGTGCTGTCAATTCACCCAATTTCTCCGAAAGGAAAAACCATGGATGCTCACCTTCAGTCCATCCATCAATCCCAAACTCTTTCCATGAATCTAGCAAGGTGAGTAACGATTTCTCTGCTCTTTTTGAAAGCAACCCTAAAGAGTTACCATCTAAATATATTGTTCCTTCTTTTTTATAAAATTCAGATTGAAAATCTTTCAGTTCATCATGTTTATCACATTCAAGCGCATACTCATAAGTTGGTTGAAATGGTTCTTTATACATGGTGTCACCTTCTTTTAATTTTCTTTTTATTCTAACTAATTGAAATATATCACTTAAATTGATATAACGTCAATGATATTATGTCAGTTGACTTTATATACAAACTTCTTTTACAATACAATTATATTTTCAGATATTTCAGTATAAAGAGGTGATTCCTTGAAAAATTCTACTCTTTCAACAAGAAAACACCGCTCCTTAGAAACAAAAAAGAAACTATTACATTCCGGTTATACTATGTTTATAAAAAACGGATTTCAGAAAACTACAATCACGCAAATTATTAAACATGCAGAAACTGGTTATGGAACAGCATATGTATATTTTAAAAACAAAGATGCTCTCCTCGTCGTTTTAATGGAAGATGTTATGAATCGCTTTTATGATATTGCTGATCGCTCTTTTTCCCCTCAAACAAAGGCTGAAGCACGAGATATGATTCAGAATCAAGTACGCGCTTTTTTACAGTTAGCACAAGAAGAAAGAGCTATATTACAAGTTGTTGAAGAAGCAATAAGAACCTCAAAAGAAATACGTCAAAAATGGGATGAGATTCGCGAACGCTTTGTAACACGGATTATACAAGACATTACTCATTCCCAGGAAAATGAATTAGTACGAACTGAGTTAAATAAAGAGATTGTCGCATGCGGCTGGTTCTCTATGAATGAAACGTTTCTTTGGACAATCGTGCAAAATGATAAAGAACTAGAATTAGAAGAAATTGTACATACTTTAACGGTAATGTATACGACGGGGTTATATAAATAGCACATTATAACCTCAATAAACCGTTACTCAATATGCTTAGTAACGGTTTATTTAAAATATTTTATTAACGATACAATAATACAAAAAAGTGATGTAAGTAATAGCAAAAGCCCCATATTCTTATTCTCTTTTTCATCCTTCTTAACGTTGTGTATCCCCATACCGGCAAGCATAAAACCTAAAAGTAATTGTAAAATGAGCATACTTTGCTTCGAATCATCATTCCAACTGTAAATAGAATAGCCCATTATAATAAAAGCGAGTATGAATGTGATAATTCTAATCATAAAAACACCCCCCTGTGTGATTCTATTGTTTTAACCTACTCACCATTCCAACAATAAACTTATACTCAGCTCTACTTTTTCTTACTTTCTTAAAGCCCTCTTTCGTATCAAAAATAAAACACGTTTTCCGAAACCAAATCCGTACATATAAAGACTCAAAATAAATAGGTTTAATAATTCCTCGTTCCTCGAATTCAGTTCCATCTTTATTTTCGGTTTCCGTTCGAATGAACCACCTATTCCCGATTCCAATTTCAATATACTTCACATGCTAACCCCCTTCAGGAAATCTTCTTTCTAATTATTCTATTATTTCCCTGGCAAGCGCACATTCCGACAGAACGTGAGCCCATAAAGAAAAAGTAGATTACAAAAATCTACTTTTATAGCCTAAATTTTTGCATACGTTTATAAAACGTACTGCGTGGCACATCTAATAGTTTTGCAGCTAATGAAACATTTCCGTTCGTCTTTTCTAGCGCTTCAATCATGCTATCACGCTGTATTTTTTCACGGAAATTTAATGTATGCTCCGTTTTATTTTCTGCTTGCAATTCAAGTTGATGTTGATTTCCAATCATTGTTTGTAATAAAAAAGAGATTTGTTTTTCGCATATTTCCCGTCCTTGCGACAAAATGTATATGCGTTCTAATACATTTAATAATTCTCGAATATTTCCGGGCCATGTATGCTGTAAAAATTGATTACAAATACTCTTTGGAAATACAACATTCCAATCCTTTCGTTCACAAAAATGTTGTATGAAGTACGGAATATCCTCTTTTCTTTCTATTAACGACGGAACATATAGCGGATAAACATGTAAACGATAATATAAATCTTGACGGAATTTCCCTTCTTCTACTAATCGTAGTAAATCTTTATGTGTCGCAGTAATAATACGAATATTTACTGGTACCTCTTTTGAACTACCAATTGGGGTTACTGTTCGTTCTTGCAAAACACGCAATAATGCCACTTGCATCTCTGGCGGCACTTCACCAATTTCATCTAAAAATATTGTTCCTCCGTCTGCTTGTTCGAATTTCCCTTTATATCCTTGGCGCCGCGCACCTGTAAATGCACCTTCAGCATAACCGAATAATTCACTTTCCATTAATTCTTTCGGTAATGAACCGCAGTTAACAGCTATAAAAGGACCGTTTTTTCTTGGACTATTTTCATGAATCGCTCTCGCTACATATTCTTTCCCTACACCTGTTTCACCACATACATATACACTAGCGTCAGTTGGTGAAACAAGCTTAATTTCTTCTAAAGTATGTTGAAATACGCTGCTTGTCCCAATAACTCCAGGGAAAGTAATTCCGTTTATAAACGGATAAGGAGAAAATAAATTTTCTTGTTTATTTTCCTTTAAGTAAATACATTTCCCAATCATTCTATCATTACTATATACCGGTACCTCTAATTTAGGTTTCAATCCATTGTGCATTAAATCTTCAAGTTTCATTCGTGACCAATTACATACTCGTTCACGAACCCTCTTGCTCGCAGAAACGATAACATCACGATGGTTACAAATAACAACTTGTTCATCACTGTCAATTACATCTAAAAAACGATGGATTAAATGCAGTTCATTTTGATGTACTCGAATACTACATTCACGTTCAATCGCATGCGCGATCGAAGTTACCATTCCGAGCATATATGGATGTGAAAACTCAATTGGACAGGAGAAATCTAGAACACCAATTAATTTCCCATCATCATTATGAATCGGGGAGGCCGCACAGCTCCAGCTATGAGATGCGACAGAATAATGCTCTGTACCACTTATCATAATAGCCTCTTCAATCTGTAACGCTGTTCCTATCGCATTTGTACCAACAGCTGCTTCCGTCCATTTCACACCTTCAATAAAATTAATATGTTTAGCTCGTTTCAACGTTTGCTGATTTCCACTTAATGATAGAACATAACCATCTGGATCAATTAATAATGCCATCATTTGCAGTTCATCAATGGTTTTTCTCATATTTTGTATTTGAGGTATTGCTATATCAAGGAAGATTTCACTCTTTTTCTTTTGATCCTGAAAAATATCAGAAGACAAAATTTTCTGACCTTTATTCATATGAGGATTCACATTTGCTTGTTTACATCGATGCCATGACTCTGAAATTCTTTCGTTTATACGGTTCGAATCAAGGACTCCTTCATCAACAAACTTTTTCCATGTATGTAAGTAAAACGGTGAAGCTAACATTGTATCATCTCCCCTATTAATTGTTTTGGAGATTTATAAAACATACTTTTATTATAAAACTGAATAAAAGCGTTTTCAATACAACTAGAAAGATGACACAAATATGTTAATAATTTGAATATCTTAATGAACTTCTTTATTCTTTTTTAGTAGAACTATATTTTGTATAATGGACGCAAAGAAAATACATAACCAAAACCACTTTTGTGGATTTCCGTTTATAAAGAAAACTATCACCGCTATTGCAAATAAAATGGTGGATGCTAAACTAAAATATAATTTTGTTTTAATTCCCATTATTCCCCACCCCTCTATCACTTTACAGTACATACTAACTCTTCATTTTTTAACTCTAATATGTACTCCTGTAAAACATATTCTTTCCCGCCATGTTTTTCATACCAATCGTGTATTCTTTTAACATGTATCTTGTCGCTTCTAATTTTTGATTCAATTTCTTTATACTGTTCATAACTATCATATTCCCAAATTGCAAATACTTCAGTCGTACCATCATTATTATCTTTCATCCAGCGCCCTATTAAACGAGAACCATATTTTATTTGATTAGGTAAATTAGTATCATTGAAATGATCATTAAATATTTCTATGAATTCATTTTTTACTACATAGTATTTCCTTCTGTAAAACATACTTCTTCACCTCTTTTATGAAAAGTATCAGTAAACCTTCCCATTACTACCGTATTATAATACTTACCATCCGACAGTTTTTTATCATTTTTTAGAATACCTTCTACCTCCAAACCTAATTTTTTATAAAGTTGGATGGCTTTTTCATTTGTCTCTAACACTTGCAATGATATCTTTTTCACTTCATTTTCATCAGCCCACTGAATAGATTGTTGCAATAGACTCTTACCCATTCCATATCCCCAAAACTCTCTTAAAATACAAACACCAAACTCTACTTTATGAGATAATCTCTTCAAATTTGATCCTTCACATCTCGAAAATCCTACGATTCGATTGTGCACTTCTACAACTAAAAAAAGATTCTTCATCTCTTCACTATCTGTTTTTACTATTTTTTGAAACCCTATCTTATCAATAAACCCCTCTCCAGCTTCTCTATCCATATTTTCAGTTTCGCCATCGATCTGAACTCTAATTTCTGATAACTGCTCAGCATCCGTTTGAACTGCAGAACGAACTGCATAAGTTAATCCATTTATATGAAACTCTTGTCCTTTTATAATCATTTCAAACTCCCTTTTAATTGAGGTCTATTGACGCTATTACAATTTCTTTACCTTGTTTCTCAAATTGTTGAATCGTTTCTTTACTAGCCCCTTTATCTGTTATTATAAGGTCAATTTCTATTAGTGACTCTCCTTTTATAAAGCAGTCTATTCCAAGTTTATTATGAGGAGCTAAACAAATATTTCTTCTAGCAATTTTACTTACTGTTTTTCCAAAATAAGCAACTTCCGGTGTCGCAGTACTTATACCATTCAATGAAATACCGCCACCTGTAGAGAAATAAAGATCAATAGAGAATCTACCTATCAATTCAGAGGCCAGTGTATCTGTCATATTTCCTGATGGTTTCACTTTTCCACCAATTAAGTACGTATCAATGTTCTTATATTCCCGTAACTTACTAGCAATTTCTAAAGCATTCGTAATAACTGTAAATGATGTTTCAGGTAAATACTTTAACATGGCATAATGAATGGAAGCCCCGCCAATAAAAACGGAATCTCCTTCTTGTATGTAGGATACAGCAACTTTCGCCATCGCATCTTCATCTATTGAACTATCACGATAACGTTTCGATGGTTCGGCAGCTAAGTTTCTCACTCGCGTAAGTTCAACTGCACCTCCGTGCGTTCTTTTTAATAAACCATCCTTCTCCATAATAGACAAATCTCTTCTTATAGAATCAATAGACATATCAAAACTTTCCGCAAGATCCTTTGCGATTACTCTTCCATCTCTCTTAAGTAACTCTAAAATTTTCTCTCTACGCTCTTCAGTGAACATGTTATCACCACCATTATTGAAGATTCAGAAATTTAATCTTTATTTTAATTATATGCATGCTTTTTCTGTATTACAATATTTTCAATTCTTATTTATTCAGCTTTATACAGTTTTTCTCCCTCTTTCTATCCCATTAACTTGAAAACGAAATAAATGTATATTTGCATATTCCACAAACATACTTCCATTTCCCTTCCTACTGATGTAAAATTATTCCTATATTTTACTTTTTAATACAGAAAGGGATTACTATGAAATCTATAATTAAAGTAACTTGTACAGCATTATTATTTACAGGAATAATGGCAGGATGTAGTGGAAATACTGCACCAAAACAAGAAAAGAGCGCTTTTGAAAAGAATGCAATGCACTATGGGGAAATATTTAAAAACGAATACTATAGAGCAACTGTTGAAAATGCAAAATTCGATAAAATAGACAAAGAGTGGCGTCTCACAGCTCGCGTTACTATAAATAATGCTCGTGCTGACGGACAAACGATAGATCTTTCAGAAATAAAATATTTCATAAAAGATGAAAAAACGGGTGAAAAATACGAAGGTGAATTTATACAAAATGAAAATGCTAAAAAGGTTCCATCTGAGTTTTCTTTAACTACCGACATTGTATTTAATATGAAAACTTCTCCAAAAGATTTAAATAATATGTATTTATACATAGATAGCAAAACTGCGCCGTTAACAGATACATATTGGAAACTTGATAATTTAGCATCTAAATAAAAAACAGTCATATAAGACTGTTTTTTTTGTTTGTAAAGTTATAAAGTTTACTAGTTACCTTTCTCAAACAATATATCTTTTGCACAAATCGTCACTTCTTCAAATGGGCAATCAAATAAAACACCCAATTCGAAACCTTCATTAGTAAGATCTATTTCATGATATAACCACCAAGCACCTTCAAAATTTTCCAGAATAGAACATTTCGTTACGCCTGTAAAAGTTACTTCCAGTTTGTCAAATTCACTGAAAGTACCACTGCAATCTAAAGTAATAATTAGCGTATCTTTTGATCTTCTCTCTACTGTTTTGACTACACTGTCATGTAGTGAGTATTCATGTAGTTGAACGACATTCTGCGTGAGCTTTTCTTTTATAGCATTATAATTATCTATATAAGCTTGTTCTAAATCATTCATTCTTTTCTCATAATCTTCTGTCCAATCAAGCGTAAGTTTCTTTAACTTTTCTGATGGGTATTCTGACTTAATTGTATTGTCATAAATGTATGGATGTAGTGACTTAGGTAGAAACTTTAATAAATCTTCTTTCTTTTCTTCCACGTCTTCTCTCAAACTTTTCTTATAATTCATTCCTACCTTTTCGCTCTCTCGCAAAATCTCTTCCCATTCTTCTAATGTTTCTGAGAAAATTAAAAATCCAGATACTTGCATTTCTTTATACCAATCTTTATTGAAATACTTCAATGGCTTTCCTCCTAAAACATTTCAACATCCAACAAAAGCAATATATCTATTTATTATATCATTCCAATAGCTATTTTTTCTAAAGAATAAATGCAAAAATGTAAATATTCCGCCTATTATTTCTAAAACTTCAGAATATTTACAAAAATATGAAATTAGAATACATTTTACATGTACAAGTTTTACCTGTACAAAAATCTAAACAAAAAGGGATGGTTATATGTTGAAGAAATTAGTAGCAGGGGCATTAGTAGCAGGTTTTGCATTAACTGGAGGATTAGGAGTAGTAAGTGCTGCAGAAAAAGATAATACAATTAAATCATTTGATTATTTAAAAGTTGATGAAAAGAATGTTAATTCATTCACAAAATTAAGCGATCAATCAAAAAAAGACATCCAAATTACTATGGTACTACCTAAGCAAAATGAAAATGGAGATTGGTTAGCTTATGGCTTTACTAGCAGAGAAACATTGAATGCTTTTATTGAAAAGGATAAAAAGGCACTTAAAAATCAAATTAACCCTTTAGGTAGTGGTGCTGGTAGTACCGATTTTTATGAGCATCAAAATAAAGGTGGACAGTATATTTATTGGAGCAGTGGTTTTAAAAACCTACCTTCTAGCTGGAACGACAGAATTTCTTCTGTAAGTACAGCTTCACCTTCTGCAAGTTATTCAACAACACTATGGGAACATTCTTCAACTCAAGGATATGGAAAAGGTGTCTCCTTTAGACACTCTGATTGGTATGGTCAAACTGCTAATTTAGCTGCAGATTGGAACGATATAACTTCAGCTATTGAAATTAAATAGTAACAGCGCATTTCAATTAAATAAGTGAAGAAGTTTCAAAATCACTATACTCTCATCGATTAAAAAAACATGAGAGTATAGTGATTTTTCTAGTATCTTTTTATACATATTGCTACTTAAATATTATTTACTAAAAAGACCAGTCCTATTAGACTGGTCTTTTTACCTTCAAGCATGTACAGCATGTCCTACTGCCTGCAATAATGCTTCATGGATTGCTTCAGATAAAGTTGGATGTGCTGCAATATAATCTCTCATTATATCAGCGGTTACTTCTGTATGAATCATCACCGTTCCTTGTCCGATTAGTTCGGTTGCACGAGGACCGATAATAGAAATCCCTACAATTTCTTGATATTTAGGTTCCACAATAACTTTTACTTTCCCCGTTTGTTCTCCAATAATAAGCGCTTTTCCGTTCGCTGTAAATGCGAATTCTCCGATGAGGATGTCACCGTATTGCTCTCTTGCTCCTTTTTCTGTTAAACCGACACTAGCAATTTCTGGAGCTGTATAAATACAGCGAGGTACAGCATGATAGTTTACTTTCACATCTTCTCCGCTCGCGTGTAATGCCGCTGTCGTTCCTTCATGGAAGGCAACGTGAGCAAGCTGTATTCCACCAATCACATCACCCGCTGCATAAATATGTGATCTGTTTGTTTGCATATGTTCATTCACAGAAATTCCTTTATTTGAAAATTGAATGCCTGCTTTTTCTAAAGCTAATTCTTGTACACGTGGTTTTCGACCTACAGAAACGAGAATGAATTCCGGGTTGGCTTCTTGGATACTTCCTTCATATTCAAATGAAGCCTGCTTCTTATAATTATTTAATCCTTTTAAAGCCGCTCCTGTAAATATTTTTACGCCATCATTTTCTAGTTTCTCCCTTAAAATTTGTGCGATATCTTCATCTTCACCAGGTAATAATTGCGATGCCATTTCAACAATCGTAACTTTTGTTCCAAGACGACTATAAATGCTTGCAAACTCGCAACCTATTACACCACCACCAACGATTAATAATGATTTTGGTATATTTTCTAGGGACATTGCATGACTACTATTTAAAATCCACTTCCCATCAAATGGAGCAAAAGGTAATTCAGTTGGTTCTGATCCTGCCGCTATAATGAACTGTTCTCCATGTACTACATCTTCTTTATCACCGTGTGTAACTCGCATACGGTGATCCGTTTCAAATTTCGCTTTACCTTGTATAACTTTTATTTTATTTTTCTTCATTAAATATTGGATTCCTTGGACGAGCTGCGTTACGATTTGTGATTTTCTCGTCTGTATTTGTTTCCAATCAATTGATATATTCTGCTTATCTACTAATACTCCAAAACGATTCGCATGATTAACAATATCGTATACTTCCGCACTTTCTAACAATGATTTCGTAGGCATACAACCGACATTTAAACAAGTCCCGCCAAGATCAGCTTCATCAATAAGAGTGACATCTTTTCCATTTTGAGCCGCGGTAATTGCCGCTACATAACCAGCAGGTCCGCCCCCAATAACAACTAAATTACTCATTTTCTCACCTTCTCTTTATAAAAGAATTGTTACAGGTTCTTCTAAATAACGTTTAATTGTGCGTAAAAATGCAGCTGCTGGTGCACCGTCTAGTACACGATGATCGAATGTTAAACTTAAAGGTAACATACTTCCTTTTCTTAATTTTTTCCCTTTATATACAGGAACATGTTCAATTGCACCTACACCTAAAATACCAGTTTCAGGTGTATTTAATACTGGCGTAAAATATTCAATACCGAAGCTACCTAAATTACTAATTGTAAATGTTGTCCCTTGCATATCATCACTACTTAAACTGCCTGCTCGTGCCTTTTGTGCCACATTTTTAATCTCTTTAGATAACTCTACTAAAGATAGATTATTAGCAAAGCGAATAGCTGGAACGACTAATCCTTTTTCTAACGCGACCGCCATACCTAAATGAACATGTTCAAATTGATGAATGGCATCATTTATATACGCGCTGTTCATTTCTTTATGCTCTCTAAGCGCTAATACAACAGCACGAGAAACGAAATCAGTAATAGTTAGTTTGTTATCGTATCGTTTTTGTACAACTTCCGCTATTTCTTTATGTAAAGCAACTAAATCTGTAACATTTACTTTCATCGTTAATGTTAATTGCGCACTATTTTGTAGGCTTGCATGCATACGGTTCGCAATTGCTTTTCGCATACCAGTAATAGGAATGACTTTACTTTCTTCTTGTTCAAGTACTTCTGGAATTGCTACTCTTTCTTCAAGCGCCTTTAATACATCTATCTTTGTAATTCTTCCGCCAGGTCCTGTACCAATTAATGATCTAATATCGAGATTTTCAGTTTTTGCAATTTTCTTTGCTACTGGAGATATTTTAACTCTTTGCTTCGTCACATCTATCGCATATGGTTCTGGATGTTGTACCTTTTTAGGTTCTGGATTAGATGCTTTTTCTTCTACAACATGTATGTTTTCATGAACTTCTACTTTTTCGTTCGGTTTACCGATGTAGCAAATTACAGTACCCGGCGGCACTCCCTCATCTTCACTTACAGCTATATCAAGAACAGTTCCATCAGCTGGTGCTTCTATTTCAGTTTCGATTTTTTCCGAGTTAATACTAGCAATTAGTTCACCTTTTTCTACATTATCACCTGCTTTAATATTCCAGCTCGTAATAATACCTTCTTTCATCGCCATACCTAACTTCGGCATTACAACTTCTACAGCCATGTTTCTCTCTCCCTTCTCATCGTTTTATTACACACGTAATAAAGATTGGTCTCCGATCATTTCTGATACAGTTTCAATTACTTTCTCCGGCGTTGGTAAATATAACTTTTCAAGTGGTGGCGAAAACGGAACTGGTGTATGTGGTGCTGTAATTCGTTTAATAGGTGCATCTAACAAATCGAATCCTTTATCCGCTACAATTGCCGCAATATCTGTTGCGATACTACATCTTGGATTTGCTTCGTCAATAACAATTAGGCGATTCGTTTTTTCAACAGATGCTAAAATCGTATCTTCATCAAGTGGTGATAAAGAACGCGGATCGATTACTTCTACTTCAAGTCCTTTTTTCGCTAATTGCTCAGCAGCAGCGAGCGCTGTATGAACTTGTTTTCCAATTGCAACGATTGTTACATCAGAACCTTCACGTTTAATATCTGCTTTTCCTAAAGGAATTGTATAGTACCCTTCTGGTACTTCGCCTTTCATATTGTAAAGTGTTTTATCTTCAAAGAAGATTACTGGGTCGTCATCTTCAATTGCCGCTAATAATAAGCCTTTTGCGTCATAAGGAGTGGAAGGAACGACAACTTTTATACCTGGAATGCTCGTAAATAACGCATATAAACTTTGTGAATGCTGTGCCGCTGCGCTAAATCCAGCACCGTGCATCGTACGTACTGTAACTGGCACTTTCGCTTTTCCACCGAACATATAGCGGAACTTTGCACCTTGGTTTAATACTTGATCAAGACAACTACCGATAAAATCATTAAACATTAATTCAGCTATCGGGCGTAAACCTGTTGCAGCAGCTGCCATCGCCGCTCCCATATAACCCGCTTCTGAAATTGGAGTATCTAAAATACGATTTCGACCAAATTCTTGTACAAGTCCTTTCGTAACACCGAGTACACCGCCCCATGCTTCATCATCTTGCAAGTGATCCAATTGTGCACCGCCTGCAACATCTTCTCCGATTAAAATTACATTTTCATCACGACGCATTGATATTTTCATCGCTTCATTAATTGCAGTTGACATACTTACTGTTCTAGTCATTATTTTTCACCCTCCTCTTATTTGTAAGAAACGTATACATCTTTTAATAATTCTTCATCCTCTGGATATGGACTGTTTTCACTAAATTCAATTGATTTTTGTACTGCTTCATCTACTGCCTTTTCCATATCCACAAGTTCGGATTCCGTTAATAAAGCTTCATGAATTAAATGCTTGCGGAAATGCACAATCGCATCTTTTTCATTTAAATGTTCTTCTTTTTCTTCCGCTGTTTTATACGTTTGTGCTTCTCCTTCAAAATGACCGTAATTACGATATGTCATGCATTCAATTAAAGTTGGGCCACCGCCATTACGTGCACGCTCAACAGCCTCTTCCGCCGCTTTATATACTGCTAATAGATCTTTTCCATCTACTTGAACACCCGGAATGTTATATGCTTTTGCACGATCAGCAATAGAGTTACAACTAGAAGCATATTCAAATGTTGTTGCTTCACCGTAACCGTTATTTTCTGCGATAAAAATAACTGGTAACTTCCAAATCGCTGCTAAATTAACCCCTTCATGGAATGTTCCTTCATTATTTGCTCCGTCACCGAAGAAGCAAACACTTACATCTTTCGTTTCTTTATATTTAGCTGTTAATGCCGAACCACAAGCAAGTGGAAAACCTCCGCCTACAATCCCATTTGCACCAAGCATTCCTTTATCTAAATCGGCAATATGCATTGAACCACCTTTACCTTTACATAACCCTGTCGCTTTCCCAAAAAGTTCGGCCATCATGCCATTTAAATCACAACCTTTTGCGATACAATGGCCGTGACCTCTATGCGTACTTGTAATACTGTCACTATCTGTTAAGTGGGCACATACACCAACTGCTACTGCTTCTTCACCAGCGTATAAATGAACGAAACCTGGCAGAACGCCTTGCGCGAACAATTCATGCACCTTGTCTTCAAACTTACGAATTTCTAACATTTTTTCATACATCCAACGAGCTTGTTCTTTCGTAATTTCATTCCCTTTACTTTCAGTTGTTTTTAACATGTCCAGCCCTCCTATTTTCTTGTTCATCTTTTATATTGCAAGTACTGTGCCAAATTCTAATCCCTGATTTAATAGGTTTTCTCTTTTCTTTCATAATAAAAAAGTGGACAAAATGAGACATCTGTCTCGTTTTGTCCACTTTTGTTCACCTAATTTGAGAATTATTATCTTATTCATTATCAAAACTCTTCTGTAATTTCCGGATGTAAATAATTTGACCAATGTGATACGCGTTATGAGTCGTTACATTAGCTAATATTTCCCACCACTTCGCAGATACAGGAAATCCAATTACATCACTTTCAACCTTGTCTTCATTTATGAGACTTTGCCATTGTAACAGTTTCTCTAATAGTTTTTCTCTTAACTCTTCAAATGTTTGATTATCTGATAGCATAAAACTTTTGTTATTATCACCAATAGCGGGCACAGCATTAACATTTGATTCTTTGTACCTAGTTTGCCACGTCGTATTCCAATACAGTAAATGTTGTACAATTTCAGCTATACTATTACACTCTTCATTCGGTTTCCAGAAAGCTTCTCTCTCAGATAAATCCTTAACTGCATCTGAAAATGGAATATACCAACTGGGATCATTCGCATTTGCTAATAACTGATCTGCTAATACGTCTTTAACATGGAACACTTTGCTTCCCCCCATTAAAAAGATTCATTTCAAGACAATACTCACTTCTCTATATACGCTGAGTTTGCCAGATCCCCTCTTTTTAGCCTTAATCCCAAACATATGCACATAAAGAAACCGAAAGCACCTAATCCATAAGCTGTTGTATATCCACTTTCCCCGATAATCCATCCTGCAAGTCCTGGTCCAATCATTTGACCAACTGCATAGAAAACGGATATAAAACTAATTGCCATTGAGACATATTTCGGAGATACTTGCTTTGAAGCAGCAACTTGAATTAATAAAAGGATACCTCCGAGGCTGGAACCCCAAATAATTGCCGACACGATAAAGCCAATGGTATGTCCAAATATAATTGGAATCATATCACCTATTACAGCTAATAAAAGTGCAATACATAACGTCTTCTTTATACCAATCCGATCCGAAATCAATCCCCAGACAGGAGCTCCTACGATTGAAAACATTCCTGCAATCGCATAAACAGTTCCCGAAATTGATGCCGAAATACCATTATTAATCATAAAACTAGTTTGATATAAATTTGGAATTAAATAAACAACGCCCACAATAAAATACATCCATGCAATGATGTATAACTCTTTCGTTTTCCATAAAAACGACTTATTATTCCTTTCCCCCTCATCTTCAGTAACTTCTGGATTTTTCAAAACAATTGAGGAAACGAATACAACAATACATGTAATAACGCCAAACAAAAGCCATGAACCACGCCAACTATACTCTGGAAATGTACGTACTATATAAGGAACAATTATTCCACTAAATAGCATACCTATGCCAGCACCGCTTAATAATAGCCCCATTGCAGTTCCTCTTTTTTCTGGAAACCATCCTACTGTTATTGACATGAGTGGTGTATATACAAGAGCACTTCCAGCTCCAGAACATAGCATAAAAATAGCAGCTATCCAAACTGAAGGAACAAATGATAATCCTATTAAACTTATAACGACGAGCCAACTCCCTATTAATAAAACTGATTTTGCTCCAAAACGGATAGTAAGTATTCCAGATGTTCCGACTGTTAATAAATACCCTAAAAAGAGTATAGTTCCTAACATACCTGCTTGAGCTGTAGATAAATGGAGTCCTTCTTGCATAAACGGTAATATAATTCCATATGCCATACGTGCAAAACCCGTCGTTGTTATAATAAGAAACATTCCTGTTAATACAAATATCCAAAAATGACTTTCATTCCGTTCTTTCATTTAAATTCCTCCATAAAAAGTTATTTCCAATTGGATGTTGTTTGTAATTATAATGACCATTACAAAAAGCAACTACCAAATGACGGAGGAATTTACGGTATAGCGGATTATTCCTTTTTTACGTTAATAAATACGTAAAAGTTCTGATGGATTCATTCCATACTTTTTACGAAATAACTCTGAAAAATGACTGACATTATTGTATCCAACTGCAAATGCCGTTTCGGTCACATTACTATTTCCCGAACGCAGTAAATCTATCGCATGTTCCATACGCTTTTCTCGTAAATATGCAAATGTGGACATCCCAAATAATTCTTTAAACCCAATTTTTAATTTATAATCATTTAACTCTACTATTTTAGCTAATTCTAATAATGATGGGGGTGATTCCATTCGTTGAAGTAAAATTTCTTCAGCCTGTTTTATTTTATTCAAATCCTGTTTTGATAATTGACTCCTTTTATTTGCGTCACAATCATTAAGCAACACTCTCCCAAAATGTATAGAAAGCAATTCGAGCGCTTTACTTTCTAATTCTAGTTGACTAATACGATCCTTTTGGGGATGCTCTATCATTCTCTTAATAAGACTAGATGTTATAGAGTCGATTGGATTTTGAAACTTTTTAAAAGATTGATTTCCTAATATAGAATGAAAATCAAGACTTTTTTCAATAGCATTATTCATCATGAAATGATTAAACAATTGTACAGGAATCCCAATCGCTAATGAATATAGAGGCGTTTCTTTTTCATATTCAAATACTACATCAAAATCATTCATAAAATATAAATAGCTATTTCCAGTCATTAATTCATACGAAGAATGACCAACTTGCACTTCTCCGAACCCTTGTAAACAAAAATTAAGCTCCACCATTGCTGCATCAGATGCAAACTGGATGCGATGGTTATTATGAAATTGATAATTTGATAACACAATTTCCATACCTGAAAATGAAGTCCATCTTCGTATTTCACCCATACCTATTGTTTTTGGAACATTCATATGTCTTTCCTCTACAACTTGTAAACCATAAAAATATTTATGAAAAATATCATGAAAACCGTTAGTCTCCATGAACCCCACACTCCTTTTATGTAAAAATCAAAATTTAATTGATAATTATTTTCAATTATATCAAATATCTTTATACAATAAATAGATTTTCTCTTTATAACTCGTTATGATAAAAGAAAAAGAAAGCGAGCGAACAATGAATAAAAAAATCGCGATTATTACAGGAGCATCAAGTGGATTCGGACTTTTAACGACACTTGAACTTGCAAAAAAAGACTATTTTGTCATTGCTACAATGCGCAATCTTGAGAAACAAATAGACTTAATATCTCAAGCTACTAAACTCGACTTACAACAAAATATAAAAGTTCAACAATTAGATGTAACAGATCAAGGTTCTATACATAACTTCCAATTATTTTTAAACGAAATAAACAGAATAGACATTCTCATAAATAATGCAGGATATGCAAATGGGGGCTTTATCGAAGAAATCCGAGTGGAGGACTACCGTAAACAATTTGAAACAAATCTTTTTGGAGCTATATCCATCACGCAACTTGTCTTACCATATATGAGAAAGCAGAAAAGCGGAAAAATCATTAATATAAGCAGTATTAGCGGGAAAGTAGGATTCCCTGGTCTATCTCCTTACGTTTCTTCAAAATATGCATTAGAAGGCTGGAGTGAATCCCTTCGCTTAGAAGTAAAGCCTTTCGGAATAGACGTTGCCTTACTTGAACCTGGTTCTTATAACACGAACATATGGGAAGTTGGTAAACAATTAGCTGAAAACCAATCTGATACAACCTCTCCTTACAAAGAATATATGGATAAAATACAAAAGCACATAAACAATGGCAACGATACACTTGGTAATCCGATGGATGTTGCAAATAAAATCGTAGAAATTGCTGAAGCAAGGCGTACTACATTACGATACCCAATTGGGAAAGGTGTAAAATTTATGATCTTTGCGAAGAAGGTTCTTCCTTGGAGATTGTGGGAGTTTCTTGTATTGAGGAGTTTTAAGAAGATGTAAAGTAACTTTATTGAAAAAATATGTAAGGGGGTGCTAATTAAATGCTAGGTTTACCCTATGGTAAAGTGTTTTTAGTTCCGTGGTCCGAAGAGTGGGAATTTGAGTTTTCAAAAGAAAAACAATTAATTGAGGAACACATTGGAAAATATATTTTAGCGATACACCATATTGGAAGTACTTCCATCCCGCATTTAAGCGCAAAACCTATTATTGATATTGCGATGGAATTAAGAGATTCCAAAAGTGGTCTAAAATGTATTACGAACCTAGAACAATTAAATTATAAATATAGAAAAGATGTATTACCCGAAAGGTATTATTTCAATAAAGGTGAGCCAAGAACTCATCAAATTCATATGTATGAACAAGGGAATCCATATTTAATAGAACAATTAAAATTCAGAGATTACTTAATAGACAATAAAACTTCTCGTATGCAGTATGAACAGTTAAAGATTCAACTTTCAACAGCTAACCCTAATGATAAGCATAAATATGCAGAGGATAAAACAAATTTCATTAAATCCATATTGGCTAAAATAAATGATTAAATTGCGAAGACCGAACTTCGTACACATAATAAGAAACCATTCATGTATAGATAAATGGTTTCTTATTAATTAGTTATTTCATTATTTATACCTTCAAAAATCATTTTATTATGCAGCAGATGGGAAGAAGTAAAATAGTATTGAAGTCATAAAAATAAACGTGAATATCCCAATTATCGAAAATATATATTCTTTCGATTCTCTATCATACTTCCATTCCATCAATGCTCTTAAGATTATCGTCCCCCCTAAATAAGTAAAAATGACATAAGCAATATTTACACTTTCGAATTTAAAGATAAATATAAAGCTAGTTATTAAATAAATAAAAAGTAGTCCTATTTCCAATTTTTTATGTGAACTATTTACATGTTTCTTATATCCCCAAAATCCGCTCTTTGGCATATTCAATTTTTTTCTTAAAAATCGATCCAAAAAGTAGCCCGCTATACAAAAAACAAAAATTATAATCCAAAATGTATAGGTTCTCAATATCATTCCTCCTATTACTTCATTGAATTGTTTAAAATAAAGTGGACTATAGTAACGGTTATTGAACGAGTATTCTTGAATGATCTTCATTAAAAATGATCGATTCTGCACGTAAGAAAGGTTTTTTCATTTCTTCTCTTCTTCTTGCTTTAAATTTATACTATATTAAAGGAAGAAATATAGTATGAACCCTGTTATTATTAATGCTGCAACTCCTAATAATGAAATCAAAAACTCCCGCGATTCCTTATCATATTTCCACTCCATATATGATTGAAATCCATATAACGTAATAAAAAATAAAGGAGGTACATAGCCCATAAATATACGATTTGGAAGAAAAGTGCTTATAGCAATAACAACTATATAAGAGGAAATAATAATTCTATTTCCCCATTTATGTGTATCATTCACATATTGGTTATTCCATCCTTTTTGTTTCGGTATATTTAACTGTCTTCTCGCTATTCTTTCAAAAACCAATAAAGATAGCACCCATAAAATTAATAAGGATATTTTTGTAACTGACAGAAAACCCTCTCCTTTTTATTTTTTCACTTTAATTTTCTCCGGCTGATCACTCGGATACGTAGCATATGCATCATTTTCATAATCCCAACTAATAATGGTCGCACTATCTCGTCCGAATTGATGATGAACATGTTCTAACACATTATGAATATTTTCTTTTAACTCAATATTTTTTCCATTCATATCATTATAAAGATTTAATGGCGTTTCATAACGGCGTTCCCCGCATTCTAATACCCCATCTGTCACCATTACAATTCGATTCTTTCCAGTACGTAGTTCACGAATTCCTGAAGAATAGCAAGGAACGGGTAAATCAAATGTGTTTACATTTCCAATCCATTCGTAAAAGTGGCGTTGATTCAATGTATATTGTCCTAATTTATGTAATTCATCATGAAATACATAAACTAAGCAATCACCTATGGAAAGCCACCATATGTAATTTTCTTTTCTTACGCATATTAAGCAAGCAGTTTCACCTTTTACTCTTTTACAGTTTTCTTTAAATGAGGAGGATTGAAAAATTGTAAGTATATGATTTTCAACAGATCGAAATACTGTTTTAATTGATTCTTTCATAATCGCTTTTATATTTTCATATTCTTTTTGGATTGTATTTACTACTAATTCAACACTTTTCGCACTATTATGCCCGTCTAATATAACAGCGAATTCCCAATCACCATTCGACCAAACTAATGCACCGTCTTCATTCTTTTTTGCTCCGGCACTTATATTCCCGCCGTATTTACCAAGTACAATATCACCATATTGCTTGACTGAAACTTCGTCTAAACACATTTCTCTACTTCCAACCCATGAATATTGTGTATTATTTGTTGTATGCATACTCATTTACCATATACTTTCGTATTCTTTCGCATAGTTTTTTTATTTTCTCTGAATCTCCATGTGGTACACCAGTCCAATTTGCTACTTCAGTCGGTGACCAAAACTCTTTTGGTGTATTTGGATAACGTGGAATAATGTGCATATGCAAATGTGGTACACCATTACCTGAAACGAAACTGTAAATATGTTCTGCACCTTTGCTTTCTTTAAGCGCTTTACTTACTCTACTTGTTATCAGTCCGAATGCCTTTGCCTCATCTTCAGTTAATTCAGCGAGACCAGGTACATGTCTCTTTATATCAATCATTACATAACCAAGATATGTTTCTTCTGCATCCCAATGGACATGTCCAACGTAAATGAGTTCATCTTCGTAAATAGCTCCACCTGAAACTGTAATGTTCCCTTTATGTTTTTCACAAATGAAGCAGTTTTGTTCTGCTTGATTGTTTATTGGCATATCCATCACCATCCTTTGCATATATAATATCATAAAAAAAGGAAAAATAGGTTTTATATTCCGAAAATTCAATCTTTTGAAAGTAGAATTTTCACATTAAAATAATTTACAACTCATTATTTCTTCAAAAGCGTAATCCCCATTCCAACTGCAATCCCAATCGCTATTCCGATTGCTATATTATCAGTAAATACACCAGGAATTACACCGATTACAACACCTATAGCGACACCAATTGTCATAGCATCATTTCTTTTTTTATTATTAGCCAAAATAGCATCTCCTCTCATAATTTCTCCCCATATAATATCCATTTACATGAACGTTGCTGTCTACTAATATATTTGCTATTCCGCTTGAAAATTTCCAGAAAATGTACTTTATTACTTTTCCATTCCCCCTACATAATCCTCTTCGTTTGAAAGAATTTTTAAGTCACCATTACATATACATAGGCATTTACTATAAGAAAGATCAGTAATTTATTGAAGGAGGAACGATTCAAATGTATCCTCATTGGAATCCAAATATAAATCAACAATATGCTTACCCCCCCCATCCAGTAAGGAATACACTGCATTATGATTCGCAATACATGATGCAGCGCATCGCAAGCCTTGAAAGCCAATTAGCTAAATTAATCTCATTAATCGAAGAAAATAATCAATTAATAAAATCAATGGAACAACAGCAAAACCAAGTTTGTGCACCAGCTGGAGGTTCTGTTATTGTTCGGATGTAATTCGAATTCAAAAAACACACTTTGTAGTATAAAGTGTGTTTTTTGAATTATTTTCTTTTTGTATAAAACCCTTGCGTAATTCGGTCTAATATAATCGCAATCACGACGATAGCTAGTCCAGCTTCAAATCCCATTCCGATATTTACTTGTGTTACAGAGCGATATACATCGACGCCAAGTCCTGGCGCTCCTACAAGTGAAGCTGTTACAACCATTGATAACGAAAGCATAATACTTTGATTCACGCCAGCCATGATCGTTCCCGTTGCGAGCGGTAATTGTACTTTAAATAATTTTTGTGATGCGGTAGAGCCAAACGCATTCGCAGCTTCAATTAAATCTTCTGGAACTTGTCTAATTCCTAAGTCTGTAAATCTGATTGTCGGTGGCATAGCAAAAATAACGGAAGCAATAATGCCTGGTACGACGCCTACTCCAAAAAATGTTATCGCGGGAATGAGATAGACGAATGCCGGCATTGTTTGCATAAAATCTAATGTCGGTTTTAAAAATTTTGAGAAACGTTCATTTTGAGATGCTAAAATGCCAATGGGAATTCCGATAATAATTGAAATAATAACTGACGTAAGTACGAGCGCTAATGTTTGCATCGTTTGTGCCCAGTAGTTAATATTTAAAATAAATAATAATCCGATGAGCGTAAAAATGACTAAAGATAATTTCCTCGTTGTGTACCAAATGAGGAAACATAAGATGATAATCATCACTATGGCTGGTATTATTGTTAAAAAATTAGTGAGTAAATCAACAAATCCACCGATAATATAGGAGAATCCTCGGAACAAGCCTTCAAAGTGCTCATATAAACTTGCAACAAATGAATCGACCCATTCGCCTAATGGAATGCGCGGAATATTATTCATCGTCTTTCACCTCTTCCTCAATGTTACCTGCAAGAGCTTGAATGACACTTTCACGTTTAATAATTCCTCTCAACCTTTTCTTTTCATCAATTACGGGTAATGGATATTTCATCTCCACCATTTTTGCATACGTTTCTTCCAGTAATGTATCTAGATAAACGTGTGGAATATCGTTAAGTAATAAATCAGCAATCGGCCACTGTTTTTGTACTGCTTTACTTGCATCATCCGCAGTTAATATACCTAAAAATTCATACTTTTTGTTTACAACATATACGGTAGAAACACCTGCATTCCTCATAATTTGAAGTGCTACACGTGGTCCACGATCAATTAATAAAGTCTCCGGTCGTTTTAATATAGATTCCGCCGTAATTACTTTTCCTAAATTCACGTCCGCCACGAATTTCTCTACAAATTCATTGGCAGGACTCATCATAATTTCTTCCGGCGTTCCAATTTGAACGATTTCTCCATCTTTCATTAATGCGATACGATCACCAATTCGAAGAGCTTCATCTAAATCATGTGTAATAAAAATAATTGTTTTTTCCATTTTATCTTGTAACTCTAACAATTCATCTTGCATTTCTTTTCGAATTAGTGGATCTAATGCACTAAATGACTCGTCCATTAGTAATACATCTGGATTATTCGTTAGTGCCCTTGCAATTCCAACACGCTGCTGCATACCACCACTAAGTTGACTAGGGTAATTATCTTTATGATGATCGAGTCCTACTAACTGTAGCGATTCTAACGCCTTATTTTCTCGTTCCTCTACTGGAACTCCTTGAATTTCTAACCCGTACGCAACGTTTTGTATTACCGTACGATGTGGAAATAAAGCAAACTTCTGAAAAACCATACTCATTTTCGTCCTTCTTACTCTTCGCAATTCTTCTTTTCCCATCGTTGCGATGTCTTCACCATCTATGTATATATGCCCGGCTGTCGGTTTGATTAATTGATTTAGCATTCGAACTAGCGTTGATTTCCCACTACCAGACAAACCCATAATAACGAAAATTTCTCCAGTGTATACTTCAAACGTTGCCTTTTTCACACCAACGTTCATTCCTGTCTCCTTTAAAATTTCCGATTTGCTTTTTCCTTCTTTTAATAAGGTAAGCGCTCGTTGCGGATGTTTCCCAAAGACTTTTGTTACATTTTCAACACGTACCTTTGTATTATCCATGTCACTACTCCTTTTCTACCCATCTATTTACATAGTGTTGCGATTTTACAGAGAAATATTACATAAAAATGACATATATAAGATTTCTTTAAAAATTCTTGTTTCCGTTCATAATAAGAAGGTTCACTTATAGATTAATTTATAAAAAGCAAAAGCTTCACAGGAGGTTTTGAATGCGAAAAAAAATATGGATTATAAGTCTGTTACTATTTATTAGTATGATTTTCACTTCTTGTAATGCAACAAATGCAAATTCGAAAGGAAAAATTAAACTTGGTGTAACAAGTTGGAAAGAAAATATCGCAACCGCAAATATGTGGAAAGTTTTATTAGAAGAAAAAGGCTATAAAGTTGAACTCATGTATTTAGAAAAAGCTGCGATATGGACTGGCGTCGCACGTGGTGATGTTGATGCGAATCTAGAAGTATGGCTTCCTGTTACAGATAAACCATTAAATGCCCGTTACAAAGATGACTTCGTCTTAAAATCAAAATGGTATGAAGGTACTGGGCTTGGTTTAGTCGTCCCTTCTTATGTGAAAAACGTTAACAGTATTGAAGATTTAAATGCACATAAAGATGAGCTAGATAATAAAATTGTTGGGATTGAACCTGGTAGTAGCCTAATGAATTTAACGAATAAAGCAATGAAGGAATATGATATAAAACTAAAACTTGTCCAATCTTCAGAAGCTGCGATGATGAGCGAACTAAAGAAGGCATATACGAAAAAGAAACCAATTGCTGTTACGCTTTGGAATCCTCATTGGGGCTTTTCAGAATTTGACTTAAAATATTTAAAAGACCCTAAGAAAGTATATGGTGAAAAAGATGACATTTATTACTCAGTTCGTAAAGGTTTCGAAAAAGATCATCCGGATATTGTGAAATACTTTGATCAATGGAAAATGAACGATGAACAACTAGGTACTTTAATGGTCATGCTAAATAAAACGAAAGATCCAGAAGAAGCCGCGCGAAAATGGATTAAAAAGAATCAAGCTTTAGTTGATGAATGGATAAAAGAATAAAGAATGACAAAAACAGGCTAGAGAATTTAGTATATTCTCTAGCCTGTTTTATGTTATTTTTTCTCAATAACTGCATCGACAATTCCATATTCCTTCGCTTCTACTGCCGTCATAAAATAATCTCTTTCTGTATCATGTGCTACTTTTTCAACTGGTTGCCCTGTTCGCTCTGCGATAATTTTATTTATATCGTGTTTTAACTTTAAAATTCTTTTTGCTGTAATTTCAATCTCCGTCGCTTGCCCTTTTACACCGCCAAGCGGTTGATGAATCATGATTTCACTGTTAGGGAGCGCAAATCTTTTTCCTTTTGCGCCAGCTAATAGTAAAAGCGCACCGAATGATGCCGCAAAGCCCATACAAAGTGTTTGCACATCTGGTTTAATAAGGTTCATCGTATCTAATATTGCAAATCCCGCTGTCGTTGAACCACCCGGACTATTGATATACAGGAATATATCTTTTTCTGCATCTTCCGCTTCTAAAAACAATAATTGTGCTACTACACTGCTTGCAACTTGATCGTTAATTTCTGAACCAATCATAATAATTCGGTCTTTTAATAATCTTGAATATATATCATAGGAGCGTTCTCCTAATTTCGTTTGTTCTATTACGTAAGGAATTACACTCATTATAAATCCCTCCATCTGTTTTATGCCGCATTAAGCATACAACTGTAAGAAGAAGATTGTTTCATACTGAAGAATAACACTGGTTGTATTGATGGTAACTTAGTGAAATCTATTGTTGGGAGAAGTTTCGTCAACAATTCAGGTCTTTCTTCTCGAATAGAAGTTACAACGATTTCAACATCATCCGTGTACTCCACTATTTCAATGCCTTCTTCATTTACAGTTTTCAGCCTATTTCTACTCCTAAATAAAGATGCTTTCACTGCCCCTTCTGATACAGAGCATATCTTTGCAATATCCGCGATACTATATTGAAAAACATCCTTCAATAATAAAATTACGGATTGTTGCACATTTAACGAAGACAATACTTTCCCTACCATTTCATGCAAATCTGCAATTTTTCCATGTGGTTCTTCAAATGTATTTTGCTGTTCTAACTTTTCTTGAACGGATTTTGATTTCATTTGATCTAACCATTGATTTCGAGCAATTTTATACAGAAGCGTTATACAAATTTCCTTCTCACTATACTTTTGAAGAACTTTGCAAATTGCTTCTTGGGCAAGGTCTTCCCCATCCCATTTGTTTTTCGTCAAAAACGTACAGTATCTTTTTACCTCTGCATAATGTGTAATTAAAAAATTTATATTTGAATGATTCATATCGATATGATTCTTTAAAACCTGAGTTACTTTTGTGCACAAAATAACCACTCCTTTTCAGCGCTTACTTATTAAACGATTGAACAAATAAAAAAGTTACGGGGCTTATAATTAATTTTATGTTTATGTTCATGAATACGGGTCATAAATATGTTATATAGCATTTTACATGAGGAGGAATCAATTTGCCAAAATTAACAGTGGAAGGTACCGGAACTTTCGATATTAAAGAAGGAACGAAATTAGTATTAGCACTTGAAGATAACGGTGTACACATTCTTCATCGTTGCGGTGGCAAAGCAAGATGTACAACTTGTAGAGTTGAAGTCATTGCAGGTGATTTTTGTGAGGCGACAAATGATGAAAAACAAGCTATTACGGAAAAAGGAATTGAAGACCACTTACGATTATCGTGCCAAATGCGTGTACATAAAGATATTACCGTTCGCCCTATACTTACAGTTGAAAATTCCGGTTTAGATGCTGGATCACGCCCGGCGGAGTAAAATGATGAATTTAAAACAGCTTGCAGGCGAATATGCTGCTGGCTTTGTAAGAGATGGTATGACGATTGGACTTGGTACGGGTTCAACCGTATATTGGACGATACAAAAGTTAGGTCACCGTGTACAAGAAGGGTTATCTATTCAAGCTGCACCGACATCAAAAGAAACTGAAGTATTAGCAAAACAATTATCTATTCCGCTAATCTCTTTAAATGAAATTGATATACTTGATCTCACAATTGATGGAGCAGATGAAATCAATAATGATTTACAATTAATAAAAGGTGGTGGTGGTGCATTACTTCGCGAAAAGATTGTTGCCACCTCCTCTAAAGAACTTATTATTATTGCAGATGAATCCAAACTCGTTTCACATTTAGGTACCTTTCCACTTCCTATTGAAATCATCCCCTTCTCTTGGAAGCAAACTGAAAAGAGAATTCAATCTTTAGGATGCGAAACGCGTTTACGTATGAAAGATGGCGGACCATTTATAACTGATAACGGCAATTTAATTATTGATTGTATTTTTCCAAACAAAATATTGAATCCAAATGATACACATACAGAGTTAAAGATGATTACCGGTGTAGTTGAAACAGGATTATTTATCAATATGACGAGCAAAGCAATCATCGGAACAAAAAACGGTATAAAAGAATATTAAGCATTTTAAAGGCTGACTTTTGCAAGTCAGTTTTTTCTTTTATAGCATTACAGTATGATATACTATGAAAACACATTCATATCACACTAGAAAGGGCTGAACAATTTGCAATCCAAACTCATAACAGAACTTACAGATTTAGAAACTGCCTTTCACATTCGAAAAGAAGTCTTTGTAAAAGAACAAGGTGTCCCACTTGAAGATGAATTCGATACATATGACCAAATTGGCGAGGCATGCAAACATATATTAATTTATTATAATGAACTTCCTGTAGGAACTGGCCGTATACGATTCGTTGACGGAATGGGTAAACTAGAAAGAATTTGTATTTTAAAAGACTATCGCAAATACGGATTAGGCAAAGTAATCATTCAAAAGTTAGAAGAGATTGCTCGTAACAAAGAAGCAAACAAAGTTAAACTACACGGTCAAACACAAGCTGAAGGGTTTTATGAAAAATTAGGCTATCAAACTTCTTCCGACGTATTTATGGAAGATGGAATTGCGCATATACTTATGACGAAAGTGTTATCATAATAGAAAGGTTACTATATGATTCTACATTATGTATTCGTATAGTAACCTTTCTGTAGCTTATTCGTTTGAAAGTCTCTTTGATGAATATTCTAGATTAATACAAAAAGACGACGCTGAATACGTCGTCTTTTTTATAAGTAGAAAAGTTAACTCTCAAACTTCCTTTTTTTGCATCAAAGCCCATCATCTTTTATTTCATTTTGAGGTAAAGCTTACACTGCTTTCCATAAGGATAAAGCAAAAATCCAGTTTGGATCCCCATGTCCTTCATAATTCTGGACTGCTTCATACACTTTTCCCTCGTGTAAAACTCTATCTCCCTTTTTATATGCTTTCTTTGCATCCCACGCTTCATATGAAGCGCTTTCAGTTTTTGTAGTAATTGTGAACGTATCACTTTGTACGGATTCATTTCCAACTACATCCACTGCTTTCACTGCATATTTATAAGTAGTATTAGCGAGTAAATTTTTATCCATATAAGAAGTCGTATTGGATGTTGCAATTTTTTTCATTGTTCCTTCTATTTCTCTATAAATATCGTAATAGTCTACTCCAACGTTATCATCAGATGGGCTCCACATTAGATCCACACTTGACGCTGTTGTTCCCATGCCATGTAATCCTTTTGGTTGTGTTGGTGCTTCTGTATCAGGAGCTTCAACTGTTGTTTTCACTGTAAGCGCTGTACTTTCTTTCGATACATTGCCAGCTGCGTCAATTGCTTTTACAGTATAAGTGTATTCTGTGCTTGGTTGTAATTTCTTATCAATAAAATAAGTGCCTGGTACTGTGTCAATCATCTCTCCGTTACGGAAGATTTGGTACCCTTTTACTCCTACATTATCCGTAGAAACGTTCCATGTTAGTTCTATACTATTCGCTGTTACTTTTTGCGCCTGAATTCCATTTGGAATACTTGGCGCTTCTGTGTCTGGTTTCACATTATTGATGAGATTCACATCAATTACATTATAGAACGCATTTGCTGTATCAGCTACATCCCATACAGCTAAAATCACATGATATCCACTACGGTCAGTAGGTACATTGATTTTATGAGTTAAATTATTTGAAGCTGCAGAACCATCATGTTGTACAGTGCCAATTGGCTCAAAGTCTGCTCTTGTTAGTGCTTTATTTGGATTCCATCCTTTTTTTGTAATATAGTAGTGCCATTTGCTTGTTAAGTGAGGTGCTGTATACTTCCAAGTAAATGTATTTTCCCCACCAGTGATTATATTTTTAAACCAACGATTTGTTGTTTGTTGATCTAAAATACCGCCAAATTTTCCACCTGCAGAAGCGATTTGCCCATCAACTGGGCCACCTTGTGGGAATCCTTTTGGAGCTTCTAAACTTTGTGGTTCATACATAACACTTCCGCAGTTTACATTTAGAGCACCATAAGTTGGGCTACATAAAGCGGAACGGCTACCAGGCTTTTCAACAAAGCCGTGCGCGTATGCATTTTGAGGAATAAGTGTCGTGCCGATAATTCCAGCTGTTAA
Source organism: Bacillus sp. FSL E2-8868 (assembly GCF_038005505.1). Lineage (NCBI taxonomy): Bacteria > Bacillati > Bacillota > Bacilli > Caryophanales > Bacillaceae > Bacillus > Bacillus sp. FSL E2-8868. The sequence continues at coordinate 1,921,067 of NZ_JBBOTI010000001.1, read as the reverse complement.
TGCAACAGCTCCTATACTTTTTTTGTTCATTTTCAAGTTTTGTAGTTGTTTTAAAAATCGATTATTCATGTTCCTGTCCCCTTCTTGTTATACTTCGTAGTGTAATGTGGGCTTTGATGTAAAAGAATAACAAGAGTCAATCTTATTTCGTGTATGCGTAAATATGCATACACCGTCGTAAAGAAACATTTCATTTCTTGTGAAATATTTCACTTATGGAATATATCATGACATAGAAATCACCTAAATGTGTGCAGAAGTTGTGCAGAAACAGTGAAATTACTACTAACACGTAAAACTACATCCTAAATTTATAAAGTAAAAGTGAGCAATAGAAATTGTAGTACTTGTAATGAAAAATTTTAGGTATATATATGGATGAATTGCACCAAGTCGTCTTGAAACCCTTCATCGTTAACTTAAAACGCATGGCAATGTGAGATCACATTATTTTAAAACAACGTGCCATCTCCATTTTCCATATATCTTTCTATCAATACTTTGAAATTACTTATCACTTGTAAACATTTCCGAATCCGTCAATATAGTTTCATAAAACTTATCATATTCTTCACTGTATTGAAGTTTTAACTTTTCTATTAAACTTGTATCTGGTGAAACAATGTCAATAACGTCTGTACTTATATACAATAAATAAGTATCGTTATAAAAAGAAATATACGCTTGCTGACCACCATTAACGACATACTTGCAATACTTATATACTTCATCTTCATGTACACCTTTAATCGTAGTAAATATGATTGTACTTTCAAGATCATCAACGTCTACTTTCGTTTCTGTCCAATTCTTAATCTTCATGAACCTTCCAATTTTTATTTTCTCATTTATTCTCTTACTTTTACCATATGTTATGTAACCGGAAATAAATGAAACATCAATCGTATCAGGACTTTTAAAAAGTTCAGTCAAAATCCCTCTTAATCCTCTCAAATTACCTTCAAATAATTCTATATCGAATCTAATTCTATTTTTCGCCTCCACTTGAAAAAATGGTGTAGCTGTCATATCAGCAAAATTTACATCTAGTATTTTCATTCTTTCCATTTCATCAATTCCTCGCTTCATATAACATAAAAGTGTCTATATCATTTAATATAGACACCCTTTCACATGTATAGTTTTAATAACAGCCTGTAAATTTAAAAATTTCATCAACTGCTTGCTTATACCCACCTGATTTTAGGAAAGACTCCTTCATATTCAAAACAGTTTCTTTGAATGAAGAGTTATTTAATACTAGATCTACACTCTCACGTAGTTGACTCTCCGTTAATCCTTGCATTTGTAATGTAACCCCTGCTCCGAGATTCTCAACTTGCCTTGCGATTACTGGCTGATCTGCACTTTGCGGAATTACAACGAGTGGAACACCGTTATATATCCCTTCATGCGTACTGTTCATACCGCCGTGTGTAATAAATAGTTTCGTATATTTGAGAAGTTCAGTTTGTGGTACATAGTTTTTCACAATGAAGTTTTTAGGGATATTACCTAAATCACTTATTTCCATTTTGTTGCCAATAGACATAACAAGTGTATGCTTACTATTCTCGAACGCCTTCATACAAAGTTTATAAAAATCAAGCGCTTCATTAAAAACAGTACCTAATGAAATGTAAATCAGGCTTTTTTCTTCAATTGAAGTGTAATCAAAACCTTCATTTTTCACTTGTGTAGAGATAGATGGACCCACAAATTTGAATGTTTCATTAAATGTATCCCCAAAAGGTTGGAACTCCTTAATTGTATACACAATAGTAAGTGAAGCTGGATTACAGAAAACTTCATACGGTGAGTTTATATTAACACCATATTTTTCTGTAATTCCATTAGTTAATTTTTCAAAATCATTATGTATTCTATCCTGAACTTCCAGTGGGATATTTTTAGAAAGATGGTCTAACATTTGTTTAAATGATTTTTCATCTTGTGCAAAAGATGTGCATGAATTTATGGCTGGAAGATTAAGAATTTGGGCAATTAAGCGACCACAGCCAAACATCGAATCATGAATAATATAATCAAAATGTTCACCTTCGATTTGTTCTAGAACACTAGGTATTACAATATCAGCTGTATGTAGAAGGCCGTTTATTCTTTCCTGTAAATAATTTCGACCACCGGAAAGAAATGCTTTTATAAATTTTTCATCATCAATCGTTCGTACAGTAGCACCTGTCTTCTCAATACGCTCCCTGAAAGCCTCTATTGAAAAATAAACTACCTCTTCACCGCGAGAAATCAGTTCTTCTACAACATGTAATGTTGGATTTATATGTCCTTCTGATCCAGCGTTAATGAATAAAACACGTGCCATTCAAAACACTCCTTAAATTTTAAAATTTCTATGTTGTAAAGAGTATGGATACTTTCCATACTCTTTACGGAGTTATATGTATCATTTTCCTGCTAAATTGACCTAGCAAGCCTAAAACCGAGATCATCTATATGAAATGTAGGATGACTACGACGGCGACAAGTAGCACCGCACCCTCTCGCTTCTTCAGCCCAGCTACCGCCTCGGAAAATTCGGTACGATCCATATACCTTTTCATCATACAAATCATAACACCATTCCCAAACGTTCCCTAACATATCATATACTCCCCATGCATTCGGTTCTTTTTTACCGACCTCATGAATTTTCCCATCCGAGTTTTTATTATACCAAGCTATCTTATCAAGTTCTCCATATGTATACCCAGTAGTCCCTGCTTTACATGCATATTGCCACTCTGCCTCAGAAGGTAATCGGTAGCCATTTGAATGTAAGTTACAACCAACAATTTGACCGCTATCACTAATAGAATAATACTCTTTTAATCCCGCTTTTTTTGAAAGTAAATTACAAAACACAATTGCATCATTCCATGAGATATTCACAACTGGTTTATTATTATCTTTGAATATATTTGGTGTATTATTCGTAATAGCATCATATAATCCCATCGTTACAGCATATTTCGCAAGAAGAAACGGTTTAACTTGAACTTTCCATTCTTTTTTTATTCGATCATCTCTTAATACTACCTCTCCTGTTGGAACTTTTACCATAAAAGAATCAGTTGAGCGAATGATTTCATTCAATATTACCCCTCCATTCAAAATGGAACATAATTTAATTCTTTTAATGCCCAATTTATACTTACCGTACTTCCTTTAAGAATCGTTGAACCTCACTTGGTGTTTTTAAAATAATAACTCTTTTATCCTTATTGAATTGTTCCAGTCTTTTTACAATTGCAGGCCTTTTTGTCTTAGGATATTCCCATATCCATTTGAAAAATTGCAAGTCAAACCTTTCTTCACATCCAGCACCCATATCTGGCCTTGTTTTATTCCGATATTGCACAATTCTTTTAAAAGCACGATAAACACATATTGTTCTATGAGTATCAAGGAAGATAATTGTATCAGCTGCGTTAATTCTTATGTCCATTGTCCCGCCATAATTCCCATCAATAATCCACTTTTCCCCTTTAACTAATTCATTTTGAACCGTTCTTTGCTCCTCTTTCGGTACACCCTCCCAATTTGGTTTCCAAAATAGTGCATCAAGATGATGCACCTTAATATTTAATTTATTCCCTAACTGTTTTGCTAATGTAGATTTTCCTGAACCACCAGAACCTATTAATATTATTTTTTTCATAAATACCCCTTTTTAAATCTTTTATTTCTTCCGTAGCATAAACTCACCAAGCATTCCTACTCCAACACCAATTGTGTAAGCCACTAAATCACTCCATAAAAATCCGTAACCTAATACGAGTCCACCTAAAGTCGTTGCTCGAATGCTATCTATCCATTCCGCATGGTACAATTGACTAATTTCAATCCCGTAGCAAAATATCAAACTAATAAAAGCTAATTTCCTCGTTTCTATTTTAGGAAACAAAAATCCAAATCCAGTGAAAATCATTAATGCCCATAAAGCATCACCTAAGTACCCATTTAACAAATCTGGTAACGCAAAAGCAAACTTTCTGGAACTAAGACCTAAAATAATAACAACTATAGTAAACATTACATATAGTAATCTATTTCGTTTCGTATTCATTTCAAAAGCTCCTACTTCATAATTTAAAACTGCAAATAGCTAGTAAAATATAGTCATTTTACTAGCTATTTATAGTCGACTTCACTTTGTATTTAATCCAATAACTCTTGCTGCTTTTTCTTTGAAAACGATTGTAGTACTAAATCATACGACCAATCTATCATCTTATTAATTTGTTCTTGTCCTACATCCTTATGTATGTACACTGTATTCCAATGCTTTTTATTCATATGATATCCAGGAATTATTGTTTCTGGGTAATCTTCTCTTATTCGTAAAGCGAGTTCTGGATCACATTTTAATGTGATCGCAGCTTTTTCCCCTTCTTCATGGTTTACTATCGCAAATATTTTATTATTTAATCTCATACATGTTGCACTCCAGCCATCTGGAGAATCTTCTGTCGCTTTTCTTTTCGATAAACAATATGCTCTTGTTGCATTCATTCTAATTGGCACCTCTTATTCTTTCACTATTTGATTACGATGCATCACAATTTGCTTCGTCGCTTTAAATTGCTGTTCACCATAGAACTTTATTAGTTTCTCTCCGCAAAATAGACTAACAATATCAATATGGGATACCTCTTGAAGTAACATTGTAAGCATCTTCTCACCAATTCCCTTGTTTCTTACAATCTCATGTACGACAACATCTTCAATATACGCCCGAAAAACACCGTCAGTAACAACTCTAGCGAATCCAATTAATTCGTTTTCTTCCCATACTCCAATTGCTATACTATTCTTTAACATTTTTTGAATATCGACTTCTTTTCTTTCTGGCCACCAGCCTACAGAATCGTAAAGTTTCTTTATTTTTTCTACACAGATTGGTTGTTCATGTTGTAATTTATACGTGTACATTTTTTCTCCCCTCAACCAGTATACATAATATTATTATAATCTCTTTTCTAAAAAGTGTTGACTATGCCCTTTAGGATGATCTTCAACAACACCATATTCTCGGTATCCGTGCTTTTTATAAAAATCTGGTGCTTGGAAACTAAATGAATCTAGTAAAATGAGTCTACATCCTTTTTCCATCGCAATTCCTTCTATTTTATGTAATAATTGACTACCATAACCATCATGACGAACAGATTCATCAACCCATAAAAAATCTATATGAAGATGATAAAAATACATCGTTCCTGTTACCCCGCCAAAGATTTTTCCATCTTCATCTTTCACTACGAAGCTTACTTGTTCCATCGGCTGTTTTACTTCATCTGACAGCACAGACATGTTATATTGAATTAATTTATTTTTAATGTATTCTCCTTCAGTGCGTGTACCGTTCTCTATGCGTTTCATATATTTCTTCCTTTCAACTTAGTAAGCTATATTTAATTTTTATTTCTTCTCTTTAATATACTGATGAATACAAATCCACCATATGTAACAAAGCATGAAAAACCAATTATTCCTGGTACAGAGACATAGCCTATTCTTACATAACTTATAACTGCAAAACTAGCGATTGATAATAAAATAGATGGCCAAAATATAAGAGCTGTTTTTCTTCGTCTCTGTTTCGATGTACTTTCTTTCTCTTCAGAAACACGTGTGCCAAAAAGCAATACAATACAAATGAGAATCGCTGCAAAATAAATTGTATCTAATGACAAAGTGTGATCGTATAGTGCAATTCCAACTTCAAGAGCAATAATCGTAATGATTAAAATAATGATTGTTGAAGTCTTTAAGTTTCGTTTCAATCACTCACCCCTAATATACTTTTACTGTATTCTTTGTACACGTACCTCAAAGCTTCTATAACGGTTTCATCAACTTGTTTATTATCAAATCGATTAGGTAAATCTCTTCCCCCAATTACATAAAGAAACGGAAATTTATGAAACATTCCTATTATACCAATATTTATTATAGCGGTGGATAAACCACCTGTCATATGAGCTAAATGATAATACGGTATCCCTTCATAATCACCTTGTTGCCTTACCATTCCATTAATAATGGGTTCCCATAATTCTGGTTCTGATTTATATCCTTGAAAAATATGTACTAAAAGTGAAAGAACTTGATTTAACTCTCCGACATTTTGCTCATCTCTAGGGTTTTCCTGTATATGAATCTTTGAAAAGTACGTTAAAACATTTTCTCTGACAGTTTCCCATCCTCCGCAGTGCATAACAATTGACTGAGCTATAGAGCTGTCGTGACATGCTATCATTACTTCAACCGCTTTACTAAGTGTTAATGTAGCTCTGTCTTGTAAGTGAGGATATAACTGCGCACTATCCTCATTTGGATTATACTTAATGTGATGAAGTGTATCACTCCAACTAATTAGTTTATCCTTTACCATCTTTGCTACTGTAAATCCAATTGCCACTTTTGCTGCTGATGCTAAAGGAACGTATAGCTCATTGTTATGGGTAGCAACTATATTTCCATTCTTTGTTGAATAAACAAGTATTCCAACTTGACCAATTTGTATTTCTTTTATTTTTCTAATGACAGCCTGCATATTCATCCCTCTTCTTATATCGTTTTATCATCTTCTCAAAATTCGATATAGAATATAAGAATCCTTTTTTGTTAAATGATAATCATGAATACAATAAGAAAAAGATAGCATGAGATTTCTTCATACTATCTTTTGTAATATATACAATTTCTTTTTAAAATTATTTTTACAGTAATAGATACAGCTATTCTTCAGTAGGATTTTTAGGACCATTAAGCTCCAATTGATAAAAAGCTAAATCTAGCCATCCATTGAACTTATAACCAGCCTTTTTTATTGTTCCCGAATAAACAAATCCGAAGTTTTTATGCATTGCAATGCTTTTTTCATTTTCCGCATCAATTCCAGCAATTAAGGTCATATATTCTCTTTCTTTTGCAATTGTAATTAATTCTTCCATTAAAGAGGACCCAATTCCATTTTTTCTATATTCCTTATCAACATACACAGAATGTTCAACTGAATATTTATAGGCAGGCCATGCCCTAAAGGGGCCAAATGTCGCAAATCCTACTACTTTATTATCCAGCTCGTAGACTAAAATTGGATAGCCATCAGCCTTTTTTTGTTCATACCAATCTATTCTATTTTCAAGGGTTACAGGTTTGTACGCATATACAGCTGTTGAATTAAGGATTGCATCATTATAAATATCTAAAATAAATGTTACATCTTTTTTTATTGCTTCCCTTATCATTGTTTTCTTCCTTTCATAATGATCTTTCTCTGTACCTTTCTTTCAACTGATCTACCTAATAATAATACAAACTTATTTTTACAACCGAATTCTAGATTTTCGAAAACCATCAATTGCATTTAGTACCGCAGATAATATGAAGATAATTATCCCTCCACCAATTAACCACGTTTTAAATTCCTCTGGAGAAATTGTAAACACATTTGCCACATACGTAATGAATCCTTCGTTAAATAAATGAGGATTTACTACGATTACAATGAATACTATTGTTGCAGCTAGCTGTAGTATTGCATTCCCAATTGCCACTCTTTTCGTCCATTGTCCTTGCACTAACTTATAAAGAGATATACCTATTTCGAAAACAATCATAATTACAACGATTGGCCAGTACTGAAGTAAAACATCTTGATTAAAAGTTGGCGCGACAAACTTCAGTCCGTTTTCTGTACCATGATATACACCTACAAGATGATTCGCATAAAAATAAAGTGTTGCCCATATTGCCGTCCACATTAACCCGCCAAATACTTCGAACTTTGAGATCGACTTTTTCTTTGGAACATACGAAGTATTTTTCAAATCATCAGGCGTCCATTTTTTTAAACTTGTCGTCAACGGTTGGGTACCTTTGTCTTTATCTGTTCTTTCTAAAATTGCAAATACAAGTGTCAACCAGAAAAACACATGGAGGACTACTTCGATTATTTCCCCAATTCCTTTACCTATCAAATTTAAAATAACGTTTAATACCGCTTGCTCACCATTATATCCTACAAAATTTTCTGCAACCATTGCAATGAGTGCGATAACAGCTGCAATTGGTATAATCATTTTTAATAACGTCGTATATACATCAAAATAACGTGGTCCAATTAAATGCATCGGTCTATCCAAATATCCATTAGCCAATGAAATGGGACTTCCTAATTTTTCAAGAACTCTTTTTTCGTCGTTTTCACTATAATCATCAGGTAACATATCCTCGATTGTTGACCGTAATTCAAGAATAATATCTTCACGATTTTTTTCAGGTAATCTCTTCGCAACTTCATGGACATACATATCAATCAAACTCATTCTCGTCCTCCTCCTTTAATAGGTTATAAAGTTCTTTCGAATCCTTTATCCACTCCTTTTTCAATTGTAAAAATATCTCTAATCCATATTCACTTAAAACATAATACTTACGAGGTCTACTCTCCGTTTTATCCCAACTACTCGTCACTAGCTCCTGCTTTTCTAATCGGCGAAGTAGTGGATATAAAGTACTTTGATCTATCATGATTCCTGATTGCTCCAATAATTGGACAAGCGAATATCCATATTGCGGCGTTCTTAGTTGACTTAAAACCGCTAATGTCAATGTCCCTCTCCTTAGCTCAGTAATTAATGAATTTAATAAAGTATCCATTCACCCACCTCATTCCCATTACTATATGTCATACAGTATGTGTTTTATACTATGTATCGTACAGTATTATTGTGACAAAAACAATAATTTTCCAAAAAATATATACAATAAAAAGCACAAACTATATAATTTGCGCTTTTCTAGCTAACTTAAATACCTATAACACTCTTAACTTTGTCCCTCTGGTAATAAAAAATCTCCCTTTTCTTTAAGAAATGGAACAACACCTACAATTGCCTCAAAATTGATTACGCCATATACATGCGGGTATTCTTGACCGTTAGAAGCAAGTTCATATTTTATTTCTGCTTTTACTAGGGATGGATCAATTGTAAGTAATAATACATCTTCTTCATGACTGAAATGTTTTTGAGCAACTTTTAAAGCTTGGTCTAATAATGAACAATGAATGAACCCCTCTTCTTTAAGTGAGGCTTCATTAATCTCTCTAGTTGTTTTTGCGATTTCCCAATTTCTTTTTGTTATTACTTTTGTAATCATATCCATTCCTCCTATATCTTTATATAGAAAAAAAGAGGTTTTTCTGTTTATTACTAGAAAATCCTCTTTTTTATTTATTTTAATCCCTTAATTAATGGCGACGCTTCCCCACTATGGAAAATCCATAAATCATGAAGCGATCTCGTACATCCGACATACAATAATTTCGCATCATGTTTTGTATTTTTGTAATGTTCCTCATCAACGTCGGTTAGAAGTACGGCATCAAATTCTAAACCTTTCGCCAAATATACAGGTACTACCGAAATACCACCTTCATATTTGCTTTGATCTGCTTCAATGACATTAACAGTCAACCCTGCATTTGTTAACTTCTCATATATATCACGGCATTCATCGTCTGTTCTTCCAATTACCGCGATTGTTTTCACATCTTCAGTTTGCAAATGCTGTAATGTCTTTAAAACTTCAGTAAATTGGTCCTCTGCCGGAATTACTTTCACGTCTTCACCGCTACGGAAAACTGGAGTTGCGAGTCCCACTGGAATCTCTGCATTTTTAATTATTTCATTCGCGAATTCAATAATTTCTTTTGTAGAACGATAACTTCTCGTCAATTCATAATAACCTGTTTCTTGGAATACTTCCTTAAAAGCACCCCAGTCTTCAATTCCTTGATAATCATAAATTGCTTGAGATAAATCACCTAATATAGTGAAAGAATTACCTAGTGTAATTTCTTTTAATACATATACTTGGAATGGCGAGAAATCTTGCGCTTCATCAATAACGACGTGATGGAATTTTTGTCCAATTTCAATTCCTGTTATGCGATGTTGTATGTAAATTAAAGCTGGTAAGTCTTCTACATACACTTCTTTTTTACGACAATTCTTTTCTGTTTCTTGAACAAGTTCTTCAGGTAATACTTCGAGTATTTCTTTACTCTTTATCATTGAATTATATAGTGAAAGCGGGCTCATTTTCGGCCAAAAATTCATATATGTGTTCAATCTCTTTGTCGCTTCTTTTTTTAGTAATTTTTTCTCGTTTGTTTCTCCAAACTTTTTAAGCTCAATTTCAATCCAGCGCTTCATACGGCCGACTAAACGTTCTCTTCTTTTCTTTAATGGATAGTGTTTATATTCAACCTGCATCCATTTTTTAACGTCTTCCACTGGAATAACAGCTTTATCCCATGCCTCAAAATCTTTTGTTGGCACTAAATCTTTTTCAAATTGAATCATTCTTTCTTCAATAAACGACTTAAATTCCAGCGTGCCTTTCAATTTACCTAGCATAACCTTTTTTTCATCGCGATTAATTGAGAAAGCTTCTTTCAATTTTTCTTCTGTCTGCTTCAGTTTCACCGAACCATCTAACGTACGTAATGCCCAATCTGGAAACGTTGTTTGACTAATATTTCCTACCCCTAACTCAGGAAGTACACTTGAAATATAGTCTAAAAACAAACTGTTTGGAGCGAATACGATCATTCTCTCCGCTTCAAGTTGTTCACGATATTCATAAATTAAAAAAGCAAGGCGATGTAAAGCGATTGTTGTTTTTCCGCTCCCTGCAACCCCTTGAATTAATAACGGTAAGTTTCTTTCCGCACGAATAATATCATTTTGCTCCGATTGTATAGTCGAAACGATATCTTTCAATTTATTATCTTTATTCTCACCTAATCGATATAGAAGAAAATCATCAGCATGTGAGACATCTTCATTTCCTTTCACATATGTATCAACAACACGTTCTAGTTCTCTCTTTCGAATCGAAATGTTTCGTTTTAAATAAACATCGCCTTCTACTAATCCGTCTGGTGAATGATAAAATGCTAATTCTTCACCACCGGTAAATGAATAAAACATACTTGCGACAGGTGCACGCCAATCAATTACAATTGGTTTCATCGTATCTTTATCTGAAACACCTACTTTACCGATGTAAATCGGCATTACGTCTTCCTTGCCATCCTCCTGAAAGTCTAATCTTCCAAAATACGGCTCATGTACACCAATACGTAAGCTTTGTCTATTAGACTCCCTCATACTTTCAAGAATTTGCTCTTTAAAATCTTCTCCATAATAAACCGGGATTTTTTCAAGCTGTTCTAATTGCTCATCCATCGTACATAAAATATCTTTCATTTTTTGTAATTCTTCTTCAAATATGTTACTCATTTGATGATTCCCTCCTGTCCGTTCCAATTTTTTCAGTCGAGATACAATTGTATTAAAAATCCATTCATAAAGTCAATAGTTCGATTGAGAATTTTCCAAATTAAAGAAAAACACAAAAAATATACCTCTTTATCTAAGCTTTTGAAGTATCTTTAAAACAAAATTTTCTCTCTCTTTATTTTTTCATTTCATAGATTGCTTACACAAGGAACTGTATGTAAAAATAATCATTCTAGTTATCCGAATCATTCCACTGACGACTTATTTCTAGGCCATAATCCATATCGTAAACTTCTTTTATAGCTTTAACTTTTTCAAGACTTTCATCACTAAACACAGGTTTATTTTCAAAAGAATGTAGAACGATTCTTTCAAGAAGAATGCCCAGCGAAATATCATGATATTCTGCCATCGCTTTCAAAACTTTTACCATTCTTTTTTCCATCCTAATACCAGTTTGCACACGTTCAACTTTAATTTTTGTGTTTTTTTCATTTATTTGTTCATTATTTTGTTTCATAATTTCACACCCTTAATGCAAAAATATTATTTTGTTACCTTGGTAACAATTTATCATTATAACACCGATGCGTGTTTTGTCAATTGTGTCATTTTATTATTGGTTAAACATAATAGGTTCTCGCCCTATTACTATTATCAAGATAATGTAAATTTGTATCCATATAACGAAAAAAACGCTATTCTTTTTATAGAAATATACAAAAAGGATGGCGTTTTAATATGAATTTATCGATTTTTAATGAACTAGTATTAGTTTTCAAATAATCACAACGATATATGCTGCCTAATAATTTGGAGTGATTAGTTAGAAAGATTTGATTCGCTTAACAAACTAGTGAATATATTTCACAAAAACTAGTATACCTTTGTGTTTTATTTAGCCAAAACATAGCTCATTCTTCATTAACCCAACCTTTCAGTCTTTTAGAAGCTAACAAAGATATTTATATGAGTATAGAAGCACTCAACCAACTATTTTCGTTATTAGATTCTATAAATTTGAAATTCCCTTCACATAAATTCAGCTTAATGTGTACGAGGGAGACGCCCAATCTATTCTTTATTTCTTTTTTACTTTTATACGATACGATAAGCACTCATGTAAAGAAGCTTGCTCTTTATATCGCGATTTCTCAAAATCAAATGCGCCACCCGGGAAAATTGCTACAATATTTAAATTTGCTTCATCACATAGATCGCTAATCTCTTCAACTGTATAGCAACGTAAAGACTGTGTTACAATCTCATTAGGCTGATTAGGATTCCACCAATGATCTAACATTCTTTCATTTATACTATCATATTCATATTTTCGCATCGCTGAACTTAATGGCATTTCTTGTCCACTTACCTTTTTCCAATACAAAGGTTGATAAATATCAATAAGTGCACATCCATCTTCCTTCATCCAATTTTTAATCCGTTTTAGTAGAAACAATTGCTCATCATTTGTTCCTACACCAAATCCATCTAAATAACTAACCACATCAAATTTTTCTTCAAAGTTAATTTGATAAAAATCTCCACAATGAATGGCAATATCACTACTAGAATGTTCTTTTGCAAAGGAAACCAGCTCTGATACAAGTTCAACAGTTGTCATTCTCACACGTAACTTAGACATCGCTCGTGCAAATCCACCATTTCCCGCACCAAGTTCTAACATCGTTTGAAATGGATGACCAACTTGTTCTTGAACTTCTTTAGCAACCTGCTCTAACCAGCTTTCTGTATTGATATCGTAATTCGACAGTTCGAATTGTTTTTGGTAAAATTCCTTCACATTTAATTCGTTCATTATTATTCTCCTCCTGCACTAGATTTTTCTGCTACAGGTGAGAAACTAAATTTCTGACACCCATGAAAAAAAACCATTCTTATTTCTCTATATTTACAATTTATCAAAATAATAGGAATTTTGAAAGTACCAATATAAAAAGCAGATAATGGTCGATTCCACTATCTGCTCTATAGCTGCTTTTATTTTCCTTGTTGATACTCCACCCAATCACCAGAAATGATAACTTTCTTTAGCATCTCTTTATCTTGAGCAATATACACAAATGCACGTATTTCTCTATCACCTAAATAAATCGTTTCGGTGATTCGGTCATATAAATCACTCTCTGCATTACCTGTGTATTCTTCAAGTTCATCTAACTTTTGCAGAACATCATCATTTACTTCATAAACTTCTCCGTATACCTTTTCCCCATTTGAACAAATCATCGCAGGATACCCTTCGTATGTATCAAATAATTTACCATACGTCCATGCTTCGTCTGCGATGCATATTGCACCTTGCATAATATGAGCATTCGTTTGCTCTTTTCTTAACGTGCCATACACGAAAACGTGATGCATAAATCCCTATCCCCTTTATATGTCTCTACTTTCTAATTTGTAAATAAGCACGAATCATAAAGTAACTCACTTCATTTGGAAGTTGGTCCTTAATCGATTTCAGACCACCCTCTGCATTTTGCACGGCAGTTTCAATTAGAGCTTCATACTCTGCTGGAACAAAGCTATTCCAGTCTACTTCCATTCCATCTTCAAAGCAGCGAATTAAATGATTTTCAATTGTTTGTCTTGATAAGCTACGTTCTTTAGCAATTTCATCTAGATCAATGCCTTGTTTATACATTTCATACGTTTCTAAATGAGAATTCGCTGACGCTTTTCCTGATTTTTTACTCTCTGAAACAACTTCAGTCTTAATTGTTTCCGCATAGTTTGGGTTATCCTCAATAAAGTGCTGAACTGCTTGTAAGAAGTGAGACCCGTACTTCACAAGTTTGTGTTCTCCGATTCCTTTTACAGTTAGGAGTTCGGAGTCACTTTGCGGCATTTTCACACACATATCTTTTAACGTTTGGTCAGAGAAAATAACGAACGGCGGTACACCTTCTCCTTGTGCAATTTCTTTACGTACTTCACGAAGCACTTCAAATAAAGGATGATCTTGAACAATTTGTCTCGTTTCTACTCGTTCTTTACGTAAAACATTCTCTTTACCAAGTAATACTTCTTTTCCTTTTTCCGTTACTTTTAATGTTGGATACGTACCATGTTCAACTGCAATTAACTCATCTGAAATTAAAAACTCAATAAACTCACTGACTTCTTTTACACTACGGTTTGATAAAAGACCGTACGTTGGCAAAGTATGAAAATTAAATTCAATGACTTTCTTATTTTTAGATCCAGTTAATACTTGTGCAATCATTTGCTTTCCGAATCGTTGGTTCGTCCTAATCATACAAGATAGTACCATTTGGGATTCTCTCGTCACATCGATACTTTCACGGTCGTCCGTACAATTACCGCAGCGACCACAATCTTCCTTCGGCTCTTCTCCGAAGTATTGCAAAATAAATGATTGTAAACATTGTTCTGTATGACAGTAATCGGTCATATTTTGGAGTTTTTCAAGCTCATTTGAAAAACGTGATTCTCCAGTTGATTGATCGATTAAAAAGCGTTGTACTTGCACATCTTGAGAAGAATATAACAAAATACATTCACTATCTAATCCATCACGACCAGCACGTCCTGCTTCTTGATAGTAACTTTCCATATTTTTTGGAAGTTGATAATGGATAACGTAACGTATATTCGATTTATCTATACCCATTCCAAATGCAGATGTTGCCACCATAACACTTATTTCATCTCGTAAAAAGAGTTCTTGCTGTTCATTTCGATCGTGGTCGCTCATACCAGCATGATATTTCGATACCGAAACTCCTGCTTTCCCTAAATCTTCATATAACTGATCGACTACTTTTCTTGTCGCTGCATAAATAATCCCAGATTCCTTCTGATTTTGACGAATATAATCTGCTAAATACGCATTACGATCCTGTCCTTTAATTACTGAAAACGATAAGTTCTCGCGCTCGAACGTTGTCATAATTGTATTTTCTTGATTAATTTCAAGCGTATTGCAAATATCTTCACGAACTTGTGGTGTTGCCGTAGCAGTTAACGCTAATACGAGCGGCTTTTCTGGAAGATAATCTAATATGCGATGTATATGTAAATAACTAGGACGGAAATCATGTCCCCACTGCGAAATACAGTGCGCCTCATCAATTGCAATCATCGGGATTTTCATATCGATAAGTTGATCAACAAATTCCATTGAATCAAGACGCTCAGGCGCCACATAAAGTAACTTATAATGGCCTTGTTTCGCTAATTGAATTCGTTGATTTGCTTCTGTAATAGAAATAGAACTATTAATATAAGTAGCTGAAATACCGTTTTGTACTAATGTATCTACTTGGTCTTTCATAAGTGAAATCAAAGGTGAAATAACTAATGTCGTTCCTTCGAATACTAATGCGGGAATTTGATAACAAATTGACTTACCACCACCCGTAGGCATAATACAGACTGTATCTTTCCCATCTAATACATTTTTAATTGTTTCATCTTGTCCTCTTCGGAATGACGAATAACCGAAATAAGACGCTAAAAGTTCTTGTGCTTTTGTAAACAAAAAAGAGTCACCTGCTTTTCTTTATCTTTCATCTATTCCCATTATATCATCAAACTGATTCTCGCCACTTTGAATTTTATAAGTATTTGAGTTCTATTTGCTTCCTACGTTTTCCAACATAAAAAAACAAATCTAGTACACAAGAAGAAAGAATTTCAAAATGAATATTCATTTAATTTACCTTCCTAGAATACTACTAAACGTATACATATGAATTTGAGGAGGTTAAATTATGAAGAGTCGTTACAATAATTCCAACAAACCTAAAGCATCAAATAAACAACTCCAATTCTCTAATAATGATGCGTGGAAATATGAATCATTTTATAAGTATCAGCCCATATTTTCTTATAGCAAGCTTATGAATTTCCTTTCTCAACTTTTTAAACGTTAATACATGTGCCAAATATATATCATTCAAACAAATTTTCTCAACATATAACTTATAGACTTACTACAATACAGTTGTTACCATATATAATAATCTGTTAGATAAACCCCTTATGTTGACCTGCTTAAATTAGCAGGTCTTTTTTTATACTTACATATTGCAATGAATCGTAGCCTGGCTGAAAAGTCTTTTCTCCATTTTAGAACCCTATTCCGCTCTCCACAAATGATTATAATTCCAAAAAGCAAAATATAAATCCGCTACATTCATACAAGCAATTCATTTTTTCTCAATACACAAAGTGAATTTCATTTGTTACTATAAAAGTACTCTAGACGAGTTTTTGCTCATCAACATTATCTAGTTAAAGGGATCTGCCGCGGGAAGCAGGTCCCTTTGACTTTATTAAAGCCCCACTTTCATTTGGACACATTTACCAGGTTTCTTTAAAAGAATTTTATGATAATATTACGTAGTCGAGTCCGACATCTCGGCAATACCCTTTTGAGGTCCTGCAATTTCCCTTGCAGGACCTCTATTATTTTAAAATTCTTTTTATTCATATATATCATAAGTGTGTTTTTTATTCCCCTTCAACTTTCTCCTTTTCCAACTCTCAAAAAAACTCTTGGACACGTAACTTAAAAATAACGTTTATCATATTGTGAGATATACATGTTCAAAGGAGTGTAACTATTTATGTATACTTATTGGCAATCGTATTACTCCCCTTATCATATCACTAATGGAAACTTCGATTCATTTGCACGAAATTACCGAGTTAGTAAAAATGAAAACTTTCTAAAAGGATATATGCGTTCTTTATGGGAACAACACGTTGCTTGGACACGATTAGCCATTATAGGCATCATCTTTAACTTGCCCGACGTAAACGTTACCGTTGGACGTCTTCTACAAAATGCAACACACATGGGGCTATCACTTGAACCATTCTACGGAGAAAATGCAGTAAAAAAATATAGTGCATTAATTAAAGACCACTTAACAATCGCTGCTGATCTTGTTAAAGCCGCAAAAGCTGGTGATCAAAACGCAGCGGCCGCTATAGAAAAGAAATGGTACGCTAATGGTGATGAAATCACTGAATTTCTTAACAGTATCAATCCATATATAGAAAAAGAAGAATTCAGAAAAATGTTTTATGAGCATTTAGCGTTAACGAAAGCGGAAGCACTTGCCTTCCTAAATAAAGATTATGATGCCAGTGTAAAACTATACGATAAAATTGAAAAAGAAGCATTAGAAATGGCCGACATGATAACAAACGCAATCGTAAAACAATTTCCGCAAGTATTTCAATAAAAATAAGCCGATTTGAAAAAACAAATCGGCTTATTTAGTTTTCTATCAATGATATTTCACCACTCCTCTTTACATTTAACCTATATCGATATATTTTATTAATATCCGTTTTTTATAGGAGGAAATAGTTTGATTAACGCAATTGGTCTCGTATTTATTCTCACAAATAAGCACGAGAAAAAGAAGAAAGTTTATCTGAATGAAAAATTCGCATTAATAGACATTATTGATTCTAAAGAAGTATTTGATGATGAAGGTAACTCATTAGTAGAACTAACATGTAAATACAGCATATACTTAGACGAAAAATACTATTGTAAATCTCTCGATGATTATACTGGACAAGTATTCCCCTTCTTAAGCGCAAAAATAGGAAAGGGACTTCTTAGAAACTTAAATTATTACTTTTCTTACGTTGATGCCTATGATAAAAAACCACCTGTTAAAGAAATAAGACCTCTTATGAAACAAGTAACTAACAGATAGCGGACAGTATTCAAAAAGAAAGCACCTAACTTCAGATGCTTTCTTTTTTTGAATCAGTAACTCTCTAACTTTCATCTCCTTCTAAATATATATACCCAAGCATACTTTAAAATAAAAACATTGGAGGATTAGGCTGAATGAAATATTCAGAATCAATCGTAAGTAAACGGCTTCGAAAACTTAAAACAACTGGTATGTTTTTTATACTATTTTTAATCGCATGGCTTGGATATACAAAATTCCTTTATGGAAATGGTTTTCTTCTAGAAAAGAAAAATTCAGTTGAAGTAATGAATACTAGCGTTACTGGAGAAATAGAAAAGAATTTCGATGTAAACTTACAAGGTTTTCGTAAAACGAACCTTGATACACTTATAGATGCTAGTAAAACCGATCTTAGCGAACTATCCTTAATTGAACTTATCAACACATCTTGTTCTAAAGATTGCATTGGCGAACCTTTAACTTACGTTAAATCAAACCACGGATATATCTTTTATAAGGAATCTAATGGTACTAATGTAGCTTTAAAGATTATAAAACAAGATTCATGGGAAATTGAAAAAAAATCTGTTCAAGATGGAATTTAAAAGGTTTATACACAAAAAGAGTACTTACTTCAAAGTACTCTTTTTAAAATATTACCACTTACGACATTTATCATCATCGTCGTCACGTTTACGATTGCGACGGCAATCATCACAATCACAGTCACGTTTACGTCTACAACCACAATCATCACAATCTCTGCGTCTACATCTTCCAAACATTAAATCATCCCAAAATCTATTACAATCTCTGCGTCTACAACCACAATTATTACACATGAATATGACTCTCCCCTAATATAAAATAGAATTCATCATATTCTATGTTTAAAAAGGTAAAAATGCTTGTTTACTAGTCTATTTTAAATGTATTAATTTGGCATAATTTGAATCTATATTACTAATTTATCCCTATACTTCCTTCTGCGCTTCCACAGCCCCCTTCAATCTCTGCAACATATACCCAATTCCTTTACACCCTTCTAATGGATATGTAATGATTTCTTCTGGATATAGCTTCGTCACTACTTTTTTATGCTTCTTTCCCGCAAGTAAGACGATCTCTTCAAACTGAAGTAAATCTTTATCAACCATCTGTTGTTTTAATTGTTCTATGCTAATAATCTCATTACTCTTTGAATCAAATGCAAGATCATAGTTTTCTTGTACGATATCATTTGGTCTTAAGAATCCATGCTTTGCTGATAATATAACCCAATTCTCAAAAAACTCAGTTGCATACGCCTGACATGCTTTTCCGAATGGACTAATATATACATCTTTTGCCTCTGCCTCTCCGTAATCTGAGTACTTATCCCAAATTTTCTTCTTTCCGCATGGAATAATGCATAATCTTTTCATTGTTATTTCTTACCTCGCTTCTAACTTTTTAAATATAAAAATAGAGAATTCTCCACTTCTTCATACTCAGCTTCTATGTCTCCAATTCCCACAACGTTCCAACTATTATTTTTTTCTACTGGTTTTTCATTCATAATGATATGAACTTGTTTCATATTTTTATAATCTTCTTCAAAAGATGCTAAAACAGGCTGATTTAGCATATATGTTTTATTATGCATACTTACACTTACAAAGGTTTTATGTAATGCTTTATTTCCCTTTAAATTTACGTTCATTGGATTAAACATATTTAATTTTATATCCCCTATAATATACAGGTGATATCCTTTTTTCTCATTAAATTCTTTAAAATCCTTGTCTCTTTCGTTTTGAACAAAATGAATCATTTGCTTTGTTTCATTACTTATTGTAATTTCATTGTTTAAATCCAAATCCACATTTATATTTTGTTTTAAAAAAGCATATAGCGATTTATCACTATTAAAGAAGCTCGTTTTCCACTCAGGAAGGATTTCATCTAATAATAAACATAAAAACATTCCTGAGCTATAACAACTCTTTCTTATGTTACAATTAGCTTCATATGCATCTAAAATTAATCTACTATATTTTCGTAATGTTTCACTTTCATCATTATTACATACTGTATTGTAAGCATTCATTTCAACATACCAAGCAGGCCCTTCTATACTTTCAACCATACACTCGTATGTTACAAACTCTTCTTTCATAAAATTAGCCCTTTGCTCTCTTAGTTCAATAAATTGCTTAATATAGTTATTCTTCTCAGCTTGTGACTTACAATGAACAGCATCATATAAACAAATTCGTTCTTTATTTCGTAATTCAATATTTTCTTCTAATATAGGATATTGAAATCCTAGGGATTCATTTGGAAATCTACTTTCACCATTCAAATATTGATAACAATGAAAAAGTTCATGCACTACAATCGCAAATAAACTTTCATAATCTCTATACCTATTCATATTGACGATGGCAGTTGGATAATCTTTGAATATGATGAATGTATCTCCTTTAAATTGTTCATTCCAATTTAAAACGGTATACCCATCATCATCCTCTGTCAGAAATAATGGATGATGAAATACATACACATACTCATCATCATACAATGCAAAAGCAGCCCTCTTAAAATCAGGCCATAGCTTATACAATAACTCCATATTTATATCTTGCTTCATTCTATTTAATATATTGTCCATTATACAAATCCCCCCTATATCATTCTTTATATATATCATCTACCCTATTTTCAAATAACCATTTCATTTACATAATTACAAAAATATATATCTTGTACATAATTTTCCAAATGAAAACTTATCATGTATTATATAAATATAGTCATAACATTGGTATTAAAAGGAGGTGAACAATTATGAAAAATATACTCCCAGCATTATTAGCTTATATTATTGTTTGTATCATCGCAATTATCATTCCAGCATCTGACGGCTATAATAATGTAGGATGGAAATTATTCGTTGGGCAAGCGTACGCAATACCTATTTTCATTATTGCTGCTATTGTTACATTTTATATAAACAAGAAACGATCTTATGAATAAAGAGGATAGCGAATGCTATCCTTATTTTAATTCACTTATAAACTTCAACACAGCTCCAGCAGTACTTTGTACCATTTCTTGCGAAAAATCAAATGCAACACCTGTATTTTCATAAATTTCCTGTATGGAAACGTTCCAATCCGCACTCGTTCCCTCTTTAAAGAAAGTAATCGCTTTTTCTTGATTCTCCCGATATATTTGAAATAATTGTAGTGCTCCTAATTGTGCAATTGCATATTCAATTTTGTAAAAAGGATACTGAATATAATGGAACGATTCTATCCAACTCGCACCAAGCCCTTCCTCATAGCCTGTAATATCGATTGACGAAAATTTATACCTTTTACATAATTCAAGATATTTCTCATCCCGTTCTTCTGATGAATGATTTGGATTGGTATAGAGCCAATGCTGAAATAGATCACCTGAAACTGGCGTAATTAATAAAGACAAAGCTCGATGCAGTTGTTCTCGTTGTGCCTTCTTATATTCATTCTCTTCCTTATAAAAAATGTTAAGTTTATCCATTAGTAATAGCTCGAGACTATGAGAATACAACTCAGCTACTTCTTCACGAAGATATTTTTCTTGCATACTACTTTCATTGTTAAACTGTTTATTGAAATGAAGTGCATGACCCACTTCATGTATGAGTGCATTAATTGCGTTAAATGATAGACTAAAATTAGAATAAATAAAAACCTCTTGGTTATAAGGTAAGGTAAAACAAGCAGCCCCCGGCGCCTTATTTTCCCGTTCTTCTACGTCAATTAATCCTGATTTCCTTATATGAATAAATTCCTCATGAAAATATGAATCTGTCTTTCTTAACATCTCTTCAATCCCATCCAATAAATCATTGGAATTTTGAAATGAAACTTTCTGCAATGTACAAGGAGCAAGATCCCATGGAAGATACGCTTTTACACCAAGATCCTTTTTAAAAAGATTCCCTAATCGTTTCCATACGGGTACAACCAGCTTCTCTATAGATTCATGAAGCGTATAACAGTCTTCAATACTATATTCTCTGTTTTTTAGCTTGAAAATATATTCGCTATAATTGTTAAACCCTGCATTTAGGGCCATTTGATTCCGTAATTGTACAAGTTCATTCATAATACAATCTATTTCTGGTTTTACTACACTTCGTGCTTCACATAAAGCATGCCATGCCTTTTCACGAATGCTTCTATTTGGGTTATCCAACTCTGCTTTAACGTATGCGTACGTCCTTATTTCGTTGTTCCAATTGATTGTTATGTTAGACATAATTTCTCTATACTTCGTTATAAAACCCCCCTCCTTAACGGCAAGAGAAATATTCTTTTCATTAAATAATTCGCTGTTCACCAATCTTACTTTTTTCATGTATCCGTATTTTCGTTCATCCAATAGCTTTGAAAACGGACAATCACTAAATTTCCGATCAAATTTTGCATTGTATTTTTTTAAAAGTGGTTGAATACTATTTTGGTTATATTTATGTAGATTACGTATTGTACTGTCTTTCGTATCTCTATACACAGCAATTAATTGACTCGTTAACACCTCTTCTACTTCAGCAGTTAAACGCTGTTCCTTTATTAGCCATTCCTCTAATTCAGCAACAGAAGAAATATTTTGATTTAAAAGTGATTGAAATTTGTTTTCCAACGTTTCCAAGTCATAACATTTCCTATTTCCATCCCTTTTTAACGTCTTTGAACCATTAAACATACGCAAACCTCCTTGTTTAAAATTATAATTTTCTGTCATTTTAAAAAAGAAAAAAACAAGCAGCCAATCTGACTACTTGTCCTTTCTTTTATCCATACTCAATAATATTAAGCTTGGAATGTTTCTGTTAATACAGGAACGATTTGTTTTTTACGAGATACAACACCTTTTAAAGTAGCTGTGTTGTTTTGTAATGTTACGTTGTAAGCTTTCTCAACAACGTTTGTTGCTTTACCAATCGCAAGACCAACAGAATCGTTAGTTAAGATATCAGTTACAACGAATAAGAATAGGTCCAAACCTTTTTCTTCTACTACTGTAGTGATAACTTTTTCAAGTTCTGCTTGGTGTACAAGAACGTCGTTTGTATCAACAGCGTTTACTTGTGCGATTTCAACTTTCGCGTTACCCATTTGGAATTCTTTAGCGTCAAGAGAGATTAATTGCTCCATTGTTTTTCCGCTTAAATCAGCACCAGCTTTTAACATTTCTAAGCCGTAGCTATCTGCATCTACACCAGCGATTTCCGCTAATTCACGAGCTGCTGCTACGTCTTGTTCTGTGCAAGTTGGAGATTTGAATAGTAAAGAATCTGAAATGATTGCAGATAACATTAAACCAGCAACTTCTTTACGAATTGTAACGCCATTTTCTTTGTACATTTTGTTTAAGATTGTAGCTGTACATCCAACTGGCTCACAACGGTAGTAAATAGGATCGCTTGTTTCAAAGTTAGCAATACGGTGATGGTCAATAACTTCTAACACACGAACAGATTCGATATCGTTAGCACTTTGTTGACGCTCGTTATGGTCAACTAAAATAACGTTGTCCACTTCGTTTGCTACTGTCTCAACAAAACGCGGTCCTTCTACTTTAAAAGAGTCTAACGCAAATTGAGTTTCACCACTGATTTCGCCTAAACGTACAGGCTCAGCATTCATTCCTAATTCTTTTTTCAATTCTGCATAAGCAATCGCAGAACAAATTGCATCTGTATCTGGGTTTTTATGCCCGAAAACTAGTACTTTTTCCATGTTTTCCACCTCTTCATGAAAAGGATATCTTAAAGAAGCAAATATGACAATATTTTAGACACATTTTTTTATAAATAATTGCAGTTTCTTCTATATTTTTCATAAAAAAAACATCTAAAATGAATTAGATGATCAAAATGTATATTTAATTTAAAATAGTGTAGGAACTTGCACTACATTGTTAAAAGCAAAATTGGAATTTAAACCATTATTCACAAGGTTCACATCAATAACTTGATAAAACGCATTTCCAGTGTCCGCAATCTCCCAAACAGCTAAAATAAGATGGTAGCCACTACGGTCAGTTGGTACATTTGCTTCATGCGTTACTGTTGTCCCCGGTCTAACTCCGCCATCATTTTTTACATAGAACGGCACTAAATCTAAACTAGACCTTGTTAAAGGCATATTTGGATTCCAATCCTTCTTTGTAATGTAGTATTTCCATTCTTTCGTACTATGAGGAGCGGTTAGTTTCCACTTGAATGTATTCATCCCGCCGTTTAACGTAACTTTCTTCCACCTATCAACTGCTTGAACGTCTAAAGCAGGAAAATGGCCAGCTCCTGCGATTTGTCCATCAGAAGGTCCTAATTGCGGAAAACCCCCTATTCCTTCTACACTTTGTGGTTCATATTGAACTGGACCGCAATTTACATTTACCCCTTGCTTACATAAATAAGATCGGCTCGCTGGTGATTCTACATACCCATGAGCTGAAGTCTTTTCTGAAAATCCAAATGTTAATAACCCCGTAAGTAATATCCCACCACTTAACATAATCTTTTTCATCTTTTGTAAACTTGTCTTTTTCATTCTTTCATCCCCTTCCCAAAAATGAAACGAAAATAACTATAGTTGCCTAGTCATCTTCTCTACAACCATTATAAGTGGAAGGGCATTACTAAAAGAACCCTCTAAAAACTTTCTCAAATTCAATTAGTATATTAAATAAAGTTTATTGATACATTCAAATAACACCGCTAGAAAAATATAGACGGTGTTAAATATACTCAATTAAACCATTCGTTTATAAATAAATTACGAAATTGGCAAAGGTAGTCTAGTTATCGAATAGCCCTCTTCCTCTCAGATTTGCGGAAACAGGCTCCTTTCCTATTTCACGTGCCCATATAGATAACTGGCCGATATGGTGGATTTCATGGACAATGACATGACGTATTATCTCTCCGTGTGTACATTCAATGACTCGGCGCCTGATTGGGGCGTCACTAGAGCTAATCGGTTCTTCATTGAAATCAGTTTCTGAAAGTTTCCGAGAATCCATTTCATTTGTCCAAGATGTCACAAATGGCTTCACTTTCTCGTGATATTGAGCTGAGAGATTTTTTACTTTTTGCAAGCTGGCATACTCTTCAAACAATGGCTCCTCAGGAACTGGCTCACCTCGCAAACCTAAGATCCACATATATTCCACATCTACAATGTGAAATAGGGTATGTAGTATACTGCCGAACCCACCGACCCGTTTCTTTAATAGTTCTTCATCCGGCATGTCTTCGCACAATGTAAACCACTCATCACGAACTTGCCAGTTATATTGAAACAGTTTCAACATCACAGCAACCTCCATCTTTTAGATTAACATTTAATATTCACCAAAAGACTTCAAAATTCCTATTTAAA
The DNA here is from genome assembly GCF_038005505.1 of Bacillus sp. FSL E2-8868. Classification (NCBI taxonomy): domain Bacteria; kingdom Bacillati; phylum Bacillota; class Bacilli; order Caryophanales; family Bacillaceae; genus Bacillus; species Bacillus sp. FSL E2-8868. The sequence continues at coordinate 1,895,594 of NZ_JBBOTI010000001.1, read as the reverse complement.
TAATACCTCTTATAAACCTATTAAAACCTTATACAAATTGGCCCTCAAATTGAACATTCAATATGAAGTTAATGAATGAAAAGAAAACCCCTATTATACAGGGGTTTATCAATCTTTTTATAAATCAATACTCAGACCTAATAACAACTTCGTGGTTTGAAAATATCCCTCTTTTTAAATAAAAATACTAAATCATTTTATAATAAATAACCGTTGCATCTAACTCACCATTCGGAGAAATTGCATATTCAGGTATTTTTCCAACTTCTTGATAGTCTAATGATTTATACAATCTATTGGAAGGGTCTCCTTCTCTCGTATCTAGTACTAAAAGAGACCGTTTTTCTTGTTTTGCTCGCTCCTCTGCTTTTTGCATGAGTAAACGTCCAATACCATTACGTCTAAAGTTTGGATGAGTCATTAACTTGCAAATTTCAGCTCTATGTATCCCATTAGGCTTTGTAACTAAATGTAATTGAATACTCCCTGCCACTTCATTGTTTATTTTAGCAACATACAATATCACTTCTGGTGCTAATACAGTTTGCCAATAATTTGTTGCTTCTTTTTGTTCCAGTGGAGGTAAAAAACCAATTGACGCCTCATCATTTACTACAGTTTTCAACAGTTCAGAAAGCTCTTCAATGTCTTCATCAAGTCGTTTAATTTCTTCTATTACTATACTTCGCATTCCTTTTCCCCCTTTTGTTTCATTGTAACAATTTTTAAAGCAGGAATAATGAAATACTAAGATGAAATTATTAAATATATGATTTTTTAGAGAAAGGATACCTATATGAAGTATATATTAGATAGGAAATATGCAAGAGAATTACTCCAGTGGGCATATGAGCAAAACCCAGGTCCGTGGTTCGATCATTCACGTAATGTTGCCCTTGCAACTGAAAAGATAGTTGTTGAACTTATTAATAATGGGTACGACCTAGATGCTGATATAGCATACAACGCTGCCCTCCTGCATGACATAGGAAGATATAAAGGTTTTACTAAATCTGTTATTCATTCCTATTATGGTTATATGTATATGAATGATTTAGGGTATACAGGAAACGCCATTATATGTGTGACGCATTCATTTCCTTGCAAAAATGAGCATTTAGATATCGCGGCAGAGTGGAGCATTGTTCCTGATTATATGGAAAGCCGATTAATTGAAATATTGAATGAAAACAGTGACTACGACTTATACAATAAGGTGATTACCCTTTGTGACGCACTTGCTGATGCGGAAGGCTTTACTACTCTTGAAAAAAGATTGGTTTCAGTTGGTTTACGTCATGGCACAACCTCTCATACTTCTTTACATTGGAAGGGATTCTATGCAATTAAGAAAGAATTAGAATCTTTAATTGGTAAGAGCATATACACACTTCTCCCTAATATCGAGACATCGATTTATAAAAACATAGAATATTAAAATGGGATTTGACTTGATAGAACATAAAGGTAACTTTGATTTTGGATATGAAGATATTGCGGGTATATCTCGGAAATGTAAATTTTCTAATTGTTCGCATACAAATGAACCACACTGTGCAGTAAAAAAAGCTATCTCTGACGGCATACTTTCTGAAGAAATATTTAATAGTTTTTATAGAGATTTAAACGAGGCACACTATGTTTCTAAACAGAGTAATAAAACAAAAGCTATCGACTATATGAAACAATTGAAACTCTTTCAAAAAAATTAGACTAAACTAGAAAGTCCCCCTTAAAAGAATATTTTAAGGAGGGCTTTTTCTTGTTTAATGACTTTGATGTTTCAATTCCACCAGACATTCTTGTACTAAGGTTACTGCCTGACTCATTGCAGCTCCCCCAGCAAACGCGGCTGAAACACCACAAGCTTCTAAAATTTCTTTATCAGAACATCCTTGGTCAATACAGCCCTTTGTATGATAAATCGTACAATATTCGTCTTGTGTTGCTAAACTAATCCCTAATGCAATGAGCTGCTTTTCTCTTTTAGTTAATGTACCCTCCTGAAAACATGCTTGTGTAAAAGCGTTATATGTTTCTGCAATTTCAGGGATTTGTTGCGTAAAATTCCCTATACCTTCTTTATAATCAAGTAATACATCATTTATAGAGCCATATTGTTGATTTTCCATCGTATATCCTCCATTCATTTTATTCACACTTACTTTAGTATGAGATAAAATGAAGGACATATACAAATATTTACTTTAAAAAATAGAATGAATTTTCAGTTTATTTTACTTTTAAATTTGTACATCTACAGTTTCAGCCCATTATCTACTGACACTTTTTCTTTAGAATTTTTCCTTTCAACCTCTTTACTTCTTTCTTCCCAAAATGTTAAACCTTCAATTCCCACATTTTTAGGATCAAACACTGGATCTTTCCCTTCTTTTTTCTGCGTTTCATAGTCTTTTAACACTTTTAATGCCGTTTTACTTAATAATAGAATCGCGATTAAGTTTAACCATGCCATACTACCGATTCCTAAATCTCCAAGGTTCCATAATAGCGACGCTGATTCTACGCTACCGATGTAAACCATAATTAAAAACCCAATTTTCAAAACTGGTTTTAACCAGCTATATTTGAGGTCACGATCTAAATAAGTGAGTGTCGTTTCAGCGATATAGTAGTACGCGAGTAAAGTTGTAAATGCAAAAAAGAAGATTGCGATTGAAATAAATAATGGACCAAATCCTGTCATAACAGTTTCAACTGCTTGTTGTGTATAGATTGGACCTGCATCTACATTTCCCATATTCTTTACAATAGCGCTTTTCCCTTCAGGTATTACATTATACATACCTGTTATTAATATCATAAGAGCTGTCGCTGTACATACTACAATTGTATCAATATATACAGAAAACGCTTGAACTAGCCCTTGTTTTGCAGGATGTGATACTTCAGCAGCAGCTGAGCTATACGTCGCTTCTCCAACACCAGCGACGTTTGAAAATACAGCACGCTTTACTCCCCATGCAATAGCTGCGCCGACGATGCCGCCAAACATTTCATTTACACCAAAAGCACTTGAGAAAATTAAAGCAAACATACTTGGAATTTCCGTTACATTGGCAATTAATACGATACATGTAACAATTACATAACCAATTGCCATAAATGGAACTAGCATTTGAGAAACGCCCGCAATTCTCTTTACGCCACCAAAAATGATAGCTGCTAATAATACGACTAACAATATACCAGTTATATATTTGCTAATACCATTAGAATTTTCAAATCCAACTGCGATACTACTCGATTGAATACCTGGTAATAAAACGCCATATGATAGTGTTACAACGACCGCTACAATGACCGCAAACCATTTCATTTTCAAGCCTTTCTCAATGAAATATGGCGTACCACCACGGTATTCATTGCCTACTTTACTTTTATATACTTGTGCTAATGTTGATTCAATAAATGCACTAGCTGCTCCTAATAATGCCATCACCCACATCCAAAATACAGCTCCAGGTCCGCCGAAAGCGATAGCTGTCGCTACTCCTGCGATATTACCAATTCCAACCCTACCTGATAACGCCAAACAAAATGCTTGAAAGGATGATATCCCAGTCTCCGAGCTCTTCCCTTCAAATAATAGTTTAATCATCTCCTTAAAATAGCGAATTTGTAAAAAACGAGTTGCAATTGTGAAATACACTCCTGCTCCTAATGCGAAAACAACTAAACCAATACTCCAAACTTGCCCTACTAACCATTCTACTAACTGCTCCATCCAAATCCCCCTTATAATTCTTTTGAAAAAGCAATTTTATATATAAGAAAACGGACAACTATTATTAAACCTTCCAGTTGTCCGCATCTCTCATTATTTCATCCCTCTATTTATTAACAGTTAGACTCTCTATTACTTTATATTTACCCAAACACTTTTCACTTCTGTATAGTTATCAAGGGCGTATGAACCTAATTCACGTCCGATACCAGATTGCTTATATCCACCAAATGGTGCAGCTGCATTTTCTAAGTTATAATCATTAATCCACACTGTTCCTGCCTTTAATTTATTGGCAACTTGATGTCCGGTTTTAATATTTTGTGTCCATACGCCCGCAGCAAGCCCGTAAGACGAGCGATTTGCTCTTTCAATTACTTCTTCTGTCGAATCGAACGGGAGTACAACGACAACTGGTCCGAAAATTTCTTCCTTAACGATTGTCATATCGTCTGTAACATTTGTGAATACTGTTGGCTGTACAAAATAACCTTTTTCAAATGCACGTTTACCACCAGCTGCAACAGTAGCACCTTCAGATTTTCCTTGTTCAATGTAATTTAGCACACGCTCTTGTTGTTTTTTAGATACGAGCGGTCCCATTTCAGTTTCCGCCTCCATACCTGCCCCTAGCTTCACGTCATTCGCCATTTTTACAAGTTCATTTACGACTGTTTCATAATGTTTTCGGTGGACAAACACGCGAGATCCTGCGCTACAATTTTGACCATGATTATACATAATGCCTTGGAACGCACCGTTAATCGCTTCTTCTAAGTCAGCGTCTTCTAAAATGATGTTTGGTGACTTACCACCAAGTTCTAACGTTACATGTTTAATTGTTTCTGCAGATTGACGCATAATATATTTCCCTGTAACTGTTGAACCTGTGAAAGCTACTTTATCAATATCATGATGGTTTACAATTGCCGATCCTGCTTCAGGACCGAAACCTGGTACAAAGTTTACGACACCGTTTGGAAAACCAGCTTCTTTAAAAAGCTTCGCTGTATATAGTAAAGATAAAGGTGTTTGCTCTGCTGGTTTTAATACAATCGTACAACCCGTCGCAAGAGCGGCTCCCATTTTCCAAGAAGACATAACGAGCGGAAAATTCCACGGGATAATTTGACCTACAACGCCAACCGGTTCATGGCGTGTGTAATTTAAATAATCTTTTGAAATTGGAATGGTTTGCCCAATAATTTTTGTAGCCCATCCCGCGTAATAGCGGTAATTTTCTACAGTCGCTGAAATATCATCATCAAGTGCTACTTGATATGGTTTTCCATTATCTAAAGCTTCCAGCTGTGCTAATTCTTCTCTATGCTCTTCAATTAAATCTGCTAATTTATAAATAAGGTGTGCTCTTTCAGCAGTAGTCATCTCTGCCCACGGGCCTGATTCAAAAGCAAATCTTGCCGCTTTTACTGCGACATCAATATCTTCTTCTTGCGCTTCACATACGACTGCTAGAACATCTTCTGTCGCTGGATTGTATGTTTCAAATGTCTTCCCACTTATTGAAGAAACAAATTCACCATTAATGAACATTTTAATTTCTTCATTTAAAAACGCTTTCACTTTTGGTTTCAGCTCAATGTTTGTCGTTAACATATATACTCTCCTCCTTATTTAAACAGCTGCATGAGCTGCAATTTCTAGTAAAATAGCTTGAAGCTTTTGATCTTCTTCTTCAGTTAATCCTAATCTCGGATAACGTGAAGGTCCTCCGACTTGCCCATGTAATTCCATTGAACGTTTAACGATTTGCACATACTTTCCTGATCCTTCAAGAAACTCACAAAGAGGTAAAATAGCATCGTTCATTTCCCACGCTTTTTCTAATTCACCATTTTGAAAATGCTCATACATTTTCGTAACGAGTCCTGGAACGATATTTCCGGCTACTGAAACCCATCCCGATGCACCGACTAAATAAGATTCCATAACTAAATCTTCAGATCCGCAGAAGACTTGGAAAGCACCTTCACCTTGTCTTACTAAATCTCTCGCTTTTCGAATATCTCCGCTAGATTCTTTAATATGTGTAACATTTTCACACTCTTTTCCAATACGGAGCATTAACTCTGTGCTCATATCAACACCAGAAGTAAATGGGTTATTGTATAGCATAATTGGTATATTTACAGCGTTTGAGATTTCTTTAAAATGAAAATAAATCTCCTCTTCCTTCGGTTTACAATAGTAAGAGTTTATAATTAATGCGCAATCCGCTCCGTGCGCCTCTGCATGTTTCGTGTATTCAATCGTTTCTTTCGTCGTCTCTGCAGCAGTTCCAACAATGACAGGAATACGGCCATCAACTTCTTTTAATACTGTTTCTACCATGTTAAATCGTTCTTCTTTTGATAAACTAACAAATTCCCCTGTACTTCCATTAATAATAATTCCAGCTACCTTTTGCTCAATAAAGTAGTTTACGTTTTGTTTTACGCCTTTCCAATCAATCTCTTGAAATTCATCCATCGGCGTTATTAATACTGGAAATGCCCCTTTAATTTTTTGCATCTTTATCTCTCCCTTTAACATATTATTTTAATAAGAAACCTGTTGGAAACGGATCAGTAGGATCTAATATAAATGTTTGCATACCTGTAATAAACCCTCTACTTTCAAATCGAAAAATGTATCCGAGTTCTTCTTTCTTCACTTTTTCTACTGTTATAAAGCTATTAAAAATACTTTCATTTTTAAAAGGTTTATCCGCTATATAATCATTTTTAAATAATGTATGAACATAAGACACAATAGTAGAAACAAAACCTGGTGAACGTACTATAAAGTTATCTTCATGAAATGTAATCGACTTTATATGGTTCTTTTCTTTTTGCATAGAATCTACTAAAATAAGTCTTTTTATTAATGACTGTTTTTGTATAGCTTGAAGTGTAGCTTCACCCCATTTTTTTAATTTAGAGATGTTTTCAATACTGATTTCTGGCGAATACGTATCCTTTTCTACAACTGCATATACTTTATCTGCCTGTATGAGAGAGTAACTTATATTACCAACCTTTAAATTTTTCTCAATCATATAACATAGTTTGCTTTCAAACGAAACAGATACAACTTCATCATTCTCTACATATGCATTCACTGAAAATATGCCAGATAGCGTTTCGATTTTGTATTGATTAGACTCTCTCTTTTTTAAATACCCGCTTTCTAGTAACATCGTTATTACTGCGACAATGCCTCCGTAATGAAGAGGAATGGATCCTTCATGATTAAAAAACAATACAGCTGCATCCACTTCATTATGAATAGAAGGAACGACAATACATCCATTTAAACCGATAAAACCACGTGGTTCATTTAATAAAAGCTTCATTTCTTCTGCTAATTCACCTGAAAATTGTTCGTTTAATTGCTCCAAACTGTAGTAGTATTTACATGGTACGTCTTTCATTACACGAAATGCCTCGCCATTTACGTGTACGTCTACTGCTGTATACATTTTTTGAATGTTCATTTTACATCCTCCGTTTCATGTTCCATCGGCGGAATTAGCAAAAAGCCTTCTTTAAGTGGATCCTTTTCATTGTAAAAAAATCTATGCATACCCATAAGCCAAGCTGATCCCGTAATTTTCGTTACTACAGCTTCAATATTTTCTACATATGTTGTATTCATAACACACCCTTTAAATAAAGAACCTACAATACTCTCATGAACAAATTCTTCATCGATATCAATTTTTTTATGAGCATATAATACAGCTAACTTCGCTGATGTTCCTGTGCCGCATGGAGATCGATCAATTCCTCCTGGCGGAACAACAACTGTATTTTTCACATGCGCACTTACATGAGTAGGATCTGTATAAAATTCAACATGTGTTAATCCTCTTATAAACGAATACTCTGGATGAATGATTTCAAACTTCTCATTAATTGTATTTCTAATATGAATAGCCTTATCAATGATTGTAGATGCGTTTTCTGGTACTAACTCTAAACCTACTGACTTCGCATCGATAATGGCATAAAAATTCCCTCCATACGCAATATCAGCCTCTACAGTTCCAATTTCTTCGACGTGTACAGAAATATTTTTCAGTAAAAAAGCTGGTATGTTACAGAAGGAGACTTCTTTCGCTTTCCCATCTTGAACAGAAATATCTACTTCAACTAAGCCAGCTGGTGTATCTAGCTTTAAAGAAGTAACCGGTTCAATTACTGGAATTAAACCTGATTCAACTAAAGCTGTACATACACCGATTGTATCGTGGCCACACATCGGCAAATATCCACCTGTCTCTATGTATATAACACCTATATCAGCTTCAGGATGACATGGATCTGTTAATAATGCCCCTGACATTACATCATGACCACGAGGTTCATTCATTAACAATTTCCGAATCCAGTCATACTCTCTTTTCATATGTAACATCTTCTCTGCCATCGTCTCTCCAATTAACTTAGGAAGTCCGCTAATTAATGTCCTCGTTGGATTCCCGCCGGTATGTGTATCAATCGTCGTAAAGACTCTTTGTGACCTCATCCGTTTAACACCCTTTCTGTAAAACGACTCAAACGAAGTGGTTCAATAGGAATGATTGTTTCTTTTTCATTTAATAACTCTTCAATCACTTTCCCAGTAACTGCCGCAAGACTAATTCCATCACCTTCATGTCCTGCTGCTATAAAGTAGTTCGGAATATGTTCCACTCGTGAAATTATCGGCAAATGATCTTCTGTCCACGGGCGTAATCCAGCATATGAACGAATCACCATCATATCTGCCATTTTCGGATAAAAACGAATTGCTCTATTCGCAATACATTTAATAACCTCGTTATTTATCTTCGTATGAAAACCTACAAACTCTCTACTACTACCAATTAAAAAATTTTGGCTTTCTGTCGGTTCAAATACAAGTGCCACCCCATACTTTTCAGTTAAAGCATCCACTTTTCGTTTTCCACCAAATTTAGAAATTAAATAACCAAATTCCATTACTTTACGGCAGCCAACGTGTTGTTGCCTTGAAGCTACAATAATATGTCCCTTTCTCGGTTCAATTGGGATATTCACATCTAACATCTGTCCGATTTTAGGAGCCCACACACCGGCTGCGTTCACAACTTGCTTCGCAGTAAACGTTCCATTTGTTGTTTCTACAATAAAGGAACCGTCTATATCTCTTTTCAATTCTTTAACTTCTGTATGATTAAAAGCTTTTGTACCAAATTTCTTCGATTCTGCAAGAAGTGAAAAAGCAAGAAGATATGGATTTACAGTTGAATCCGTTGCACATTCTAAACCGCCTAATAAATCATCTGCAAAAAATGGTGATTCTTCTTTTATATCTTGCCTATCAAGCATTCGAAATGGTAAACCAACCTCTTTTTGACGATTTACCCATTGCTGTGCTGCCTCCATCTCTTCGTCTGATTCACAAACGAGAATGCTTCCTGGCGCTCTATATTCAAATGAGTGCTCCAATTCTTCACTTAATTCAGTTACTAAATTTTGACTTACTAACGACATTTGACTATCAAACCCTGGGTCTTTATCAATCGCCAAAATGTTCCCGTCACACCGTGAAGACGTTCCACTGACAAACTCCCCTTTTTCAATGATTGTTACGTCTCTTCCGTATTTTGATGTGTAATAAGCGATAGAACATCCTATAATACCACCGCCTATTATTAAAACGTCACAGTGTCTCACATAGCACCCCTCCTTTCTCCTAAATCTCTCACTTTCTATTTATGCAATTGGTGTGCCAACTCTACATACAGAACTATTTATATGAAATAATTTTTATTTGTAAAAATATTTTAAATTTATCGTAAATAGGTGTATTATTTTTTTATCACTGTCTAAATTTTTATACATAATAGGAGGGCAATATGGCATTTTCATTCCCAACAATAAAAGAGTTAATAAAAATTTTGTCAATTGATTGTACAAGTATCGTTAAGCGCATGACACAGGTAGGTGAAAAATTTTATTACCTCCATTCACCTACTGAGGAATGGAGGTGCGCAGTTATATATGAAGATGACTCTTTCACTACTTTAATCGACGCATTTTCTCATGAACTAGCCGTTGTCATCATTAAAGAAAATCAAGAGCCTTTATGCTGTATAACTGCTCAGCAAATGATTCCTTTTCTTTATAAGTATTACAATGAACTACTAGCTTTTTATAACACTGTTATTCAAACGTCTGATTCTTCTGTTACAGTCATCGACGATAAAGAATGCGTTCGTACTTGGACAGATGGCGCTGAAAAGATTTTTTCAGTGAACCATAATGAAATTATCGGACAACCCATCACCCGTTTTTTTGATTATAAAGATTTGGAAATTTTGCAATCATTACATGACGGAAAAAGCATAATTGCTCAGTTCCATCAGCCACGTCCAGATTTGTTCGTATTAATTAATTCAAACCCAGTTTATTGCAACGATAAAATTATTGGAGCAGTCGTTTCAGAAACGGATGTTACAAATCAAGTCGTATTAAATGAAAAACTATTTAATATGTCGCATGAAATGCACCGTTTAGAACAAGAAGTAGCAAAATATAAAGATACATCCGATCCTTTCCTTGCGATGAATGGAAAAAGCCCTGTTATACAAAGAACGATTCAATTAGCTAGAAAGGTTTGTTCAGTGAAATCCACGGTTTTAATACTCGGAGAAAGCGGAGTTGGAAAAGAAGTGTTTGCGAAAGCAATTCATGAAGCAAGTGAGACAGCAAATGCCCCTTTCATTTCAATTAACTGCGGCGCAATCCCAGAAGCGTTATTTGAAAGTGAATTATTTGGTTACGAGCGCGGGGCGTTTTCTGGTGCAAATAGTAAAGGTAAGAAAGGTAAAATAGAACTTGCACAAGGCGGTACTTTATTTCTCGATGAAATAGGCGAAATGCCGCTCGATATGCAAGTGAAACTTTTGCGTGTACTGCAGGAACGAAAGTATTACCGAGTTGGTGGAGAAAAAGAAATCAATATTGATTTCCGCATTATCGCTGCTACAAACCGTGATTTACAAGAAGAAATGAGAAAAGGAACTTTCCGAGAAGATTTATACTATCGCTTAAATGTAGTTAGCTTGCTTATTCCACCGCTGCGCGAAAGACGAGAGGATATTATCGAATTGACGTACTCCTTTTTAAACGATTTTTCAATAAACTATAACAGGCCTATTCGAGACTTACCTTCAAATATTATGCATGAACTACTTCATTACAATTGGCCTGGTAATATTCGCGAGCTCCGAAACGTAGTTGAAAGACTCGTCGTATTTGCGACAGACGGCATTATTAAACAAGAATATTTACCATTTCATACAAATGAAACTTTAGACAATCATACAGCTCAATCCCTATTACTCAGCAACAATAATACGATTCTTTCTTTACAAGAAGAAATGGATGAGCACGAGAAAAAGGTAATTGAAAGAGCTTTACGCATTTTAGATGGTAATAAATTAGAATGTGCGAAACAACTTGGCGTAACAAGAGCCACTTTATATAATCGTTTAAAAAGACTGGGGTTACAATAATCCCTCTCCTCCTCTGTATTGGCATAGTTTTTGCATAATAATTTGTGCAAACCGAACTAGAGGAGGAATACATATGACGAATAAAGAGAACTTAATTGTTTGTCGTTGTGAAGAAGTTACATACGGACAACTTCAATCGACAATTGCTGAATATAATTGCTCAGCTCGTGAGCTAAAACTAAGAACACGTGCTGGTATGGGTTTTTGCGGCGGTAGAACATGTAGAATGACGATAGAACGAATGGTAGAAAATGCGAATCCTAACATATCCCAAAATGAAATTCCATTAAAATATCAACCGCCAGTGCGTGCTGTTACTTTTGGAGCGGTAGGTGACAATCAATGAGTAGAATTACACATCACCCTATTTTAGGTAGTTTAAATAATAGTGAACGCATCACTTTTCAATTTAACGGTCAACAATACGAAGCTTATGAACACGAAACGATAGCTGCTGCCTTGCTAGCAAACGGAATACGAACTTTAAGGGTCCATGAAGATAGCGGGACACCACGAGGTATTTATTGTAATATCGGGCATTGTTCAGAATGCCGCGTGACAGTAAATAATCAATCGAACGTACGAGCATGCTTAACAGTTGTAGAAGACAATATGGTTGTTGAAAGTGGAAAACAGCATCCGAATATCGTGAGAGAGATGGTGAAAAAGCGATGATCGATGTAATTATTATTGGCGCAGGACCAGCAGGATTATCAGCGTCTATCTCTTGTGCCCATTTTGGACTTAACGTACTTGTTATTGATGAATTTATGAATCCGGGCGGGAGATTGTTAGGTCAGTTGCATCAAGAGCCTACTGGGGAATGGTGGAACGGAATAGAAGAATCAAAGCGCCTTCATGAAGAAGCAAAATCCCTTTCAGTCGATATTCGGTGCGGTGTTTCCGTATATAACTTAGATGAAGATGAGAGGTCTTGGTTCGTGCATACAAATATCGGGACGCTAGAAGCACCGTTCGTACTAATTGCTACTGGGGCTGCTGAGTATTCCATTCCCCTTCCTGGATGGACACTTCCAGGAGTTATGTCAATTGGAGCAGCTCAAGTTATGACAAATGTTCACCGCGTTCAAGTTGGTAAAAAAGGAATCATTATCGGTGCTAATATTTTGTCATTCGCCATTTTAAACGAATTGCAATTAGCTGGAATCACAGTGGATCATATTGTACTCCCTGAAAAAAGCGAATTAAGCCAAAAGGCCGGTGAACCAGAAGAAGTTTTAAACTCACTCTTAAATGCGGCTCACCTCGCCCCATCTCCCTTCCTACGTATAGGTAGCCGTTTTATGAAATATGATTGGATTCGAAAAGCTGGATTAACATTTTATCCAAATAGCGGCATGAAAATAAACGGGACGCCGCTTCATCTTCGTAAAGCTGCACTTGAGATTATCGGAGCGGAACAAGTTGAAGGTGTTCGTGTTGCTAACATTGATTCTAAAGGAAATATTATTAATGGATCAGAAAAGATATATGAGGCTGACTTCGTTTGTATAGCCGGAGGTTTATATCCGCTTGCTGAGCTTGCCGCTGTAGCAGGATGCCCTTTCCATTACATTCCAGAATTAGGCGGACATGTTCCACTTCATTCAGAAGAAATGGAAACCCCTCTTCCAGGTTTATTTGTAGCTGGAAATATTACCGGAATTGAAAGTGGTAAAATCGCAATGGCACAAGGTACTGTCGCTGGATATTCAATCGTGAAGCAAGCAATTCAAGCATCCAATTCGGTTGAACAACACTTGCAACAAGCAATTCAAAATGTCCACACTGTGCGTCAACAAGCTGCGATTCAGTTTAATCCGATGGTTGATGTTGGTAGACGGAAGATGAATGAACTTTGGCGTGATTTTCATTCTAAAAAAGATACTTCATATAAGCAACAAGAAATTATTTAATATACTTATACTACACTTTTTATAACAAAAAGCTCCCCTTATCAACAACAATAAGAGGAGCTTTTCAAATTATTTCACTTCAATTGTCCAATCACCATCTGCTTGAATAGTGAATATATGTATACCGTTTTCTTTTACAGGCATTTTTTTCGTTGTATCAGCTGCACCAATTTCATTAAATACTATACTATCATTTAATTCAACAATAAAATTACTTTCACCGTTCATATGTACACCATGTAACTCTTTCAAGCCTTTTTCAAGTTTTACAAAAACAGCATCAGATCCATGGCCACTAATTGTTCCCGGAGTTGTTATTACTTTATCCATTGAAATAGACTGTGACATATTAACTTTCCAATGACCATCCGCTGTAGGATTAATGAAATATTTACCGCTCTTTTTTATGAGAACTAACCTTTTTTCTTTTCCATTACCAATAAAATTTGAAAGTGAACCAGCGTCATTACCTTGTTCGTCTTTCAACTCAAGAATCGCATTACTTTCTCCTGTATGTTCTACCTCAGCAATGACAAATCCAGATTTCAATTCAAAAAAGTCAGAAGAATTCTCACCATCACCTTCTAATGACACATTATGATCTTGAGATAATCTCTCCACTGTACTTTTTTCTGTTATTTCTTTAGCTTTCGGACTAGTAGTTCCAGTTTGTTGTTCCACATTATTATCTTTCTTTTCGTTCGCTTGTACATCTTTCGTTTGTTCTGTTGAATTGCAAGCAGTTAAAGATAAACAAACCGTAGCTAATGCTACTAATAATTTATTTTTCATTATATCCTCCTATTAACATAAAATATTCTTGATTATAATAACATGTTTTTACCAATTCATTAGTTTATTAATAATTGGATTTTATCCCAAAAGAGGAAACATACTAACAATATTAATCCAAATAAAAAACTGTTAGAGCATACAGCTCTAACAGTTTTATTGTTCATTATTATTAAATTTCGCTAATGCGTAGATGCCTTCTTCATCATCTAATTCAAGTTGCAATCTTGCTGCAAATGAATTGACGTTGTATTCTCGATCAAGCAACAAGCGTAGTGCTTCGATTAAGTTTGCTTGAATTAAAATTTGCTGGCGACCATTTACCTCTACTTCTGCAGAGAAACCGTAGTCATCATCATACATTAGTTCAACTGAAACTTCTTCTGGACCAACTTGTCTTTTTTCAGCGATATATACGCAAAGCGCATTTATAAGTTCTTGTTCAGAAATTTTTATTGTTTCCATGCTACTTCATCTGCCTTTTTCTTACGTTGATCTTTGAAGTATTTAAATGCACGAACTGCTAACATTACGATACCAGCCATTACTAACATATTTACCATAAACGCTAATACAGAACCAAGTGCTCCCATATTTGCAAATAAGCTACCCATTAGTAAACCACCAAGACCACCTAGTAATAAGCCTTTCATAAAGCCACCTTTATTACTTTTTGGCGCTGTGTTTGTTGCTTTTGTTTTTGAATCAGTTGTCGTTTTTTGTGAATTCACATTAGAATCTTTTTTGTTTAAATCAACTTTTGACTTTTGACCTGAACTTGGTGTATATGATTTTTTACCAGATTTGTAACTTTTCGCTGCCGCATGATCTACGAACATAAAGCTACTAGCCCCAAAGATAACCATGAATGCTGTCATTACTGCTACAAGTTTTTTCAACATATTATATCCATTCTCCTTTTATATAGATATATGTGAAATCTACCTTTCTAGTAAATTCAGAATGATAGATTTGTTTTAAAACCATTTTAAAGGTTCTTATGAACTTATTATATGAACTTTTGTCGAAATATGCAAGCATTATTTACTTACGACAATTTCATGACATAGGAAAAATTAAGCAAAACGGAATTGACTTTAAATGAAACAAAACATATTATAAGTTCATAAGAACTTTTTATAATTTTGGAGGTGAAAAGATGGAAACATTTCATCTCACACGAAACGAAATGGCAACGCTCCTTCTATCACTAAGAGGATGGAATACGAAGAAGCCTCTCGGCATTTTACAAGAAGCTTGGGCAAAGTCACATAAAAAAGATATTGAAAGCGGACAAAGCGTTACTGCTTTTATTACAACCGCACTTTCACCTATTTTTGAAAAATTGATTAAGATTGACGATACGGATGTCGGTTTTTCTTTAAATGAAATAGTTGCGCTTGGCAATCAGATTGAAAACACGAGTTTCTCTGTAACTGCTATGCAAAACTGGGTGAAACGAGATATAAAAGAAATGATTGGCTCCCCTCAAAAAGGGAAAAAATACTCAATCGAACAAGCAGCATTACTATTCATTGTCGAAGATTTAAAAACAGCGCTTGATTTTGAATCTATTCGTAAGCTATTACGTCTTATCGTAAATGACCCAGCCGATCGAAGTGATGACTTAATCAATCCTGTTCATTTGTACGGAGCATACTCTTCTCTATTTGAAGAACTCAATCAAGGGAATTGCTTACAATTAAATGCAACAGACACAATCCATACAATTGAAAATATCGTGAAAGAAAGAGCTGATAAAATAGCAAGTAAGTTCGATCAAATTAATAACGAACAACGCGAAGCAATTCGTAACGCCATTATTATCGCCACCCTTTCTGTACATACCGCATATGTACAAATGTTAGCGAAACGTTACGTAACAGCAACATTATTTTTACAAAATTTAGAAGTGAAACCGTAAAAAATAGGAGCAGATTTGCTCCTATTTTTTAATTTCTATACTATTTTGCACTCCTTAACTCTTTGCATCTCATACATTTTCAACTGATTCTCTACATATGATTCAATTTTTTTGAACCCTGCTTTCTCATAGCATCGCATTGCCCTCTTATTATCTTCCCTAACTTGCAATACAACCGCTTGTATATCAGGGTCTAAAAATGATTTAGCGATAAAATAATTTGTAATCTCTGTTCCAAGCCCTTTTGAATATAAATTTGAGACGCCAATCAATATTGAGTACTCCATCACATATATATCGTCATTTCTCTTCTTTTTTAATCCAACTCTCCCTATTACTTCATCCTCTACTACGATCACATGATAACTTGCATAAGATCGAGACAGTTTTTCTGTCCAATACTTTTGAAGTTCTTCTATTGTATATCGTTTGAATAGTTTCACGTCCGCTATGTTATGTAATTCTTCGTCATTATACCACTCTAATATAATTGGTAAGTCATCCATTTCTAATAAACGCTCATGCCAATACATATTTTCACCCCATCCAATTTCGAATTACTTGGTCAATTAAATTGAATACGCATATTCTTTTTTTGGCAAATTCACAATGTCCCGAATGTAAAATGATCGTTCTATTATATCTTCTAACTGACCATTTCTATAAACATAAATACCACCTACATATGAACTGTAAGCCTTTTTCTCAGTTATTATCGCTAATTTGTTATTTTCTTCGTTAAAATCACCTTCTAGCCCTTTTTCAAATGCTAAGCTTTTGGATGTTGAAGAATAAAGCTGAATTAATGATGCTATTTCTAAATGATTTGATTTTGCAAGGTACTTTATTTCATTAGCAATCATTTCATCCTGCAATGGAAGAAAGCCCTTCACTTCTAATTTCTCTACTTTACGAAAGAAATTTTGTAACTCCAGAGTATAAAACGACAGTTTTTTCTCTTCTATCTTTTTAAAAATGCTTTGTAACAATAAATCTTTACCTACTACAAACGGATGACCAAACCCATTATTATAAAGCTCTTTTTTCATCTTAATTAGCTGTTCAATAAAAGGTATTCCCGTTTCTTCAATAACAAGCTTTCCATCTATAAAACGCATACTGGCAATTAGTTCTTTTATCTCAATACCTTCTAACTCAAGCGATGAATAATATAAATCTCTATTCCAAAAATCTAATTGATCCATTCCTAGTGAATTAAATAATAGCTCATCTATAATCGGAAAAACTCCATCTTCTGATAAACCTTTCGTTACATCTTCTAATAATCCGGAAGTCTTATTTAAAATTGTGCGTATTTCATCATCCTCTTGAATAATTCGAACAGTCCAATCCCCGTGATCCTCTCCAGATATTTTCTGAAAGCAATGCGAATATGGACCGTGTCCAACATCGTGTAGAAGGGCTACAGTAGATACTAACTTTCGCTCATATTCTGACAAATGAATGTCACCAATCTCCGTAAGATGTTCTATCACTTTATTAACTAGTACATATACACCTATTGAATGTTCGTTCCTCGTATGTATTGCGTTCTCGTGTAAAAAATATGTATGTCCTTGTTGTTTAATATGGGCCAACCTTCGAAACGCTTTAGTATCGATCAATCGTATAATATCTCTATCTTGAATAGTAATTGATCCGTAAATAGGATCTGTAAAACGCATAACTTCTCCCCCTTTGTAAATTCAACACTTACATCATTATACAAAATTTTCAGTCTACTAATCCTTTCATTCTCTTTAAATATGAGAAATTTTTAATAATCTTTTCATTATCTCTTCATGAAAACATGGCTTATATCCTTTACTATAATACTTATGAGAGACATAAAAGAATTGAAATGGCAATCCCCTATATGAATAAGGTATAATCTACATATAGTGAACCTTTTATGTTATTAAATAAAGGGGCTTATATTCAAAATTCATAAATTAGAAGGTGCAACAATGTTAAGTAGTTTTATTCATTCAGTATTAACATTTTTTGAGGGATTAGGTTATTGGGGCATAATGCTTGGACTTATGATTGAAATTATTCCAAGTGAGATTGTCCTTGCTTATGCGGGATACTTAGTATTCAATGGTAGTATCTCATTTGTAGGCGCAGTTATATTCGGTACAATTGGTGGTGTTATTGCCCAAATCTTTGTTTACTGGATTGGTCGATATGGTGGTCGCCCTGTATTAGAACGTTACGGTAAGTATATTTTCATACATAAAAAACAAATGGATGCTGCTGAAGATTGGTTTAATCGTTACGGAACTGGCGTAATTTTCACTGCACGTTTCATTCCTATCGTTCGTCATGCGATATCAATTCCTGCTGGTATTACAAAAATGCCATTACTACGTTTCACTACATTAACAGCACTTGCGATCATCCCTTGGTCTATCATTTTCATTTATTTAGGTGAGAAACTAGGTGAAAATTGGGAGAATATTAACGATATTGCTGGACCGTATGTGAAATCGTTCGCTATCGGTGGCATTGTACTTATACTTTTATATTTCGTAATAAAAAAATGGACAAAAAAACGTAAAAATCTTGCTTAAGATTATAATAAAAACCGCTATAAATTCATTAAGAATTATAGCGGTTTTTATTATCGGCTTGATCATGTATTAGAAATTGTATTATTTCTTTTTTATGCTTTAAGTCATGCTCGATAAGTGATGAAAAATAATTATTTAACCTCACTTTTTTTGCACCAAATTGATAGTCATTATTAAAATTACGAGCAGGAATTCGCTCAATTTGGTCTACTAATTGTTTACGAGTAAAGCTAAATTGATCTATTAGTTCTTCTTTTGAAATACCAGACCTTGCATATTTTATTGCACCCTTATTCATTTCCTCAACATCTGTTGGAACATTGGGTACAGATTGTCCGCTTATAAAGTATGGAATTCTAAACTTCATTAAAAACTCATCCCAAACGATTAAATGTGAAATCACATCCGCGGTTCCCCATGAACCTTTTCTAAAAGGTTTAACCATACATCATTTTAGTTACATACTTCAACGTTTGGCACCAATCTATTAGACTTAACTTTTTTTCTAGAATACTTTCTTTCTCCATAATTCATTCCTTCCTCTTTCACACTAATAATCGATTCATATATAACTTCTAGACATTACATAAAAACCCCTCCAGTCTAAGATTTACATGGATAAGCAACAATTCCACCATAAAATACGTATAGTAACTCAAAAAGGATTGATTCCCCTATGCACTGGCATCAAAAAATACCATACTTAATCGGACGCCCTATCGGCATCTCCTTCGTTAATGGGCAAGGAGCTTCTGGGGTATTATGTTCTGCACATGATGGTCAATTATATGTTTATGAATATCTCTACCAAGCCCAGTTCGCCATGAAACATTATGACTTTAGACAAATTCAAGATATACACGCCTTTCCAAATTGCCCACACCAAAATCCTCTATACTAAAAAACAGGAACGGCTTTATTGCCATTCCTGTTTCTATTGTTTATGCATTATTTTTCAGAGTAAAACTTCTGCACTGCTTCATCAAAATAGATCCATCCTTTCCAGCCTAAATGAATTGTATCTTTTAAGAAATACTTATCATATTCATGGCTAGAAAAATCGACTACTGGGTATCCTGCTTTCTCGACTTGATCGCGAACCTTATTGTAATACACATCACGACGCTCTTTTGGGAAACCAGCGTAATCATACCACGGTCCGTTTACAGGCACAGAAATAAAGAGTGGTTTTACA
The DNA here is from genome assembly GCF_038005505.1 of Bacillus sp. FSL E2-8868. Lineage (NCBI taxonomy): Bacteria > Bacillati > Bacillota > Bacilli > Caryophanales > Bacillaceae > Bacillus > Bacillus sp. FSL E2-8868. The sequence goes on along the minus strand of NZ_JBBOTI010000001.1, from coordinate 1,875,900 downwards.
TTTTTTTCTTTGAAAAGATCTAAAACAATTTGTAAGTCATCATATTCTGGTGAATCATCATACGATTCATTTGCTCTAAAGTTTTTTAAACCTTTTAATTTTTTCTTTAAATTATGTTTATAATAATATGGATTTTCAATTCCGAATGTATTTGTTGTGGATCCTACTTTACCTTCTTGTTCCGCATGTTTACGTGCATCTTCCCAAGAAAGCGAACGTAATCCCATATTTGTTTCCTCTTTCATCGGTTCGATCTTAAATAGAGAGTTAAATAAATCTCGATGATCTAAAATGTTCCGGTACATATACGCTAGCGGTTTAGCTAGTCCGGCTTTTATGTTATGTTTTGTATCGTTATATACAATACTTTCTAGCGAACTATTTAATATCGCATCCTTACGAACAACTTTATAATCTAGTAAACGTTTCGCGATTTTTTTCTTCATTTCAGGCTTTATTTCGTCATTAAAAATAAAGTGATAGGCTTGTTGTTTGGAGAAATTATTTGTAAAATCCCCTTGTGATACACCGGTTTTTGTAAACCATTGTGGTGAAAGAACAAAGACTACCTTTTTATCTTCTAATTCATCCATTGTAGACGTCATATTTAATATATGAGCCAAGCTTTGCGTACCACCAGTCCCTATTAAAAATGGGGTAAAACCTGCTGGATTTACTTTAAAATAGTTAGATGGATGATATGCATCCATTCGTAAAAACTCTGATGAACCATACATCGGTAAATACTGCGAATTCTCTAACATTTTCTGTTGCAAGAAAACACTTTGTAATTTCTCTTTTTGTAAGGAAGTTGCTGCATCTTCTATTTTTTTATCGCTTATTAGTGATACTAAACTCTTAGATGGAATAAGCAATACAATGAAAAAGAGTAGACACGCTAAAATAATTGGACCAAAAGCATGCTTCATCTTCATCGGTTGTTCCTCTTTCTATTACGAATAAATTGTAACCCTTGTTTATGACACGTCATCATTTTTCTCCTTTTTTCTATACATGTCCCATTCTATTTATCTATTATATACATGTATGTATTTCCTCCCTTACTCTATTAAGTCCTATACAAATAGCGCAAGAAAATGCTTCCAAAGAAACATGTTAATTATACAAGATTCTACATAAATTTCACACTGGAATTTATGTAATAATTTTATTTTTAAGTGATGAAAAAACTTATAAAATGTCTATAATTCATTTGAAGCTATAAGAAAAAACAGACTATCACATACGTGAAGTCTGTTTCTCCATCACTTTATTTTTGTACATCTGCCCATTTTAAACTTGTAGCTGGACCGAATTGATGTACATATAATTCTTTCACATATGGTTTTTGTAAGTAAGAAAGACCGCGCTGGAATACTGGTGCAATTACCGCATCATCAAGGAGCACTTTTTCCGCACCTTGCAGTGCTTTCCAACGAGCTTTTTCATCATTACCTAATTCTGTTTTAATCTTCTTAATTAACGCATCATACTCTGGATTTGCATATCCTGTATTATTTACGGTACTTCCCGAAAGGAAAACTTCTAAGTATGTCATTGGATCTGGATAATCAGGTAACCAGCGTGATAACGACATTTCGTATTCTTTTTTCTTCTCTAATGCTAGTTTTTGCGTATGTGGTTGTAATTTCACATTTACTTTTAGCCCTGGTAAGTTTTTCTCAAGCTGTTCTTTAATATATTCGCCTACTTTTTTAAAGTTCTCTAAGTCATAGTTTAATAGTTCTAACGTCACTTCATTTGTGCCTGTCTCTTGCTTCGCCTTTTCCCAATATTCCTTTGCCTGTTTTACATCCGTCTTATTAAACTCGCCTGCTGTACTTCTAAAATCTTTCTTATCTGGTCCTTTTAAGAATCCTTTTGGTACGTAGTAGTTCGCCGCAACTGATCCGTCATTTAAAAATGATGTCGCCAAGCCCTTTTTATCAAACACTGTACTTAGCGCAAGACGTGCATTTTTATTTTTAAGAATCGGTACATTTTCATTGAAACGGAAGAAATACATAACCGGATCTGTATATTGTTTCAACTCTTTATTATTTTTATATTTATCTACGAATTCTGTTGAAATGACAGCTCTATCAACTTTATCTGTCTCATATAAATTTACCGCAGTTGAAATTTCTTTAACAATTTGATAGTTTACTTCATCTAACTTCACTTCTTTTTTATCCCAATATTTATCGTTTTTCTTCATTGTAAAGCTCGCTTCGTGCTTCCACTCTGATAATGTAAACGGCCCATTATATATCGCTTTATTTGCCTCTAACCCGTATTTATCACCTTGCTCCTTCGCATATTTTTCATTAATTGGATAGAAAGATGGTAAAATGAGTAGTTTCGTAAAATACGGTACAGGATGTTCCAGCTCTACAATGAACGTTTTATCATCCTTTGCTTTCACACCTAATTCTTCTAAGCCTAATTGTTTCTTATTTATCTTCTCCGCATTTTTCACATCGTACGCGATATATGCATATTGAGAGGCTGTATCTGGATTTATAAGTTGCTTCCAAGCATATACGTAATCATGAGCTGTTACTGGATCTCCGTTAGACCATTTCGCATCACGTAAGTGGAATGTATATGTCTTACCATCTTTACTCACTTCATATTTTTGTGCTCCCGCTTGAATCACTTCATCATTTTTCGATAAACGGAATAACCCTTCCATTACGTTATTCAAAACGTTAAATGATACCGCATCTGTTACTTTCCCTGAATTTAATGATGGAATTTCACCCGTTTCTAGTAGTTGTAATACTTTCTTCTCAGCTTTCGGCTTTGTAGCTGTTTTTTCTTTAGCACAGCCTACTAAAAATGAAGATACAAGTAGAGTACTAACTAATGAGTAGCGAACAACCTTTTTCATATAAAGCCCCCCTATCTTTTTTAAGGTAAGTAACGACGAGCACCAGCGTATTCTTCTATATATCCTGGTGTATTTAGCGGTATAATTTCTACCGATCTTTCAGCCTTTGGTGAGTGAATCATATTTCCATCACCAATATACATGGCAACGTGATGAACACTACCTTTTCCTTGATTATGTGCAAAGAATATTAAATCGCCCTTTTGTAGGTTTTCTTTATCAACCGCAATTCCTGCTTTTGATTGTGGACCAGAATCCCTCGGTATTGTAATACCATGTGATTTATAAATCGTATGTGTAAATCCAGAGCAATCAAATCCGAATCCACTTGTACCAGCCCATATATACGGTAATCCTAAAAACATTTTTCCGGTGTTTATTAAGTCATCAGCGGTTGGAGTCGGAATATCATTTTGAGAATGGTAAACAGTTCCATCATTTTTCCGTAGCCACGCCTTCTGACCATTTGGCAACAATACGCGGTATGAGATCGTATCTTCACTTAATAGCGGTAAACGCGTATTATAACTGACTTCAAGCGATTTATGTTTTTCAGAAGGGTTAATATATACAATTGCTGTCGGTTTCGTTACTAATACAAAAGCTTCGTTTGTTTTATCTGCAAATTCCTGATTATACGTTAATTGTTTTTCGAGCATCCATCCCGGGTAACCTACTTCGTTTCTTGGTGTTGGCTGACCGTGGACTAACACTTTCACCCAGTCACCTTTCTTATCAACAACCGTTACTTCTTGACCGAGTAGCGCTTGCGTTTCTAATTTATTTGCACTCGTTAACCAAAGCTTCTCATCTAGCGTCATTGATTTCGTCCACTTCCATAAATCAACTGGATTTGTCGCACTCGGTGCATCAATTGGTCGTAATGAATCTGGTGCAGTCCATAACGTTGCAGCAGATACATCTATAAATGCTTTACTATCCTTCTTCTCTTCAGCATTCACCGAAGTAAACGATGAAAATATAAATAAAGTTGTTAAAAATGCAGTTCCTACTTTTTTCATATATATCCCCCTTATAAGATAGTTTACTAGGTACTACTTCTAAGATTGTATATTCACTATAGAATGTAGGTTTACCTCTGGACCAGTGTAAGTCATCCCTTCTGGCTCTTCTACTAACCATAACGGTGCATCAAGATCAAAGTAATGAATATTCGGATGTGCCGCAGCTAAATGGGCAACAGCGCTAACTGAAAGTGAAGGTTCCATCATACTTCCAACCATACATTTCACACCTGCTGCTTCCGCAATATCTGCAATTTTCCATGCTTCTCGTATGCCGCCGCATTTCATTAATTTAATATTAAGTAGGTCTGCATATCCTCCTTGGACAATCTTTAATGCATCGCTTGCCGAAAACATACTTTCATCTGCCATAATAGGCGTTTGTACATTGTCCTTCACGTACTTTAATCCTTCCCAATCTTTCGCATGAACTGGTTGTTCTACAAATTCTATATTTAAATTTCTATTCTCCATTTCTCTAATAATAGAAACCGCTTCTTTCGGTTTCCATCCTTGATTTGCATCTAAACGTAACGTCGTATTCTTTGGTACTACATTTCGAATTGCCTCTATGCGTTCTAAATCTAAATGTGCCTCTTTACCCACCTTAATTTTTAATGTTTGGAATCCCTTTTCGATATGCTTTTTCGCTTCTTTTGCCATTAATAAAGGCTCATCCACACTTACCGTAATATCAGTATGAATCTCTTTCTTCCCACCTAACAATGCATATAACGGTATGTTGTGAAATCGACAATATACATCGTATAAAGCCATATCTACCGCCGCTTTCGCACTTGTATTTCCTATACAGCTCATTTGAATGTGTAACAATAACGTTTGAAATTGCAGCACATCTTTATCAACTAATACGGATCGAATTGGCCCTAATATTGCTTCCTCAATCCCGTTGGCAAAATCACCTGTAATAACCGGTGTTGCTGCAGCAGCTCCTTTTCCAACAATCCCTTCATCTGTATGAATAAACACATCTATACTTTCGATTTCCGTTACAGTGCGAAGCGCAGTTTTAAACGGTGTATGAAGCTTTACATGTCGGCGGTTTACCTTCACATCGGTAATTTTCATTTTGTTCATCCTTTCATTGTTTATAGAGTGATACTTTAATATCCGGGTGGCTTTTCCGTTAATACGAAACAAAAAAATCCAGCCATAAGAAGATTCTTACGGCTGGATTTTGTCTATGAATGGGTAGACAAAGCAGCGATCTGATTATATTTTTTCTGTGCATCCTTTAGCGCTACAAGTAGCGCCTTTTGAGACGAACCGAAGTACCGATTTTTTATTTCTGTTACTAATGCTGGGTCATTAATATTTTTATGTAGAAACAAATATTTAACAAATTGAGATGTTAATGCAATTGTGGCTGAGCAATCTGCATCTACAATTTCCCCTGTATCCTTCTCAAGTACAAATGCTACAAAATAACTTTTGAACTTTTCGGTAATGGGATTATTTTGAGGTGCTTTCGCATCCCCTACGACGTAAATTGTATTTGAAGCGTACACAGCTATCTTCCTTTCTTATACGAGGATAACGGTTTTCTTAACAGACGTATAAGCTGTTAACTCAACGTTGATTAAAAAATGTATCCGCTTACTTTGTATTATATACAATTGACAGAATTTTAACAATATTTATTTTGACATATATTCCATAATTATGAAAATCTCTTAAAACAATTAAAATTGGCTCAAACTTCTCATTTTTACAATATGTCATTGCTCCTTGTACCATGACATTCACACTACAAACAACTTTTCCCTCATACATCAAAAAAACAGTTAGCTATCGCTAACTGTTCCACCACTTCACTTTGGCAATACGAATATTGTTTCGTTTGACTTAGAAAATTGATACTCTTTTCTAGCAAACTTTAAAATCTCTTCTTCATTATCGGTTAAATTCTCAATGTTAGTCTTTAAAGAACCTTGATCTTTCTTTAAAGAAACTAATTGTTTCTTTTGATTTGTTATTGTATTTTTTTTGCCATTAATTACTTCTTGTTGTTTCGTTAAAATATATTGAACGTACAAAGTAGTCGCAGCAATAAAAATGAACATGAAAATAAAACGCCTTAACTTCTTCTTATTTATAGTTCGCTTGTCGTTAGGCTGTGATAGTTGCTCTGGTATATTAGGAACATTGACTCTTTTGAGTTTCCTCATTTTCAAATCCCCCTAACCCATATTTTCTCACTACCATAGGCACGATCTCTTACTAACTTAAATTCTATTCTTATAAAATAACCTCCTTCACAAAAAAATCTCACAAATTAACCAATTAGAGATAGCGTTCGACGACATCTCTGTATTTAAAATGAGAATTTTTATTTATGCTGCTATAAAATAGTAGTTTATGTTATTCTTTTTCCCCAATTGTAGAAAACATTTTTACACATATAAATTCTAGTTTTGCATACCGATGTTATAACATGCTTACAAGGAGGAAAAATGATGCACTACCGTACATTAGGTAAAACTGGAATTACTGTTTCTGAAATTGGCTTTGGAGCGTGGGCGATTGGCGGCGATGAATGGGGTCCTGTTAACGACAAACAATCTATAACCGCTATGAAGAAAGCAATTGAATGTGGCGTAAACTTTATTGATACTGCTGATGTATACGGATTAGGACATAGTGAAAGGTTAGTAACTCAAGCGATAAGAGAGCACCGTAATAATATCGTTTTATCAACGAAAGGCGGTTTAATTGGGCATCACTATGATCCAAGTGGAGAGCCTGTTTATAATACTGCAGAAAAAGTGATCGCAGTATTTGAAACTAGCTTACTGCGCTTAGAAACAGATTATATTGATGTTTATTTCTGTCACATTTGGTGGGATAAACAAGAAGAAACAGAAGCATTTTTACGAGCATTTGAAATATTAAAACGGGACGGAAAAGTAAGAGCTGTTGGTGTTTCAACTCACGACATACAATATATAAAACACTTCAATAAAAACAATGAAATTGATGTTGTGCAACTTGATTACAACATATTAAACCGAAAACCAGAAAACGACATACTGCCCTACCTACAGGAGAACAATTTAGGAGCTGTTATACGCGGCCCTTTAAAAATGGGGATATTAACTGGAAAATTTACAAATAAAACAACTTTTCTTGACGGAGATTTACGCAAAGAATGGCCAAAAGAAAAGTGGTTTCAAGAAGATTTACAAAAAGTAGAGAAACTACGATTACTCTCAAATGAAAATCAAACCTTAGGGCAACTTGCACTTCGTTATGTCCTCACTCATCCAGCGGTATCGGTCGCAATTCCTGGCGCAAAAACAGAAAAACAAGCGAAAGAAAATGCAGACTCGTCTATCCGTCCGATTCTTACAGATGAGGAATTAGCGCATATTCAGTCAATATAAAACAAGACCAGCAGCTGGAAATATCCAACTGCTGGTCTTGTTTTACTTTTTAATATTGTAAATCAATATCATATTCCATCATCTTCGCTGTTTCTTCAGCAACCCGAGCACCCAACAAATTTCTCACAATGTGAAATGACATATCAATTCCAGCTGAAATTCCTCCAGACGTAATAATATGCCCCTCATCTACAAACTTTACATTCTCTAACACTTCCACATTCGGAAAATCATTTCTAAAACTTTCAATACTTGCCCAATGTGTTGTCGCTTTGAAACCATCGAGTAATCCAGCTTTCGCAAGTAAAAGCGCACCGGTACAAACAGAAGTCATTAACTTTACTTCTTTCATTTGCTCGCGGATCCAATTTGTTATTATTTCATTTTTCATTTCGTTTTCTCTAACACCTAACCCACCAGGAATAATTAAAATATCAACTGGAGGCAAGTTTTCGATACTATAGTCCGGTTGTACCTTTAATCCATTTCTCGCTGTAATCATTTCTCCATCTTTACTAACAGTATGAACTGTAAATGGTTGACCTTCACTTGTTGATGTAACGGAAAAAACTTCAAATGGACCCGCAAAATCTAACACTTCCACTTCATTAAAAAGAAAAATCCCTACATTCCAGTGGCTAATCATAAGCTCACTTCCTCTTGCAAATGATGTAATAGGGATTCATGCCCTTTTTCTAAAGCAATATCATATGCGGTTTTCCCATCATTTTTCTTAATCATTTTATTAGCACCATTTTCAAGAAGTAATATAATGATTTCTTCATTTCCTAATAACGCTGCTTCATGAAGTCCTGTCCAGCCACCACTTTGAACTGCATTCACATCTGATCCCTTTTCAATTAAGAAAGCTACAAGCTCGCTTTGTTTGTTCGCAATTGCTGCTTGAAGTGGCGTATTTTCATTTTCGTTTTTTGCTCTAATATGTATATCTGCACCCTGTTCTAAAAGGAAGCTTGCTAGTTCTTTCTGTCCAAAATAAGCTGCTAAATGAAGTGGTGTCCAGCCCTCTTCACTAAATTCGTTAACAACACTTGGATCCGTATTAATGATTTCTACTACCTTTTCTTTTTCCCCGCTTATGACTGCTTGTGATATTGATATGATTTGTTTCATAATGAACCTCCATGTATACAAATATTAAGTATCCCTTAATAAATTCCATTAATAATCACATGTTCCTTTCTAAATAATTAAGTTTACATAATAATATTATTTTTATAATTCGCTATCCTAATAAAAAAACAACCGACTCTAATGAGTAGACTGTTTTTGAATTTCATTTTTATAATTGTTTAAAAAAATATCATTTTCACTTACAACTAATAAACATTAATAAAAATGAAATGAAATTATATATTTAGCAGCCATAAACTCTTTACATATCAAAACCGGCTATTTACTTAAATTAATAGTTTTTTATCATTTGAAAATAAAAACGGAATTTATCCTTACATTTGAAAAATACATATATAGCAAGAATCTATAGCAGTACTCTTATCATACTAATCTATAACAATTCTGCCTTCTTCCCTTACCTGTATCCTTTAAAACATAAGACTTTAAAACGAGTGCTGTTAGTGAATCTGTTAATGTTTTATATGATAAATTTGAAAGAGCTAATAGATCGTTCGTATATAACATTCTATGCTTCTCTAATAATAATAGTACTAATCGTTCTGACGGTTTTAATGTTTCATCACTTTCTAGTATAAAATCTATATTTTTCATATCCCTACTTCTTACTCCTTATATAAAAAAATGATTTTAGTAGTTATTTAATATAAAAATACTACACAACAAATTTGAAGATATATCGAAATAACATAACACCCAAACACTTTTATACTATAACATAAAAAAGACATTTCCCCAAATTGAAAATGCCTTTTTATATCTACTTCTCTTTTTTATATAATTGATATGATTGTTCTAGCCCTTTATTATATTTCGTATTATTATCTGTCCATTCTCCCCCTAAGTTTCCTGGCCACCCTGATGTATTAGCAACATATTTAAGCAACTCCCAATCCTGCAGTCCTTTTTTCACACCACGTTCATACGATTTGACCATACTTGAAATTGCTATCGTTGTATTTATACGCGAATCCACTAAACTCTCTTCCGATAATTGCGCTGGTGCTAATCCACCACGATGTAATTGGAATAATCCGAAAGATGTTCCGTTATCCCCTATCGCTTTTCGGTTAAATTTTGTTTCATGATCAGCAATAGATAATGGTATCCAATCTGGAATATCATACCTCTTTGCAACTTCACTAATTACTTGTTTATTATTTTTAATCTCTTTCTGCTTTTCATAGTTAATATAAATTACATAACTTAAAGTAACTAACGTAAATAATATGAATATATATTGTAGTGCCTTTTTCATCATTTCATCTCCTGCTTTGTATATGTTTCACTTTCTATATACACTATAAGACTTTTATGTGACATTCATTTGACAAAATGATATTAATTATACATAAGCTGTTACAGTTTTAACTATCAATCTAAAAACTACAATTCTTCTAAAAGACTCCTTCAACACATAAAAACAATCAGCCTTTCATGTATAGTACATGAAAGGCTGATTGTTTTTCACTACACTTTTTTATGTATACAGTATATCCCTGCTATAATAAAACAAATTGAAATTACCGATAAAATTGTACCCTGGATTTCATAAAATGCAGTAAAGAATTTCCCGCTTCCTCTATCCCAAATTTCTAATGAACCCGCGGAAATTGCGGAAGTTATACATGTAAGGCCGAATAGGAGAACACCCGAAAAAACATAGGTTACTCAAATATTTTTCATTATTAGCTCACCTCCATTAATTTGATTTGTGAATAAAACAAAAAAGACCTTTATACGTTAAAGATCTTTTTCATCTTATTTTTGTTAGAAAAAACGCCAGAATCTAAAACAAAAACTCACTTTATTATACGTATCTCCATATAAAAATTAAAGACTATAAGGTTACCAGCGTCTTCTCGATTATCATTTTCACATTAAATGTTTCTTGCAATATGCGGTTTGCTGTAATGACTCGTTCCACCGCCACCTACTACTACTTTACCACCTTTTTCGAAGATTAATAATTTACTTGAACCATCTGAAAGTAAAACTATTACTTCAGCATGATCACTTGTAGCTACATAGATTACATAACCACTTTTTGAAATACAAGTTTCCCAATTCTCATCAAATTCTGATCTCACTACTCGATTTGAATACACTTGATTTTCAATTCTTCCTTGTTCTTCGTTTTCCAAGTTTATTCCTCCCACTTCTCTAAAGTGTCATTTATAGTAAAATAACAGCCCATTTAAAATAGTGACTGACTTTAACATAAATAGTATATGTAGTTAGTAGGAGAATGCTTGGACAATGAAAACGTAACAGCATTTAAGTATTTTACAATCGGAATTTTTCCTTAATCATTACAGCTACTTCTTTAGCACTCAAATGAGTATTATTAATTTTTATGTACTCTTCTTTTTCAATTTCATCATGAAATGAATTTAATCTATGTTTTTTCATCGTTTCTTTTAAATTTTTTTCAGACCATTCAATGTCTCTTTTTTTCGGTTTATGCTCTAGTCTATGTGGACTTTTATTTCGCTCTAATCTTTCATCTAATTCTGCCTCGAGCTCTACAAAATATACTGCTGCGCCTTTTGATTCAAAAATACTTACTACATGGTTTATGTACTCCCAATCCGATTGAAGGTCAAATGCCCATACATATGTAAAAATCATTCCGTATAAATCACTTTTAGACACTTCTTCAAACAGTTCATTACGAAACAAACTTACTAACCGTTGTGCTTCCGCTTTGTACTGTAATCAAAAAACGAGCTAACAAAATCAATCGTCATATGATTATGAAATAGCTTTAAATCAGTTATTTTTTCTAACTCATGCCCGACCGTCATTTTCCCGACTGCTTGCGGGCCAAATATTAAGATGAATTTCATTTGTTTGCCTTCGATTTTTCTCTATAAACAATGAAATAAAACATATCCTAAAATTGAAAATAAGGCAGTCGATGTTGTGTCGATTGCCTTATTTTCATGAATAGTTCCTATATTATTACTTTCGTACAGCTTCAAAAGTAATAATTTGTTCTGCATTTGACGGTTGCTTTTCATAAACATAGTCAGCAGAGCAAGTAATGTCAGTGAAACCTATACTTTCTAAAAGGAGCTTAAACTCTTCTATTCCATACCACCGCATTGCAAAACGTTGTAGTTCAGTTTGTACTAACTGTCCTTTACTCCATTTTTCATATTTTAAATATGATACAGTTACTTGGTTAAGCCAATCTATTTCAATTGATTTATTTTCTAATGTAATTCCGTCCCCGCTTGGCAGAGAAAAAATCGATGTATGAATCTCACCCGTCTTCCAGTCATATGGAAGCGCAAGATCTACAATTAAACGCCCGCCTAGATTAAGATGTCGATAAAAACATTTCAGAGCATTTATAGAATCATCACGATTTTCAATTAAACAAAAGGATCCAGTAGGAATTATTATCGCTTCATATTTATGTGGCAGTGAAAATTGTTGTAAGCTTCCTTCATATAAATTAGGATGCAAGCCTCTCTCTTTACACCGCATACGGCAAGAGTCTAGCATTTCAGGCGAATAATCTATCCCATCAACTTTAAAGCCAGCTTCAAGAAATGGAATAATGACACGTCCCGATCCTACTGCTGCTTCGAGAATTCTCCCTTTACAACTTTTTAAACGATCTTGATAATATTCAATATCACCATTCAAAGAGTAACCGACAGGTTTTGTGAAATCATATAATTCCGTACAAAGTGTACTATAATAACTAAACATTTATTTTCTCCTCCGTTTTATGTGTACGGAAGATTCTAATTTACTTAATCTTTCCGTACCTCAAATTTTAATGAGAATTCGAAAGAGCTGACTGTCATAATATATCACTCGCTTTCTATATAATATATTTACATTGTATAATATTTCCTAGCGATTGAACATATAAAACTTGAAAATTCTGATTATAAGCAAAGAGCTTACTATAGTAAGCTCTTCATCAAAAACCATTTATTTCACAATCGGCAATGTTACTTCACTCAATTTCACCGTAAGCTTTGTTCCTGCTTTCGGTCTAATTGTATAATCGTAGTCACTTGCGATTAAAACGACCCCCATTTGATGTCCTGCTTTAAATACGTAATCATCTGGCTGCATGTCCCATGTAAATGTGTAATCTTTACCAGGTTGAATCGCTGTTGAATTTTCTATACTATTTAAGTTTTGCGGATCCATCCAACCTCTCGTTACAATTTCAGGCCTCGCTCCGCCATAATCAACAAGTAAAGCTGTTAAATTTGAAACAGATCGATCAATATTTCCTGTTATTGAAATTTTAGGCGTACCACTTATTCGCATATCTTTTTGCAGTACAGGCATTGTATATACTAATCGATTCGCTATTTCTAACTCAGGGTTTTCTACTAGTTGATTTGACTTTATTTTGGCATCATCTACTAATGAGAAAACATTGTTTACTGATCCCATACTTAATGGTAGATTGACTGCTTTATTACTTAAATACATACGGACTTTTGATGGTACAGCTGCTGGATCTGGCCAATTTTTTATTTTTTGCCACGATTTATTTTCACGTTGTACATCTACCATCGGTTCATCCATAATTCCATTTTCAATTCCATATAACCAATAATCGAACCATTTATTTTGGGTTTGTTGCCAGTTATTACTTGATGTTCCGCCGTGTCCACCTTGATGTAACCACATTTTACGAGGAACATTATTTTCGCCAAGAGCTTCCCACCACTGTGAGAACTGCTTCGTTTTTACATTCCAATCATTTAAACCGTGAACAACAAACACACTAGCCTTCACATTCTTAACATCTTTTACATAGTTACGTTTATCCCAAAAATCGTTATAATCGCCTGTTTTACGATCTTGTCCAGCTGTTAGTTCTTTAATAATTTGCCCGCAAACTTCAGGGTTCTTTCTTGTTAGTACTGCTTCAGCCATATTATCTGTATCTTCTCCTTGATAACCACCCGGCGCAATAACCGCCCCATTTGCACGATAATAATCATACCAACTACTAATCGCTGCGATTGGAATAATTGTTTTTAACCCTTCCACTCCTGTCGTTGCGACAGCATTTGGTAACGTACCATTATAAGAAACTCCTGTCATTCCTACATTTCCCGAAGACCAATTTGCATTTACTTCCTTACCATCCTCTGTATATGCTTTTGCACGCCCATTTACCCAATCAATGACAGACTTCGTCCCTAGTATTTCTTGTTCATCTCCAGTTGTCGGACATCCATCTGATTTTCCAGTTCCGATACTTTCACCTAAAATAACTGCATATCCTCTCGGAACATAATAATTGCCGTATGAACCAAGATTAACTGCCCCATACGGTTTTCCTTCATACGCATACAATTCTTCATCAACATTATAAACAGGAACGTCTTTTAATCCAGATCGATATGGACTCATTTCATAAATAACAGGAACTTTCACATCTGGATTCGTCTTTGGACGCATAACCTTTACTGATACACGATCTTTTTTACCATCTCGATCACTATCAACTTCTGTCTCTACAAATAGATTTTCTACAATGGCTTCATCAAGTGAATAGATTGGTTTCGTCATCCCATTTTCCAATTGAATTTTCGTATTTGGAGTTAAAGCTTCTGAAACTTGTCCATTTAACTTAACATCATTCTCTTTTACGAAGCTCCCTTCCTTATTTTCCGCATGTGCAGTTATACTAGAAACCCCTGAAGTAATTGTTAAAGATACTATAGCTGAAAGTGTAATTGCTAATTTCTTTTTCTTCATACCCTTCCCTCCCCATATGTTCCTTCTCTTACTATACATCAAAAATACAGAAAATTCAGTTTATATTTTATAAAAAGTTGAGAAATTTGTAGAACTATCAAATCTTTTTATATAAAAGAAAAGGAACTAATAACAATTAGTTCCTTTCTATATACATATAAAATTGTATTTCCCCATCTACTACCGAAACCCCGTATTCAAATCCATGTCTTTCTAAAATACTTTTTACAATCGCTAGTCCTAATCCAGTACCTGATTTCTCTTTACTACGAGAAGATTCTAATACGTAAAAAGGTTCCCAAATTTTATCTATCTCTTTAACGCCCTCAGCAGCAATACCATTTTGAATTTGAAAATACACAATGCCATTTTTCTCTTCTAATGTGATTTTTATATTTTGATTCGTTGTATATTTTATCGCATTAGAAATTAAATTTTGAAAGACCATTCTCATTTTATTTAAATCAGCATAAACAATCGTTTCACCAACACTATAGTTCACTTGCAACTTGATTTCTTTCGACTCCAGTTCAATCTTATGCTTATCTATTATACTTTGTACTAGTGGTTCAATAGGGAATTCTTCTTTTTGTAAAATATCTCTTTCTAGTTTAGAAAATCGCAATAACTCTTCAATTAAATTTGAAATTTGATCTGTTTGTTTAATGATTGTATCAACATATGTGCCATCATCTAAACCGTCTTTTATTCCCATAGAATATGCTTTTACTAATGCGATTGGTGTTTTTAATTCATGAGTTACATCGCCCATAAATCGTTTTAAGTGGTCATTTCGATCTGTTAAATCTTGATGTGCTTCATGTAATTTATCACTCATAATGTTTATACTATTTGCTAAATCACCTATTTCATCATTCGTTTTAACTTTCGTCCGTTTAAATTTCAGGCGTGAAATATCTTCTGCGACAT
The DNA here is from genome assembly GCF_038005505.1 of Bacillus sp. FSL E2-8868. Taxonomy (NCBI): domain Bacteria; kingdom Bacillati; phylum Bacillota; class Bacilli; order Caryophanales; family Bacillaceae; genus Bacillus; species Bacillus sp. FSL E2-8868. Next base: position 1,860,745 of record NZ_JBBOTI010000001.1, on the reverse strand, counting down.
CACTCAATTCATTCAGTGGTGTAGTGATTGTTTTTGAAAAAATCCAGACGAGCACGATAATAAGAAATAGTGAGAATCCCAAAATGTATAAATAAAATGAGTTAAGCGTTTTAATTACTTCATTGGAATGTGCGATAGAAACTCCTACTAAAATCAACATATCATCTTTCGCAATGTATTTCGCAAAAAAACTAGATTTTATCTTTTCTTGATCATATATTTTATTCGATTGTCCGAGGTTCTTCACTTTCGTAATTTCTTCTTTTGTAATCCAAAGTTTATTCAATGCAACTCTCTTTTTTGTAAGTTGCATTCGTAATTCTTCATTAATAGCATCTTCTGAACTATTTATTGATGTATAAGCAATCGTAACATTACCTTCATTTTCAATACGATTTATAGCATCATCCAGCTCTTTACGCGGTATTGACTGGATTTGCGCTGTAATACCTTCTAAGCTTTCGCGTGTTTTGTGCACATTATATTTTGGTAAAAAATAGTTAATTAATAATAAAGAGACCGTATAAATAAGGATGACTGTTAAAGAGATGCTGAAAAATAACTTTTTACCGAGTTTATTCACACTCTTCCTCCAAACTGTATCCTAAACCGCGATGTGTCTTTATAATATTTTCTCCTATTTTTTTACGTAATCTTCTTACATGCGTATCAACCGTTCGCTCTTCCCCAAAATAATCAAACCCCCAGACGATATCTAACAACTTTTTCCTCGTTAAAATCGTGCCTTTATGATTTAAAAAACATTTTATTAATTGTAATTCTGTCTTTGTAATGTCTAATTCTTTCTCGTTTTTATATACTTTATTTTTGGTGAAATCTATTTTTAAATCTTGAACTTGAATAACATCTTCATGCTGTACAAGCTTTTTCGCTCGCGTAATTAGCACTCCTGGGTGAAATGGTTTTTTCACATACTCATCTGCCCCGCTTTGAAGAGCTGCTAATTCATCTTCACTTTCACTTTTCGCCGTAAGCATTAATACTTTTACACTCGAATTCTTTTTTATTTCCTGACAGACAGTAATACCACTACTTTTCGGCATCATCCAGTCTAAAATAGCTAAGTCAATTTTCTCATCATAAAATATTTGAAGTGCTTCCTCTCCATCTTTTGCTAATAAAACTTCGAAGCCTTCTTTTTCAAAATACGCTTTTAAAATTTTCAGCATATCTTGTTCATCATCCGCGATTAATACTTTCATTACATTTCCTCCATTACTTATAAACAAATATCAATTTTATCATACAACTTCTTTGTTACATCAATGTGACATAAAAATATTTACAACGTTTGCGGGTATAGTAAGTGTGAGGTGTTGTTTCATGTTCAAAAAAATAGGAGTGATTACTCTTCTCTTCTTTTTATTATCAACAAATGCGTTCGCAAATACAAATAAACAAATTGAAGTATTTGATTGTAAAAAAGAAATGGTGGTCCAAAAACAATCTTTAGATTCAGCCATTCAAAAAGAAGCAGTTCAATACGCAAAATCAATTACTGGTCCATTTAAAAACTTAAATGTCGTTCCGAAAGATGGACATATGATAAAAATCCCATTATCGAAACCTGTTCCTATTACAAATCAATGGTTACATACAACAATCGATGAAGTAATCATCCTTCTCCCACTTAATGAAAAACCTTACATTATGCTTTACGATGATGAGAATAATCCCCATTTTTATTATGTAAAAGGTGATCCGAAGGGTTTATTGAAACAAATGAATGTTAAATTATAATTAAAAAAGATCCCGCAAGTATCATTCGCGGGATCTTTTTTTATCAGTTAACAACTTGATTTTCATTTAAAAAATTAATAATCTGCCTTTTGTGATGGTTATCGTGATCTACGAATTCTTTAATAATATATATTAGAGAGTACGGCATTCCAGTATGAGGACAATATGATACTCCATTGGCAGTTAAATGTTCCTTTAGCTTTCCAATAGACAGTCGGTTAAGCTCTTGAACAAGTAAATCTCTTTTAGCTTGTGCTTCTTCAAGAAGTTTTATCTTAGATATACCTGATTTTGCATAATTAGAGGCTAGTTTATTATATGTATCAAAGTCAGGGAACTCCATTCCCTGTCCATCTCTCACTATGATAATGTCTCACGTAAAAGATAGTCATCCCAATTCATAATATGAGATACAATCTCACCAATAGTCCATTTCCCCTCTGATATTGGCGCTGTCCACACTTCTTCTTTCATACCTTTCAATGTGGTTATCCACATTGAATAATCTTTAAAATCATTAATAATTTTATTTTCTCCCATCATCTAATCCCCATTCTAATAGTAGATTCAAATAAATTATACCATAAATCTACATAAGGTAGAACGAACGTTCCCTTTAAGGCCAAATAATAATTCACTACATCCTTTTATCTAAGTCTAGATAATGGCTTGTTCCTACATACATTTTCCCCTTCACAAATCCACTCGAAGTATAAAATTGATCCCCCTGTTCTGTATCTGTATGTAAGACAACAATAGTAAAATAGATTTTTGCATAGCTTAAGATTCTCCCTAACAGTAACCTTCCTAATCCTTTCCGCCGGTAATCTTTTGCAATGTAAAACCTTCTTAATCGGCCAATCTTATTATCTTTCGTATACGGATCTTGATTTAATCCCCCGATTCCAATTAACGTATCACCTCGAAAAATTCCATATAAACATTCGCCTGTTTTACTAAATGTATTTCTTTTACTTTCATATTCATTTATTAATTTTATTAGGAAGTTAAATCCTTCTTCTGTACTTTCTTCGACAAGATGATTGATCTCATATTTAAACAAATCTTCAATCTGCTTAATTTGTATATCTTCCAGCTTTATCCCCCACTTTCTCTATTCAAATGTATCTTTTTGAAAAATAAAAATGCCCAAGAATATATCATCCTGAGCATTCATTTGTCTGTTCACTTATTCAATTTGTAGTGTAAGAATTCTTCAATTCAGGTAATATTCCCTTCAATTCCATTAAATCATTAATTACTAAATCAGCATGAGCAAGCTCATCTTCTTTTGCAAAGTCAAAATTGCATCCAATCGCAATCAAGCCATTATCTTTAGCTGCATTTATATCAGATAAACGGTCCCCTACTACTGCTGCTGCTTTTATATCATATTTCATCAAAATACTTTTTACTAAGTCACTTTTATTAAGCGATTGTATTTGCTCAATACTGAACGTTTCCGTAACCCATTGGTCTAAATCATAATGAGATACGATTGCTTGCAAATATTCTGTTAAACCATTACTATCTATGTAAATTGAGCAATCATTTTCTTTTAAATAATTGAAAACTTCTTTTACATTCGGATATAAAGCACCTTTTCCGCTCTTTATATTTTCAATTAACCTTTCTAAAAAATATGCATCTGTTTGTTCCCTTACTTCATTAGAATGATTGGGTAACAAAGCTTCCCAAACTTTAGGTAAAGGCACACCCATAATTTCACGGTATTTATCAATTGGAGTTACCGTATCCCATAATTGTAGTGACCGTAAATGATCAAATGTATGATCTAGTGATAACTCTAAAATTTTGTCTGTTTGAAATAAAGTTCCATCCATATCGAAAATTAGTGCTTGTAACATGACATTCTCTCCCATTCTTTACTTATGAACTACAATACAGTTTTACTCGAAATATTTTTAAGCATCTCAACAATAATTTCTGAACAATAATTCGCTGCGGTTTTCGCAAAGTCATCATATGAAACTTGCGCTGAATCATCTGCACTGTCAGAAATGCATCTCAAAACGAGAAACGGTATGTCATTTATATAAGCAACATGTCCAATTGCCGCTCCTTCCATTTCTGTACAATGAGGTGCATATTCAGTGACTAATTGCTCCTTTAATTTTGAATCCTCGACGAAGCATTCTCCGCTGACGATTCTTCCTTCATGAACAGTAATATTTAAACTACTACTATTAACAGCTTTTCGAGCTAAAGCTCTTAATTCCTCGCTTGCATGAAACTCTTCTTGAAACGGAAATAGATTCTTCATTTGATTTTTATTAACATCATGATGCGTAACATTTGTAGAAATAACTAGATCGCCAACTTTCACATCCGAATGTAATCCACCCGCAACACCTGTATTAATGATAGAGTCTACATCAAACTTACTAATTAATATTTGTGTACATGCAGCTGCATTTACCTTCCCTACACCACAGCGAGTAATAATAACTTCTGTATCCATGAAATTCCCTTTATAAAAAGGCATTCCTGCAATAGTTTGTTCCTCATCTATATGTAGTTTTTCTAAAAGTAAGTCTATTTCAATTTGCATTGCTCCGATAATACCGATTCTGTTCATAATGTATTCCCCTTTATCTATTTGTGCGCCCCCTACATAAGCTGCAAATATTCATCAATATCTTTATGAATTTGTATAAAAGCTTTATTCCAAAATTCATAATTTGTTAAATCAATTTCAAAATGTATTTTCATAAGTTCTTCAACTGGAGCTTTTCCCGTTTCTCGCAAAAATTCTTTATACTTCAAATGAAATTCACTTTTATTTTCTTTCGCTAATTCTAGTAAACTAAAACTTACTAAATAACCAAATGTGTATGGATAATTATAGAAAGGAACATCTGCTATATAAAACTGAACATATTTCATCCAAACAAACGGCTGATATTCTGTTAGTGCATTTCCGTATGCCTTTTCTTGCGCGGCTATAGATAATTTCTCAATTTCATCAGCACTTATAGGACCTTCTTTACTTTTTTCATAAAAACTCTTTTCGAACTGAAACGATGCACGAATTGCCATAACATAATTAAAACTATTTCTTATTTTCCAGCTAAGCAATGACTTTTTCATTTCTGTACATTCTGCTGTTTTTATTAAGTGATCTACAAGCACCATTTCAAAAAAAATAGACGCTGATTCAGCTGTACTCATTGGCAGATAATCATCTAAAAATGAAGTGGATTGTTCAAAACTCATAACATAAAAATGCCAAGCATGTCCTAATTCATGAGCAAGTACTCTTACACTATCAATTGTTCCATCATAACGCATTGAAATACGGGATTCTTTTTCACTGAAAAAAGGAGCACAAAATCCACCCGGCGGTTTACTATCTCTTGGTTCCGCATCAACCCAGCCATTTGCTATTGCATTCCGTGCAAATTCTGCTAATTCTTCATTTATATTTTTAAATGCATCATATATGTTTTGTACTGCTACTGAAAAAGGAATAATGGACTCATTATTTTCTTTTACTGTCATCAGTTCATGCCATGTAATCGAATTCTTTTCCTTTTTAAAAGCGTTTAAAGCACTTACTAGCTTATCAAGTTTAGATTCCGTTGCATCCCACATTTGTGATAATACAATTTCAGAAATGCCATTCATTTGAAGGGATTGAGTTAACACTGCTCTCCTTTCTAATTCATTACTCTTTGTGTTACGTAATCTTCCTACTTGGTTCAATACCGTAGCAAAGATTTCTTTTTCCTTATTCAAAGTATTTGTAAGAGAATCGAATACTTTTGACCTTTCATTATGATCATCACTATTCATCGCAACATAATTCGCTTGTCCAAAAGATAAAGTCTCTTTATCGTGAGTTATTTCTAATTTATTCCGTAATTGTATGTACATATCTTCCCAAGCTTTTAGTTCATTTTCTATTAGTTTAATACTTAAATTATTAGTATTAATATGTTGTTGCTTACTAGATTCTATTAATAGCTGAACTTCTTTCTTTAATTGATTTACTTTTACACTTAGTAAAGTATCTTCAGGATGCTTCTCATCTTCAGCAGCACGGCAATATAAGTAATACTCTGCTTTTTCGATAGCCTGTATAAGTTGTGAAAGGATTACTGAGTCTTTTGTTGCTTTATATTCAATTTTTAATCTTTCTATCGTTTCTATAGAAAACGTGAAGTTTTGTTCTTGAGGATATAGCCTGTCCAAATCCCATTGTGATTGAGATTGGGCTTGTATTATTTTATTCATTTTGCATCCTCCTTTTTTTACAAATAGTTACAAAATTCTGCTCTTTTCACTATTATATATGAACTATTTAATTTTTAACATATTGAAATATTTTGACTTATATGAATGTAATTTGACACTTCATTTTCTGTTTCTACCTATCTATATAAGTTGTAAGTATTACTACTTCTTTTAAGGAACTTCTATGTTCGAATAGACAGCTCTGCTTTTTTACTCTTTCTTAAGTTTGAAGTTTATAACTTTTACTCCACTTGGATTATTATAAGTAATTGTTACAGCATGATTTTGAGGGTTATGAACGTTTGTGTAAGTTTGATGCTTTGCAACGACAATGAAGTTAAAAGTGTATTTTGGGGATCGGTCAATTTTTATAACCTTCGCATCAGTTAAACTATACTGATGATACGGTCCAAATTTGCTTTGAATCGTTCGACTTGCATACGGAGCCAATAAAGTGTTATAGGAATCATAAAAATCTTTATCAGATATGTTAGCTGCGTTTCCTTCTTTCGGAGATGCAAATATGACCATTATTAAAATTCCGTAAATTATTAGGGATAGTTTACTCTTTAGCATGAGATTCACTCCAGGCTTATTAGATGATAAACTTTCGGATGCTCTAAAAAATAATGACTATTCTTTTTATGTTATTCTTAGCTTATTAAACATCAAATAAATCAGAGCTTTTACTTGCGAGTCAATATTTTTAATAACATTTACGCTAGCTCGAATGACTGGAACTGATTTTTAAATATATTTCAAACAAATTGAAAAAAATACCATCCTAACAATCTAAAGATGCTGGCTTTTACTGAGTATATACAGAATTTAAACATAGTAGAAAGTGAGAGAATAACTTATGACAACTCATATTGTACAATCAACCGACTATAATCAAGCATCTGATGCATTACGACGCGAAATTGCTGTAATGCTACAGTGAGTTTGGCCAGATTCCGATCCCCTGCCTGAGGGGAAAATTCCTGAAACACATCTTAAAGAATTTAATGTACACTCATTTTATTCCTATATAGATGAAAAGCTAGTCAGCTATGCAGGTGTAGTGCGCAAAACTATCCATCATAAGGGACAATCATTTAATATAGCCGGACTGAGTTGTGTAGCGACTGATCCGGATTATCATGGGCAAGGTTTAGGTTTACAAACAGTTGCTGCAGCTACTGAATGGATTGAAAAACAAAGCAATATAGATTTCGGTATATTCACATGTAAACCATCTTTAGCTCCCTTTTATAATCGCGCTGGTTCCTGGCCTGTTTTACCGGATGTAGTACTTATTGGTAGAGAAGATGAAGATGCTTTATCTAGTGAATCCTTAGAAGTTGTTGTTTTAATGCGTTTGTTTTCAAAGAAAGCGAACTTCCATAAATCAATGTTGTGCCATACCACTATCAATCTTGATTTTCCAGTTGGCCAGTTTCTATAATACAGATAAACAAAAGCGAATTTCCATACGTTAAGGACATTGGCTTTTTCTTTTTTATTTTGCTTCATATACGAAATTCGTATTTTGTGATTCCTTCCCATACAGAACCATTAATGCGTGGGAACCTCTTTTAATTAATAATCTGAGAAAACATATTACTGAAACCCTGTTTTAATCCATTTTATTTTCAGCTGAAATTTTAAAGTACTTCGCAGATAATTTATAAGAGCGATTCTCATTATAAAAGTTACCTAATTCATAGGATAATTCAGCAACTAAGCGATGTTGCTTTTTTTCTACTCCCACTTCAATTGCTTTTTGCATATTTTTTTCATATTCATAATAATCTCCACGTATATTGAATATTTTAGCTTTCAAACTATATAGTTGGACATGTGCAATTGGTACATCATAAACCGATAAAAAATGAAATGCTTCATTCATAACTTTATTAACATTTTTCCAATCTTTAAGTTCTATATACACCTCTATCATGTTTCGTAATGCATATACCTTTTGATGTTTCTCCGATAAAAATTCACTCAATTTCAAAGTTTCTTCATAGATGAATTACCAATATCGCATCCTAGTAATTAGTTTGTCGAATTATTTAGTAAACTCGAAAGGAAGATAAACATGATTGTAAGACTTAAAGATGAATCCGCACGAAAAATAGTAAGATATGTTGGAGTCGCTGTTTTACTTTTAATAATCGCTTCTTTCCTTTATCAGTGGAAAAATGACTTAGTAATTGATCATACTGAAAGAGTCAGCTTTGCACTAGCTATCACTACTTTCCTATCTACCTTCTTACCTTTTAAAGAGAAAGTTAAGAAGTAATTACATATTTTTCATTCGCATAAAACAATTTTTTTAGAATTTAAAAAGGATTGAATCAAAAGTTAACTATCATTCTTAATTTAAATAGCATGATTGGTTAAACTTGCCGATTACATTGAGGGCATCTATTGTAACCGAAAATAAATTAAATAGGCTTAATAGATGAATTTCAAATATCACATCCTATAATTTAGTTTATCGAATTATTTACTAAATATGAAAGGGCGATAAATATGATTGTAAAACCTAAAAACGATTCAACACGAAAAATAGTAAGATATTCTGGAGAATCCGCAACTCTTTTAATACTAGCATCCTTCCTTTATCAGTGGAACAATGGTTTAGTAGTTGATGATACTGAAATATTTAGTTTCATACTAGCCTTCACTTGTTTCCTTTATACCTTCTTACCTATAAAACAAAGCACTAATAAATAGTAAATTCTATATTTTATTTAAAGAAAAAAGGATTGATCAAAAGATCAATCCTTTACTCTACTTCATTTAAGAAGAACAATGTTAACGCACCAGGTCCTGTATGCGCTCCGATTGCAGCTCCAATTGTATTTACGATAAATACTTCACAACCGAATCTTTCAGTAATTAATGCTTTTAATGCTTCGGCAGTTTCTAAATCATCACCGTGAGTCATACCGATTGTTTGACCTTTAAGGTCTTTCCCACGCTCTTCCATAATATCAACAATTCGGCTTAATACTTTCTTTTTCCCTCGTACCTTTTCAAGTGGTACAAGTTTTCCTTCATCCACATTTAAGATTGGCTTAATGTTTAGCAAACCACCGATGAAACCGGCTACTTTACTTAAACGTCCACCTCTAACAAGGTACTGTAAGTCAGCTACAGTGAATATATGCTCCATATGCTCCATTAGAAAAGCGACACGGTTTAATATTTCTTCTTTTGATGCGCCCTCTTTTGCCATTTTTGCAGCCTCTAATACGACAATACCCTGACCGAGTGAGGCACATTTTGTATCGATAATTTCTAAATCTAAATCAGTGTATGTTTCTTTCACTTCTTTTTTAATGAGAACTGACGATTGATATGTACCAGACAATTCAGATGAAAAAGCTAAATATATACAAGGGTTACCTTCTTTTGCATAGGAAACAAATTTTTCTTGGAATGTTTCAAGTGAAGGCAATGACGTTTTATAAACTGCGCCTTCTCTCATTTTTTGCAGTAATGTAACTGATTTTAATGTAACCCCATCTAAATACTCTGTTTCTGCTTCATCATATACACGGAGTGGAATTAAATCTATATCATATGCTTGCAGCAATTCTACCGGTAAATCCGCCGCACTATCCGTAATGATTTTAACACCCATTTTTAAACCTCTATTCTGTTATAAATATAAAAAATATAAAATAAAAATAGTACTTTTAAATTATATACGTAAAACTTAAATGAAGAAAGGAAAAGACTTTATATTATATGCACTCTTCTTCAAAACTTGAACTATTATTAAAAATGATACCGTTTTCTCCTATTTTCATAATTTATTGTGCCAATTATGAATTACAACTCGTATCGTTCTTTACATAATAGAAATATTAAAACATTTCAAATGGAGGCTTAAAAATGGGAATTCAACTAGCTATACCTAATGATATAGAATGGATTAATAAACAATACGAATCAATAGGATTTGTACCGAGTGATTTATCACAAGATAAGGTTGCGATCATTACATGCAACAAAGAGTATGCGGGTGTTGGACGTTTAGTCCAAATAGATGAAGATACAATTGAAATGGGTGGGATTTTCATTCTTCCTAAATTCAGGGGTCTACAATTAGCTGGGGAACTTGTTTCATTTTTAGTACAAACTGCGAAAAAATTACAAATACAAAATGTATATTGTCTTCCTTTTGAAGAACTAGAAAGCTTTTATAAAAAATACGGCTATACTGAAGTCGATACTACAGAAGAAGACGTCCACCCAATTATTCTAAAAAAATATAATTGGTGTTTGGAAAATTACGATAAACATGTTTTACTATTTAAATTGTGAGTTTTGTAAAAAAGGAGTGAATATACTTTACATTACACCCTAGGTTATAAGATGTAATTATCTATGTTATTTAATTAGCTTCATTAATCAAACAACATTTACGCCAATTTTATGTCCGTTTTAAATAAGTGTTAGCAAGAACGTTTACAAACTTGTTAGCACTTTTTTAAAGCATAAACCTGAAGAAATTCATACGATTAAGTAACTATCCTAGCTAGCAACAATATCATCCTTCATAAATATGAAAATGAATTCATTGAAGATAAACTGTTTGGAGGATATTCTATAGCACTGAATGATTTACAAAAGATTACGCATTGATACGCTACGAATAAAAATAATGAGCTAATCAAGGGAATATAATCATTTTTATGTAATTCGCACTTGTACTTCCTGTTCTTGTATCACTTGAATGATTAATTCCAATACAATATTTTGTACTAACTGATACACATTGTCATGAAATGTACTTTGTTCTGATATGTATTCAATACATTGATATATATATCCTTCTACCAATAAGCTCCCTTTTTCAACTGTAAATTTATTTTGTCCATTCTTTTTGACTTTTGGTACTAAAAATTCGGTTTTTGTCAAAACAATCTCCTGTTCCACCTCTTTTATTCCTATGACTTTTTCTGTAAATACCACTTTTTCTCGTAAACTAATTTCACCTTTATATCTTCCTATTTCTATTGGTAGTCTGGCTGTTATAAAATTATTTACTTCTCCCCCATTTTCACTCTCTAATATTATGCTGTGAATAGGAATCCATGAAGATGTCTCTACCTTATTCTCTTCATTATTCCCTTTAACTTTTTGGTTATATAATTCAAAAAGAACTCTCTTTTCATTAAGGTTTAAAGATACTATTTTACAATAAGCCTCCGAATGATACTGTTGCACTGTAGTTAATAACTTAGAATCTAATTCACGCCCCTCTGCATCTTTTCCATTTCGAAATACAAATGCATCTTGATTTTTCACATTTATTTTTGGAAATACTTTAAAGCTAGACACTTCTGAAATAATAGAAAATGGAGTTTTCACTACCATTGAATGCACTGAAGTCTCTATTTTTGATCCTAAATCTATACTTTCTCTCTTTGATTCAGTTTCTTCACTTTTTTTCTCTGATTCATTTGCTACTTCTTCTTTCTCTAATCCAATCACTTTATTATCTTTTGCTGGTTCAGTCTCTTCACTTTCTTTCTTTGATTCAATTGCTATTTCTTCTTTCTCTAATCCAATTACTTTATTATCTTTTGCTGGTTCAGTCTCTTCACTTTCTTTCTTTGATTCAATTTCTATTTCTTCTTTCTCTAATCCAATTACTTTATCTTCTTTTTTTGACTTTGTTTCTTTACTTTCTTTCTCCAATCCAATTACTTTATCTTCTTTTTTTGACTCTGTTTCTTTACTTTCTTTCTCCAATCCAATTACTTTATCTTCTTTTTTTGACTCTGTTTCTTTACTTTCTTTCTCCAATCCAATTACTTTATCTTCTTTTTTTGACTCTGTTTCTTTACTTTCTTTCTCCAATCCAATTACTTTATCTTCTTTTTTGACTCTGTTTCTTTACTTTCTTTCTCTATTCCAATTACTTTATCTCTTTTTTTGACTCTGTTTCTTTACTTTCTTTCTCTAATTTAATTGCTTTATCTTCTTTTTTTGATTCAGTTTTTTCACTTTCTTTCTCTATTCCAATTACTTTATCTTCTTTTTTTGACTCTGTTTCTTTACTTTTCTTTTTTTCTCTTATTTCACGTGAATCATCTTGAACATTCAGCATTTTCCATTTGTAAACTTTGTTCCATATTTCTTTACCAACCCATGGCTTATTCATCACCATCCCCCCTCTGATGTAATTCCTAAAAATATGCTTTTTGTACGCGACCATTTCATCATTATATATGTTTTATAATAATAAAAAAGACATTGTCTTTTTAATAAAGACAATGCTTTTTTAATTTTATACCTGTACTTGTTGTACTTGTAAAACTTTTAAAGTAAGGTCTAGTACAATTTTTTCACGAAGAGTTCCAAATGGCTCGTTTAATTCTGTTGGACAAGGTGAAAAGTCTAATTCAAAAATTGAGCGCTTACTAATTCACAATATGGTTGTTCATTATAAAACACTGTATTTTCGAAGAAGTATTTGTCTAAACGTGGTAAATCACCATTTTTAGGATTAATAAAGTGAGATGTAGTATCTGAAGAAGAAGCTACTATAGCTTGTGATAGAAAATCTGCTGCTGTTAAATCTGCAAAACCAGAAAATGGAACATTTGCAATACGATCATATAGCACTCCATTACACTCATCATTTGCATATTCAATATTTTTACGAATATATCCTTGTACAAATAATTTTGCTCTTGTAACTCGGCGGTAATTTGTACCTGGTACTGGAGTAAATGCTACAGGAACTAACTTACATTGTGTTAAAAATACATTTTTTAAGATACGTTTAATTTCAACTGCTGGAGGATCTAATGAAATATCAGATTCTACAACAATTTGAATTGTTCTTTCTGCTAATACAACTGGTATTTTTACAATCGGTGCTCCTGGAGTAAGAATTGGTGTTGCAGCTGCATCACTTAATGGCGTTTGAGTTTGTCCATCTACCTGACATGGTACATTAATTGGGCATTGTTCGCTCATATTTTATAATCTCCTTTATATGAAAAATTTAGAGCTTTTTTAACTCTCTATACTGTATATGTTTGTCTTCTATTAATGCGTGGGTTCCTGTAATAGTTACTTTCATCATTTACAAAATAAAGTAGCGATTTTAAGTTACTAATTAAACACACAGAACTAAATATATTGAGCCTTTATAATTATCTACCTATAAAAAAGAGAATTTCCGAACCCTCATCTCATAGTGGAAGTAGGAACTGATGGGTTAATTATATTCAATAGTAATGGAAGAAAAATCAAATTTATTGAGACAGATACATTTAATACTTCCATAAAACAACAAATCAATATTGGTGGCACTCTACTGACAAAAATAAAAAACCGACTTAAAAAAGTCGGTTTTTTCACCCAAAATTTTGTGAAATCCCATCATTCTTATCATTGTTTTATCCTCAAATTCTACAATAGAATTTATCAACACTTCTAAGGAAACTAATCTGATTGTCGTTTCCTCCTTAATTAACATATCCTTAAACGCCTTTAGCTAATTTATGTTTGCAATTTTATAGAAAATACAACTAATTAACGTTAATTCATTAGATTTGATAGCCTTATGACGTTGTATACCTGTTCATTTACCTATTATTCACAAAATAAGTATCATACGCCTTATCAAAAACATAACCTAGCTTTTCTGCTAATTTGGCAGAAGTACTATTCGCTGCATCCCAGTTTGGATATTTCCCCTGTTCTAAACAATTCAATATTAAGGCCGCACTAACTACAGTTGCTAAACCCTTTCTTCTATGATTCGGGTCAGTAGCAAGTTCGATTTCAATACCACCATCATAAATACTATATGATGATGCGCCACATACGACTTCTCCATCATATAAAATACTATAACCTATGCCACGATCTATATAATCATCTATTGATCGAAATTGACTTGTAAAATCTTCAGAAACCTTATGTAATGTTGGGTTATTCACAATATGCTCATCTATTTTTCTCAATTCATATCCTTTTGGAAGTGCAGTTATAAAAGATTTTAATTTTGAGCCATTAAATACTTCTGGATTTCGTTTAAATTTATATCGTAAAAACTTATCTATTTTTCTTTCAGAGAATGCTTCTAAACGCTTTTTCCATTCATCACTATTTACGATTACTAGAATTCTTTCAGGGATGTTACGTAATAACTCTTCTGTTTCTTTTGCATTTGGATCCCCAGCGTAAAATGTGAAAATCCCTACCGTAATTTGCGCTACTGTCGGATTTTCAAGATCATTCATCCACGCAGTTCCCATATGTCCTTGTAAATAAGAAAGTAAAACAACATTATTGAAATCCTCAAACATAGAAAATAATTTTTTTCTTGCATGTATATTCGCTTCATATATCATTTACATTCCCGCTTTCCTTAAAATCAACTATGCTCAACATTTTCATGAGTTAACTTTTATTAGTATTCTTATACACACTTATTAATTATCTAAGCAAATGTCTATGAAACTCAACCTTCAAATATCAAATAATTATAAATTATACGTAAATGCAAATTTATTATAACATCTAATTACATTGAAATGATTTACCAATCAAGAATTGCTATTTTTAAATCCATTTTAATCCTCATAGCTATCCACTCAATTAATACATTGTTCATCAAAACGAAAAATTTGTAATTACTCAATATAATATATATATATACATTATTATATTCTAATACAAACTATTTGTTGATAAATTTTTAACCATATACCCAATCAAGCCGAATAACTGTAAGATTGATTTATAAATAAACTTTTTAAGGGGGATTATAAAATGACTGATTTCTATTCTCGTCTTTCAAAAAGTGATGCCGCCGTTCTTCTAGTGGATCATCAAACAGGTCTTATTTCCAGTCTAGTGCGCGACTATGGTGTTGATGAGTTCAAAAACAATGTTTTAGCTCTTGCTAATACAGCTAACTTTTTTGATTTACCGGTTATTTTAACGACTAGCTTCGAAGACGGTCCTAATGGTCCACTCATGCAGGAATTAATTGAACTATTTCCAAATGCGCCTAAAATAGCGCGTCCTGGACAAATTAACGCATGGGACAATGAGGAATTTGTAAAAGCTATTGAAGCAACGGGTAAAAAACAGCTAATTATCGCAGGAGTAGTTACTGATGTTTGCGTTGCGTTCCCAGCTCTATCTGCTATCAATGCAGGGTATGAGGTGTTTGTTGTAACTGATGCATCTGGAACTTTTAGTAAACAAGTTGCTGATGCTGCCCTTATGCGCATGGCTCACGGAGGAGTCCAGCTAATGAACTGGTTTAGTGTTGCAGCAGAATTACAGCGCGACTGGCGAAATGATGTTGAAGGCTTTGGAGCTTTACTTGCTAAGCATCTTCCAAGTTATCAAAATATCATTGGAAGCTATATGGGAGCTCAAAAAGAATTTAGTAAATAAATTAATTCTTGATTAAACTTGATATCAATTTTGAATAACTATGTAAACTCAATAAAAACTACCAATAGCTATTTACATAATTAAGAAAAGGGCTGCTTTAATAGCCCTTTTCTTAATTGCTTTACCGATATTGTATGTTCCTCCGTCACTATATTTAAATTACAAATAGCAATTATTAGTACAACTAGCCATCCTATTTACTTCTAACATCCATACTAACAAAGCGATTTCTTCCGTTACTACAATCCGCCTCATATATTTTAAGAGGATTAATCAATAGGTACGTTATAACTCCTTCTTAGAAATAAAAGATTCCGTCGCACCATTTTTATATATTTTAGTCAACTTAATAATCGACTTGTACGTATTATTGTCATCCACTATCATTTTTTTCATCTCTTCTATTTCGGCATTGCCAGTTCCACTCTCTATTTTTAAACAGTTCGAAATGGAAAGGTATCCGCTTGATACTAAAATAATAATAAAAGTAACATCAGGGAAATTAATAAATAGCAATCCATAGTTCAAAGGATCCCCAGCTGGATGCGATAAAAGCAATCGGAAATCTAGTAGTTCTGGCACTTGAACAAAATCTTTAGAAACAATCGCTTCACCTACTATTGTAATTTGCTTTACTACATTCCCAAGTTCATCTGTAAATTCAATACATCTAGGCGCATCAATTGTTTTTGCTTGTAGAGATAAATTCAATTCAGAATTATAAAAATCGAAAAAGAGTGTACTTCCCTCCGTTAAACACTGTGGACAAACATTTCCAAGGAGACTAAAATCCTCTTCAATAAATTTAACTTTCGCTTTACAACTACACACTTTTCCTATTCGAATCGCATCAATCCTTGAACAATCTACAAATATTACCTCATTGTCTTCTTGTGCAAATGAAACTATACCTTTTATCTCATTAAGTGAAATGAAATAGGATACCACTATTTCGTTTCCGTCTATTGTGATACTCTCAATCCTAGAATAAGGATCTAAACTTTTCAAAAATTCACATATACTATTTTGACAACATTGACAATTTCGTTTCGGCTCGCAATCCACTTACATTCAATCCCTTCCCTATATGTTTTTATCTAATACACATAATATGAGCGGGATATATGAAAAGCTTGGACAATATAATTTTAACGTAAGGATATAATTAGTTACGCCTAACATCAATATGGAAATTACACCAATAATAAGTAATAACACATAATTTTTACTATAAATACATATAACAATTTCATCTTTCAATGAAAAAGCGTTATAATGAGGTGCAGCCTCTAAGATTACGTAATAAAGGAGATTAAAACAATGACTAAAATTAAAGTATATCAAGTAAAAGAAGAAAATATGGAAGCAGTAAAAAACATCATTGATGTTGAGGAACAAAACCCAACTGCTGAGAACTTACAAAATCTATATACATGTGTATTAGATACTGAAGATATGGCATTACCTGAATCATACGTTGAAGAAGATATCTTAATTGATTCTATGGAAGTTATGGTTAACGCTTCTCAAAGCAAGCTAAGAGACTTAGGTACATATGATGTAATCGAAGTTCAAAACAAAGGTAAGAAAACACATATTTTATTATTAGCAGACGAAGAATACGAAATTATCGAAGGCTAATTCGACTCCGTACATAAGAAAAAGCTCCTTTCAAAATTGAAAGGAGCTTTTTCTTTACGCTTTTGATGTCTCACTTTTCACCTTGTTTTGTGCTTTCTTATATACCATGCGCTCATTTCCCATAAAGAAAATGAATACGAACGCTAAACTTGCTGGAACTAACGCCCACATAAATGTCTGAACGATTGAACTAGAGAGAGCTTCAATAATTTTATCTAATATTTGCGGCGGAATTTGAGATCTTGCCGATTCTGATAGAATAGCTCTTGAATCTCCTAAAGCGTTTGTATTCATACCCCCGCTCATACCTTTAAACGCTTCTTCTAATTGATCCTGGAAACCAGTCCTTTGAATCATTCCAAAGATTGTAATACCAAGTGTCATACCTAATGAACGAATAAAGTTACTCGTTGAAGTCGCAGACCCGCGCTGTTCCATACCGAAGTTGTGAATAGCTGCCATACTTAGTACAGAGAATGAGAAACCAACTCCAAAACCGATAATAACCATATAAATTGTTAATAATATACGACTTGTTTCTGGCGTTAACGTACTTAATAAGAATAACCCGATTAGCATAATAACAGCAGAAATAATCATAATGTTTCGGTAGCTAAGTTTCGATGTTAAAAATCCACCTAACTGCGCTGTAACTACTGATCCTAACATCATTGGTAATAACAATAATCCTGAGTTTGTTGCAGTCCCGCCGTATACACCTTGAATAAATAACGGAATGTACACAGTTGCTGACATAAATGCCGCCCCGTAACATAAGGCAATAATTGTACTCATTCCGAATAGACGTTGTTTAAACATCTCAAATGAAATGATTGGTTCTTCTACTTTTCGTTCAATAACAATAAAAGCAATTACTAAAATAGCGAACCCAGCAAATAAACTTAAAATAAAGCTAGAATCCCAATCATACTTTTGTCCGCCTAATTCTAAGGCGAACATTAAACAAACTACTGCACCAACTAAAGTAATTGCCCCAAACCAATCAATCTTTTGTTCTCTATGAACTCGTGACTCTTTATAAAATAATGTAATAAAAATAAGTGCTAAAATTCCAAGTGGTAAGTTAATATAAAACACCCAGTGCCAGCTAATATAATCCGTAATATATGCGCCAAGTAATGGCCCGAAAATACTTGATAAACCAAATACTGCTCCGAATAAACCACCCATTTTCCCGCGCTTTTCTGGAGGGAAAATATCAAAAACGATAGTAAATGCGATTGGCACTAGTGCCCCGCCGCCAATACCTTGAATGGCACGATAAATACCTAACTGTGTAATATTTTCAGCAGTTCCACAAAGTGCCGAACCAATCATAAAGACGATTAAACCGAAAATAAAGAATCTCTTTCTACCATACATATCTGATAGTTTACCGAAAATCGGCATACCTGCCATTTCTGCGACCATATAGGCAGAAACGACCCATACAAAGTTTTCAAGGCCTCCTAAATCACCAACGATTGTTCCCATCGCTGTTACGACAATGGTATTATCCATTGATGCCATTAAAATCCCTAGCAATAAACCGGCAACAACGAAGCCGAGTTTATTATTCTTCTCAACCATATTTCTTGCTCTCCCTCATACTACTTATATTTGTTTGTTTTCTTTTACGACTGAATTCCCTTTTTGGTTAAAACTAGTATGATATTCTACAACACTAATTTCACAGCCAGGGCCAATTATAACATGATTTCCTCTTACTACGTCTGCTATTGTATGTTCTAAATAAATATCATCCCCCTCAATAATTGATGTTTGAAGGCTTCCTGCATGACTTGTAAAAGGAATAAATCTCGCTTTTTTACGTACTCTAATCTTTTTCCCACCGATTTCTCTCACTTTACTTCCTTCATAACGAAGTGAGATTTCAATATTTTCAGCATTAAGCAAACCATCACTTTCAAGACCACCAGTTAGTAATAATTCCTCTACTTCTATATCTCCCTTCACATTTAAAGCGCCTTTCACATCTACGAAATCGCCGGATAGCTTCCCTTTAAATTCTATCATACCTCTAACTTTTGTTTTATTAATTTGTCCGTCACCTTGTACTTGGGCATTACCATATATTTTTACATATTCCGCCTCCATATTCCCCTGTACTTCACTATCTCCATACACGACATAATTTTTCGCTTTCATATTGCCACGTACTTCACTCGTACCATACGTTTTAAAATCATTACAACTCAAATGATTAGAGATTGTTCCTTCGCCGCGAATCTTCACTTTATTATAATCTCCACCTGCCGAGCTACCTGATCCATTTACAGTAAGACTATGTTGATTTTCCATATCGATTGCTCCCTTCCTTTAAACCTGCTTAATTTCTTTCACACTTGCGTTTTTATCAACATTAAGTACACCTGTATATTCAATAAGATCAATCTCACAGTTCGGTCCTACTGTAACATTGTTTCCTCTTACTGTTTTAATGTGAGCATAATCAATATCGATATTGTCACCTTCTAACAATTCAGCCTCTAACTGCAGGCCAAATACTGTTTTAAAAAGTTTACTAAAAGTACTCAATCTATGTCTTACTTTAATTGTTTGACCGCCAATTTCTTTCGCTCTACATGTACCGTGAATATTAATATTAATTTCATCTGCGCTTAATAATCCACCAACTGTAAATTGTCCTTCAGAAGAAAAAACATCAACCTCGCAATTACCATCAATCGTCGCTTGACCATTGATTTTAAATTCTTCACCGGTGACATTTCCACCTATCGTACCTTTTCCTGCAATTTTTAAACTGTTCGCCTTTACATCTTGTGTAATTGTCGCTTTCCCATCGATTCGCATCATTTCTGCGCTAACTGTACCATCAACTTTACCCGATCCGCTAATTCTTGCATTACTACTTTTCAAATCACCAGTAACTGCACCGTAACCATTACATTCAAATTGCTCACATTCAACATTTCCATTAACAGTTCCTTTTCCGTTTAGCTGTACTTTGTGAAACTCACCACCATTCGATGAACCGTAACCGTTTATAATTAAATTTTCTGTACGCATGATTTCTCCTCCACTACAACAGTTTAGTTTTTAATGCTTCGGTATATTTCGTAATTGCTTCCCGTAAAACAATTTTTGTTCCCTTTTCAAAAATTAAATCGTCCACATTTGAAACTAAGAAACATGTAGAAATCCCTAACTTTCGAACGATAATTATGTCACAATTTTTATGCTTAATCGCTTCGTAATTTTCACTTAATACTTGTAAGAACATTTTCCCCTCTTCTAAACTAACGTCTCCTGATTGAAGAAGTTCTTCTAACATATACACGTAAAGAATATCTGCAAATTGAAACTCTGCCGTTTTATTCGTTTGTTCTATAAAAAATTGTAAGACTGGTTCTGATGCAATACCCTTACGTAACAAATCATCTTTTGTTAAATGAATTTCTGTCACGCTCGGTGAAAACATATTTGCTAATTCATCAAGTGATAGATCCTCTTTCATCGTTTGAATTTTATCAATACGTTCTAATATCTTTTCTTTCGGAAAAAATGTTTCCTGACCTGTGAACGTTGACTTCCGCACAAACCAATCTTCCGGTATTAAATTTTTTCTCTTCCACCTGTATAACTGTCCGTATGAAATACCAGTTAGTTCTAATAAATCTTTTTTTGAAATTAAATCTGTACTCAACTGTATAACACTCCTTCCTGATAACAATGTAACATAACACTGTTACGCTGTAAACGAACTTTTATAATAAGTATCGTAACAATGTGTAAAACAAACCTCCTTTTTATATAAAAAAAGGTTCTTACGCATTTCATCAAAATGCATAAGAACCTTTATATATCAAGATTTAAACCATATATCGTAATAATCAATCCAGCCTTGTGAATTAATCATTACATTTTGTATTTTTTCGTGTGAACTTACTCGCTGTTTATTACGATATAAAGGAATGATATGTACTTCACGTAACAGTGTGCCCTCAATATCGCGTAACAGTGTCACCCGTTTCTCTAATTGATTTTCTGTAAAATAAAGCTGTAATACTTCGTTAAAGTTTATATTGCTATGCTGATGAATAAAGCTGTTTTTTGTAAGAAACATATATAGTAAACTATCTTCTATCCGTTCGCTAATTGTCGCACTATCGTGCATTATATCAGCCTTTTGTATCGTACTCATTTGCAGTAACTCTTCTTGTTCAAGAAACTCAATATCAATTTTAATTCCGTATTTTGCACATTCTTTTTGTATCCAATGCGCATCTTCAACGTGATCTTGCCCTGTAAATGTATCTAATCGCAGTGTTTCATTACCGTAAGAGCTGCATTTAATAAGTGTATGTATATCCCTGTTAATTTGAATTGTACCGTTCTTTGTGAGTACTAATTCATCCGCTACTTCTCCGCGCTCTCCCTGTAATTCTTCAACAATTTTATTACCATGAATAATTTTATATAAAGCTCTCCGAAACATCACATTTTGCATAGGTCCTTCTTTTGCAGTATTTAACGTAATGTAAGTTACATTCGACTCAAGTCTAGATACTTCTTTATGATGGTTTTCTATATTTTTATAACGTGCTTTCGCTAATATATCGCACGTATTAACTCTGTGCTCTACATTCCATAATTCAATTCGATCGAGAAAAGGTCGTTCGCGAAAATATAAATCATTTGCTTCTAATACGAATACATCCTCATTCTTTTCACATAACCGAAACGGTCCAGTACCGATTAACTTCCCGTCTTCATCTTCATTTACAATAGAACATTGTTCTGTACTTAAAGCATGCAAAAACAGCTTATTATCTGTAGATAAGCGAATCTGCACAATGTAGTCATCAAGAATATGTAAACTTTCAACGTGCTGTAACATCCAAGCATGCGGATTCTTTTTCGCTTTCATAAATCGTTTAAATGTCTGTTCAACATCATAAGCGGTTAGTTCTTTTCTATTATGAAAGTGAACACCTTTTCGTAAGTAGAATGTCCATATATATTTCTGGTCATCATATTCCCAATAAAACGCAAGTCTTGGCTCTACACTGTTTGTATTTCCATCTACATACACTAATGTGTCGTATATATGTTTTACCATATGACATTCCGAACGCATCGTAGCGTAAACAGGATCTAATGCAATATCTAGATTCATTTGGACTTGCAAACGAAGCACATCTTTTCTTCCTTGAGACGTCCTTTCGACTTGATAACCGAATATCGAATCTATCCAAGTTTGAAATTGAGTTTGAAGTGATGGAAAATACGAGCTATACCTTTCAATAAATGCACTCCCGCTTTTTACATCCCCTTGTTTCGTTATTTCTTTTCCTCTTTCTAAAATTAAAGAAAGTGGATGTTTTTGAAATAACAACTTTGAACGATTCCCTCTCCCTCGGCCTGGAAACCACATAATCCAATTTAATTCTTCTAATTTTTTTATGATTAATTTACTATTTCGCTCTGTACAAAATAAAGTTTCAGATATATTTTGTATTGTTATTTCTAATCTTTCGTCCTCTGCTCTCCCTTTTCCATACTGGAGCCATAGGTGCATATATTGCTCCAAAATAATCATAAAACGCCCCCTAAAAGATGAAAAATCTTCCTCTTTCATTCTACCCTTTTTCATTTCTAGCTTCCATCTTATCATTTCAATATAGAAAGGAGGAAATAAAAATGAAGTATCTTTTAAAACGTTATAATAAGCCCATCCTCATTCGATTGTTCGGTGAATTGTTAGTCCGAACGACTGAAGCGATGTTAGCTATCATTTTTATTGTTCATGTTAATAAAGCTTTAAATGGTAATGTCATAGTTACAATGCTTCTTTTCGGATTACAGCCTCTCGCTGATATTGTGTTTACATTAATCGCTGGGGGTGTCACAGATAAATACGGCCGAAAGAAAATCATGTTAATCGGATTACTTTTACAAGCTTTTGCCGTAAGCGGATTCGTTTTTGCTGCATCGGTCGCCTTTTTCGCCTTATTGTATGTAGTAAATGGTATTGGCCGCTCTTTATATATTCCGGCACAACGCGCTCAAATCGCTGACTTAACGAGGGAAGAACAACAGGCAGAAATATTTGCTGTTCTGCAAACGATGGGAGCAATCGCCTCTGTAATTGGCCCATTAATCGGTGCCTTTTTCTATACTAGTCACCCTGAGTATTTATTTATTTTGCAAGGTGTAGCCCTTACGCTATATGCTGTTCTCGTTTGGACACAGCTTCCTGAAACAGCTCCACTCATGAAAAACATTAATAAAACTAAAGAAGTATATCCGCCAAAACAATTTATTTCAAAGCATTATGCTGTGTTTGGACTTATGGTTTCTACGCTACCTATTAGTTTTTTCTACGCTCAAACCGAGTCGAATTATCGTATATTCGCCGAAAGTGTATTTCCGAACTTTTTATTCATACTCGTATTTATCTCAACTTGTAAAGCAGTCATGGAAGTAATTCTCCAAATTTTCCTTGTGAAATGGTCTGAACAGTTTTCTATGGCTAAAATCATTGTTATTTCCTATACTTGCTATACGTTAGCTGCGATTGGCTACGGCTATTCCACAACAATATGGTCATTATTCTTCACATTGCTCTTTTTAGTAATTGGGGAAAGTATCGCTTTGAATCACTTACTACGATTCGTTTCACAAATGGCTCCAAGTCATAGTCGCGGATTATACTTTTCTATATACGGTATACATTGGGATATTTCAAGAACTTGCGGACCTTTTGTAGGAGCATTGTTATTAAGTAAATTAAGCGGTAGTACTCTATTTTATATTTGTGCCTTCTTATTAATAATTGGCGGTATTATTCAAGCTTTTTTTGTTCAATCGTTAGAAAAAAACAAAGTAAAAGAGCTGTCCCTATAGGAACAGCTCTTTTATTTAACCTGCCATTTTATTAATACTATCCTCCGGTGAGAACACAGAAATATGATGTACTTTACCAGTCGATTTCGGAATTATAAATTTTAATTCAAACTGGTCATTTACTTTATAAACGCATATTTTGTCATTACCACTTACTTTAACAGACGCTGGTTTTCCTAAAGCCTTTTCGATTTCTTGCAACGTAATCGATTTGAGTTCTGAATGATATGAGCGAACATCAAAGACTTGAGATCCTTTGTTAAAGCCAAATGCTACATTTTTACTTGTAAAAGTTGCATACATCCCGTTGCCTGCTTGATCAGTTTTATCTGCTTTTCCCCACTCTTTTTCTATTTCCTCGATGTCACCTGTATGTGCTGCATATGGTACGTTAGGTACTTTACCTTCTTTCGCTTGCTCAAATATATCTTTTACATGGTTAATTGATTTTTGATTAAGCACTGTATTTTTCGTATTAGACTCCGTTGAAGGTTTTACCGAATCATGACCTTTTGGTTTTTCCACAGACTCTTTCTCTTTTTTCGAAGCGGTGTCCTCATTATTTTTACCCGTTTCTGACGTATCGCTCTTTTTTTTCGTACTATTTTCTGATGTTGAATTAGTTTGTTTCTTTTCCTCAGCGTCATTACACGCGGTTAAAGCCGCTACACACGTTAAAGTTAGGAATACTATAAGCACTTTCATATATACTTTCATCATTTTCAGCCTCCCTCTTCAACATATTCACTTTTGCAACCATTCCATAACACTGCTCTTCAAATTATTTTCGCTCGAAAAAGTAAGTGCTTCGCTTTCTCCGAAAGTATGGACTATATACTCTATATATGATGTTCCTAAAAAATAACCAAGTCGGTTGTATCCGAAATAGGTCCCTCCTGATAAACGGAACCATTCTTTCTCTTTTCATCTGTCCACCCTTTAATATAATCTTGTGAAAAATGTTTCTTAATATGATCTTTATGTTCTTCATAGCAATACAACAAATCGTCACCATCATTATCATATGAATAATAGACTGATTTTTTTAACCCTTTAGCTATTCTTTGCGATAAATATGTCGCGACTCCTTCACGATATAAACTAACCGCTGCATCATTCCATTCTGCTTTAGTCCAATCCATTCCACTCTCTTGTAATGCTACATTATGATATATATGTCCGATTTCATGGGCAACGATAACATGAAGATGCTCCCTTTCAGGAGATAATTTTTCTGCCGCAAGAAATATATCCTCCATAATATCTCTTTCTACAAATGCATTGGAACCAAATCCACCTACAAATAGATGAAAAGTCAAATCTATATTAAAACCAAATTGAATGCGATACTCCTCACTAATTTCTTGAATAATAGATGGTAAAATTCCCGAAATAATACGAATGTCTTTTAGTTTTTCAGGATACTTTTTAAAATACTCTTCGAAGGCTTCTGGGTACATATCATAATATTTGTTCAAGTCATGTAATCCTATATCATCTCTTTCCGAAATATTCAAAAAGATTGGAATTGTATTGTTAATCATCTTATTCATCTCCTTCTATACACCTTCTCTCATTACTTATTACAATCCTTCTACTATAACTTAAAAGGAATTATCACAAAATTCACTTTAAATAAAAAAACAGAAAAAATTGTCGTTACATAAAAAAGTTCTTTATTAAAAAGTAGTATACATACCACATTTTAATAAAGAACTTTTTTATATCCCATTATTATATACAGTTATTAATAATCTCATTTGCACGGTATGAAGTAGAAAATACATTGAGGTTTTCTTGAGTTCAAAATCATATTTCGCTTTATTCCTGTACTATCAATGATTTAAGTAAGCTTATATCCACATTGAAATTTTTTAAGTTCATGTATATTAAGAAATTTCACACCATTTCAATTCATGTTTGTTCTATTTTTTTCATGTATAAAATTAAGAAGTTGAATATAATCATTTTCTTGTCCAATATCGAATCTTTTTCCATCAATAATTTTGCCATACACGTTCTTAGTCATAAGCAAAGACTCTATTGCATCAGTTAGTTGATACTCACCTCCATGTCCAGACTCAACCTTTTTTAGCAACTGGAATATATTTGGCGTAAAAATATAGCGTCCAATCACCGCAAGATTAGATGGAGGATTTACTTTTGGTTTTTCAACAATATTTGTAATCTGAATATAATCTGCTTTAACACTATTCCCATTTACAATTCCATATCTCCCTAAATCTTCATCTGGTACTGTATGGATACCTAATACACTACTTTTTGTCTCTTCGTATATCTTAATTAGTTGATTTAAGGCAGTTTCTTTATCAGAAATTATGATATCATCCGGCAAAAGCACAGCAAAAGGATGATTACCAATAAATGTTTCTCCTAATTTTATTGCCTCACCAAGTCCTCTCGCATACGGCTGTCTTACATAATGGATTTGAATGTTAGGAATATTATATTTTTTTAACAATTCGACTTTTTGTTCCCTTTCTAAAAATGCCTCTAGTTCTAATGAATAATCAAAGTAATCAACTATTAAGTTCTTTCTACTTGAAAGAACAATTAATATTTGTTCAATACCTGACTTCATAGCTTCTTCTACAATATAATGAATTGCAGGTTTATTACCTATTGGAAACATTTCTTTCGGAACTACCTTTGTAATAGGAAGACTCCTTGTACCATAACCAGCAGCTGGAATGATCGCTTTTTTTATCATTCCTCTCTCCCTCCTTCTTCAACATATTTTCAATATTATATTCAATAGAACCCTTAACCGCGCATCACAAATTTAAAAAAGGCTCCTATCTCACATCGCTTGTATGAATAGGCCTTTTCATATGTCACCATTCTAACTTGTCCGCTAATATACTGTAAAAACTAGTACTAACTTCAGAAAGGTGATTTGCCGTATGAATATATGTATTATAGGATCTGGCTATGTTGGACTCACATCGGCGGCGGTTTTAGCCGAATTAGGTCATTCTATTATTTGTGTAGACAAAAATTATAATAAAATCCAAGCTCTCCAAGGGGGAGAATGCCCAATTTACGAACCAGGTTTAAAAGAGCTTATTTACAAAAATCGAAAACAATTGAAATTCCAGCATGATATTAGTCTAGCTATACAACAATCATCCGTTATTTTTATCGCTGTAGGAACACCTTCTACCTCCAGTGGAAAGACAGATCTAAAATATTTATACTCTGTTATTGACCTACTAGTTCCAGAAATAAAAGAGTATAAAACAATTATTACTAAAAGTACAGTTCCACCTGGAACGAATCAACATCTATATGAAATGCTCATAAAAAATGGTGTACCGTCATCCCTATTTAATATTGTTTCTAACCCTGAATTTCTCCGTGAAGGATCTGCTGTTCAAGATATGCTTATTCCGGATAGAACTATTATTGGTATCCAAAAAAATGACACAAAGTCATTAGAAATTATGCAGAATATATATAAAAAGATTAATGCTCCATTCCTTTGCACGGGTTTAAACGAAGCTGAACTGATTAAATATACAGCCAATGCATTTTTGGCTACAAAAATATCTTTTATAAATGAAATCGCCCGGATTTGTGACGCTTATCACATTAATATTAATGAAGTGGCAAAAGGAATCGGCTACGACTTTCGAATTAATCCCCATTTTCTCCAAGCAGGAATGGGATATGGAGGATCCTGCTTCCCAAAAGATTTACATTCACTCATATATACAGCAAATGATAGACAGATAACAGTTCCTATTTTGCAAGCTGTACAATCCATTAATTCTACACAGATTGACCTCTATGTTGAAAAAATTAAAAATACTATAAAAGTACCATCTTCAAAAAAAATAACTATTTTAGGAATTTCCTTCAAACCAAACACTGATGATATTCGTAATTCACTTGCTGTCGAACTTCTTGAAAAATTACTTCCTCTTGGTTACAACCTTCATGCGTATGATCCAAAAGCTGCTCTTCCTCTGCATTTGAATAAACAAGTTACACAACATAAAAAACTACAATCCTCAATCACAAATTCTGATTGTATTATTCTTGCCACAGAATGGGACGAATTTAAAAAACTTAATTGGCAAGAAGTCAAACAATTAATGAAAGGATGCACAATTGTGGATGGACGAAATTGTATTGATAAAGATGAAATAGAGCAGTACGGTTTACGCTATATAGGAGTTGGTCGTTCATGAAAATACTTGTAACAGGCGCCGCCGGTTTTATTGGTTCTCATTTATGTCAAGCATTACTTAAAAACAAGTCATATCATGTAGTTGGAATTGATCACTTTATTGGTCCTACCCCAATACCCTTAAAAATAGATAATATTCAGACCCTTCAAACGAATCCACGATTTCAATTTATAAGAGAAAATATATTAACTACAGATTTACCCAAGCTTTTAAAAGATGTAAAAGTCGTTTATCATCTAGCTGCTATCCCTGGCGTAAGAACAAGCTGGGGAAAGGATTTCGATCCTTATGTAACCAATAATATACTTGCTACACAATATTTACTTGAAGCATGTAAAGAGGTAAAGTTAGAGAAATTCATTCAGATATCAACATCTTCTGTTTATGGAGAAAAATCCGGGAGGGTATCTGAAAACTTATTACCGAATCCCCTTTCTCCATATGGTGTCACAAAATTAAGTAGTGAACACCTATGTCATATTTACCACAAAAATTTTCAAATACCAATTGTGATTTTAAGATATTTTACAGTTTATGGACCCAGACAACGACCTGACATGGCATTCCACAGATTAATTAAACAAATACTAGAAAATAAACCTCTCACAATATTTGGTGATGGAACACAAACACGTGATTTTACCTATATCGATGACTGTATACAAGGAACCATAGCTGCTTTAGAGACAAGCGAACATATAGTAGGAGAAGTTATAAATATCGGTGGAACAGAACGATCTTCTATTTTAAATATCATTTCTACACTTGAAAAAATATCAGGTAAATCAGCACATAAAATTTTTCTGAAATCAATTCCTGGCGAACCAAAACAAACATGGGCAGATATATCTAAGGCTAATAAATTATTACAATATCATCCAGTTATTTCTTTAGCTAATGGATTGGAAGCAGAATATAAGTATATAAAACAACTTTATAAAGGAGACTAGTTCATGAAAATCGCATATATATGTACTGAAAAATTACCCTCTCCAGCAATTAGAGGTGGTGCAATTCAAATGATGATTGATGGAGTATCCCCCTATATATGTCAAGAATTCGACCTCACTATTTTTTCCATTTCAGACCCAAGTCTTCCAAAACAATCAACACAAAATAATATTCATTACATGTATTTCCCTCAAATAGAATATGAGCAGAATGTTATAAAAGCACTTCAATCCAATGCTTTTGATATTATACACGTTTTTAATCGTCCAAAAAATATCCCCCTATATAAACAAGCCTCTCCAGGCAGTAAATTTGTATTAGGTCTTCATAATGATATGTTTGCTGAACACAAAATATCTTTCCTTGAAGGCAACCTAATTATTGAAATGGTTACAGCTATCGTTACGGTTAGTAACTATATTAGAGAAACAGTAATTGAAAGATTCCCACAAGCTGAACATAAAATTTCGATCGTCTACTCTGGTGTAAATATAAAAACATCTCCTCCAATTTGGACTCCCAACGGACAAAAAATTAGAAACGAATTTCGGAAAAAATACGCTATCCAAGATAAAAAGGTAATTCTATTTGTCGGTAGATTGACCAAAAATAAAGGACCAGATATACTCATCCATTCTATGAAAGAGGTTATTAAAGCCCATAAAGATGCGGTACTCGTTATAGTTGGAGGTAAATGGTTTAGTGATAACGGAGTAAATAAATATATTAAAAAATTGCATAGTCTCGCTAAACCTATTAAAGAACACGTGCTTTTCACTAAATTTATTCCAGCAGATCAAATTCATAATATATTTTTAATGGGAGATATATTTGTTTGCAGTTCGCAATGGCATGAGCCATTAGCACGTGTTCATTATGAAGCAATGGCTGCTGGAACCCCTATCATTACAACAAACCGTGGTGGAAATGCAGAAGTTATAACAGATGAACATAACGGCTGTTTAATTGAACAATATAATAACCCGAAAGAGTTTTCTAGGCTTATCCAAGGTTTGCTATCTCAACCAGAATTCGCAAAATTGATGGCTCAAAATGGCAGACAGATTGTTGAAAAAAACTTTACATTTATGCATACAGCTAATAAGTTAAAACAAGTATATAAACAAGTTACAATACCAACACACCAACCTGTAAAAAATCTAATGCGACCACTTAAAATTCAAATTATATAAAGAAAAACTTTAATCAGTGTTTTTTTACTCCACTAATTACTAGTTGAAACACTCGGATTTTTACAGGCCGTTAATGCGTGAGAAAGTTAAACTTACTGAAGAATATATTTATCCTTTACTTCAACCTCTTATTTAGTATATAAATTTCATAAAATGAACAAAAGCATAAGAAAAATCCCCCCTAATATAAAGGGGGGATTTTTCTTATGCATCGTCTTCTTCGTCTTCTTCATCTTCTTCATCATCTTCGTCTTCTTCATCATCTTCGTCATCTTCGTCATCTTCGTCTTCTTCATCTTCTTCGTCTTCTTCGTCTTCTTCATCTTCTTCTTCTTCTTCTTCTTCGTCTTCTTCTTCTTCTTCGTCTTCTTCGTCTTCTTCGTCTTCTTCGTCTTCTTCATCTTCTTCTTCGTCTTCGCTTCTTCGTCTTCTTCATCTTCTTCTTCGTCTTCTTCGTCTTCTTTCAGTTTCTGCCTTCGTCTTCGTCTTCGTCTCTCTTCTTCTTCTTCTTCTTCTTCTTCTTCTTCTTCGTCTTCATCAGTAAAAGTTATTTCTGTTTCATCATTGTATTGAACTTCTACCTCTACACCAGTATGTGCTCCAGATTGAAATAACTTCAGCCAAAAGTTTGGATACACTTTACATCTTGATCAGAATTAATACTTGTGCTTATCTTCAAAATCTATTTTTATTTTTGCTCTTTTACATCAGCCATTTACATAACTCCTCCCTGTTTGATTTATATTTAAATATGCTAGAAAGTATAAAATGAGATTGTTGTAATGTGACTTTTCTATTATTTTTTTCTGAAATGTTGTTTTTAAAATTTGTATTATCCATGGTCTTTTTAATGGCTCGTTAGGTGTAATAATTTGTATTTTTATTTTTGGTTTTTCTGGTTCAGTAGCAAGTTGAAATCGATTAAATTAAGCCTTTTCTAACGATTTTGAACATCCCATCATTTATTTCATCATTATTCGTCCTTATCTATTGTTGTTGTTTTACTGTTTAGCTGTTTCTAAATTTATAATCCCATTGTAGGTAACTTGAATTGTAATCATATCTTAATAATTGCTAAATTCTAATATAGATGATTCATCAAGTACAATTTCTTTTTGTTTCTCTAGTGTTTGTCATATTCTGACATTTCCCATCCATGTACTTGGTGGAGAAAACATAAATTTTTCTAAATCTAAAATAGGCATGATTATTTCTTCCCATTCAATTTCGCTTTCTTCCTCCTCCACTTTTATTCTTGATTTCGTCATAAATATCTGAAATCGATAACTCCTCTTTAGAATCTTCAAGTGCACGTATTTTGTAATGCCCAAATATATTTTTCATCAGACTACGAACGCTTTTGCCCTAAATAATATTTTCAGAAAAATCATAAAATGTTAAATCAACCAGAAGTATGCGATATTGTTTTTCTGATAATGGATTTTCTGAATCGTAAGCACTCAGCATATGAATCACTAAATTACATTCAAAACTGACATTTTTTTCATTACTTTATTTTAAAATAATACGTAAATCTCTACTGTGTTCAGTTTGTAATAGAATGTAACTCCTTCATAAAAATAGAATCATCTATTTCTCAAATCTTGCCAATGTAAAATCTTGTTGAATAAAAACTTTAGATGCGATTACTTGCTTTGTCCGTCCGCGTAAAATGGTTCATCAATTTCTTGTAATACCCTTTTAGCACGAGCTATCATGTTATCAACATATTCTAAAAACATTGTTGAAAACACGTCATTTGGATAAGATTGTGCAATCCTTTTGTTTCCTTCTAATTCTTGTAATTTCCACTATATAACTAAAAGCATTTTCCAATCAATTTCTTCATTTTACTTTCTTTATAATTGTGCTTGAAGTGAAACTTACCTGCATATAAGCACTTTTTCCATTTGTTCTTTATTATAATAGTAAAATTACTTCTTCTCCTTGATGTTTATCATATAATACATATGTACACTACTCAGCTCCAATACAAAACTCCTCCTCTATTTGTTTTATGCATTTCTGTGATCGGCAATCCTTTGAAAAAGATGTAAATGCGCTCCAGCAATAAATAACATTCTTTTGGTTTCATATGTGCCATGTAATATTTTAATCCTTCATTTGTCTCCACTTCCCAAACAGTTCTCCCACTTCTACTGGATTGCAATACATATTAGATTAAATTTCGGTCGAGACAAAAACCAAGAATTTTATTAAAATGTTCTTCTCCAACTGTTTATTTCTTCCCAATTCCCTTCATCCTCTCTTGAATTCTATAGCACTTCCTTATATACTCCAACAATTAAATTCGCACGCGATTCGTTCAAAATCCTTTTTTCAACTTTCTTTGTCGTCCAGGTGATTTCATTTGGTTTCAGATTCATTATTTCTTACTAGATTAATAATTTTCTCTGCATATGCATCAGGATTCTCCGAAATCATTGACATAGAAGAGTATTGTTCCTTTCCTTCTTCGAATACTTCAGATTACCACCGACACAAGATAATTGCAAACCCGCCGCCATTGTCATAATACCTAAAGGGGAGGTTCCCGCCACTTGAGAAGTATCAGTTCAGTAGATTTGACATAGCGTGCAGTGTTAAATATTTAGGCTTAACAAATTTGATAATATTTACATTATTTTTTGAAACACGTTGTTCAATGTATATAAATGAGCGTATATAATTGTTTACATTGTTTCACGTTTTCAAACCATTTTTGATCCAATAAAACCATTACAATTTCTGGGGTTTTTTCAATGATTTAGGAGAGCTTGTAGCAAAATAGAGGTCCTTCACTTTTACTCAGACGTCCAACAAACAAAACCACCTTTTTATTTTGCAAATTTAATTCTTCTTTACATAATGTTTAATCTCTTTTCCATTTACAGTCCAAGCCGGAGATGGTATTCATTTAAATCTGTACCTGAATATACTGTTTTTGTTTTAGAATTTGCTGTCTTAAAGCGCGAGGTAATTGTTTCTCCAATATAATCACTACCTGTATACAATTTTCTAAAACAGCTTTAATACGCGTTTTTCACCTTCTTGATCACCATTCTTTGTTATATGCGAAATACTTCATTATGCACACTATTGTTCTTGTATTTGTTGTTGATTTAATTTAAAAACGCAATCCACTAGGGCGACATAGTAAAGGAATCACATCAAGATGCT
The DNA here is from genome assembly GCF_038005505.1 of Bacillus sp. FSL E2-8868. NCBI lineage: Bacteria > Bacillati > Bacillota > Bacilli > Caryophanales > Bacillaceae > Bacillus > Bacillus sp. FSL E2-8868. Next base: position 1,827,225 of record NZ_JBBOTI010000001.1, on the reverse strand, counting down.
CATTTTCAAGCTGCTCAAGAATATCATGAAGATAACCCTCTTCTGCAAAGCGTATATATCTTACACCACTCTTTTTCTTCCGTTTTTAAATTGATCCAAGTCGGAGATAACTGTTACATCATTTCCTTTAGAAGCAATAATGGAGGCGACGGAACCTATATAAATTTGAATAGCACCCCCTCTCACGGCAGTACTGGTAGCTTTTCAGTAGCAATTATTGCAATTTTCATTCTTTTCCCCTCCCTATTTCATAAAAAATACAATTTTTTTCAATATATGTTGCTTAAATGTTTTTTATCAGTTTGTGAATTAGTCAATGTTTTTTCATTCTTTACAATTAAATTAGGAAAGTATTGTCATTTTTTGTTTGATAGGCGAATGTCTCAAACAAAATGCACACAGCAAATGGTAAAGAAGGTAAGAGAATACAAAAGGATGGTGACATATTTGAAATCACGATAAGGAAGCAATGGTATAATTATCACCCGGAAGAGGAGAAAAATTAATATCATTAGCAGAAAGCATGATTAAAACATTGGGATATTCATACAACTCTACAATCGAACTTATACAAGGTGGGCAACTTACGTCTTAGGTGGAAAATTCATACTTCAGATGGACCATTTTGTTTAAAGAGAATTCATCGCCCTGAAAGAAGGGCTTAGCTTTCAATTCATGCTCAAGATTATCTTTCTAAAAAAGGCATGCGTGTTCCAAATATAATTCCTAATAAAAAGGAGCAACTCTATACAAAAATACTATCCATTTTTATTTGTTTTATACGAGTGGATTGAAGGTAGACCTTTTGAATTGGATTTATGCAAGAAGATCTAGTTGATTATGAAGGGATTAGCAGATTTTCACTTAGCTTTCCGTATTGGTTATAAGCCACCACCAGGTAGTACCCATCTTTGGCTAAAATTAGTCGTTGTACTAATCATTATATTAAAAGATTTCAAATGCAGATGAGGTTTGGAAAAACCTATCTGAGACCTTGATTGATGACCCTTTTTCACAACTATACTTAGCTGAAATCGATCCTTTTATTACAGAAGCAAAACTTACTTATCAACGTTTATTAGAGTTCAGCGAATATCGAAAGTGGATGGAAGAATTACGAGCATCCCCCAATTTATGTCACTATGGATTATGGAACAGGAAATCCTTTTACTGGATACGAATAATCAAATTTGGGTAATTGATTTAGATACCGTTTCGTTCGATCTACCGATTCGGGATTTACGCAAAATGATTATTCCTTTATTAGAAGATGTTAAACAGGTACATGGAACGAAGACCAATTTAACATTATGATTAATGCATATGAATCAGTTTCTCCTTTTAACAGCCGAGCAAAAATCATGTTTATTGATATGCTATTTCCCTACGAATTATATGATGTAATCCGTGAAAAATACGTTAGAAAATCACCACTACTTGCTGCTGAACTCACCGAAGCTATTATGGAGTATGAAAGGATAAAGTCAAGGGCTCTGAATATATTAATAGATAAATTTTAAGTCGATTGATTGTTCGATATGTTAAACTAAATCTACTATTTAAAATTTAATCAAAATATTTCTACGATTCCTAAAGAAAAGTGTGATTTTATGAGGCACATTCCATATGTCTAAGTTTTATGAACGGTTAGGAAATGCGATATTAGAAGAGATGTTCCAATTGAATTTGATACAAGAAATACCTAAATCAAAACAATCTAGTTATCCTTAATAATAAAATGAGGTTAAGAAATCTTTCTTATATAAATAAAGTAAGGTATTTTCTACTGTGGCACATGTAAAGTTATGTGTTAAACTAGTTCATAAATCACGTACACTTATAGTATTTAAATTTGACGTATATAAATAAAAGCACGACATAAAATAATCTGTACCCTTTGTAAAGGACATTTTGAAAAAGTTAGGCAACATCAAGGAGATGATTTCTGTATCCAACAGGAGTCATCTTTTTTAAATTCCATTGATATCTATAGTGATTATAGTACGTCATATATTTCTTAATCTCTTGTTTCAACTCAGTAAAAGACTCGCAAGGTTTTATATGTGCTTCATCTTTCAGATGACCAAAAAATGATTCCGGAGCGTTATCCCAACAGTTTCCTTCTTGACATAGATTGTCCGAGCTTTAGCTTTTTGACTAATTTTTGGTAGGTAGGGCTTGTGTAGTGGGCTCCTTGATCTGAATGAATATATGCACCGTTAGTCAATCGAATCCTCTTATTCCGTTTTAGTTTATGAAGAAGCTGTTGTTGATGATGTCCAATGTCATCTGTTCTTGAAACAGCGGTAAGCTAAAATTTCATTGGCTGAGCTATCTAAAATTGTAGATAAATAAGCTCTTTTATTCTTACCGTAAACTAAATAAGTGATATCTGTAAGAAGTGTTTTTCCTGGTGTTTTTGTTTAAATTCGATTTAATTGATTCGGCACTCACTGATGTTCTTTGAAGCTTTCATTCTTTATAAGGGTTTGCTTTCCGAATCGGACAGACAATCTCATATTTCTTCATGATTCTACGGATACGCTTTTTTAAATTGTAGACAAACCCCTGAAAATGACCCGCCAATGTCATTTTTATTTGACGAGCCCCTTTCTTTCGATTTCTAAATCGAAGTGCTTTTAATATGATTTTTCACGATTTCATCTTGATCGTTCTTTTGTTTCCGTTGTTCTTGAGATGAAATGGAAAATAATTATAGTATCCGAACGATGGCTCCGTAGCTACTACACAAGTAACTCACCATATTTCTTAAGTTATACTTTTTATGATGACAGAAAAATCAGATATATTTCTGACTAGGTGATAACGTTATTTCCTTCATCCTCCCTTCCATAAGTTTGATCTTTTTTAACAATTCATTTTCTGCCTTTAGTAAGTTCCGTTGTTCGGCTTTAAACGAGCATACTTTCTTCTAACGTAAGCCTTCTCAAGAGTTCCTTCTCCTGCTTGGTGTATCTCGTAAACCAAACATAACTGGTTTTTCAGCAGCACGCCATCTACTTCCTGATGATAATTCGTTTCATTCCAATCATATCTATATCAAAAAACCACATTCTTCAAAAATATTTCGGGGTAGTTTTCCCTTTCGCATTCTCCTCAATAAAAATACGCTTAAATTCATCTGTATAAGTGATACCTTTCTGACTTACAGATTTTATATATGGGTTATTTGATAGAATTTGAATGTCTCTTTCTGTAAATAGCTTTTTTGTCATTTTAACCTTCTCCGATTCCAATTTTCTCTCATTATACAAGAAATACCCTATAGAATAGACTTTTTTTCAGTGTCTATTCTATAGGGTACATTTTAAAATTGTCATGCTTTTTATTTTCAATCAATAACTTCTTTAGATTTAACCTGTTACAGAACCCTTTACTCAGTAAAAGACTGTTTTACTTGTTAACAGAAAGATAAATCTTTCCCTTTTGTTCTTGAATTTAATCAAACCATTTGTCGCTACCAGAAATCTATTTTCTGTTATGTAAATCAAAGCATTCATCATAATCCTAAAAACTAAAATAGGACAGTAATTTAACACTTGTACCACCTGCTTTATTCCTATCTTAAACATAAAAAAGCCTTGGCGACCAAACCAAGACTTTTCAAGGACCTAATAATATGACAAGAACGAGAATCAGAACCACCCGAATTCTTGTTCTTTAACCCCTGTCTTACAACCTCATTTTACTATACGTATTCCGAATTTCCAATCGCCTATAAATCTACTATTAAATACTGCTCTAAAAATGAAATCAAGAGGTGAATCTTAACTTCTTTAAATATGTAGAAAAAGTACTTTTTACAGTTTCAAAATTGTGAGCAAATGTATTGTCTCCACTTAACGATGTGATAACAGTTAATCCTGCTGCTTTTATAAAATGTTTTACATCTACGAGCATAGATATAGCCTCCATGAATTTAATTACGCTAATTATAACAGAAGTGTTGCGACTGAAACATGGAGGGAATAAACAATTTCCCCGAAAAGATTGAATTTCCAATCTCAACTTGTTTAACCTATAGGGCTTGAGGGAACGGCACTTGGAATTATATTTTAATAAAATTTAAAAAACTGCCCTATTAAAGGACAGCTTCAAATATGTATTTTTACACTTCGATTGATTTACCATCTTCAACGATATGGTAAAGTAAGTGTGCTAAATGATGAATTGGACCATTTTCTTCCTCTTCTTCATTTGTCTCACCTTGGAATTCAAGATCATTTAAGTATAGTGCTAAAAATTGATAGAACAATTTCAAATCAAATCCGTAGCAAGCACTTGGTTCTTCATGATCTCCTTCATATTGTAACATTAAGTATTGCTCGTTTCCTTCTGTATCTTCAGCATCAAAGAATACGAAGAAACCAACGTTTGTATCTAAATCAAATAGATGACGAGTACCTTTTTCTGTTGCTTTCTCGAAGTCCTCTTCACTTAATTTATGTACTGTTGTTGCCTTTGCATTATCCTCTTGATGAAAATTTACTGTAAATGATTTCAATGCTGACACCTCCTGATTGTATAACAGTAGCATAACAGATTAGACAACATAATACAAAGGGACTGCTTACAAATGTAAACAGTCCCCTGTATTCATTTCCGCATTGCGCGGAATATAAAGCTTACGATGAAAATCAAAACAATCGCGCCTATTAAAGCCGGAACAATCGCATATCCGCCTATAACAGGTCCGAATTTACCAAGTAACGCTGTACCAAGCCAAGAACCGACAATACCTGCAATAATATTACCGATTACACCGCCAGGTACATCCTTCCCAGTAATTAAACTTGCAAACCATCCTAATATACCACCAACGATTAAAGACCAAATCATATCATTTCCTCCTTTATAATTGACCAATAAAAATTATAATCAGAAACAATTGCTTACCATTAGTTATGTTACATTTTTCGTAAGTTATTCGTCTTATGAAAATCATTCAAATCTGCTCACCCTTTTAAGGACAATCTGGCTTCAATATTGTTCTCATAAATTCGTCTTTAAACGCTTGATAATTAAATTCAACGGCAATTTTTTGTATAGGACGATTATCAAACGTCGTTGGCTCAGCTATTTTTCTAAAATCTGCAACACTTTGACCTCTCGTTACATCATTCGTCGTACTAATCCAAACTGCTGATTTTTTATATTCAAAAATATCATCATTTATAAATGAAATGAACGGAAGTAAATCGTGAATCGGACTCCCAGCAATACCTGGATATTCTTTTTTGTAAAAGTTCTCGTAATAAAAATCGATCATTGGCTTTATGAGTTTCGCCTGCCCTGTTCCTTCTTTAGCAATAATATCGACCATTTCAGGGGTAATAAGAGCACGCTGCGTTACATTTAACGGATATATTGTAGCATTCTGCGCATATTTCATAACGATATTCGCGGCAATTGGATCGCCGTAAAAATTAGCTTCTGATACAGGTGTAACGTTTCCCGGAAATAGAAAAGCACCGCCCATTATATAATAAGAACATACTCGATTCATTAAATTGGGGTACAATAAAAATAATGTTGCAAGTGTTGTTAATCGTCCCGTCGCGACTATAATAATATCTTCTGGACAAGGCTCAATTAATTTAATCAATTCACAAAAATTTTCTCTGTCACAAATTCTCATTTTAGGTGGAATAATTGGACCTAAACCGTGATCCCCATGAATTTCAGGGAAAAACAAAGGTTCTTCAGCTGTCATTGGTCTACTGGCACCTTCAATAATCTTCACTTTTGTAGCATAGTATCTTTCTAAAAAATAAACATTTTCCGTAACAATTTCTCTTGATACATTTCCATACTCTGCAACGATACCTATAATATCTAATTTGCATGTTTTATTCGCATAAATTAACGTCACTGCATCATCAATACCAAAATCTCCGAAAAAGATTATTTTTTTATTAACTTTCCTCACCCCTCTCCAGCATAATCTACTATCATTATTATGCGAAAAAGACAAGGTGGTGAAACAGAGATAATTAAAAAAGCCGCCTATTTATTGGCGACTTCAATCTTTTTATAAGATAAATATGCTAGTATACTTTTGCTTGAATCATATTTCGGATTATTCCCTTTTCTTGGTTCTCTCATATGTGTTTTTTCAAACCCAGGAATGTCAGGCATTTTCTCTAAAAATTCAAGCATCTCTTCCTCAGTTCCCTCAATACGTACACGAATCATTATTACTATTCCTCAATTCTCATTTTCTCTGTACTAAGTATATCGTACATCAGAAAGACTGCAAGAAATTTATCTTTTTAATGTTGAACTTTTTTTACATACGAACAGTGCCATTTCAGTATAAAACGATTCTATTTTATTGTTTTCAAATTGAATTTTGAAAAATTCTTGCATTTCATTTGATGTTTTCATCATACACTCTGTTAACTTTACACGTTTTTGCATAGGAACATCCATCATATCGCACCACCAATCAAAATCGAACTTCTTGTCAAAAGTATGACATGACTGCATTTGCAAACCATGTTTTTCTAATAAAGTAATCCATTCTGTTTTTTTCAAAGCTCGTTCATGGCTTGGATCTCTCTTCTTTTCGATAAAGTTATAAAATGTATCAAACTCATTATTTTCTGGTGAAACGTTATCAATTAATATAAATAACCCATTATCTTCTAACGTTCGATTTACTTCAAAAATAAATTGCAAAGGATCAACAAAGTGATGTGCTGCAATTCGGCATGTAATTGTATCAAAGGATTCATCAGCAAATGGTAACCTTTCTGCATGTCCTGCTACAAATGATACATTTTCATGTCCGTTCCCTTCTATAAAACCTTTTGCTTTTTCTAACATTTTTTCTGTTAAATCAAGAGCGACTACCTCTTTGAACATTGGGGCTAACAAATTAGCAACATGTCCGCCACCAGTAGCAATATCAAGAAGACGAATATTATGACGAGTTTCAACTTGCTGAACTACATATTGTAAATCCAGTCCTTTTGCATGAATTTTACTTTTCACATACTTCTCTGCATTACTACCAAATTGTTGTTTCACAAGTTCTTCTTTACTCATTTTTATCATCTTCTTTCTATAAAGTATTATATTTAATTTATAAGTGCTCTTTATATAATTTCAAATCCTCTTTTAGGCTCGCCTCTTGTATTAGAGTCCTTCTATCAAAAAAATTTTACTTTGTTATTTTTAAGTACAAAACAAAAAAAGTTATGGGAACTTATCCCACAACCCCAGAAAGTATCTCTTATATTTGAGAATCTTCTTACATATCTAAATAACTTATATCCCCCTGTAACTTCACAAGAACTTCTACTTCGCTATTAGTAGCCTCTCTTGCATGCAATCCATATTGATCCATGCCAATCCATATCCACCCAGGACTATTATAAAGAATATCTATGTTGAAATGCTCCAACTTAGTAAGTTCTGATCTAATAAATTTATCCCTACTAGCGATTTGCTTATCAATTAAACCATATTCTTTCCCATTTTCAAATAGCGCTATCATCTTTCCTGCAAGTGGATGTATACGAACAATAAAGTGATATTCCTTTTCATTTATATTCACCACAATCGTACTTGAATCAGGTACATCACATCTAGAATTAGGCATATTCATATCGATCAGCTCCTTTATTGGTTTCACCAACATCATAACAGATGAATATTTAAATATTATTAATATAGTGTAAAAAATATAAAAGCTGACTTCCCTTTAGAAATCAACTTTTACACATTGCTTATCTTTAAACTTTTTACAAATTTTATAATGTTTCTTTCTCTTCATCATTTCCGGAAACTAAATCTCCTAAAACATCCAGCGTAACTTCAACTACAAATTCACAAATCCCTGCTACAACTTCTCCAATTACTTCCTCCATCTTTCTACCCCCTTGTTTTATGGAACTTATTTGTAGTATAGGAGATATTGGTTAATTTTAACTATCGGCAAAGGTGACAAAAACATTACAGATTTGTAAGCTATTTCAATGTTTTTTAATTTTATACTTCTCCCCTTTGAAACTTTAAGTATTATTAACAACCAGATAGGTCATCATAATATAAAGTATTTAAGAATCCTAATTTAAAGGAGGCGTGTAAAATATACTACGTAAAATTAATTAAAGGTCAATCTTTCTATGCTTTTGATCATCGATTCTTAGTGTCTCATGAAGAAGAGGTTTCAGAAAAAATTTTTAATTACTTACGCCGGAATGAATTCTTCGAAGTACGTAAAGAAGAATATTCTGCCTAAAGTATGAAAAGCATCAAAAAATGACTCTCATAATTGGGATTTTTTCTTGATGCTTTTATATTATCTCCCTTTATTCAACATTACTCCTCAATTCTCTTAAAATCTTATAGTATATGTTCAAGCTAATTCATCGTTACCTTCATATTTTAGTATATGAGGAGGTGACGAATATGACTCATATCATTGATTATCAAGCTACTCAACCTTTAAATAAAACAGGTGAAACAACTTTTGTAATTCCCTATTCCCCAGAAAAAGCAATTCTAGCAAGTATTAAATTAAAAATTTCAAGAAGAGATTCACGTAATAATCGAGTAGAATTAATTGCTACAGTTGGGGTTAAAGGTATAACTGAGATTTCACAAGTTTTATTCCGAATTTTCCGTGACAATACAGAAATCTTCAACGCTCAAGTAGGGATTGAATCTACAGATTCTGAGCAATTTTACGCGCAAACATTTCAAGCTATAGATCAAAATGTTAGCTGCGGGACTCACGAGTATTCATTAACTGTAGAAAACCTTACTAGTGGTGCAAGTGCAGACATTGTTGGTCCTCTGTCTTTTAGCGGTTTAGCTATTGGACAAGATCATAAGTGTTGCTAATTTAATCTATTTTGGTTTTTTGAGAAAAGTAAGACGTATTATCTGCGTTCTTACTTTTTTTTATTTTCCCCACACTTACCTTCCCTTTGAATTTACTTGTGAATTTTTTGTATTTTTAGTTACCCATTGTATCACTTAATTCATCATTTTTTTACAAATCAAAAAGATTGAAATCCATTAATGAAACACGTAATATAGACTCTGACTCTAAAAAAGTTCGTTAAAAATAATACATAAAATAAGGAGGTTTTATATACGAGTTTTTCATTTTAAAAGACGGAGAGGTTTTACATTATGTGGCGTAATAAAAATGTTTGGATTGTGTTAATTGGGGAGTTTATTGCTGGTCTAGGGTTATGGCTTGGTATTCTTGGTAATCTTGAATTTATGCAAAAATACGTCCCTTCTGATTTTATGAAATCCGTTATATTATTTATCGGACTGTTAGCTGGTGTTCTAGTTGGTCCAATGGCTGGGCGTGTTATTGATCAGTATGAAAAAAAGAAGGTTCTTCTTTACGCTGGATTTGGTCGTGTGATTAGTGTTATTTTCATGTTTTTCGCTATTCAATATGAAAGTATCGCATTTATGATTGCTTTTATGATTGCACTTCAAATTTCAGCGGCATTTTATTTCCCTGCATTACAATCTGTAATCCCACTCATCGTTAGTGAGCATGAGCTATTACAGATGAACGGTGTACATATGAATATCGGTACAATCGCTCGTATTGCAGGTACTTCACTAGGTGGAATTCTTTTAGTTGTAATGAGTTTACAGTATATGTATGCCTTCTCAATGGCAGCATACGCTTTATTATTCCTCTCAACTTTCTTCCTACAATTTGAAGATAAAAAATCCGCTACATTAAGTAAACAATCAGCTAAAGATAATAGTTTTATGGAAGTATTTCGTATTTTAAAAGGAATCCCTATTGCTTTTAAAGCACTTATATTAAGTATTATCCCTCTTTTATTTATAGCTGGATTCAATTTAATGGTTATTAACATTAGCGAAATGCAACATGACCCAACAATTAAAGGATTCATATATACAATTGAAGGTGTAGCGTTTATGTTAGGTGCATTCGTTATTAAACGTTTATCTGATCATTTCAAACCTGAAAAGTTACTATACTTCTTCGCATTTTGTACCGCTTTTGCACACCTTTCGTTGTTCTTTAGCGATATTAAATGGATGGCACTTGCCTCATTTGGTTTGTTTGGATTTAGTGTTGGTTGCTTCTTCCCTATTATGTCGACAATTTTCCAAACGAAAGTCGAAAAAAGCTATCACGGACGTCTCTTCTCATTCCGTAATATGTTTGAAAGAGTTATGTTCCAAATTGTCTTACTCGGCACAGGCTTCTTCTTAGATACGATTGGATTACAGTATATGGTTCTAATTTTCGGAGTCATTTCATTGGTAATTATATTTATTTCCTTATCTAAACAGAAACGATTTGAAAAACAAACGTCGCAATCTGCGAATTTATAAAACTAATACTTCTTAAGAATGGATCCCGTATTTTACTGGGTCCATTCTTTTTGAATTTCAAGGATTAAAATCTATTCTCTTTATGTAGTTCAAATATTTAAAGGATTATCTCCTACTACTTTCGAATAAAATAAATTATAGATTTTTCAAAAAGGAGCTGTGGAAATGTCTGATGGCATCCAATTATTAATTATCCTTCTTTTTTCATTGATCATGTTTGGTGTCCTTAATTTTTTAGCCATTTCCTTATCTCAAAATAACTTTAAAAGAAGGATTGTTGCAGGTTTCCTATTTTTATTGTTAACTCCCATTATCTTTTTGACTACTACAGCATTCACCTCTATATTCGATAAAGGTGGTTTGGGAGCAGCTAACCTAGTCTTCGTTATTGTAAATGTATATATTGTAAATGGAATTGTCATTCTTCTTTCCGCTTCATTTATCCTCAAAAAACATAACATAAGATAGAGAACTAGGCATGAATCTAGCATTACACTAGATTCATGCCTTTTTATTTTGAAAATCTCACCTTTCTCCAAATTTTTATGTGAAATTTAATAATTCTTTATAAAAATTTAAACTTTATTTTTTACAATATTCCTATCGTATTCGCACGTTTATAAAAACTAATAAGAAAGGAGTACACAATGAAAAAGTTTCTATTTATTTTCCCTATATTAATCGTTCTACTTAGTGGATGTAGCAATAATGATATATACGGCTCTTGGGAAGTCATTGATAATAAAAAAGGTGAATGCCCTGTATATTATAAATTTGAAACAGTTGTAAAAGAAGAAAAGAAAGAAAAGGTTGTTCACAATTTAGTGGAAATGCAAACAACAAATAAAAAAGAGGATTTATTTAAAGGATCGTTTGTTAAAAATTCTAACTTGTATCGTATTGATTATGGTAACTCGTTTACATCGGATCAATCTTTAAAAGTTGTCGATAATAAATTAAATGTATACTTTTTTACAACTGAAAAAACATGTACATACAAAAAAACAAACAAATAATTGTCATTTATAACGTGGAAAATATTTTCTGCGTTATTTTTATTTCCTCCTTACTATCCTCCCTCTAAATTTGTCAATCGTTTTAATTTTCATAAAAAAATGATAAAATGTAAACATGTGTTTTCAGAATAATTAAAAATACAGAAAGAAAACACTGTTTTTAGGAGGGGTTTTGATGACTTACACTTTAGCAACTAGAATGAAAGCATTCCAATCTTCTATATTTAGTGAATTAGGGGCCTATAAAAAAGAGAAAATTGCAGCAGGTCATAAAATGATTGATTTAAGTATCGGGAATCCTGATATGCCTCCTGCTGATTTTGTGAGAGAAGCTATGGTACATACTGCGAGTGAAAAAGAAAGCTACGGATATACATTAACTGGTATTCAAGAATTTCACGAAGCTGTAACTGAATATTACAATAACACTCATAACGTTAAATTAAATGCTGAAAAAGAGGTTTTATTATTAATGGGTTCACAAGACGGGCTCGTTCATTTACCTATGGTTTTTGCAAATCCAGGAGATATAATACTAGTTCCTGATCCAGGATATACAGCTTATGAAACAGGCATTCAAATGGCCGGTGCAACATCTTACTACATGCCATTAAAAAAAGAAAATGATTTCTTACCTAACTTAGAAGTTATCCCTGAAGAAATCGCCAATAAAGCAAAGATGATGATTTTGAACTTCCCAGGAAATCCAGTTCCAGCAATGGCACATGAAGATTTCTTTAAAAAGGTAATCGCATTCGCGAAAAAACATAATATTATCGTTGTCCATGATTTTGCTTATGCTGAATTTTATTTTGATGGTCAAAAGCCAATTAGCTTCTTATCTGTACCTGGTGGAAAAGAAGTTGGCGTTGAAATTAATTCTTTATCTAAAAGTTATAGTTTAGCTGGTAGCCGTATTGGTTATATGATTGGTAACGAAGAAATTGTCGGCGCGCTTACGCAATTCAAGTCTAATACAGATTACGGTGTGTTTTTACCAATTCAAAAAGCTGCATCCGCTGCATTACGACACGGCGCTGCATTTTGCGAAAAAAACCGTAGAATTTACCAAGAACGTAGAGATACTTTAGTGGACGGATTCCGCAAATTCGGTTGGAATGTCGATAAACCAGCTGGAAGTATGTTCGTTTGGGCTGAAATTCCGAAAGGATGGACTTCGCTAGAGTTCGCTTATGCACTTATGGATCGTGCAAATGTCGTTGTCACACCAGGCCATGCATTTGGTCCTCATGGCGAAGGTTTTGTACGTATTGCACTTGTTCAAGATAAAGTAGTATTACAAGAAGCAGTTGAAAACATTAAAAATAGCGGTATTTTCTCTATTGAAAAAATAGAAGAATTAGTTAAGAATTAATAATAACTCCCCTGCTTAACTTTAGCAGGGGTATTATTATTCCTGGAGGTACGATATGAATATTAAAGATACTCTTCCCCATCGCTATCCATTTTTTATGATTGATAAAATTACAAACGTTAAAGAATCTCAATCAGCTACAGGATACAAACTGATCACAAATAACGAGTGGTTTATTAATGAAAATCAAAACTATATGCCTCATATGCTAATTGTAGAAGCACTGGCTCAACTTAGTGCTTTTGTAAGTACAGGTGAATCTGAAGGACTTGGTTTCCTCTCCTCTTTAGATGGGGTGGAATTTCATGAAAATGCGTATCCCGGTGATAAACTTGACTTACATTATGAATTAACACGTAACAGACGAGGTTTTGTTCTTGGGAAAGGAATTGCCTCTGTAAACGGTCAATCAATCGTTACCATTGAAAAGCTATTAATATATCAAGCTGATTAAACAGATTACATAGTAAGGGGTAGGGAAATGCGGAATGTTATTGGTATTGATGCTGGGGGAACATTAACAAAAATTGCTTACTTTAACGAAATGAACAAATTAGTTTTTGAAAAATTTTATTCATATGAACAAGAAAGAATTAAAGAATGGCTTCATAATAATAATTCAATTACACAATTATGCATTACAGGTGGTAAAGCTAAACAGTTAGAACAACTCCTTTCAAGTTCATATAAAATAGTAGAATTAAACGAGTTTGAAGCTACTTTAGCAGGAGTACGATACATACTAAAAGAAGAAAAACGTGCTATAAACAACTTTGTACTAACAAATATCGGTACAGGTACTTCCATTCACTATGTTCACGACAAACAATATGTTCGCGCTGGTGGAACTGGAGTTGGCGGTGGTACTATTATGGGTCTTTCAAAACTATTAACAAATATAGATCATTTTGAAGACGTGATTCCGCTTACGAAAATTGGTTCAAGAAACAGTCTAGATATTACAGTTGGAGATATTTATGGCGGGATTCTCTCCCCTCTTGATAATAACTTAACTGCTAGCAATTTCGGAAAAGCGACCATTACAGACTCAAATTATAGTAGTTCAGATATACTAGCTACCGTTCAAGGACTTGTCGGTGAAGTCGTCACAGCATTAAGCCTTCAATTCGCCGAAGCAAAAAACATTGACCATATCATTTACATCGGTTCTACTCTATGTAATAACGTACATCTTCAAAATATTATAAGTAGCTATACAGAATATCAAAACAAAATACCTGTCTTTTTACAAGACGGCGGTTATAGTGGTGCGATTGGTACTTTACTTCATGGTATGAAATAAAAAAGCTGACTTTTGTCAGCTTTTTTGCAATGGTACTTCAAATTCAATAATTGATTCCCCATTCTCACCAATTCGTTCCACACTAATTCTATTGATTACACAGTTCAACTTCTCATGAAAACTAGGAATATCCTTCGCTATTTCAGCCGCTAACTCTGTGCTATGTTTTCTCCCCACTGTTACATGTGGTATGTATGGAATATCCGTTCTAAAAAATTGTAGTAAATGACCTGTATACAATCTATCGTGCAATTCTTCTATTTTTTCTTTCCCTCTTTCAACTTCCAAAAATAGATACTCTCCCTTGCTACTTATCCGGTTAGCAAACTCAATTTCAATCGTATGAATCCCTTTGGACACATTCAGAATATGTAATTTCAGATCATCATTCGAAATGGAACTTTCAAACGGGAATACAATTGTTATATGAGGAGGAATTAATCCAAATAAAGGATCATACTTTTCTCTCATACTTTCTATTTCATCAATGGGCATGTTATGTAAAAACAGTAGAATTGTACGCATTTTTATATCCTCTACTTTCCATCAAATTTTTTTATATTTATCATATTGTATGGTACCTTTCATTTCAACAAATCATTTCCCTTTTACAGAAAAAATAGTAAAAAGCACCACTTGCATATAAAAATAAAAACTTCTCATTTGAGAAGTTTTTATTTTTATATCACATGATTACTATTCCCGCGCCAAACTTTCCTAAATTTTATATAACAAGCAATTCTCCACGGAATAATATACGATACTGCAACTACGTAAAATAATAAACCTATTGTTTGCTGATCTAAGTCAACAATATATTGTCTTGAACCATATCTTAAAATAACAATTCCGATAAAAGTAATTAAAAAGGCAGCACTTTTTTTCGTATAAATGTTTCCGTCTTCTCTTCGTTCATAGTTTGTTAGAAATATAAGTGGGATTGCGAAAATCACCCCAATGGATGCTGCTATAGTCACTTGTAATATAGCTGGATGTACTGGACCAAAAAACAATAAAATACCCGGTGTTAAAAATAGTAATGGCCACAAAATACGTTTTCCCGTTCCCTTTATCGGCTTATACATAGAACGATATCGTCGCCAAAAAATTAGCAGTGCCACGCATAAAAAGACGGTTATTAGTGAAGAAGTATCTCCCATTGTCTTCCCTCTTTCTATAATAATCTAACAATATTTTAAACCGTTTGCTCAAATGAAACTTTACGAATAAATATACTACTAGTTATGATATATAGAATGGTTAATCCAATTGAAATCACAGTAAAATAGGGAATATCTATTAAAGATAGATCGCTTGTAAATAATAAATCTTTTATTCCTACCTCACCATAAAGCACACTGTTTGTTGTTAAAAAAAGTGTTCCACCAATCATAAAACCGATCCACTTAAATCGTTGTTTAAAAACAACTACTACTTGAAAGAAACATGCTGTCGTAACATAAAATAAAAATTGTAAAATAAACTGTTGTGCTAATAGTTCTCCAAAACTAGCATTCCCCATATTATATTTTATATCTTGTAAAAACATTACTTGAAGTAATGAAAATAGTCCGGATTGCAGTACAATATAACAAATCGCTCCGATAAAATATTGTATCCTTGTCACACCAAATGAAATGGCTAAACGAAATAAATCATCTTGTATGATGAAAGTACTCCCTATTATAAACATCATAATTGCTATAGAAGGATTATTGATAAATTCAGGTAAATAACCAATTTTCATTCCATATAAATTAACAGCATTCATAGCCCCTTTTATTAATAAAGCTGCGATCCAAAATATTAAAATTGCCTTATAATGAAAATTTATATGTAACTTCAACTGCTTCATTAACATCGTCATTTCACTTCACCACCAGTTATGTGAATAAATAGTTTTTGTAATGTAATTTCATCAACTGCTAATCCTTCTTTTTCAAGAGAGTAATAATCTTCATTAGTAAATTCTTCCCATATAACAGCAATGCCCTTATTTCCATAAACTTCTCGATTTATAACTTTTTTATTAATCGAAAACGCATCTACTTTATCTTTTTTCCCTGAAATTATATGCCCCTGTTGTAATAAATCTTCCACCGATGATTGAACAACTAGTCTTCCTTCTTTTATGATAATTACGTCTTCAATAACATGGGTTACTTCTTCTACTAAATGTGTTGATAATATAATTGTTCGAGGATACTCACCGTAATCTTCTAATAGTAAACTATAAAATAACTCGCGATGTGCTGCGTCTAAACCAGTAGTTGGTTCATCAAAAATTGTAATTGGTGCCCTACTTGCTAGGCCCTGAATAATCCCTACCACTGTTTGCATTCCGTGTGATAATTTATGATATTTCTCTTTCATATTAAGCTGAAATTTACCTGCCAGTTCTTCAGCGTACTTCTGATTCCAATTTTTATAAAACATGTTACATAACTTAAAAATTTCTTTTACTTTATAACTTAAAGGCGCTTCTTCTTTCACTCTAACAAAACAAATGCTTCGCATCGCTTTACTATTTTCAAAAACATTTTCGCCAAATATAGATACACTTCCACTACTTGAAATAATTTGTCCTGCAAGAAGGTTTAATAATGTTGTTTTCCCCGCTCCGTTTCTTCCAAGCAAACCATATATTTTATGTCTTTCCAATGAAATTGTTACTTCATTTACAGCTAGTTTCTTTTTATATTTTTTCGTTAAATCTTTCGTTTCAAGTGCAAACATTACTCTTTCCCCTCCTTCATAATTTTGTGTATCATGTCCATCAATTCGTCTTTTGATATTTCTAGTACTTTTGCTTCTTCCCACACTTTAGGTAAATACTCGGTCATAAAAGTATTTTGTCTTTTTTTTAGTACGACTTCTTTTGCTCCCTTTGTAACAAACATCCCGATCCCTCTCTTTTTATATAAAATCCCCTCATCCACTAGTAGATTTACTCCTTTTGCAGCTGTAGCCGGATTAATTTGTAACATCTTCGCAAATTGATTTGTCGATGGAACTTGTTCTTCTTCAAGCAATATGTCTTTTAAAATATCAGATTCAATGGTTTCTGCAATTTGTATGTATATTAACTTATTTTGTTCTAAAGTAGGTTTCACGATTTCACCACCTTAAGTTCATAGGTTCATTACTTATGTAATTAACCATAGCACATCGTTATATTTTTTTCCATAATTTTCATCGAAAAAGAGTCATTCGATAATGAATGACTCCCTTTAAAAATGTTCGTATTTTCAATCATGAAATAACCCCATCTCCCTCCCTATAACTTAGATTCCCGTACAGGATGTCCATCAAAAAATTGCTTTCGAAAATCTTTATTATTAACTAGCTTTTCTATTTTTTTTTGATTGCCGTAAAAGAAGTTCATTACGATTCCCCTATTCCATATAAGATCATCCTTTGGCAAATCATTAAATTCTTTATAGAGTATGGGTAAAAGTTCTTCTCTTTTCAATGCAAAACTTTGATTTTCAACCCGAAACTCCTACCCTTTCGCATTCGGTACTAAAACTGCAAGATAAATAGCATTAAAGAGAAAATTCTTCTTCATCGTATCCTTCCCATCAAACCAATACGTCTCAATCATTTCTTCTGTAAGATTTCCATTCTCTTTTGCACCATATTCCACTTTAATATTTTCATTTTCTAAATTTAAACTTTGAACTGTTTCACCACCAGGTAAGTTTTTAACAATCGCAAACACGTCGGAATTATTCCCAACGTATGTCCCTGTATATTTTTTAAAAGCCCCAGGTTCAATATGTGGTATTTCTTTTATTTGTTCCCCATTAGAACAAGCAGTACCAAATATAAAAATTGTTAGCATAACACCTGCTATTCTATTCATATACTTCATTAGACACCCCCACGTTCTATTTATTATCCAATCCATACAATGTATCCTTTTAAATATACGCATTTTAATCAAAATTAAAAATTTTCACTTTTTATGTTTACAATTATCCATTAATTGTATATACTTACTAACGTAAGAAAAATATTCTAAAAGGAGGTCGAAGGAAATGATGAAATTACAATTACATGCTTTAACTTTAGCGTTAACTGCACTTGTGTTTTTCGGACAATTAAATATGAATTCGACCACCCTAATGGAGAATTGAAAATCGTACTTTATTTCTATTAATTCATAAATTCGCCACAGGAGGTCGTATACTTTCCTGTGGCTTTTTCACGCCTAGCCATAGGAGAACGATACCTTCCTGTGGTTTTTTTATGCGATTTTTTAGTCTCTTACATTATTTTTTTAAGAAAGGAGCAACATTCGATGACTATTAACGTATTGTTTTTAAGTATTACGATTCAAAGAAATACACTTTCCAAAGCTGAAATTCTTCATAATGAGCAAATTGCAAAAGCAATGGATCGTGTTAAGGAGCGCCAAGCACATTATTGCGATCACTTGTAATTCCTTTTCGAAAGGAGGAATTCGATTATGACTTTTCATATTTTCTTTTTTACGACTGCACTTCAGAAAAAAACTTTATCTGAAGCTGAAATCTTTCGTAAACAACAATTAAAACAAACTATGGATAAAATAACGGACATTAAAAGTTCATATTATACACAAATGTATTAACTTTTTTTTAAAAGGGGTAATAACCTAATGAAATTTAAAGCTTTCTTTTTAACGATTACCATTCAAAAACGTAAACTTTCAAAAGTTGAAATTTATCGTGAACAACAAATTAAAAATATTATGGACGAAGTAAAAGAACGACAGTCCTCTTATTACAATCGTCTTTACTAATTAAATTATAAAGGGGCAATATCCTAATGAAATTTAAGGCTTTCTTTTTAACTATCACCATTCAAAAACGTAAATCTTCAAAAGCTGAAATCTTACGTGAACAACAAATTAAAAATATTATGGACGGAGTAAAAGAGCGTCAGTCCTCTTATTACAATCGTCTTTACTAATTAAATTATAAAGGGGCAATATCCTAATGAAATTTAAGGCTTTCTTTTTAACGATTACCATTCAAAAACGCAAACTTTCAAAAGATGAAATTTCTCGTGAACAACAAATTAAAAACATTATGGACGAAGTAAAAGAGCGCCGGTCCTCTTATTACAACCGTCTTTACTAAATAAATTATAAAGGGGTAAAAATCCAATGAAATTCAGAGTATTTTTTTTAACTATTACCATTCAAAAAAATAAACTGTCTGAGTCTGATATACTTCATGACCGACAAATTGAACAGTCGATGGACAATGTAAAAGAACGACAAAGTCATTATTGTAGTCACCTGTAATTCCTATTCGAAAGGAGGAATTCATGTATGAAGTTTCACCTTTTCTTTTTAACCATTACGATTCAAAAAGAAACTATATCTGCAAATGAAGCAAAACAAGAGAAACAGTATAAAAAGATTATAGATGAAATTCGTGATCGTAGAAGCAAGTACTACACTCACCTATAATTGCTTGAACTTATATTAGAAATGAAAGGAGTCGATTATGATGTTAATGACGCGGTGTAAAGAAATGATTTGGATAGTTCAGAGGGATTCCACATAGTTTATAAAGTGAAACTTTAATCAGTGGGGGTTTTACTGCCCGCAAATACCGGATAAAGTTTATTTAACAAAAATTTACCGACTGATTTGATGTGTAAAAAATATATAATAATAAGTATTTCATACACTCAAAAAAATAAAAGATACACCACTTATTAAGCGGTGTATCTTTCTCAACATATTCTATTTCCGTTTACTTCGTTTCGTCTTAAACAATCTCACTAAGTTCGAAACAACTGTTTTTGTTACCGCATAAGCTGGTACTGCTAAAATCATTCCGATAATTCCCGCGAAATTACCTACCCCTAAAATAAGGATGATAATTGTCAACGGATGGATATTTAATTTTGAACTCATAATACGCGGTGAAATGATGTTACTTTCAAACTGTTGTACGATTGTTACTATAATAATTACGTACAGAGCTTGCATCGGAGATACGAACAGACCTATAATGACAGCTGGTGCTGCTCCGATAAATGGACCTAAGTTCGGAATTATATTTGTAAATGCTGCGATAATTCCTAAAACGAAAGCATACGGTAAACCGATGATTAAATAACCAGTAAATGTAAAGGCACCAATAAACATACAAACGAGTGCTTGACCTTGAATATATGCAGATAATGTTTCGTTCGTTTCCTTTATGATACGAAGTCCTTCTTCACGGTAAGACTCTGGTAATACACTAACAGCTTTTCCTGGAAATGCATGTCCATCTTTAAACATATAAAATAAAATGAACGGTACTGTAAAGATAACTAACGCCACGTTCGTGATAATACCAAATAAAGCCGTTGCACTCGACGTAAGTGTGTTTGGTATTTCCTTTAAGTATTCAATTGCATTTTTCTCAATTGTCTCAATGGAAACGTAGTTTTGTGTAGATAGCCATTCAAATAATCTATGATGGGATAGATCTTGTATGTATACTTTTCCCTCTTTTATGTAAGTCGGCATATTTTTTACTAAATCCATTAACTGTTGTGAGATGGTTGGAACGACTACTCCAATAGCAACTCCAGTTAATGTAATGATAAAAAGGTACAGTAGTAAGATCGCTAAACCTCTAGGTACTTTTTTATTCTCCAAAAAGACTAACACAGGGTTAAATATGAAGTATAAAAATAGCGCGATTAAAATTGGGAAAAATAATGTTGATATGAAGATACCAATCGGTTGAAATAGAAACGATATTTTTGTGCAAATAAATATAATTCCTACAACCATCAGCACTTCTAATGTCCAAAAGTGCACTTTCGATTTCAAAAAAACGTCCTCCTTTAAACTAGCACTTCTCTTCATTGTACCAAATTAAACTTAGATTTCACATAATATTTTCCTTTACAATATTCCAAAATCCCATTAAATACACTACAATGAGATTACAGACAAATTTGCAGGTAAAGGTGATAAATATGACACAATGCATCATTTGCAGAAAAGATACGAAAGAACTTAGTGAACAATATGTCATTCCAGAGATATTATGTGGATATTATTTCATAAATTCAATTTGTGATTCATGTCATGAACATATGACAACAAATATTGACCGTCCTTTAATTAGACATAAATTAAGTCAATATAAGATTGAGCAAATGAAAAAACAAATCGACTCCCCTCTCTATACGAATGAACATGGTGAGGAGCTAGCAGCCGCTGAGACAGATGTAGTCGAAGTAAGTGATGAGATACTTTATTCCAATGCATTAATTATGAAACTATGTAAAAAGCACGATATTTCATTACATAATGAAATTTGGAAAGAAGAGCGCGTAACAAAAGTAGCTAGTTCTATTCAACGTGAATTGCTTTTAGATAACCGTAAATATAAAATGAGTGTATTAAAAATGGCTTATACTTTTGCTGTACAAACAATTGATGGCTACTTTGACGATCCAGATGCGATTGATATTTCTACCATTCTATTAAATGCCGATTTCATGGAATTAAAGGAAAAGAGTATCGTTCGTGACTTAAGCAAAAGCTCTTTATGGAATACATTAAATACAACGAGCGAAAACCATTACTTTATTTTACTTAGTGATAAAGACGGTCTATTCTGCTTCATTCGCCTATTTGATATTTTTGATGTTGTTGTTCATTTATCAGAAAAAAGATACAATCTTCCATCACCAATTGTCGGCGTAAATAATGTAGACAAAAAAGGATTTTTTGTGGAAAGTTTAAAACAGTATATGGATGGGCTATTTAAAGAAACTACACGTTCTATTTAATCCATATAGGAACATACGGTCTCCTTTCTTCATGAAAAGACACTGTGTTATAATGAGTGTGAAAAGAACAATACAATCACATAAAACAATTAAAACCTGTATATAAATAAAAAAGACTAGTGTGCGGCTACACACTAGTCCACGTAACTTAGCAGATTGGATTGTTCATTTATCCTATTTGTTTCGTACAAACACAACAACCCACTTTCTATAGGCATAGGTGGGTTGTTATTTTTTGAGCTTGTCAATTAAGACGACAATAAACGTTAACAATGCAATGAGAAACAGTCCACCTTGCAATAACAACGCAATTTCACTCACTTATTATCACCCCCCTCCTACTTTGGAGAAGTGATAATTGAACAACCAACCGTACCATAAGTTACCTCTTAATTTTATCATATTTTCTAATAGTTTACGATGAAAACCCGCAAGCTAGTAAGCTGCGAGTTTTTTTTATTTTTCATTATTTTTTTAGTGCATATGCATCAGCAATCATTTCACCAACGATTTTATTTTCTTGTTGCTTCTCGTCTTTTAATAAAGGGAATAACAGTTCTGCCACTTCTTCCCCCTCCTTGAACTGATTCATATAAATGAATGGATTCGGTTTTTCCAATCAGCGATACGTTATAGAATTAACTACATATTATAAAAACATTTCCTATAAGTTAACTAGTCTTTATTTAAAGACACATATGATTCGTTTGAACATCGTTACTGTTTGTTTGAAATACAGTTCGATTTATATTCATAAAAATTGTATATCTCTTTATTTGAAAGGTATTTTTCACTTACTATTTTTTATGGTCCTTAATCCGCTGTAACCAATAAGAAAACTCACATGCTAAATGCATTTGATGTGATTTAATAAGACTATTAGGACAAAGTGCTGAGAACTCAACAACTAGACTTACTTCTATCCCAGTATCAATATCTTTAAATTGATGCCGAACTCCACCAATAATAGTACCATCTTTCATACGTGCAACACCTGTTGATTGGTATTGGTAAGACTTATCTCTAGGTGTTTTCAATCCCGTTTCGTCACCAAAAACAATGAAAAATTGAACTGGGAACGGAGAATTACCTGTAGTTTCGATAACCTCTAATTCATTTTCCCCAAAGGGGCTTAGTACATAGTGATCAGGACAAGCCGATAAATTCACTTGATTATTTTCACTTGATTGTTCAAGCATAAAACTATCAATTCCATTTATAGCTTCTTCTGCTGTAATCCCATCTAAATAGATGCTTGTTTTTGAAAACTTTCGTCTATCACCAGATAAAACAGTACAGATACGCATACCTATTCCACTTAATCTAAGTTTTGATTTCAGTTTATCATACATTTCATTATATGAATATTTCAACTTTACTTCCGTTAGCTTTTTTATCATGACGTCTGTATCATTTATTTCAGGCCCTTTATGTCCTAATGTATTTAATGCTTTTTTAATACGTTCTCTTTTCCATTTTGTAAGTTGCTCTTGCGAAATATTGTTTCCATCGATAATAATCTTCATATACATTCACCTTCTTTTTGATCGTATCGTAGTGTAGTTAATACTAAATTAACCATTTCTTGCTTCGTATCTAGATTCAACTTTACTTCTGAATGAGCAATACTGCTAAGACCGTATAAAATAAATCCAGAAGCTAATGAGGAGTTGTCAGTATAAAAAATCCCCGTTTTCACTCCTTCTTCAATTACTTGTCGAATTAATGGTTGAATTCGTGTGAATAATTTCTGTTCCAGTTGAAAATGTTGTTCCGTCTGAAACGAACTCACATTTTTATAGGGTGCTAATTTTTCAATAAATGTCCAAAATATATCTAGAGAATCTTTCATCTTCTGCATTACAGACCGTTCATTTGAAATAAGTATTTCTTCAATTAACTCCATATTTTTCACAATGAAGCTATTTAAAGTCTCATCAACAAAATCTTCTTTAGATTTAAAGTAATAGTAAAACAACCCTGTTGCTACACCAGCCTGACTAACAACATCTTTTATGCTAAATCCTCCCATACCATTTTTCATATATAGTTCAAAACCAATATCCATTAACTCTTGGCGTCTTATATCGGGTTCTTTTGATATTCTTTTCATACGTCATCTCCTACTATGTTTTTTACCACGACTGAATCTGATTCAATCATAAACGACTGAACTTGATTCAGTCAATCTTATTTGATAAATTTAAAAATCAATTTAGAAACTAAGCAACAAAATCCCTACAAAAAAAGAGTAATCCCAAGAAATATGCTTCTAACCTTAGATTTATCAAAAAAGTTAGATCATATAACTTGAGACTACTCATTTTCATTAAACACGTATTCTCTTTTCAAATCGATTAAACTTTATTTTAGCCGCACCATTTCTGTCTCTACAATCATTTGAGGAAGCGACTTTTGAATTATTTCCTTTAATACATAAAGAGCTTCATCCACATAGCCACCTTCAAAACTCTCTAAGGGCTCAGGTAACTCATCCTCATCTAAAATAAAACATTCTCCACTTGGCATTACCATAATATCAATAATTAAGTCTTCAAATGACACTAGTTCGTCTGTTATTTGCGTATTTTTTACAACATTAAAATAAGCGCCTAAATACATTCCGTTCTTATCTCTCCATATGTATAA
Source organism: Bacillus sp. FSL E2-8868 (assembly GCF_038005505.1). Taxonomy (NCBI): domain Bacteria; kingdom Bacillati; phylum Bacillota; class Bacilli; order Caryophanales; family Bacillaceae; genus Bacillus; species Bacillus sp. FSL E2-8868. The sequence continues at coordinate 1,802,714 of NZ_JBBOTI010000001.1, read as the reverse complement.
ATTGTACGGACGATTTTCCCAGTAGTATGCAATGGTGTAACTTCCTTTTGGGATTGTTAAACTCGAATCATTTGTATTCATCGTAAATGAATACTGAACCTCATAAAATAACACGATACTTTGCGATTTCTTTTCAAGTATTAAGCAATTGTGATCTACTATTGTCGAGTCATATCGGATTTTTCTTTCTATAATTTCACTTTTAGGTGTTCGTAATTTATTCTTTTTTTTGTTTCCCCTTATGCTATTTCTAGTCTTAATTATATCCGTTTATATAGCGATAAAGAAGTGTACGGTCTACAATTACACAATAAAACTCCTTCTTATTTAGAAGGAGTTTTTCACTATCCACCATTCATATGTTTTAACCTTTCAGTAACCGCATCATAAAATTTTCGTTTCTCATCAACATTTAAGTGAACACGACTTACTGTTTTAGTAAATCCATACAACAACTGCACTTTCACTGGCTCTTTTAGCGTTATTTCAAAAGTAGCAGGTTCTTTTATGAACTCCATAACAGTTGCATCCAGCACCTCTTTTTCTTCTTTTGCTGTTAGGGATTCCCCCTTGTAGAATGCAATATTATCAATTTGTGTAAATGGCAATACAACTTTCTTTCCTAATCCAATTTGAATGATAACTTGTTCTTCTGTTACGACAATTGGATTTTTACGCATCGCTTGTATTTCAGCTAAAAAATAAATCATCGCATATACGTTTAGTATGAGTAAAATCCAAGCTATTACTGGATTCCATTGATGAAGTAAATAGTGAAAACCAATACTTTCAATTACTGTTGCGTGAATAATCATAATATAAACACCTATAGCGCCGGTCTTTTTGTGATAGGAATATGTGCATTCACCATCTGGTACTTTTTCACGCCACGATAAAAATGCATAATAGATTAATTTACACTCAGTAAGAATGATACTTACAGCCTTACTTCTTTTCATAGTAGCATCAAACGCTGCATCAATCGCATAAGAAAATGAAGAATACTCACTTCTATATTCTTTATATCGTTTTATTATTTTAGGAAGTACTCTTATAATTTTATATATAAGAAACAGTTCAAAACATACGAACACAATTTCTCCAGCAACTATTACATACGAAACAAATGAAAAAGCTTGTAAATAATCACTAGGAATTATAAATCTTGCGAACACGTATCCTGCTATAACTACAGGAAACATATACGTTAACGAATACCTTTTCCGTATAATAAAGAAATATGTGATGACTGGAATTACAAACATAAAATCTAATAATGAACCGAGGACTACTTCTTTCGGGGCAGCTGGCACTATTGGCAGGGCATACAATAAATAGTTTGATAACATAATTAAAGATACGAGTCCAATCCAAATGCCCTTTTTCCTTCGTGAAATTGATGGATTCATTCCTTCTCTCCTCTATTCAAAAACCTCATTTAAATGGTCTTTATAAAATGAAATAGCACGTTCAAATTCTTTTATCTCATCTACTTTCACAACTGTCTCTAACAGTAATTTCATCGCTTCTTCATGTTCGTTTACGTTATATTTTGCTAATGATAAAAACACTTTCATCACGTCATTTTCCGGGAACTTCTTTATCCCTGCTTCTAATAAAGTAATCGCTTTATCATATTCCCCTATACAACGATACGTACTGCCAAGACCGATATACGCACCGCAAAGGGATTCACCATCAAGTCCGTTCGCAATTGCCTGTTCATAATACGGAACCGCCTCCGTTTCAAGACCCATTACATCATGTATCCAAGCGCATTGATATAGTACTTCTGCATCCCTCGTAAAGTTTGTTAATCCTATAAGTATCTCTCTAGACTGCGCATATTTCTTTTCATTTCTAAGTTTAATAGCTTGCTTTAATAAATGTTCCATACAATCCACTCCTCACAAAATGTTCATTATGCATATATCATGTATTACACATTTACGAGCAGCTAATGGCCTATTTATTCCATTGACTCAATTTAATAATTAGTGAGGGCTAAGTTCCCCCACTAATTTAATATTAACTCCATTACATACTATGCGACTGCATCTCTTTCTAAAAGCTTAAATTTACATCGCAGTGATACGATTACATAAATGCTCTAACATATTGACAATTTCTTTTGCAGTTTCATCTTTCCCATTACATAACTTCACATTACCGTCTTGTCCAATAACGTGATGCACAGCACCGCGAGAATATAAAGAATGCGGTGAGTTTGCTACCATTACACTTGCTTTTGCATCTTCCATTCTTTTACTTGCTCTTTCAATAAGTTCTGCTTCATTTACGTCACTTTCAAGTTTAAAGCCAACGAGTATCGTTTCTGGATCCCAACTCTTTACTTGTTTTAATACTTTTGGCGCTTTTTGAAAATGAATAATTGGAGCGATGTCACTTGAAATCTTTCCGTTCATATTAAGAATATTTCCATCTTGATCACAAATCTTTTCGACAACCCAATCTGAGCCAGCAGCAGCCATAATAACTGCATCTACTTTTTCATGTGTAATAATACTTTTCATCTTATCTTGTAAATCAATAATCCCCTCAAATGGGTGCAATTCTAATTGGTTATTTACATCCATTGGCTTCTCAGCGAAATAGCCATGCAAATATATTACATGTGCGCCCTTTGTCATTAGCTCTTCCGCAATAATTCTTCCAATCGTACCTTTTGCTAAATTTGTATGTCCACGTACTTGATCCCATTTTTCTAGGCAGCCGCCGCTCGTAATTAATACTTTTTTCTCCTGCATAATAACCATCCCTTACTGATTTTTCGCACGAAACCACTCTGTTCCAAAGTCAACTGCATCACGCTGCCTCATAAAACGGCACGTCGCATTCCCTATCTTCCCACGCGTAACTGTTCCTTTAAGCTCATATTCAACTCCGATTTCTACAAACGTATCAGAATCGTAATCCATTTCAACGAATTCTTTCCATACTCTTACACCTTCTTCTATAATAGGTGCTCCTACCTTTATTAACTCGCGTGCACCTGTACGTACCTCAGATAAATGTATAGACGTATTAGAGTCATAACCAACACCAAGTAATAATATGTATCCATCAAAATCGTATATTTTTCGTAATGGCGATTCTTCACCAAAACTTATGGAAAGTGAATGATTCGCTGTAATTTCTTCTGCGTGTTGCCCCCATGCTGCAAAACTACTGAGTGGATGATTACTGCGCAATACATTCGGATATGTACGAAAACATTCAACTACTTCTCCCATTGCCCTTGTTGGTGTTATACGTGGATCAAATGCTGGGACGTTATCCCGAATAATTTGCCACCATTCTTCTGGTACAGGTGGTCTTGACCAATGTTTTGGATCGGATAAATCCGAAGATTGCGTCGGCATAATTATCGTTCCTTCTTCTGTAACAACTTTCATTAACGCTTCTACTACGGCAACTGCACCGCCTGATATCCAACCGATTGAACTTAATGAAGAATGTACAATAACTGTCATTCCCTTTTCTATCCCTAATGCTTTTAAATCATTTGTAATTGTTTCGATTGTATTTGGAAATTGTGTATTCGCCACTATGTCATTCATTTTCACGATTGTTCCCCCATTTTGCTTTAAACTAATACATACATATATTATCATACTTTTCTTAATTTTTAACTTAATCATTTCGATTACTATACCTCTGTCGTTTTTATCATATCGGAAACAGTTAAATTATTGTATATTAATTTAAAATAAATATAGAAAGGTGAACACAATCAAAAACTTTCAATCTAGCAATCTTAATTTATACTAATATGAAATAGCCCATCACAAATGATGAGCTATTTATTTTATTCATTCTCTAAATAACAATAAAACCTCTCTACCCCCAGATATTTCTCTCCCAAGCTTTCAATCTTAAAGTTACATTTTTTGTAAAATCCAACTGCCTCTGTATCTGTCTCCGCCTCAATATATGTTAACTCATATTCCCTAATTAGTTCTTTAATCATTTGAAGTGCAATTCCTTGATTACGATATTTTTCATCAACAGCTATGTGACACATTCTCGCTCTATTTGTATGAATTAGCGCTATACCTATGCAACCCTTATTCCCATATTTATATAGCACTGCCTGATCATTTTTATACATTGAAACTGCTTTAAATAAGCTTGCTTCACTCGGACCGGTCGCATGCTTTAATACTTTTTTAATGGGATCTATTTCTAAATACTCAACACGTTGTAACATCCTATTTCCATCCTTTCTCATGAAAAAAGATTAGCTCTTTATTGAAAAAGAGCTAATCTCATTACGCCGTTATTTTCTCTTCTTTTTTCACAACTACAGCTACATAACTATGAAGTATCATTCCGACAATTACAAGACTCATTCCAACCCACGATAAAGAAGACGGAATTGGAGCCGATAACCAGATCAGTTCTCCTACTAATGCAAATAAAACTTCACCAGACTGTGTCGCCTCGACTGTTGCTAATTTTTGCGGATCATCTTTTACAAGATCTGTCGCAAAGAAGAATAATACCGTTGCGATTAACCCTGAACTAACTGCTACAATAAAACATTGGAAAACTTGACTACTTGACGGTAGTCCGCCTGTTGATACTTCATAACCAGATAGTAAAAACCAAAATGGTAAACTTGCTAATGTCATACCGAGAACTCGTTGGAAGACATCTAATTCGCCCTTACATACTTGCATCATTTTTCTATTTCCAAGTGGATATGCAAACGCAGCAATGAGTACAGGAACCACACATAAAATGGTTTCACGAATCCCTAAAGAAGAAGCGTGTTCTACTTGCATAAGAACAACACCGAATAAAATAATGCCTGACATTACTAATTCTTTCATTGGAAGTTTTTTATGTAATGGGTCTACCGCAAAAAATGGTGTTAACAAAATCCCTGCAACTATTGTAATTTGCCAAGTCGAAGCGACAAGCCACCCCGGTCCAAACGCACCCGCGAAACTAAGCGGTGCATAAAAGAGACCAAACCCTACAATACTCCATAACAACCACTCTTTCGGATTGTTTTTCATATATTGCAAGAGTTGTTTTAAGTTCCCTCTATACATGACAATAAGTAGTAGCATTGGAACCATAAAGTAATACCGTAGTGATGCACTCCAAATCCAACTCCCGCCCCCTAAGTCCATCGATCGGTTTAACACAAAGGTAAAGGCAAAGAAAAACGATGCCAATATCCCTACTGCAATAGCTTTCATTATAAAACCCCTTATATAGTTTCTTTTTCTACTATATAACAAAATGAATATAATTAATATTCAAAAATTTAATCATACATGCGATCTACTTCTATATAACTTTCGTAATCGACTAATATGAGCTTGATGGTACCGATTATGATCGGCTATATGCCATATTCCCCACCTTATAGTCGCATTTTCTCCCTTTTCATAAAAAACTTCTCGTGTTAAATCATTTTCTGTTAGTTTCATACATTCCTCATAAAACATATGTTGCACAGCTTCATAATCTTGCATTAATTCTTGTAATTTGTACTTTCTTAAACTAGGCAATTCTCCCTTTTCATTCAACATTGGTCCATATTTATTTTCAAGTGCAGGCGGAACTCCCTCTTCTTTTAAACGGTACACCCAGTGTAAATCGACTACTGCTAAATGCTGAAGTAGCTGTCCAATGTTATTTTCATTATTTTCAGACCCTTTATAGGACAGTTCGTTCTTTTCAATACCTTCGACTAACCTTTGCAATCGTTTAAATGTATCAGTAACCGTTGCATACAAAATTGCCACGTTGGGGTTCATATCTTTTTCTAAATGGAGATCTTTCATGATAATATCCTTCCTTTAAAGAAACAACACCATATTTTCATCATCACTATACACACCATTCACCTTTATAGCTCTTTTTTCAATTCCATACGTTTTAAAGCCCATTGATTCATACAATTTTTTTGCTGGTTCGTTTGTAGATACAACACCTAATGTCAATTGCTCTAGTTTTATATCTCGCGCTCTTTGAATGGCATTTGTTATTAACTCACGTGCCAATCCGTTCCGCCTGTTTTGTGCATCTACATACATCGCAACGATATGACCTTTATGTTTATACGCCTCTCTCTCTTCTGTTAGTAAAGTGACAACTCCAACTAAATGATTTTCTTCATTAAATGCACCAAATGTACAACTAGTAGTAGCTGTTAAATTACTTTCCACTCTCTTAATAGGATTTTCCTGGCGAATCGCCTCTTCATAAGTTGTTACAAATGCCTCTGGATTTACTTGTAAAGCTTGTAAACGTAAGTCCCAATATTTTTCCGCATCTTCTTTCGTAAGTAATCGAATCATATTTATCCTGCCCCTTTAAGTTAACATAATATTTTTATAAGCTACTATTTAAAGATTGGTATTCTTCTCTTAACATACTATAGCGATAACGATGAATGAACTTCCCTTTACGTAACCGATCATTTCTCATTATTCCTTCACAAACAAATCCTGCTTTTTCATAACTCTTTCTAGCTTGTAAATTATCTTCGTCTACTCGTAGCCAAATTTTTTCTAATTTGAATTCAGAAAAACCGATTTGTAACATACTGTATAGGGCCGCCATTCCATATCCTTTACCCCAATATTCTTTATTTCCAATTGCAATCCCTAGTTCAGCATTTTTATTTGTATTATCAAAGTTTTTTAGGTCTACCCATCCAATGTGTATACCTTCCTTTGTAACGATAGCTCGTTGTTCATAACCATTCTTTCGACTTATGCATGCTTCAATCCACCTTCTCGTATCTTCACGAGTGAACGGTGGATATTGATCTGGTACAACTAAATGCTTTGTTACTTCTGTATCTAATGACCATTGATATCGATCTTCTACATCATCTATTGTCAGTTCTCTTAATTGAACGAATGGTACATTCACTTTGCTATCCCCTTTTCATTTCCCTATAGAAAATCCTTCGAACATTCTTCCTCCATACTGCTCTAACGTATTTTCTATAAAACTAATTAATTCATTTTTCTTCTCTGTTTTATAAAAATGATCAAAAGCCGCTACAAAATGTTCTGCATATCGCTCGTCATACCTTCTTAACACTCTAATAAACCATTTTGAATTTCCAAGCCATTGACCATTTACCCTTAAAACATATTCATGTACTAAATCAGCTAATAAATTGGCGATGAACAATTCTTCTTCTCTCTTTGTTGCACCAATGAAATCATCCAAGGTATCCGTAATAAAATAGCGGTTCTGCTTCATCGTTTCTTCTGACCATTTTTTTGGTCCTTTATTTAATAAACCATTCGCTTCTCTTTTAAGTGTCTCTACAATTTCATCTTTTCCTTTTAGCACAATCCCTTCTGAAACTAATTGAGGTAATGAAGGTCTCCCGCGCTCACAATCACTTTTAAAAAAGGTTTTATACGTTTCAAAATTATGTACGAATACTTCAACAGGCCAGCCATTACTATAGAAAGATTCTCTATAACAAGATGACAAACTTTGGTCGAATATTACAATATCAAGGTCAGATGTTTTCGTAGCCTCTCCTCTAGCCACACTTCCCCCTAGTAAAGCAACATCACAATTCGAAAATTGTGATGTAATTATGCTTTGTGCCGCTTCAATTGGTTTCATAATCTTACCCCTTCTTATTTTACTTTCTTTTTTTCAGCTCTTTCTCTCGCTTTTTTTATATACGGTTCTGCGTCTGGTGTTTTGCATGACGTTGCCCCGTGATCAACTTGTACTTTCCCAATTTCACGTGCAATTTCAATCGCTTTTCGCTCTAAGTCTTCATTACGAATTCCTATCGCGATTAAAGCACTATTCATCGCTTCTTTTTTTCTATTTTTTTCATTATGTATATTTGCTTTAATTTCTTCGAGATACGGAGTGAAGAATTCATCATGTAACGTTTTATTTTTAATCGCTATATTCGCTAATAATGACCAACCAGCTCTTCCAATCCATTCTTCATCAGACTTCGTCCATTCTTCCATTCTTTCTATCGCGATTGGTGACGTACATATAGCTGTCATAAGAACGTCCATTAAACAATAGTAATCAACATCCTGAACCCATCTATTTAGTTGTTCTGACGTTAGTTTCTTCGGATCTAAAATCATCGTTGCTAAAGTCATTGCATCCATATTTTTTGTTTCCCATAATGAAATTGCTAAATCATGATCTTTTTTTATCTTCTTTTTTAACAATTTTAAATTTGCAAAACTAACTCCAAATAACGGCTCTTTCGCTCCATGATTTTTAAAGGTTTTACGGTTTTGTTCTGTTCCATATTCTTCCAGTTGCTGCATTACTTCTTCAAGTAACATAGGTCCACCTCTTTTATATATTTTGTTGCCTTCACATATGTATGTACGATATATTCTACATTATTTTTTGGTTTTCCTATATTTATTTTTTAAATACGGTATGTGAAATTTTGTTGATGTTCTTTAAAATAAAAAACATCCTCTTCCTTATTTTTCACACGGTTGTTCATTCACACTCTGTATACAATACTCCACAAGCGCATTCAACGGATTTATTATGTTCCTTCCCATTATATTTTCTACCCTTGTAGTAGCGTCTACCATAGATAATTGTGCGACTGAAAGCATTTCGTTTCTATCTTTCATAATTTCATATAAATACTTTTCTAATTTAACATCATGCTCTTCTTTACGACCTTGCATAATTAACTCAAATATCCCTTCTATCACTTCTACTTTTATATGTATGGATTTATTATTCTGCCGAGCGTATTGTTTTAAACGTTCCATCGTTCCTGAAACCGTACGATTATTTGTAAAAAGTATTGTTTGTGGCTCTTCAATATGACAAATCATTTCAAAAAATGGCTCATCAATTTTCAATATAGGTATGTCTATTTTGAAATTCTCATCTAATAGCGTAATATAATCTGTACAAGTTAATAAAAGTGTATCTACATCACTTTTGGCTATATACTTTATAATATCTTTTAAATTACTCCGTGCTTGTTCTTTTTCAAAATCGCAATCTTTTTTTAATATGCGTGATAAGATGGGATCTACAAAATGGAGTATTTCGATTCCAAAAGATCGCAACGCTCGGTCAATGTATTCAATATTTGAATGATGAGCATGTAAACAAGCTAATTTTTTCATACTTATCCTCCCTTTCTAAAACAAAAAACATGAATGAACCATTTTACATGCAGTTCCATACATTCAATTCTTGTTTCATTTTTTTAAACCTGCAAAACGTTGAAATCTTGCATATTTTTTTACAAACTTTCTTACGCTTGTAAAAAAGTTTTTTTGCATTTCCCCCTCTAAAATTGCTAATATAGTAGAGTAGAACTTTTATAGAGAGAAGGAAAATTATGCGCAATGGAATTCGGATGACAACTTTAATGAAAAGGGCTCTGTTGATATGCGTCGGGGTATTGTTTACATACGAAGCTGCTTATGGATCAACACATACTGCTCTAGCAAGTACAGAGGATGAAACTAAATCTGTTCAACTTGTAAGTGAAATCCAAACATCCCTAGCACCAAAAGAAGCTCCAAAACACTATAACGGGCAGGTTAGAAAAGTTGCTTACTTAACATTTGATGATGGTCCTGGAAAATACACAGCTGAGCTTTTAGATATGTTAAAAAGTGAAAATGCAAAAGCAACATTCTTCCTAATTGGTTCAAACGTGAAGGCTTTCCCTGATCTTGTAAAACGTGAAAATACTGAAGGCCACTACGTTGGGATGCACAGTATGACTCATAACTACAAGAAGCTTTACACAGAAGGTCATTACGTTGATGAAATGAAAGAAGACCAAGGCTTAATCGCTGGCGTTCTAGGAAAATCACCAGTATTAACTCGTCCAGCTTACGGCTCAATGCCAGGATTAAATGAAGCCCTTCGCAACAAAGTTGTCGAAAATGGTTTAAAAGTTTGGGACTGGACAATTGATTCATTAGACTGGAAATACAACAAAATGCCAGTAGACGCTGCATCTGCTAAAATCGTAGAAAACGTTCTACATGGTGCTACAAACCCAACAGAAGTTATTCTAATGCATGATATTCATCCACAATCAGTTAAAGCAGTACCTGGAATTATTAAAGGGCTGAAAGAAAGAGGATATGAATTAGAAGCCTATAATGAGAACGAACACTTCCCATTAAACTTCTGGCATGATAATCGTATGTAATAAAAAGACTTGATTCCCTCTTGTAGGTTATCAAGTCTTTTTTTATCGTTTTGGGAATTTCCTTTGTTGCTCTTCAATAGAACGAATCATATTCTCTCTATCCTCTTGAGTTATACTGATAGAAAATTCGTACTCCTCTTCCTTACACCATGCGGGTTTAAGTTCCAGCGATAAGCGAATAACAAGATGAAACTCCTCTTCTTTTTCTCCCATAAATTCAAACTCTAAATTTGGTTCCATGAAAGCTAGTTCGTTATATGTGGGGTTTGGTAATGCTTGAAACCATTTTATCATGTACTGTAAGTCGGAAGTTTGTAAAAAAGGATCCATCGTTTCAAAAACTTTATTTTCTTCTGATAGTTTCGCTTTTACTCTTAACCAATTTCTATCACACTCGTCTTTTGCATCTTTATATTGGTAATTTACAACCTCTAAATGTAATGATATTTTTTCATTTTTAAAATTCATGCATAGACCCCTTTCATTTTACCCTATTTTGAAAATATACTTTTCTGTTTTAATATTAGCCCTCAAGAAAAATCAAAAAGTGTACAAACAATCAATACAATAATAACACATGTTATTTCAAACTAACTCCTATATTCAAATCCCCTCACTATCTTACACTATAATATTTACATTTAATAAAAAGACTTGAATTCATAATTAGAATTCAAGTCTTTTTATGCTCTATTCTTTAGAAAATATTACCCAGCAATTTCGCAATTTCACTAATTAAAATACCAACAACAGCAAAGTCAGAATCACCGAATGTTGTATTTTCAAATCCTAATCCACCTAATATAGGTAGTAATATAGCTGGTAGGAATGAGATTAATAATCCATTTACAAAAGCTCCAAGTATTGCTCCTCGTCTTCCTCCAGTTGCATTTCCAAATACAGCAGCTGTTGCCCCTGTGAAGAAATGAGGGATTAATCCTGGCACTATTACACTTAATCCGATAAATGGAAGAATAAACATAGATAGTAATCCAGCAATAAAACTTGTTAAAAAGCCAATAATAACTGCATTTGGCGCGAATGGGAAGATTGTTGGACAATCTAATGCTGGTTTGGCATTTGGTACAAGTTTATCTGCTATCCCTTTAAATGCAGGGACAATTTCTGCAATCAACATACGGACACCAGCTAGAATAATATATACACCCGCAGCGAATGTAATCGCTCGCATGAATGAATACACGAGATAATTTTGTCCGTTACTTAATTCTGTTTCGATAAAGTTTTTCCCAGCAAATGGTGCAACAATAAAGAATAACACAGCCATTGTTAATGACATAGAAACTGATGTATCACGTAAAAACCCTAATGACTTCGGTACTTTAATTTGTTCTGTAGATTTTTCCTTATTTCCAAATTTACTACCAACAAATCCTGCTGCTAAATACCCAACTGAACCGAAATGGCCAATTGCGATATCATCCATTCCCGTAATTTTTCTAACATACGGTTGAAGTAGAGCTGGAAAAATGACCATAAGTAATCCTAAAATAATAGACCCACTAATAACTAGTGAAGCGCCTTTCATCCCTGTAGTTGAAAATACAGCTGAAATTAAACATGCCATGAATAAGGTATGATGACCAGTTAAAAATACATATTTAAATCTTGTAAATCGTGCAATTAGTAAATTAGCAATCATCCCAAATACCATAATTAATGCCGTTTCTGTTCCTAAAGTTTGCTGTGCTATCGCAACAACAGCTTCGTTATTTGGAATAATCCCTTTAATATGAAATGCTTTATCAAATATTTTACCAAAAACATCTAAAGCCCCTATTAATATAGTGGCTCCGCCTCCTAAAACGACGAAGCCCATAATTGTTTTTAATGTTCCTGAAACTGTATCTGCAAAATTCTTTTTTTGCAATAGTAAACCACACATAGCAAACAATCCAACTAATATTGCAGGCTGTCCCAAAATATCCTTCATTATTAAATCAAACATAGCACTACTCCCCTTTCACCGTTTCTACATCAGGTGTTTTTGTAATGCTTCTTTAATTTCATTTAAATCTAGAATGTTTGTTAATCCAGCAACTGTGCGAGTACCATCTTCAAGGTTGCAAATGATATCTTTCGCACCTAAATATAGATCTGCTTGTTCTGATTTACTTGATGCTAAATCCGTATGAGAAACTTCAGCTTGCATACCAAGTTCAGTTAATATTTTCTTTACATTCATTTCTATAATAAAACTACTTCCTAATCCATTTCCACATACAACTAATACTTTTTTCATTTCAATCTCCCCTTTAATTAGAATATTTAGCTATCATTTCTAGCATTTTATCTTTTGAATTTGAATGCATTAACATTTCTATGTTCGTTGGTTCAGATAACATCTCACTTAATTGTGCCAATGCCTTCAAATGTGTCTCGTTATCTATAGCTGCTAATACAATAATTAAATTTACAGTATGCTCTTGTTTTTCTGAAAATAACACACCCTCTTTTAGTTGTAATAAACTCATCCCTAATTTTTTGACACCTGCTTCTGGACGAGCATGAGGTATAGCGATTTTAGGTGCAATTACAATATACGGGCCTAACTTCTTTACATTCGCAATCATTTCAGAAATATATTCTTCAGAAATATGTCCACTTTGTAATAAAGGTTCCGACGCAACACGAATTGCTTCCTCCCACGTCTCAACGTGATTCTCAAGCTCTATAAATTCTCTAGTTAATAGCTCGTTTAACATAGGCTTATATTTCTCCTCCTTATCAATATGTACCGGACCACTCATAAACTCTCTCAATTCATTTTTTAAAGATTTTTCATCTAAAATGTCTGTGTATTTTTGGATAATACCCATCATCATATCAACTGAATCATTTTGATTTTCGCCATATAAAGTTACATTAACTTTTCGTAGTAACGATGCTTTTTCGGAATCGGTCAAAATTGGATTTACCATAAAGATAGGAATTTTCCCCTTCTCCAGTTCAGTTGTAGTAATAATACAATCTACATCAAATGTATTTGATTCATATTCCCGCTTTGAAATGGCTTTTAAAATATCTACACTTGAAAACACTTGCTCTAATTGGTACTGCAACATACGTGATGTACCAATACCATTTGGACAAACAAGTAGCGCGGTTTTTCTTGGGCTGGGAACGATTCCCTCTTTCCTCATCCAAGCACCAAAGTGCATAGTAATATATGCCATTTCATCATCTGAAACTGTTTTTCCAACATATTCTTCAAAATAATGAATTACTTTTTTTGTAAGAGTATATACTTCTTCATAATTTTGCTGGATTGTATAAAGTAATGGATTTTCTATTTCAATCCCGTACTTTACACGATAATATGCCGGTTTCATATGCAGATATAGGTCTGAAGCAAGTCCTTTAAAATCTTGAAATATAACACAAGCATAATGTTGAAAATCCTTTATCATATATCCGACCATTGAATGTATTCCATCAATCTCACTTTTTTCAAAGTCTTTTTGTTGAGCATTTACTTTTGCTCCTAACAAATGAGTCGTAATATAATAAATTTCATCTATTGGAAAATCCACGAAAAATACTCTTTCAAACTGTTTTGCAATATATTTTGCTGCTTCAAATTGTTTTGTTTCTCTTAGTACATCCTTTTCAGCATCTTCCATCTCAACACATTTTCCATTTACAATACGATTGCGGAATAAATACATGTAAACGCTTAAACTTTCAAGTACCTCATCTGTGTACTGGACCCCTAAAAGCTCTTCACAATTTGATAAAATATTTTTTATTATAAGAAGTTCCTCGTGATCTTTATTACCTTTTACACTTTTATTATCATTCGTAATATATTTCACATGTGATATTAAATATTCCCATCCATGCTTTGAAATTATTTGTGAAAGATTTAAGATTAATATATTTCGTTTTCCATGTTCATTCCCTATAATATTGTAGCCATGTTTACGATTAAAGTTTAATGCGAGCTTAAACTTCACTAACTCTGCTTTTATTTTTTTTAAGTCAGCAAGAGCAGTATTACGACTGACTTGCACAAGTTCTATTAAGTCTTCTAATAGAATCCTTTTCTCCGTTGTTAGTATATAAAGAACCAGCAATATTTTTCGTTCATGTGGAGAATATTCATATTGGCTTGTTGTAAATCCATTTAACTTTTTTATCACTCTTTGCTTCGTTTCATTATCAAAACAGTAGCCTAAAGGGCGAATATATTCATATGAATTTAAATCCTCTGCAACTAACCAGTCTTCTATTTTCTTCATATCATAATAAATTGTTCGCTTTGAAACTTGTATGACTTCCATTAATTGAGATACAGAAACATAGCTATCTGCTTGAATAATTTGCTGTAAAATACTTATACTTCGATTATCTAATATCATATATGATATACACCCTTTCTATACTTGTTCTTAAATAGAATTGCAAGTATAGATACTAACTTTGCAAAATTAGAGTTTGAAATCGCTTTCTATTAATATCTTATCTTGTATCTCTTCTAAAATTAAGTCCAAATTCTTGTTTATGCACAGTGCAATGATTGTACTTTCATTTAAAAATTTTACTATATACATGCGGCATATGAAATTATACAATACGATTTTTTATTTTAAAGACAATTTGTCAATCTAAGTGCGACAGTTCTTCCTGAAACCCTTCATGGGCAGTTTTCTGTATGAAGTAAGTGATGTGATAACTTCTACTTTATACGAAGCGATATGGGCTTTTTTCTTTAGGTGTCGCACTTAATAATACAATGTGTCGATACATAAAATATTTTTAACTCATTACCCTCTGTACATGAAATAAATTTGATTTGCAATATAATCTGAACTAAAGTGAAGTCCATTCCTTATCCACCACATGATAATACCTACCAATGAAGCTGTTTTAATATCAACCGCAACATAATCATCAGGCAGATCCTTTTTCGTATTCTCTCTTCTCGTTTCTATTAACTCTTTTAAAAATAAAAATAGTTGCTCCTCAAATTGATTCATTTTAAATAATATAAATAAATAATTTCGATGGATATATAAATAATCAAGTAATTGTGTTAGCTTTTGTTTTTCTGATAAATCTTTTGCATGTATTAAATCAGCTATTTTATTTGAAAGTTCATTTGAAATCTCATTCGTGATTTGGTCTAGTAAATCTTGAATATCTTGATAATGTAAATAAAAGGTTGTTCGGTTTAATCCTGCTTTTGTTGCGACTTTTTGAACCGTTAAACTTGAAATACTAGGATTCTCACATAGGAGAGAAAAAACAGCATTTTTAAACATTTCTCTTGAACGAACTGTACGAGGATCTTCTTTTTTAGGTGTAGACATTTTGAAACTCCTTTATAGATTTTCTCTTTACTTACTCGACAGTGCATACCTTCAGTGCCGAGTAGTGAACATTTTCAACAAAACTGTTCATGGTCAAAGAAAATTTATTTTGTTACCATTAATTTTATCGACACAATGTCGATAAATCAAGACAACAATGAAGGAGTTTACCAATGCAAAAGGAAATATCAGAAAGAAATAAAAAAATTATATTAATTGTGCTCATTTCCGGTTGTTTTTTATCAACATTAAATCAGACGCTATTAAATGTAGCGATGAGTAATTTAATGGAAGTATTTGATGTTACAGCTGCAACCGTACAATGGCTATCAACAGGCTTTATGCTCATAAATGGCGTTCTAGTGCCAATTACTGCATTTTTAATGAAACGATTTACAACAAGGCAACTGTTTATTTGCTCGATGCTCTCTTTGTTTATCGGGACTGTTCTTTGTGCATGCGCCATGAATTTTGGCATTTTGTTAACAGGAAGAATGATTCAAGCAGTTGGAGCAGGAATTATTATGCCACTAATGATGACAGTTATTTTATATTTATACCCTAGTGAAAAACGTGGAAGTATTATGGGAACCATCGGTTTCGCCATAATTTTTGCGCCAGCCATCGCTCCAACATTATCTGGCTTTATTATTGAATATGTATCATGGAGATGGTTATTTATTGGATTCGCTCCATTTGTATTAATCGTTATTATTCTCGCGCTAAAATATTTAATGAATGTTGCTGAGACAACAAAAGCAAAATTAGATATCGTAAGTGTCATTTTATCAACGATTGGCTTTGGTTGTATTATATTCGGATTTAGTAGTGCAGGAAGTAAAGGATGGGATCATCCAGTTGTTATTACTACAATTATCATCGGAATAATTGTTACAACTCTATTCTGTTTACGTCAAATAAAGTCTAGCGATCCACTATTAAATTTATCCGTATTTAAGTATAAAATTTTCACTCTTACATCAGTCATTAACGTACTCATTACGATGATTATGTATGCTGATTTAATTCTTTTACCGATTTACTTGCAAAACGGACGAGGTTTTACTGCTTTTGAATCAGGTTTACTTCTATTACCTGGAGCTGTAATTAATGCATTCTTATCACCTATCACGGGTAAAATGTTTGATAAATATGGGGCAAAACCACTCTTTATTATAGGTTTAATATGTATCATTATATCGATGTGGGGTGTAATTGATTTGACCGAATCCACCACTTATATGTATTTAATGGTTCGTACCATTATTCTACGCATTGGACTAAGTTTCATTTCGATGCCTTTAAATACAGCAGGTTTAAACGCTTTACCAAGAGAACTCGGTTCACATGGTTCCGCAGTGAATAATACCGTACGTCAATTAGCAGGTGCTATAGGAACAGCAGTCATTATTACTGTGTATACAATTCAATCCACTTCACATACTTCACAGTTATCTAGTGAGAACGGAAGCATATCAGCTATGCAAGTAACAAAATTAGCTTCTATCTTCAGCTCAAGTGATGCCTACGTATTTATGTTAGTTTTATCCTTTGTAGCTTTGATTATTGCATGTTTTATGCCTAAAAAAGTAGCACTCCAAAAATCTGAAAGTAAATCTTAAAACAAAAAATCCTACTCGTTTTCTATACGAGTAGGATTTTTTATTATTTATTTCGTTTCCACGTCTTCAGTCGTCTTCACCTTCGTTTTATCTTTATCACGATTGTTATAGTTATATTTAGAAGGTTCTACCGGTGTAAATCCTTCTGGTGTGTAGAATCGTAATAAGTCACCGTTAACAACTTGGTCGGAGTATTTTAGTGATTTTTGAACCATTTGCTCATTTTGTTTTATTTCATCTGTAAATTCTACAGGTTTCCCAGTCGCTGTATCATAGTATTTGCCGTTAAGTGCAGTAACTGTAGGGCTTACGTAGTTACCGTTACGGAACGGAACGACTTGTTTATGCTCTGGTGATAATAAATCTGATCCGAATTGGACATAATTTTTCGTATCTGTACCTAGTAAGTGTAATAACGTTGGAAGAACGTCAATTTCTCCGCCGTATTGATGTTGTACGCCGCCTTCCATTCCTGGTACGCGAATGATTAATGGTACACGTTGTAATTGAGCATTTTCAAATGCGTTCATTTCTTTACCCATTATTTGAGACATTGCTGCACTATGATTATCTGAAATACCGTAATGATCACCGTACATAACGATAATTGAGTTATCGTATAGACCAGATTGTTTCAAGTAATCAATGAATCCTTTTACAGATTCATCTAAATAGCGTGCTGTTTGGAAGTACGTATCTACTGATGAATCACCTGTTTTAGCTGGTTCAATCGTTGCTTCCGCTTTATCAATCGGATAAGGGAAATGGTTCGATAACGTAATGAACTTCGTATAGAACGGTTGTTTCAACGTTTGTAATAACGGAATTGATTCATTAAAGAACGGTTTATCTTTTAAGCCATAGTTTACTACATCTTTTTCATTCATATCGTAGTATGACGCATCAAAGAATTTATTAAAACCAAATGATTTATAAACTTCATCACGGTTCCAGAATGTTTTGTAGTTACCGTGGAACACTGCTGATGTGTATCCTTGTTGTCCTAAAATAGCCGGTGCTGATTGATACGTGTTATGAGCTTTATTTGTAAAAACAGATCCTTGTGGTAATCCAAACATTGAGTTCTCTAACATGAACTCCGCATCAGATGTTTTCCCCTGCCCTGTTTGATGGAAGAAGTTATCAAAGTATAACGTATTCGCATCTTTTGTAAATGAGTTTAAGAATGGTGTAACCTCTTGACCATTTAGCTTGTAGTTTAGTAAAAAGTTTTGGAATGACTCTAAATGAATATAAATTACGTTCATTCCTTTTCCTTTACCGAAATACTCAGGGTTTGGACTTGCATAAGTTGATGAAAGATAGTTTCTAACTTCTGTCATATTATCTCCATCCGCTAATGCTCGTTCTGTTGATGCTTTCGCACTTTGAATACCATCATAAATCGTAAAGTTGTACGCCCCTAAATATTTCACGATATAATTGCGGTCAAATGTTCTTGTTAACAATTCAGGACGGTCAGATTCTGCCAGACCTAAGTTAACGCTAAATAATAAAATACCTGCTACAAATACTAGAGATAATTTATGCTTCGCAACACGGATTGGTTTAGGATTTACAAATTTTGTTGCGACTAAAACAATTAAAATGATTGTATCTAAGAAATATAGTGGATCATATAAGTGTAGCAATGCAAAAATACTACCACCTAAATCTCCAAAGTTATTCGATTGTGTTAATGTCGGGAACGTAATAAAGTCGCTGAAAAAGCGATAATATACTACGTTTGCGTATAAAAGTATAGACATTAGCAAATTAATAATAATTAACCAAATGTAAGCTCGTTTCCCTTTTGCGAATAGTGCGAGCCCTAAAAATAGAACCGCTGAGCTTAACGGGTTGAAAAACAGTAAGAACTTTTGGATTGTGTTCGATATCCCTAAATTAAATTCTGTCACATATGCGGCATATGTTTTTAACCAAAGTAAAATAACGGCAAATACGAAAAATCCAAAATGATTACTTAATACTCGTTTACTCTTCAATAAAAATTGTTGCATCTCTCCACCTCTTTTGATCATCCAAGGCTTATTTTATATAAGTCTGTCTCTCTATTCAATTTCTCTTCTTCAAATAGATTTTATTTGTTTAACTATATGAAGAATATTAGTAATTATAATTTGTAGCTTTTATTTATTCAACTATTTCTTTTTAAACATTTTGACCTTGGTTTCTATTTAACAAAATACATTTGTAACATTTCCTGTTTTCTCCCAAGGCTCATCCACTAATTATGACTCCACAAACTATAATCCTTTATTTCCTCATTTGCAAACTAACCTATCTCCAATTTTGGTACATTCATGTAAACTACCCAATTTCATAAAATAAAAAGTGTAGTTTGGGCAATTTGCTCAAACTACACTTTTTCGACTACCGTTTATCATCCTTTGTAGCTATTCCCTCTTCTTTTAACCAATTCTTTCAGTCCCATGAATATTACATTCCAACCATGCTCAGAGCCAGCATGACACCCCTTTAAAGCTTTTTCAATATCATATTTTGTCCAATCTTCTTCATGAGCAACGATTATATTTTGTGAAAATATCATTTTAAATCTTTGTTGTTTCTCTTTTATTTCAACTGTGATTTTATCTAATAATTCACTAAACTGCGGCGTTTTTAATGTAAATACTAATTTTTTTAGGACGATTCATTTCGATATATTCCCCAATTGCTCGATAATCTTTTCCGCCACGATGATCAATAATTTCCCAACTCCCTCCTACTTCAGGAGTATTTCCCGTTACTTTATCCGTCCCTTCCAATGTAAAAAACCATTTCTTCATCATTTCAGGGTTTATCCACGCTTCAAAAATTTCTTACCATCGCTAATGTTATTTTTGAATAATTATTCATTTTAATCCTCCCCCCACTTTATATTAAAACGAATATTTGTTTACTTAAAAAACCCCCGCTCTCATAAAAGAAAGCGAGGGTTTTAATCATTTATTATTGACCTTTGTACATTGCATCAACTTGTTTTTGAAGTTCTTGACTTTCTAAGAACTCATCATACGTTGCTACCTTATCAACTACACCGTTTGGCGTTACTTCGATAATACGGTTTGCAATTGTTTGTACGAACTGATGGTCATGAGAAGTGAATAGTAATGTTCCTTTAAATGTGATTAATCCGTTGTTTAATGCTGTAATAGACTCAAGGTCTAAATGGTTCGTCGGATCATCAAGTGTTAATACGTTTGCACCGCTTAACATCATTTTAGATAACATACAGCGAACTTTTTCTCCTCCAGATAAAACAGAAACGTTTTTCTTTACTTCTTCACCAGAGAATAGCATACGGCCTAAGAAACCACGTAAGAAACTTTCTGATTCATCTTGTGGAGAGAACTGACGTAACCAATCAATTAAAGTGTAATCACTGTTCTCGAAGTACTCAGAGTTATCTCTTGGGAAATGAGCTTGAGATGTTGTTACACCCCATTTGAATGAACCGCTATCTGGCTCCATTTCACCCATAAGAATTTTAAATAATGTTGTCATCGCAATATCGTTACGTCCGATAAATGCAACTTTATCACCTTTATTTAAAGTGAAGTTCACATTATCTAATATTTTTTCGCCATCAATCGTTTTCGAAATACCTTCAACTGTTAATAGGTCATTTCCTACTTCACGTTCTGGTGTGAAACCAACGAACGGATAACGACGTGATGATGGTCTAATATCATCTAATGTAATTTTATCTAACAATTTTTTACGAGAAGTTGCCTGTTTCGCTTTAGATGCATTTGAGCTAAAGCGTGCAATAAAGTTTTGTAACTCTTTTACTTTTTCTTCTTTTTTCTTGTTAGAATCTTGCGTTAGTTTTAATGCTAATTGGCTTGATTCATACCAGAAGTCATAGTTACCAACGTATAATTGAATTTTACCGAAATCAAGGTCAGCCATGTGCGTACATACTTTATTTAAGAAGTGACGGTCATGGGATACAACGATAACTGTATTTTCAAAGTTCATTAAGAAGTTTTCTAACCATTGAATCGCTTTTAAGTCCAAATGGTTGGTAGGCTCATCTAGTAATAGAATGTCAGGTTGACCGAATAAAGCTTGAGCAAGTAATACTTTTACTTTCTCTGCCCCTGTTAATTCAGACATCTTTTTATCATGAATATCTTCACCAATACCTAATCCTTTTAGAAGGATTGCAGCTTCTGACTCAGCTTCCCAACCGTTTAGCTCAGCGAACTCACCTTCAAGTTCTGCAGCACGCATGCCATCTTCATCACTAAAGTCTTCTTTCATGTAAATTGCATTTTTCTCTTGCATTACTTTATAAAGACGTGTGTGACCCATCATTACTGTTTCTAGTGCAGGGAATTCTTCATATTCGAAGTGATTCTGTTTTAATACTGCTAGACGCTCACCTGGCGTAATATGTATGTCACCTGTTGATTGGTCAATTTCTCCAGATAAAATCTTTAGAAATGTTGATTTACCAGCACCGTTTGCTCCAATTAAACCGTAGCAATTACCTGGCGTGAATTTTATGTTAACATCTTCAAATAATTTGCGATCCGCGAAACGCAAACTAACGTTACTTACTGTAATCATTTGTGTCCTCCTACTAATACCTAGGGTTTCTCAACCCTTCTCCAATTTTAACAGAAATCCGTAATTTACGATTCCTTTATTTTCATCTGTAAACAATTCTACTAGAACATGCTTATCATTACAACTTATAATTATGATATAAGTTGTTTTATTACTTTTTTTAAAGAATTATTTAAAAATCTCCTCTAAAATCCATTAATAATTTAAGACGCTAAACACCAGCAATATAATCACAAGAATTGCTACCATTAAAGTATTTAACAACGTAATTTCTCGGCGACGTTTCCTATTGCATACAAAAAAGAGATGGAAACCCCGTAGGATCTCCGTCAAGTTGCGTTATTTATTTCATACGTTTCTTATACGCTTCGTTAAACAGTCCAACCGATCCCGCGGCCCGTTACGTTTAGGCCTTCGTTTTCTGCTTGTATCAATTCGAATACACTGTCGGGGATTAACTCGGCTAATGGCTGACCAATCGCACTAGAAACGTCATTTTATATAACAATAGCGTGCTCGTGTAACATACACCACCTAATGTGTAGATATGGTATAATTTTCTTGTGAAAATATTATAGGAGAAGAAGGGATGGTATGGTACAAATAAAAGTAACACCTGAACGTCTAGAGCAAGTAGCCAAGACGGTAAAGGGCGTACGGTACACCTTAGAACAGATACATAACGGTTTATATAATCAAACAGAACACATAGCTGCAAACTGGACAGGGGCAACTAGCCAACATTTCTATCAAATGTTTAACGAGGCAAAGCCGAAAATGTTCACTGTTTTAACGGAATTCGATAAAATAGCTGACGAACTAGAAAGAGCTGCGGAAAAATTCCGCACAGCAGATGCTGAATACGACGGCAATCTAGTTGAAGATGAGATTGTAGCTAATGCCGCTTCTTCAGAAAATAACAACACATCACCTAGTGCATCTTCTTCGAAAAAAGGGGACGAAAGTTTAGAGAAAGTTACTAGAGACCTAGCGGGCGAGTTATCGGGTGAATATGATGTACGACGCGTTATAGAAGGTGTTGACCCCGACACTGGCGAAAAACTTTCGTGGTGGGAACGCACTGGTGCTGGTGTCATGGTTTTTGCGGGGCTTACTCCTGTTGGTAAGGGAATAAAAGTCGTTAAAGGTGCCAAAAAAGTTTCCAATGCAATAGATGCAGCAGCCACACTAGAAAAACAACGGAAAACTTTAAAAGCTAATAGCTTAGCAGGTAAAGAATACGAAACAAAAATGTTCGAGGTTATAAAACACCAAAAACCTAAATCTGAATTGAATGAACAAATAACCGTACAAACAAAATCGGGCGTACGCACTCGTATAGATATAGGAGGCAAGGACGCAAATGGTAAGATTGACTTAGTGGAGTTAAAATCGTCACCTACTGCACCCCTTACTAAAAATCAGAAAAAAGCCTTCCCCGAAATTGCGGAATCAGGTGCAATTGTTAAAAGTAGGAACAAACCACCATTTGAACATTTAGAAGAGATTCCACCAACGAAAATAAATGTAATAAGAAAAGAAGAATAAGGAGGCTTTTATATGGCATTACATGATACGGATCAAGTCGATTTAGTTTTAATAGACGAGGATAATAAAGATAATGTGTACTTAACAATCTTTGATGCTTTAGAGTGGAATAAAAGCGAAGAACTTGACGATGAGCACATTTTACTTCTACAAGACAAAATCAATACATATTTAGGATTCATTGAAAGTGATGAAATCCATGAAAAAGTTCCCAGTACAATAGGAAGAACACAATTCATTATACAAGTGTATTCGCAGAATGAACCTAGTTTTTATGGGAAAAAGTTTTATAACATTGTAAGTGAACAATTAGGAGAATCTGGATATGGATTTGAGTTCCACCATAAACCTATTGATTCTTTAAGTTAAATAAGAGGAACAGGGCGCATTGATATGATCCCCTTATAGTAGACAGGAAAAAGAAAGCACATTAACCTGTTTACTATGGAGGGGATTTTTTCATGGGAAAAATTAGAGTCACTTACGATGTAGAATTTAAGAAACAAGCTATAGATTTATACTTAAAAGAAGGCATGAGCTATAAAACCATTGCGAAAGAATTAGGTATTCATCACTCGGTTGTAAGTCGTTGGGTGAAACACTTTGAAGCTGAAGGAATCAAAGGACTAGAAGAAAAACGCGGTAAAGCGAAAGGACCAGGTTTAGGTAGACCAAGGGTTAGACCCGAAGATCCTGAAGCTAAGATCAGACGATTAGAAGCGGAAAATGAAATGTTAAAAAAGCTCTTAGGGATGTAAAAGGAGGAATGAAAGTCGTATCCAAAATAAAAAAATTCGAAGTCATCCATGAAATGACAAAAACAGGTTATACAGTGACCATTCTATGCGATATTGCTGGTGTAACCAGAAGTGGATACTACAAATGGCTAAAACGGCATACGACGCCTTCTAAAAAACAATCAGAGGATATCGAAATTAAGAAAAAGATATTGGAGTGTCATAAAAAATTAAGAGGAATTTATGGATATAGAAGAATACAAGTGTGGCTGAAAGCCACATATAACCTTCATTTGAACCATAAGCACATCCAAAGATTGATGAGTGAACTAGGTATCAAAGCCGTAATTAGGAAAAAACGACCTTATTACGGAAAAAAAGAAGCTTATGTGATTTCAGAGAACCATCTAAATAGGGAGTTTCAGGCTTCAAAACCGAATGAGAAATGGGTAACCGATATTACCTATTTGATTTTCAATGGACAGCGCTTGTACTTATCCGCTATTAAGGATTTATACAATAATGAAATTGTTGCCTATGAAACCAGTCGTAGAAACGACTTAAAGCTTGTGTTAGATACGCTTAAAAAGGCAAAGAAAAAACGAAATGTGAAGGGAATCCTCTTACATAGTGATCAAGGATCCCAGTATACATCTCGTCAATATAATCAATTACTTAAAAAATATCAGATGAAGGCAAGTATGTCTCGAAGAGGCAACTGTTGGGATAATGCTTGTATGGAAAACTTCTTCAGTCACTTTAAGGCAGAGTGTTTTCATTTATACTCCTTCCGTAAAGCGAATGAGGTCAAACTTGCCGTGCGTAAATATATGCACTTTTATAATCATCAAAGATTTCAAAAGAAATTAAATAACCTGAGTCCATATAAATATAGAACTCAGGTTGCTTAGTTGCGCTTTTTAAATACTGTCTACTTGACAGGGGTCACTGCACATAAATGGCGCTCTTTTTTTTATTCGCGAAAGAAGTGCGTACACAACTGCTAGACATCGAAGAAAAGGCGCATGCAAATGTTAAAGCAATGGATATTAACGAAGAAATGCGCATAAAAAAGAGGCAATGCCATTACACATCGCCCCTCTCACGCTATCACTTATTACTATTATTATTACCTATTATCGTTATACTCTCTTATCTCGACAGCGTAACGCCGTTTCCGTAAGCTGTGCGGCTATGACAGATAAGGCGAATAGTGCCGAAAATAATTGTATGTAAAAGTTACCCGATACATTCAGCAGCCACAATGCGAATAAAGCCAGCGTAAGTAATATAATAGACGGTTTCCGCCCCTTCTTAATCTTAATTCGAAGCATGTAAACCCCTCTCTTTCCTCAGTATCCCTAATTAATTACATCCATATAAAATGAAAAGCGCTAGGGTGGTTAATCCTGCGCCTTTCTGTATAACGGCTATTGCCGTCCTGTGGTGATTTATATTATCGGCATGGCTGCGTATATCTTGCGCCAGTGGTGAGCCGATTGCTTTACAATTAATATTATATAGGTCTATATTTTTCCGCACAACACGAATGCACGTTCTAATAAATACACATTTTTACAAATGCGCGCTCCTGATCTTTCTTGTAAAAACTATACGCCACACTATGCTGCCTCCTGTTTAAGCTCCGCCGTAATTATTTCCCTTCCTTTGTGTCCCTGTATGCGTTGCGGTGTACAAAACGCCGTCCTTATATGTTACACTCACCGTTGCCGCAGGTGCGTTATACGTGTACCCTAATACCTCGATGTTTCCACCCGTTTCTACATCCCTCATTTGAATTTTTACCGCTCGTTCTGCGTTTCTGTCTAGTGTCTGCGCTACCTCCTTCGGATTCATTCCGATTTTCAGCGCATTAAATGAGCCTATGTGTACCGCGTATCATACGAAGCGCCATACAGTCGTTACATACGTCTAACCCTTCGATATAATCGACCACACTTCGCATATATCTACATTCGGGGCAACGTCTAATACTTACCGAAATCCCTTCACATTCTAGCGTAACTATATCGCCACCAATTAGTAAAATGTTTCGTGCCTTTTCTTCGGCTTTCTTTAGTTCTACCGTCGTAAGCCGTCGGAATCCATTAGCAACCAATCTATTATTTTCAAATCCATTAGCACACGCGTTACAAATTCCCTTACGCCCACCTATTCCGCTCCTAGACTCTTCAAATTCTTCTAGTACTTTCAGCGCATTACATTTCCTACAGTATTTAGCCTTGTAGTATACGCCATCGACTTCTATTGTTGTTAGACCTTTTTTATGTACCATTCTAAACGCACCCCTATACGAATCGTCTCTGTTTTTCCTCAATCCGAATAGCCATATCAAAAAGTTCGCGCGCCCGATCTTTAGAAACGTTATGCGCTAATAGCTCTAATAATCCGCTAAACTCTTCGTAAGTCATTGCATAATATCCCGTATCATTCGTAGTTTTTCTCATAGCGAGGTGTACGCTGCTCTCGTCGATATTAAGCGCCATTACAATACGTTGTGGCGTTGTTTCCTTCGCTACATGGAAAGACCCGCCGTCACATACGTGTGTTTCTACTAGACTACGTGAGATATCTGCGGCAAAGCCTGTAGTTTCCGCTAATTTATCGAATATGGATTTCCCTAGTAATAACGCATTTGATTTTCTACACCCGCTTGTAATATCATTTTTAAATTCGTCAGTATGTGTAATTGTGTTTGTATTTGTCAGGTTTTCCGCCTCCCGCTGTAGGCATGTCTCCCCCAACAATTAATCAATCTCTGCGTTCCTCTAAATCTTTAATATTATAGCTTATTACAGGTGACTCCTTCCCCTCTGATTCACGCCACCCTCACCAAACACGTTGATTATATCTATCCTTTTTTGTTCCCATTTCTTGTTATGCTTCGACATACCTACAGTCCTATTACCTTTAGATTCTGTTTTGGGGTAGCACTAACAAAACGAAATTTTTTGGTATTACCCCTTTTTAAACTCTGCAACAGAACCCAAAATATCAATCGGTATATTCTATGTTACACTCTATTAATCCAATAATCCCAACATATCTAAAAAGAGAAATGCTGGTATCATTGTAATGATATATATGAGAATTTTACAAATAAAATGAATCTTAATACCTAACTTATCTGGAAGAAACCATATCGACAATCCCAAAAATATACGCCCTATAGCTAAATATAATTGAGGCAAAAGATCATTATCTATTTTTACCTCAATATACTTTTTACCAGATTCAAACAATACACTATATACAATCAGTATAATAAAATAAGAAACAAACACTTTTACGTAATTTCCCCATTTATTTTCTCTCAACTTACAAACTCTCCTTTTACCTTCTTGCTTCGTAGTTATACAACCAAATCCATTCTATCTATTGCGTCCAGTTCTTCACCTACTAGCTGCAATACCTTGCACTTTCTTCCTCTCTCACTGCAATAATAACGCACACTCTGGTATATATATGTCTTCGCTCTTCCATCGAAGCTCCCCTTCTCTATATCAAAAGACCTTACTGTGTACTCTACCTTTCGATAACAGTTGTCTATAAAGTGCGCTTCGTTATTATTATATTTCGCTAGCCCTTCTATTAGCGGCATATAGTGCGCTTTAATATCCCACATTCTCGCTGTATTCGTTTTAGCTTCGATTGCTGCTGTATTAAGTTCTTCGCTTCTCATATTTCTTCCCCTTGTGATGTACTTGTGTTTACCTACGCCTTTCCACAACTCTTCGTCAGTGGCTAATAATTCCACCTTTCTGCTTGACTTTGGTTGACGCATTTACTAGCAGATGGAGGAAGGTCTAGGAAACGTGGCGCAGGCTTCACCCCTACTCGCAAAAATGTAAGCTATCAATGCGAATAAGAGGTAAAGCACAGTACTAGCGTCAGTCGTTGGCTGAGGTTGCCGAGTATGCCCCTTCCGACTTTAAACTTTCGTCTATATCGTCTTTCTACATTGCAGCATGTCCCACAATGCGATATCTAACGATACACCCTGTTCCCATAAGAACAACATGCGTCCACCCCTTACCGTTTATGCCCGTAACCAGCTAGACCTACACACGCATGGAAGGGTTATGCGTTGAATTGTATAGCGCTAGTGTTTGCAGCGGTCTAGCTCCCCTTTTACGTTTTTATAGCGGTACGGCTTCCGCTTTTTGACTTACCGCATCAATACCTAAAAAAGACATTACTAAAGACGCCTTGCAATCTTCGAATTTTTTCGATAGAATGCAAAGTAGATGGTCGAACTGATACGGCTTGTCCGTTATTTAGTTTCGATGTGTATAGTTTTGAGTCTCCAGTTGGCGCTGGGGACTTTTTTCTGTTTAATTAATCGCTTAATTTCCTTAATGGACTGTATTTTTTATGTAACTCTGTTATATCGTCAAACATAAAATGCGTGTATCTCCTTGTCATCGTAATATCGCTATGACCCATTATTTGTTGTAGTGAAAATAAATCTCCACCGTTCCTTAAATATATGGATGCAAATGTATGTCTAAAAATATGAGGACTACACCTAGATTGAATGTTTGCTAATTTGGCATACTTATAAATCATTTGTCTTAATCCACTATTTGTTAAAGCATTTCCAGATATTCCACAAAACAATCTTTTTGTATACACCTCCCCCCTTATCAGTAACCATCGCTTTAGTGCGTTTTTGGTATTATCTGTAATCGTCACTTTTCTTTGATGATAAGTTTTAGTATGTTTCACTAATAATAAATCTTGTTCCCATACTACATCTAATACACTAAGATTCAATATTTCATTTTGCCTTAATCCTGTCTCTATTAAAACTAATAAAATGGCATAATCTCTAATACCATTCCAGGTCTTTTTATCTACCTTAGAAAGTAAAGTTTTAAGCTGTTTTGGCGTAAGAACTTCAACCTCTTTTGTACGAGTTTTTAATTTTTTAATATCTTTTATTGGATTTATGGGGATGTGTTTGTTCTCAAATAGAAATTTAAAAAATGTTTTATTTGCCCTTATTACAATGTTGATTGTTGATGGCTGCAAATTTCTTTTTACTTTACAGAATACAATAGCATCCTCTATATGTTCTTTCGTTACCTCGTATGGCTTAATTCCAACAGGTAATGACCTTAAAAGTGATTTCAATTGGGCTTGATAGTGAAATAAAGTCGCTTCCCTCAATCCTTTTAAAATGCCCGCTTTGTGAAAAAGTTCAAAAGCCTCCTCCCAACTCTCGATATATTCCTCAGCTGCTTCCAATTCTCCGAGAACATCTAATTCTTCCATAGACAATCTGAAATTTCTTTTCGTTTTACTTTTTTTAACCATTAAAAAACCCCCAGTTTACGATTCAATAAAGCAGAACCGCAAACTAGGGGTTGTTATAACTGGTTTTATATAGGTTTTATAGAGGAGTCAAATAATTTGCGATCTGCGAAACGCAAACTAACGTTACTTACTGTAATCATTTGTGTCCTCCTACTAATACCGCTTATTTCAGCGTTTTCTCACCGATTGTCTTAAAAAATCGCATATTACGACTCAATTATTGTAGACTATAGCTATTATATAGTAGAAGCTGGATGAATAGCAACGGTTGATTAGCTTTCTACAACGAAATCGAATAGTTTTTATCCATTCCCCTAGCTATTTTTTGTATATCATCGACCTCTTTCTAATATCCCTATTCGCTTCTCATTCTTTAATACATTGAATCATTTTTTCATTTCATATTTTATATACAAAAAACCTGTAGAGAAAACATTCCCTACAGGTTTTTCTTATTTCGTATTTATTATTTTCTCTTTATAACTCTTCAATTTACTCGTCAATCCTATTAAAGCAGGTAACAATATCGGCATTACAATTAAAGCTAATAGTAAAAGAGCAACGCCAACAACGGATGCTACTTGTATAAGTGTCAATACTCCTGAAGGAATTAACGCTGCAAATGTCCCTCCTAAAATAAGTGCCGCTGATAATACGACTCCTCCTATGTGACGAGATGCATTTACAATTTTCGTTACTGAATCCCCTTCTAGCTCATTGTATCGCATCATAACGAAGATGCTATAATCCACTCCTAAAGCGACAATCATAATGAAGCTAAAGAATGGAACATTCCAGCTTAATGACTCTACGTTTAATACATGTGCACTAATTTGTTCACTTATACCAAGTGATGCAAAGTACGCTAAAATTAAGGACCCAATAATAAAGATTGAGTTTAAGAATGAGCGTGTAATCACGATTAATACAAGCGAAATCCCTAATAACATAATCGTAGCAGTACGTAGGAAATCTTGCCCGGTTACTTCTTTTAAATCAACGTTTCTAGCTGTTGTCCCGCCAATTGCTTTTTTCGCATCATTTAGTTCTGTTCCCTTTAACGTACCATCTATCGTTTTATTAATTTCTTGAATGATAGGCATCGCTTCTTTTGAATACGGGTTTACGTCTAAAATAATTGTCATTTTAGCAGTCTTTCTATCATGTGACATGTACGTATTCAATGCTTTTTGGAAATCTTCTCCTTCTAAAACTTCTTTCGGAATATAAAATTTCTCAGAGCTTTTCGACTCATTTAGCTCTCCTAAATATTTTTGAGCGTCACCTAGACCGTTACTTACTTTTCCTAAACCCTCTGTACTTTTAGATAAACCTGATTGCAATTGCCCCATCTTTTCTTGTAAATCTTTCAGTCCAGTTAATAACTGTCCTTGCCCATCGTTTATTTTCGTTAATCCAGATTGTAAGTCAGCCGATTTGTTCGCAATTTGTTTTGAACCTGTAGCCCCTTCGCTCAATCCTTTGTTCAGCTCAGCAGCCCCTTTTTGTAACTTGGTAACTCCATTGTTCATTTCTTTTAAACCGTTATCTACTTTCAGTAACGATTGATTCGCTTCTTTAAATGAATTCATCGCTGCTTTATGCTGCACCGCCAATTGATTTAATTCTTTTGAAAGTCCAGTTAATTGTTTTTGAGCTTCTTTAGCAATTCCTAATGTTTGCTGCACATTAGGATCATTTGCTAATTCTGGTTTTGTTTGAATGAAATTGTTCATTAACGTTTCAATTTGTTCATATCCTTTTTTCGCACCATCAATCGCTTGAGAAATACTTCCGAAATATTGATCGTACGAACTTAAACCTTTTTCTAACTGAGCATAACCAGCATGAAGCTGCGAAGTTGCATTTGACAGGGCATTGATATTTCCGTTTAATGATGCTAGCCCATCCTCTATTTGCTTCGCTCCTTGTGCTCCATTGTTTATTCCATTCGATAATTGATTTAAAGCTGTCCCTAAGGCTGATACGCCATTTTTCGCTTCATTTGTTCCATCAATTAATTTTTGAACATTTGCAAGACTATTTGAGTCATTATTACCCATTTTATCTTTCGCATCAGTTAATCCTTCATTAATTTCTTTTATGCCACCATTTGCATCGCCTAAGCCTGTATTCAATTCTCCGGCTTGTTTATTTATATATAATTCTTTAATCTTATCTCCAGTTGGACGCGTCGGTGAATATACTTCTGAGACTCCTTTAACTTTCGAGATTTTATCAGTAAGTTCATCTAAAGTTTGTAAAGAAGTCGCCTCATCTAACTTTTTATCCGATTGAATGACTAACGTACTTGGTGAAGAAAAACCAGGCGGAAAATGCTCTTCTATTACGTTAATCCCCATTTTTGATTCATATTTATTATCCACTTCAAATAAATCATTGTAATTAAGCGTGTTAGAATATTTTAATACGAATGGAATCGATATCACGAATACGATAATTAAAGCGATAAATGGTCTTGCTACTGAATTTTTTGCAAAGAATCCCCATAAGCGACTATCCTCATGACCTTTAAATGTTTTAACTGGATAAAACATTCCTTTTCCTAAAAGCACCATGAAAAATGGATTTAAAGTAGTTAATACGAGTAGTAGTACTGCGACACCAATTGCTACCGCTGAAGTAGATTGATATAATTTAAAACTCGCTAAAGCAAGAGATGCAAAGCCAATTAGTACTGCTATCCCGCTATATAAAACGGTTTTACCTGCCGATTTAAACGTTTCTTTCGTAGCCAAAAATGCATTTTCTTGTTTACTTAATTCTTCTTTAAATCTTGTATATAATAAAATGTTATAGTCTGTTCCCACTCCAAACAGGACGACTACTACAAACACTTGCGTAAAGTTTGAAAACGGAAAATTAAATTGATCTACAAGATGGGCAATAATCCCCATTGAAATTAAATACGAAACACCAACTGTAAGAAGAGAAATAATCGGAACAACTGGTGAACGGAATACAATGATTAATACTACAAGAATGAAAATGATCGAAATAACTTCTGTCTTTTTCACGCCCTCTTGAGAGGATGTAAGAAAATCACCCGCTATTAAATCACTTCCTGTTAAGTACGTTGTAACTCCTTTCGTTTGCACTTTTTTATGAAGATTATTTGCAATTTTTGACATTTTACCATGTTTTTTATCTACCGATATTTGCGTTAAAATAGTCGTATTATCTTTAGAAACTAATTGTTTCTGCAGTTCTTTATTATCTAAATGTGAAACGACTTCCTTAATTCCTAATTGCTCTTTTTCATTTTGCAGGGCATTGATCGTTTTCGTTATTTCCTCTTTTTGCTCATTTGTTAAAGCCTTCTTACTTCCACTATTAAAGACAGCTATAATTTCATACTTTTCAGCCCCTTCTTTATCCATCTCCTTTATCATCTTGTCAGCAATACTGCTTTGTTCTGTATTAGGAATCGTGATTTGCCCTTTTTCCTTCACTAACTGATCCATATTAGGCATCGTTACGATCATTGCAATAGTAATAACTATCCATAATAGAAAAGATAAACTTCTCCAACTTTTTAGCTTGCTCATTTGAATCATCTCCTGTTATTAGAGTTTCATGGTGCATAGGGAATGAATATTCATTCCCTATTTTTGAAAATATCATTCAGGAATGAACGTTCATTCCTATTATCCTATTAAATTATTTTTCAATTTTATCAAATCACTACCCACGGAATGAATGTTCATTCCTGTCCTTATAAGGCTATAGAATCAAATGATTCTAATAGCATTCCAAGAGCTTTCTTCCAATTCTTTTACTAATTCTTTTGAGTATTCTAACTGCCCTGTCGCCATTACTTTTATTAATTTTTCAAGTGGTTGATATACAATAATAATTAAAGCAATTATAGGCAATGGACGAAGAAAACCTTTTTCGATTCCATCTTCAATAATATTCATAAAGAAGCCTATAAAATCGTCAAATATTTTCTTACTCTGTTCATCAAGAAAATAACTATCACAGTGAGAATTTGTAAAAAGAAAAGCATCCACATTGTTTCTCGCAAATTCAAATAAACGGTTATACGTATGACTAAACTGTTCTCGAATATTTGCTTCAACAGGAAAATCAGTCTTTATTGTTTCAGATAGCTGTAGCATGCTTTTTGAAAATAATGAGTTAACGAGTGCCTCTTTATTTTCAAAATAGCGATAAATAGTACCAGCGCCGACATTTGCTTTTTCAGCGATCATCGGAATTGTCGTACCATCGTAACCACGCTCTGCGAAAAGTTTTATAGCAGCATCAAAAATGTCTTCTTGTTTATTTTTAGCCATTTTTCTCACCTCAATTTCCAGGAATGAAAATTCATTCCGTTTATAATTATAAATTACATGGATTAAAAGTCAAGTGTGTAAATACGCTATTGAAACATTTATCAAATAACACACTCAATTAAGATATTAATACATTTTTTGCGTTATCCCATCAAAAAAATTCTTTGTATCATCATGACTTAAAACCCTCAATACATCTTGTATCTTAAAAAATTGAACTTGACTTATTTCATTATCTTTTGGATGTAAATCTATTCTGTCACCTATATATTCTACATAAAACATAGTAGTTTCTTGCTCTTCATATCCAATTTTCATTTTGAGTTCTTCAGGAAAGCCAAAGCAAATTTTATCTTCAAATTGCTTTATAACTTTAAACTTTGTAGATCCAGTTTCTTCTTCCAGCTCTCTCAACATAGCACTCTCTAAATCATTATCTGTATGTTTCACTCCACCTTTAGGAAAATCCCATTCCCCCTTTGACATAGCATATTCTCCATCTATGTCGCTAATTTTCACCTTATGTACCAATAAAAATTCACTGTGTTGGAATACGACCGCACCTACGGCTTGCCTAATCATTTTACTTTTCCTCCTAAAACAATGATTCCACTCTATTAAATAGAAAAGTACTATAATAAAAAGTTTATCATTATAGTACTTTGTTACTCATACATAGCACATGACATTAATTAAAAGAAATCATAAATAAACGGCTTACGCACCGGCACTACATTCTCAAATGCACGTATCTCCTCTTCGCTACCGCTTATTAAGTCTATTTCATTTAATTCTAGCGGTCGCTTGTAACCAAACATAATAGTAGATAACGCATTAATATCGATTTGAATTCCATTTTCTTTTGCTGTTTCTTCTTTAACGATTGTTATTTCATTATTTTTAAGTTGAACCGTTACGT
The DNA here is from genome assembly GCF_038005505.1 of Bacillus sp. FSL E2-8868. Taxonomy (NCBI): domain Bacteria; kingdom Bacillati; phylum Bacillota; class Bacilli; order Caryophanales; family Bacillaceae; genus Bacillus; species Bacillus sp. FSL E2-8868. Next base: position 1,768,102 of record NZ_JBBOTI010000001.1, on the reverse strand, counting down.
TATTCCACGGTGCAAATGAATCTGTAATATGTAAAATTACTTCTTGCTCTTCGTTGTTCCAGTTCCATTCATATTGTTTGAAAAACTGTTCTACATCTACAATTCTTCCCATGAAATATGGAGTTACTTCTGCTTTTACTCGTGGTTCTTGTAATGTGTAAAGAAGTGGTTCTGTCTCACTTAGTATCATTTCTAGATCTTTAATCATAGAATCATGTTGGCAGATGAAGTTCCAAAGACCAATTCTTGCTTCATTATGTAATGGGACAAATTCTTCTACTTTCATTTTAGAATTCTCTATTTTGTATAAAATGTAACCAGCCGCCGTTTTATTTTCATCATAGTAAACTGCCAATGTTAAATCATGATACACCGCTTGTAGCCACCATTTACGTCCGCGAACTAACATACCAGAAAATCGTTCTGCAAATGTTTCATATAGATTCTCTACTTCTTCTGGATGATTATCTTTACTAAAACGTTTCACTGTACCATTCACTTGTTTTTTAATTATTAAATCGCTCTTTGTCATCTGACATACGATTCGATTCGCACAAAGTTCCCAGCCGTATTTACGATAAAATGAAACGGCAAATGGATGTAACATCGATACACTATATCCATCTCTTTTCATAGTTTGCAGTGAATGCTGAAGTAACTCTTTTACATATCCACTTCTTCTATATTCCGGATACGTCGCTACCCCCGCAACGCCGCCCATTTTAAACTTTTCTTTTCCTATGTAAATATGAAAAGGAATTAAGTGCAACTTTGCAGCTAACTCTTCTCCTTCCATAATACCGTATATTTGATGGCTTTCCTTCATTCTTGCAATTTTCTGCTCTATCCATTCTTCATTTGCTTTATATTGAAAAGCATATTCTGATAAACGTAATGCTTTTCTAAACTTATCTTCTTTTAATTGTATAACGTTCATATATTTCTCCTCCATTCCTCGTTTGAATTATATCATAATTCAAACTATTATAGTTCGGTAAGTGAAATTACGAGGATGTTTCAACAAAAGATATCGATTTAGAAACACTCTAACATAAAGGCTCTTTTCAACTGCTTTCTATTGGCGGCATAAGAATATTAAAAGCCTTGCGTTCTCTTGGGTTTGCGAAGCTAAGAGGTACCATTGAAAGTGATGAAACTTATGACAACGGCAACATTACGGACATAAAAAAACCAGTTGATTGAGAGAAACTGGTTCAATAAAGGTTTATATTGGATATTCATTCAACCAAATTAATGCTTGTTCATAATCATCGAAAAATTTTACGGATTCTTTTGTATTGGATTGTTGTAAATAATTCATTGTCTCCCCTTCTTCAAGGAGAAACGCAATTGCCTTACTGTGATTCAAAATGGTTTCATTGAAGAACTTATCTTTCCATGCTTTTTGAACAGAAAAATGATCTGGCGTGTATCCTTTTCTATCCACCAACAATTTGTATTTCCGACCCTCGGAAATGAATTGCTGACAAACCTGCTCGAAGCCATTAAACCATTCATAAACATCAGCTGTATTAATCTTGCCAATTAGATGGGTAACAATTAAATCCCCTGAAACTGTTGTGCTGATATTCTGTTTACTCAACTTGGAACCATCTCCCTTAGTTACAATTATGCGTAAAAATCTCATAAAATCAATAAGGATAAAATTCTTACGCAATAAAGCAACATTATTTACGAAAAAAGCCAACATAAAAAAGCAGATACATTGCATATCTGCTTCTCATCACTTTATTTAGCTAACGTTTGCAGTTCTTCAAAAAATGTAGGATACGATACACCTACTGCTTCTGCATCTTCAATCGTTGTTTCTCCTTCAGCTATACAGCCGGCAATCGCAAGCATCATTCCAATGCGGTGATCACCGTGACTATGTACTGTATTTCCTTTTAGCTTACATTTACCGTAAATAATCATTCCGTCGTCGGTCGCTTCAATACGAGCTCCTAGTTTCGTTAGTTCCGCAACGACTGTATCGATACGATTCGTTTCTTTCACTTTTAGCTCGTGTGCATCTTTAATGACTGTAATTCCATCTGCTTGTGTTGCCGCTAAAGCGATAATTGGGATTTCATCAATCAGTCGTGGAATGATATCTCCACCGATTTCGATTCCTTTCAGCGGCGATGTTTCAATTGTAATATTTGCAGCAGGTTCTGATGCTCCTTCGTTAATCTGCTCTACAGTAAACGTAGCGCCCATTTTCTCAAGAACATCAATAATACCTGTACGAGTCGGATTCATTCCCACATTTTGTAATAGTAGTTTACTATTTGGAATAATTGCACCTGCTACTAAGAAAAATGCCGCTGATGATACATCACCTGGCACTTGAACATCTGTTGCGGTTAACTTCTGTCCTCCTGCTAGTTTCACTGTTTTCCCCACGCGAGTTACTGTAACGCCAAACGCCTCAAGCATTCTTTCTGTATGATCGCGGGAAATATGAGGTTCTGTAACAGTTGTTACACCTTCTGCGCGAAGGCCTGCAAGTAAAATAGCTGATTTCACTTGTGCACTTGCTACCGGTGAAGTATATTCAATCGCCTTTAAATTCCCGCCTCGTATTGTGAGCGGCGTAAACGTTCCTTCTTTTCGGCCATCAATTTTTGCACCCATTTGCTTTAGTGGATTTGTTACACGTTGCATCGGTCTCTTCGCAATTGAAGCATCACCTTGCACGCAAGAAAAGAATGGTGTGTTTGCAAGTATTCCTGACATTAATCGAATCGTTGTACCAGAATTACCAACATCTAATACAGCTTTTGGCTCTTGTAAACCTTCTAATCCTGTTCCAATTACCGTAACTTCGTCTCTATTTTGTGTAATCTCTACTCCCATTTCTTTAAAACAAGAAATAGTACTTAAACAATCCGCACCAGGAAGAAATCCTTTAATTGTTGTTTTACCTTCCGCGATTGCGCCAAACATGACAGCGCGATGGGAAATTGATTTATCTCCAGGGATTGTAATTGTACCATTCAATCCGTTATTTACAGTTTGTACTGTTTTTTCTTTCACGTTCTCACCCTCCTCATTAAATTGTTTCATACGTTTGGTATTCTTCTTTTCCGAGCGCAATTTTTGCCTGCGTTCGATCTTCTTCTCTTTGGAAACTAATTCGTAAAACTCCGAGCAATCCTTCTCGCGCTTCTAATATTTGCAAGTTCGTAATACTAATTTCTTCTTCTGCTAGAATGCTTGTGATATGGGCTAATGCCCCTACTTTATCTAAAACGTCGACGTATAAGTCGTGATAGGCAGGAATCGCCCCTCTTTTTCGAACTGGTAAAGAGTCACGATATTCTTTCGCATCTGCAAAATAACTTTGTATTTCTCCTGCATCTCCTTTAGAAACCGTCTTATATAGCTCTTCCATTTCTGAAATCCATTCTTCTAATAGTTCCAATAAATGCCCGCGATTTTGCTTTACGATATCACTCCACATTTTCGGACTACTTGATGCAATACGTGTTATATCTTTAAATCCGCCTGCCGCTAGTTGATGAATAAGCGGATTATCACCAGCATGTTTCTCAACTTGTTTTACTAATCCTGCTGCAATTAAATGTGGGAAATGACTAACTATTCCTGTTACATAATCATGTTCTTTTGTATTTAATACAAGAAAATGAGAGCCTGTTCCTTTTAACCATTCTTTTAGCTCGTCTACTTGATCCGCCTGCACGTGATTCATTGGCGTTAAAATGTAAAATGCGTTTTCAAAAAGGTGTGCCTTTGCACTTTCAACTCCTGTTTTGTGAGAACCTGCCATCGGATGACCGCCGATAAATGAAACTTTCTTTGTTAATAAAGCTTCCGCTTCATTCATGATTGTCCCTTTCGTACTTCCTACATCGGTAACAATGACATCTTCTCGTAAATGAAATGATGCAAGTTTGTGTAACAACTTTTTCGTTTCTTCAACTGGAGAGGCAAATACAATTAAATTTGCCTCCTCACATGCACGCTGTAAATCTACTGCTACTTCATCAACTACATGTAATTCTTTTGCGCGCTCTACTTGCTCTTTAAATATGTCATAACCGATAATCGTTACATCGTGCTCTTTTTTAATCGCTAATGCAAGAGAGCCTCCTATTAATCCAGTACCGATTAATACTACCTTTTTACACATTTGCCTCATCTCGAGACTTACCTTTTTTATTTTCAAAGTGTTGTTTTAACACTGAAATCACTCCTTCATTTTGTTCCCTAGTTCCGATTGTAATACGGACACCATTTGGGAACGGACGAATAATAAACCCTGCATGCGCACAAGCTTCATAAATTTCCCCAGCATCATCTACCGGCAAGAAGATAAAGTTCGTTTGCGACGGATAAAATGGAATTTCATTTTCTGTACAAAAACTTTCGTATTGTTGTAATCCTTCTGTATTAACACGAACTATTTCTTCAATAAACGCTTCATCGTTAAAAGCAATCGTCGCTGCTTTTTGCGCTAATGAAGATACGTTAAATGGCAAACGTACGACATTTAATTTCTCGATTAACTCTTCCTGTCCAATCGCATAACCAACGCGGAAAGAAGCTAATCCGTACGCTTTAGAAAACGTTCTAAGTACAAGAATGTTGTTATGTTTTTCTAGAAGCGGTAATGTCTCAGGGAAATCTTTTGCTGTTACGTATTCATAGTACGCTTCATCAATGACAATTAACGTATTTTCACTAATGCTTTCAATGAATTGAGTCAATTTTCGCTCATTCACATATGTGCCTGTCGGGTTGTTCGGATTACAAATCCATACGATTTTTGTATGTTCATCAACTGCTGAAGAAATTTCATCGAGATCATATACACCGTTCTTTAAAGTAATTTCTTTCACTTCACAGCCTTCAATAATTGCATGATGACGGTACTGAGGGAATGTCGCGCCAGCAGTTACGATATTATCTCCTTTACAGAGCACTGCACGACTTATAATTTGAATGACTTCATCAAGTCCACTACCACAAAGCACTTGTTCCATTTGCACTTGTAATTTCTCTGCAATTGTTTGACGGAGTACTTCAGCACCTCCGTCAGGATATAAAGCATGTTCCTGCCACGATTTTTGTAATTCTCCTAAAACACGAGGTGAACAGCCAAATGGATTTTCATTTGATGCTAACTTAACAAATGAATGATTCCCGTATACTTCTTTCATTTGCTCTGGTGATTTACCTGGTTTATACGGTTGTAATGATGATAGTTGATCTTTTACTCGCATGTTAAATCCACCTTTTCATTAAAATTCTTTTGCGTATTTGTTATGTTGCGAAATATTTTGTTTTAGTAATTCCATGCGATCTTTTCCGAATTGCTCGACTAGTGCACCGGCAAGTTCCCATGCAACGACAGCTTCAGCTACAACACCTGCTGCTGGTACTGCACAGCTATCAGATCTCTCAATACTCGCTTGGAACGCTTCTTTCGTATCAATATCTACGCTTGCTAACGGTTTATATAATGTAGGAATTGGCTTCATTACGCCTCTTACGACAATTGGCATACCTGTTGTCATACCGCCTTCTAAACCGCCGGCATTATTCGTATTTCTCGTGTATCCTTTTTCTTCATCCCATAAAATTTCATCGTGCACTTTACTTCCCGGCTGTCTTGCCGCTTCAAAACCAATTCCGATCTCAGCACCTTTAAACGCATTCACGCTCATAATAGCACCGGCAAGTTTTGCATCTAATTTGCGGTCGTAATGAACGTAGCTACCAACTCCAATTGGCATTCCTTCTGCAATGACTTCGACAATACCGCCTATAGAATCTCCGCTACTTTTCGCATCATCAATCGCATTCATCATTTCTTGTTCTACTTCTTTATCTAAACATCGAACTGGTGAATTTTCAGTTATCGTTTGAATTTCTTCAATTGGTAAGTTTGAAATACGCTTCGCTTGTACCCCACCAATTTCAAGAACATGTCCTGCGATTTCCACACCTAGTTCTTTCAAAATTTGTTTCGCAACTGCACCAGCAGCAACACGAACTGTCGTTTCTCTTGCAGAAGAGCGCTCTAATACGTTTCTTATATCACGATGGCCGTATTTAATTGCCCCGTTTAAATCCGCATGTCCTGGACGTGGTTTCGTTATAGTACGTTTCATTTCTTTACTTTCTTGCTCCGAAATTGGTTCAGCACCCATTACTTTCGTCCAATGTTTGAAATCATCATTTTTTACGATTAACGTAATTGGTGAACCAAGTGTCATTCCGTGACGTACACCACTTGCAATTTCAACTGTATCTGTTTCAATTTGCATGCGTCTTCCGCGCCCATGCCCTTTTTGTCTTCTTAATAATTCTTTATTAATATGTTCCGCTGTTAATGTTAAACCTGCTGGTACACCTTCTAAAATAACTGTTAACTGCGGCCCATGTGATTCTCCAGCTGTAATATATCTCATTTCTCTTGCCCCTTTACTATTTTTTTGTACAAAAAAGTCCCTACTGAGCGCTCAGTAGGGACGATGTTTATCGCGGTACCACCCTAGTTGTAGACTTCTTTCGTCTACCTCTCTTCTTCTTTAACGATCGTTTGACCGTCTTTCTCTCCAAAAGTTGGCGGGAAAGATGCTCCAAGGCTGTAATTCATGCTTACCTTTGTACTGATTCACACCGGCCATCAGCTCTCTTTAACAGTGAGATAAGCACTACTGTTTCCTCTTCAGCGCATTTATGATATGGAATTATGATATGGAATTAAGATAATTTATTTTTGAAACCTTTTAACTCATCCATGAATCTATGGAATTCTGGAATATCCATTTGTTGCGCAGAATCTGATAACGCAACTGCTGGGTCTGGATGAACTTCAGCCATTACTGCATCTGCTCCAATTGCAAGTGCCGCTTTCGCTGTTGGTAATAATAAATCTCTACGTCCTGTTGAATGTGTTACGTCAACGATAACTGGTAAATGTGTTTCTTTCTTTAAAATCGGTACTGCTGAAATATCTAATGTGTTACGTGTCGCTCTCTCGTATGTGCGAATACCGCGCTCACAAAGAATAATTTGGTCATTACCTTGTGCAATAATGTATTCCGCTGCATTAATGAACTCATCAATTGTTGCTGCTAATCCACGTTTTAATAATACTGGCTTATTAACTTTACCTACAGCTCGTAGTAAATCGAAGTTTTGCATGTTACGTGCTCCAACTTGAATTACATCAACGTATTCTAGCGCCATTTCTACGTCATTCGGATTTAAAATTTCACTAATAATCGCTAAGTCGAACTCATCTGCTACTTGTCGTAAAATTTGTAAACCTTCTACTCCTAAACCTTGGAAATCGTATGGAGACGTTCTCGGTTTGAAAGCACCGCCGCGCATTAATTTAAGTCCTTGATCTTTCATCGCTTGCCCTACTTGGCGAACTTGCTCTAAACTTTCTACCGCACAAGGTCCCATGATGAACGTTTGTGTTCCGTTTCCAATCAATTCACCTTTAACATTAACAATTGTATTTTCTTTTTTCTTTTTACGTGAAACTAGTAATGCTTTACGGTTATCATCTTCTTGTAATTCTAAGCTTGCTTTGAAAATCGTTTTGAAAATATGTTGAATCGTTGACGTTTCGAATGGTCCTTCGTTATGCTCTGCAAGCATATCAAGTACTTCACGCTCACGTACTGGATCAAAGCGTTTCGTACCTTGTACTTGTTTTTGCTCCCCAATCTTTTGAACGATTTCACCGCGTTTGTTTAATAGGTGTAATAGTTGTAAGTTAATTTCATCTACCTGTTTACGTAATTGATCTAATTCATGATTTGCCATTTGGAAATCCTCCTCTAATGTTTTAAAAGTATAGTAAGAGAATAAAAAATTCTCTATTTTCTGAACTGGTTAATTATACAAATTTAAAGTGGAATCGATACCTCTTCTTATTTTAAACTAATAATTACCATAAAGACACTAACTACTAGTTAATAAGCCACTTTTTTGTACAAAAAAGCCCTACTGATTCAATCAGTAGGGACGATATTTATCGCGGTACCACCCTAGTTGTAGACTTATTTCGCCTACCTCTCTTCATTGTTAACGATCATCTGACCGTCTTTCCCTTCATAAAGACAATAACTATCTTTACTACGAAAAAGATGCTCCAGGACTGTAATTCGCTCTTGTTTTTGTACTGGTTCACACCAACCACCAGCTCTCTGTTACAGGGAAACAACAACTACTGCTTTTCCTTTCAATGCATGACTATTTTATTTTCAAGTTGGACCACTAAAATACAAAAAGTCCCTACTGAATAAATCAGTAGGGACGATATTTATCGCGGTACCACCCTAGTTGTAGACTATATTTCTGTCTACCTCTCTTCACTGTTAACGATCATTTGACCGCTTTTCCTTCATAAAGACAATAGTATCTTTACTACGAAAAAGATGCTCCAAGACTGTAATTCATGATTATCCCTGTACTGGTTCACACCAACCACCAGCTCTCTGTTACAGTAAGACTAACCACTACTGTGATCTCTTCATTGCACTTTGTTTATTCAAATGTTTTTGAAATTGAATAAGTATGATTCGTATTATAGAACGCTTTTCAAAACACTGTCAATAACTTTTTATATATTTTTTTAAAATTCCACTTCCGCCCTATGATTCCTCTTGTAAATTCTCCGTTACGATTCCGATGCGAATTATTTCATTTTCTATTAAATTTAATACATGTCTTTCTACTTCATACCTGGTTAATAGTTCTTTTACTTGTATGATCTCACTTTCAAGTAAATCGGCTTCTTGACACGTCTGCAGTAAAGTGAAAAACACATTTGCATACAATTCTTTATACGCTTTCATACGCTCTTTCTTTTCAAGTATCTCTATAAACAACTGTTTCATTTCTTCTTGATTAGATTGTCCTTCCACACCTTGAAATTTACTAGAAATAATATTTAATCCTTTTTCTAAAACCTCATCCATGCATAACACAATACGTAAAAGCATCATATATTCTCTCGTTGTTATTACGCCCATTTTCGGACGTTCTCTTAAAAACACACTAAGCCACGCTGTCCAAAATTTTCGTTGTTCCTTACCACTTAACGTTTTTACGTAGTAGCATAAATACTGCATAAATTTAATTTTATTCTCTTCGTTTTCTTGCATCAAAAGTGGATATAACCAATCTGTTTTTTGCTCCCAATATAATACGCATTTAATAAATACAAAGCTAAGCCATTTTAAAAATGCTTCTCTCGTATATGGATGTAGTGCATCTAAATGTTCTACTGCATACTTAATATATCGTCTTATTTCTGTAAACAAAGGTAGATTAATTTGCGTATAACATAATCCCGCCCACGCATATTTCGTAAGCTCACTTTCTTTCTTTAAATCTAAGTAAGGTAGTACATTTTTCCGACACCATTGCTTCTCAATATGGTATAAAAACGTAATATCTGCTGTTAAACGAGCTAACATAAAGTTCGTTCGTTCCGAAGTAACCCTTACCTGTTCTTCAAATAAAAATAAATATTCATATACATTGCGATCATATAAGTGATCGTACGCTAACAGTTTTAGCAATACAGCTGTCATCTTCCCAACAGGATGCTGTATAGACTCATTGTAAAACTCTTGTTTTCCAATTTTAAAATCTGTTTCCCCTCTCATAACATGTGGAAATACTGAAAAAGCAAAGCGCTTTACAACCCGTATACTGTTTTCTTCTAGCTCTTCTAATCGATTGCTAATTTCATATAGAAAACTACTAATTAGCCAATGAAAAGCAGTATTTCTAATAAATTTCTGCAATAACGGAATGATTTTTTGAATTTGTTCATTCGTCAAATTCCGGTTATTTCGCCACTCTCTTATACACACAAACCATACTTCATTACTAATTTCGTGCACGCCTACTAGTTGATAAGCAAACGAAATACTCCACTCTACATTCAATTTACACGCTTTTGATAACATCTCTAAAAAATGGCGTTGTTCAAAAACACCGTCTCTTGAAAATTGCCGAACTTGCTCCATTATTTCATCGTCTTTCAGCTGCAGTAATCCATCAGCTGTTACATTGCATGTAATACGTTGTTCATTTGCCTCTTTCTTTGGAACACTGTATAGATCTGAAGAAAAATGGGGGTGTTTCTGTTTCATTAGCTCGTATCCTTCCGCCGTAAACTTACTATTCGAATCACACGTGAATAGTAAGTCTAATACAAGACAAGCATCAAACGCCCTCTCTTCTGCAAGATACTCTAATACATGTTGAATTACTTCTTCTTTCGTTTCCTCTAAAGCATCTGCGTAATAATTCTTTAAAAGTTGAAACACTTCATGTTTACATGTGAAATCTAACAGAACATCTACATGTAACAGCCACTTCAGTTTGTCATCCGCTGTAACGAATACATTATTAATCATTGCTTCAATTGCAATTCGCTTTTGAAGTACACTATCAGTTTCTATCATTTCTGTAATATAATGATTTGCTTTTTTCTCATTGTTTTCACATAAATATGTAAGACACTCTTTTACAATTTGAATTAAAAATGTAAAATCATTTTGCTGTAACTCCTGCTCTGAAATTTCTCTATCTCTTTTTTTCAGTGCATTTTGTCTTAATGACAATAGTTGTATTTTTTCTAACCCCGTAACCATAATCGGATTTGCGTAGTAAGTAATATGTGGTCTCATTTTCTCTTTCCAAATTCGCTCCACATGAGAAAAAATAGGCATCGGTATACGACTCGATTCCTCGAGTTCAATCGACTCTTGCGTATCATTTCCCCATTTTCTTACACGCTTCAATTTTAGTTTTCCATCTAAAATAAACGTTAATAGCAACAAGCCAATTTCTTTATGCTCAGGGAAAGAACATTTTTGCAATAAATATGTGATCATTTCAATAGAGCTACTATCTTTCTCTGCTGTTTCTAATAAAAGCAATGTCCATCTTGCAAACAACAAAGGGTCCATCGTTTCTTTCGTTTCGTTTAAGTAAGTACAAATTGTTCGCCACCATAACGGGGATATTTTAGAATGATTTTTAAAAATCAATTGAAATAGTTCTTTTTGATGACTAAATAGAAATTGCTCCACTAACCATTCCGCAAGCAATTCATCTACTTCATCATAATTTGCTGTAAGCAGAAATAAATTTCTTAGTTTCCCTTCTGCTTCAAGCCATTCCACCCATTCATAATCACGAGCAAATTCAACGAAGTACCGAACGGTTTCAATTTTTTTTATTGACTGTTTTATATAGGATAATTGCTCCTGCTCTACTGATGGAGGAACGGTTACAATATCACGAATACGCATTCTTTTCGTAATATAATTATCCCCCATTAATTCCGCCCACCGCTTCACCGCTTTCACAAGCGCCTGATGATTATTTGCTTTATTCGGATACACAATCGGTCTTATCCCTAAATGCTCCCAATGATATGTATTATCACCTTGTGCGACGAAAGCATAACGCCTTGTACTCGGTGGTAAGCCTGTTGCTAAATATTTCATTACAGGATCATTATGACTATACCCAACGAATAAAACAGTGTAATTTGAGAATAAATCAACTAAAAATCGTCTCGCCCATCCTTCTGTTAAGTAAGCCCTTCCAAAATCACCATCCGTTAAAATTAAAGCTTCTTTCTCTTGTTCTACATTCCCATGTATGTAAGCCAACCCTTTAAACGCTCTCCCTGTCGGTAAAGCAGGTGCATAATAAATATTCAGCTCTCTATTCATTTCTGTAATTACAGACGTAAAATGTTGGTCAAAGTTTGTCGTTACAATTCGAACATCTGTATCTAACGGAAACAGCCTTGGAATCGCATAGTGTAATGGATTTGGTTTTGATTTTTCTATATTAACGAGGTCTCTTGCAACTTGATGCACATCTTTCGTTTTCGCAATTTTACCGAGATAATAATCGTGGGGTTCTGTCATCTCACGCCTTTCGACATATAAAGCTTTCGAAATTTCATCAACTAAATCATCGAAATTCGGTAAGTTTGATTTCCCCTTCATAGAAACTCCTGCTCCAACGAATAATACTAACTTACCTTGTTCAAGGTGATCGATTAAATCATCTGGAATTTCTACTTCTGAAGTTATCCACATCCCGGATTCCCCCTTACCTAAAAATGTCATACGCTCTCATTTCACTATAACATTTTTTAATTGTTTTTTTAATATTTAGATAAAATTTCAGCATGATAAAGTTTTATATAAATTAAACCGTTCCAATGTATGAACTCCTGAATTTATTGTAAAACTATGTATAAATGGGAGGTGTAAATATTGAGTGATATTACTGTAATACTTATCAAATTTATATCATGCATCATCGCTTTTAGTATCGGACTAGCTCTATTTTTCCCAGCAACGCTCGTCCAAATCATTTCTTTTAGTCTCTTCGTCACAATCGTTTCTTATATGTTTGTTGATAAAATTATTTTAAATCGAATTGGCAATTCCGCTGCCATTATGACGGATTTCTTACTTACGTATTTAAGCGTTTGGATTTTTGGTAATATTTTATTAGACAACTACATGCAAATTGCATGGGGCAGTATCCTTTCTGCCATCGTCTTTACATTATCAGAAGTAATCGTCCATCGCTTTTCTAATTCCCACACAAGGCACAGCAATGATAACATTCGAATTAATCGCCGGTTTGCATATGGCACGGAGTTTGCTGAAGAACAGAATGTGTTGGATAAAGATAAGAAGAAATAAAGCCATAATTACTGGTGCAAAAAAGTAGCTGTCTCATCAGTCGAATTTTTGACGATGTGGCGCTCCTTTTTGTTTTTTGTACTATCAATACGGTGAATGAAATTATATCAACGATTTTGGAAATATATCTATCGTAACTCTAATTATATCAACGATTCGACAATAAATATCGATTTGTCGACAACGTTTGATAGGCTATCTTCAAATAAAAAAGCTGCCCCATTAAGAGACAGCAACTTCTGTAATTACGCTTTTACTTTTAAATCTTTTAACGTAATAACATCTGCAAATGATCCAAACACAACATTATGATGTTTTACAATATCTTCAGCGCGTAATACATCTGTGTCAAATGTGCTATGTGCATCACTTACTAACGTTACTTTATATCCTTCACTAAATGCTCTACGCGTTGTTGTGTCCACACAATACTCTGTTTGCATTCCTGAAATAATAACGTGTTCAATGCCTTTTTCTTGTAACACTTCGTTTAAGTTCGTCTTATGGAATGAATCTGGCGTCGTCTTTTCAACGATATTGTCCCCTTCTTGCGGAGCAATCGCCGCATGCACTTTCCAGCCACCTGTACCTTTTTCTAACGGATGACCTTTCGGCCCGTTATGTTGTACATAAATAACCGGAATACCATTTGAACGACATTCCCCAATGAGCTCTTGCAACGTTTCTAAAAACTTTTCCCCATTATGTACTGGGATTCCTGCTGTATACATACCCGCTTGCACATCAATAACTAGTAATGCCTTTTTCATTTCACACAGCTCCCTTTATTTTTATAAGCCCCTGCATATTTATTATAATTGTTTATATTCTACCATCCAACAATCTTCTAATTTCCCCTCATGCAGTTCATGTTTCTTTAATATCTTCACCTTTTTAAATCCGCATTTTTCATAACAGCTTATCGCACGTTCATTATTTACTCTAGGATCCATCGCGATTGCTTCCGCACCCAATTTCTCCATAATGTATGTAATAGCTGCTTGAACAAGTTTTGTTCCAATTCCTTTTCCCCAATACACTGGTTCACCGATGAATTGGTCCATGCCCATATATTTTGTGATTCTTCATATCCATATAAAGCTTTCCATTCAGAATCAACAGGATACATTTGTATATAACCGATCGATATTTCATTGAATTCTACTAGACATCGTTTTTCATTACTATTTGGATTATGTATAAAATGTTCAAGTACATTCTCTATAGATTGCAGATTATCTCTTCCTTCGTAGTACTGCAGGACTTCTGGGTCTGTTAGCCATTTTGAAATGATAGATGCATCGTTTTTTATTACGTATCTAACTAATAATTGTCCCTTTTGGAATAACATAGGTCACCTCCTTATTAGTTACTCTCATAATAACTTTTCTATATGCGGATAGTAAATTTGTCAAACAGCTTTACTTGCATAATCCCACAATAAGAAATTATCCTGTTCAACCTATACTGAGTATCATAAACTATTATTTAACTAACTAAAAGAATGTTTCCCATAATGAAGTTCTTTTGTAACAGGACCTAAAAAACTAAAACAATTTGGAGATGAGAATTTGAAATCAACATTAATTATTCTTCGAGGGAACTCCGCAAGTGGTAAAACAACAATCGCAAAAGAACTGCAAGAGCATTTTGGCCAAGGGACACTACTAGTCTCTCAAGATGTCGTGCGTAGAGACATGTTAAAAGTGCACGACACAATGGGTAACTTATCTCATGATTTACTATTTGAAATTACGAAGTATGGAAAAGGAAAATGTGAATTTGTTATTTTAGAAGGTATTCTAAACAGCGGTAGATATGGAGATATGTTAAAAGAATTAATACATTATTTTGACGACGCACATACATATTACTTCGATTTATCACTAGAGGAAACCATTAGACGACATAATACAAGAGAAAAACGGCATGAGTTTGGTGAGGATTTATTAAGTAAATGGTATAACCCTCACGATACAATTGAAGTTGATAAAGAAACTATTTTTACAGATGATTTCATACAAAAAGACATCTTTCATGCGATTCTTAATGATGTGACACATCAAAAATAAGACTGACTTTTTATGTCAGTCTTATTCTTTTATGTTCCTTGAATTTCAGTTTTCATAACGGAACAATCTTTACATACATAATAATATATATTCATTTCCCCAAACTGGAAATCAACTACTGAAATAAGTTCCCGTTCTTCAAGATCTTGTGTAATTGTAGCAACATATTTCATCTCTTTCGAACAAGTTGGACATCCTAAATCTTCTGGAACATCACCATATAAAGGCGCTCCTAACAATCTACATATATATTCCGAACCGAATAAGTCAAAAGCTTCCCAGTAACTATCTTCATCAGTAGGTATATCTTCATTTTTCATATTCGTTAGCTTTACATTAGTTTTTGGAAGATTGACCGGTAGCTTATACTCAGCTTCCATAATCCACTCTTCCGTATTGTCTTGTTTTATTATTTGTACCGTTTTGCCCCCATTACTTAATTGAAAATATTGCGGCTCCCACACCATCGCACAATTCAAACAAGAGATGAATGGTAATACAATCAATTCAGCATTTTTAAGTTCAGCAAGTTTCTCATCTTTCAAATCAAAACAAAAAATTTGATGCATTTTCTCACCGCATAACTTACACAATGGTAATTCACAATCTTGACCACCGAAATAATGATTATATGAATCTTTCCCTTCCATTACTCTATACCCTTTTATTCCATCCCAATGTTCGCCATATAATTCCATTGTCATTTTTAATCCTCGCTTCATTTAAATCTGATCCACTTTATTATAAGAAAATAAACATTACAAGTCGTCATCTTCCTGAATAGTTTCTATAATAAAACCTTTTAAATTTGGGGCTATTTCTTCAATTTCAGCATCTTCGTGATACCAAATATATATTTCATCATCCATTATTCCGTTATTTATTTTAAAACACAATTTATCCCCTGAACCATCGTCACCAATTATAATAAGATCTTCAGGCATATGCTCATCGCTCAACTCAACGTTTTGTCTAACTATATCATCCCAAGTTTTCATTAAATTTCTATTATCTTTAATAGGATATAGTATCCATTCTCCTATTTCGGCGTTATTAACTAATTTAAAAAGATCCCTATATTGTGCTGGAAAAATAGCACCTAACTTTTCTTCGGTTTCTTTTATATGTAATTCAAATACTCCTTGTTTCTTTGTTTCAATATATCCTCTTACTTTTTTCATGAAATACACCTGTCCTTTAAACTTAATTACAATATTGTCATTCAAAATATAATTGCCAATAAACCGCAACTTCATCACTTTCAGCCTGATTACTCCAACAATTATGTTATATAAAAATGCTATGTAAATGATTTAATCGGTTTTATTTGTATATTTCATTATACGTTAACTCTTCATTGCCATCATACTAGTATTCTGTATTTCCCGATAAATTTCAGTTCCACACCAAACCACAAACTCACTTAAATAAAAATTAAAACTCAGCTCGTTCTTAATATATTTGTATTTTATAGACATAATACAAGTTTCATGTTTAATTTAAGTTTTGGTGCAGATTTAGCAACACATCCCTTAAAAATCCTATGTCAGATCAACAAAGTTTTCCAATGAATTACACTAACTCAAAAACAAAAGCCAGTCTCAATATTAGAGAACTGACTTCTATTTGGATAACTATAATTATTATAAAACTTTTACTTTAACAGTTTGCCTTCCCCAGTTCATAGCTTTACTTTTTGAACCCATTAAAACATCAATACGATTTCCTTTAATAGCACTACCAGTATCACCAGCAATAGCTTCTCCATAACCTTCTACCCATACTTTAGATCCTAATGGAATTACCTTCGGATCTACTGCGATAATTCTCATATTAGGATTTGCCGTTAAATCATGACCCATCGCAGTTAAAACGCGTCCACCATATGTACCATTTTCACTTGGATCAGCAGTATATGCTGTCGCTACTACCGTTAATTCACGTTTAGCAGACTGTTTGTTATTTTTAGATACTTCTTGTGTCTTTGTTGCTTCTTTTGCTTTCGCTTTTTCTATTTCTCGTGCTTGCGCTTCTTCCTTAGCCTTTGCTATTTCCTGCACTTTTGCTTCTTCTTTTGCTTTTTCTATTTCTCGTGCTTGCGCTTCTTCCTTAGCTTTTGCTATTTCTTGCGCTCTTGCTTCTTCTTTTGCTTTTTCTATTTCTCGTGCTTTTGCTTCTTCCTTAGCCTTTGCTATTTCCTGCGCTTTTGCTTCTTCTTTTGCTTTTTCTATTTCTCGTGCTTGCGCTTCTTCCTTAGCTTTTGCTATTTCTTGCGCTTTCGCTTCTTCTTTTTCTATTTCTTTTACTTTTGCTTCTTCTTTAGGCTTTACTATTTCTTCTGCTTTCGTTTCTTCCTTAACTTTTACTCTCTCTGTTACTTTTGCTTCTTCTTTAGGCTTTACTATTTCTTCTGCTTTCGTTTCTTCCTTAACTTTTACTCTCTCTGTTACTTTCGCTTCTTCTTTAGGCTTTGCTATTTCTTTTACCTTCACTTCTTTCTGCTCTTTTGTTGTTTCTTTCGCTTTTGCTATTTCTTGTACTTTTACTTCTTTCTGCGTTTTTACTTCTTCCTTTGCTTTAACTGCTTTTTGTACTTTCTTTTGTACTTTCGCTACTCGCTTCGTTTTCTCTTCAGCTTTCTTTTCAATTGGTGCTGTACTTGATAGGAAAGAAACATTTGCATAGGCTGTTTTTCCTTTATACTCAAATTGCAGCCATCCATCTTTTACTTGATGTGTTGATTCAATTACATCATCTTGTTTCAGTCTGCCAAGAATTTCTGATTCTGTGTTTGCTTCAGTACGTACATTTAATAGGTTTGCTGTTACATGATAAATATCTTTTGTATACTCCGAACTTACAAACAATTCTTTACCATTTAAATCAATTTTTGACCATCCTTCTTCAGTATGTATGACCTTTAACTTTTGTCCTTCTTTTACTTTTTCGACAACTTTTGATTCCGTAGTTGGCTTTTCACGTACGTTGAGTACATCCGCTGTTACGATAGTTTCTGCGATAGCAGATGTGGTAAAAGCCCCCAATCCAAGAACTGTTGCTGTTGCTGCGCCAATTATTTTTTTCATAATAGCCTCCATTACATTTTTTTGAATTCTATGAAATCCTTCCATAAAATTAGGGGGTTCCACAGAGTATCAAAACATTTGTAACAGTATATTAATACCACTTAATATACTGTTTTTAAAACTTCCTACTCCAATATTATCAAATTTTCATTTCTAATTCTATACATTATAAATCTACTTATCTTCTATAAACTCTTCATGACCTTCTACTTCACACTAGATAGTTGTCGCAATTCCAGCCAAAAATAAACTTACAATTGCTAAAAATGGCGTTCCAGCTATTGCACCTCTTAAGTGAAACTTATAGTCTTTATATCCTTTCATTCCCTCAGTACTAGGAATAACAGCAAATCTTGGAGTAATCCAGCAAAATATAAGCCAATCGATTATTAATAAATCTACTAAATTGAAAATCATTACAATCCCAAAAGTATGTAAATAGGCTTCAATATACAATAATTTCCCATGGTGATGTAGTATATATGTAGAAACTAAAGGCGTTCCGAAGAGAATAATATTGTAAATAATTCCGAAATAAAATGTTTGTTTTTTTTCATTTATCGATTTTGGCAATACTACTTTTTGAATATCTTTCGGATAATCATTTAACCAAAGGCGAGGATTATAATATGTAGACCCTAATATCATAATAGACAGTATAAATGACATGGAAATACCGACAATCACCATTTGTTCAAATTGCCCCACAAATGTCCCTCCTTATTTGAAATTTTGACGTACGTAATTCACTTAATTAGACATTGTATGCATGTTATGACTTAAAAATTATCTAATACCATTAATAAAAATTTTCATTACAATCCGCTTTTTCCTAACGTCCATTCTTATTTCTTGCAATATGCATGCAAATTTAATAAAGTGAACATCTAATTAGTGTTGTTGAATTTCGCTAATTATTACAGAGTACATATTTTTTAATTTACATAAAGAATGGATTGGTGAAACGAATGAAAATCGAACATATAGCAATTTGGGTAAATGATTTAGAATTAATGCGTACTTTCTATACTAAGTACTTTAACGGTAAAGCAAACTCTTTATATCATAACGAAGCAAAGCAATTTGAATCTTATTTTATTACGTTCGAATCTGGAGCAAGGCTTGAACTTATGCGTAAAAAAGGTATAGAAAATGAGCCTAACCTTAATATTACTGGTTATGCACATATGGCATTCTCAGTTGAAAGTGAAGAACGTGTAAATGAACTAACAAAAACGTTAAAAGAAGCTGGTTCTCCTTTATTAAATGGACCCCGTTTCACTGGAGATGGCTATTACGAAAGTGTAATTAGTGATCCGGAAGGCAATCAAATAGAGATCACTATTTAACTATCGTTTATCTTTTCTGAAGAACTAATAAAAATTCGTTTGGAGGAACCCTATGCATAAACTGCATTTCAAAAAATTTGAAGCAACAGATTTTAGTCCATATTTCCAGCTCGTATCAAATGAAAGAGTGATGGCACAAATTACAGAGCGTGCTATTCCGCTAAAAGAGGCACAAAACGACTATGAAAAATTGTTAAGGCGCAATGAAAAGCATAAACTGTTTGGGTCTTATAAAGTTTATGACAGTGCAACAAATGAATTTATCGGCCTTGGACATGTAACAGTGAATGAAGATCATGTAAAAGAAGCTGAAATTGGGTATATGATTTTGCCAGAGCACTGGGGAAAAAGATATGGTAGTGCAATTGCAAAGGAATTAATAAATATAGCGAAGCAGACAGATGTAAACGTACTAAAGGCAATTATCGATCCGAGCAATACCCCCTCTCGGAAGATTTTACTAAACGTTGGTTTTACATCTGAAAAAGTTTGCGAGATTGATGGATTACCTGGGGAGATTTTGAGTACATATATTTAAATATATAAAAAAGCAATGCTACATTTGAACTAGCCGTAGCATTGCTTTTATCTTTTATTATTATAAAAGTCCATTTTCACTTTAATACGAACTAAATCATTATTTCTTTATCTCGTCTACTACACTTTGAACTAAAGAGATAAGAGCTTTCTTTGTATCCTCATCTGTTATTTTTGCATCATCACTAAATTTAGTGCGCACAGATGGGATTAATAGCGAACCATTTTGAACGACAATTGTATCTAGCATACCTAGCGTAAGTAATAATGATTCATGAGCTTTATCCCCTCCAGCAATCGACGGTGAAGCTGTTATAATAGCAACTGGCTTTTTATAAAGTTCCGCTGATGAAACAAGCCATTCTAATGCATTCTTCAAAACTCCTGGAATACTTTTTGCGTACTCTGGTGTACAAATAATAAGTGCATGTGCTTCACTTAATATCTTTCGAAATTCTTCAATAACAACCGGTGCTCCAACTCGATCTACATCCGGATTAAAATGAGGTAGTTCCTCTATCCCATTATAAATAGTGTAATCTATACCTTCTGGAATAAATGCTGCTAAAGTTTTTAATATGTTTGTGTTGGATGATCCTTCCCTAATACTTCCTGAAATCGCTATGATTTTTTTGTGTATACTCATATGATCCCCTCCTACAAACATCATACTTATGCAGCCATAGAAAAATCAAAAATATTGAACTATTTAACAGGCTGTACATTCATCAATTTTATTTACATAATAATATTATGGTTTATTTTTAACCTTTTATAAAATAGGTAAGGAAACTCCATATTTGTTATCCTATTTGAGAACGGACAAATCATGTTTGTAAATGGTTTTCACGACTATTATGAATGTTGGCCAGCTGGGGTCCAATGTGAGGATTTGCTTGTAGTTGCTGCACCTGTTATCAAAGGTGAAAAGTGGGTTATGACGCAATGGATGAGTAGAAGAGCATTGTTGTAACAAGTAAATTTACCGACTTTATCATTTTAACCGAGAAGCCCTCCTCCTCTAGACCAAGTGAAGGTTGGGATAGTTCAATTCCAATCTACAATTGAAGTTTTTTGTGAAATTCATTAAAAACATACAAACAGCCATCGTTTCATGGAATGATGGCTGTTTCTGTTTACCATTATACATAATCTTAACTTGGTGGCTGCGTTATTTATAACAGCCGATCAACCTTCCTACTATACAATAGAAAACATCATGTACACTCCAACAACGAAGAAAACGGCTAATGTCTTAATTATCGTAATACCAAAAATCTCTTTATAAGCTTCTCGGTGTGTTAATCCTGTAACTGCAAGTAAAGTTATAACTGCTCCGTTATGAGGGAGAGTATCCATACCTCCCGCTGCCATTGCAATTACACGATGAAGCACATCTAACGGAATATCAAAGTTCGCTGCCGCTTCAATATATTTATCTGCCATTAAACCTAATGTAATACTCATTCCACCCGAACCTGATCCCGTCAGACCGCACAAAATATTCGTCATGACCGCTCCGCTAATTAAAGGGTTTGAAAATGTACCTGTCAAAGAATTTTGAATCATGACAAATCCGGGTAAAGCTGCTATAACGGCACCAAATCCATACTCGGCTGCAGTGTTCATGGCAGCTAAGATTGAACCACTTACGCCCACGCTTGTAATAGATTGAAACTGTTCTTTTACCGCTTGGAAGTTTAATAATATAGCAGCAAGTATTCCGATAAGAAGTGCCATTTCCACTGACCAAATACCTACGACTTGTCCCATATCAATCGTTCCGTACTCCTTCAAACCTATAGATGCAAAATCAAATCCCTTTGTATACCAAACCGGGATGAATTCTGTAAAGACTTTATTCATCACTCCGACCAGTACAAGCGGAAGAAAAGCTACCCAATAACTAGCTGGAATAACATCGCTGGAAACAATAGGCGCTTGCACCAATTGTGCGCTAGTTGTGGCAGCCAGTTCAGAAGTGGCACCGCCTTTTCCGAAGTACCCCTCTCCCTTAGCAGCAGCCTTCTTCCTACACCTTTCCAAATACAGCATGCCACATATAAAGATAAACAGTGCTCCGATAATCCCTAATGTAGGAGCTGCATAAATATCTGTTTTAAAGAACGTAGTTGGAATAACATTTTGGATTTGAGGTGATCCAGGAAGTGAATCCATCGAAAACGTGAATGCACTGAATGCAATTGTCGCTGGAATGAGACGTTTCGGAATATCCGCCTCGCGAAATAATTGCGCCGCAAACGGATAAATCGCAAATACTGCGACAAATAAACTGACACCACTGTATGTAAGAATCGCTCCCATTAACACGATGGAAAGAATAGCTCTTTTCACGCCTATAAAATGGATGATAATTTTCGCGATTTTTTCTGCTATTCCAGTGATTTCTACCACTTTACCGAATATCGCTCCAAGCAAAAATACAGGAAAATATAATTTTATGAATCCGACCATCTTCGCCATAAAAACATTAGAAAAGAATGGTAAAACATTCGCCGGTTCCGTTAAAAATACAGCCAACAAAGCACATAACGGAGCGAATAAAATGACTGAGAATCCTCGGTAAGCTACAAATATAAGCAAGCCAAGCGATAGCAATACAATCAATAAATCCATAACCTCACTCCCCCTCAATAAAATAGATTCTCTTAAATTTACTTTACACCCTTTTATATTTATATATATTATTGCAACACCTGCCAGAGGCAGGCATTACTTTTTGTTATTTTATTTATGATGAAAAAGCGGTACCCTCTTTTCTATAAAAGCCTCCACTCCCTCTCTTACATCACTCGTTTGAAATACATGGCCGAAATTCTCAGCTTCTATTTTTAGCCCGTCCTCAAGAGAAGAAGATAATCCCTTATTGATAGATTGCTTCATCAAAGATAAAGCAGGAAGGGAAAATCGAGCCATCTTCGCGGCTAGTTCCTTCGCCTTATTCAGCGCTTCGCCACGCGGAACAACATGATTCACCAAACCAACTCGCCAAGCTACCTCGGCAGTGAACGGTTCACCAGTGAACATCATTTCTTTCGCACTTGCAGTTCCTATTAATCGAGGCAAACGTTGCGTGCCTCCCGCACCTGGAAACAATCCTAACTTCACCTCTGGAAGTCCGATTTGGGCATGTTCTTCTATAATCCGTAAATCACATGATAAGGCTAATTCACACCCGCCCCCAAGCGCTAATCCGTTAATAGCAGCGATTACAGGCTTCGACAATCTTTCTATTTTATTTAATGGATTCTGAAGCCACAATGATTTTCCCTCTGCATATTCATTCCCTTTCCCAATCCATTCCGGAAATGACTTGATGTCTCCTCCTGCAACGAAGGCCTTTTCTCCAGCGCCAGTTAGAAGTACAGCAATTACTTCATCATCCCGTTCGATTTCATCGACCACCACCGTCAGTTGCTCAACCACAGCACAGCTCAGTACATTCACAGGAGGATTATCAATGATAATCGTCGCGATTCCTTTTTCTTTCGCCCATGTAACAACCCGCTTATTTTCCAATGAAATCCCTTCTTTCCAATATGTAATGAGATAAAAAGCAAACTGTTTTACTACCCTTCAACACATCAACTCGTTCTTTTAATTACATAGCCGACCTGTTCGCGATCCCAAGCAGTACTGATTCCTTCCTCCTTCAGCTTGAACTTCTGAATCCGTTCCGTCGCGGTTTTTGGGAAAGTTTCACTGAACTGAACATATCGCGGCACCATGAAGTAAGCCATACGTTCTTGACACCAATCTATAATCTCTTCATGGGACATCGTTTCTCCTTTCTTTACAATCACATATAATTTGACATCCTCTTCTCCCACTTCCGATGGAACACCGATGGCCGCTGATTCAAGTACTTTCGGGTGATTATTCACGACTTTTTCGATTTCCCAAGAGGAGATGTTTTCTCCACGCCTCCGGATACACTGTTTGATTCGATCGCAAAAATATAAGTAACCTTCCTCATCTAGATAACCGCGATCTCCTGTATGGAACCATCCCTCATTCATCGCCTCCTCTGTTTTATCCCGCATTTTATAGTAGCCTTCCATGAATGCTTGTCCCTGTAAGGAACGTATAAAAATCTCTCCAATTTCACCAGTCCGCGCTTCATTTCCATCCTCATTGACAATCTTCGTCTCTACGTAAGAATAAGGCTTTCCAATAGAAGGCGGCTTATTGGCATTCAATGGATTCGTTACACAAAAACCCGTCGTTTCCGTTAATCCGTAACCTTCTACAATCTGGACGCCAAACCTCTCCTCAAACGGCTTCCAAAATTCCTTAGGCGTAGCAGCACAAGCCGTCACCCTTACAAAATTTTCATTATCGTTTTCCTTTTCTGGTTGCTTGCAGAGAATAGGAATCATAGATCCTAAAGAATTAAAAATGGTTGCGCCATGACCGCGAATTTCATCCCAAAATCCAGAAGCACTAAACCGCTTGCCAAGAGCAATTGTCGCATTGGAAGAAATAGCACCGAGTACTGTATGGGCCTGGGCGTTAATATGGAATAACGGCAGCGCTGTAAATAAAATATCTTTCGAACTTGCGCCAACCATATAGGTGGCAAATGACTGCGCAGAATTTACATAGGCAGAATGACTTAACATGACCCCTTTAGGTAATCCAGTCGTTCCAGAGGTATAAAGAATACTGTTAATAGAAGAGGAGGAAACAAATTCAGTTGGAAGGTGATGATTATTTGTATTCAGTACATCTTTCAATTCGATTACCAGCGGTTCTTTACCATCGTTCAAAATAATTGCGCTTTCATCATTTCCGTAAACGACAATTTGAATGTCCCTTTGTATAAATGGCAAACAAGAAGCAATTTGAGGAACAAATTCCTTATCAACGATAATCAGCTTGCAATCAGAGTGAGATAAAATATACTGCAAACCTTCCCCTTTTAAATGCACATTTAGAGGCACCGCAATTGCTCCCATAAAAGATAAAGCAAACCATACATCCAGATATTCAGGAGCGTTATGAAGCATAATACAAACCTTATCCCCTTTTTGAATACCGAGCTCACAAAATCCCGCTGCAGCTTTTGTAATTCGATGATAGAGCTCCTCATACGTAACTCTTTGTTCTTCAAATTGTAAATAGACCTTACTTGGTGTTTTTTCAATACTTTGCATAATAAAATGTGGCAAACTGTGATTTTCCAGCATTGAATTCCATCCCTTCTTGCTATAATCTTTTTTATTTATATAGCAAGAAACATGCCAAAAATCGACTCATTCTCTATTCCCTTATTCCTTCAGGGACATACCCCAAGTCTCCCTTACATGTCCACCTTCACATGTCGCATTTGCGCTACAAATGATTACGATCATGTCGCATCTATAAGAAAGTGTCGCAAAAAAGAGACAGTATGTATTACTGCAAACCAAACAAAAAAAGGGCCTGTTTGCCCTTTGCTTCCTTTCACGAAATTCCATATTTTTCTATTTTACGATATAAGCTAGCCCGATGAATCCCTAAAAGCTTGGCTGCCTCTTTTATATTTCCAGCTGTCTTTTCCAAAGCCCTTGTAATCGCCCGTTTTTCAGCCGATTCCACTTCCTCCTGCAGTGAATAACTCATCTCATTCTTCTCTTGATCCACCGCAAATATTTCATGATATAACTCTTCTTCCAAATCTTTTTTCCGCAAATATACAGGAAGATGATGCACTTGAATAATCATTCCTTCTATAACATTCATCGCTCGTTCTAACACATTCTCTAGCTCCCTAATATTGCCTGGCCAATCATGCTCCATGAATATATTCCTTACTCTCTCATCCAATGAAAGAACGCTACTACCCAGCTCCCCATTCAATTTCCGAATTAAAAATTCCATTATATGTATCATATCTTCCTTTCTCTCTCGTAACGGAGGAATATCGATCGCAAACACATTCAACCTATAATATAAATCCTCCCTAAATTCCCCTCTTTGCACCATTTCACGAAGATTTCGATGTGTCGCCGCAATGAAACGGACATCAATCTTTTGAATTTTCGTACCACCAATTCTTTCAATCTCTTTCTCTTGCAACACACGCAGCAACTTCACCTGCATGTCCAAAGACATATCACCGATCTCATCTAAAAACAACGTTCCCTTATGGGCCAACTCAATCTTCCCAGGCTTACCACCTTTTTTCGCTCCTGTAAAAGCCCCCTCTTCGTATCCAAATAATTCAGCCTCCAAAAGATCCCTCGGAATCGCAGCACAATTCAAACGAATAAATGAACCCCTAGCACGCGGACTTGCACGATGTACCGCATGCGCAAAGAGCTCCTTCCCTGTACCGCTCTCTCCTCTTATCAAAACGGTAGACCGACTTTTAGAAACCTTCAAGGCCATCGTTTTAACTTCTTTCATTTTCGCACTCTCTCCTATAATACTTTGAAAGGACAACCTACCTTCTTGCAACCGCTGTAATTCAGTTTGATAGTAAGATAACTTTGATTCCATTGCACTAATCTGATCCCCCAAAGCTTTAAACTGCTGTATATCATGAAACATAATTTTACCAATCGCACCAATAACCTCACCGTCCTTAACAATAGGTATACGAGTTGCGATAATATTCCGATTACTTATACGCTGGATATGCCCAATTTCCACCTGTCCCGTCTTCACGATAATATGCATCCTCGTATTCTCAACAACCTCCGTACAATGCTTACCTATCGCTTCCTTTGGATCATCAATCCCTAAAAATTGTGCATAAGAACCACTTAAAAAATTGACAATCCCTTGTTCATTTACCCCTAGAATACACTCCGACAGTAAATTCAAGGCATTTTCATACCGACTGATGATACTTTCCAAGGACTGTATACTTTTTTCCTTGTTTTCCAAAATGGCAATTGATCCATCTTCTTTCCCGCTCTGATATACACGGGATTCATTTATAATCAATACTTGGTTGCCCACCTTACACTCGTACTTGTACAAACTATCATTTTGATTCACTACTAGCTTTTTACGATCAGGAATAATCGTTGATATATGCTTACCTATTATTTCATTTTCTTTTTTATGTAACATGCTGCAGAATGGTTGGTTGCTGAATGTGATGATTCCATCATGACTTATGACAGCAATTCCGTTATTCATTACCTGAAGAGCCTGGCCTGTTAACTGCAAATTCATTCTTTCATCCATATGCATTTGGAAGCCCCCCCTATCAAATTGTGCTCTTTCTCGCATGTATTATATATTCATTTTAAACATTTACTTTCCTTCGGCTCTTCCGTTTGAAGTAATAATTTCTTGAACCAGTAATATAGCTGATTAACCGGTAGGTTCTTTTTTGACACCTGTCAGGTTTTAATAATCCAATTTCTTTAAATCCTTGGATGTAAGAAGATGAATCTCATGGGCTATTTACAACTTGTAGGTGAGGAATATTTGACGCTTACCTTAGATACCTAATGAGTTTTATGAAAAGTAAAAAACAGTTGATGGAGTGTCTTCCATCAGCTATTTTAATTACGAATTTTGGTGATGAAACCCATAATTATTAGATTTACTTTAGCATAGCTTCTTATCCCCCAATCCCCAACTAAACCATCTCCCATGCCCTTCCGTTTCCCCAACAGTTTCACAATATTCGTTTCCGTTAATATAATAATCAATATGAAGGTCCCGGTCCCACATATTGTTATATAGGTGGAATACATCACGTTTTGCACCGATTTCTTTAATTTGTTTTTCTAGCGCATGTTTTACTTGCTTAGGTATTTGATTTGCGACGTGTGTATGGAAAATGCAGATAACAGCATCTTCACTTATTTGTTCAATAATAAATGGCAACAGCTCTACACCGTCTCCTTCTATTAATCGGACGGATTCATTTTTAACTAAAGATGCTGCTTGATCGAACAGTTCAAGTCTTTCTTTATGCTCTGGCCAAATTAGTGCACGTAGCCATAAATAATCTTCCTCATTATGTAAATCATTCACATGTAAATCAAGCCCGATTCTTTCTACGACAGGTGGACTTTGTTTTAGAAAACGGGGCACATTCTCCCCTCTTATTTCAGAGGTTAAATGTACATTCGAATTTATATTTCCATATGTTTCATCTGTTCCGTACGAATAGCTATATTGGTCCCAGAACAGTTGTAATCCAGAACTTGTACCAATTTCAATTACCACTAACGGTTTATTCACTTTGTTAAATATATAGCAGAAACTTGGGTATAAGTATGCACATCGTCTTACTTCATTCGTTTGAACGAGTTTCGTTTGTAATAAAGTAATGATTTCTTCTCGGTACTCATTACAGAAATCTTTAAATTGTTCAAAAGCTTTATCTAAATTTGTTTTAGCATTTTCAACTAAGCTACTATAATACGTTTTTAAATGATGGTCTTTCCCTTTTAGCAATAAATAATGTACTGCACCTAATAATAAGTTTGGGATTGGTTGTCCTACTTGAGCGTAGGAAGATAGTGTAAGCACTTCCTCATCTTCAGAAATCTTCATTGATAAGTATTCGTATAAATCACTTGATCCTTTACATTCCTTGATTGAAAAATTTCGAAATAAGTTTGCGACTTGTTCTTTTGTAAGCATTGGTATCCCTCCTTGATTATTTTCAGAATAATCTTATCATTTATTTGTTATTTACTCTATTTTTTCAAATTAGATGTCACGAAAATAGAATTTTACTAGTTTCCAAAGATAAAACATAAAAATAGAAGTTTTTTTGACATAACATCAAAATGGAATTCTTCTCCAAATTCCGCTTTACTACTATGCTTTTTACCCTTATGACAGAAGAATTCTATGAAATAAAACGTTAAATAGTTTAAAATTATCAGATAACACTAGATATTTTAGTCTATTAATTATTATAATAGACTATGAGATGGTTATATAATTGAGACAAAAAAGGTAAGTACCTAGGTGGGGCCTAGGCGGTGTTTTCTTTTTACGGCTTAGATATAAAAACACCTACTCTTTTTTGCCAATATAGGGGATGGAGAGATTATCATGAGCAACATGCAGCAAAAAACAGACGTTATCTTAATTGGCGCAGGAATTATGAGCGCAACGTTAGGATCATTACTTAAAGAATTGGCACCTGAATGGGAAATTAAAGTATTTGAAAAACTCGCTAATGCCGGAGAAGAAAGTTCTAACGAATGGAATAATGCTGGTACAGGACATTCTGCGCTATGTGAGCTTAACTATACATCCGAAAAATCTGACGGGTCTATAGATATTGGTAAAGCTGTAAAAGTAAATGAGCAATTTCAACTTTCAAGACAATTTTGGGCTTATCTTGTAAAAAGAAACTTAATTCGTAATCCACAAGATTTTATTATGCCACTACCTCATATGAGTTTGGTGCAAGGGGAAAAAAATGTAGAGTTTCTAAAAAAACGTTTTGAAGCGCTTTCAAAAAACGCTCTATTCCAAGGAATGGAATTTTCTGATGCACCTGACACATTAAAAAAATGGCTTCCACTCATTATGGAAGGTCGTAATTCTAATGAAGCTATGGCTGCAACGAAAATTGACTCTGGAACAGATGTTAACTTCGGTGCGTTAACGCGCATGTTATTTGATTACTTAAAAACTAAAAATGTTGAGCTAAACTACAAACATAGTGTTGAAAATATTAAACGCACGAAGAATGGTTTGTGGGAAGTAAAAGTACATGATATGAATAGTGGCAAAATCGAACATCATACTGCAAAATTCGTCTTTATCGGCGGCGGTGGCGGTAGTCTACCTCTACTTCAAAAGACTGGTATTCCTGAGTCAAAACATATTGGAGGATTCCCAGTAAGTGGACTATTTATGGTATGTAAAAACCAAAAAATTGTAGAGCAGCATCATGCAAAAGTATACGGAAAAGCTAAAGTTGGTGCTCCACCAATGTCTGTACCTCACCTTGATACGAGATATATAGACAATAAAAAAGCTTTACTGTTTGGACCATTTGCAGGCTTCTCACCTAAATTCTTAAAAACTGGCTCAAACCTTGATTTAATTGGTTCTGTAAAACCGAATAACGTCTTAACGATGTTAGCCGCCGGTGTAAAAGAAATGGGATTAACAAAATACTTAATCCAACAAGTTATGTTATCACACGAAAAGCGTATGGAAGAATTACGTGAGTTTATTCCGAACGCTAAAAGTGAAGATTGGGATACTGTCGTTGCTGGACAACGTGTGCAGGTAATTAAAGATACTGATGCAGGTGGTAAAGGAACACTTCAATTTGGTACAGAAGTTGTTAGTGCAAATGACGGATCAATCGCTGCGTTACTTGGCGCTTCTCCAGGTGCTTCTACTGCTGTTCACGTTATGCTTGAAGTATTAGAAAAATGCTTCCCAGAACGTATACTAGAATGGGAGCCAAAGATAAAAGAAATGGTCCCTTCTTACGGCGTGTCACTTACGGAAAATCCAAGACTGTTCCAAGAGCTTCACGCTTCAACAGGACGCACACTTGGGTTAAATGAAAAAGAAGCTGTTCACAATTAATGAATAGATTAAAAAAACGACATAATAAAAACGTCCGATATATTCGGACGTTTTTATTTTCTACTAGAAAGTATACTTATCAATATTATCCTTCGTAAATACAACTCGTTCAGGTAATACGATAATACCATTTCCTTCTGCCTCATAGTCATACCCTTGAATAGAGTTCGGCTCTACTTTCACTTTTCCGATTCCTTTTACTTCAAAGCTATCCCCGACTTTTAACTTCTTCCCTTTTACAACAATTTCATTTGCAACATACGTTGCGAGGGCACCTTGTTGTTTTACATCCCATAATCCAAATTGTTGTACTGTTCCTCGTTTTACATAATCACGCATAACGTTCGGTGTCGAAAATCCCGTTACGACTACTTTCTTATCCATTTTCAAATTCTCAGCTGCTTGCGCCATTGCTGGTAGTGCTGTTGCATCTGGACATATTACTGCGTTAATATCTGGATACGTTTTTAAAATACTCTCCCCTACCGATAAAGATTTTTGCGCATTATTTTCACCGTATTGCGTCGTTACAATTTCCCAATTCGGATATTTTTCTTTAATAATCTCTTTCGCCTTCGTTACCCATTGATTTTGATCTGTTACAGTCGGGCTTGAATAAAAGAATGCGACCTTCCCTTTATCTCCAATTTGCTTAGATGTCATTTCTATTAATAACTTTGCTAGTTGGTCTGGTGTACCTTGGCTAATATAAAACGAACGGTCTTTCGGATTCACATCAGAATCCCACGTTAATACGGTCATCCCCTTTTTCTTTGCACGTTGTAATGATTGCGAGAGACCATCAACTGACGTAGATGAAACCATAATTGCATCGTAGTTTTGATTAATAAAATTATTTATATATTTTACTTGCCCTGATACGCTCGCTTCAGAAGGTCCATCATATTTCACTTGTACACCTAACTTATCTCCCATCTCTTTTGCACCTTCACCGCCTGATGTAAAGAAGCCAACTCCCGTTAATTTCGGAATGAATGCAAATTTCACATCATCTGCTTTTTTCTTGTCCGCTGTTTGGCTAGAACAAGCAATTAAACCGATTAAACAAATACACATAATAATAACAATCCCCAGTTTTCTCTTCATGACATTTCCCCCTTATGCAAATTCCTTCTTTTCCCCGTAGTGAATCGTTGTAATTTAAAATGTCTCATAATAACAGAAACAATAAGGATAATACCTATTACTACATTAGATTGTTCATTCGTTAAGCCCGTCATTTGTAAACCGTACTGCATGAGTCCTATAAAAATACTCGCTAGTACTGTCCCAATAATACTCCCTTTTCCGCCTGTAATAAGTGTGCCGCCTAATACAACTGCCGTAATTACTGGCAAAATCGTTTCACTTCCAATATCTGCACGAGCTGAACCGAAATAAGCTGTTAAGAAAGCTCCTCCTAATCCACCTCCTAACCCAGAAAGTACGTAAGCAATAATTACTACTTTCTTCGTTCGAATGCCGGAATATCTCGCCGTACTTTCATTTGCGCCAGTTAATTTTGCGTAGCGACCATATGTTGTACGGTGAAACAATATCGTAAATACTATCGTTAAAATGACAAGGAGCCATAATAGATTAGGTATACCGATAAAACTACCATTTGCCATTTGCACATACGAATCTGGTAAACCACTTATTCCTTCATAGCCCGCTGCACCCGAACCACCTGAAATAACAAGGGCGATTCCTGCATATAAAAACATCGTTCCAAGTGTAACGACAAGAGGTTCTACATCTGTCATTTTTATAATAAGTCCATTTAATCCGCCCGCTATGCAACTTATTACGAGCGCAATGATAACGGCCAACAGTATAGGCATGCCATTCATCCAAAGTGCTCCGATAAGAATCGAAGTAAGCCCCATAATAGATCCTACTGATACATCAATTCCGCCAGTTACAATGACAAATGTCATCGGAATAGCCGCGATTGAAATAATGAGGAAATCGTTCATACTAAAAAGGAGGTTACTAATGTTTAAGAAATCACTATTTATGAAACTAAAGAGAATGAGTTCTACGAGAAGCAATATGAGAAGAACCCCTTCCCATCTATACAAACTACGTATTCCCCTCATAGATTCACCCTTCTTTCTTCTAGTTGCCGGAGTTTCTTCCATTTTTTCAAGACACTATCTAATATGATGATGAGTAAAAGTAAAAATCCTGAAATAGCACTATTCCAAAATGCAGGTATTTTTAAAAAGACGAGTGAACTGCTTATCACTTCTAAAAAAAATGCACCTAATGCCGCTCCAAATATAGAACCTGTTCCTCCTTTTAAATGTATACCACCTAAAACAGCAGCGGCGATAACTTGCAATTCTATCCCTGTACCTGTTTGATTTGGAACGAATCCAATATTCATTACGAATATACATCCAGCGAGCCCAGCGCTTATGCCTGATATGATAAACGCGTATATTTTCACTTTATCTACATGTATTCCAATAAGCCTTGCACCATCTTCATTATCACCGACAGCATAAAAATATCTTCCAATTTGTACTTTCATTAAAAAGAAATATAGTAGTAGTAATATGATAAGAACGGTCCATACCGTTACCGGAATGCCTAACATCATAATAGAAGAAATTTGTTTATACTCATTCGGAATATCTTCAATCCACTTTCCGCCCGTGAATAGTAACATTGCACCTCTAATAATACCGAGCATTCCTAATGTCATAATGATAGCTGGCACTCGAAATTTCGTAACGCCAATTCCATTTACCATACCAATAAGAGCACCAAGTATAATTGCCACAAATATTGAAATAAAGGCACTGTATCCATCTGTTAACAACATCCCGCAAACCGCAGCGCTTAATCCCATAATAGATCCTACTGATACATCTATATTTTTCGTAAACAATACGAAAGATTGACCAATTGCCAAAATAACTAAAATAACGCTTGATTTCATAATTAAAGATAAAGAGCTAAACTGAACAAAACTAGGATTCATTACTCCAACGAAGGCTATGTAAAGAAGTAATAAAATAATAATAGACGTCTCATGCATTTTAAATAAACGGTTCACTCCGTTACACCTCCCTTTCCTCCGTACGCAAGGCGTGTAACTTCATCAATACAAATTTCCTTCTTCTCCAAATGAGAGACGAATCCTCCGTTTCTCATCACATAAACACGATTCGCTAATTGAGCGATTTCTTCCATATCTGAAGAAATTAATATGAGCGCAAGTCCCTTTCTCTTCAAACTTTGTATCGTTTCGTATACTTCTAATCTTGCTTTCGCATCAATACCACGGGTCGGTTCATCAAGAATAATCACTTTCGGATTACATGCAAGATATTTTGCTAGCACGACCTTCTGTTGGTTCCCACCTGATAAAGACGTCAGCTCTTCATTCATATGAGGGACAACAATTCTAAACTGTTTTATATACAATTCGGATAAAGCGCTTTCTTTTTTACTATTTAAAAAGAAGCTACTCATACTGTTTAAAGATGCAGATGTTATATTTTCCTTAACAGACGCAATTGAAAAAATACCATTCCCTGCTCGATCCTCCGGTACATACACCATACCTTCCTTTATTCGCTTATGTACCGAATACTTTGTAATGGATTTCCCATCTAATAAAACAGAACCTGATTTCAAAGGCTTTAATCCACATAACGATTCAGCTAGTTCAGTCCTACCTGATCCAACGATCCCAGCAATCCCAACAACTTCTCCAGCGTGTACAGTAAATGATACATTTTGAAACGCATATCTTGATGCATTCGTGACATCTAATAGTTTTTCCGAATGCTCTGTTTCCTCTTGTATGATCTCTTTTTTCTCCTCAAATTTATATCCTTTCGGTAATAACCCCTCCATTAGCATGTCATATGTATACCTTGATACATCACCTTGACTTACAATCATTCCGTCACGTAAAATTGCTACTTTATTCGCAATTTCAAAGATTTCTGGAAAACGATGCGTAATATAAATCATGCCAATTCCTTTTTCTCTTAAACTTTTCATCAACACAAAAAGACTCTTAATTTCGTGAGTTGTTAATGTCGATGTTGGCTCATCTAAAATAAGAATCTCAGCTTCTCTTATTAATCCCCTCAATATTTCTACTAATTGTTGCTGGGCGATGGATAACGATACCCCTAGCTCACGAAGTTGAATGTTCCACCCTAAGTCTTCTAGCAACTTTTTAATTTTATTTCGAAGCTCTTTCTTTTTCGCTTTCATTCCGATACAAATGTTCTCTTCAATTGTCATATGAGGAAAGATGAGCGGCTCTTGTGGTATTAAGTAAATACCATGTTGATGCGCCTCTGCTGTGTTTGAAAACTTTTGTATTTCCCCCTTCACATACATTTTGCCAGCATCGTATGAATACAAGCCCGTTAGTATTTTCATTAACGTTGATTTCCCGGCACCATTTCCTCCAACTAAAGCGTATATATCTCCACGCTCTAATTGTAAATTGACTTCTTTTAATACGAGTTGATCTGCAAATGATTTACTCATCTTTGTAACTTGTAATAAGGGCACGCTCTCCACATGTTGTCACCTGCCTTTATGCAGAACATTTTTTGAGAAAATGATTTTTTGTTCTACTTGTTTTGTAGCATTGTATATTTCTTTTTTCATATCTAGAACACTTTTTTCACTGGGCTATTTATCGCTTCAACTGGAATAAACAAAATAACGAGCACATATGTTTAAGCAGTGGTCAATTGTTGAAAGGGATGAAGAGCATGTCACAGCTGAGCTTTGAAGACAATTTGTTAACAAAAGTAGCTTGGTACTATTATAAAGATCAATTAACCCAGCAAGAAATTGCTTCACTTCTTCACATTTCAAGAAATAAAGTCGTTCGGTTGTTAGATAAAGCACGGACGGAAGGTGTCGTCACATTTCACATAAAAGGTACTGGTTTACACTGTTTAAGCATCGAACGTGACCTTATAAAAAAATTCCATCTAAAAGATGCTTTCGTTATTCCAACGCCAACTGAGAATTATGCATTTTCACTCGGAAAAGCTGCCGCACAATATTTAGAAACTCAGTTGCAACAAGGTGATTTACTTGGGATTGGCTGGGGAGAGACGATAAGTAAAATGCTAGAAAACATTCATTTTGATAGCTCTATGAGTCTTTCAATCGTTACTCTTACAGGAGGTGTAAATCACTATATTCCAAGAAATCAAAGCTATTTAAACTACATGCAAGGCGATCTTCATATTATTCCTACCCCTTTT
The DNA here is from genome assembly GCF_038005505.1 of Bacillus sp. FSL E2-8868. NCBI lineage: Bacteria > Bacillati > Bacillota > Bacilli > Caryophanales > Bacillaceae > Bacillus > Bacillus sp. FSL E2-8868. The sequence goes on along the minus strand of NZ_JBBOTI010000001.1, from coordinate 1,732,518 downwards.
CTAACATCTACAAACGAAATGACACAAATTATTCTATCTGAACCGAGCGTGAAAGATATGCTTCACGTCGCTTCACTCGCTCATACAGCAGTAGTTGGCATTGGCAGCTTATCTCAAGACGCCACAATTGTGAAAGAAGAAAAATTAACACTACGTGAAATGACTTATATACGTAGTCAACACGGGGCTGGAGATATTTTAGGGCAATTTTATAATACTGACGGAAAACAATTAGAACTTCCCCATCATAACCGTCTTATCGGCACACCACTCTCTGTTCTTCAAAATATGAAACATGTCGTTGGTGTAGCTGGCGGTACGGAAAAGATAGCTGCAATTTACGGCGCCTTAAAAGGAAAGTTCATTCATACATTAATTACCGATGAAGAAACTGCCCTCTCCTTATTAAGAAAGGAAGGTGACTCTTAATGTCTACTCTATTAGCTTACGACGCTGGTACAGGGAGCATTCGAGCAGTTCTTTTTGATTTACAAGGAAATCAGCTTGCAGTCAGTCAAAAAGAATGGATTCATAAATCAGATAGTCGTTACCCTGGTTCTATGAATTTTGATGTAACTGAAAACTGGCAGCTCGTTCAACAATGTACGAAAGAGGTTCTTCAAAAAAGTAATACGTCCTCCTCTTCTATTAAAGGTATTAGTGCAACGAGTATGCGTGAAGGCTTTGTTTTATACGATAAAAACGGGCAGGAAATATGGGCTTGTGCAAATGTTGATGGCCGCGCGTCAGCGGAAGTTAGTGAACTAAAACAAATTCGTTCCGAAATTGAAAAGGATTTATATAAAAAATCCGGTCAAACTTTTTCATTAGGTGCTTTACCTCGCTTACTTTGGATTAAAAAACATGAACCAGACGTGTACAGGAGCATTCATTCTTTCACGATGTTAAACGATTGGATTTTATATAAATTGTGCGGCGTACTACAAATTGATCCTTCAAACGGATGTACGTCTGGTATATTCGATTTACAAAATAGAGCTTGGGATAACTGGGTTGCTGAGCAATGCGGTCTTACTCTAGCCTTTTCTCCAAAAGTAAATGAAGCTGGTACAGTTATCGGGAATATCACAAAACGAAGTGCTGAGTTAACAGGATTACATGAAGGAACACCGGTCGTTGCTGGCGGCGGAGATGCACAAATGGCATCGCTTGGAACTGGAGTTGTAAAACCTGAACAAACATTTATATGCGGGGGCAGTTTTTGGCAACAAGAAGTAAATATAACAAAACCAGAAACTGATCCAAATGCGGCACTTCGCGTAAATTGCCATGTCGCTCCTAACCTATGGCAATACGAAACAATCGCTTTCTTCCCTGGCCTTGTTATGAGGTGGTTTCGAGATGCCTTTTGCCATGAAGAAAAACGGCTCGCTGAAAAACTCGGTGTAGATGCTTATGAATTACTAGAAGAACAAGCAAAAGATGTTCCTATAGGCTCTCACGGTATAATCCCTATTTTTTCAAATGTAATGAATTATATTTCTTGGCGACATGCTGCACCATCCTTTTTAAATTTGAGCTTAGATGCTGATAAATGTGGGAAGAAAGAGATGTTTCGTGCAATTGAAGAGAATGCGGCCTTCGTTACACTTGGCAACTTGAAATTAATTGAAGCTCTCACTGGTAAATTCCCTTCTGAAGTAATCTTTGCTGGCGGTGCTGCTAAAGGAAAACTATGGCCACAAATTCTTTCAGACGTACTCGGAATTCCTGTGAAAGTACCAGTTGTAAAAGAAGCAGCAGCTTTAGGAACTGCAATTGCTGCTGGGGTTGGTGCTGGCATATATTCATCTATGGCAGAGACTGCCGAACAATTTGTACAGTGGGAAAAAACATTTGAGCCAGTCACTGAAAATCATGAACTATATAAGGAATTCTATGAAACATGGAAAACTGTGTATAACAGTCAGCTCGCTTTAGCCGATAAAGGCCTCACCTCACATATGTGGATTGCACCCGGTGCTCTGTAACACATTACATAAAGTGAAACTTTAATCAGTGGGGGTTTTGTTCCTCCCCCACTGATTATTAGTTGAACCAATCGGGCGTTTACGGGCAGTTGACCTCCCCCTAACTTCTTTGCTCCAGCCAAATTTTGAGATGGGAGTTTTACTGCCCGTTAACGCGGGATAAAGGAGTGAAATGTATGTTAAAAGCGAATGAAAATGATTTCTCCTATCGCTTCGGTGATAACGGGCCTAAATATTTAATACAAGGTCCAAATATCGATCTTGGCCTAGTCGTGATTCAGCCTGGGCAAGAGTTTCAAAATCACTATCATACAACGTGCGAAGAAGTCTTCTATGCGTTAGAAGGCGAAATAGATTTCTATGTGAATAACGAGAGAGTTCCGATCAAACAAGGGGATGTCTTGCAAGTTCGACCTCATGAATCCCATTATCTTATTAACCATTCTGATAAGCCTTTTAAAGCTGTTTTTATAAAGTCACCACATTTACCAAATAAAGATACTGTACAAACTGAAAATCCAACCTTAACGAAGGAGTGATTCCTAATGACTTGGGGATTTAAAAATCGATTAAACACAATTTTACCTGACGGCAGAGCGGTTATGTTAGCGATAGATCACGGCTACTTTTTAGGGCCAATTCACGGACTTGAACAACCGTTAGAAACAGTTAAAAACTTGCTTCCTTATACAGACTCCCTCTTTTTAACTCGAGGTGTACTCAGCTCCTGTATACCTGAAAACTGCAGCACACCAATGGTTATGCGTGTATCAGGCGGGGCAACTGTAGTAGGCAAAGATTTAGCGAATGAAACAATTGTTACACCTGTGAAAGAAGCAGTAAAACAAAACGCGATTGGCGTCGGCGTTTCTGTCTTTGTTGGATCAGACTATGAAACACAAACTGTTTCAAATCTCGCAAACGTAGTCTCTGAAGCTCACGATTACGGCCTGCCAGTACTCGGTATTACCGCCGTTGCGAAAGAACTACAAAAACGTGAAGCTCGCTTTCTAGCACTCGCCTCCCGCGTATGTGTTGAAATGGGAGCTGATATTATTAAAACGTACTACTGCGAAGGATTCGAAAAAATCACAAGCACATGCCCTGTCCCAGTCGTAATCGCGGGAGGACCAAAACTAGATTCAATCGAAGATGCATTAAACATTACGTACAACGCTCTCCAAGAAGGCGCAATCGGAGTAGACATGGGCCGAAACATATGGCAATCCGAACATCCATCTGCGATGATTCAAGCAATTCATGGCATTGTGAAAAATGGATTTAGTGTGCAAGAGGCGCTGGAACTATATAATGATGTGAAAAATTAATGTAAAAAGATGGACTATTTATTATAACGGGTTCAGTTAAGAAGAGTAAAACTTGTTTTGACACTCAAACTACACAAGGAAAAGGATGGCAAGTGCCATCCTTTTTGACATACATTGAACTTTTACTGTTTTCAAGTTTTTTTCTTCGACTAACGAGCCAAAAATTTTAATCAACCTTTAACTTTATAGCTTTTGTAGCAATAAAAGTTTTAATATGCTTATCTAATATCCTTGTTCCACCAAAATCATCCTCATAAAAACCCGTTATAACAAAACCAGCTTCAACTTGACCTTGGATTTGATCTTCTAGTGTATGTGCGTATTCTATTGTTTGATTTAAATTAATATAATCTTGAACTTCATCCTCTGGTAAATAATCCAATGTTGATGAAGGTATTGAATGTTTAACATCCAAAATACCCTTTTGTTCTTGGTTGTCATCAAAAATCCATAGTAAAGGATTTGTAAATCCAGAAATAAGAATACCTTTATTCTTTAAAACCCTTGAAATCTCATTCCATACAAGATGAACATCTTTTACAAACAAATTAGAAACAGGATTTACGACAATATCAAAATATTCATCTTCAAAATCACTAAGGTCTGACATATCTCCTTGTACTGTTTTTAAAGTTAATCCATCCCGTTCCGCTACCATTTCATCTTGTTCCAATTGCTTCTTCGATATATCAGTAACTGTTACATCTGCTCCAGCAGCAGCCAGTACTGGTGCTTGTTGCCCTCCACCTGATGCTAAACAAAGTATCTTTAATCCCTCTAATGACTTTGGAAACCAATCTCTAGGAACTGATTTTTCTGTGGTGACTGTGATTTCCCATTCACCTGATTTACTTTTTTCAATAACCTCACTACTTACAGGCTCAGTGTATCTAGAACCTTCTTCAACCTTCTTATCCCATGCATTACTGTTTTGTTGTGTAGTATCCATTATAATCATTCCTCCTAACTATCTAGTTGCATTTTAATTGTGACATTATTAACTATTTACACCCTTTTTCTATTAACCTGCCGATAGTTAATACATGGTTTTCTATATTTATTTTAACACATAAACATCCTATTTTTCTAAATATTTAAATTAATTAATTATATTGTAAAAAACGAGAATTGTTTCAGTTATAATAAAATATGAAAACAAAATAAAGGAAAAGAGGAATGATTATGCAACGAATACCTTTTGAACGCCCTACTGATCATTATGATGAACGCTTATCTTCTATTGATGAAAAAATTTGCTCTTTATTAAAAGAACGGAAAGAACTTTCGAATGGGAATCCGGGTTTCCCACCAGATGAAGCCATTTCTAATTGGGCAAAGCAGAACGGGTTATATCCCGATTATTTAAATTCATTATTCTCATCTATGATGGACGAAGATGAGTTTAAACCTCGCGTCGAACCGACTAAGTTTAAAAAACATATACCCGTTTTAAAAACTTATGCACATAAAGAAACTGTGTATACTGTAACCTTTATTCGTCAATATTCTAACGCTAGTGTAATTAATTTATATAAGGAATGGGATCCAAAAAACAATACACTTAATGAGAATAATACACATAGCCTTGTTGAATTATCGATAAATGATACATACGATTGCTGGGCAGAAGGATGGACTGGAACAGATGGACATACAAGTTACCAATTCGTCATTTCCCCTGCTCTTCCTGATAACCCGTCTGGTATTAGCTTTTTATTTACAGAACGTAGTATGCCTTTTTCGGACAAGCATGAACGGCTTGAATTTGAAATTAAGTTAGATTAGATTAAAATAACGGACATATTATACGGTTAATATGTCCGTTATTTTTTGTTCTCTAGATTCACTAAAACCCACTCAATCACGATAATTGCCGAATGAATACGTTCCTTCGTATCCCCTAAGAACACTTTATTAAGCAAATCATCAAAATTAGTCGGTCTACTAGGTAATGCTTGAATATACCTTAAAACAGATCCAGCTGAAGGTGTTGGTTTGTTATTAATAGCCCATATTCCTTCTACAATGGTCCAAGTTGATGTGTGAACTATGTATGAAGCTTTTAACTCATCATTAGCTTTCAAAGCAGACTTAATTTTAATTAGCGAACTATTTAACCAATGAGAAATGCCTTTTACTTTATCACTAGAAACAGAATAATTTTCATATGTATGTTGAGCTATTTCCTTTAACCTTTTTAACTCACTGTAACTATCAAATAAAATTTTACCTTCTAAAAAAGAATATAGTTCCATCGGATTCTTTTTAAAGTTTACTTGTATTTGATTAAAATCATCATACTTGTATTCAACTAGAATACCTTTTCTAGTTTCTGAATGAAATTTCTTCTTTTGTCCGCCCTCTAAAAGAATATAAAAGTCCAAATCGGATTCAGGATATGCATCACCTCTTGCGACAGATCCGATAAGCATTAATCCACTTATTTCATTTCTAGCTATATGTTCATTTAGAATTTTATGTACTAACTCTTTATGGTTTTCATATGTAATAAATGAAAGATTTTCTATCATTTCTATCCTCCAAGTTATCGATCTATTCTTATAAGAATAGATCGATATTTCTCAGTTTCTAAAATAAGCAAACACCTTTTAAACGATATTGAATTATATTTTTTCTCATACATTTCCATTATATACACTGCTAATTGTTACATGCCGAGCTCTATTTTATTTTCACATACTTGTAAAATGCCTAGTCAAATTGCTTACTATTAATTCTTTGTGCAATTGGGTGATCATCCTTTAGTTGCAGTAAATCCCATAAATTCCCGTATAAGTCCTTAAATACTGCAACAATTCCGTATGATTGCTCTTTCGGCTCTCTCACAAATTCTATTCCTCTTGAAATCATTTCATTATAATCTCTCCAAAAATCGTCAGTATTTAAGAAAAGAAATACTCTACCGCCTGATTGGTTACCAATAAAGGGCTCTTGCTCAGGTTTAGATGCCCTGGCTAGTAATATTGTTGTGCCGACTGAACCTGGAGGAGATACCACTACCCACCGTTTGTTTTCTTCTGGCTGATAAATATCTTCAACTAATGTGAAATTTAGTTTCTTTGTATAAAATTCTATTGCCTCATCATAGTCTTTTACTACTAATGCGATATGAACTATCGATTGAACCATTATTGTTCCTCCTAATCTTACTCACTGATCGAGTTTATATTATAACATTTCTAGTTTTAACCTGTCCGTTAATTCTTCTTACATCACAGGCGAATCATTCTCTTTATTCAATATAAATAACCATCTATCAGTAAGCAGATAGATGGTTATTTATTCGAAAGAATATAATTAAACAAATGTATTTTTACGACTGTTGATAAGCCGATTTCGATGATTTCACATAATAAACTCCGTGCTCAACCTTAATGATATGATCTGGTTTTGGCTTACCGCGGCCCGCTCTATGTCCAGCTAAGTGCTCTTCACTCGTTTCCCAGTTCTTCCATGCTTCTTCCGATTCCCAGCGAATCATAACTACAACTTCTTCGTCTCCGCGTCTTACTTTTTTAACGAGAACACTTAAGTCGATGAATCCTTCAAATTTTTCAATAATGCCTTCTCCTGTGAAACGCTCTACAACTATATTAGATGTACCTTCTTTTACTGTAAATGTCTTCGTTTCGATAAACATATATTCCACTCCCTCTTTGTAATACAAATACTAGTATTCTTCTATTATAATTGATTATGATAATTGTTTTCAATTATAAAGTTTCAAATCTTTAGAATTATGCCGACTTCTCCTCAATCGCCTCATCTAAAAATTTGAAATACGGAAGCAATATTCCTACTAAAGAAGTGACACATATAATCGAGCCAATGATAAAGTATAGTACTCTCACTCCCCACATTTCACTCAGTATTCCCCCTAATAACACACCTAATGGCATTGCCGATCGTATGAAAAATAATCGCACTGAAAATACTTTTCCTATCATATTACTTGGGACAGTTTGTTGGCATATCGTCGTGTTATGAACATTGAAAAATGCAATACATATACCAGCAATTACCTCGATTACAATCGCAATAATAATACTATTATTTAAACCTAGTGAAATGTAAGTAAGGCCCCCTACGAATAATCCTCCAAGCATAAGTAATCTACGGCTTCTATACTTCACTTTCCCAACTAATATGGAACCAACTACATAGCCAAGTGGGAATCCTGCCATAAAATAACCGTATTCAGCATACCCTGCCGATAGTTCATCTTTAATATAAGGAAGATTCGTAACCATCGTTACTCCTACTCCAAATTGAACGAATGTTAGAAAGATACCAAGCCAAACGATAACTGGTTTTGTGAAAAAATATGTAAAGCCGTGAAGAAACTCTTCTAGCCACGTTTTTCGAAGTTCTTGCTTTATCCTCTTTTCTGTAATGAAAAGTAATAATCCTCCACTTATAAATAGACAAACGCACACAAAAAAGAATGTAAGCTTCATTCCAATAAAATGAATGACGATACCACCTAATACTGGCGCTAGAAACATCATAAAACGATTCATTCCATCTATATATGCATTTGCATCTTGAAGCTGCTCTTTACTTACAATGCTCGGTGTAATCGCTTGACTGGCGGGTGTATACAGCGGCGTAATGAGCCCTACTATAATTTGAACAACGTAAATGTGCCATACTTCTACACTGTTAGTAACTAGCATTACTAAAGGCAGTAAGAAAACAGAGGCCCGCATCCATTGCGAAAAAATCATAATCCACTTTCTGCTCCATTTATCAATATATGGCCCGCTTATAAGTTGCAGTATGAGTGACGGGATAAAATATAGTAACCACATGCTACTTAATGCTGTTTTTGATCCTGTTAATTCATAAACAAGAATTGAATTACATAACGTCCCGAAAGCCCCGCCTAATTCTGAAATTGCACTGCCAATCCACATAAAAAAGAATGAACGATTTTTCAATACACTATTCACTATAGCTCACCAACTTTTCTATTAAATTCCTCCCTTTATGTACATTCCCGTTGTATATTATCTATTCAAAAATGCATCTAATTCTTTCGCTAACGACTGTACTGCTTTCTTTCTCAATACATATTTTCCGTCATGAATATCTACTAACTTTGCTGAACGTAACAATTTCAAATGATGATGTACTGTCGATTTTCCTAGTTGTAATCTTTCCGTTATTTCTTGCAATGTACGTTCTTTTTCAAACAACATTTTTACAATTCGTAATCTCGCTTCATCCCCGAGCGCCTTATGTTTATGAACTAAAAAATAACTCGGTTCATACGGATCTTCCGGATGTATACTTTCATTTGCGACCGGATAATGAAACACTTTCGTATCTTCAATATCAGCTTCTATGTTCCACGGTCTGTACGTAATTTGCGGGATAAGAAGTACGTGATGCACACTTGGCTCTGGCATATATATAACACCACCTGTAGCCCACTCGACAAACTCTTCCGGTTTCATCTTTTTATTCATTTCATTTTTCGCTTCATAATCTCGCTTTAATATAGAGAGCAGTTGCTCCTCTTCTTTCTTAATAACACCCTCATACCATCCTGTCATAACCGCGATTAAATGACCCTTTAGTTCTTGTACATCTGCATCACATATAAAGCCAATATAAGTAGAGAAAAACTGGTGATCATGTGTCAGTTCCTTTAATTCATGTATTGCAGTTACGTCTCCATTTGCTGCTAAACGTCTTTTTCCTTGATGCATTTCTCCTAAAAACGGTAAGCACACATATTTAAAATCTACTTCCGATAACGAATTGATATTGTGAACAAACTGAGATAAATCCGTAAAATCTCCATCATACAGTAACTGTAGCAACGCTTTCCACGTATTATGCTTCTCAACAAATTGTAAATGTTCTATCATTTCATGTGATAAAGATTGTCTTATTTCTTCCCATTCGCTTTGAGATTTTTCAAGCGTGTCGATTAACCTCTTATGAGTAATTGCCGCAATGCCAAGTGCGCATTCGAAAAGTATCGAATACTTCATTTGAACGTTGTATGTTTCCCTTTTTCTACTCGTCACGTGAAAGACTTCCATTTTATCCCCTCCTTATTTGCTATGCATTAAATTCTATATTCATCGAATTATACCTTCTAACTTTTTAGAATTTTAAAACTCTCTGAAACTTTATATTGCTACAAGTTTTTAAATTTAAGCTGCAGTTAATTTTCTTGTTCAACTATGAGGCAGGTTTATTGAAGAGAAAGGAGAATTTATTACGTTTATAAAAATGATTTGGAAAGCATAAGTTTATTTCTGCAATTACTACAACGGCGCCGTATTGTTCTTTTAAAAACTTCCAAACATCAATCAGATGATAAGTAGGTACGTTTCTAATTTCTCTAACACTTGTTGTTGGTCTATCTCATAGTTAAGGAGGCTATACGAATGAGTAAAAAAGAAATATTACAAAATGGAGTCAAGCAAGTTTTTTACGAAGAAGAATGGTACCCACCGATATCAGAAGCGTTAAAGAATCTTACTGCTGCACAAGCATGTTGGCACCCAGAAGGAACGGCCAGTAATACGATTTGGGAAAATGCAAACCATTTACTAATCTTTAAAGAGCGCTTACTTTCCCGCTTACATCAGGATGACACATTTGTTGCTCCACAAAATAATGATGACACTTTTGTCCAAGGTGGACCTAATGATGATGGTGCTTGGCAACAAACAGTGAAGCGAACGCTCCAAGTACATGATGCCTTACAATCTTCATTAACATCCCTTCAAGAAGCAGAACTGGATCAACCAAGTCCGTCTCTACCAGTTTGGCAACAATATATGAATATCCTATTGCACGATGCATATCATACAGGTCAAATTATACAACTTCGTAAACTCCAAGGTTCATGGCCATCTCATCGTTCATATTTATAAGCAACGATTAAAGATGATAGATAAGCATATGATTCTTCATTTAGCAAAATAAGTACAAAAAAAGCAAATGAGATTCTAACTCTCATTTGCCTTTTTGCGTGCTGGAGAAACATCCTGCAATGAATTATTAAGCTTAATTAATATTCAACAAAGAATGTTCAATGGATAAAGTAAAACTTTAATTAGGCATTTCCGGGCCATTATCTCCCGCCTAACTTCCTCGCATTCGCCGCTTATCAATTCATCTGCGCATCGTTCAATATCCCAATTATTTCACTTAACATTTCTTCTGTAAAAGCACCTGCGCTAAAGTTCACTAATGCTCGTAATGGCATATAGTTCAGCATAGCGTCCATCATTTCAGATGCATCACTATCCCCTTCAGTCATACTACCAAACGGACTGTCTTTTAATGCTTTTTCCATAAGCCCTTTTGCGATTGGTGCTAAGATTGGGTCCGTAAATATGTCCCCAAGTAACGTATTACGATGCACTGGTTTTTGAGTTATAGTCGTTGATTGAACATACATGCTATCATGTAAAACGATCTCTTTTGAAGACTTTCCTACTAAAATCTCAAATTCACCTGCTTCAACATGCCAGTCCTTTAATTCAACATTATAATAAGCAAATGATCTTTTATTTAAAGTAAAGCTAACCGTTTTTTCTTCTCCCGGTTGCAATTCTACTTTTTCAAATCCTTTTAGCTCTTTTTCAGGACGAGTCATACTGCTTTCAACATCTTTTATATAAAGCTGAACAATTTCTTTCCCTGCTCTACTACCAGTATTTTTCACGTTCATACTGATAGAAACAGTGTCCGTATCCGTTATCTCTTTCTTATTTATTGAAAGATTACTATACTCAAAATTTGTATAGCTTAATCCAAAACCAAATGGGAACAACGGTTCAATATTTTTCGCATCGTAGTAACGGTATCCGACGAACACACCTTCTTTGTATTCCACTTTGTCCCCTTCACCAGGGAAGTTTAAGTAAGAAGGATTATCGCTTAACACTTTCGGGAATGTTTCCGCTAATTTCCCGCTTGGATTCGCATCACCAAATAATATATCGGCAATCGCCCCGCCTAATGCTTGGCCACCTAAATAGCCTTCAAGTATTCCTTTTACTTTACCTATCCATGGCATTTCAATTGGAGCACCGTTACTTAAAACTACAACGATATTACTTTGAACTTCAGCGATAGCCTCAATTAATTGCACATGATTTTCTGGCATCTGTAAATGCTTTCGATCAAAGCCTTCAGATTCATAACGATCTGGAAGTCCAACGAAAAGGACCGCTGTATCTGCTCGCTCTGCTATTTTTTTTGCTTCATTAACCATGCTTTCATTTACATCATCACTGGCAATGTCATAGCCTTGGGCAAATAATATGTTCGTTTTTTCACCTGATACCGTTTCAATTTCTTCGAGAATACTTTCAAGATTTGTTGGATTAATATGGGAGCTTCCGCCACCTTGAAAACGTGGTTGCTTTGCAAATCCTCCAATTACTGCTACCGTTCCCTCTTTTTTCAGCGGAAGAATGGAAGCTTCATTTTGTAACATAACCATACTTTCACTTGCAACTTCTCTTGCAAGCTGATGATGCGCGTCCTTACTATACACAGCGTTTTCTAATTGGTTATCATAAGCTTTAAAAATAATGTAAAGAAGACGCCCTGCTGCTTGATCAAGCTTTTCTACAGCTAGCTCACCACAGTTAACTGCATCGACAATTTTCTTCTCACCAATTCCAAAGCTTGAAGGCATTTCTAACTCCAAACCGTTCGCTAAACTTGCAACACGCTCATTTACTGCACCCCAATCAGAAACGACAAAACCTTCAAATCCCCATTCATCTTTTAAAATATCATTTAACAAATAGTTATTTTCCGAAGCGTATTCACCATTCACTTTGTTGTAAGCGCTCATTACTGTCCAAGGCTGTGCTTCCTTAATAACATCTTCAAAGCTAGCAAGATAGATTTCACGCAATGTTCTTTCATCAACAATTGCATCTACAGACATTCTGCGATGCTCCTGATTATTAGCAGCGAAATGTTTTAATGACGTTCCAACCCCTTGACTTTGTACGCCTTTAACATGGTTTGCAGCCATTTGTGATGATAAATACGGGTCCTCTGAAAAATATTCAAAGTTTCTTCCGCATAGCGGCGAACGTTTTATATTTGCACCTGGTCCAAGGAGAACTCCTACATTTTCAGCCTGACATTCTTCTCCTAATGCAACTCCTACTTGTTTTATTAATTCTTTATTCCATGTACTTGCTAATCCTACTGCTGATGGGAAACAAGTCGCTGGAATACTGTTATAAATCCCTAAGTGATCTGCTCCCTCTGCCTGTTTTCTAAGGCCGTGTGGTCCATCAGTTACCATAATTGAAGGAATTCCTAATCGCTCAATCCCTTTTGTATTCCAAAAGTCTAATCCAGAACATAGACTTGCCTTTTCTTCTAATGTCATTTGTGAAATGATTTTCTTAATATCCCTTTTCATGATAGCCCTCCTAAAAAATAATTAAGTAAACGCTTTCTTAATGTCATTATAGTTATTATTTTTTAGATGTTATGGTATATTTTTTAGAATACTGGTAAAAAATTCAGCTGATTTTTAAAGAATAGAGGTTAAAATAATGAGTTTCTCCAAACTAGAGGATTTATATTATATTTGTAAACTAGTCTTTGACGTACATAAAACACCTGTCTATTTTCTTAATAACAATGGAGATTTAGTATTTGAAATCTCGTCCAATATTCAGCATAACCCTATGTATTCTTCAAAAGAGGCGATACTTAATGAAATATTTAAAGAACAGCCTCCCTTTACTTTTCCGTCATTAGAAGAGACAGCCTTTCTTGAAAATTTTTTCGCAATTAATCTGCGTTTGAACGACCGAATTAGTGGGAACATCATTGTTGGACCCGTCCTTTATTCCAGGCTATCAGAAACATCAATTAAAGGTATCGTTAATGATCTTCAACTAAAAATAGACAAAGAAGAAATGATTCGATATTATCGTTCTCTACCCGTATTAAATAATTTGAGTTTTTTAAATATAAGTTTAGTGCTTTATTACATGCTATATCAGAAACAATTGAACATAGCAGATGTTCTGCAAAAAAACATGCTTGTAAAAAAGGTGGAATTTAAAATTGAACAGCCCGAAATACATCTATCGGAGCAACGACAAAGTACATTAACTCATATCGATCCACTAGCTGAGAGGAAAATATTTGAGTGTATTAAGCAAGGGAAAAAGGATGATTTAATTAAAAATCTAAGGAGATTACCTGAATCAGGAGAGCTTGGGGTGTTATCAAAGACGAGTCACCTGCGAAGCCAAAAAAATTCTGCCATTGCAGCTATTACACTTGCAACTAGATCTGCGATAGAAGGAGGACTTTTCCCTGAAATCGCATATACTCTTAGCGATTTATTTATACAAAAACTCGAAGAAATACATAAAAATGAAGCCATTGCCCCTTTTTTGGAGAATGCTTTACTTGAGTTTGCAGAACGTGTCAAAAATGGTACAATGCAGCAACATTCCAAACCTATAAACGAATGCCAAAATTATATATTTACTCATCTTTATGGTGATATTACACTAACTATCCTTGCAGAAATAGTCACATTAAACCCTAGTTATCTATCTTCCCTTTTCAAAAAAGAAGTTGGAATTTCTCTAAATGAATATATTCAGCGTGCCAAAGTAGATGAGTCAAAGAAGTTAATGACTTATACGAGACATTCTATATCCGAAATTTCTACATTATTAAATTTTCACGACCAAAGTCATTTTACAAAGATTTTTAAAAAACATACTGGTATTTCACCTAAACAGTTTAAAAATGGATACGGTTATTAGTTTAGAAAATTTTATCATACTTCCAATAATTGTTGTCCTTCGTTCTACCAATAGATTTATTTTGTTGCTTTACATTATTAATACATATCCTTTATAAAGCGAAAAAACATTAATTTTTAGTACATAAATTGAAATAGATTAATCCCAAACATAATTTACATTCTTCATAACTTCTGATCATAATCCAAATTTGGAAGAATAGGGGCTTTTTTATATACAAATAATAAGCCTCAAGGAGTTGTTGACATGCATTTCATATTAAATATGTTAGGGATTTTCGTTGTAATATTAATCGTTTTCCTATGTTCGCCTAATAAAAGAAAAATAAAATGGAGACCAATCGTTATTCTAATAATATTGGAGCTTTTTATTACGTGGTTTATGTTAGGCACGAAATTGGGCAGTATTATCATTAATAAAATTGCGTCATTTTTCAGTTGGCTACTATCATGTGCGAATGAAGGAATTCGATTTGCATTTCCTTCAGCTATGGAAAATCAAACAGTTGATTTCTTCTTTAGCGCCTTACTTCCTATCATTTTTGTTATCACTTTCTTTGATATTCTTTCGTATTTTGGAATCTTAACTTGGATTATTGATAAAGTTGGTGCAATTATTTCAAAGATTTCTCGTTTACCAAAGTTAGAAAGCTTCTTTTCCATTCAAATGATGTTTTTAGGAAATACGGAAGCACTTGCAGTTGTTCGTGATCAATTATCTGTGTTAAAAGAAAATCGTTTGTTGACTTTTGGAATTATGAGTATGAGTAGCGTCAGCGGATCCATTCTTGGTGCTTATCTATCAATGGTTCCAGCAACATATATTTTCAGCGCTATTCCTTTAAACTGTATTAATGCATTAATCTTGGCTAATGTTTTAAATCCTGTAGAAGTTACTAAAGAAGAGGATGTTATTTATTCACCTTCAAAAAATGAAAAAAAAGATTTCTTTTCTACTATTTCAAACAGTATGTTAGTTGGGATGAATATGGTTATTGTTATTTTAGCGATGGTAATTGGGTATGTAGCATTAACAGCATGTTTAAATGGTATTTTAAGCTTTTTTGTAACAGGTTTAACAATTCAAAAAATCTTCTCTATTATCTTTAGCCCCTTTGCTTTTTTACTCGGTTTATCAGGAAAAGATGCTATGTATGTAGCTGAATTGATGGGGATAAAAATAACAACGAATGAATTTGTTGCAATGATGGATTTAAAATCAAATCTAAAATCTTTACAGCCACATACAATTGCAGTTGCAACTACATTTCTAGCTTCTTTTGCAAACTTTAGTACAGTAGGTATGATTTATGGAACTTACAATTCATTATTTGGCGGGGAAAAATCATCAATAATCGGTAAAAATGTTTGGAAGCTTCTTGTTAGCGGCATGGCTGTTTCCTTATTAAGCGCTATGCTCGTTGGGCTATTTGTATGGTAAATAATCTTTAAAATAAAAGACACTCACTATATGTTAAAGATATATAACTACAATTAAGTATTATAATTAAAAGCCTCTATCAAAAATTACTAAGTAACTTTTGATAGAGGCTCCTTTTATTTAGGTCGCTCTATATTCATCCGAAAAATTGAATACTACTTTATAGGGTTCCTTCTTTTTCCTCTCTACCGATAATGATGCGTTAACTGAATATGTATGAAATATACATGATTCCTCGTTAAACAAAAGAGACAGGTTATTTAATAAAAAATAATAGTTTGGAAATACTACCTGTCAGAAAATCAAATTAGAATCGAGGTAATAAATTGATAGCTTCATTTCGTTTATTCATTACCTTAATACTTTTAATTAGTTACCCAATGACAATCATTGCTAAAGAAATTAAGTATAATCACAACAGCACTACTATTCCAGAAATACAGAAAAAAGTTAATTTCACTATTTTATCTCCAAAAAAGATTCCAGATGATTGGACATTAGATACAAAAACATCTCCTTGGATAAGCCTACATTATATGGATAGCAAGGATACAAAGCTAATGGTTGCTATTCACTTGAGTAGGAGAATTCCATTATCTGATAAAGACTTCACCCATGCTGAACAAATTGTGATTAACGGAAATAAAGGTTATTTTTCAGCATGGGGAAATAGTGGAACACTGGACAAGAATGGAGAACTTATTACAGGTGGTTTACTCTGTTGGACACAAGCTGGAACATATGTAGAAATGCAAAGTACAAGATTACCAAAGGAAAAAATGCTAGAAATCGCAAGGTCAATGAATTAACGTTATTTACTTGTAGAGCAATAATAAGTATTGAATAAATTAAATACAATAACTTCCTATATCGAAAATTATGTAAATAAGCTGTCCATATGGGCAGCTTATTGTATTTTTGTCTTAGCTTGTTTTTTCAAAATGCGCCGATCCTCCTTTACTACGTCTACAATTTTGACAATTTACCAAGTAAAATGGCATTGTCTTTTTTAGTTTTTTGTTTTCTTCATCCACGACCTTTTACTAAGCTAAGCATTCATTTTTTAGGTAAGTTCCTTAAACTACCTTTTATTACCAATCTAAAATTATGCATAAAAAAAGGACATTAGGAACATCGTCCCTTACTGTCCTTACTCATATATAAAACTAATTGCGTGTCTTTTATCTTCGAATCTGACCATTTCCACGAATCACATATTTTGTAGAAGTTAATGCAGGTAGCCCCATTGGTCCCCTTACGTGTAGCTTTTGTGTACTAATGCCAATTTCTGCACCGAATCCGAATTCAGATCCATCTGTAAAACGAGTCGATGCATTATGGTAGAGTGCTGCGGCATCAACAGATGTGAAAAACTTACTGACGTTTTCCTCGTTCTCTGTAATAATCGCTTCGGAATGCATGGATCCATACGTATTTATATGATGAATCGCTTCTTCTGTAGTGGAAACCACTTTAACTGCCAGTGTGAGAGATAAAAACTCTGTTTCCCAATCTTCTTCTGAAGCTAATGCAATAGAAGAATCAATTGCCAATGATTTACTATCTCCACGTAGCTCCACGCCTCTTTCCTTCAAAGAAGAAAACAGCTCGCTACCAAATTGCTGCGCCCACTTCTCATGAAGTACAATCGTTTCTATTGCATTACATACAGATGGACGCTGCGTTTTTGCGTTTATAATAATATCAAATGCCATTTGTTTATCCGCTGTTTCATCAATGAAAATATGACAATTTCCCGCACCTGTTTCAAGTACTGGAACAGATGCTTCTCTCACTACAGTATCTATTAACTGCTTGCCGCCTCTTGGGATAAGAACATCTAAGTACTCATTCAATGTAAACAACTGCTTTGCACTATCTCGCGTTGTATCTTCTATGAGCTGTACACTTTCTGGAGGCAAGCTTGTTTGTTTGAGCGCTCGGTGAATAACGCTAACGATGGCTTTGTTAGAATTGATAGCAGAAGAACTACCACGTAATATGACTGCGTTTCCTGTTTTCAAACAAATTGTAGCAGCATCTACCGTTACATTCGGTCTTGCCTCGTAAATCATTCCGACAACACCAAGTGGTACACGCATTTCCTGAATAGATAATCCATTTGGTCGCTCCCATGCACTTACACATTCTCCAACAGGATCGCGTAATTCAATTAACTGCTTAATCCCCTCTGCCATATCAATAATACGCTGTTCATTGAGCATAAGACGATCAAGAAGAGAATCGGAAAATCCTTTTGCCTTCCCTTCTTCAATATCCCGTTTGTTTTCCTCTAAAATATAAGCTGTTTCTACTATCATCTGATCAGCAATCGCAGCAAGTGCTTCGTTTTTTTGATTTGTAGATTTAAGTACAAGTTCTCTAGCAATTTCTTTCGCCTTTTTCCCCTTTGCCACCACTTCATTCATTTTTATTTCCTCCTTTTAAAAAGTTAATAAGTAAAAATTCAAGACCCGTTTATCTCCACCAACTAATTGTTTCCCGCCTATGGAATTAAAGAATTTGAGCAGTGGACTCTGCCCTCGCTATTCTTAAAATGAAACCCAATGATCCCTATGGATGACTTCATAATTATGCCTTTCGCCTCTTGCTTGAATATCTTGGCTTTGCATACCTTTTAAATTCCTTAGTTCCTCTGCGCTATATGTGCATTGTCCTTTTCCTATTACGCGCCCTTGTTGCGTAATTACTTCCACAACTTCATCCACTTGGAAAAATCCAGACACACTAGTAACACCAGCAGGAAGTAAACTCTTTCCATGTTGAATGATGGCAGTGGCTGCCCCCGCATCTACTTCAATTTGTCCGCTAACAAGCGAATGCAAGGCGATCCATTGCTTGTTCATCTTAATCACTTTTTGAGGAGCATTCCCGATATATGTTCCATCACCTTTGCCCTTCATAACATCTAAAAACTTCTCCTGTCCACATCCCGTTCCGATAAATACACTCACTCCAAGAGATAGTGCCGTCTTTGCAGCATCGATTTTTGATTTCATACCGCCAGTCCCAAGTTTTGAGCCAGCATCTCCTGCAAGAGAAGCAATTTCTTCCGTTACCTCAGGAAGGAAATGATATTTTTTCGCATCCGCATTTTTCTGAGGATTTTGGTCATATAAACCGTTCACATCTGTAAAAATCATGAGCATATCTGCCGAAACAAGTCCGCTTACTAAAGCTGACAGCATATCATTATCACCGAACGTTAGCTCTTCTAAAGAAATGGAATCATTTTCATTGATTATAGGAAGAGCAGAACGGTTTAGTAGCTCTCCTAAAGTAGCGTAAGCGTTACTGTATTGTTCTTTTCTAGAAAAATCACTTCTCGTTAGTAAAAGTTGTGCAGTAACGATACCATATTTACGGAATTCCTCCGTGTATGCCTGCATTAATAAACTTTGCCCGACAGCCGCAGCAGCCTGTTTCCCTTTAATTGTCACAGGTCTGCTAGGATACCCTAGAGCAGAAAAACCTGCAGCGACTGCCCCGGATGTAATTAGTAAAACTTCATGCCCTTCCTCTTTCAATCGTGCCAATGCAGCAACGTGATCTGAAAGTTGTTCTTTAGAGATGCCTCCGTGACTATCTGCCAAGGAACTACTCCCAATCTTTACAGCAATTCGTTGTTTTTTCACTTTTGTATCCCCCAAGTCTAAAATCAAAGTTTTTTATAAATTTCACTTCTATTCATACAGCTTACAGCGGCTTCTATTCTTATCAGTGCTGCACCTAGCCTATTAAAGAGCAAAATAAAAATGACCGCTTCGCCCTTAATAAAATAAAAAGGACGAAACGGTCATTGTTCCGCGGTACCACCTTAATTGATATACATAGATATCCACTTGGCGCCTATAACGCAGGCGTACGCCTAAACTTTCATTTAAGACTCGGGGATAGGTTCGATACATTCTATACGAGGAATCTTTCAGCCGGTGAATTCCACTCTCTTTCGTAAGAAGACATATGTACTATTTCCCTTCAACGATTTTCCATTTGATTTTTTATATTATGCTATATATTTCGTTTTTGTGTCAAGAGGTATTTTGCAAAATGAATAGAGCGACAAGCTTTAAGTATGAAATTATGTACACACTTATGAATATCACCATATCTAGAAAAAGTTGATATAACTATACCTATTCTCCAACATGCTTTTAAACGTTACCAAATAGTAAATAACATAAAATATTAAATAATTGAGAATGCACTTGTTTAGTACAGAATAAAATTGATTTCTTTATTTTTTGTATTGCAAAAAAGAACGTATTCTCTTAGAATGTTTCTTTATATTGCACTTGGATGTTATTGTTATTTTAGAATAATAATTTGAAACCGATATAATTTATGATAAAAGGAGCCAGATTGAGTTATTATGAACAAACAAATTGGATTCATCGGATGCGGAAATATGGGAATGGCTATGATTGGCGGGATGATAAACAAAAATATAGTGTCTTCAAATAAAATCATTTGTTCAGATTTAAACACTACGAATTTAAAAAATGCTAGTGAAAAATATGGACTAACTATAACAACTGACAACAATGAAGTAGCTAAAAATGCTGATATTTTAATTTTATCAATTAAACCAGACCTATACGCATCAATAATTAACGAAATAAAAGAAGTGATAAAAAACGATGTTATCATCGTAACGATCGCTGCAGGGAAAAGCATTAAAAGTACTGAAGATGCTTTTGATAAAAAGTTGAAGGTTGTACGAGTAATGCCTAATACACCTGCTCTTGTTGGAGAAGGAATGTCTGCGCTATGTCCTAATGAAATGGTGACAGAAAAAGATTTAGAAGATGTATTAATCCTTTTCAATAGTTTTGGTCAAACGGAGATCGTAAGTGAAAAATTAATGGATGTTGTAACATCTGTAAGTGGTTCTTCGCCAGCATATGTATATATGATTATAGAAGCAATGGCAGATGCAGCTGTATTAGATGGTATGCCAAGAAATCAAGCATATAAATTCGCAGCTCAAGCTGTGTTAGGCTCTGCAAAAATGGTACTAGAAACAGGAATGCATCCAGGTGCATTGAAAGATATGGTTTGTTCCCCTGGCGGAACAACTATAGAAGCTGTAGCAACATTAGAGGAAAAAGGCTTACGAACAGCCATCATTTCAGCTATGCAGCGTTGTACGCAAAAGTCTGTTGAACTATCCGGTCAAACTAAAAAGTAACAACTGCAAAAAAGACCAGATTAGCTGAATACACAAATCTTTAAACAGCTTTACACTTTATGCACATGTGGTTTACATACTCCCCTGTTTCCACTATAAGATAAACGGACAAATTCATGAATAATTGAGTTTGTCCGTTTTGCATTTTATTATCTCAAAATAACTTCATAACTCTTATTGTTATTTGTTTTGCAGATTAAGATACTTTGGTATTACGTTTACATCATTTCCTGTCTATTGAAATATTCTCAGAGACGAAGCATGATATTCATTAAAAAAGTTGTGGTATCAAACGCTTCACATTGTTAACATAACATATTTACTGTCTCCTTTATTAATGCCTGTTTCCTAATCCACCTCCATTACAATTACAATTTAAATCATTTAAGTTTTCTCCATATCGTACATCTACTAGTTAAACAAAAACTCCCCTTAAATCGAAAATGATTAAGGGGAGTCAGTCATATTTGATGAAGTTATAGTTCTGATTTCACTGGAATAGAAACATTATTTTTCACTAAATTTTTAACTTCTTTAAAGCTAACAAAATTGTTGTTTTGCTCATCCCAAAGACGGAAACGGAGTGACCGCAAACTTGTAGCAAGAGTAATCGTTGGTACATTCTTTAAAGGAAGCGTATTATTGTGTGCCTCTTCTAATTTATAATTAGGTACTCTTGGACTTAAATGGTGAACATGATGAAATCCAATATTACCAGTTAAAAATTGCAAGATTTTAGGTAGTTTATAAAAAGAACTTCCTTCCACTGCCGCTTTCACATATTCCCACTCTTTATCTTCTTCAAAATAAGAATCCTCGAATGTGTGCTGTACGTAAAACAGCCAAATACCTATTGAACCTGCTATTAAGAATATGGAACCATGTACTAAAAGAAACGATTGCCATCCGAGTGTCCAGCAAAGTAACCCTACTAACGCAACGATTAAAACATTCGTCAAATAGGTATTCATGCGTTCCTTCTTTCTAGCACCTTTTCTGTTAAATCTATTTTTAAGCAGGAAAACATAAATCGGACCTAACCCAAACATAACCAATGGATTGCGATATAAACGATATGCTAAACGGAGTCTAAATGGCGCTGCCAAATATTCATTCACTGTAAGTGTCCAAATATCTCCTGTACCTCGCTTATCCAAATTACCACTTGTAGCGTGATGAACGGAATGCTCATGCCCCCATTGATCAAACGGGAATAAAGTTAAAACACCCATACATGTCCCTACTATTCTATTTACACGACGGCTTTTAAAGAAAGAATGATGGGTACAATCATGAAAAATAATGAAAACCCGTGTCATAAATCCCGCGGCTAACACAGCTGGAACTAATGCTAACCAATAAGAAACGGACAAACTTTTATAAGCAAGGTACCATAAGATAATAAATGGCACTACCGTATTGATGATTTGCCAAACACTTTTTTTTGCCGTTGGTTTTTCAAAAGGAGCAACTTGTTTTTTTAAATTTTTAGTATTTTGTAAGGTCATTTTTTCTAATTCCTTTCCTTTATGTTGCTAATTTGTATTATAACAGAAATGAATCAAAATTGTTAGTAGTAGGTATTATGTTCAGGGTATAAATTTTTTAGGGTGATAGCAAATGCACTTATTTAGTTTGGTGAAGTTCAAGCTGAGGACGGTTATATGTCATCACCTATTATGTATGCACCATCCTTTACAATGAGAGTAAGCTCATATAATGGAAGGCTTACATTTACGATCGGTTATCATACGCCGGATACATCAAAAGAAAAAGTAGACAAATTTTTAGAAAGTATGGTTAATCAACTATCGTAACTGTAATAATCATTATCAAAAATAAAAGCTCCTAACATATTAGTCATATACAATATGTTAGGAGCTTGATATTTTAAGCGTTTTTTGAATTTATGTCTTGATAACGTGCACTAAGCGATCTTGTATATAAAAAGCTGATTTCCCGTAATCTAAAGGATAATCGGGCGTTTTACTATTCAATTACTTGTAGCAGTTGAATAAATTCTAAAGGCGGGATAAGAAAGACTTAATCGTTACTTTTAACATAACATCATTTACAGAAAGAAGGAACGATTATCTTCACTATATTTCGTCAAAGGAACAATGATATATCACCATATTCACCCTACTTTTTTATTACAGGAAGTCTATTTGTTCGGCACCCTTTTTTATAAAGAGTAGTACTTTTTATTTTCATCTAAAATTTAAATTTGCTTAACAATAAAAACAAGATTATAATAAATAAAAATTTATTGTTAAACGATAAATTTCATGTTAGATTAAATAGATAATTAATAAATGAGGTGCTTTATATGAAACAAAGATCAACACTCTTTTTAAAGACAGCTATTATTCTGATTGGAATCCCTGTTCTTGCTTTGTGTATATTTTTAGTTCCTAACATAGGGAATTATGCAGCGGAATTGTATCCCGATATTGCATATATAAAATATCTTATTTTAATCAATCTGTATGCAACGGTGGTACCTTTTTATTTCGCTCTGTATCAAGCTTTTAAACTTGTAAGCTTCATTGATAAGGGTAACGCTTTCTCGAAATTATCTGTTAGAGCTTTAAAGAAGATAAAACAATGTGCAGTAACAATCAGTATTTTATATGTGGTAGGTATGCCACTCTTCTATCTTGTGGCGGAAAGAGATGATGCACCAGGTATTATTATACTTGGCATGCTCCTAATCTTTGCTTCAATGGTTATCGCAGTCTTTGCTGCCGTTCTCCAAAGACTTTTAAAAGATGCGATAGATATAAAATCAGAAAATGATTTAACGGTCTGAGGTGAATAACATGGCAATAATAATTAATATTGATGTAATGCTAGCGAAAAGAAAAATGAGCGTAACTGAACTTTCAGAGAAGGTTGGAATTACAATGGCTAACCTTTCTATATTAAAAAATGGAAAAGCAAAAGCAATTAGAATTACAACTTTAGATGCTATTTGTAAAGCATTAGAATGCCAGCCTGGGGATCTTTTAGAGTATAAACCTGAAATCTCTGATGTAGATCATGAATAAAAAGAGTACCCGCCATTAGGTACTCTTCAACAAATAAGTATGGCGCTCCAAGTTCCACCTCATATGATAACTCGTCCCACGAATTCATCATATGTTTGTCTTATTAGAATGTTCACTGGTTTAATGTGTAATTTCTATATAACAAAGAAAACATACTAAACTAAGAATAGTAGTGCAGACCAAGGCATTGGTTGCACTACTATTTTTTATATAGTAGAAGTGAAGAAAAGATCGTGGGTGCTTTTGGATTCTGAATCCGTAAAAAGCTGATCTTCTTCACTTACCTTATTTGAATCAGTTTTTAGCATGTTGGTCCTCGAGATCGTGTATAAGAAAGGGGTATCGATAAGTGTAAGGTGAAGACTTCAACTATACGTCAGGAAGAACTTTATGAGACACGTAATTGCATTTGATATCAATAACAAGCAATTGAATGCGTATGCCGATATTGCTATACGTAGCTTTCAATCAGGTAAAACTTTTTTAAAGATAAAATTAATAAACGTGGAAATAAACATTTACGAAAACTACTTTTCCTGATTATCCAAAACATGATTAACTAACGACGTTACGGGCGAAATCACATTATAGAGTACTACGATAAATTAAAAACGCAACCATATAACAAATGTCATATAGTTGCGTCCATTGCGTGTGTAAATAAGTTACTAAAGCTTCTTTTTCATCTTATTACACACGATATACACTATGATTATCGGTTAACGGCCTAACATCATAGTTTCATTCATCATATCTCCCCCTAGTAAAAAAACGAATCCATATTAGGGGTATTTAGTATGCGTTATACGTAGATACATGTGCGATATAGATTTTTGCTCAATCCATCAAAAATCTATAAATACAGGTTGACTAATCGTAAGAAAAGCACCTGTTATAGATGTTATTGCATTTAATCTTTCTTCTCTTTTACCACTAAAGAGAACACATTGTCCAAATTAATCATACGGTCTCCAAATCTGAAGAATCTAGCTTCTCTTGCTTGTATAGAGTTCTCTATAGCAGTAACGGTTACTGTCTTTTTATACTCAACTTCAAATTCGTGTTGTTTACCATCGATTGCTTCTAAGCTTATTATAAATTTTTTAATTTTCTCCACCTCCCACTATCTATCTATTCGACAAAAAAACATCATCATCCTTTTATCTAAATAAGCAAAAGCCATCACCGTAAGGTGACAGCTCAAAATGGGATGGGAGAAATATTATCGAAAGGGGGTTTCGAAATAAATCAATTTAAGGTCACTGGTATTCTAGATACGCTCAATCTTCTCCAAACCACCACATCAATAGTATGTCTACACGCCCTGTATCGGTGACTGGGAAAAGAGCAAGAATCTTTAATTCAGACTTCCACTGCCTAATCAGGTTTCTTTCTCTTGTCTTCTCTTTTATACTCCATGGAGTTTGCACTCAATTGTGCAAAGAACAAGTCCCAAAACACTTCGGCTACTTAATGTTATTTTCACCTATCTTTTACAAAACGTTTAAAGGATTTATATCAAGACGCGTATATTTCTTCTGGCACCTTGTTTGAACCAATACAAAAGACTGAGGGGAAGGTTCAGCTGTATTGGCTCAAACAATTCGCTTCATCAGCATACCTGCATAAGATATCATGTATTCTTTTACAATAAGAGTCTTAATCCAAAGAATACCTTTTGAAAAGTGCGCTTTTAGGTTTGAAAGAATAAAAATCTGAATCCCGTATATACTTTGAATACGCCAATCTGTAACAATTGATTTTCCCTCCAAAACGGAGCAGTTAGCTTTTGCTATCTGCTCTTTTGTATTGATCTAATAATAAAATTTTGTTCTTATTTCTTTTTCACACCATATACTTCTAACCTAGACGTTTCGCTCATAGAGTTACCTCCTATCTTAAAGAGCACCGTGAGTAAGTGCTCTTTTTTAGTTTCCCCTTTTCTAAAAAATGAAATTTCCATACCGTTTCTCGAAAAAAAAATTCAAATATCCAAACTTCTAAACATTACGTATAAATAGTATATTAGTATTAATACGAAGATATTTACCAACTAATTTTTATGTCCTA
Organism: Bacillus sp. FSL E2-8868; assembly: GCF_038005505.1. Lineage (NCBI taxonomy): Bacteria > Bacillati > Bacillota > Bacilli > Caryophanales > Bacillaceae > Bacillus > Bacillus sp. FSL E2-8868. The sequence continues at coordinate 1,706,613 of NZ_JBBOTI010000001.1, read as the reverse complement.
GTCTTATACCATACTAGGGCATATTTATTTTTAAGAATTTAATACTCTCTTCTTTTAAAATAACGTTTTTTTCAAATGATGACCCTATTTTTTGGACAAATTTACCAGTATTTTTACCAAAAAATTCATGATATTGTTAATTAGTCGAGTACGTCATTACTTGACGATTACCCTTAGGAGCCCCGCAGACATACGGGGTTTCTTTTATTTAAATAAGAATTTTGTTTTAAATGTCTTCCCCTTCAACATCCCAGCTACCCACAATCCATTTACCAACTTAAATTGATTCCTTTTATTCTTAAGCTTTGTTTTCTTTCATAAAAAAAAAAGCTTGTCTCTTTACTCCAAGTAAGCTGTTAATAAACGCTTGTCTCAATCTTTTATATATTTTTTTCATATCTTATATCATGTAAATTAATAACTGCCCCTGTAAAGTAGGTGAAATATTTGAGTAGATATAAAAAAGAACCACATATACCTTTTCAATGTTTAATCCCATTACCTGAAAGTGGACCAACTGGAAATACTGGTCTTGAATCGGCATTTAGGGCCATTAAAACTACTGATCAGTCCATATCCGCAAATGCCCTTTCGATAATTACATTTGAAACCATAGAATTTGATTTAAATAACGAATATGATAGGACGTCAACTTTCTCACCACAACAAGATGGTGTATATTTAATTATTGCTGCTGTAACTTTTGAACCAACAGATATATCAGTAAATTATGTAACTCAAGCATTAATATCCGTTAATAATAGTTTTATAGCTGGTAGCGATAATTTTATGGGTGGAAATTCTGGTTTTCTAAATGCTGTAAACCCCTCTACTATCGTCCAATTGCAAGCAGGAGATGTAGTCAGAATCTCTGCTAGTAGCAGTGTAGCTGGTCAATTCCTTGCCGTTTTATCTCATTTTGAAGCGACTAGATTACCATCTCCAGCATCAAATCCTAGTTCTCCAATTACTATTTCATCCTCAAAAATAAATAAACAAACTTTTGATAAAAAACTCTAGATTTATATGTGAACATTATTACCTTAATAAAATATTGTGAGTATAGATACCAAACTAAGATTGGTATCTTCCAAAACACATCTTGTTTCTCACAGAAAACCTCAAAGTAATTCACACATATAATCACATAAGAAAACGCTGTTATTAATTCATGATTTATATGGCAAATAGAAGATATAAAAGGTTCTTATTAGGTTGAATGAATTTCTGGTTCTGCACATACGTTTCCCTTGAAAGAATTAATCCACTATAGTTTTTTGATAAGACATAGAATAAAACCTCTACTTTTCGAGTAAAAAGTAGAGGTTTTATTCAAACTAATTATAATGAAAGCTCTCTATCAATAACCACTTTAAAAAATTTGGAGTAATGCGACAAAGACTACGCCGCTATTACATTGTTACATATTATGTATTATTAAATTCGCCCTCTCCTTCGGCGATTCCTTTTCCAAATAATAATCCTCAGCCTTCCAATACCTATTTTGAAACTTTGAAAGGTTCCTCTGCGTTTCTACACTTTCACGTAAAAACCTTGTTTGTCTTGAACAATCCAAATACACCATATAATGAAAGAACTCTCTCCATTCTATTCGCTGAAGAAAGACTCCTTCAACAACAATTACACCTACTAAAGGAATCTGTATTTCTTTCAGTTCACATGAGTTTGTTTCATCATGATAGAAAGGTAATTCTAATTTAATATCGTTTTGTAACTTTTGAAAAAGGTTTCGCTGCAACCAATCGATATCCCATTGAAGGTTATAGTACTCATACCACTCTGCAAATCCAGTATGATATCGCTTATTACACTCGGTAATGTGATCATCAATATGAAAAATATGAAACGGGATTCCACTTTCCTTCATATCTTCTTCCAACTCTTTAACTAATGTTGTTTTACCCGAACGACTTAGGCCATCTATACCTAAAACAAATCGCTCATCTTTATGTTCTTTAATCACTTTCATTATTTCACTTGTGCTCATTACTTTTGCCAATCTTCTTTTAATAATGAATAAACGACCGTGTCATGAGCAACATCATTTTGAATCATATATTTCCGAAGTAATCCTTCTTCTTGAAACCCTGCTTTTTTTAATAAATTACGGGAAGCTTCATTTTCTATATATACGACAGCTGCAATTCTTATTAAGTGCAACGTTTCAAATCCGTAAGCTAACATTGCTTGCAGTGCTTCGGTTGCGTATCCTTGTCCCCAATGTGTATCATCTAGCTCATAACCAATTTCAGCTCGTTTATGATGCTTGTTGATTAAATGAAATCCACACGTACCAATTAATTGATCCGTTCCTTTCTTCTCTATTCCCCAGCGAAATACGCTTCCCTCTTCATTACGCTTTCTAAACGTTTGAATTGTCGTTTTCGCTTGCTCAATATTCTCGAAAGCATCCATCCCAAAATAACGAATAACGGATTCTTTTGAAAAATAATGGAACATCGCTTCTGCATCTAATAGTGTAAGTTCTCTTAATAGTAAACGTTCTGTTTCTAATTTTGGAAACCCCATCCTCTTTTTCTCCTTCTATTCTAATGAACTACAAATTTCAATATAATTACCGTCTGGATCGGCAATGTAAGCAATTGTTTGTCCCCACGGTTTTACGATTGGCTCAACTAGAACTTTCACCCCTTGTTCTTTTAATTTCTCAATCGTTTCCTTTACATCCTCTACAACAAACCCTAACTCAAAATGAGAAGATTGTAGTACACCTTCTGTAAGAGGTAGTCCCGTTAACTCCTTAACATCCTCTCGTGTATTCATCGCTAAAATTGTTGCTCCTGTTTCAAATTCAATATATGTACCGTGCTCTGCTCTTATTGGCAATCTTAAAATTTCTTTATAAAACTGAAGACATTGCTCAAACTTTTCTACATATAAAATAATGTATTTCATTTTTAAGTTCATAATTATTCCCCCTTAACCTTCACCTCTAAAAATTCGACAAATGTTTTTAAAAACCTTGCACCTTATTGAGATGGGCACAAAAAAATGAGGCCGATTTCTCGGCCCCCCAGCTTATTGGCATAAAACAGGAGATTTGGTTTGGACATAACCAGTTCTTACATTTATTATATTTTATTTTTTCTGAATTTTAAATATAATAAACACCTATTTATATTGAGAAAGTTTTTTTACTTGCATAAAATCATACCGCTTAAGAAATGCTACAAATGGAGGTGTATACATATGGAACCAATGCTATGTCCAAGCTGTAAAACGAACCGAACGCGCTTTAATATTCTTGAGCAACAAGTAAAACCAGTAAAATTAAATCCGCAAACTGGTCAAGTAGAAGAAGAATACACAAATGAAACGATGAACGCTTTTCATATGGCTTATCAAGGACCTACTTACCGCGTTCAATGTGCTGTATGCGGGCTTGTTGAAAATCCAGAACAATTTATTAAACCTGCGCAAAATCAGTCTTTCTCTTAAACATTTTCCCTACCCCCTATCAATTTTCTATAGGGGGTTTTTCCGTTTTACGTAGGCAAGGTCGACAATTGCTGTTTAATCAAAGGTTCCTAATTCATCTACATGTCTACTATTCATACACCGTCATATATTTTTCTTTTCCACACAAATATAGCGGCCCAATAGAATCAAAGAACAGCTAAGCCTTGCGACCCAAAGTAAGGAAAATTTGATGAAGCAACAACCTGCAACCTTACTAGACTACCATCACTTTGAATATTAAATACTGACACTGTGCCCTGATTTCCATTAAGGGTGTAAAAATGTCGTCCATCTTTACTCACTCCAACATCCATCGGAAGACCCGGTGCTGTCCCCGGCGGTGTACTAGTAATATGCCTTACTACTGACAGTACTCCATTGGGGGCGATTTGGTAGGTGGAGATGGTGCCACTTAAAGTGTTCGTAGTGTAGGCAAAACGTTCATCCTTCGTTGTTATAACCCAACAGGCAGTTTTATATCCGTTTTGTACAGAGCCGCTGATTACGTGAAGAGTACCGTCATTGCTCAATGAATAAGATGACAACGCATTTGAAACTGCTTCTGTAACTAAGAGAATTCCGGACGCTAGAAAGTAAGCACCCAATGGGCCTTTACCGTAAGAATCATTAACAATTGGTCCTGTAACCGTACCATCTTTATTTACATGGAAGACACTGAGATGGTTTGATGTAAGCTCGGAGACAACAATTTTACTACCATCCAGGGTGAAGAAAACTTGTGCGGGCTGAGCATTAAAGGTACTGAGAGCATGAGTGGATCCTGGAATAGGTGTAAGGTTTCCCTTATCATCTATGTGAAATCCAGTAATATTTGATGCAAAATTGTTTGCAGCATTACCTACATTGGAGACATAGAGAAGATTATCATACACACCAATGCTATTGGGCTGAGCACCTCCTGATGGCTTTACATCCACGAAAATCGGTACCCCGTTATCTGCTATGATAAAACTACTGATACTATGACTGCCTGCGTTAACTGCAAATAGGAAACGACCATCACGGGACAAAGTCAGAGAACCTTGTGATGCTAGAGGATCTATACCATCGTTTGCCGTTTCTGTAGAAACTTCCTTTATGCCAGTACCTCTTCCGTAAGTTCGGTAAGAACCCACAAAGGTGAGCATTCCATTCGTATCCATATGAAAAGCAACAATGTGATTCATTACTTCATTATTAGTCATCATGTATACCATACTCGCACGAGCACGAAAATAATTGTTCCTTCTCTGCATTTTATGACTCTCCTCCCTTCATAATTTTATATGGTTCTTTTTCCATTTAAATTCCCATGCAAATGGAAATTGATTTAGAAATATCTCTTACTCATCTCGTAGTTTCTTTAAGTGAAAACCTTATTCACTTCCATATTATATTTTCAACTCCACACTCTTTTAGTAATATTTACATAAGAGAGGTGAAATAAATGATTTTAAATAAAAAGTTAATGATTCCATCTACATTTCTACTATTAACTTGTCACATAGGTATTTTTTACTTTTGGATTTTCGATTGGAAGAAGATAACAACTCCTTACGGTCTAGCTATATGGATTGTTTCTACTGTTTGCGGCTTTTTACTTTATTACCACTTTAAACATCAAAACTCTAATAAAATAGTATTAATCAGTAGTTCATTATTATTAATCGTTTCTTCATCATTTATGATTTTTTTAGGTATTATTACTAGTATTATCTTTGTAACTGTTAGTTCTATGCCTTAAATATACAGTCTTTTATTATGTAAAAAAGAGTGAACAAAATAAAATTACATAGAAATGAAAGAAGATGATTCCCGTATAATATCTACGAAATCATCTTCTTTTAAAATCCACTCTTTATTATAATATTTCGCTTTTCAATTTCTTAATTTTCCAAGAGATCCTTATAAAGAAATAAACATACATACAACTAACAAGCCCCATCATAACTTTCGCCCACATTGGCACTATTGATTCTGTTGAATTTAAAAACGTGTTAAACATTAACGGTAACATAGCTATTGAAATAAATGCAAAAAATTGTAATAACTCCTTCATTTTTTGCACCTTCGTGTCCTTCTCTGAATATATGTCAGGTAACTCATTTTCCTCTTCTACTTCTTTACAAAAATAATTCCATCTTGTAAAACTCGTTACGCGTTTCCAACCAGACATTTCATATATTTCGAAGTACTCTTGTTGTTTTTCTTTTGAATCTCTATAAACCAATCTAAAATCCGCTTTATATATTACATCTTTCGGCTCGGTTTTCTTAAACGTATACATCATATTATATTTTTGTAACGCCCAGCCTTGCTGATGCATCTTTCGTAAAAAAACTTCTTCTTTTTCTAAATTCCATGCCGTAAAAAATTTAAATACCTTCTTTGTCTCCATCTTCCATTCACTCCCCTAATATACTGTTTCCATTTCTTACAGATCTCTGCAACCTGTTATACTCTAGCTCTAACACTTCTCTACCAAATGGTGTTAACTCGTAGCACTTCTTTCTGTCTGTAGAGGCAACTTCAACAATTAACTTTTCTTTTAGTAATTTCGTCGTATTCCCGTATAAAGTACCAGGACCGAGCTTTACTTCCCCATTTGTCATCTCTTCTACCATTTGCATAATTCCATAACCATGCATTGGCTTTACAAGTGACAACAATATGTAATATGTCGCCTCAGTTAATGGAATGTATTTTTGCGCTTTCGCATTCATTATAACTACCTCCGATACATCGCTTACTGATATATCGACTAGCGATACATCGTATAACGATATTGTATAATCATATTCCAAAATATGCAAGTGTAATATTAAAATTAAATATCTATTTCTTCGGATTAAAAAATCATACCAATTTTCTGAATAATTTGTTAAAATATAGAAATATCCACTTTTATTTTGAAAGGAATGATACATATGATAAATAAATTAAAAGAAAACATAGGATCTGTTTTTGTCGGTAAGGAAAATGTAATTGATTTACTCCTCGTTTCACTGCTTGCTGATGGACATGTACTGCTTGAAGACGTACCTGGTACCGGAAAAACATTACTAGCAAAAACAATTTCTAAAAGCATTGGTGGTAATTTTTCTCGCGTTCAATTTACCCCTGATGTACTTCCGAGTGATGTAACAGGTATTGAATATTTCAATCCAAAAACTAGTGAATTCGAATTAAGACTTGGACCAGTTATGACAAATATACTACTTGCAGATGAAATTAACCGCGCGATGCCGAGAACACAATCTAGTTTGTTAGAAGCGATGGAAGAACGACAAGTAACGCTTGAAAAGCAGTCTACTCCTCTTCCGAAACCGTTCTTTGTTATTGCGACGCAAAACCCGATTGAATCACAAGGAACTTTCCCTCTTCCAGATGCACAACTTGATCGCTTTTTAATGACGATTTCAATTGGTTATCCGTCTCCTGAAGATGAATTAAAAATGATGCGCCGTTTTCGTAACAATGCACCGTTAGAAAGCGTCACATCTGTCATTTCTTTAGAAGACATTTTAGAAGCACAGAAACAAGTGAAAGAAATTTTCGTATCAGAACCGTTAGAACATTACATTATTAAGCTTGCTCACGCTACAAGAAATCATGATTACATTGCTAACGGTGTAAGCCCGCGTGCTACATTAGCTTTAGTACGTGCGGTTCAAGCACTAGCCTTTTTACGCGGCAGAGAATACTGCACACCTGAAGATATACAATTTTTAGTTCCTTCCGTTTGGAATCACCGTATCGTCTTATCGATGGAAGGAGCTTTACGTACGACAAAAAATGAATTAATGCAAAGGATTTTAAAAGAAGTTGACGTACCTGTGGAGATTGAACAAGCGTGAATGGACAGCGCGTTGTAACTGTACCTTTATTTTTCCAACTCCATATTATTCAATTAACTGTGCCAGGCGCTATACTATTTACGTTTTTTCTGCCGCAACGAATTATTATGTTTCTCTTTTTCTTCTACTATTTATTTGCGATTTTCATTTATAAATATGTCGCTTACATAGAGAAAAGATTTCAAGTTATAAATGAAAAACAAACAACTCGGCTTTTCCCTGATGAATCTGGACAGTTTTTTATTCATTTAAAAAATGGTGCAAATATACCACTCGTTAACGGCATTTGTTATTTTCATTTAAATTCATCTCTTATACCGCATAAAGATCAAGGGATTGAACAAATATCGAAAACGTTATTTTCTTTCCCATTTTCACAACCTGCTCATTCAGCACAAAAATGGGATTTAACATTAACCGCAACGAAGCGTGGTGTGTTTCAAATTGAACAGCTCGAATGTGTTTTAAAAGATCCTTTTCATCTTTTAACTGTACATTTACCTGTTTTCGATAAGTTAAAGACTGAAATTATTGTGTACCCTTCTCCTAAAGAGGTGGCCGGTTTACAAGAACTTCAGCAACTATTAACAGGTTCGTATCGAACGAATTTCTCTTTTTACAATGATGAAACATCCATTATCGGTGTTAAACGATATGAACGTGAATCTTTCCGCTCTATTCATTGGAAAGCATCTGCTAAAATGCAGGCGTTACAAGCGAAGCAATATGAACCTGTAAAAAATTATAGTTGGACGATTTGTCTTTCTTTAGCTGCTGATCGTGGGTTTGGTTGGAAAGAAAATGTAGAAGACCTTATTTCATTTACAACGTACATTTGTCAATTCGCAACGAAGCATCAAATTCCGTTTGAGTTATTTATTAGTGTTTTAGCAGAAGGTGGCCCTTTGCTTTTACCATTAAACGAAGGACAAACACATTACGCCAAAGCGTTAGAAGAATTAGCACGTATTTCAGATGATAGTACGCTACTTCCGAAACAAGGATTTCTTCACTATGTAACGAGAAAAAGGGAACGCTCATCTACAATGATATACATTGGTTTGCAGAAAAAGGAGCTCCCTCTTCTATCTCAGCCTACGTTCCTCATTAATAATGAAGGGATGGTGGAAAAGCTTGAAAACTTGGCTCTATCACGTTAATGACTTTATTCTGCTCCTCCTTCTTTCATTATTAACGGAAAGAGATGAACTCATTGGTATTGCTATATTTTTAGTGACCGGTTATGTAGGAGTATTTCTTATTCATAAATTTATGAAGAAAAAAACAACAGGTTTTGTACTACTGTTAGTTATTCAAATAATCGGTTGTTCTTTATTTCTACCTTTCTCTATTTTAGGCACAATATTATTACCACTGTTTTTCTTTATCGTACACTCTGTTGGACCGGGATATCCAGTACAAAAATCGTTAGGCGGTATTGTATGGTTTGTCGTTTCAGCTATATTTTATGCCCCCTTTCCGCCATTGTGGAAATTGTTACTATTAACTTTACACATTATGATTACATTTTGGTTAACAGGTTCCAATCGTAATCAACAGCTATTACGTTTCACTTCTATTATTACGATTGGAATAATTAGCGCTTTACTTATTCCGGTATTTCCTTATATTCGGCTTCTTTTTTCCTATATCATACAAGTAGTTGCCTTAGGATTTGGTTATGCTTTAAATCCATTGTTCTCGGCAGCTGCATTAAAAGATACAGACGACTTTTGGTCGAATAAAGGAAATTTAAAAGATCCTCAAATTAAAGAGGAACTGGGGCAGCGTCCTTTTGATCCAACTCTCATAAATAGCATTACAATATTGGTCTGTACAGCCATCGCTATTTACGTCGTTTGGAAAATAGTAAAAAAACGAAAACATTTAAGTTTACCAAATATGCCTGTCTTTGAATCTACAATCATTACTGATAAAAAAGGCATTAGCCAAAAACGCTTCAAACGAAATAAACCACCACATAACGAAATTCGAAAAGAAATTTTCAAACTCGAGAGTAAGCTATCTCCTCCTTTAAACCGAGAACGAGGAGAAACTGTTGAAGCTTGGCTAGAGAGAATTAATGATGAAGAAGAGGTAAATATTCAGAGTCATATTATTATAGACGCGTATAATGCAGTGCGTTATTCAAATGGTGAAAACACTGTACTTCTGCATGAATTTAAGGAAGAGGTTTATAAGCTTTATGCGTATCAGAAGAGTTTGGAGAAGAAGAGAAAATGATGTATACAAAAAGACTCCTATTAAACTAGGAGTCTTTTTGTGTAAAAGTCCACGTTGCTTTTCACAAATTATGCTTTTTTTCCTGCTTCAATTTCTAAAGATTCTTCATGCCACCAAAGTGTTTCTTCAGGATCCTCTTTAGCAATTTGATGTGCTTCTTTTTTCGATTCTACAGTAGGGTAAGAACCTTTTAGTGCACGTCCTGATGTTGTGACAAACAGTACACTAAACACAATTAATCCAATTACACTTACACCAGTTAAATAAAATGCTGGTGCCAGTGGATTACCAGTAGCATGAACTAAGTATGAACATACAAGCGGCGTTGTACCACCGAATATAGATACAGAAATATTAAAGGAGATAGAAAGCGCACGATAACGTACATCGGTGAAAAAGAGTGCTGGTAATAACGAAGGCAATGTTCCTTCATAAACACTAAGGAAGAAACCTAAAATGAAAATACCCGCAAACATGGCTACAATATGTCCGTTACCAATTAATAAAAATGCTGGAATTGAACATAATGCTAAACCAAGTAAACCAATTTGCACTACGCGTTTATTACCTACTTTATCACTTAATTTACCGAAATAAAGTGCCAGTGGAATCATAAGTGCCATCGTAATTGAAATAATTAATAAGCCAGTTGTTTCTTTGACTTTTAGTACTTGTGTTAAATAAGAAGGAATATACGAAAGGATCATATAGTTTGTAATGTTAAAGAAGGCAACAATTACTGTGCTTAATAAGAAGTCTTTTTTGTGATATTTTAATATATCCATAAATGAAAATTGTTCGTTGTCTTCAGATTCCTCTTGTGCTTTTTCCATCTCTTGAAAGATTGGAGATTCATCTAAATGACGTCGTAAATATAAACCGACCAAACCAATTGGTGCAGCAATTAAGAAAGGAATACGCCATCCCCAGCTGAGCATTTGCTCATCTGTTAATAATAACGTTAAAATGGTAACAATTACCGAGGCAGCAATGTAACCTGAGAGTGTTCCAATTTCAAGACCACTACCGAGTATACCACGCTTTTTATCTGGAGAAGATTCTGCGATATAAACCATTGCACCTGAATATTCGCCGCCTGTAGAGAAGCCTTGAATCATTCGAGCAATTAAAAGTAGTATTGGTGCCCATACACCAATTTGTTCATAGGTTGGTAGTAATGCGATGAATAATGTAGAAAGTGCCATTAAAATAATAGTTGTACTTAAAACAATCTTTCGGCCGTATTTATCTCCTATTCTACCAAAGAAAATACCTCCGATTGGTCGAACGAGAAAGGCCGCCGCAAATGTACCAAATGTTAGTACAAGTTGCAAACCACTATTATCCACACCTGAGAAGAATAATTGACTTAAAATTACCGCTAAATACGCGTATAATCCAAAGTCAAACCACTCCATTGCATTCCCAATGCCAGTAGCAATAACTGCTTTTTTCGCTTGTTTAGAATTGACAATATTAACGTCTTGAGGTTCAAAATTTAAATCATTATTTTGTTGCATATAGTAAAACAGCTCCTTATTTAATTTAACTTCTTTAAGCACACCTTCTCTTACTAGAATAAATTCAATACGAAGCACTTAAGGAAAAGCAACGTCTCCTTATCTGTTATTATTGTTTCACATAATTAATTATTTGTCCAATGAGATGCTTCCTATGTTAAGTAATTTACTATTTTAAAAAGCTGAATAAGGCGCTATACGAGTACCTTTTTCAGCTTTTTATTTTAATACGTAAATTTATTTTTTTCACCCCTATTTTCTTCTTATTTGAATTAAAAATAAGGTACTTTTTTATAAAGTTTTTTAAACACTCGCTATAGCTGATAAGCTATGAATACAGGAGATAAACTCATAAATAAATGCATCAATTTCTTCTTTAGTAATTATATATGGAGGAAGTAAACGGATGATGTTCCCTTGTGTAACATCAACTAACATTCCTTTCTCCATTAGCTCCACCTGTAATTTCTTAACATTTTCATTCTTATCATTCAAACTAATTCCAAACATCATTCCAGCATGACGTACTTCCTGAATATAATAAGAATTTTCTTTCTGAATTTCTTGCAATTTATCATTTAGATAGTGTGATGTTTCATACGCTTCTTGCATTAAACCATCGTCAATCAATGTATTTAAAACCGTTAACCCTAAAGCCGTTCCCATTGAAGAATGAGCAAACGTTGTGCCGTGATCTCCTGGTGCAAATACATCACATAACTTTTCACCTACAATGATTCCGCCAAGCGGTATCCCGCCTCCTGCTCCCTTACCAATTTGAATAATATCCGGTGTAATATTGAAATTTTGATAAGCAAATAGTTTACCAGTTCTCCCCATACCACTTTGAACTTCATCAACGATAAGAATAACATTATATTTATCACATAAGTTTTGAACACCATGTAAATATTCACCCGATAAAGGGTATATCCCCCCGCTACCTAATACAGGCTCTAGCATAATCGCAATTGGATTTTCTTTAACAATTGTTTCTTCTAATTGCTCTATATTCTCGCGCTCTACTTCATATACAGGAATCGATGTTTTAGGGAAATTTTGATATACACTTTCTTGTCTCGTAAAATGAAGTGCCCCTAACGTACGCCCGTGGAAGCTATTCTTCAGCACTACGATTCCTTCACGTTCCTCATGCGTATTCGCTCTATATTTATCAATTAATTTCAACGTTGTTTCTGTCGCTTCCGTACCAGAGTTTGTAAAAAAGACTTTTCCATTTTTTAAAGAGCAATCAACTAATTTCTTTGCATACTCAATCGCAACTGGGTTTAAAAAATGAAATGGGAGATGCAGAGATTTCGTAACTTGTTCCATTGTCGTTTGCACGATTTTCGGGTGATTATACCCTAATACGTTCACTCCGACACCAGAAAATAAATCTACATACTCTTTACCATCCACATCATAAAGCTTGCACCCTTCTCCTCTTTCTATTGCAACCTTCGTACGACAATACGTAGGCATCATATATTCTTTATCTAATTGAAACCAATCCGACATTTTAAATTCCTCCTAGTTATTTTCCCTGTTTATTTATGTTCATTCTCTATAAAGTCATATATAAATTCATTTTTAAGATTGTAATTTTAATAGTAATTTTCTTCCCGATATTCATTTTTCCATAATTTCTTCTATTTCAACAGGTCCACTACATACACGTTTTTTTCATCTAGCGGTCTGTTACTATTTTGAACTTTGCGTGTCATACATAATCAAGGCTATAAAATCATATTTAGTAACAATGGAAAAAAAGATTTGGAGGCTATATCGATGGATGAAAACTATGATAAACAGGGACAATCTTTACTAGGAAAAGGCTTTAATGAAAATGGAGAACGTAATGAACAAGCTAAACTTCACTCTCAAACAGTTGGTTCACGTGGACCTATTTTAAAGCAAGATAATGTACTGCACGAGGCGTTACAAGAATTTATTCACGAAAAAATTTTAGAAAGACCTGTTCATGCAAAAGGATTTGGTGCATTCGGTTATTTTCAAACGATATATCCGATGTCTGAACATACAAAACTAAGCTTTTTACAAAATTCAAATGAGAAAGTTCCTGTTATGGTTCGATTTTCATTAGCTGTTAGTACGAAAGGAACACCTGATACTTCTAGAAATGTACGGGGTTTTGCTACAAAATTTTATACAAAAGAAGGCGTATTTGATCTTTTATGTAATCACCTTCCTGTCTTTTCTGTTCGTGATCCGATGCGTTTCCCTGAAACTATTAATGCGTTATTGCCTTCACCTAAAAATAACTTAATAGACCCTGATAGATTTTGGGATTTTGTTGCTAGAGCACCCGAATCCATTCATTTTGTTGTCCGTTTATACTCTGATGCTGGTACGGTAAAAAGTCTTCGCCACATCCCAGGACATAGTGTAAATACATATGTTTGGAGAAATGCTCAAGGTTATCGAAAGTATGTAAAGTATCATTGGTATCCATTTGAAGGTGTACAATTCATTACTAGTGAGGAAGCAAATAAACTGGCCGCCGAAAATCCTGATTATAGCGGGAAAGATTTATACGATACAATTGAGGCTGGTAAAGCAGTGGAATATGGTTTATATGTCCAGCTCATGGATCCTAAAGATGAAACACACCTTTCTTATGACCCTTTAGATGATACAAAAGTATGGGATGAAAAGGAGTATCCTCTTATACCAGTAGGCAAAATGATATTAAATAAAAATCCTGAAAACTATAAAGAACAAGTAGAAAAGGTCGCTTTCTCCCCTTCTAATTTACTAGACGGTGCAGAACTATCAGATGATAAAATGCTACAAGGTCGTGCTAACATTTATAGTGATTCTCAAAGAAGAAGAATTGGACCTGAATTTCGTAAAATAGCGATCAACCAACAGCAAAATTGGACACCTGCTAATCAAGCAACTAGCGGTGACGGAAGATACGTTGAAGGAAAGCTTGAAAGAACTTCTATAACTAAGCAAGACGATTTTGTGCAGCCTGGTGAATTTTATGAAAAGTTAACACAAATAGAGAAAGAACACCTTGCTGAAAATTTAGCTAGTGATTTGAACGTTATATCCGATGATATTAGGAAGATAGTTTTGGGGTATTTCGATCAAGTATCAACTGATTTGAAAACAAGCATTGGGACAAAAATGAAAGAGCATTAAGAAGATTAAAACATGCTTTACGAATGAGAATTCAAATCTATATTAATTATTTTCTTGTCAAAATCCAATGAGGTTATATAATTTAAAAATATAAAACCAATATACCCCTGTTCTAATTATAGAACAGGGGTATATTGAAGTAGTTTAATGTTTAACATTAAATACTTTATTTAACTAAAAAATGCGATAAGTAGCCTTTCAAAACAAACTATAGTAAATTATTTTACTTGCACTGTATAATTCCCTGTTCCACCGCCATACTTATATACACTTAAGTAATATTTCCCTGGCTTCGCATTATAATTTCCAAGCAATTTGTTTCCATCACGTTTAGTTGCATAAGCTACATAATTATTTAGATCTGATTCAGAATATAATACCCAGTTCATTCCAAGGTTTTGTTCGTTCGTAACAGAAATCTGTAAATCTTTTTGATCCTTTACATCGATAACAAATTTATCCCCCTGATCTTGATCGCTTAAGTTTCCTCTTAATAAAGTGTTCAAAGATAGTGGATTCGCTGTATCAAATGAATTATTCGGTTCTTTTTCTACAGCCGTACCTTCTTCCGTATTCACTCCGCTAAATACAATATCATATTCAAATTGTCCAGCATTATTAACACGGTAATTTACAAAATAAGCAGTCAATGTTTTATATCCAGTCCACTCTTTTCCTGAAAGACGTTTCAACATATCATTTGTTGCTTGATTCATCACTTTCCAGTCCTCAATTTCTCCTTTTGCCGCACTTCCTGTATATGTCCCCTGTAGTGTAAATGTATTAAAGAATTGTGATTTATTTTTTGTTACCTTCACATCTTTTAACTTTGCTTCATTTGTGATATCTGATGTAACATCCGAAATCGATTTTGGATCATGCTGCGCTAAGTACTCATCTGATACTTGTGGAATTGTATACTTATCGCGATTATCAATAAGCATTTGCATATAAGATTGATAGTCTTCATTTAATTTATTATCTTTGCTTAATGTAGAACGATATGCGTCGTAACTTGAAACATCATTTGCACGAATTAAATCATGCACTTTATCGAACATTTCAGGACGGTTATTATACATATATGATTGCAATGCAAACGAATAGTTATAAAAATCCCACGTTCCATATTTCGCATTTAATGTTTGTGCTGCTGTATAACGTTTTGCAGGATCATAAGATAATCCACCAATTATACTTTTTCGTGGTACTACACTATCTAATCGCGTTGAACCTGCAAAAAACTCTGCATTCCCTTCTTCAAACCATGTTAAACGTTCATTTTGATACATTTCCCCTTGGCCCCATAATCCCTGAACCTCGTATCTTCCCTGTAAGTAGTGTGTAAATTCATGGCGGAACAATTCTTCCAAACTATAAATACTTTGCTCTGGTGTACGTTCATATGTAAAGAAAGTTCCCGTTCCTTCAATGTACATTCCACCATTATTCGTTTCATATCCATACAATTGACGGTTAAATTGATATTCATCTGGACTATTATAAATAACCATCGTTAACACATCATCAACATGTCCACTTTCAAGTGGTTTATCACTACCAACTGTACGATAAAATTGAGAGCGTACTTCTTTTGCCGCCCAGTATAGACGTTTAATTTTCTCTTCGCTAACTTTATCCCCTGTTTTAAAGACAATAGCTCCATCATCAAACGTATACGTTTTCGGTAAATATTTCTTTTTACCCTCTTCTCGAATTTGATCTAAACTTATTGTTTTTCCGTTCGCATCTACTCCTCCGTAATTTGTAGTAATTTGTTCTGCTGCAACAAAATATTGCTCCCCTAAATGTGGATAAATCCGCATCGCTTCTGTAACAACTTGCTGGCCTTTTGTTGGTGTACTATAAAGCTTGCCTAATCGACCAGCATAGTAAATTCCATTATTAATTAACCATCCGTTTTTATTTGTTACAGTACCAATTAGTGCAAAACGATTTACTTCATTAATAAAGTTATCAATATTGCGATACCACATCGTATCTTTTGGCTCTTTTCCAGTCGTGTACATATCCGTCTGAATATCAAAGTCAATTCCCTTCATCAACTCATAAATAGCGTCTCCTTTCGTTCGGTCTTCAATGAAAGTTGCAAGATTATCGTTATATTGTTTAAAAATTTCACCTGCATATAAAACCGTTTCAACATCAGCCGATGCATTTCCAATTAATTTCCCATATGATGAAATAACTTTATTTTGTTCTGATGTACCAAGTTTGAAATTCGGATTTTTTGCAATTGTTTTTAAAGCCGGTAAACATTTATCATGGTAGCTACGCTCATTTAGTTTGCTTAATTCATCATGGTAAAAACCTAAATAAAATGCTGCACGTAGAGCTTCTACTAACGTTTCAATCCCTTTTGAATCATCTTTCGTATAAGTTTGACCTTGTTCTGCTAGTTTATTAATGATTGCTTGCATTCGGCTATCATCTTGATAGAACTTGAGACTATCACTATTAAACTGAAATAACTCCGGGATTTGATACCATTTAATCGTCACAAGAAGATCAGTTAATTGTTTGTTACTTAATTGATTTAACTCAGCCATCGAATACTTTTTTTCTTCAGCTAACGGTTTAACATCCTCGTTTGGTGCTAGCGGACGCTGCGATAAATCCGATAACTTTAACCGTTTTGTAAAAGATGCATTTTCTTGTACTGTTGAAGAGTGCGCCAACTCATCAACAGATTTCTGTATTCCTACCGGCTCCATTTGTAATACGCTCTTCACATTTTTCTCTTTTGTCTCTGCTTGAATTTGCAAACCATTACATGATATTGTCACTAGTCCCACACCAAGAATCAGCTTAGAAATTTTCGAATATTTAACCATACCATTGCCCCCTAATAACTTTAAAGAAAATTCAGAATATTAAAACCAGAAAATACTTATTTGTATGTATTTACAGTTCCGCTATAAATACAAGTATGATCAATGATGCAATAGTAGCTTGTTTTATACTATTACGAATACAGATTCCTTACATACAATTCCCCTTCCTTACATTTAATACAAGCAAAAACTGTGCCAATGCTATTTCTTATGAATAGCCAACATTCTTTTATTAATACTGTAGAATAAAATATACATAGATGTTTCAGCAATGTATAAATATTTTGACACAAACTCCTCTTTTTACGATGAAGGATTCGTTGGAAATTATTTTTGCATTAGCCAGCAAATAGTTTTCAACTAACCCCATTCAAAAAGGTAAATAAACATATTACAAAAGGATAATATGTTTACTTACCTTTTTCTATTTTATATAGATAACAGGCTATCGGTTGATAAAAACAACATTAATTAGCATTTTGTTACATCAGTTCATATTATGATACTCATTTCTCTTTTTCACATTGTAACGGCTTGTATTCCACGATTTTCCCTTGCTTCTTTTTCGTTTCAGTAACAATCCATTCCCCTTTTTCAAGATTTAGGCGTTTCATTACATTAGTATCGTCTATTTCTTTATAAAGTAAAAATGCTTCTTGCGCCTTCACAAATAATCTAGGCTCTCCCCTATATCCACCACTATCATAAACTTTAGTTAGCGAATTATAATAAGAATCATTTTCCCTTCCGCCATACATCAAATGCGCAGCCTCTAGGTCTCTTTTACTAATTTCCCAAAAACTATTTTCATCAATCTTTAAATCAAATGTAGATATAATGTCATTCATAATGTTTTTCACATACTTTTCATCACGAATTTTACTTTCTTCCAGACAATCTGAAGATAACCCTGGTGCATTTGACTGAGAATGTACCACATGCTGTATAGATACGCACAAAATAAATACACTTAAAACATACAATAGTTTTTTCATATTTAAGTATCACCTCAAATGATTTAGATACTATATTATTTGTTTTTGAGGTGATTCTATTCTTATACTGAAAATAATAAATCCCCTATAAAATTGATTTTTATAAGGGATTTATATTTAACATTTAATCGGCGTAGCAAGTACCTTACCACTTTTCACATCATATAAACCAACTGGTGTCACTCTAATGAAAGGTAGATGAGTCGCTGAAAAGAATAGTATTGTGAAAGCTGGATCGTTAAAAGAATAACCTCGCTCTTGCAGTAATTTCACCATCTTTTTCTCTTTATGTATTAATGCGCTCATTTTTAAATCGGACATAATCCCGAGCAATGGTAATGCAATTTCGTGTAACACTTCATTTCTTTCCGCTATTACCATACCGCCACCTAGCTCTTTTACTCTATGAAAAGCTGTAAGCATATCTTCTTTCCTTTTTCCAATAAGAATGATGTCACCTGTACCGGAATAAGAGCTAGCAAGACCTCCTAATCCATTCGCAAAACCTTTCACAACTGTATTCACTCGCCAAGTGCCATCACGAGCAATCATCATAAGGAAACATTCATCATGCTCAATAGAAAGTTCTTCACCGTTTAAGTCGATTTCAGTTACATATGGTTTTGAAATAACATCATTTAATAATTTTATACCTGTTGTTTCAGAAAAAATCATATCTTCTTTCTTTAAAGACCAGTCTAATGATAATGGAGTTACTTTGAATTTACTCCAGTCTATATGTAATGATGCATTTTTGTTTATTCGGTCACGCTTCATCCATTTCCCCTTTGCAATTACACTTATTGGAATCGGATTTTCTTTACTTTCCAAAATATTAATATTTGCAATTCTTCCTGTCGCGATCGCGCCGTGTAAATGCTCCATATTATAATAACGAGCAATATTATAACTTGCCATATGATAAGCATCTATTACTGGAACTCCTTGTTTTATCGCGGTAGAAATCATAACATTCGTCATTCCGTTTTCATAAAATGACGGATGTGAACCATCTGTTGTGAACATGAATCTATCAAATTGCTTGACACCTAATTCCAGCAATTCTTTCAGTAAAACTTCTAAATCTGGACGGATAGAAGAGTTTCTAAGAGTAACGGTGTAACCTTGCATAAGGCGTGTTAATGCTTCCTGTCCTGTCATCGCTTCATGATCGCAATCAGCACCTAGTAACTTTAACTTCGCTAACGTTGATTCAGACGCACCGGGAAAATGACCTTCTACTTTTTTCTGTAACCGCTTTGTTTCCTGCACCCAATTTAACATTTCATCATCGCCATGTAATAGTTTCGGCCATGCTGTTAACTCGCCGCCCTGAAGAACATCTTCATGCTTCAGCCATCCCATTATTTCTTCACTATTAAATAAAGATTCCCCATTCTGTAGTTCAGTCTGTCCATCGAAACGACACCACCAATACATACTTGCTGGAATCTTTTTAAATTCATCTAATAAACGAAACGCTACTTCCCGTTGTAATGTGAAAAACAAAGTTAAATTATCATTAATGAAAGTTGTTGTACCAAATTGCATCGCATGATTTGCTAAAGTTTCAGGATTATATAATTGATATGGATGTGCATGCGGTTCTATGTAACTAGGAACTACATACTTTCCATCACAATCAATGACTTCACATTCGTGTAGTTGCTCTGGTAGTTTTTCTCCTACATATATAATGCGGTCATCATAGATCCAAATATTTGCTTGCACCCACTCGCGCATATAGGAATTTAAATATGTTGCATTCTTGAATAAAATGTGCGGGCTTCTTGTGCCATCTATTACTTCAACATGTTCTCGTAATTGTGTGTTACTCCATCTAAACTGATTTTGTCCCAATGTATTTCACTCCACATCAATTTACTTTTATTTATTAAAACAAAAATAATTAACTAACTAAAGTATTATCCAGTCCTAACTCCCCTGTATATCCCCTATACTCTTTATTATATGGAATGATTACAAAAATAACAATTTTCGAAATTTATAATATATCTCTTTGATCCAAAATAAAAAAGATGTCATGCAACTGACATCTTTTTTATACTAGACTATAAGATTGAATTACACTTGTATCCGTATTTATGTTCTACATATACTTGATTGCTGCCATACCATGAATGCTAATACTGTCCTTATTTGCAAAATTAAAAAGCATCTCTTTTATTTACAACTAAAGCCGGATTCCATTCGCTTTCTTTTCATCTATTTCTTAAATTCAACTTGCATCATTTTATTAAACTGTGTTAAAACATCAATCGCACCTAAAGAGTTAATACTGACAGCCAATGTATGTTTGCCTCCAATTACTCCGCCAACAAAAGTTGTAAATCCAGGAATCGACCCTCCATGACCCCAAATTGAAACACCATTTGAAAGTTTCGTCTCATAGATCCCAAGACCATATCCATCACCAAGACCTTTTCCTTCTATAGGAACTGTAGTAAGCATTTCTTTTAGCTCGCGTTCTTTCAGTAACTTACCACCGAGTAAAGATGCAAAGAACGTATTTAAATCGTCCGCATTTGAAATCATATCTCCAGCTGCATTAGCTAAACTCGGATTATAATACGTCATGTCTTTCAATTCACTTGTTTCATCAATTTTCATATACCCTCGGGCATGATTCTTACCTGGAATTACGGGTGAATTCCCTGGTAAAAACGTATTTGACAGATCCAAAGGCTCAATAATTCGCTTTTCAATTTCTTCCGCATAACTATTTCCAGTTATTTTTTCAATAAGCATTCCCAATATGACGT
This sequence comes from Bacillus sp. FSL E2-8868, assembly GCF_038005505.1. Taxonomy (NCBI): domain Bacteria; kingdom Bacillati; phylum Bacillota; class Bacilli; order Caryophanales; family Bacillaceae; genus Bacillus; species Bacillus sp. FSL E2-8868. Next base: position 1,685,687 of record NZ_JBBOTI010000001.1, on the reverse strand, counting down.
ATCCTGTGTTTGAATACAACCATCCCTTACCTGGTGAAAAATCTGGGGGTAGAGAAAGTCCTATTTTCACTATTTCTTCTGCTGTATACGTTTTTTTCGAATTCATAATATCAGCGTCTTTTGACTTTAAGTATTCAGCTATACCACTCGTATGATTCAAAAGTTGACGTATCGTAATTTGATTGCCATCATACCCATTTCCTTGAATGAGACCCGGTAGCCACTTTTCAATTGGATCGTCAAGTTGCACGCGATTTTCTCCTACTAATTGAAGAACAGTCGTAGCGGTAAAAGTCTTCGTCACACTCCCAATCCGAAAACGATAATCCGATTTCATTGTTTTCTTTGTATTTAAATCCGCGACGCCAGCAGTATAACTACTAATCTTTCCATTGTTAGACGTCTTCGCTAATATTCCTGGTGTTCCAAGCTGTATTGTTTCCTGCATTACTTTTTTCCAACTATTCCGGTTCTTTTGATCATGTGCTTCTGACGAACTAGAAATATTTTGGGCTGACTCTGCTTTCACAGTAAAACCTGGTGTGAATAGAGTAGTACCCGCTAATAAAACTGCTAAACTTGCTAACTTAATTGAATTACATTTTTTCATAAGGCTCCCTCTCCTCTATTAATATCGGATTAATTCAAGTTATACTTTAATCCTATATGATAAAACTCTCTTTTTTCTTATCCATTCCTTACGAAATACTTACGTTCAAATTTTGATACGATAAACTGAGAAAGAGCTATGCATGAAAATAAAAAGGGCATATAAAATAAGGACAGCCACTTAACTGCCCTTATTTTCATTTCACCTCATCTTTATTATTTTTAAGATGATTCATTAATTGTGTTCGTTTCAAAGGTACATATATGTTTGTTCCAGTAACATATCTTTTTCCCAATCGAATTATCTTATAAATTTAAGGAGTTCATATTAAGATTAACAATAAAAAAAGAACGTGTTTTCAATTTATCAAAACACGTTCTCTTACTTAAAACCCTATATCAACTTTTTATTCCATTCACTTCTTTAAACTACTAATCTTTATTCAGTTTTACCATCCTGCACTAGCATTCATACCATTTCCAAGAATAGTAAGAAATAGTGGCCACAATACTGGTCCTAACGTAAGAAGTAAACTTAGAAGTATAAGTAATCTATATACCCCGGGGAAATTTTGATCTTTACGATTTACAAATACTAAAATAACTAATAATATTATGGTCGTTAAAAATAAAAGTAGAATTAGCAGCCAATACCAAACCATTAAACTGAGACTCCATGGTGTTAATAGCTCGTGTATTATACCAAATATGATTCCTAATACTCCAAAACTAAAGGTAGTAACTGTTGATTTTATAAGCACTATATTTAATGTTTTTTCGTATGTATTTTTACAATATAAATCTATTAAAGTGTATAAAGATAAATATGCCATTAATACACCTATCCAAGACAATAACCAGTCTCCGCCTCCTCTAAATAACATGAACAGCAACCAACACATCCCTACTGCAGAAAAAGCAAAGGAAATAAGTATGCTTTTCAATACCGGTTTCATTATATTTTCACACCCTTAAAAATAAATTATAAGTTTTTACTAAACTCATGTAATTTTTTATTAACATGCTACCCGTTAATCGTTTAGCTCTAATGTATCCTTTTTTCATTCTATATTAATAAAACAAAGATACACTCATGAACAATTAAAGAAGCAATACTCTACAAAGAGTTCCATATAGCTTGTATATTCTTTTTCCATTGGTAGAGATATTAAAAAATTAAGTATACATTAACATGCAATTAAATATAAGTAAATAAAAAAGATGACCTCAGCATACGCCAAAGTCATCTTCTATAACCATATTATTTTACTAACGTTCCATTATAAGCTTTTATATCAAGCGGAGCATTTAAAAACTGTGATGCTTTACTAACGAAAGATGTGAAGTGTTCACTCGTATTATGACTCGCAACTGCTGCTTCATCTTTCCATACTTCTACCATCGTATAAACACTTTCTTTTTCAGTATCTTTATATAAATCGTAAGATACATTTCCACTTTCTTCTCTTGAACCATGAAGTAGTGGCTGAATTTCTTCTAAAAATGATTGTTGTTTTGCTGGATCTACTTGAAATATTGCGTGAATAATAATCATGGTGTTTCCCCTCTCATATCTCACTTATTTCTGTTTTGTTATAAAATTACTTCCACTCAGCAACTTTTTCAATTGGAAGACGTACTGATGGATAACCACTGTCAGCAGCTTTTCCGATTGAAATTAACATAACTGGTACGTGACGCTCTTTGTCTAATCCGAAAGCTTCTGCGATTTGGTCTTTTTCAAATCCACCAATTGGGCAAGTATCATAGCCGTGAGCACGTGCTGCTAACATAAATTGCATCGCTACAAGACCACCGTCAATTAGTACAGTATCTTTCATTACTTCTGGTGTAACCATTGAGAAGTAACCTGAAAGTTTTTTCATTTGATCTTCTTTTACTTCAGCTGGCATAAGTCCGCGCTCTACTGCTGTACCGTAAATTTCTTCTGCGTTATCAAAGTTGTTTAAGTCACCAAATACAGCAATCATCGCTGAAGATGTTTCTACTTGAGATTGATTGAATTTCGCAAGTGGAGCCAGTGTTGCTTTTGCTTCGTCACTTTCAATAACAAGGAATCTCCATGGTTGCATGTTTACTGAAGATGGTGCAAGTGTTGCTTCTGTAAGAATTTCTGTCATTTCTTCTTTGCTAATTTTTACTGAAGGATCGTACTTACGAATTGAACGACGTCCTGTTAAAATTTCGTTAAAATCATTTGTTTTTACTGAGTTAGTCATAGTTGTATTCTCCCTTTTTTAAAGTTCTTTTATATTTTCTTGAATGCGGTCTAACATCGTTAAAAGATTGTCGCGTTCTTCTTCACTTAATCCTTTAAATGCTGAAGTAGCGAAACGCTCTTTTTCCTCTTGATACACTTGAATTTTATTTCGCCCCTCTTCTGTAAGAGAAACTAACGTAATTCTGTTATCATCTGGATTTTTACGTCTTGTAATCATTCCGTTTGCTTCCAGCTGTTTTAAATGCCTCGTAATCGCGGCATTATCAATATTCACTTCTTGCTGAAGTGCTTTTTGACTAATTTCATCTACTTCATATAACTGAAGTATAAGCTCTAGTCTAGATTGACTCATACCCGTACACCCTTCAAACTTCGAACTTACTTCTTTATTTAGAAAGTGTAATTTATATAAAATTATTGCTTCTTTTGAGCATGAACTTGTCAAATTACCCCTCCTTTACATGCAAAACAAAAATATTTGATGCATCAATAGTTGATATGTCAATTAATATAATCTATATCGATTTAGAATGCAAGCATTTTGTTTTCATTTTTATTTTTTCCAAATTAAGGCGCTTTGTCGCGTTACAAAAAATGTAAATTACATTATAATAGTAATAATTCAAATGACTGGAGAGTGATTGTAATGCGGCAATACACAAATAGAAATGAGGATATGAAAATGGAAAATGAAATGAGGATATTTATATATGACAACAATAAATATAGGGATTGTCGCGCACGTAGATGCTGGCAAGACGAGTTTGACTGAGCGTATTCTTTATGAAACGAATGTGATTAAAGAAGTTGGCCGAGTAGATAGTGGCAATACGCAAACTGACTCAATGGAATTAGAAAGACAACGCGGAATTACGATTAAAGCATCTGTCGTTTCTTTCTTTATTGATGATTTAAAAGTAAATGTTATTGATACACCTGGACATGCTGATTTTATCGCTGAAGTGGAGCGATCATTCCGCGTTTTAGACGGTGCGATTTTAGTTATCTCTGCCGTTGAAGGTGTGCAAGCACAAACGAAGATTTTAATGCGGACATTACAGAAATTAAACATACCTACTATATTATTTGTTAATAAAATAGACCGTAGTGGCGCAAATACTGAAAAAGTTGTGAAACAAATAAAAGAGCTTCTTTCAAATGAAGCATCCCCCTTCTACTCTGTAGAAAACGAAGGTACAAAGGAAGTACGGATTATTGAATATAAATCCTATGACGATTGTATTGAACGATTAGCACCATTTAACGAATCATTGCTTGAGTCATATGTAAATAACGAAATAATACCGGATGCACTATTAAGAAAAGAACTCGAAAAGCAAATACAGCAAGCAAATGTGTTTCCTATCTTTTTTGGTTCAGCAATGACAGGTATAGGAGTAACTGAATTACTTAAAAATATTTCAGCCTTAATTCCAGCTACTAAATCGGCACAAGATGAAACATTATCCGGTGTTGTTTTTAAAATTGAACGTGAATCTTCTGGCGAAAAGATTGCTTACGTAAGACTATTTTCTGGTCGTTTACACGTTAGAAAATATGTTGATATTCAGCGTAGTGAGTCTCTACCACATAAGGAAAAGATTAAAAAAATGTGCATATTTCATAATGGAAATGCAGTTCAAGCCTCTACTGTTCATAGTGGAGAGTTTTGCAAAGTATGGGGACTTACGAATATCAAAATTGGTGATATTATCGGTAAGCGGACGGATTATATAAAAGATATTCACTTTGCCGAACCGCAAATGGAAGCTGCTATTGAAGCAGTACCAAAAGAACGAATTCATGATCTATACGCTGCACTTATGGATCTATGTGAAGAAGATCCGCTCATTAAAGTGTGGAAAGATGATATTCATAATGAACTATATATTCGCCTTTTCGGGGAAGTACAAAAAGAAGTAATTGAAACAACACTTTTTGAGAAATATAATTTGCAGGTTACTTTCTCAAATACGCGGGTTGTATGTATTGAGAAACCAATTGGCATTGGGAATTCTGCTGAATTAATGGGAGAAAAAACGAATCCATTTTACGCGACAATCGGCTTCAAAGTTGAACGTGGTGAACTGAATTCTGGCATAACATATAAGTTAGGTGTTGAGCTTGGATCATTGCCTTTAGCATTTCATAAAGCGATTGAAGATACTGTATTTCAAACGTTAAAACAAGGTTTGTACGGATGGGAAGTTACGGACATTATCGTCACGTTAACACATACTGGTTATGCAAGCCCTGTTACAACAGCAAGTGACTTTAGAAATTTAACACCACTCGTTTTAATGGATGCTTTAAAGCACGCTGAAACATGTGCATTTGAACCAGTAAACGAGTTCGAATTAACTGTACCGGAGCACGCAATTAGTACCGCAATGTATAAGCTTGCTGCTATTCCAGCAACTTTTGCAGAGCCTACGTTGCATAATGATTCTTACCATTTAACAGGATCATTACCTGTTGCAAAAATAGAGGATTTTAAACGAATGCTCCATTCATTTACTGAAGGAGAAGGTATCTTTATAACAAAGCCAACTGGTTTCACAAAGCTGACGGCTCCCTTCCCTACTCGAAAACGTGTTGACTTTAATCCGCTAAATCGGAAAGATTATTTACTTCATGTGTTGAAGGCTTATTAAATAAAAAAGAGGTGCAAATTGCACCTCTTTTTGCATGTATTGAAACTTAAATTAATTTGTCCTAACAACTTCTTTAAGTTTTTCTATTACTTTCGCTATAGCTTCAATTGAATTTTCCGTTTCAAATCCCCCAATATTTACAGAATGATTTGCGTTCTTCACAACCTCGATTTTTAAATTCGATTGATCTAATTGCTCAATTTGACCTGCATTGTATTGATGATCTTTATCTCCAATTACTAAAAGCCCGTCGTGACGACTATGTAAGATCGAATCAAAAATCGAATCAAACGTCAATAAAGGTGTAAGTAATATCATTTTTGACTGTAAGTATTCTTCTCTCTTCATTAAATCATTCGCAATCGGGATTGTTCCGAGTGATTTTCCTAAAAACATCGAATCGTTGTATTGTCCATTTCTTAGCACTTCATTAATGATAGGATTAATATCATCCACCATTACTTTCGTTACTTCTTCCATTGGTTTTTCCATTAATTGTCCATCGTAGGAATAATGAATATGTACTACATCTATTTTATTTTCAAGCATAAGCATCGTTGCATAATAAAATAACGGCTTGTCATAATTGTAGCCTGAACCTGAGAACATAAAACAAATTGTATTAGAACCTTTTTCGATATGTGTGTAACGAATGACTTTATCATCTATATGTATCTCTTTTTTAGTCCCCTTCACCGTTTTCCCCTCCAAGCACGCTTACTTTTGTAACACGATATGTTCTGTATGAACTGATACATCCTTTACTTTATCTTTTATAAACGCTGGCTGTAAGTTATATGCATCTAACTCTTCTACCGGCACCCACTTAAATAAATATTTTCTACCTTCTTCTTCAAGAATATATTGATCCGCCCCATTTGCAGGTAATTCATGCAATTCTACTTCATAATAAAAACTAATCTCATGAAACTTTCGCTCAGAAAGTGTAAAGAAGTTTTCTACTGACCATATTAATCTCTTCACTTCAATAGGTACGCCTAGTTCTTCTGCAAGCTCTCGTTTTAACGCATCTTCACTATTTTCTAGCATTTTCACTCTTCCGCCTGGTACGTACCAATACTCTTCACCTTCATCTTGAAGGATAAGTATTTTATTATCATATTTACAAATTGCTCCGACTCGGTAATTAAAACATGTTTCTTCTACTTTAAACGTAAGATCCATCCTGAATGCCCCCTATATATTATTTAAATATCAAATCATTACAAAACTATTATGTATGTGCTGTACAAATAAGATTACTAAATTTTTCTATTGCATTCAATGATTTTCGAACTTTCCGAAAACTACACTTACCTTTTCGTCATTACAGGTATTTATACATATGTTACAATCACAATGCATACTAGAAAAGCAATATGGGGGTACGAATGGAAACGTTATTAATCCAGCAAACTGAGAAATCAAATAAGTTTTGGAAAATCGTTGTGAAAGATAGAGACTACGTTGTGTTTTACGGAAAAATTGGCACAGCTGGTAGTGTGAAAGCGAAAGAATTTGAAACAGAAGAAGAATGCATAAAAGAAGCTAACAAACTAATCGCTTCCAAACGAAAAAAAGGATATACCGACCCTATTCTAGGGGAAGATTACATAAAAGAAAAAACGATAACAGAAGAAGAATTTTGGGAGATAATCGCTCGTGTAAAAACGAAAGGCGAAGACCAAGAAGAACAAATAGAATGGCTCACTTCTCACCTTGCTAAACGTACAGTACATGAAATTGTAGCTTTTGACACACATATGCACCATATTTTAAAAGCTTCCTATACGTCTCACTTATGGGCGGCTGCTTATATAATTATGGGCGGTTGTTCGGATGATAGCTTTGATTATTTCCGTGGATGGTTATTATATCAAGGAAAGGAGACTTACGAAGCATGTATTGAAGATCCTGAACGGTTAATTCCTGTATTAGAAAATTTGAGTGAGTATGATGTTCCAGAAATTGAAGAACTTACGCTATACTTCGGTCAAGAAGTATATATGGAGAAGACTGGGGATGAAGATGATACATACTTTACACTATACCATGTCTTATCAAATGAAGCATTTGAGGAAGTTGCTATCGAGTTAGACTGGGATGAAGATGACGAAGAAGGTTTGAAAAAGATGTTTCCTAAGTTATGGGAAATATACGGGGAAGATCCGATTGAGTGGTAGACTAATATTAGGACTCTGTTTAACCAATAGACAGAGTCCTTTTTTTCATAGGATTCTTATTTAACCTCTCTTTATTTCATACCACTTATCTAACAGCACCTTTTCTCTTTCAATTGAAATACCTGCCTTTAATTCCCTATGTTTCGTTTCTTTCATCCACTCATACACGTCTGTAACAGTATCTTCTAAACTTCTAAAAGTAAGACCCTCTTTAACTGCGCTCTCTATATTAATAGAGAATCCACCTTTCCACGGATCTGTTTCACCTTCTAATGAAAAAGTTTCGGGAAGCCATAATGGCATTTCCGTCCATGGCTGTACTTTATTCTCATTCATAAATGATTCATCGATCCAAACGAATTCAGCATCGCTATTCGTTACCTTTTTACACGTATTTAATAGTTCTTCCATCGTCAATTCATAATTCGGACCCGTTACATTAAATGTACCTACTTTATTGTTTTCTGCCATGTTTAGCCCAAAGCTTGCGACATCTTTTATATCAACGAACTGTACTGGATGGTCTTTTCTTCCAGGCACTAACACTTCTCCTCCCTTTTCTACACGCTGAACCCAATATGGAAGTCGATCTGTATAATCAAACATTCCTGAAAGAAGTCCTGCTCTTACATGTAAAACACGCCCCGGCCAATACTTCTCTGCTTCTTTTTCACATAATACTTTCAGCGCACCGTAATACTCATAAGGAGAAACTTCACCATTCTCTACAGCTTTCACCTTATCACTTGGTGGTTCAGGTAGTAATTTATAATCTTCTTTTATGTGATGCGGGATCCAATCTTTATATACGGAAAGGCTTGAGATGAATGTATAGTGCTTTATATTATCTTTAAGTACTTCTCCTACATTCCTAATGTGATGAGGAGAAAATCCACATGTATCTATGACCATATCCCATTTTTGATTTTCTAAACTTGAAACATCATCATTTCTATCACCAATTAACTGCTCTACGTCAGGAAAAATTTCTTTATTTGTTCCACGGTTGAATAATGTAACTTCATGCCCTCTATTCAAAGCCTCTTCTACGAAAGCCCTTCCTAAAAAACGTGTACCGCCCAGTATTAGAATCTTCATTCTTTTTCCCCCATTCAATCAAGCGCATGATTAAAAACCGTTTCTTTTGTTTAACGATTTTCCCTTGTAAAAAGTTACGGGTATTTTTCATTTTTTTCTATAGTTAATATAACGTCATCCAAATTTGCAACTTGTGACATAACTTTTTATCGAATTCGACAGTAATGAAGACGATAAAGAGGGGTTGAAAAATATTTCAACTAAGTCATAGTGATAAGTACACATCTACGAAAATACTTATTTATACGAGCAATGCTCCTGTCAATTTGGCAGGAGCATTGTTTTTTCAACCTCTATTTACTTTTATATACTTGAATTGAAATGATCGAAATTAAACTGAGCAACCCCATAAATAAACAAGTCGCGCCTAGAATTGTATAAGAATTTCCGTATCCTTGTAATAAAGCTAAATACGTACTTGTATCCATATGACCGCCCTGCTCTGCAACAGATTCACTTGTTGCCTTACTCCCCATTTCTGGTGCATTTATTAGTACATACACACCGATAATAGCTACTAAAGCTGAAATGATTTCTACAACATTAGACTTTGTCATCATACCCTCACCTTTCAAACAACGTCTTTTATCCATCTAGTGAAATCTCTTTCTATCTCTTACTTATATATAATAGCAAAAAACATGGTATAAAATTCCAATTAATAACATATTTTGAACTAAATTTAATTATTTGACTGTACACTAGAAAGAATATATTTCGTAATTAGCCCCCATCTATCCTTCGCTTCCGGTATAATCTCAGATGCAATCGCCACCACCAATTCCTTCTCCGGAATACAACAAATCATATTCCCACCATCACCCATGGCACAGTATGAAAAGACCCCATCTTCTTCTCGTAACCACCATAAGTAACCGTATTGATTTGAATTCATCGCTATTGATTCTTGTACCCACGATTTTGAAAGAATTTCCTTTCCATTATGAATACCTTCATTCAAATACATCTGTCCAAACTTAGCCATATCTCTAGCTGCTAACGTAAGTCCCCATCCGCCAGTTGAAATACCATTTGGATCGTGAACCCATCCCTTTACATCTTTTCCGAATAAGTCATCGAATCCAAATGCTTTCATATTGTAGTTTGGAATTTCTCTTATGCCGATAGGCTGGAATAGATATTCGTTCGCAAACTCACGAGCACTTTTCCCTGTTACACTCGTAATAATTGCTGATAGTACATGTGCGCCTGCCGATGAATATTTAAAAGGTCCAATTTCTCCACCTTTTCCTGCCCTATTTAACGTATACTTCACCCAGTCCATTTGTGTACATAGTTCTTCTAACGGTTCCTGCCAGTCTATATAAGGATATGGAGCTGTCATTGTAAGTAGATGCCGAACTGTTACTTCAGATGCCTTAAGATTATATTCAGGAAAAAACTCTATTACTTTTTGATTAACACTTTTGATATATCCTTTATCTATACATATCCCAATTAACGCAGAGATTATCGTTTTTGTGACCGATGCTACATGACATGCATCATCTGGACCGTAACCATTATAATAATTTTCAAAAGTAACATTACCCTTTTGTACAACTAATACACCATTTATATTTTTATAGTTTTCTTTTATAATCCAATCTAACTGTTCAGCAGTTTTCATCGTTCTTCCCCCTTAATCTATGATTAAAAAGGTTCGATAGGTACATATATATCGACTATATGTTTATTTTCCGGGTGCTGCCTTGGATCATTTCTATATACTTCGAAAGGATACGAATCTCTCGGTTTATATCCGCTATTTGGCAACCATTCACCGTACAAGAAATTCCATGCTCCTTTATATTCATCTTGGAATATTTCAAAATGACCTACCGCATACTTGCCTGAAGGTATTACCATTATTCCAATGTCGCTCGTTTCTACTGCGGACTCATCTGGAATTGTTATACATAGACTTGTTCTTAAATGATAGTCCTCAGTAAATTCATGATGATCGTGGTAAATGGTTAATACTTTCGTATCCTCAAATACATGATAGTTTTCCTCCGCTGCGTAATGAAATAATTTCTCTATCATTTTTGAAAAAACTAGCGTTAACTCTTCATATGTACCGATATGTCTTATGTATGCGACGTGTATATCGTCCGCTGTTACAATTTCAACATTTCCTCGAACCTTCTTACATTCATTGTATTGAGAAGTTCCGCTTACGTCTTTGCAATTCTTGCTATTGTTATTTCTATAGTGAGACGGACTTACTCCGTAATAACTTTTAAATGTCCGGGAGAAAACTGCTGAATCTGTGAACCCGAAGTAATACGCAATGTCTGTAATCGTCATATCTGTACGATAAGTAAGAAGGTGTGTTGCCCTCTCTAATTTCAAACGATTCACATACCGAGATAACGGCTCATCCATCATCCCTTTAAAAATTCTATGAAAATGAAATTTTGAAAAGCCTGCTACATTAGCTAAATCTTCAATTGAAAGTGAATCATTTATATGTGATTCTATATAGTCTTGTACTTTATAAACACGTCGTACATACTCATTTCTACTTTGAGAACTCTCCATATTTATCACTCCTCACAACAAAAAAGCTAACTTTACGTCAGCCTACTTTACACATTTTTTAAAAATAAAACTCTACTCCCGCCGTTCCCATCATAATTTGTATGTACGGATACACCATCTATCTCATCATCCCCAGCTTCAATTTTAAAACCAATTTCTTGATGAAATCGTATCGACTTTTTATTAACTGATGACGTTATCGCTTTTACAACTTTACGGTTATTTGCACGAGCGCTATCGAAGAAATAAGAATATAACGTCGATGCGATTCCTTTTCGTCTAAACTTCGGATTTACACCGATAAAATGAACGTACGCTTCATCTTTATGAGTTTGTGAAAAGAAACCACATAGAAAACCTAACGTTTCGCCATCTTCTTCAATGATAAAACTCGTTTCTTGAAAATGGACGAAAAACAATTTTGGCAACATACTAGCCATGTCTCTTCCGCCCCACCAATCATTTAATACAGAATGAATCTTTACATAATCTTCCCCTTGAATGTTTCTTACTCGCATGTATTTCTCCCTCTCACTCACTTCATTTTTTCATATATTTTAATAACCGTTTCGACTAACAGAATGAATACCCAAATACCTGAAAATACAAGAACAGACTGGAATATCGATCCAATTACCATAACACCAACTGCACCTGTTATTGAAAATGATATTCCACCAAGCCCTGGATCCTGTATAAGTGCTCCAGCAGAAAAAGCAGTTATAATAGATACTATTAAATAAATAACACTCATTATTTTTAATATTTTTATAGAAAGATACGAAGTTTGTTCTTTCTCCACTTGTGATAATTCGATTTCCCCACTCGCAATTCCTTTTTGCAGACAATCTTCGCATAAAAATTCTTCATTAATTTTTTTACCACCATGTATTGTCCCTGTTATTTCTTTACACCTTGAACATTTTCGATTTATCATTTTGTTATCACTCCAATCAACTATGATTATCTTAATATAATTCGACATTTACCTTATTATCCCTTTTATGTATTTTATAGAGAAAGGTCGTGTTTTATGATTTCGAAACTCACATTTGGTTATAAAAAACCTACTGTTCAGTATGTATTACGGCCAAGCTGTTATGCGGTTATTTTTGATCCAACTACTTCAAACATAGCTATCATTCAAAATGGAGAACGTTATTTTTTACCAGGTGGCGGTATGGAAGGTAATGAAACAAAAGAAAAATGTTTGCACCGTGAATTACTCGAGGAATTAGGATGGACAATTGAAATCGAACAGTATATCGGTAATGCAGCGCGATATTTTTATGCGGAAAAGGAAGATACATATTATTTAAACGATGGGTTCTTTTACATTGCGAACATAGTACATAAACAAACTGAAACCTCTGAAGAAGATCATATTTTAAAGTGGATGTCTCCCTCGCTTGCTATAGAGCTTTTAATTCATGATCATCAAAGGTGGGCTGTTGAACAAGCTCTTTTACTACTAAACAAAAAATGATCTCCTTCTACATGAAAGAGATCATTTTCACTATTAACTTACTTTTTTCAAATTGAGAGCCGGCTTTTTGATTCCGCCTTTTTTTACAACATATAAACCGATAAAGATAATAAGACCGCCAACTAGTTGCATCATGTTTATTTGCTCTCCAATAGTTACAGCCGCAAAGATAACTGCGAACAATGGTACGAGATACATATAAACCATTACTTTCGTTGAGCCGATTTTACTAATACCGACATACCACATTGCAAGTCCGAAGATTGTCGCAAAGACGATTGAATATGCTAGTGATCCCCAGCTTGGCATATCTACTGGCCACGTTAATGTATTTACGTTGAATAAACAGTATATAACGAGAGGTACAATTCCAATTAAAGTAGACCATGATGTGACTCTCATTGCGGAGTATTTTGTGATAAGTGGTTGCGCTAAAATGGGATACCATCCCCACGCAATTGCTGCGACTAATCCAATTACATTTCCGAGCCACGCATACTCGTATGTAGCTCCCCCCGTATGCCCTGTTAATAAAACGAATGCTGCACCAATAAACGCTACTATTGAACCAATTTGCACTTTCATCGAAAAACGTTCTTGTTTGTGCAATACTGCTAATATCCCTGTAAATATAGGTGACATCGCAATTAATAATGAGGCGTTCGTTGCTGAAGTATATTTCACAGATAGCATAAACATCGTTTGATACATTGTCGTTCCAACGATACCGACTGCTAGTAATCGTAACCAATCTTTTCTTTCAATACGTAATGAGCGTTCCATTAAAAATGTAATAAGTAATAATACCGGTGATGCTACTAAAAATCGTAAACTATTAAATTGAATGGATGACATATATGCCACGCCATACTTTCCAATTGTATAATTTGCTCCCCATACTAATGCTACTGATACTAGGAGCCATTCCATTTGCCATCGTTTCATCCGAATCTCCCCTTCCCTATTTAGCATAGTAAAATTGGCTGGATATAACACCGTCCAATTGGCTGTTTTTTTACCCAGCCAATTTGTTATACTTAATGTATATAAGATTTGCGGAGGCGTTTGTATGGAATGGAAGCTAGATAACGACAGTAAAATCCCAATTTATCAGCAAGTAGTTGACTTTATTGAGAAACGTATTACATACGGAGAACTTCCTCCAGGAAGCTTCCTCCCTTCAGAACGGAAATTAGCTACACAGTTAAATGTAAACCGAAGTACGGTAACGACTGCTTATAATGAACTACGTGCTATGGGAATTGTAGAAAGTACGACCGGTAAAGGTACACGTGTAAGTACACATATGTGGGGTGTTTCTCCAACATTAACGCCGAATTGGAGAAATTTCGTAGAAGGTGGTACTTTCTTACCAAACTTACCGTTACTTCGCCATATTCGGGCAGAAGTACAACAAAATGAGAACATTATAGATTTTGCAAATGGAGAGCTCGGTTGTAATCTCTATCCTCACGATCAACTACAAACGATTTTGCAAGAACAACCGTTAACGCAGTCATTAAGTTACGATCATCCGCAAGGCTATCTCCCACTAAGACAAGCGGTAGTGAAATATATGAAGGAATATTTAAAAGTTGAAGCGACTGAACAATCCATTATGATTACATCTGGCGCACAGCAAGCACTTCACCTTATCGTACAATGTTTATTAAACCCAGGTGATGCAGTCGCTTTCGAAAGTCCATCACACTGTTATTCATTACCGCTATTCCAATCAGCAGGTATTCGTATTTTCCCGTTACCTGTCGATGAACACGGTATTAATCCAGATGATGTGCAAGAGTTATATAGAAAACACCGTATTAAAATGATCTTTTTAAATCCAAATTTCCAAAATCCTACGGGAACAATGCTGCATCCAAACCGTAGAAAAAAACTGTTATCACTTTGCGCAGACTTACGAATTGCGATTGTGGAAGATGATCCGTCCAGTTTACTTACGTTAGAAAATAAACAACCTTGCCCTACTTTGAAATCTATTGATGAAAATGGAACTGTCATTTATGTACATTCCTTATCTAAAATGATTGCACCAGGTTTACGAGTTGGCTGGCTTGTCGCCCCTCAGTCTGTAGTAGAGAGGTTATCAGACGCAAGGCACCAAATGGAATTAGGAATGAGTATATTCCCGCAGTGGCTTATACAACAATTTTTCGAAACTGTACCATTTCAGTCGCATATCGTACCGTTACGAAAACAGCTAGCAGAAAAAAGAGACATTATCGTTCGTGCCCTAAACGAGCAACTTCACGATAAAATCTCTTTCTCAAGCCCAACCGGTGGTATATACATATGGGGAAAATTAAACGAACCGATAAACGAAAAACAACTCATTATGCAAAGCTTAAAACAAGAAATTGCCTTTATGCCAGGCAGTATTTTCGGCGCGAAAGATGGTTATATACGTTTGTCTTATGGAAAAGTAAATATTGATCAAATTGAGGAGGGAATTTCTCGTTTGCGTGAGGCTATTTTAGTTTGTGAAAAATAACTTTAAATAAAGCTTTCTCGTTTGACAAAAGAAAAATCTACCATTATCATCAACTCGAACCTAGTTTTAGGAGTGATAAAAATGAAAATTTACGTTGATGCAGATGCTTGTCCTGTAAAAGATGTGATTATTTTTGAAGCTACGAATGCAGAAATCCCTGTAACCCTCGTTACTAGCTTTTCTCATTATTCTAATGCTAAGCAACCTGCAGGTGTAGAAACAATTTATGTTGATTCTGGAGCAGATGCTGCGGATTACCGGATTATGCAGTTAGCAAAAAAAGAAGATTTAATCGTTACGCAAGATTACGGTCTAGCTTCACTCGCTTTAGCAAAAGGCTGTATCGTTCTACACCATAAAGGCTATAAGTATACGAATGAAAACATTGAACAGCTATTACAAACACGTTATTTAAGTGCAATGGTTCGAAAAAGCGGTAAGCGTACAAAGGGACCGAAACCATTTACAGCAGAAGATAAAGAGAAGTTTAGAGTGCTCTTTAAAAGTATAATCGAACTTAAAAAATGAACCGTCTATTTGCAAGGAAAACTTCGCAAAACAAAGAAGAGAATATCCAAATGAACATTCTCTTCTTGAGGTTTACCTGTTTAAAATGAAGGTAAATTATCTAAATTATTTTCCTTTATACCATCCGGTTCACTACGTATAATATCCCTACCATACTTATGAAATACGTCCACATGAGCTAACTTCCCTGATTTTGCTTCACCAAGAGCAGTAATATAATCTAACTCTCTTCCACTACTTGTTTTAAAAGCAATCAAATCCCCATCATCATTTTTACGAACGGCAACAATTTGTTCTGCTCCTGAATCAACTTCCTGAACTACTTCAAATTGAGCTTGCTCTTCTCCTTGATGTAAGTAATCATTATAAACTTTTTCAAAGTCTTTTTTGTCCATAAATTTCACCTCCAACACATTTTATTAGTATGGTTGTGAGGTGTTGATTTTATGTACTTTTCCCATCAAGTTAACAAAAATACACTACCACAAAGAGATTACCCCAATCATATTTTTTTCAATCTATTAGAAATTCATTTTTAAATTTTATAGAGTAGCTCGCAATATAAGTGAATTCGAACTGTTAATATTTACCTGATGATATTATAATTTATTATATCGAAAATATTTAAGAAACGGAGAATTATCATGTTGAATATAGATATTAATCGTTTAACTGATATTTGTTTAGAATATCAGCAGTCTAGATTTTATGTTACTAGAATCCCTAAAGATTTCTTATCAGTCGCAAAAAAACGTTTTTCTATACCAATTGATGACCGAATTTTTGCTTTTTTAAGTTGTAACTTGTTTGGATCAGGAAAATATGGTGTTTACTTTACAAGTTCGGGTTTATACTGGAAAAATTGGTTATTAGGTACAGGGAATATGACATGGGATCAATTAAATGAAGTGCAACAAATTGAAATTGATAAAGATGGCTTTTTATCTTTTGATGCACAAAAAAGCTTTAATATTAGCGGAAGCGATTATCCGCCACTGTTATTTAAAGAATTACTTATGACTCTTATAAGTTCTTTCCATAATTCAAAGAAAAATGATATACATCCAGTTATAAAAATTAATGAGATAAAATCAATCTGTTCTTTGTTTGAGACGCATGATGAATTATTAGAACCTGATAATGGTTTATTTGTAGATACTCATATTTCACACAAAAAGTTAAAGGAAATTGGAGCAAAATATATTATTCCAAAAGAAGAAAAAATCATTGCTTTTTTAGATACATCAGTCCTTGGTAATTTGGGTAAAGGATCCGATGGAGTATTAATTTGTGAACCTGGTATATATTTTAGAGAAACTTTTGTACACTTGTATTTCCCATGGCATGCCTTTAGAAATGTTCCTATTACTTTGACTTCAAACGAATTAGAAATCGGAAAAGGAAACATATTTCATCTTCAACATGCTAGAATGCCTAGTCAGGATATTCTATTATTCATCAAGAATTTAAAACAATATGTGAATACTTTATATGAGGAAAATCCGCAACTACATATTTAATAAATTCGTTACATATAAGCTCGTGTATAATTAATTCTAAAATTTCAATTCAACTAAAAAACCGATTATTTTTGTAGGGAACCCACAGAAATAATCGGTTTTTAAATCTTATTCTTTGTTTAAATGCTTTTTTATGATGGAATCTGGTGATGAACCACATGCTCTAATTCGGTAGTCTTTTTAATATCTATGTCGTTTCTTCAAAATCTTCAATATAGCATCTGTGTAAAAAACGTACTCCACTCTTCTTCAGTTAAAAGCTTTTGGTTCTGTAACGACATGATAGATGTTACTAATACAACTTACACTAGAAATTTAAATATTCTTTTGAGTGTTTTCAAATGAAAACATAGTCCCCTCACTATTTGATTGTAAAGTGTATTTTATATCGAACATCTTTGATATATCTTCAATATTTTTTAAGCCGAGTCCCGTTCCTTTACTATTCATATCAAACCCAATCCCGTTATCTCTAAAGGAAACAATATCATTGCCTATGAGGATCTCAAGTTTTCTAGCTTGTGAATGTTTAAGGACATTTTGAAAAATGTTATCAAATAGCCTTTGAATCCATAACTCATTACTATTCCATATCAACTCTTTATCTTGTGGATTATATACTAATTCAATTTTATGAATGCTATACAAATAGCTCCATTTTTTCATCATATTTTCTATTAAATTATGTATATTCACTTCATCGTTCACAATATAAGTATTCTCTAAGGTCTCTGTAGATTGAATATTAAATTCGTTAGTTAAATTACTTATATATTGTATCTGCTCATACAGTGATTCAAGTACTGGTGCTTGTTCCTCGTACTCACCTTCTAAATAATATAATTGTAATCTAACCGCAGTTAAGGGTGTATTAATATCATGCCGTAATTTATTTAATAGTTCTTTTTTTATTTGTTCCTGTTGTTGTAGTTCTAATTCTCGATAAGTCGTTCTTTCTATAAGCAAGTTTACCGACCTAATCAGTTCCCCCATCTCATCATCGCTTTTGACATCTATTATATTAGGGATTTTTTTATCACTTGCTAAATCTCGAATCGTTTGATTTAATACATTAACTTTATTTAATACTGTGTTAATCGATTTTGAAAATAAAAAAGCTAATACTAATAGTGATAATAAAAATATGATTAACATAGTAGGATATGCAAAGGATTCATGAAATGGAATGTTCTTGTTTTTGTTTTTAAAGGCAACATTATAAATAACTGATACAAAGATACTAATCGACAACAATAACAGAGGTACGCTAATAATAGCGGAGAATAGTAGTAACTGATATTTTTTCTTTAAGTTCATTTCTTCATATAGGTATTTAGTCTATACCCTTCTCCATAAATATTTTGAATAATATTACCTGTTTTATCATCGATTTTGGCCCTGATCTTTTTTATATGTACGTTCATGATATTTTGATTTCTTTCTTCAAGTTGCCATAAGTAATCAAAGAAATGTTCTTTTGTTAGAATTCTATCTCTATTTTCATATAAATAGAAGAATATTTTACGCTCAATCGCAGTAAAAGCAACTTCATCACGCAAACCTTTTATGAAAACTCTTTTATATTCTGCATCTATAAATAAATGGTTAATTTGCGCGAAAGTACCATATAGATTATCTAACATTTTCTGAATCCTTAACAGCAACTCTCTAGGGTCAAAAGGTTTTATCATGTATTCTTCTCCAATAGTCAAACCTTTTAGTTTACTATCAATATCATTCCGAGCTGATAGAAAAATAATTGGAATATTTAATCCTAATTTTTTTATTTTCTTTGTAATTTGATAACCATCTTCACCCGGTAACATAACATCCATTATGACTAAATCTATTTCATGAATTACATCAAGAACTTTCTTTCCTTCTTTCTCCCAATACACCTTGTACTTCTCGCGCTGCAAAATTTTTTGTAATAAATCTCCTATCATCAAATCGTCTTCAACAATTAATATATTATATTTTTTCATTATGCAGACCTTCCATCGCCAAAATAACAATAGCTTAGTTCTTTACTACTTTATTATTAATAAAATCCATAGCAATTTTGTATATTTCATCAGGAGCGTATAAATAAATACTATGTGTACCTTCAATTATTTTCACATCAGCTATTAATAACTTGCTAGCAAACTCCTTATAATCTTCGTTTTTTTGCTTTGTATACTTCGAATCTTTATATTGCCTAGCAATCGCATCTATAAATAAAATAGGTGTTTCTTTTGGGATTGATAAGGAATTTGATTTTTTACCGTTATTGTAGCTTTGTAACAACTCTTGCTTCATATCATCATTAAAAGCCCTCTTATATGTAAGCGCTTTATAAATATCTTTTTCCTGTTCGTTTAAAAAGGATTGTCTAATGACTTCGGGATTATAAGTAATAGCGGGAACTAATCTCTGAAAACCAATTTTCGTTAAAATATTCATCCCTTTTATTTTTAATGAATCAACCATGCCTATTTTATGAGTTACGTACTGTTTAGGTAAACCAATATCTAACGCAATAATCCCTTTTACTTCACTTGGATATTTTTGTGCCCAATAAATAGCCTCTATTCCCGATAGAGAGTGTGGTACTAAAATGTATGGTGGTTTATTTCCACTTTGAATAAGTGCTTCTCTCGTTTGTTCTAGTATCGTATCAATATCTCTATCATCTTGAAAAACATCACTGTATCCATAACCAGCTCTCTCAATTACAGAAATCTTGTTTTCTTTCGAAAATTTACTATATAAGCCTTTCAATTCATAAACAGGAGCGGCAATTCCAGATCCGGCCATAAATACAAACGTATCCTCCCCGCTCCCCTCATTATAAACATTCACTTTTTTATTATTGAAATTAACAAATTCACCTTCATTATTTATTAATTTCGATTCCATTCTTAATTGATAGTTATGATATATAAATACAGCGCCTGTTCCAAGAAACATAATGCTACTACACACAAAAAATATAATTTTTACTATCTTCAATAATTTTTTCATATGACACCCCTTTCAGCCTATACTGAAAGGGTACAATGTAAAAATAAATTTCTAATAAATTTTCCAAAATTAATATTTTCTCTTTGTTTCTAAGTATGGACGATTTTTAATACCTACGCAATTTCTTCAAAGTCTCCAATATATCATCTGTAAAGGCCATACTACCCTCTGTCTCTAAAACTCTGAAATATAAACTTCTTAAGAAAGCTCTAATATTTTGTACTAAAATATCATGTTGAGGATGTGGGATATCTTCAACAATTGCTATACTATGTAGCCAATTGCTCCACTCTTCTTCAGTTAAAATATTTTGGTTACGCAACGACATAATTGGCGTTACTAATCTCTCATCCTCAAAGTGTATGTATACGTAGTCATTCAATCGAACCTTCTGACGAACAGCAGCTAGTATTGCATATGAAAACTCACGATTTTGTATTGTACGTGCTAAAGCATCTAGTGCATCTGCCGCATGTGCAGTAGAATGTGCCCAGCCTTTTCCTTCTACGTAACCTCTTACATCTTCTTCTAAATAGACATATTCCAGAACTTGTTCTGCCACACTATACAGTTGTTCTTCAGATAACAGTGGTTCTCTTTCATGAACAGATAAAATAAGCGGCGGAATTAATACGGAGAACGCACGTTTAAATACAGAATCTGTGCCCTTTTCACCAATTTTATAAAATAAATAATCAGGACTAATCGCTTGTAACATTAATCCTCGTAATTCTTTTTGTCTAAATACATCATTTGTAATCCATTTGTGAAGCGTACTATAAATCAAATCATCACGTAATTCAGCATCAGGTGATCCGATATAATCTAGCATCCACTGTGCATATGGATATGCATCTACATCTTCTGGCACAGCATAATTATTATTTTGAATTTGTTGTAATTCTTCTTTTAGTTCTAGTACTTCTGTCATTATATTTCCTGTCCCCTTTTTACGTTTTTTAACTTCTTTTCGCCTTATCCCCTGTAATTTCCCTCATAAAATTAAGTCGACTTTTAATATAGTTTTAGTCCCTATCTTTCTATGAACTTGATTCAATTATATAAATTTCTCCCGAGAAATAAAAGGAAATACATTGGAACACCAAAGCTTCTCACTTTGTTTGCATGCATTTCATGTAAGTTTAAGTTATAAAATAAAGTATTTTTTTCATTTGTATTCAAACGTATTTACAATCAAAAATTAAATCATTTTAGAACTCGTTTAATAAACTCTGTTTTAGCTTTTGTGTATGCTTCTCTATCTTGGTTATATCTTTTAGCTAAATCTTGTTTCAGATTTGAATAATCATAAACTAATTGTGGATTTTCTCGTAAGCGGTTACGAAATAAAAGTTGTTGCTCCCATCGCTCAGTTCCTTTAACCATTAAATGCAGGTGAGCTACACGCCTATTATTCTTCACTTTCACAAAGAACCTTCTCCAAGGTCTTTCATCTAATTCCGGGCCTACATAATGCCAATCATATATAGACAATTTTGCTGAAATATCGAGCACTCTATCAAATGAGTCTGTTTCAGCCATTAGATCAATGATAGGTTTTGCAGGTAAACCAGGTATGGATGTACTTCCTATATGTATTACTTTGCTAATACCGAGAGGAGTAAGCAGTTCATAAAGTTGCTGTTCTTCACATCGTCCTTTATCTTGCCAATCAGGATTTGCATTAACTATCTCTACTGACTCATTCGCCCATACAGGCCAATCGTTCGGATTATCTTTTTTATCCACCCAACACATCCCCTTTCACGAACTTTTTGCTATATAAACGATTTTAAATTCATTTAAATACAACTACCGGATCATCAAAATTACTATTCTGAAATATAACATTCGCACATTCTTTCGGATTATGCTCATCTATATACATCTTACAAGCCGCATGATATCTGTTTATAAACATTTTCTCTGCTTCTTCATAACTTCCAAAAGCCTCAGTCTCGCGCTCTGCACCACGGTTTCTCGCAGTCTCAAAATCTGTATCTACGAAAATTTTATAGTCAAATAGATACTCAATTTCTTTTTTCAATAAAAATGTTCCATCTACTATTAGCACCATAGTTGGCGAGGCCACTAGCGGCGTATTATGTACAGGCATGTCCGTTATTAAGTTATGAGAAATCGTTTCATACTGTAAATTCCCGTTAGGTCCTAAAGGTTTTAATAGCCTTTCTTTGAAAGCTGTATAATCGTGTGCATCTTCATAATACCCTCTTGCAGACTCTTTTCCTTGTGCATAACGAATCACTCTCGGGTTATGAAAATCATCAATGCTGGTGCGTATTACTTGCACTCCCCGATTTTTCATTTCCTCTGCCAGTTCGTTTGCAAATGTTGTCTTTCCTGAAGCTGTTATACCATTTACTCCAACTCTTATTGGATGGGTTAATTTTAACGTTAAAATATGATCAGCAATTTCTTTCATGTATTGTTTTCGGAGCATGACATTCCCTCCTGTACGTTGTTTACATAATATAATTGCAGTAAATTAAATTTATCGCTATTTGTTGGTAAATCGATATATTAAAAAAATCGTTGAAATATTTTAAGTTATGATAGATATATTTTTATTGATTTATATTTTCCTTATTTCCCCTTAAAACCTCGATATAAAGCAGTCCGTAACTCTTGTTTGTATTCCTCAATTTCTGGCATATCCAACTCTTCAGCTAATCGGATGGCTAGTTCAATATCATATGGTACACGTACGAGTTGAATCGAAAAGCTTGCTGCTTCTTTTTCATTGTATGTTCCTTCAAAAATTAAATAGGAAGCTTGTGTAATTTCAAGTGGATTACCTACACTACCAGCATTACATAACGTTTTCCCTCTAAAATTTTGCACATACGCCTGATGAACGTCACCGTAACAAACGACATCTGGTTTTTTTTCCCCTTCTATATTCTCTGTGAGCTCACTATTTTCGAACATACTAATACGCTCTTCTCTTGTTGCATGTGGTTGAATTCTTTCATACAAACTTCTCGGTGAAGCGTGGAACATACGAATCAGTTTCCCACTCATATAAAACTCGATTGAAAATGGTAAGCTTCTTAAATACTCATTTTGTTCTTCTGACAATTGTTTTTGATGCCATTTTAACGCTTCAAATTCAGTCGGTTTTGTAATGAAATCATCCCAGTTTCCCATTACGGTTCCTTCACATTCTTTACGAACGATTTCAATTACTTCGCTAGAATGCGGACCTTTTCCTACTAAATCTCCAAGACAAATAATACGTTCAATTCCTCTTAATTTAATATCTTTCAGTACTGATTCTAATGCCGGAATATTACCATGTATATCTGAAATTACCGCAATTTTATCCAAATGAATCCCTCCGTTATTTATTGTTTATTATATCCTCATGTTGTGATTGATACCATTTTGGAATATAAGATGAAAAATGATTATGATCTTCTATAATTCGGTTCAATCTTTCTTTCATATCCTCTACTAAATGTGGTGTAGTTCGGTTTGTCCATACGATATCCGCTGGGAATGTCATCGCTGCATATAATGAATACAGTTTCCAAAAGTGGATTGACGGATCGCCTCCGCAATAACCGTGAACTTGTCCAACCGCAAATGGTTTGCTTATTCTTGTAGTAAAAATCGCTACATTATAAAAATCGTGTATTGGATCGCCAAAATCATATCCACCAAAATCAATAACGATAAACTCTTTATTGTGAATCATACTATTTGCTGGGTGGTAATCATCGTGTAAAAATGTGATAGGCCGATTTTTCAATAAATCTTTATGATGTTCTACAAAGGTGAATACTGGCTTCAAATCCAGAAAATTCACCTCATAATCTGCTAATGCCTCTATGTACCTTTCATACTTATTCCACCTAAATATTTCCCATTTATTACTTGCACTTTCTCTTTCTATCGAGTGAATTCTCTTTAATATTTCTCCTGCTTTTCTTCCTGCATTATACTGTTCTTCCACCAATAGCTTGCTTAAGATTTCTTCACCATTTACACCTTGGGTCCATTCAAATACTTGAACACATTTATTTAATCCCTCAAGTTTTATGAAATGAATTAACTTCGGCGTTGGAATATGTAATAACTCCAATTGTTTCATATACATATATTCTTCTTGTTTTCGTTCATAATTAGCAGAATCACACACTTTTACAAAATAAGTTTCTCGATTCTCTAGGTCAATTTTATACTTCTCTTCATGTGAAAAACCTTTTGTAATTGCTGTACATTTTACAATACGTGACCACTCTAGTTTTCTTTCTATCTCTCTTAACATTTCTTCCACAAAACTCACCTCTATTAATATACGAACAAACTACCTAACACTTCATACTCTCGTTTATTTTCCCCTTTAAACTCCACTGCAAATGGATATTCGCCATGATGCTTCAAACGTTCTAGTACTAGCCCTTCTCCAACTGGTTCACAAAACTGCACATGAACATCACCAAACGATACACTTTGACACTCAGCATTCCATTCTTCATTTTGTATGATTGAATTTGCAGTTAGCTCCATTACTTCTTTCCATTTCCGCACTGTTTCTCGAACATTTTTCACTGTATAATGAATCGTTTCAATTTCTTGTACTTTATTTTTATGTTCAGTGATCGTCCCTATTTT
Organism: Bacillus sp. FSL E2-8868; assembly: GCF_038005505.1. NCBI lineage: Bacteria > Bacillati > Bacillota > Bacilli > Caryophanales > Bacillaceae > Bacillus > Bacillus sp. FSL E2-8868. Next base: position 1,660,667 of record NZ_JBBOTI010000001.1, on the reverse strand, counting down.
ACGTAAATCGTTTCTTCTTTCTTCATCCGTTTCATTCCACTGTATAAAGAATGGTAATTTCGGTCCATTCTCTTCTTGCTTTACAAATAACATTTTCCATTCTAAAAGCCGGCCATCTTTTCTCATCCGTTTCCCTTCAAATGGTCCTATCGTATGTAAGCCGTGCTTACTAAATTTAACTGCTAGTTCTTCAATTGCATCTGTTCGAATTGCGATTTGTAGCATCCCTTCTCCATTTTTTAATTTCACCACTGTTTCTTGTACTAATGGATTTTCTGCTTCTTTCGCTTTTTCTTCATGCTGAACTGCTAAAAATTCTATATATGATAAATCAAAATAACATAAACTATTCCAAGTACCCCAAGTCGTATGCTCACCGCCTAATGCAGTATGAAATCCATGCTCCTGCATTTGTTTTGCCGCTTCCTCCGGTGTACAATGCACTGCGTGAACGAGATGATCAAATGCTAACATAGTCTTTCTCCCCTTTCTCTCCATCCTTTTATTGTATATTTTATTTTTCTTTCGTTCAATTCAAAAAACTTTAAAACCCAGTTGATTTATACGATTAATGTGTATTATAATAAAACAAATTTAATTATTGCTGATTGGAAAAACCAAAGGCACTTTTCTCATACGGGAAAAGTGTCTTTTTCATTTATTATTACAGGGGGATTATTTATGCAGAAATTAATTGTCTTTGCTATTATTGGATTTTTCGCTCAATTGATTGATGGCGCACTTGGTATGGCGTACGGGGTAACGTCTACCTCACTATTATTAATGTTTGGTATCGCACCAGCTGTAGCTTCCGCATCAGTTCATTTAGCTGAAGTCGTTACAACCGCCGCTTCTGGTGCATCTCATATCAAATTTGGAAACGTTGATAAATATACAGTTTCCAGACTTACATTACCAGGAGCAATTGGCGCATTTATTGGGGCATGTTTTTTAAGCAATTTACCTGGTGATGTAATTAAACCGTACATTTCCATATTTTTATTTACTTTAGGGGTTTATATTTTATTACGATTCATCATTCAAAAACAAATTGTTTCTTCAAATAAGCGTATGTCTGCTAAACAACTTGTACCACTTGGCTTATTCGCTGGATTCGTCGATTCAACTGGCGGCGGTGGTTGGGGGCCGATTACGACACCTGTTCTTCTTGCAAGAGGAAATGAAGCTAGAAAAGTTATTGGATCTGTAGATACGAGTGAATTTCCTGTTTCACTCGCTGCAACGATTGGCTTTTTCATTTCACTTGGCTGGGAACAAGTAAGCTGGGTTTGGGTATTTGCCCTCATGCTTGGTGGTATTGTTGCCGCACCAATCGCCGCATGGTTAGTACGCATCGTTCCTTCTCATTTACTTGGCGTACTCGTTGGCGGACTTATTATCTTTACGAATATACGTACACTGCTTACTACATTTAAAGTAGATCCAACTATTATTTCACTTTCTTACGTTGCAGTTGGTCTTGTCGTTATTATATCTATTTTTATTGCTGTTCGTAATCATTCCAATCGTTCTAACGTATCGACAGCCGGCTATCCGAAAGATCAAAAACAAATGCTACCATAATTAATAATAATACCGCCCGATTTACTTCGAGCGGTATTTTTTATTTTTCTATTTTCCAATTGACCATCGTTTCAGTACTATTTACTCTTTTCATATGTAATTTCTCTAAGACACGAATAGAGCTATAATTATCAAGGAGTGTCTCCGCTATAATCGTTTCCACTTCCCCTGTTTGAAAAGCCCATTTCATTAATTCACTAACTGCTTCTGTTGCATACCCTTTATTCCAATATTTCTCAATAAATCCGTAACCAATTTCTACCGTATGTTGCTCATTCGGTTTCCCTTTAAATCCTATATCACCTAGAACCACATCATCCTCTTTCCGAATAACATACCACGGTCCCCACGGTAATGAAGCCACATTTCGTTTCACATTTTCTATATGCCCTACAATATGTGGGCCACTATTGTATCCTTGATTATTCGCAATTTGAATCCATTCTTCTGTACACGGTACTATATATAATCTTTCCGTTTCTAATTTCATAATGATATCCCCTTTTCAATTAAACAATACCTCAATTTTATCAGAAATAAAAAGAATATTCATTCTATTTATCGGATTTATACTTATTTCTTTGAAACGAATTTAAGGAATAATCCCCTTTTAATAGTTATGTCGAATTGTATTTTCTGAATTTTCTTTTAATTTTAAAGGGTTTTTCAATATTTTTTGCGAAACATTTGTATAACAATTTTTTCTTTGCTTATTGTTACATAAAAGTAGGTTCGGGTGGAGTTTTGCAAGCGTTTCCTATACAATAACCGATATTTTTTGACTTTTCCTAACAAAATCCCTTGCAATATATTCAGAAAATCATTACAATTGCCATATATTAAAAATCATAGCAATTTATAAATCCTCATCAATCCGATGAGGTAGAGGTTGCGACTTTTAAAAGTAAAATGGACGAGACACAGCGAATGTCACTGACTCCGTTTGAAAGGAAAAGTTGCCGAAGTTTATATTTCTTCTCTGGAAATATGAGCTGGGGCTGTCTCCGAAAGGAACAGAACTGTCACGTTTACAAAATTACCGTGTAAACGTGGTGTGCTATCTTAACGGAAGGGTATGATGGGGTGGTTATTTGTGAAACGTTCCGCCTAATTCCTTTGGCGGTTTTTTGTATTTTTCTCCCCCGCTCCTTCCTAACCTACAAGAAAAGGAGTGTTGAACATGAATAGCGCAACAAATCAATCTACCTCTAAAACGCAAACTACACAAGGACAAGGTGAATTAAAACGCGGATTAAAATCTCGTCACCTTACGATGATTTCTCTCGGTGGTACAATCGGTACCGGATTATTTCTTGCCAGTGGTGGTGTTATCCATTCAGCTGGTCCTGGCGGTGCATTAGTCGCATATGCCGCAATTGGAATTATGGTTTATTTTTTAATGACAAGCTTAGCAGAACTCGCGGCTTACATGCCTGTTACTGGATCTTTTAGCACTTATGCAACAAAATTTGTTGATCCATCACTTGGTTTTGCACTTGGATGGAACTATTGGTATAACTGGGCGATTACGATTGCAGCTGAACTAGCGGCCGTAACATTAATTATGAAATTTTGGTTCCCAGATACCCCTTCTCTTATTTGGAGTGGACTTTGTTTAGCTATTATTTTTCTCTTAAACTATTTATCTGTTAAAGGTTTTGGTGAATCTGAATATTGGTTCGCACTTATTAAAGTAGTTACTATTATTATCTTTTTAATTGTCGGTTTTATGATGATTTTTGGAATTATGGGCGGCGAATCTGTCGGCTTTAAAAACTTCACTGTTGCAGATGCACCATTTAATGGCGGCATCATGGCAATTATCGGTGTATTTATGGCTGCTGGTTTCTCATTCCAAGGAACTGAATTATTAGGAGTAGCTGCTGGTGAAACTGCTGATCCAGAACGCAATATTCCGAAAGCAATTCGTTCTATCTTTTGGCGCATTTTATTATTCTATATTTTAGCAATTCTCGTTATCGGTTTATTAATTCCTTATACGACTGAAAGCCTTGCAGCAAGTGATGTTACAGTAAGTCCATTTACACTTGTATTTGAAAAAGCGGGCGTTGCCTTCGCTGCTTCTGTTATGAACGCTGTTATTTTAACTGCAGTACTTTCTGCTGGTAACTCTGGAATGTATGCATCAACTCGTATGCTTTGGGATTTAGCTCGCCAAGGAAAAGCACCAAAGTTCTTAGGGAAATTAGATAGCCGCGGTGTACCTGTTAACGCATTAATCGCAACATCAGTAGTTGGTAGCGTCGCTTTCATCGCTTCTTTATTCGGTGACGGTGTTGTATACATTTGGTTATTAAATGCTTCTGGGATGTCAGGATTTATTGCTTGGGTAGGGATTGCTATTAGTCATTACCGTTTCCGTAAAGCTTATATTGCACAAGGGAAAGATTTGAAAGATTTACCATATCAAGCGAAATGGTTCCCGTTCGGTCCAATCTTTGCATTTACACTTTGTGTTATCGTTATTTTAGGTCAAAACTACGGAGCATTTACAGGAGCATCTATCGACTGGAACGGTGTACTCGTTTCTTACATCGGTTTACCACTCTTCTTAGTACTATGGTTAGGTTATAAATTTACTAAGAAAACGAAAGTCATTCCACTTGATAAATGTGAACTGAAATAGAGTATAGCAAAACGAGCAAACAAAATTGTTTGCTCGTTTTTTTATTACAATTCCATTTACTTCCCTATTTCTTATCTTTTTGCAATAATAAAGTAAATACACTTAAAGGTTGGGATCACATGAACATTCGTATTACTGATGAAGCAAAAGCTGCTATACATAGACTAGAACGTGAAGACAAAAAGATTATTCGCATTAGAGGGACAATGACAAACTCTTGCAGCATTTTTGTTGATGTTGATTTAATTTGGGATACATATAATGCGGATGATGTTGTATATGAAGATGAACAGCTTATTATACAAATGGACTCATTCACGAAAGACTACACTGGTGATACGTTAAAAGTTGATTATAAAACAACTGGTTTTAGTATTACGACTCCAAGTGAGACGTTGGTGTATGGGTTGTCGATTAAAAAATAACAATTGTTTTTAACTGACCACTGAGGTGAAAAAATGGGTAAATATGTTCCGTTAAAATTTTTATTTAACGAAGAATTAGCAGAAAAAATGGCTGATTCTATTTCTAAACACGTTCCTAATTTCTCTAAAAAAAATTTTGTAGATTCCGTAACATATAAAGTTGAAAATTTAGAGTTAAAGCAACGTATAGAAGTAATAGCAGATGAATTACACAATGCATTACAAAAAGACTTTAATGAAGCAATACATATATTACTGAAAACATTAGGACCAGAAAATACAACAGAAGTCGGCACATTTACAAAGGGTTATATGTATATGCCTATCGCAAAATACGTTGAAAAATATGGACTTAACGATTTTGAATCCTCATTCAATGCAATGTATGAAATAACAAAAAGAAATACTGCTGAATATGCCATTCGTCCTTATCTTGAAAAATACCATGAAGAAACCTTAGACATATTGCAGCAATGGTTACGTGATGAAAACAGCCACATCAGGAGATTAGTTTCAGAAGGTACTAGACCAAGACTTCCTTGGGCAAAAAAAATAGGAGCTTTGAAAGGTGACTTCAGAAATAATTTAAAGCTTCTTGAGCCATTAATGAATGACCCTTCTAAGTATGTTCAAAAATCTGTAGCCAATCACATTAATGATATTACGAAAGAAGATAACGAACTCGTTTTTCAATGGTTGCGAGAATTACTCGATAAAAACCATCCTGTTAATCCTTGGATTATGAAACATGGATTAAGAACGGTAATAAAAAGTGGGACTTTGCCAAAAGATTTTTGTTTTTAAGTATTTGTAAAGAAAGCAACAATCTATATGAAAACAGCTAATAATAAAAACGTTTATACTTCATTTGGAAGTATAAACGTTTTTTCTTTTTTAAACATTAACCCTGCCTTAAAATCTTATGAAACATTTCCGGTTTATGTTGATCAAAAGCATCTATTAATTCTTTTCCAAATATCGTTATACTCTTCTCCCAAGGATGGCCTAAATACCCCCACTTAAAGTCCTTCTGAATAAAGAAATAATAATCTCCATTTGGAAAAATCGGGATTGTCCACTCATCAAATTCATTTCTATCAAACTTTAAATGTGGATTTACCCAGTAACATTCATGTTGCCAATCAAGTGCCATTATATATTCATTCGATACCGTATTCTCTTTAAAAACTAGTAATGCTTTTTCTTCCAGGTCGTCATATACATCTAAATCTACCGACTCTCTGAAGTAATGAGAAATATCATATGTTATAAAGGGACTTGGCACCTTAAATGATGGGAATGTAGAATCACTTGGCGAAAACTCAAAATCACTATATACCCTATCCCATATTTGGTCGTACTCTTTGTCTGTAAACTCCATCCAATTTTTCATTAAACAACTGCCTTCCCCTATAATTTCAAAGGATTTTCACTCAATACTCCCGAATATATAAATAACCATTCTCGCAAGGAGCTAATTTATATGAATCTATTCGAACACGAAACATAAAACCGTTCCACTTTAATAAGAGGTCCTCCCTTTTTCTTTTCTTACTATATCATTTATTAACGAAATAGGAGGACAACAATATGAAACGTGATCCATTATTTTCAGCACTATTAGAAAGTGCAAAGACTAACTTTAGCGGCTGGGATTTCTCTTTCATTTCAGAAACTGGCCGTATGAATAGCGAGCCCCTATCATGGTCATACGGTAGCACTGCTTTCCAGCTTATGCAACGTGCAAAATCAATGCTAGATATGGGGACTGGTGGCGGAGAGTTTTTATCTATGTTACAACCGTTCCCGTCAACTATTTATGCGACTGAGGGCTATGCTCCGAATGTCCCAATTGCACGAAAGAAATTAGAACCTTTAGGAGTTATAGTCGTAGAAGTGACTGATGATACTGCTTTACCATTTCAAGATGGTCAGTTTGATTTAATTGTGAATCAACATGAATCCTATTCTGCTTCTGAAGTGAAAAGAAGTCTTTCCATCAATGGAACATTTCTTACACAACAAGTCGGTGGTCTTGATTGTGCGGAACTGAATGAGCAGTTTGGCACACCGCTGAATAGCGAATTTTCAAGTTGGTCACTCGAAACGGCATGTAGTGAATTAGAACAAAATGGATTTACTATTTTAGAAGCGAAAGAAGAATTCCCTCTTCAGCGTTTTTATGATGTCGGTGCTGTTGTCTATTACTTGCAAGCAATTCCGTGGCAAATCCCTGATTTTATAGTAGATAGCTATACCGAGGAATTGTATCGCATACATGAAATTATCTTACAAAAGGGATATTTCGATGTGAAGCAACACCGCTTTATTATTAAAGCAAATTATGAAGAGTAAACTTAGAATTAGCATTCCTTGTAAAAAGCCAAATTCCCATAAAGAATTTGGCTTCCTCTTCGTATTTTAACGTTTCTTCTCTTATTGAGAAACGAGATATTTTTCATATCGTTTTTTCGTATTATCTTCTATCAAAAGTGTAGTTTTGTAATCAATAACATTCCGATTATCATATGTGAATATATGCTCTAAATTGTTGTCCTCACTTAATAATGTCGGTAAATATCTTTGCAAATTGCTAACTACACCTCTATTATCACCATCTAATATCCAATCAATTGACTTCCATTCTAATATACCTTCATGAGTGCTTACTGGCGTATCAATATGTACTCCATCTGGTAAATCAGCTAGGAATACATACATTCCCTCGCTACCCCGAGGTTCGTCTTTAACTTTAAAAATAACATTCCCTTTATACGTTACACTTGGAAGCTCTATTCCCGTTTCCTCAAAGGTTTCTCTAATGACTCCTTCGTATGGCGTTTCATACTCTTCTATTTTCCCTCCGACACCATTCCACATTCCCATTGTCGGCTTCTTGTTTCTATTTAGTAGAAGTATTCTATCTCCTTTTCTAATGAAGCAAATTGTGTACTTATACATACGATTATTTCCTTTCATTTACATCTTCTTTTGTAAGCAATTCATTTTCCACATGTGTTATTTGGCTTATTTTCACGTGAAAACACTCGCCTTATAATCCCTTACCACATAATATATAGTACAACTTTCATACGTAAACTCTTTACGTATGAAAGAATCCTTTTTAGAAAGGAGAATTCAAAATCGATAACATTAGTAGCGAATTTCTAAAACAATATTACGACAGCAACGTTTGGTTACATGGTACACACTGGTTCGGGGTTCCAATCTGCAAACTTCCTTCTGATCTCTTTTTGTATCAAGAAATATTATACGAATTAAAGCCTGATTTAATTATTGAATGCGGAACTTTTTACGGTGGTAGTGCACTGTTTTTAGCTTCTATGTTAGATTTAATTGGAAAAGGTCACGTACTTACTATCGATATAACTCCGCAACCAAATCGGCCATCCCATAATCGAATTACGTATTTAACAGCTTCATCTGTTTCTGTACAGGCCGTCCAATCAATATTAAGTATGCGCAAACCTGATGATGTGATTTTAGTTATTTTAGATTCTGATCATAGTAAAGAACATGTATCGAAAGAACTCTTACTTTATAAATCTATTGTAACCACTGGCAGTTACATTATTGTAGAAGATACAAGTATTAACGGAAATCCTCTCCTTCCTGATTGGGGCCCTGGCCCAATGGAAGCTGTGGAAGAGTTTTTAACTAAAAATAGCAATTTCATAATCGATGAATCTAAACATAAGTTTTTCATATCATTTAATCCAAAAGGTTTTTTAAAGAAGATAAAGTGAAACTTTAATAAGTGGGGTTTTGTGAATCCCCACTTATTTTATGATTTTCATTTTCGAAAAAGGATAGTACACAAATTCCACTTTTCCTATTATATTATCTTCTTCAATATATCCTAAACCATTTCGACTATCCTTACTTTGTTCACGATTGTCTCCCATTACAAATAACTTATTTGGCGGAATCTTTGTCTTTTGAAAATTATAAAACACTTGTGTATTGTTATATAAATCTTTATTTATATAAGGTTCATCTTGCTTTTTGTCATTTACGTATACAGTTCCATTCGTTATGTTAATTACGTCACCAGGAAGCCCTATTACACGTTTCACATAATATTTCGACTCATCCTCTTCCTTAATAATGACGATTTCTCCATGCTGTAAGCTAGAAAAATGTACCGCAGCTTTATTTACAAATACGTAGTCTTCTTCATGTAAAGTTGGCTGCATTGATTTTCCTTCCACTTTACATAAAGTGAAAGACTGGTACGTTACTACTAGGACAAATATAAATAGTATGTACTTTCCCCAACCTCTCTTATTCTCCTCTTTCATATCCATTCCCACCTTATCAAAACACTTTTTAACTCAAAAATATATCACTGCACCTGTTCATTTGCGCAGTGATATACTACAATTTGAATTTTTTACTGTGCCTTACTCGGCTATTGTGTTACTGGGACTGGACTTACACCCGATCTCTGCGTTTTTAAATCAAAATATGCATCCAAAACCTCTTTACCAATTGCAGAATTAATACCTGATTTATCATTATTTACCCATGGCACAACAACAGAAAAAGCAACTTCCGGATCAGCATCATATGGCGCATACCCGGCGAGAGTTAAATTATAACATTTTTTTCGATAGTTGTTTTCATCTCTTCCAATATCATTTTCTCCACCGTACACTGTTTCTGCTGTCCCTGTTTTCCCAGCCGGTTTATAAGGTAATCCTTTAAAAGTTCCAGCACCGGTCCCATCTACCTCTTGGAAAACTCTTCTAAACCCTTCTTTCACATGATTTATATATGAAAGATCCATATCCACTCGATTTAACACGACTGGTTCCATCGATTGCATAACTTTCCCGACTTCCTCTGGTCTATTCGGTTGCTCTCTAATTTCTTGTACAATTTGTGGTTTCATTCGGTAACCACCATTTGCAATCGTTGACATATATTGCGCAAGCTGAAGCGGCGTATATGTATCATATTGTCCAATGGCATAGTCAAGTAAAAAACCAGGTATATTATCGGTTCTACCCATTTGACCAATCGATTCATTTGGAAGGTCAATACCGGTTGGTACACCTAAACCAAATTGTCTAAAGTAATAGCGCATTTTATTGAATGTTTCTTGCCTAATATCTAACGGATTGTTTGGTACATAATCAATCCCCGCAATCTTTAACGCCGTATTAAACATGTAGACATTGGATGAAACTTGCAATGCTCTTAAATCATCAATATCTCCAAAGTCTTTCCACGATTTCTTCGGCTTCGAACTTCCTTTAAAGTACATTGGTGCATCAAAGAAATGCGTATATGGCTTAATCGCTTCTGTTTGATATCCCGCTAATACCGTAGCTCCTTTCACCGTTGATCCTAACTCGTAAGAACTTATCATCGTTCCTAAAGCGTAGTCTTCTATTTGCATCCCGCCATCTTTATTTACAATTTTCTTTCCTGCTAATGATAGAATTTGACCATTTTTCGGATTCATCATAACGACGAATGCACGATCCATCATCGGTTCAGAAGAATGAAATGCCCTTAAATTCCTTTCAAGACTTTCCTCCACCTTTTTCTGTAAATCCATATCAACTGTTAACATTAAATTATTTCCACTTTTTCCTTTTGTCACTTTTTCAGTCCGAATAATATTTCCAGCTTTATCCGTAATATTTTTAGACTGTTCTTTCGTTCCATGTAACACATCTTCGTATTGTTTTTCGATGTAACTCTTACCAATACGATCATTTCGGTTATAATCTCGCACTAAATAATAGTCTAATTGCTCCCTTGGTAATCCCTCATTCTCAGTAGAAACACTACCAAGTACAGAACGTAGTATTTTGTCATTTGGATATTCGCGCTCCCAATCCACAGTCGTATCTACGCCTGGCAAGCTCGATAATCCTTCACTCACTACTGCATATTCATTTTGACTTACATCTTTTTTGACGATTTGTGGCGTCATTTTATATCCCGCATTCATTTTGCTTTTAATTGCTAGTACTTCTATATCCTCTTTCGAAAGCTCGTTTAATTCTTCTTGTGTAATTCTTTCTCGTCTCAACTCTTCTACTTTCTTATCTAAGTCTTTCCCTTCTATTTCCTGTTTCCTAAATTTACTCTCATCTTCTTTCGTTACTTTTGTTGCTGCACGTTTTTCATTTAACTGCATCCAAAAGTCTTTTTTATCTGTCTCTGTTAACTTGTCCATATCTTCTTGCGGCATTTCAATTAGCTTTGCTAAATTTCTTGCCACTATTAAAACCTCTTTTGAGTCCACTCCTTTCATCTTCGTATATGTAACAGTTCGTAACGGTTTATTATTTACAATAACTTTCCCTTCCCGGTCAAACATCTTCCCTCTCGGAACTGGAGTACTCACCGTTACATCTTCCTTTTTATTCACTTCATTTCGATACGTTTCTCCGTCGATGATTTGTACTTTACCTAATTGAATAATAATAGCTGAAAATAAAAGAAAAACGATAAAAAATAGTACATTTAACCGAAATGGAATATGAGTCTTTTTCTTTTTCGACTGTTTCTGTTTCTCCTTTTTCTGTCTCATTTTGCTCCCTCGCTTCATTCTATTAACATTTCTGTGCATGAACCATTATGTAGTGAACTACCCACCACTTAGTATCTCTTACGAGCTTACTTGAAGTGGGGGCTTCTCGGTTCATCGTTACTTTTGATAGCTAACGAATTTGTCTTAGGACAGCCGAGCTAACTCCCTTGTTCCAAAGGTTATTTCTTACGACTTATATCAACGCTAATAATCGTATGGCTTCCTTTTTGATATTGATAGCTGCGTTATAGTCACGATTTATTGTTAGTCCACATGAACACTCATACGTCCGTTCAGATAATGACATTTCTTTTTTGTTTCCGCAATTACTACACATCTTTGTAGAAGGCAACCATTTATCTATTTTTACAAGCTGTTTTCCTTGTTCTTGTAGCTTATATGCTAAAAATGTCGTGAACATCCCCCAACCGTTATCAAGGGCACTTTTACGAAAGCGAAGGGCACGCGACATTCCTTTCATATGTAAGTCTTCTATTGCTACAACGTCAAAATTCGTAGCCAATTCTTTAGACTTATGATGAAGGAAATTCTTACGCTGATTAGCGACCTTTTCATACAACTCCGCTACACGGATCCGTTGTTTATTCCAACGCTCTGAATCTTTCACACGTCTTGCTAATACACGTTGTGCCTTTGCTAATCTGCCTAGCATCTGACGATAAAAGCGAGGATAATTGGCTTTCTCATCTTCGCTACTCACATACAATTCAGCCATTGCGAAGTCTAATCCAACTACACTTTCTACTTCTTTTTGAACAATTTCCTTTTCATATTCAGTCAAAACAGACACATAATACTTACCGGTTGGTGTCATCGAAATCGTGCATGATTTAATGATATGGTTTTGCGGTATCTCTCTATGTTGCTTCAGTCGCACTAATTTCAGTTTCGGTAATTTAATATAACCATGAAACAACATAATATTTCCGTTTACTCGATTCGTTGTATAGGATTTTCTACTCTTTCTACTTTTGAATGTAGGAAAATCACTTTGACCACTAAAAAAATTCTTATAAGCAGTTTGCAAGTTTAGTTGAGCGTTGGCCAGTGCTAACGAATCAACTTCTTTCAACCATTCATACTCTGCTTTATATTTCGCAGGAGTAGGGAATTTTTGTTTCTTTAGTTCTTCCTTGTTCTCTTTGTACGTTTCGTATACTTCTTTCCGTTCAGCCAGCATTTTATTATACACAAAGCGTACACATCCGAACGTTTTACGTATCAGATTTGCTTGTTCTTCTGTTGGATACAGACGAAATTTGTACGCCTTATTATGCTTTGTCATATCAGTTTATCTCACCTTTCGCCTTCATTTTCCATAAGCCATGACGGTGATCACACAACCTGAACACTACACGATTATTATTTACTTTCATTGTTATACCAAATTTCGCCTCTTATAAAACTGATTATATCAGAGCCGAAATAAAGGGAAACTTTAATCAGTGGGGGTTCCATCCCCATTGATTATTAGCCTTCACCAATCGGGCTTTTATGGGCAGTTGTCCCACCTAAATTCCTCGCATTCGCCGAATTTTGAGGTGGGAGTCTTACTGCCCGTTAATGCGGGATAAATAGGAAAACCAATTTTTTGGCTACACCAAACCGCAATTCATCTCCCACCTACCGCTTTGCTATCGTCCTTCACATGCTTGAGGAAGGAGACTTCTTTCGGATAACACGTTAAATTTATTTATATGCTATATATAGAATTTTATATTAATTACAAAAAAAATAAAAGATTTAATTTTCAGTTTTTAATTTTCTCATCCTATTTATTACCATTTCCCTTATACGCAATAACATGAATATAATTCATACAAAAAAACTGAGGTGGACATCATTCACCTCAGTTTCTTTACGAAAACAAAAACTTATTTAATCGAAGATAACCCTTTGGCAAATTCACCAATCTTATTTTGAAAAACAAAATCAAAATTGTATTCTTGCCCTGTTAACTCTTCATTTACTAAAATTGTTGTTGCGCCTACTTCTCTCTTTGCGATTTCCGGGAATGAAGCGACAGGTTGCACTTTTAATGACGTTCCCATTACGAGAAGTACATCTGTTTCATATAAACGTTTTATTGCATTTTGATATTGTGGTAACGTATCTCCGTATAAAACAACATCTGGGTTTAGAATGAAATTACACTTCCCGCAACGCGGTACTTCATGATCAATCATATATTGTAAATCATATCCCGTTTTACACTTCGGACAATGTGCAGTTTGAAGTGTTCCATGTAAATCAATTACATGTTTACTACCACCTACTTGATGCAAACCATCAATATTTTGCGTTAAAATCGTTATGTCCTTCCCTTGTTCTTCTAGCTCCGCTAAAAATCGATGCCCGCGATTTGGTTTATATTGATGAAACGTATTAATTTGAAAGATTTCTTTATAATGCTTCCAAAACTCTTTCGGATTTCTATTATAATAGCCTCTCGACAAATACATCTCTACATTCGCATCAGCATATAATCCATTTGCTGAACGAAAATCAGGGATTCCACTTTCTGTGCTTGCACCAGCACCTGTTAACACTGTAATTTTCTTCGCTTTTTCTAAAATTGAACGTACTTCTTCAAATTGCACAAAAATCACCTCTAAGTATATTCCTATACTTATTATACCAGTTGTTTACAATAGGTGTTGTACAATTCATTTTACTTACTTCATTGCATGAATTAACCCCCCACTTTTTTGGGTGTAATTAAAGTTTCAAAGATAACTACTGTTCAATTAAGTCAACAATATACGTAGCATTCTTAGTAGCTAAAGCACTCTCACAATCAATTCTGGATTGTTTAGAGGTAGATTCAGTGAAAGGTGTGTCTAATGAGCAAATGACGATTTTTCAATTCATTTAGAAAGCAGCCAGAAGGCTGCTTTTCTTCATCGATGGGCTTAGATAGTTATGGACTACTGGGAGCCTCTTAAGTTATACTTGTATAATATAAAAAATTAACAAGGGGTAATATTAACATTATGAAAGAAAAAAACGAACTTGTTCAAAGTATTCCTCAAACAGGATTTTTTGGGCATCCAAAAGGATTATTCTCTTTATTCTTCACTGAGTTTTGGGAAAGGTTTTCTCATTACGGAATGAGAGCTATTTTACTGTATTATATGTACTATTCAGTCGCAAAAGGTGGATTAGGAATTGAACAATCTACCGCAACCTCGATAATGGCAATTTACGGTTCCTTACTGTTCATGTCTAGTATTATCGGTGGATGGATATCGGATCGTTTATTTGGTCCAAGTAAAACCGTATTCTTTGGTGGCGTTTTAATTATGATTGGCCATCTTATTTTAGCTTTACCGGGTAGTAAAAGTGCGTTATTTATCTCTATGGTCTTCTTAGTTCTAGGAACAGGGTTGTTAAAGCCTAACATATCGAACATCGTAGGAAGTTTATACAGTGAAACAGATGCGCGTCGTGACTCAGGGTTCAGTATATTCTACATGGGTATTAACTTAGGTGCCTTACTTGCACCTTTAGTTGTCGGAACATTAGGTCAGCAATATAATTTCCACCTTGGTTTTGGAGTTGCGGCAATTGGTATGGCAATTGGGTTAGGGGTATTTGTTGGAACAAAACAGAAAAACCTTGGTCTAGTCGGTACGCAAGTACCTAATCCATTATCAGATTCGGAAAGAAAAAAGACTATTAAGTATTTCAGTGTTGGTCTAGTTGTATTAACATTGCTAGGTGTGGTTACAATTCCAACTGGGTTGTTAACTATAAATCGTTTTACATTCCTGATTAGTATCTTAGGGATTGTTATTCCAACCTATTATTTCATTTATATGTATCGTAGTCCTAAAACAACAAAAGTAGAGCAATCTCGTCTTCTTGCGTATATACCACTCTTTATTGCAGCTACAATATTTTGGTCTATACAAGAACAAGGTGCTATTATCTTAGCGACATACGCGGATCAACGAACTCAATTACAGTTCAATGGAATTACATTGCATTCCGCTTGGTTCCAATCATTAAGTCCAATCTTTATCGTAACGCTTGCCCCGATTTTTGCATGGGTTTGGATAAAGTTAGGCAAGAAGCAGCCTTCAACGGCAAAAAAATTCGCTATTGGATTGCTATTTGCAGGTTTATCATTCTTAGTTATGATTATTCCGGCTTTAATCAACGGTACTCACTCTTTAGTGAATCCTATGTGGTTAGTCCTTAGCTTCTTTTTAATTGTAATTGGAGAAGTTTGTTTATCTCCTTCAGGGTTATCAATAACGACGAAGCTGGCTCCAGCTGCTTTCTCTTCGCAAACCATGAGCTTATGGTTCTTATCAACTGCGTCTGCGCAAGCAATAAATGCCCAAGTTGTTAAACTGTATAATCCTGCAACAGAAGCAATTTACTTTGGTATTATTGGTGCTATCTCCATTTTAGTTAGCATCCTGCTGTTTACATTATCATCAAAAATCCAAAATTTCATGAAGGGACTTCAATAACGGTCTCTTATTGAAATGAACAAATACAAGTTTCTATGTGAAGAGTAGCCAAATGGGTTACTCTTTTTTGTAAAAGTTAGATAAATATCGCATTCTTACCGTACTTATATTTAAATTTATCAGTTTTGAAAAATCATAGTACAATTAACAATTCTGATGATTATCTCTTACCCAGTTATACTTTACTAATGGAAAAAAATTCACTCTGTTTGTTTTACATAAAAATGGTGTGATATTTTTATCACACCATTTTTATCACACCATTTTAAAATCATTACTTTGTATGTCTTTGAGTTTATCAGAACTTAACTTTTTATCCATTCATATAGACGAAAATTCTACATCATTAAGAAACTATTTAAAAAGTTCCCTTTTATTTGGAACAATTCCATATTTGTTAGAATACTCCCATTGCAACCTTTCCCTTTATATTCTATACTGCATCTTCAATTACAAAATACAAACACACAAAGAGGGCTGCATCAGCCCTCTTTAATCTACTATTATTTAATGCGTCGTACCCCCAATTTCCACAATATCCACCTCAACTTCCATCGCTACCTCAATTGCCAATTCTATACCTTTACTAATAGTAGAAAGTGACATACTCGGTTGACCTGGATAGTTGCTCGCTTGTTCTGGTAAGAACGGAATATGAACAAATCCGCCTTTTATTTTCTTATCATTCTTCTCTAGTTCGTGCATGAGTCCATAGAATAAATGATTACAAACGAATGTACCTGCAGTTTGTGAAACAGATGACGGTATACCTTCTTCGCGAAGTTTTTTCACGATTGCTTTCATCGGAAGTGTAGACCAATACGCAATAGGGCCTTCTTCTACAACCGGCATATCCACCGGCTGATTCCCTTCATTATCAGCAATTCTTGCATCATCAATATTAATTGCTACACGCTCTATCGTAATATCTGGTCTGCCCCCAGCTTGTCCAATACATATAATCATTTCAGGCGACAACTCTTCTATATACTCTTTTAATACTCTTATTGATTTATGAAATACGGTTGGAACTTGTTTACTAATAATCTTGTACTCTCCGATTGTTTTTTCATGCAAACTTTTTGCGACTTCCCAAGCTGGGTTGATACTTTCTCCCCCGAACGGATCAAATCCTGTTACTAATACTGTTTTCATAGTTTCACTCTCCTAATTAGAAACGATATACAAGGCCGTACATAATAAACATATTTATAATAAAAATGGAAAGAGCAATTGGTACTTGTGCTTTAATGACTGCATTTTTATCTTTCAATTCTAAAAGCATCGCAGGTACGATATTAAAGTTTGCTGCCATTGGAGTAAGCAACGTTCCGCAATATCCAGCAAACATACCGAGTGCTGCCATAATTGCTGGGTTTCCTCCGTGCATTTGCACAATTAAAGGTAAGCCGATTCCACCAGTGATTACTGCAAACGCTGCGAATGCATTCCCCATTACGACTGTAAATAGCATCATTCCTAAACAATAGGCCATAACAGCAACGAATGGATACTCTGTCGGTAACACTTGTCCGACTAGATCCGAAACGACTTGTCCTACGCCAGACTTCGCAAAAATACCGCCAAGTGCTGCTAACATTTGTGGTAAAATAACTGCCCAACCGACAGCCTGTAGTAACCTACTTCCTTCTTGAACAGGCGTTGTTATTTTCGCTTTTGTAATACGCATCGCCGCAATGAATGCAAGTAATGCCCCTAACGCTAATGCAACTAATGTTACTTTATCAGGATCAACAAGTGCAACATTTCCCCATTTGATTTTTCCTAACGTTAACGTTCCGATAATTGTAAAAATAGGTATTAATATTGCAGGCATAAAAATTTTATTTTTTAATTTCTCAGCATGTTTCACACGTTCTTGTACTGGTACTTCTTTCTCCTCGGATTTTGTTACTTTATTTAATGAAGCCAAAACAACCATAACAAGCACAATACAGCCAACATAAAACGAAGGGATTACATTTCCGAATAAAAATGTAACTGCAAACAATGCCCAAAATAAACTAGAACCGAATCGGTTTGGATGCTCACGATCAAATGCAATACGAACAGCGATAAATGCAACGATTATACCTAATACATAATAAATTGTATCCATTGTTATGATGTTCATCTTATATAGCCTCCTTCTCTTGTTTTTCTTCTGCTTTCATTGTTTTCTCTATATACTTATCAAACCTTCTAAACCTGATCCAGCTCACAATAAGGGCAGATATCGCAGTTGGAATTCCCCAAAGCGCCATATCCCATACACCGACATGCATACCTACTGAATCGAAGAATCCTTTCATTAATAAAATGGCTCCAGTTGCGATGAAAATATCTTCTCCGAAAAACCAAGCTGTATTTTCCGCAGCTGCTGCATTTGCTTTAATCTTTTCTCTCAATTTTTCAGGGAGTTTACCGTATTTACCTTGCGCAGCCCCTTCTGCCATCGGCGCAACAAGCGGTCTTACCGTTTGCGCATGACCACCAATATTTAGTCCAAGTGCTGCTGATGATTCTCTTATCGTAAAATATGACATTAATACTCTTCCAGTTGTTGCTCCTTTTGATTTCGTTATAAGTGCTTCTGCTCTTTCTTTTAAACCATAACGCTCTAAAATTCCGATTACCGGTAAAGTTAATATGATTGGCATAGACATATATCTGTTTTCTATGAAAAATTTACCGAACATGCTAATCACATCATAAAAACTTAAGCCTGAAACCATACCAGTAACAATACCCGCAACCATAACTACTAACAGTGTATTTAGCCTAAATAAAAACCCAACCGCAACAAGTAAAATCCCAATTAATTTCACCAATTTTAACACTTCCTCTCATTTTTAATCCCGCTAATCAAAGTTTCACTTTATTTGGTGCGCATATAGAAATACCGTTAAGTTCGAATGTTCTGTATATTTTTTCCGCAAATTGGACTGCTTTCTCTCCGTCCCCGTGTAAACATATCGTTTGCGCTTGAACTGCTACTTTCCCCCCATTAACCGATTCTACATACCCTTCTTTCACCATTTGAAGTACTTGTTTTATTGCTTCATCTTCATTTTTTATAAGAGCATTTTCTTCTGTACGGCTCGTTAAAGTTCCATCCTGCTTATACGTACGATCGGCAAAAGCTTCTTGTACGAGAGTTATATTATATTTTTCTGTTGCCCTTATAAATGCCTCACTATTTGCTAATCCGTAAAGTAATAATCCAGGGTTAATATGATAAATTGCCTTTGCAATTGCATCCGCAATTTCCGAATCAGTTGCCGCCATATTATATAAGGCACCGTGCGGTTTTACATGTTGCATTTTCCCTCCAGCAGCTTTAACAAATCCTTCTAATGCGCCAATTTGATATAAAACATAATCGTATACTTCACTTGCTGAAACATGCATGTTCCTTCTTCCAAATCCAATTAAATCAGGAAATCCAGGGTGTGCCCCTATTGCTACATTTTGCTGCAGGGCTTTTTCAACCGTTTGCCTCATAACGGACGGATCACCAGCATGAAAACCACAAGCAACGTTTATAGAGGAAACGAACGGAAGAATTTCATCATCATTCCCCATTTTATAAGCTCCAAAACTTTCTCCTAAATCACAGTTTAAATCGATCGTAGTCACGATGTTTTCCTCCTAATCTCAGCTTCGTAAAGCGATGAATTTCTTTAATAGACTCATACTTGTTTCCTGCTTTATATATAATTGTGCAGCTTCTTCCATAGTTATTTTTTCAAAAGTTACATAGTCTCCTGGTTTCAGCTGCGCTAGAAGAGGTAAATCTACTGAAATTACATTTCCAATTCTCGGATAACCACCTGTCGTTTGTCTATCCGCCATTAATATAATAGGCTGTCCACCATTTGGTACTTGAATTGTTCCGAATGTAACTGGGCTCGATAAAATTTCTATCTCTTCAACTCTATTTAAAACATCTCCGTCAAGCCTATATCCCATGCGATCAGCATAATTGGACACTTTATACTCTTTCGAAAAAAACGACTTTATACTTTCTTCTGTAAATTGATCATATTCAAAGTCTGTTATGACGCGAAGAATAGGATGCTTCTTATATTTTGGTAAAGCATTGTTACAAATTGCCCACTTCGTTTTTATACGCTTTTCTTCTTGTAAATTTTGAATGAAACGGCTTGCAACTTCTGCCCCTGTACCAATTTGAAAATAATCTCCTTTTTTCAGCATTCTCCCTTCAATACCGCCAAGAGCAGCACGTATGTAAGTACTTTTACTTCCCATCGTACGATCAATATTTATACCGCCCGCAAAAGTCACATATGCTCTGCAACCGCTTTTCGCTTTTCCGAGGCAAAGCATGCTTCCTTCTTCAGCTAATATAGGGCGCCATAATGGAATGCGTTCTCCATTTAATAACGGTTCCATATCCGCACCGCCAATCGCGAGCAATGTCGTTTTCTTTATTAACAATTTAGGTCCCATTATTGTAATTTCGAGTCCTGCCTCATTCTCCTCATTACCTACTAACATATTAATCATCCTGAGCGCACCTTTATCCATAGCACCGCCAACAGGTACACCGTATTGTTGATAATGAAATCGCCCTAAATCTTGGACTGTTGTAAACATTCCTGCATGCAAAACCTCTACATCCATTCTTTAGCCCCCTCAAGCGATACGTACTCTTCCTTTGTTATTGGTATAAATCGTAAATACATACCACTTTGAATATATGTTGGTGTTTCTTCTTTTGGATTAAATAGAGAAATAGGTGTTCGGCCGATAATATTCCAGCCTCCTGGTGTTTCTAGCGGATAAATACCTGTTTGATTTCCGCCAATACCTACTGAACCAGGAGCGATTTGTAACCGTGGTGTTTCTTTTCTAGGTGTTTCTAGTTCTTTTGATAATCCCCCTAAATAAGGGAAGCCAGGCGTAAAGCCTAACATATACACGAAATATGTTGTTTCACTATGTATTCGAATAACATCCTCTACTTGTAATCTTTGATAATGTGCAACCTCTTCTAAATCAGGTCCATATTCTCCCCCGTAACACACTGGTATAGAAATATGTGTCACATCTCGGTTCACTTCTTCTTTATAAGAATCACACAGCTCCCGTATATACTGGCAAACGTAATCATATGGTCTTATATTTCTATCATTTTCCTTCCATACTTCGTACAAATTGTAATAAACCGCTAATGAAGTAAACGACGGAACGCATTCAACCATTCCTGCAAACGGATGTTGCTGCAGTGCTTGAAATAGTCGTTGTACTTTTTCATATATATCCATTCCAATTTCTTCACCAAATGTAACAATAATTGCTTGATCCCCTAACGCAGAAAATTTCATCCCACTCCCTCTTTCTATGCCAAAAAGCCGAGTTCTTTCGAAATGCGGTATGCTGTTTCTTTCACTTTCGCAGTAAAATATGAAATGTTACTTTCGCTATACTCAATTGCTAATCCCGAAATACTAATGCCGGCTACAACCGTTCCATCACTTGCAAAAATTGGAGCTGCTATAGCCGCTGTATGATTTTCTAATTCAGAATAACTAATTGTATATCCAGCTTGTTTTGCCATATGTAACACTTCTAGTAAATGCTCCTTATTCACGATCGTTCCATCTGCAAACTGCTTTAAATCCGTTTCCTCTACGTACTTTCTTTTCTCTTCCTCAGAAAAATACGATAGTAAAATTCTCGGACATGCACCCGCATACAGTGGTGCCCTTCTTCCAACCGCCGTATAAACACGTACTGGCTGAACTCCTTCCATCTTCTCAACGTAAATTGCGTCATTACCATCTTGAATAATTAAATTTACTGCTTGCCCTAAACTATCCCTAAGCTCTTTCATATAAGGAATCGCAATATTTCTTACGGATAACCTTTGTGAAACAAGTTGACCAAATCGTAAAAAAACGACTCCGAGACGATACTTTCCCTTTTCTGTTTTTTGTAAAAAGTCCATTTCTTCTAACGAACCAATTAAACGATAAACAGATGTTTTCGGCATATTCGTAAGCTGAACCATCTCTGTTAAACTTAGCTCCTCATGCTCATAAAACAACTCTAAAATATCCATTGTCTTAACTGCCGTTTTATTTATACTCATCCTATCTCCTTTTCGTTCCGAATTTCGGAACTTCAATTCCGTTTTTCGAAACAAACATATAATTTAAAATTATAAAATATTCTTTCAATTCTATCAATATATTTTTCACGTACATCCTCCGATAAATTTTGTCAGTCATTTAAAAAACGTAAATAATTAAATATATTTGTAAATTTTTATATCTAATTATTATTCATTTAATCTATATCGTTTATTATTTAATTTAGTAATGTACAACAAAATGTGAGGAGTGTTTTTTTTGAAAAGACTGCTAGTGATTCCTGCAATTATGCTATCTTTTTGTATAGGGGATAATGTAACATTTGCGACAAATGAAGATACTAATTTAAGCTCTCAAATTGAACAACGTCTCATAACTAACAACAACGTTGCCTTTTTTGGATCAAGCACCTATAGTTTCAATTATTTTGGAGGAGATAACTTAAACGTTCTTGTGCAAAATATAGGTGATTCTCCTTTTCGTTACACTCTATATAACGCTAAAAATTCTTGGATGATTGACGGAACTTTAAAACCTGGGGAACAAGCGATAAGCGAATTCAATATTCACTGGACTGATTGGCTTCCTGACGGTGAATATGCAATTGTTTTTAGAAATAACGATGGTTCACTTTCCAAAGTTCACATTGCTACAAAACCGTTAGATTGAAAATTTCAATAATAAAGTATGTAAGTGTAGATTTGAAATAAAGTGTTATCAATTTACATTAATAACACTGATATAGAAAAAAATATAAAGAGCATGTTTTGAACAATCTTTGTTCAAAACATGCTCTTCTAATAGCTATTCAAATTATTCTTTTTTTAAACATGATTGATTATTTGTTTCCCTCGTTCAACTAACAAGTCTATTAATTGAACGTTAATTATTTTTCAAGATTGTTCTTTTAGCTTTTTTAATAATTCTACTAGTTGATTTTATGTCAGTATCCTTTGCCCATTCTTCACACAGGTTGATTACCCAATCCGGTTTGGTTTTACTTGTATCATTTAACCAGTTTCCAACTGAATCTTGGACATATTTTGAAGGATCTGATTTAAGTAAATTAAGAATAGGAAGTGCTTTATCAGGTTCTTGTTTTAATGTTTCAATATGTTTACTCCATACCCCCCGAGGACGAATAGATTCTACAGAGAACCTGCGAATATTCTCATCTTCACTTTTTGCCCATTCTACTAACAACTCCACACTTTTTTCTATATTTTGTGAAAGGTCTTCTCTAATAGACATCCAAGCAATTTCTCGAACACCAAAATGATGATCCGCTGCAAAAGGTCGAATGTACGTTAATTTATCTTTTAATGTGTTATTTGTTTTTTTATTCATAAACGCTGCCCAACATCGTACACTATCTGAAATATGATTAGATAATTTTAACAGTAAGTCTTCCTTTTTCCTTTCACTCTCTTCGCGTATAACTTTATCCAATAAAGTTCCTATTATTCGAATGACTTTCATTCCAGTTTCAACGTTCTGTTTTTCCAATTCAGCTACTATAAACTCCAAACTATCCTTGAGTCCTATTGAAGGTAAGACATTTTTAAGTAGTTCAATATGATTTATAGCTAGCCATTCTGTTAGATTAACACTTTCTAATTTCCCTTGCTGTAGTAATTGTAAGACCTCTTTAGGAATTTCGTTTACTTTCTTGGCTCCTTTCCTGCTTAAGATAGCTTCTGCTTCTGCTTCTTTCACTATCATTTAATTCCCTCCTCACAATACTATTTTCAAATAAACAGAGGCCATTTTGAAAAATAATAATCAAAATGGCCTCTGTCCTTCTTAAATGAACATTCAGTTTCACAAAAAAATTTGATTCAAACGTACTTGGATTTCTTTAATCAAAAAGAATAAAACGGTGCAACTTTTTTATAAACAGTACGACTTTATTTCAAATCGACAGGAAGAATATTTCTCCCATACTTGCTTTATAACGCTCTTACTTGTTTCAATGGCCAGAAAACAGCTTGTCCTTTTCCGACAATTTCATCTTCTGAAATAAATCCAAACATACGACCGTCTTTAGATACTTCACGATTATCTCCTAAAACAAACACTTGACCCTCTGGCACTTTCGTTTTCCCTGTGATTTGTTCTAACGTAAAATCAGGAGTTAATACACGACCAGACGCCTTTTCTTTAAATTCTTTTAAATACGGTTCTTCCATCGCTTTTCCGTTTACATATAAAACATCATCTTTATACTCAACTGTATCACCCGGTAAACCAATTACTCGTTTTACTAAATCGTACCCTTCTTTTCCGTGGAAGACGATAACGTCAAAACGGTCTAATCCACTTATACTATAACCAATCTTATTCACGAGAACTCGTTCGTTATTTTCTAAAGTGGGCATCATCGATTCCCCTTGTACTAATGAAGGTGTAAATAAAACACCGCGAATAATAGCGATTAATACAAGGGTAAATCCTATCGTTTTAGCCCATGAGAATAATTCTTTCTTCGTATTTTCCTTCATCGTTTCTCCTCTTTCTTAAGTGTTTATTTTATTATTTGAACTAATTCTTGTACTAAATTTAGGTCAATTTCAGAAAAACATGACTTACCTTCTCTAACCGCTGTACCTACATGCGCCTGCGTAATTCCAGTTTCATCTAGCAATTGTTTTACATTCTTTTTCGTTACTCCGCTTCCGACAACAAGCTGTATATTCCCTTCACTTTCCTTTTGCATTGCTGCAAGAACCGGAATATTATCTACTACATTTCCTTGTCCGCCTGAAGTTAAAACGTGAGTAACTTTATTGAATTTCTTCAAAACTTTCATCGCTTCTACTGGATTTTCTGTATCATCTATCGCACGGTGATACGTTACATTTATTCCATCTACAACAGATAATAAATCTACTAATTTCTCTTCATCAACTTCATTTTGTTCATTTAACACACCTAATACAACACCAGCAGCTCCAAGATTTTGAGCAACTACAATATCTTCTTTCATCATTTCAATTTCTTCTTCCGTATATGTAAAAGACTTCGCATGCGGACGAATCATAACATGAACTGGTATTTGCACTGCTTCTACTGCTTTTTTTATAAAAGCATAGCTCGGTGTTAAACCACCTTCTGTATATGATGAAATGAGTTCAATTCGATTTCCACCAGCCTTTTCAATTCGCTTCACATCTTCTAAACAAGTTGCAATAACCTCTAGCATGAGATAACCTCTTTTCGTACTTTTTTCTTATTATACAGTAGGTGAAATAAGAAACATAGCATTCCACTATAAAACTATAAAAAGAAGAATGAAAAGAAAGATTTATTGAATTGATAATAAATATCATATATGTTATGTTTCCCTTAAAATTATACATTCTTATATCCTTATAAAAGGAAAGTAACATATGATTCTTACAAAAAACGGTTCGTTATCTCTAGTTCATTTATTGTAATTGCATCACTTTGTGCGATTACTTTATTAACAAAACAAAATACAAAACTAGATTCCTCAACTTCAAGTATAGAAACAGAAACGATTACCCTTTCATCAAGCAATAAAGAAGAAACTCAAACCTTTCGTTCATCTTCATTTAATAACTCAACTGTATTCAGAGGCGATACTGGTACAGGCTTTGACTTTAGTGGCCAAGGTGACTTACATATTACAATTAAAAATACTAGTACAAACAGTTTTACCTATTCAATTAAATTCAAAGAAGATCGTTTAGTCAAACACACGTTACAGCCAAATGAAAGTGAATCCTTTCCTTTACGTTCACTCATCGCCAATCCTTTACCAGGTGAGTATTCATTATTTGCACATAATCAAGACGGTTCTGAAAGTAGTATGAATCTTGAAGTGCAGCCACAATAGAACAAAATAAAAAGGCTATCCTCTTATCAAAAGGATAGCCTTTTTATTTTGTAAAACGAGAATTCCCTCTTCTTTGAACAATGACATAATACATGGAATTATATCAACGATTCAACATAGAATACCGATTCACCGACAACGAAAAGCCTGTTCCTGAACGGAACAGACTTTATATTTCTTCATTACGACCGAAACGCCGCATCCGCCAGCATAGATAGTGTTGCATCATCCATCGGCGGATTGTGTAGTCCTGCTCTTACGTTTAAATAATAACGATGAAGCGGATTTTTTTCTGATAAACTTTTCGCCCCGACAATACGCATTGCTTTATCTACAATAGATATCGCCGCATTTGTTACCGCGTATTTCACTGCCGCAAGTTCGGCTTGCAATGATAATTTATCTTCTGCCTCATCGTATTTTTTCGCAATTTGATATAAAAAGACATGAGCTTGCATAAGCTCAAGTTCTAATTCTCCAACTAACCTTCTAACATTCGGTAATAAACTTATAGAATGATTTAAACTGTTTGGCTTGTATGATACCGCAAACTGAACTGCATAATTTCTTGCTGATTGTGCAATTCCTAAATAACATGCTGGTATATGTAGCAACCAGCCAATACCCTTAGCTTTAACTTTTGAACCCTTTATATCAGTGAAAAAGCGATCTGGTATCTCTACATTTTGTAAAACGAGATCATGGCTCGCAGTTCCTCGCATTGCGATGCTATCCCACGTTTCTTCAATTGTCACGCCTTGCGTATTCTTTGGAATGACAAACTCTCCGATATCTTCCTGGCCTTCAATACTTGCTGAAATGATAAAATAATCAAGTACTGGTGCCATTGTCGTAAACGTTTTTCTTCCATTTATAATCCACTTCTCACCTTTTTTGACAGCTAACGTCTCTGGTTTCCCGCCGCGAGTAGGACTACCTGTATTCGGCTCTGTCGCTGCTCGATTAAAAAGCGCACCATTACGTACTTCTTCACAAAACCAAGTGAACATTTCCTCATTCCAAGAACGATTTTCAGCTAATTCCTTTACAATGCCAAGGTGCCATCCAATCGATAATGCGGTAGCACCGCAGCCTTCTGCTATTTTCTCTTGAAATAAAACGAAGTCATATAAAGAAATCGCATTGCCTCCCAATTCTTTTGGCAACGTTAATTTCGTATATCCGATATCTTTCAAATTATTAATATTTTCATACGGAAATGATCCTAATTCACTTAGTTGATGCTCCCTTTCCATGAACTTCGGAATCAATTTATTTATTTGTTCAATAACTAAAGATTGTTCTTCTGTTTCAACAAATGAGAGTGCCATACATAATCTCCTTTATGTCCGATTCATAAACCGTTCATTTTGTCATTATGATTATATGAAGTTACTTCTCTATTGTTTCACTATTCCGATAAAAATACAATGCTTTTGAACAATAAGAAAAGTTCCTATAAAAAAGATAGGTTCTTTTCTTATATTAATCCCCTTTCAATGCCTTTAATGGCAAAGAGGTTACATATCCAATATACGAGCATAATTCTTTAAAAAAGAAAGGAATTTCTGTA
The DNA here is from genome assembly GCF_038005505.1 of Bacillus sp. FSL E2-8868. Lineage (NCBI taxonomy): Bacteria > Bacillati > Bacillota > Bacilli > Caryophanales > Bacillaceae > Bacillus > Bacillus sp. FSL E2-8868. The sequence goes on along the minus strand of NZ_JBBOTI010000001.1, from coordinate 1,633,387 downwards.
TCTAACGTTTTATACGCTGACGTTGGAGTTGGTGATGCATACGCTTCAATTTTAATATGTTTTGCAATTTTCATTGCACGTTTCATATGAAGTGGATCACTCACAATCGTATATGTGCGTATTCCGTTCTCTATTCCAACTTGCTTTGCATTCTTTAAATTGTCCTCTGTGAAAAGGGATTTTGTTTCAATTAGAATATCCTCTTCTTTCACACCCTGTTTCAGTGCATACACTCTAGCAGTACGCGCTTCCTCAAGCTCTGCCTCAAACTTTGTACCACCTGTGAAAATAATCTTTTTAATATTACCGTTCTTATATAAGGAAATTGCATGATTAATTCTTTCTTTAAATACAGGAGATGGTTTTCCGTTCCATGAAGCTGCTCCCAGCACGATACCAGCATCTGTCTTCACACCATCATCTGTTTTAAAGCGATAACTCCAAATATCGTAAGCTGCATAACTTACATATAAAATAATAGAACAAATCATAAGCAAGAATACTTGTAAGATTCTTCTTTTCTTACTTTTCTTATTTTCTTTCATTTATAACTGCCTCCGTACATCATCCATACTTCTATATAAAAACGTATATATCAAATCATTTTATTTGAATTTGTTTAAAAGAAGGAATTTTTCTTATCATATATATGCATTAAAGGGTTTTCATTTAAAATTGAGGATTATCAATTCATTTTTCGTTTGCGGTTTTCATTACATTTGTGTAATTTATAAGTTTATTACCATACAACTACATTGTAACGAATTTTTTATCATAATGGAATGATGAAACAAAAGAAGTAACTATTTTGTAAGAAAAAAGGTATATTTTTCATCTTGACGATCAATACACCTTTCTTAATATGAATTATCGTTTTTCTTTATATGACTCTAATTTTTCTAATAACCTTTCCTTTACAGCTGGCCATTCATTTGCAATTACACTGTATACAACTGCATCTCTAACATGCCCACTCGGTAATTTTCTTTCGTTTCTAAGTACACCCTCTTTTACTGCGCCGAGTCTTTCAATTGCTCTTTGTGCTTTTTCATTTCGTGCATCCGTCTTAATTTGTACTCTCCGCATATGCAACTTTTCAAAAGCATATTGTAATAACATGTACTTACATTCCGTATTCATACTCGTACGTTGCACACTTGGGTCATACCACGTTTTCCCTAATTCCACCGTCTTATCTTCAACTGAAATGTTATATAAGCGTGTACTCCCTACTATTTCATTTGTCTTTTGATCAACAACAACAAATGGCAAATCCTTCCCTGCCCCATAAGCTTTTATCGCCTTTTGAACATATTGCTGCATATCTTGAACAGTATCCATTTTAGAGATTAAATACGCCCAAATATCTCGATTTCCTTCCACGATTGAAAACATTTTTTCGACATCATTGCTATCCATTAACCGTAACTTTGCTCTTTCGTGAATAATTTCCATTTGTAAGCCCCCTTTGTTGTAACTATATCACACTCTACAACCGTTATATCCTTATATAAGAACATAAAATTATTTTTATATCAAAGAATAAAATATATCTTTAAAATAAAAAGTGCGATGCCTTTTATTCAAGCATCGCACTCATAAATTGAATTGAAATTTACTTCTTTTCCATTACTGCAAAATAATTATTTTCGCTATCTGCAAAATTAAATATTCTACCTGAAGGCATATTTACAATTTCTCCGACTGTAACGTTTTTGTTTACTAAATCACTATATAAACGATCGAATTCTTTTGAGAAGAACATTAAAGAAGGTGTGCCAAGATTTAACTCCGGCTGCATTTTAGCAATTAGCTCCTTATTATGGAGAATAATACTTGTTTCAGCTTCTTTAGTTGGAGCAATTTCAATCCATCGCATTCCTTGACCGTTATCTTCCTCTGAAATGACAATAAATCCTACTTTTTCTGTCCAGAATTCCTTCACTTCATCTTGGTTATTCACATATAACATTATTTGACCAACATTATTAATCATTTATTTTAACGCTCCTTTATAAACAATTTTTATTAAACTCCATACACTTATACCTAATTATCACCGAAAATAAAGTTGCGGTGCAAAAATCTATTTCAGCGACTCCAATCGCTCATTCAAACGATCCCAAGTTTCGGTGATACCTTGTAGCATGCCCATGTCCATAACGGTCTTAAGGGCTTCTTCGGAAACATATTCAGCACGGTTTATTAGCTTTGTCTTTCCACCTAAATCGATGAATTCCAATGTCATCTCGGTTGACGGCATAGAATCATTTACATTGCCTTCAGCATCCGAAAAGTAATCGGTGTAGACAATTTTCTCTGGCTCAATAATCTCTTTATAAACTGCTTTCCCCCATGATTCCATACCAAAAAATTGCCCCAGGTTCTGATTGACACACTTCATACAGTAGTGCCAAACGCCTCCCGGACGGAAGTCGACAGTGCATGCTGGAATTTCCCAGCCCCTTGGTCCCCACCAGTGTTTCAAATGCTCTGCTTCTTTAAACATACTGAATACAAGATCACGCGGTGCATCGAAAACACGCTCCAGTACTAATACCCGATCGTTCTCTACTCTTGATACCATTGTATTGTTTGACATGTTAATTCCTCCTTAAATATGAACTGATTTTATAACTTTTCCTTTTTTTGCAATTCCTTCAAATACTCATCTAAATTATCGAATCTCTCTTCCATCACACGCTTAAATGACTGCACCCAACAATCAAGTGCTTGGAAAGGCTCAGGTCGGAGCTTGTAAATCCGGCGATTAGCTTCAGCCTGCACTTCCACAATCCCTGTATCGCTTAACACTTTTAAATGTTTCGAAGTTTGTGGTTGCCTTAATCCCAAATGTTCGGCGATTTCCCCAACGGTTAAGGGACCGTCACGCAAGAGTTCAACGATATTCATACGATTCGGTTCAGATAAAGCGCTCAACGTCGTCATATTCACGCCCGGAATTTTCCCCGACATATCACTCACCTCGTTAAGTGATGGTCTCCGGTTATAACACATCAATATCATCACTAATATTATTTTCCTGTTGAATCGATTATAACCAAAGAGGAATATTCCCGTCAAGGAATATTCGAAAACTAAAGTAATACCACATCGTTACTTAATAATAAGAATGGATTAAAAACATTTCACAAACCTATGTTTTACGATAAAGTGGTGCTTTAGTCAGTGGGTTTTGGAACGATTTTCGCGAAGGCTTTGTTTTTATTTGGTCCAAGAAAGCTTTAACACTTTTAATACTATTTAACGCTACAGTATTTTTTGTCATATTTTTATTTGATAGTTTAGGCGTATTATTGGTAGGTTCTTTCTACTTTCTACAAATTATCCCTTAAATTATATCGGTATAATTGTTATACTGAATATTGGAATATATTTAAGGAGTTGTTTTTATTTGTTAACTGTATTTATGTTTTTATTTTTGCTACTTTCTATTAGTGCGATAGTAGCTTTAGTGGTAGGTCTTATTAAGCCGGAAAGAGTGATCCGTTGGGGTGCTACTCGTACTCGCCGCCGGGTATTATTAATTACAGTACCTACTATTCTTGTTTCGTTTATATTCGCTAGTTATTTCGCTTCTAAATCTATTACACCGGAAGAAAAATTAGCTATGGATAAAAAAAGAGAAGAACAACAAATAGCTAAAGAGCAAGAAAAAAAGAAAAAAGCTGAAGAGAAAAAAATCCAGCAAGAAAACGAAAAGAAAGAAAAAGAAGAAAATGAGCGTAAACAAAAGGAAGCTAAAGAAAAAAAGGCTCAAGAAGAAGCTGAGGTTAAAGTTAAAAAAGAGGCTGAAGAACAACAAAAACAAGCTGAATTAGAAAAGAGAAAGCAAGAGCAACAAGAGAAGAAAGCTCAAGAAGAAGCTGAGGCTAAAGTTAAAAAAGAGGCTGAAGAACAACAAAAACTTGCTCAAATAGAGAAAGAAAAAGAACAACCCAAAACACCAGCTACTCCGAATGGCACTACAGCAGATGTAAATGGTGGCTCTTATTCGAAAGATGCGATTAAAACCACCCTTAATCGTTTAAATGATAATATTAATTCTTGGAAAACTATGAATGGTGGAAAGTTAAATACACATGATGTAGTAGCTATTAATAGTGATTTGAAATTTGTTCTTGAGCATGTTCAAGATTTAGAATCTGATATAGGTAGTAATAGTCAAATAGAACAATTTAAAAGGGCTATCAATGCTCATATCAATGCATTTGAACAAGGATCTGTAAATAACATTTCTAAGTTACTTATCCAAGCGAACGCTTTATAATAAAGAAGGACCCTTGTGAGTGCAGTGACCCCTGTCAAGTAGACAGTATTTAAAAAGCGCAACTAAGCAACCTGAGTTCTATATTTATATGGACTCAGGTTATTTAATTTCTTTTGAAATCTTTGATGATTATAAAAGTGCATATATTTACGCACGGCAAGTTTGACCTCATTCGCTTTACGGAAGGAGTATAAATGAAAACACTCTGCCTTAAAGTGACTGAAGAAGTTTTCCATACAAGCATTATCCCAACAGTTGCCTCTTCGAGACATACTTGCCTTCATCTGATATTTTTTAAGTAATTGATTATATTGACGAGATGTATACTGGGATCCTTGATCACTATGTAAGAGGATTCCCTTCACATTTCGTTTTTTCTTTGCCTTTTTAAGCGTATCTAACACAAGCTTTAAGTCGTTTCTACGACTGGTTTCATAGGCAACAATTTCATTATTGTATAAATCCTTAATAGCGGATAAGTACAAGCGCTGTCCATTGAAAATCAAATAGGTAATATCGGTTACCCATTTCTCATTCGGTTTTGAAGCCTGAAACTCCCTATTTAGATGGTTCTCTGAAATCACATAAGCTTCTTTTTTTCCGTAATAAGGTCGTTTTTTCCTAATTACGGCTTTGATACCTAGTTCACTCATCAATCTTTGGATGTGCTTATGGTTCAAATGAAGGTTATATGTGGCTTTCAGCCACACTTGTATTCTTCTATATCCATAAATTCCTCTTAATTTTTTATGACACTCCAATATCTTTTTCTTAATTTCGATATCCTCTGATTGTTTTTTAGAAGGCGTCGTATGCCGTTTTAGCCATTTGTAGTATCCACTTCTGGTTACACCAGCAATATCGCATAGAATGGTCACTGTATAACCTGTTTTTGTCATTTCATGGATGACTTCGAATTTTTTTATTTTGGATACGACTTTCATTCCTCCTTTTACATCCCTAAGAGCTTTTTTAACATTTCATTTTCCGCTTCTAATCGTCTGATCTTAGCTTCAGGATCTTCGGGTCTAACCCTTGGTCTACCTAAACCTGGTCCTTTCGCTTTACCGCGTTTTTCTTCTAGTCCTTTGATTCCTTCAGCTTCAAAGTGTTTCACCCAACGACTTACAACCGAGTGATGAATACCTAATTCTTTCGCAATGGTTTTATAGCTCATGCCTTCTTTTAAGTATAAATCTATAGCTTGTTTCTTAAATTCTACATCGTAAGTGACTCTAATTTTTCCCATGAAAAAATCCCCTCCATAGTAAACAGGTTAATGTGCTTTCTTTTTCCTGTCTACTATAAGGGGATCATATCATATAGAAGGGTCCTTCTTTATTATAGATTTATCTCTTTAAAACTCAGAAATAACTGTTCCCACATTTATATAACACATGTATATTACTAATATTTTTATCACAAATATTAATTTTCAAATCTACTTTTTTTATAATTTTCCAGCTTTCCCCTTTTCATTCACTATACCCTTTTGATAATACTTTTTCTTTTTAAAGCAACAAATAAGCAATCGGCGTAATAATAAGCAACGTTAAAATCGTTCTTTGCACATATAGAATAATAAGCTCAGATACTTTTAACGGAATATCTGTTGATAATATACAAGGAATTGAAGCGGAGAAAAACAAAATAGATGATACCGAAACAACCGCAATAACAAACTTTGTCACGAGTGGTGCACTTACAACTAAAAGAGAAGGTAAAAACATTTCTGCAATACCAACTGATGCTGCTTTTGCAGCTAGTTCCGCTTCTGGAAGCTGCAGTAACCATGTAAATGGATAGAAAATATAACTAATCCAATCAAATATTGGCGTAAACTTTGCTAAGACGATACCAATTAATCCTACTGACATAATAGATGGTAAAATCCCCATCGTCATTATAAATCCATCTTTTAAATTCACTGCGATATTTTTCATAATACTTGGCGCAGATTTCGATACTTCTAATGCATCTTCCCAAGCTCGCTCTAACATTTTCTCTTTATAAACGGGCTCTGGGAACCCTTCTTTCGTAATATATGTATCTGGTTTTCTACTAAGAGGCGGGATTCTTACGGTGATAGCGGTCACGATGAATGTTACAACAAGAGTAGTCCAAAAATAAACATTCCATAAATGCATAATGTCTAATGTTTTTGCGATGATGATCATAAATGTTGCAGATACTGTAGAAAAACCTGTAGCGATAATTGCTGCTTCTTTCGTCGTATACTTTCCTTCTTTGTACACTCGATTCGTAATAAGAAGTGCAAGCGAATAACTCCCCACAAAGGAAGCGACCGCATCAATTGCTGACCGTCCTGGTGTTTTCCATAAAGGTCTCATAATTGGACGGCAAAACGTACCGATAAATTCAAGTAATCCGTACCCGACTAATAACGCTAAAAATGCTGAGCCAATTGGAACGAGTAAACTTACTGATATAACTAACTTCTCATACAAAAACGGTCCAACATCTGGCGCAAAGAACCATGCTGGTCCTACTTTCAAACAATATAATATGCCAAAAACAACACCAACTACTTTTAATAAAGAAAAACAAATATCTACGATAGATGCATTCCACTTCTTCGTATAAAACGGATAAATCGCACCCATTGCCATAACAAGTAGTGCGTAATAAGGTACTACCGAAGGAACCGTAGCTCTTATCCACGATACGATATGATCAATCATAATAGACGAAGCACCGTTTATCGTAACAGGAACAAAAAACATAAACACACCAACTAGACTAGCAAGTATAAACCGAAGTATAATCCCCTTCTCTCGCCCTGTCTTAATTACATTCCTTTTTAATTCAATTTCACTCAAAATTCGACACCTCCTATTATCTAAATATTCTGTATAATAACGTTAAATCCCTTCTTTTAATTCTGAATATTTAATCATGCAAAAAAGCCTATTTTGAAATATATAATCAAAATAAGCTTTTTCTATTACCTCTTATAATCATCCAAAATTACTTGAATTACACGATAAGATTCTTCTGCCACTTTTTTATTACTATCCCTATTCGCATCATATGTAATTAACGCCTTCCAAAGTGCCCATCCTCTCGCTCTATTCCACGTTCCTTCATCTATGCGCAATACTTCTTTAAATACGTTTCTACTATTCTTATCAAAAAATGTCCATGCCATCGCTGCATCACAAGCCGGATCTCCTACTCCTAAAATACCAAAATCAATTACGGCACAAAGTTTTCCTTCTTTAACAAGTAAGTTCCCTGGCGCTACATCTCCATGAACCCAAACTGGTTTGCGGTCCCATGTTGACCGAAGTGCTAAATCCCAAAGATGCTTTAACAATGTCTCATCAAAAACATCCTTATTATTTTCAATAGCCACTCTCGCTTCTTCATCGTATACAGATATAAGCCCGCCTCGGTAAAAATTATGTGCTCCAGCTATTGGCCCGTTACTCGCATCAATTGATTGTAACTCTATTAAAAATGAGCCTAAGTCCGCCGCAAATTCATTTAAGTCACGGACATTTTGTTTCGTAACCGTTTCCCCCTCTATCCACTTATTAATAGACCAAGGCCATGGATACGATTCAGACGGATTTCCTTTCGCAATTGGTGTAGAAATTGGTAAAGAAAGTCCCTTACTTAATATTGGAAGCCACTTATTTTCTTTCTCTACTTGCGGTGCATATGCAGCATCACTTGGTAATCTGACACTCATCTCCTCCCCTAAGTGAAACGTTCTATTATCATGACCGCTAAATTTTACAGGTTTCACTTCTAAGTGAGCCCATTCTGGAAATTGTGCCCCTATTAACCTTTTAACTAAATCAGCATTAATATAATTCATTTACTTCCCCCTTTATATACCTATCACACGGATAAACGCGTTCTACCGTCATTTTCGTCTGTAACATATTCAACATCAATTGCGTTTTCATACATCAATTCAATCGCTTCTTGGTCTTTAGCGTAAACTGTGACGTATGTACAATCCGCAACTAGTAAAACTAATTCACACTTACTCTCTTTAAATTCTTCATATGTTTCAATATCTACTACTTCCTCTCCTTTTGGATACGCTTTTAAATCTGCAAAAATAACATAATATATATTGTCTTTAAATAACCTTTTCAAATCTGATCCTTCCACTATACTTGGTTCTTCTGGAAATAATGCCTCATCCAATCCACCACGTGCTACTAAGTATGACTCCTCACTCACCAATCAAATGAAGAAATATCAATCGGCTTTAACATTTTCCAAAGTAAATTATCATATTCATTTGGAATATCTACTGTAATTCCTCTTTTCATTTGTTTGCTCCTAGCTTATTTATTTTCTTTTTCATTTCATGCATTATATACCTAATTCAACTACTATATTTTGTCGATACCTATATAACTTGTATTTCACCGCGAAAGAAACCGTCCCACTACTTATGAAACGGTTTCTTTCTACTTATATTTAAGTTTTCCATTCAATTATTGCACCGCGTTTTAAAATAATTTCTAATATGTTCAGCACATCAGCCATTCATTTTTAACACTCACTTCGTTTTCACAAAATAATATAAAAACCACACCGCATGATTTTGTTCATCTGCTGCTATTCTGCGCAATAACTCTTTCATAGATGCATCTGCTGCTTCATCTGAAATTTCCAAGTAAAAATCTACGGTCTTTTGCTCATCTTGTATAGCGAACTCTAATCCCTGTAAGTACGTATTAGGACAATTTTCCGTAATCTGTGGTTTCGGCTGTCTGCCAGTTAAATTCGTATAGATTTGTACAAAATGATGAAAATGCCTTATTTCATCATTACGGATTTCAAGAATTTGTTTTTGTTCTACTTGATTTGGAGCCATGTTAGCTAATTTTGCATAGCAGCTTATAGCGCTATACTCTCCGTTTATAGCTTTTTCAATATCACTAATTAGCTTATCATTCTGTCTATACCAATCATCATAATTCAAATTATACATCGTATCCCCTCCATTATTTCGCATAACATTTTATGCATTTTGAAATAGTAGGAGCATGTATATATAAAGGGACAGCAAATACTAGTTCTTCACTCACCTTTAAAACATCGAAAAAGCCTATCTATCATTGAATTATTTCCCTATCGATTTCATCACAAAAAACCGTTTCACTACGAGTGAAACGGTTTTTATTTTTAAGCATTTAATTCCGTTTTTTGTTCCTTTACTACACTACGTTTGAAAGCAGTCGCTAAAATAATAACCATACTTACTACGCCAATCCAAACGAGCACAGTAAGGGGTGTACTCCAGCTTAACCCTTTTCCAAAGAAGAATATTTCTCTAAGTCCTTCAATCATAAATCGCATTGGCAACCATGCGTACACCCAACCTTGATAAAATGGTGACATCATTTCAGGCGCTAATGCTAATAGCGGTGCCCCAAAGAAAAGTAATAGAGCGAATATACCTATACCCTTTAGTCCAACTAATGAAAGCACCGCAGAAATCATTAAGAAGAAACAAAAAGAAGTAATGGATAAGAATAAAGCCGTATCCGTGAAATTCGGGATATTTAATCCTACCATTCCATCCGCAATCCATGTAAGACCAAATCCAATTACAAGTGTAGCAATTGCTCCTGTTACTATTTGTTTTAGTTTCAATACGAAGTTCTCTTTTCTTGTACCCACTTGCGTTTTACTTATCGCAATAAAGATAATTGCTGCGCTCGCTAAACTTGCAATCCATAACGGCTGGAATAAAGACATTGGCGAGTTACCGTTCGCACTATTTTTGCCGATTTCATTCACATTTGTCACTTTCTTCGTAATAGGTGTTACTACATTTGAAACTTGGTCTGCTGTTAATGTAGCTCCTTTTGCTTTCAATCCTTCTAATAGTTGTGTACGAACAGTATTGTTCATATTATCAACTACCCCATTTAACATTTGTCCTGCCATAGTTGATGCTGCTGTATTCATTCCTTGATTGATGAATATTTCTACCTCTGGCGAAGATGGCTGTGGTGTTCGTAATGATGCTTGTTTTGTGCTAAAGTCTTTCGGAATAACTAATGCTGCATAATATTCTTGATTATTTAAGCCTTTTTGAACTGCTTCTTTATTTTGCACTTCTACCCACTTTACCGCAGGTTCTTCCTCTGATTTTGATGTCTTTTTCATATTATCAACAATCGTTTGCCCCATATTCATCTTCGGTTGATTCGGAATTTCTACTCCTTGATCCTCATTTACAATTGCGATTGGTAAGTTTTTCGGCTTAGGTTGAACGGTTGGAAATAATGTTAATGAAAAAATAAAAACAACAAGTAGTGCAATAACTGGAGATAACAATAAAAGTTTGTTTTTAAACATTTTCTTTTCTCCTCCTTTAATTTGATTTATAATAACCAACAACGTGTTGTTTATTTATATTTGAATTATATGTTCGAGTTGAACCTTATACAATAATCAAAAATCGTGAATGTGTCGGTTATAAGACACATCCTTGAAATGTGTTGGCTAAAATTAAGGAGGGACATACTTTGCGCGATAGTAATTTAGATTTACGTGTTATTCGTACGAAAACTGCCATACGAAATGCATTAGTGGAATTAATTGAGGAAAAAGGTTTTGACGCCATTACAGTGAAAGATATTACTACGAAAGCAAACATAAATCGTGGTACATTTTATACACATTACCAAGATAAATTTGATTTAATGACAAAATGCCAAGAAGAAATTATGTATGAATTTTCTAGCATTGCTAAACAGAGATTACCGGAAGTTATTGCTGATCTTGGATCAAGCCCTTCCCCAACAATGCCATTTATACTTATCGCTTCTATTCTTGAATTTCTAAATGAAAATAGTGATTTTATGAAAGCTGTACTAAGCCCAAAAGGAGATTTATCTTTCCAAACGAAACTGAAAGACTTTATGTGGAAAACACTATTTGAAGATACGAATGGTCCTCTCATTAATAAGGAGAATTTACTTGTCCCAAGCCAATACTTAGCTTCTTATATGGCATCTGCTCATATAGGTGTCATTCAACAATGGTTAAATAATGGACAAAAAGAAACACCTGAGGAGATTGCTCGTATTTTATCAACAATCGCAGTTCATGGACCTTTTTATGCGGCTGGTTTAAAGAAATAAGTCCGCTATATAATAAAAGATCATCCACTATAATAGCGGATGATCTTTTATTTCATTACAACACTTCAATATACCCTTCTGTTCCATGTACCCGAATTCGTTGTCCGTCTTTTATTAATTTCGTAGCATTCTCTACCCCGACGACTGCTGGTAATCCATATTCACGTGCAATAACTGCTCCATGTGTCATCAGTCCGCCAACTTCGGTGACTAACCCTTTTATAGACACAAACAATGGTGTCCAGCCCGGGTCAGTAAAAGCAGTAACTAATATATCTCCCTCTTCTAAATTCGCATCTTCCATATTTAAAATAACGCGTGCTCTCCCCTCAATCACTCCTGAAGAAACAGGCAAACCTACAATCGCGTCAGCCGGAAGATTTTCTCGTTTATATTTACCTGTAATGATTTCTCCATCAGACGTCATTACACGTGGAGGCGTTAGTTTTTCATATAATTTGTAATCATTTTTTTGTTTATGAATAAGCTCGTAATCTAGTTTATTCGTAAGGACAACTTCGTGAAGTTCTTCAAAAGTTAGATAGTATATATCTTCTACTTCATCAATAACTTTATTTTGCACGAGTTGCTCGGCTTCTTTCAATATTGCCTGCTTATATATGAAATAACGATTAATCATGCCGTATTTTGGATATTCACGATAACCGATACAATTACGGATGTTACGAATCATTCGCTTCGTCTCTTCTACTTTTTGTTTACCATCCGGCAAATGCTGTAATCGATCTACTAACTCTTCTTCTTTTTTCAAAGCTTCCTGCAGCCCTTCTTCAAATTTCTGCTTACTCGCGCCAGCTTCAAAATCTCTTATATTATTTAAAATCATTGGGATAATGGTTGTTGGCTTTTCACTCCAGCGCGTTTTCGTAATGTCGATTTCTCCGCTGCATCTCATTCCGTATTTATTTAGAAAAGTTAGAATGGCATCTCGAGCTTTTTCTCCGCCTTTAAATTGAACGAATTCATCTAAAAAGTTATCATTTTCTACATGTTGTAAATACGCAATAACTTCTGGATATGGCCGAATCACATCAGCAACATCGAGTAATGCTAGCCCCATTTCAGACGTAATATTGTTTTGTACTGATTGAGAAAGCGTGTCTGCTGCATTCTTTTCGCCTAGCCATTGCTCCATTTTTTCATTGATCCATGTTGAAGCATCCATACCTGCCATAATGACAGCCATACTTTGCGGATGAAATAATATTTTCTTTAATTGCTGCATATCTTCCAAAATAAAATCAAGTACATCCACCCCTGATTTCGTTTGCATGTTTCGTTTTAACTCTTCGATTGATGCTTGATTCATCTTTATTAAATCCGTAACGATCGCTGGATTGTTTTCGATTTTTGGTTGTGAACTTGCAGGTGGTCCACTTTTACCAACACTCTTTTCTTTTTCATCATCTGGTAACAATGTAATAAAATCATCTCGCTCGACTACAGTCGTTAATGCATCTTTAATAAGCGGTTCCGAATTCCCTATCATATTTAATAAAAGTTCTCTACTAGTAGGCGAAGCCAATCTTTGTGCAACATCAACAAACAACCTTCCTCCAGCTTGAAACCTCTGTCCAAAAGATGTTAACTGAAATAAAGACATTCCTAATGGCTTCAAGGGATCGGTCATCATTTGCTGGTGACCAACCGATACATACACATGATTTTCCCCATCATTTACTTCTGGTATCGGATATAAAGTCGTGATTGGGCGACTTTGGACAATATAAAATGTATCATCCACTAAACACCATTCAATATCTTGCGGACAACCAAAATAAGCTTCAATCTGTCTTCCGATCTGTGCTAGTTGTAAAATTTGTTGTTCAGACAATGTTTGAATTTTTTGCTGAGCCGGATCAATCTGCCCTGTCTCCGTTCCGCCCTCTTTTAAAGCATAAATAGCTAATTTTTTAGTTACTATCATCTTTCCAGTAATTTCGCCTTCTTTTACTTTATAATTATCGGCAGAGACCAGTCCTGATACTAACGCCTCACCAAGTCCAAAACTGGCATCAATTGATACTACCTTTCGGTTAGAAGTAACCGGATCAGCAGTAAATAAAATTCCCGAAGCCTCAGGGAAAACCATTTTTTGAACGACAACACATATAGAAACTTGATTATGTTCAAAATCATTTTGCATGCGGTACATAACTGCTCGCTCTGTAAATAAAGAAGCCCAGCACTTTCTTACATGCTGCAAAATCGCTTCTTCTCCGATAATATTTAAATACGTATCTTGTTGACCAGCAAACGAGGCATATGGTAAATCTTCAGCCGTAGCACTAGAACGCACGGCATACGCATGTTCATTTCCAAAACGTGAGAGATAATGAGCTACCGCTTCCACTACTTCAGAAGGGATTTCTACTGCCATAATGACTTCTCTAATCTTCTTACTAATTCCACCAATTTGGGATCGCTCTTCCATTTTCAACTTTGTTAGCTGCTGCAACAAAGTTTGAAGCTCGTCATTTTGCTCGATGGCCTTTTCATACCCTACCGTTGTAACACAAAAACCTTCTGGCACTTGTATACCTTGAATGTTTGATAATGCCCCTAAATTCAATCCTTTTCCGCCAACGAGCGAAAGCTGCGTTTTTTCTATTTCCTGAAAATCGAGAACGAAAGAACTCATTTAACATCTCTCCTTACTGTGCATGTGTTCTTGATTGTAGCAGTAGTAAATAAGAATAAACAGTCTATTTCGAACGTGATTTACATGATATAATTAAGTTAGGAAGAGATATTTCTCCCCTCTAATTCACTTCAACTACATCACCAAACTTAAACATCCTTTGATTATGAAAAGCATCGGTACAAGTAATCGTCTTATTTAATGGATTTATATCAGCTACTGTTATGTAATTTTTATATAGATAGCCATTTTTATAATATGTAAGTAAAATCTCTTCTTCACCTAAATATGAAATTAACAGCTTATTTTCAATCCTTTCTTTTGCATCTTGCGTTAAAATTGGACGTGGGATTTTTGTTTGCTCCTGTATCATTTCTTTTTCTCTTTGTATAATGTTATCGAAAAGTGAAATTTGCTCTTCCCCTTCATGTATTAAATTTGTTAATGAGATACTTATTGACCGAATCCGCTCTCCTGTATGCCGCTCGTATAAAAAATATGTACAAACATTGTAAATATCCATCGGTGAACTACCCCCCACTCAGTATCTCTTACGAGCTTACTTGAAGTGGGGCTTCTCGGTTCATCGTTACTTTTGATAGCTAACGAATTTGCCCTAGGACAGCCGAGCTAACTCCCTTGTTCCAAAGGTTATTTCTTACGATTTATATCAATGCTAATAACCGCATGGCTTCCTTTTTGATATTGATAGCTGCGTTATAGTCACGACTGATTGTGAGTCCACACGAACACGCATACGTGCGTTCACATAATGGCATTTCTTTTTTGTTTCCACAACGACTACACATCTTTGTAGAAGGAAACCATTTATCTATCTTTACAAGTTGTTTTCCTTGTTCTTGTAGCTTATATGCTAAAAACGTCGTGAACATCCGCCAACCGTTATCCGCTACACTCTTACCAAATCTAAGTACTCGTGACATTCCTTTCATATGCAAGTCTTCGATTGCTACAACGTCAAAATTCGTAGCTAATTCTTTAGACTTGTGGTGAAGGAAATTTTTACGTTGATTGGCGACCTTTTCATGCAACTTCGCTACACAAATCCGTTGTTTATTCCAGCGTTCTGAACCTTTCACACGTCTTGCCAATACACGTTGTGCCTTTGCTAATCTGTCTAACATCTGACGATAAAAGCGAGGATAATTGGCTTTCTCATCTTCGCTACTCACATACAATTCAGCCATTGCGAAGTCTAATCCAACTACACTTTGTACTTCTTTTTGCACAATCTCTTTTTCATATTCAGTCAAGATGGACACATAGTATTTACCAGTAGGTGTCATCGAAATCGTACACGATTTGATGATATGTTTTGGCGGGATTTCTCTATGTTGCTTCAGTTTCACCATTTTCAATTTTGGTAATTTGATATAACCATGAAATAACATAATATTTCCGTTTACTCGATTCGTTGTATAGGATTTTCTACTCTTTTTATTTTTGAATGTAGGAAAATCACTTTGACCACTAAAAAAATTCTTATACGCAGTTTGCAAGTTTAATTGCGCGTTGGCCAATGCTAATGAATCGACTTCTTTCAACCATTCATACTCTACTTTGTATTTCGCAGGAGTAGGGAATTTTTGTTTCTTTAGTTCTTCCTTGTTCTCTTTGTATGTTTCGTATAGTTCTTTCCGCTCAGCCAGCATTTTATTATACACAAAGCGTACACACCCGAACGTTTTACGTATGAGATGCGCTTGTTCTTCTGTTGGATACAGACGAAATTTGTACGCTTTATTCTGCTTTGTCATATCTATTCACCTCACTTTTCGCTTCATTTCCCATAAGCTATGACGGTGATCATACAACATGAACACTACATGATTATCTCATTTCATCGTTATATCAAACTTTACTTCTTATAAGACTGATTATATCAGAGGTGAAATAAGTAGGAAAACCAAATGTTTGGCTACGCAAAGTCGAAATTCATCTCCCACCTACCGCTAGACTATCGTCTTTCACACACTTGAGGAAGGAGACTTCTTTCGGATAATACGTTAAATTCGTTGCTCTGTTTAACGTATGTGCTTTTTTTATTCCTCCGCCGTATTCCTTGCTATATCCAACTGAAAAATGGATCGTTTGCGCGCATTTCTTTTCTCTTCTCAATCTGTAACAAACTTCTTCTATATGCTCTAATAAAATAACTATGAACTCTTCTATCGAATAATCCCGTAATAATATTTGGCTTTTCGCTATAGATGTTGTCGCTGGAACGTATTTCTCTGCTATTCTGCTAAAATCAATCCCGTTACTATGTAGATGTAATTCTTCCCCTATTACACCGAAAGATTGCTTTAAATATTTCAAAGGATACTGAGCTAATTCTCCAATTGTATGCATAGCTTTCCGATTCAATTTCATTTCAGTTTTATACGATATACCCCAAAGCGGTCTAATACTCCATAACTTCTCGGGTATATCGTCATACGTCCACTGTTCTATTCCATCTTTATTCTTTTTTGCCTCAACATCCATCGCTACTTTACTCAATAATAAATTCGGACCAATACCAATCGTACTTTCGATCCGTGTACGTTCATATATTTCTCTCTTGAACTTTAATGCGAATTCGCACGGATTACTCGCAAATAAATGAATACTTGCAGTCATATCCATGAAAAACTCATCGATACTATATTGATGAAAATCTTCCGGCGCAACATACTGTAAAGCTAAGCCCGTTATGTAATTTGAACATTTCATATACGTATGCATAATCGGATTCACAATAATAATATCTGGCCGCTTCGGTATTTCGTACAACCGTGCCATTTTCTTAATTCCTAACGCTTTTAATGGCGGTGTTGCCGCTAATACGATTGATCCACTGCGGTTTACATCTCCTACGACAGCCAATTTTGTATATCGTGGATCAAGTCCTTTTTTTATACATGACACGCTTGCATAAAAGCTACGAAGATCTACACATAAAATAATACGATTCGGTAAAAGAGAATAATCATACAAGGTTATCACTCCTAACGAAAGAACATTTGTTCTTATTATATACGAACTAACGTTCTTTTTAAAGGTATTTCCATGAAAATTTTGGTTAAAATAACCGTCATATCTATGCGCTATCAATTAAGGCGGGAAAAACTATGTATACAAAACCGCTAGAATTTCAAATAACTCATAAGTATAAAACTACTAAAACAAACCAATTAAACCCTTATTATCAAAACATAATTTATATAAAGTGAAACTTTAATCAGCCCCCACCTAACTTCTTTACTTCCGCTGAATTTTGAGGTGGGGGGCTTACTGCCCGTTAATGCGGGATAAATTCCTTTGTTTCTTATATGTGTGAAGATAATAAATAACAGGGAACTTCCAGCTATTAAAAGTGCTAGACTTGCACATGTAATTTTACTACGTGTTTTCATAAAGCATTCCTCTCTTCTATTAAAATTGTATAGATAGTTGATAGCAGTGTCATATACGAACCACACAGCTATCAATTCCCCCAATGATGAAAAGGCAACAATGCATTTGCAATCATTGTACTCATTATTTTCACAAAACACTCTTGTTACTGATTGTTTTATATGTAGGCCGTACTTATCCCCCTTCACGCCTCCTTATATTTTTATCCTACACAATGAAAATCTCTTTTTCCTTACCTATCCCTTACAAATTCCTTACATTCAAAATCGTTTCTATAATGAAAGGATTGAAGTAGCATCTGTGCCCGAAAGCACAAAAAACACCGATTTTTGTCGCTCCGGTGTTTTTTTACACTCTAAATATTGAAGATTCATTTTACTCTTAACAGGTTACATTGCTGATTTTTTTCTAATGTGATTATTTTTCTTGCTATATGAAACACTTATCACGTTGTCATTAAGACATATGATTCTACTTTTATTGATGCACTTGAGATGGACTCACTTTTTGAATTTGAACAAGTATATCAAATGATTTCCCTAATGATATATCAACAGTTTTTGGTATATCAGACCCTTCGGTAGTTATCCCAGCGAAAATTGGATGTTGTTCGCTTAACCAAGTTTTTGTCACTCCGTTCGCCTTGCGTAAATCAATAAAAAATTGATCTTTTTTAACTTGTCCAAAGATGTAGTTATAACTGTTTGGATCATCTGATTTTAATGTTCCATAGGGGCCAAATTCACCGTCACTATTAATTAGTCACAGTAAGACTTTATTTCAAACCCACAAAAAATAGATTACCTGTACACGAAAAAGTATAGGTAATCTATTTGTTTTTGAGATTAATAAAAACCTAATTTATTTTTTGAATTCTTCCATCAATAATAGACTGAATTGGTTCTTTTGATTTTTTTATATAATCTACTAATGCTTCAAAATCAGTTGGTCCTGTTTCAGCATCTTTACCGTTTTTAAAGGATACAAATCCATCTCCACCTGAAGCTAGAAATGCGTTAGCAACGACGCTGTAAGTTTTAGAAGGAATAATTTCTTCTCCATTTGTTAAGCGAATACTTGTTACTTTTTCTCCATTAGGTTTTTTTGCATCCCAAGTGTATTGGATCCCTGAAATTTGAAGCATTCTTGTTATGTCTTTTTGCCATTGTTGATTTAAAATATCACGAATGTCTTGACCTGTTAAATTTACTTTTATTAATTGATTTCCGAATGGTTGAATACCATATATCTCTCCCCATGTAATATCACCAACATCTAAGTCATTACGAATACCACCAGGATTCATAAGTGCAATTTGGGATTGCATTGTTGTACGCTGGGCATCAGCAACTAAATTTCCAAGAGTAGATTCACCAGCCATATTGAGTTTGCGATCTAGTGGAGCAATAGACTTACCTACAACTTCATTGACAAGAGGTGCGATTTTTGCTTGATATTTCTCCATCTTCTTCTTTATTTTTTTATCAGGCTCCATGCCTTCATGGTAAGTTGTAACAATTTCTGCTTTTTTCTCAACAATATCTTGTGTTTTACGATCAATCTTTACATCAACATCAGCAAAAGCCATACCATAAGAATTTGCTTGTACGACAAGTTTATTATTAACAGTTCCATTTACATAGGTGTGGCTATGCCCACCAAAAATAACATCGACTTCTTGATCAGTCTCATTTGCTAATCGGACGATATCACCATTTGTTACGCCGTTCCCATCTGTTGTACCTCCGTTATGCGCAAGAACAACGATAGATTTAACGCCTAGTTTTTTTAATTGCTTTACGGATTTGTTAATAGCTTCAACTTCATCTGTAATTTCTACATTCTTTAGCATAGTAGGCATAACAAGGTTTGGAACATCCGTTGTTACGACTCCGATAAATCCAACAGGAACTCCTTGTACCTTTTTTATAGTGAATGGTGGTAAAAATAAACGACCAGTGGATTTATTATAGAAATTTGCGGCAACATATGGGAATTTTGCTCCTTTAAAATTCCCTGTTTTCTCATGGTATCCACCATAAATAAGGCGGTTCATTTCCTCAACACCTTCATCAAATTCATGATTTCCTATGGTTCCAACATCGAATTTCAAATCATTTAGAAATTCAATCGTAGGTTCGTCTTGTAATAATGCTGAAACAGGAGTACTTGCTCCAACAACATCGCCAGCATGTACCTTTAATGTATTCGGATTTTGTTTTTCACGATCACGTAAATAAGCCCCTAAGTACTCAATTCCCCCTGCATCTTTATTGTTAATTTTTTTTACAGTGTCTAGTTGCCCATGAAAATCGTTAATACCGAGCATTTGTACATCTATGTAGCGGTTTGGTTCTGTACTTGCTTGGGCTGAAGGCACAGCGAATACACTAGTAAAAGTAACTGTACTTAATGCTAAAGCAACTGGAATGATTTTTTTCAACATAAAATTTCTCTCCCCTAATTAAAATCTGACATAATACAATGTTATTTTAATATATTAAGAGAATTATTTCTATAAAAATTCTACCAATTATAAAAATTAATAAGATTTTATTGTTTTCTGACAAAATATTTCTTCCTCAAGAAAATGTACATTTCTTTGTTTTGAGGATTATTCAAAATATTATCTTGATAGTAATATAACAATACTTCTAAGAGATCTAAAAAACTCTAATCAATACATTTTAGCTGTTATGAAGAATATTCAATTCGAAACTAATGGAGATTTATCAACCTAACATCTCGATATCACCATTTAAAAATGAATAAAAATTTCGTTATGGAAGATTTCGATTCTTTAAATTGATTACAGTGGTGCACTACTCCGCATTTAAAAAGATGCTCCTGGATTTATCCAAGAGCATCTTTTTAAATGCGGGGACATCAAAACTTTAACTTGATGGGGATATGGCACTACCCCCATTAATAAATATTACTAACCATATATCTAGGTTAATATCTATCATATTTTTTATAAACAGGATTAATTAGATTTCTTTTTCTTTACTCGTAACAAATCACCTGTCCATCCTTTGAATCGCATATACATATACATACCTCCTGTTGTGAAAATAATAAATAAGAGAGCAATTAAATAGCTATATTTCCATTCTAGTTCAGGCATATATTTAAAATTCATCCCCCACAATGCTCCTAAGGCCGTCAAAGGCGTACTTACAGCAGTTAATACAGTAAGAGCTTTCATAATTTCATTCCCACGATGAGAAGAAACAACTTCTTGTAAATGAATCATCGTGTCTAATTCTTCTTGGTACTCTTTAACGAGTTGTAATCCACGCTCTAATTTCAAGTATGTTTGTTTATAACAAAGAGTTTTTGTTATATTTTCTAACCAAGCTTCCTCCAAGCCTTGTAACACTTCTTGTATTAAGCGAAACACATGTGTGTTCATAAATAATTCATGACGAATATGATAAATTTTTTCTAAAACTGCTATGTTATTATGATGATAAAAATCCCATAATACATTTCTGAAATGGTTTTCAAAATAGTCAACCTCCCGCAAATAGTGAGATATAAACATTGATAAGATAGCACATAATCCTTCAGCGGAACTATTACAATTTTTTGTACCCATAGGGAAATTATGTATTAATTTTTGGAAATCCTCTTCCTCTTTTTCCTGGACCGTTATCAGTATTCCATGAGCTACGAAATAATGAAGAAAGTTTTGAATTTTGGCGTCCTTTTTATCTTGATCATATAAAAACGAACCATATACACAAGTTTGACTTGGTGATAACGTATAAACATATAATCCATTTTCACAAGGAGAACTTATTTTCTTTACAAATTGAGAGAAATAAGATGTTACATCACGAGGGATTATAGAAGAAAGTTTTTCAAGCTCACTAGTTCTCACATGATACCAACTCCATTTCGGCATTTTTATGCATTCCATATTATTCTTCCTTTCTGAATAGTCTTATGTTTGATCAAATGATATCCGTAATATGAAATTTGTATGTAGGTATTCATGTCTTGGAGGAAAAGTTTTTAGATCAACTAAATTACAAAATAAATGGCATAGGAGGTCTTATTCTGTAAAAAGGAAGACCCCCTATATATTAGCTATTTTTATTCTCAATTTTAAACATTTCCTCTATACAAGCACTTTTTATCTTTTCTTATAAAGAATTTATTATATGTGGAAAAGAAGCCACATAATTTGGTACTTCTATTCAACAAACTCCATTTCGGTCGTTATTATAATTTGGATTCATATGCAGATTGATTGGTGATGTCCTCAAATACTTGACTTCCAATAATATAGTATCCATGAAGTGCAGCCTCTTTCGAAGCGTCTACCATACGGAAAGAAGAGATTTCACCTTGCATTTTTTCAATTCGTTTTTTGTGGATATCTACTATTCCTCCTGTCCAAATAATAGTATCATACTGGTCTAACTTAAATTGTTCTTGTAATACACGCATAACGTCTTGGAAGTGTGCATCCAACTCTTTTTGAATCAAAGTATTAACCTGACTTGTCTGATAATTTTTTTCTCGACCTCCATATCCTTTTTCTAATATTTTTGGGATGTCGTTAATATGCAAGTGATTACTTTCACCCGCATGATTCTGCAGGATATTCTTAATATTTTTCAAAGGCTTGCTACATCCTAGTTCCGTCTCATAATGATTTAAAATGACATTCTGTTTCATATCTGTCATTTCTAATGTACGAAATCCACCATCAATAATTAAGATACGATCTCGTTCCTGAATGATTCCCTCTTTTAAGAAATAGGCATGTAAAGCGACCGGTTGCTGAAGAATCAAAGCATTTTCCACCGTAATATTAATAAATTTCCCATCAATTTGCACGGAAGTTTCTTTTTTTAATACATTTTGTAATTGCTCATGCTGACTACCAAAACAAGTGACGGGAAGCCCGGTAACAACTAAAGGTAACACGACATTTTCTTTATAATCCTTTGCAATGCAACCAAATATTTGTTGTTTAAACCGTTCGCTTTCATAATAATTTTCTATTTCTTCGTCAAATGGAGGAAGAAATGAAGCGTCAGATTGATGTGCTTCATTTCCCATGTAGTATGCAAAGTCTAAGTCTATAAAACTTACCTTTGTTAAATCTTCACTTTCAGCATGATTAGGTACAGGGGCTAGTGTGGAAGCTTCACTCTTGATCGTCATCTCAGAATCTACATCCTGTCGATATGCCCGCTTGGTAAAGCCAATTCCTGCATCAATCGCATACAGAGATTTCATACTTTTTTCCTCACTTTCTCTTTTTAGACTTAAATCTAGGCACTCTCTTCTTTCCCTTCTTTCATATATTTCTTTTCATTTTTCGTTTTTTCCCCGTCTATGTCCTTACTATTTTGATTTATTTCGTAATCCTTTTCATCTTTTTTCTTTTTGTTATTTTCGTTTTTTGTTAAATCTTTAATGGTAGAAATGACAACTGGTGTGGCTGTAAGCAGTTGTGGTAATGTTTGTTTTGCAACATTAGCTGCAGTTACAGAGAATTGTTTACTTGTCTCAGTTACCTTCTCCAATGTTTCCTTTATGTTTCCTTCTTGTAGTTTGTCTTTTACGCTTTTTCCTTTTGTTTGTATAGCTTTCCGATTTTCTTTTTTTAATAGGGAGACTATGACTCCGGTCGTAATCCCAATCAAAGCATATTTAAATATTGTATGTTTCATTTTTCTCATCCTTCTCTACTTTTATTTTCTTCAATGCTACAGCCTAAAATATAGTCTATTTCAATCTTTTCTTGAAATAGGAAATTAGCATTACCTTACCTATTTATCAGATGTTGCAATCTATTAGAGGGAATGATAGTTTTGCGGCTGCCTATCACTCGCCATTTGTGTTTCAGCTGTTACTAGGAGTAAAATTCTCCCTTGATCTAGTTTTTCTTCATATAAGTTAGCTTCCTCCTTCGACAACCCCATTTCTTCCATTTGATTTCGGAGTTCGTCCCCTTTTTTGGAGAAAAAGTTGATAATACTTGTGCCCAATCCTTGTTCTTTTACTCCAATCGTATTTGTGTTTGTATCATCCGCAATCCTTTTTGTTAGATGTTTTTCATGTGCTAAGACATAAATGCCATCTTGGCGAATCCCTTGCAATTCTAGCTCTTTTACTTTCATAACTACTTCCTGTTCATTTTGATATTCATGAACCACCGGTTTTCTTTCATTCTTATGCATGGTATCTTTCCTCCTTTAGATTTTTTATTTAGTTGTTATGTAATATGTAATACACCTATTTTAAAGATGTTAAACTTAAATTTTCAAAAAACTTAATACAATAGGTTATTAATGTTTTTGAATATCAAAGCGATGTCACGAGAACTTTGCTTTAATAAAAGTGTTACAAATAACGATTTGTTTGGAAGGCAAGCCCCTTATTTTATAGAAAATTTCTATTTAGAAATAGTTACAAAAGGAGTACAAGATATTTTTTTCGTTAATTAAATCAAAGGAAAATATAAAAACACTCCTTTTCAAAGAGTGCTTTTAAAAAACATATAACCTAATAAAAATGTTTCTATTTTGATTACAGAAAGAAAGTCTTTATTAAAACATATGGTTGCTAATTTAATTGCGATCTTCCTTGCACCCAAGCAGCAATATCATTTATAACATACTCAGGTATATTAGCAGGACTATAATATTCATTCGGCTTACTTATTTCCCCATCACCCTCTGTAAAGAAATGATTTAACTTTGGATATAGTCGATAATCAACGTTATCTCGTTCTTTTAATTGTTCTTTCCAAAGAGGAATTTCGATTTTTGATTGAACTTGATAGTCTCTTTCTCCTTGAATAATAAGAAGCGGTGTCTTTTGTTCTTTTGACATTTCTGCTGCTTTAATTTTCCGGATAGAATCCCAAAATACTGCTGATCCTAAGTAAAAATCTTTTGGGGGATTCTGACTAGAGAAATTGGGATCATTTAATAATTCAAATTGCGATTTGTAGAATTTATATTCCTCTAGGTTCATTGCTCCAATAGAAAAAAGGTACTCAAATTGATCTAAAACAACGTCTTGGATCGTACGAGCTGGCCCTCCCATTACAATTGCCCCAGCAATATTTTGATTTTGGTCTTTTTCAATCATTTTCGGAAGCATCATTCCACCTTGACTATGACCCAGAATATAAATTTGATTCTTATCTATTAGAGGCTCATTTTTAAGAAATTGAGTTACAAGAAGAGCATCATCTGTTGTCTCTTTATCAACTGTATAAAAGGGACTGAATTGTATTTTCAACCCATGTTCATATGTTCGTTTATTATAGCGAAGGACAGCAATTCCCTTCGATGCAAGACCTTCAGCTAAATCGCGAAATGGTTTTAAAGCAAACGCTGTTTCATCCTGATCAGTTGCTCCAGATCCTTGAACAAGAATAACCGCTGGGAAAGGACCCTTTCCTTTTGGAACAGACAATGTTCCTGGTAATGGAAATGCACCACTTCCAACTACTACTTCTTTATCAACAAATGATTCAGGCTTACTATATGATGGACGCTCTGCAACAGGGCTAAACGACATGCTGAGTTGAAAATCGTCTATTTTTCCAGATGGATCTAGTTTTATTAGTAAAGGTACAGTCATTTGTTCAAAAACTAATTGAATCTCCACATTTGTATGAACAGGATTTGTCTCTTTTTGTGTAACCTCTCCAATTTCTATAAAATAACCTGCTTGTAATTGAACTGGCAGTCCCTCCCAATAGCTCTTCAACCATTCTTTGGATATTATTTTCTGTAATGACCTTGAGGTTAAATCAAATGCAGATTTATAATCTTCACTATTCATATGGCGAATAAATGAAAGAGTAGTAGATATAATAGGATTTTCATCATCACTATTGTCTACTTTTTTTATAGTTGTGTTTGCTTCCTTTAATTTCGAAATAAATTGGTGGTTAAACAGATAATTATATGTATCAGGATATAAGCTTGTTTTCAATACTTCCGTATTCCGTCCCTCATACAAACTTGAAGAACTCGTAAAATTCCCAGGTGAAATTACTTCCTCCGCATATGAGACTGAGGGAATTGTTATTGTACAAATTGCACTGACAAGTAATAACTTATTACTTATTCTTTTTTTCTTACCCATAATTATTGATTCTCCTTTCAAAATTAAAAATTTCTAATACAGTATGCCAAATGCTATAAGGAAAATAAAAATTATCAAAGAGATTAATAATCTATTTTACGATCCCCCCTAACAAGTTAAAAAGCTATCATTAACAAACTTCAATAAAAAATGCCTTCCCCCTCTTTTTTTATCGTTGGATTTTCCAATGACCTAGAAGCACAGCACTAAATTACATGTAACTGCCCCATGGGATTCTCTATTCCAAAAGAAAAAAGCACCCCACTAGATGCTTTCTTTAATTGTTCTCACTATCATTTATTTAGATAATTCTCTTATTACTGTAAGATAAATTTATTCTAGTTCCTAAATCCCACTTATTTCTTAATTCACTCATACCAATATAAAACCAAATAACCTACCATCAAAAAATAAAGAAAACAGGTTATTTAGCTATTCATTCCGTAAGCTTAATGCTCAAGGTAATCTTTTTTCACACGGTTAAACTTTATTAAGAAAACCTTAAGGAATTTCCCTCTATATTTATAAGAATTTTTTTCTATACTGAATCATATAAACGAACAAGAGGAGAAACGTCATGAAGAAATTTGTAATTTGCATACTAGGAATAGGCCTCCCTATATACTTACTACCTTTCATATTACGCGGAGATTTAGACAGATTTAATCCGATTGCTGAAGAAAAAAATGTATACGCTATTGCGGAGGAATATGGCGTTCCAGATTACCATCATAAAGGAAGAGCTATGTACTCGCTAAAAGGTGTTGATGAATTAAGGAATGAGAAGGAATATAAAGTAGGAACGAACACTCCTAATGATTTTATAAGAAAAACTTACTTAAAAATTCATGTGAAAGGTAAGTATGTCTATTCCTACGACATTATTTCTGAAAAGGACATTCCGGAGAAAATAAGGGGCCAATTGGAGATAGCAAATAAATAAAAGAGCCAATTCGTACGAGTTGGCTCTTTATTATCTCTCCCACCTACCGTTAGGCTATCTTCCTACACATGCTTGAGATGGGAGAATCCTTTCGGTAAATTTATTACATTCGCTATCATTGTTTTAATAACCATTCTTCAATTACTTTCACTGTTTCATCTCGTTGTGCTTTTGACGTAATTAAGCTCGCATTATCACCTTTTTGCTCACCATACATGCCAAAATGAGCATGGTTTCCGCCTTTTATCATGTGCATAGTTGTATTCTTTGACATTAACTTTTTATTGTTCTCTATTTTTTCTACAGTTGCTAAAGCATCTACTTCCCCATAAATTGATAACATCGGAAGCGATTTAGTAGAGAAATCCTCTGCAGGATACGAACCTAAGAAAATGATCCCATCTACCTTGTCTTCATGTTGAAAAGCATACTTAGAAATCATAGCTCCCCCCATTGAATGCCCCGCAACATACCATTTTTGAACTTCAGGATACTTTTCAATTACACTGTCTACCACATTGATTCCAAGTATCGCTAAATTTAATGGTAACTTAGGCATCACTACAAAATGCCCATCTTTTGCAAGAGCTTCCCCTAAGTAACTATAAGCCTCAGCTTCTACTTTAGCTCCTTGATAAAAAATAATCCCTACTTTAGCATCTTTCTGTCCAAAAACTATATTATCTTCATCTTTTTTATCATCTACTAACGACAAAGCCTCTTTCGTTGGTTTATAAGTAAACTGAGACCAAACAAAAAAAGTAATACTTCCCATAAGTAAAATACCTAGTAAAGAGTACAGAACAATTTTCATCCACTTCTTCACATATATGCCCTCCCTAAGATGTGTATATTCTATACTTTAATTATTATTACTATAATTGTCGAATAATCTTAACTAATAAGTTTAGAAAAAATAATACGAGCCCTGAAATGCCGTTTTAACATAAATTCAATATATTATTTTAAAACGTAAGCTTCATAAGCTAAGTAAAATTTTATAAAGAAAAAGCCGATTTCCTTATCGTATAGGAAATCGGCTTTTGGCTTAGTTATTGATTTAGTAATAAAAAACACCTTGTTAAGATAACCACGTTCACTATAGACGTTGATCTTTCTGGAAGTTTAGACGAAAATGATCCTCATCATTATATACCCCAAATTCATACCCTTGCTCTTTATAAAATTTAATAATGTCAGGAAGTGCTTGTAATGTTTGCGCCTTTTCATGCATTAAAACAACTTCTACTTCTTCTGTTGTTTGTTTCTTTACATTTTCGATAATCTGAGTTGGATTATCTTTTAATTTCCAATCATTTGAGTCTATTGTCCAATCCCAAACTTTTATTGCTGCTTCTACAATTTGATTACGAATTTCCTCACCCTTTAATCCTGGTGCAGATCCATATGGCGGACGAACTAGTTTAGGAGTTGTACCCGTAATATTATGGATAAGATCTAACGTTTCTTTCATCTCCGGTACAAATTGTCCCTTTTTGTATAGCTTATCACTATTATGTGTCATACTATGTGCACCAATATAATGTCCTTCTTTTACTGCTCGTTTTACATTTTCCTGAAAACCTGTATTTTGTAAATTACTACCTTGCATAAAAAATGTCGAAGCAACATTTTGCTCTTTTAGTACATCTAAAAATTTCCCAGTTAATTCGCTAGGACCGTCATCAAATGTTAAATAGACAACTTTTCCTACCGGTTTTCCATCAGGTCTTTTTTGTTTTGCTGGTGATGTTTCCTTTTTCTTTTCTTGTTGTTGCGTATTAACTTGTTTCATACTTTCATTAGCTATTCCCTTCGCTGGGGTAGAGTTCCATTTTCCAATTAAAAAGAATGTGAAAAAGGTCGTTGCTAAAACAACTCCTAGAGATATTATTACCTTAGTTAATCGACTTGTTTTTTTCTTACTTTGTGATTCTTTCATTATTTTTCGATCCTTTCCCTATTAATTTTCATATTCATTATTTATAAGGCTGAATCATTAGTTTCAACCGGTGTTTACAATAAATAGATTAATAGAGATGGATAAAGATAAAATGCAGATAATGTCGAAATCAGTTAAAGAATAGCTTATTGCATCCACTCTTTAGAAAAATATTTGTTTTTAATTTAAAAACTGGATATACACCCAAAATAAAAAATACTACTCTTCCTAATTAAGATTTAGAAAGAATAGTATTTTTCTATTTGCCTATTTTATTACATCTTAAAATAATTAATAATGCCATCCACAATTCCTTTTTGCGATTTTGCTTGGAATTCTTCTGAATTCATTCTTTTTTCATCACTCGCATTAGATGTAAACCCTAATTCTATTAGGATAGCCGGAGAAGGATTTTCTCGTAAGACAAGAAAATCACTGCCATGAACGCCTCTATCTCGGCTGTCTATATTTTGATCAAAAATAGCTTCTTGTACGATCTTAGCTAATTTTTTATCTTTCCTTTTATTAGATCCATAATGAGTTGTTATTCCTTTTACATTTGTATCCTCAAAAGCATCATGATGAATGCTAATATAAAGATCCGCCGCATGTTCTTTCACTACTTTGACACGCGCTTGCAATTCTTCCTTTTGTTTTGTTTCTGAAAGTAAACTCGCATCTTTTTCACGCGTCAATATAACTTTTGCATCCGTTCTTTCTTCTAATTCTTTCTTTATATTTTGTGCTACTTTTAAATTAAGCTCTTTTTCAATCGTTCCAAATTTCTTTCCTTTCGTCCCTCTATCTCCTCCACCATGCCCTGGATCAATTACAATTGTTTTTCCTCTTAATCGTAAATCCTCTTGTGATATATTTTTATGACCCTTAGCATGTATGAAACTAACGCCAGTGCCCATTATTAATATAATAAACAAAAGCAATATCGCTCTTTTTTTCATTTTAACAATCTCCTTATCAACTTTTCATTCCGTTTCTAATGAAAATAGTAATGAATGTTGATAAAGATAAAATGCAGATAATGTCGATTTTGTTTAAAAATGATAAAAACGTGTAGAACGAAAATTCTACACGTTTTTATTTAAATAGAAGAAAAATAATACTCCATCTTCTGTATTCAAAACACCATATTCTGCGCCATGCAGTTCTAATATATTTTTTGAAATAGCAAGGCCCAATCCTGTTCCGCCTTTGGAGCGTTGACGAGACGTATCCCCTCGATAAAAACGATCCCATATTTTTTCTACATGTTCTGGCGCGATATGAGCCCCTTTATTTTCTACACATACTTTTACACGTTTATTTTCTTCTATTGTAGAAATAATAATATCCTCATGTTCTGGTGTGTAACGAATCGCATTCGTAATAAAGTTAGTAACCACCTGTTCTATTCGATGTGGATTTGCAACTACCTCAATTTTAGAAAGTTGTTTATGGACATGTAATTGCTTAGCTGTTATATCCGAGGTTAATTGCTCACATATATAATCAATCATCTCATCAATATGGAAAACATCCATTTCCATTTTATACGTACCAGACTCAAATTTTGCTAACTCCAGCATATCAATAATGAGCATATCCATTTTATCTACTTCTTTTGACATTGCTTTAAAGTAATAATCCTTTTTATTACTAGCAACACCATCCTCCAAAATTGAAATACAGCTCTTCATAATACTTAAAGGCGTTTTTAACTCATGTGAAACACCCGCAATAAATTCTTTACGTGTATTTTCTAATTGCTTTTCTTTCTCTATATCTTGCTGCAATTGATTAATATACGAATGCAAAGCCTTAGAAAGTGTATTAATATTTTGTGATAAAGCACCTATTTCATCCTTTGTAGTAATAGGTATTGTCTCTGAGAAATCTAAACCAGCGATTTTTTTTGTAGTATCATTTATTTGTAATAGTGGTTTGGCAATTTTATTTGAATAATAGAACGATATCAAAACGATTAAAATCAAAACAAAGATAATTAAATATACATAATAATCCTTTATCATTTGCACAGCTTCATCAACTGGCTGTAATGATGTCATAGCAAATATATAATTCACCTTACCATCTGCATCTATTGTTGGTTTGATTAATAGTTTATATTTAATATCATTTTCTTCATAGTCCACTATTTCTGTAGAAGTAATATTATTTGGTTTTTGATTTAATATTAAATCAACCTGAAATTGTTTTATTCTATCTATTAACACACGATTTCCATAAATAGAGTTAGTTCCTACAGTACCCTCCAGTAACTGCACGTTCTTAATACTTCCTGCTAAATATAACTGTGAATTTCCTTTTGAAGATGCGATTTTTGGGCCATATAACTTCTCTGACAATTGCTTGTTCTCTAGCCCAACATTCTTCTCTTTTATTGTTAACATCGCAGGGACTACTGCATCACCTTCCTGCACTCCATCGATAATAATATGATTCCCCTGTTCTAAACTATCTTTTATCCTTTGTATATCTTCTAAATTAACAAAACTATACAACGGTATCTGAATTAAACGTTCAGAAAAGGTGTTACTTCCGTTAGGATCTAACTGAATTTCTAAAGAAAAATCACTTACATATTTTATATTCCCTACACTATCTAACGTTGTAATCCATGTCGCATTATCTTGATAGAAATTTTGTTCCAACTCTTGAATCCTTTTCACGTCATCTCCAGCTTTTATATATGCCTTTTCAAAGGATTGAATATTCGTTTTAATATCATTAACTTTTCGATTCGAATAATATTGCTTAAAAAATATGGTTTGTCCAATAAAAATAGTCACTAAAATAAGTGTGCATAATGCCGTAGTTAATATAAATAACTTTAATACAATTCCTTTTTTCATACCTGTCCCTCAAATTTATAACCAGTTCTAACAACGGTTACAATACAAGTCGCTTTTCCCCCTAATTTATGACGCAAATTACGGATATGACTATTAACAGTACGATCATCCCCAGCGAATTCATAACCCCAAATTTTAGTGATTAGTTGTTCTCTCGAAATTACAATCCCTTGATTTTGCATGAAATACGTTAATATTTCAAATTCTGTATGTGTCATACTTATGTCTTCCCCATCTACAGTTACTGTACGAGAAGGGAAATGTACATGGATACCACTACTAGTTAATGTGTCTGCAGTAGATACATTAATAGTGGAAGAATATCGGCTTTCAATTAATCGTTTTGCCCTTGCCAATAAAATAGGAGGACTATATGGTTTTGTAACATAGTCATCCGCTCCCATTTCAAATCCCAGTAAAGTATCATCTTCATCCACCCGAGCCGTTAGCATAATAATAGGTACATTAGATTTCTTACGAATTCGCCGGCAGACCGCCCAACCATCTAATTCCGGTAACATAATGTCTAAAATAATTAAATGTACCTCATGTTCTTCAAATATAGATAATGCTTCTTTCCCATCAATCGCCTCTAAGACGTTATATCCTTCGTTTAGTAGGTAATCCTTCATTATTTCACGTAAAATATCTTCATCTTCTACAATTAAAATTGTTCTTTGCATATTTCATCTTCCCCACGATTAATTTTATTTTTATGAAGAAATAGTTCATTTTATATTTTAACCAATTAGAAATCTTTCACTATTTCTGTCACTACTAAATGCAACATAGTTATATCAAGATAATAGCATGCTGATATAAAGATAAAATGCAGAGATAACTGTAATTCTTCAGCAAATAATGAAACTCATCTTGAATCGAAAGATCCATACAAAAACGCCATCCTTTCTGTATATTTCTACAAACAGGATAGCGTTTTTTCATATTAAAGGTAGAATTATAAGGTAATATCAATTATACGTAATACTTGATATTTAATTGATATTAGAACTTATTACTTTATATTTATCTTCTTTTGCAACATCTATAATTGCATCAATTTTTTGTTGTTCATTATTCAGCTCATGCCCTTCGATCCAAACTTTATATCCTATTTCTCCCACTACTCCAACTTTAGTTATAACAACATC
Organism: Bacillus sp. FSL E2-8868; assembly: GCF_038005505.1. Taxonomy (NCBI): domain Bacteria; kingdom Bacillati; phylum Bacillota; class Bacilli; order Caryophanales; family Bacillaceae; genus Bacillus; species Bacillus sp. FSL E2-8868. The sequence continues at coordinate 1,600,839 of NZ_JBBOTI010000001.1, read as the reverse complement.
TAACTGTTTTTCTTTTTGAAAATATTCAATAGCAGTTGCCTTTGCTTTTTCTTGAGTTTTTGGAAATTCTTTGTCACTTAATGGATCTTTCGTTGTTAATGTAATGTAAGAGACAAAACCAATAATAATTAAAGTTATGGTAGAAAGTCCAACTAAAAATATTTTTTTCATTCTTCTTCATCCTTGTCTATCTTTTTTTAAAGATTAACATAACATTTATCGTTTTTCAATAAATAAATATCGCATTTTACTATTTTTTTATTGAATCACTCTACAACTTAGACAAACATTAAAATCATTCCTCTAATCATCCTGATCTTTATCTCAACTAATCTATTACATAATGTAGATTTATAAAAGGTTTTGATCATTATTAAAGAAATAAAAAAATAAAAACCCCAATCTCTCTATATTAAAATTGAGAAACTGGGGTTTTTATTTAAAACAGATAACTAATTAATAATCCTGCTGATAATAAGAAGCCAAAAATCGTATTTGTCATCGCTGTTGATTTCATTGCGATGCGCATATACCCGGGATCCTTTGCTCCTTTTTGGAAACTTTGAATTGCAGAGATTGGCTTTCTCAAACCTAGGAACATAACTAATGCCCAAGGGCTTATATAACCCATCAATACAATTACGGCAATCCATAAATAAGCAATGAAAAAGGCTACAGCTAGTGTTACCACTGCTTTTTCTCTCCCAAGGAGGATTACCAACGTCTTTCTTCCACCTTTAATATCTTCTTCGATATCTCGGATGTTATTCGACATGTTAATTGCACCTACTAAAATTCCAATTGGAATGGAAATCAATACACTTTCAATCGTTATCGTATTCGTTTGAATAAAGAAAGCAATAAGTACAAAACATGTCCCCATTAACAGTCCAGAAACTAATTCTCCAAATGGAGTGTACGCAATTGGTAATGGACCACCTGTATATAAGTAGCCAACCGCCATCCCAATTAAACCGATAACGACTAACCACCAGCTGCTATTCATACAAATATAAATTCCAATAAATGCTGCTACTACATACAATAAAAGCGCAACTGTTAAAACATTTTTTGGTTTCAATCCATGACGGACAATTCCACCACCGATGCCAACTGAATCAGCGGTATCTAATCCACGTTTGAAATCATAGTACTCATTAAATAAATTCGTTGCTATTTGCAATGCTAAACATGCAATCATCATCGCAATAAATAAAAGCCAATGAATGTCTGTAACATACAGTGATGCTACTGTCCCTAAAATTACAGGAGAAAACGTCGCCGTTAATGTATGTGGGCGCGTCATCTTCCATATTAATTTAGCGGAACTAATTTCTTTTTCATTCCCCATAACTCTATTCAATCTCCCTACATTTTAAGTATAAAATCACTAGAAGTATCTTTCTTTCTATTTCTTGATTCACATCCATTAATTATATCAAATAAATGATACCCCTTCTAACAAATCTAATAATAGTAAAGTGAAAAATTTAAAATTGAATTACTATTAAGCTAACAAAACTAAATTCCTTTAAATGTGGTACCGTCACCTGCCCATCAACTTAAGAAAACAGATCCACCTTAAACGAAAAAATGAGCTTTTTTATTGCAAGTTAAGGCAAAACCTCATTCTGGAGGGAGCTCTATTTTCTTAGCTTGATAGCGATGTGATGTAAAATTAAGATTGTTCAAGTCGGAGCAAGGCACTCTATGATTGATTTCATTTTATAAGAAATCCACTGCAGAAAAAGAAAAATTTTATTTAGGAACTAATACCTCACATCCAAAAACAAGTGATACATGTACTAATTCTTATTTAATTTCATTTTTTATTAAGGCAGATTAAAAATGAATTAAAGGTGTGTGAAAAAATGGAGGAATTAAATCAAGTTTTAAACACTTCTGAAAAAATTCAGATAGATAATGAAAGTACATCAGATGTAGAACAATTATTAGACTGTTCTACTCCTTGTCAAAACGTCATAAATACTTCTGGGACAATTAGATTAACGGCCGGTACGAGTAATCCTTCATCAATTATTTTTCCAGAGCCATTACATGTTGGTGATACTTTCCCTGTAATTACAGATCCATTTTATTTAAAACTTAATGTTGCTCAATGTGATGCTCAAGCATCTGTAACTACTCCTTGTGGTGTTATAGAATGTAATGTTTCTGTATCTCAAATTACTGCAGTTGGAAATTTACCATTCTATTTTGGATTTCCAGCTCAATTTTTTCCATGTACAGGTCCAAGAACAGGATTTAGTGCATATTTAAATGATGTTGTACAAATAAACAATGTTCTTTGCTATAACTGTGATGGATCTTTACCTCTATTATGTGTAAATGGACTTTCACAAGTAAATGGTACAGCAACTTTAGTAAGCATTCGTCGAGATAGTTCTTATATATATGTTGATTTTAATGTGGAGATTGTTTTACCTGGTTGCTAAAAAATAAAAAGCACTTATCTTTTTTTGAAGTGACCCCCAAAATCGGAACACATATCAAAATACCTAAACCACCTGTTCCCTATATTCTTTAGGGGATAGGTCGTTTGATTTTTCTTGAATTCGCACATAATTGTAGTATTTTTAATTCCAAGTGTCTCTATAATGGTACGATTTGAATACCCATTCTTTTTCATTTGAATCACTTTCCACTTTATTTCTTCAGAGTAATGAACTCTTGTCTTCAAATGAAAAAGAATTCAAATTAACTCCACACAACACCTCGCCTCTCGTATTCCATTCTATATTCAACAGCAGCTGCAATTTTTGGACTTGCAAACCTTTCCGTGATCCAAAGACCTAAATCAATCCCTGAAGTAACTCCTCTTGCAGTAATAATATCGCCTTGATCCACAATTCTGTAATGAAGAAGTTCTGCCCCATATTGACTAATTTCACTCTGCGCCAAATGATGCATTGTTGCCTTTTTATCATTCAATATACCGGATGCAGCTAGTAACATACCTCCAGTACAAACTCCCGCAACAATCGTTCCTTCATTGTGCATCTCTCTAATCATTTTGGTCAAAGTTCCAATCTCTGCTTGCTTTCTCGCCCCATGTTCAGCTTTATGATTCCAGCCACCTCCGGGTACAATTAACAAATCTGGACGATTATCCATTCGTAAAAAATCATGTAGTTTAACCGTAACTCCAAACGAAGTAGTAACCTCTTGTTTTGGTTCACTAGAAACTAATTCAACCGTAAACGGAGCCCCTTCTTCTATCGCTCTTTTCAATACCTCAAAAGGTGCAAAGGAGACAAGCTCTCCGAATCCGTCAAACAATACAATTTGTATTTTCATTTTTAGAACACCTCATATGCTTTGTTTTATAAATCCCAAAAGAGAAGAAATGTTATCTACAAATTAAAACAATGAAGACAACCTTTCTCCCCTTACTCTATAAACTTTCAAATGTTCCTCTAATTCTCTCCCGTCACCAAATAGACTCATCGTCTTTTTAACGAAGTTCCAATTTAAACTACCGGATAACCATAGCAACGAAGAAAGTCTTTTATAATCATTTGAAGTTAAAATGTTATTAGCTTTATACCCTTCTAAAAATGCTCTAGCAACTTCCGGACATACTTTATGCGACTGTATTCCTTTCGTTCGAGAGTACCATTTTATTAAAAAGGCTAACCCTTCAATACGGTCAACATAACTAATAGATTCAAAATCTACAATTCCTTTTACCTGTTGACTTGAGCCCCATAAAACATTCAAAGGATTTAAGTCTGTTTGTACAATAAACTCTAATTCACTCGTATATGCGCAGTCTATATGATATTTAGCAAGATCTATATACTCCCGCAATTCCTTACATGTGCTTGTCTTGCTTTCTAACATATTAATAAACTCAACATACCCATCCAAATGAGATTTCTTCTGAAAAATCGCGCTTTGAAATGCACTAGAAATATCATGAACCTTTCTTGCTTCCTTTCCAAATGCTTCTGCGATAGCTTCCGTACAGAGTGTAATATGTTCTCCTTCAATCCAATTAGACAATATAAATCGGTATTGTTCATCATTCCAAGCGACTAATGTAAATGACTCCCCTGACCTATTTTTATTAATTTGCATAAAAAGGACTCCATGCTCGCGTAAATAATACGTAAAACGTACTTGCTCTATCAGTTGTTCGTTTGATAACGCCCCAAAAGCTGGATTGATTGTTCGCTTGCTATTGATAAACCTTGCGGAATATCGCTTTCCATTCACCATAATTTTATAGTGTAAATCTGTATTCCAGCTATTTTTATATAGCTCTTCTTCCACTGCTAGTGAATGAATTTCTTTAAAATAATTTATTAATACGTCTTTTATTATGTGTTTCACCCTTTTTTCCTTTCATGTGAAAAAATTTTTATTACACGCTATTTTTTATGATTACTATCTCGATTACTCTAAAAACCAAAATTTTATTCATTGTTAATTACCAATAGTGTTTTTTTCTATATATAAATTTAATAGAGGCAGACTACCATTCTAACTATATCATTCTTACATAATATTCTGCATTCGTTGAGATAGTTGTTGTAAACCAATGCAGTAGTGACTATGTATAGAAAAAGAGCCAATCCCCTATACAATAGAAAATTAGCTCTTTCCTTTATTTACTCCCCTGTTTCAGAAAATCGTTTTATACGTTCCCCAATTTCATCGCGAACACGTTGAAATTCAGACCATTCTTTTCCTGCCGGGTCATCAAATCCCCAGTGAACACGATTCACATGTGAAGGAGTAGATGGACACACAGCATCTGCATGACTACAAAGCGTAACGACTAAATCAGCGTTATTTAAAATATTTGAATCAATCATATCCGATGTTTGATTCGTTATATCGATATTTACTTCTTTCATCGCTTTAATAGCATTTGGATTTACTCCGTGTGCTTCGATTCCTGCAGAATATATATTCCACTTATCGCCTAAATATTGTTTGCCCCATGCTTCTGCCATTTGGCTTCTGCATGAATTTCCTGTGCATAAGAAATAGATTGTCTTTTTGTTTTTCATGTTGTTTTCCGCCTTTATTTTTAAATTATACTGGTTGATCATTAAAATATTTACGCTTAAACCAAAAAGCAACGTTTACAAGTGCAATCATTACAGGTACTTCAACTAACGGCCCGATAACAGCTGCAAATGCTGCGCCTGAATGAATACCAAACACACCAACTGCTACAGCAATTGCTAACTCGAAGTTATTGCTACCTGCTGTAAATGCTAACGTTGTAGTCACCGGATAGTTTGCACCAATTTTTCTTCCCATAAAGAAAGAAACAAAAAACATTACAATAAAATAGATTAATAACGGAATCGCTATTCTTACTACATCTAATGGTACGCTAACAATCATTTCCCCTTTTAAAGAGAACATAACGATGATTGTAAATAATAATGCAAGTAATGTAAGTGGACTAATCTTAGGTATAAACACCTTTTCATACCATTGTCTTCCTTTTAACTTAACGAGTACAAAGCGTGTCAACATACCTGCTATAAAAGGAATTCCCAAATAGATAAATACTGATTTCGCTACTTCTCCCATTGTAATATCGACAATAGCCCCTTCAATCCCTAACCATTCTGGAATGACTGTTACAAACACGTATGCATAAACAGAGAAGAATAACATTTGGAATACGGAGTTAAAAGCCACTAAACCTGCTGCATACTCTTTATCCCCATCTGCAAGGTCGTTCCAAACAATTACCATTGCAATGCAGCGTGCTAAACCAATCATAATGAGTCCGACCATGTATTCTGGCTTATCTGGAAGAAAAATAATTGCTAAAACAAACATAAGTACAGGACCAATAATCCAGTTTTGCACTAAAGATAAAACCAATACTTTTACATCTTTAAATACCCGGCCCATTTCCTCGTAACGAACTTTCGCCAACGGTGGATACATCATGACAATTAAACCAACAGCGAGCGGGATGGACGTCGTTCCAACTTGTAATGTATTTAGTCCGTCTACTACACTAGGAAACACAAACCCTAAACCAATCCCAACAGCCATAGCTAGAAAAATCCATAGTGTTAAATATCGATCTAGAAAAGATAAACGTTTCATTTTATTTTCCATCTCCTATTAACAACAAGAATTTTTATCTACTACGTTAGAAGTCGTGCAACAAGATGGATCTTCAATTTTATGAACATCACTATGTGCTTTTGTATAAAAGAATTCCCACTCGTTCCCATCAGGATCCGTTACCCAAAACTTATCTTGAACCGCATAGCAACAAGTTGTATCCATCTCATCACGCGCAAAGAAACCTTCTTTTTCTAATCTTTCTTTATGAAATGTAATTTCTTCAGCTGTATCCACTTGGAAACCAAAATGATTTACCTGATTTCCCTTCACTTCATCTCGTACGTTCAGCGTGAAATTAAGCCCTGGTGTCTCTAATAAAAATTTTGCATAATCTACTTTCACCTTTACTGGTGACACACCAAATACCTTTTCGTAAAATTGAATAGACTTCTCTAAATCCGTAACATTTATACCAACGTGAACATATCTCATAGCTTATTCCTCCTCTTTAAATACTATTAATCAATTTTTTTTGATTAATAGTTTAAAATTTTAACAACAGCTACCTTTACCTGTTTTTCTAAAAATACAGCACAATTCTTCTGATAATAAATTATTTACTTCCGCATCATTTAAATCATAATAACTCCACGTACCTTTTGTTTCTTTTACAATTAAACCTGCATCTAATAAAATTTTTAAATGATAGGACAACTTAGATTGCGTCATTTCAAAAACCTCTGTTAGATCACACACACAAGTCTGTCCCCGCTGGCAAAGTTCATACATAATCTCTAAACGCTTCTGATCCGCTAATGCTTTGAATTTTTTCTCATAGAGCTGAAAATCTTGCGCCACTGTAGTTCACTCTCCCTTCATCAACTTTTTTTGATATTTATAGTATATACGCTGATTAATTTATTATGCAACTAATTAATCAATTTTTTTTGATTTACAAAAACCTCCTCACATCATATCTTTGCTACAACTAAAAAGGACCATAGCCTTTTCAAAAATAAAAAACTACGGTTCTTTTTACAACTTAATAGTTACAATGTTTCCGAGGAATGGAGTCTCTATAACTGTTTTAAATTTTAATTTGACCATTATAGCGTAGTGCCCCATCACCATCAAGCTAAGAAAAACAAATACCCCCAAATGAAAAAAATCGATATAACTCTTCGGCAAATAAAGATAACTCTTGTTTTTGGTACATATTCATAAAAAGCACGTCACCCTTTCTCATTAACATAAGAGAATAGTAATGTGCTTTTAATTTCAAAAATAGTCTAAATCCTTAAGTTGATGGTTGTGGGGCGGGACCCCAATAAGAACGGTATCTAAGGTTGGATGAGAGGTGTTAGTTCCATTCCAAAGGCCTCAGCCGAAGATTAACTCAAGTACCGATTTCGGATGACCCCCATGTGATGAAGTTCGTGTCCTGCGATGCCGTACGCGAGGGCGCGCACCGTAATGCTTAGGTTGTTGGCTGTGCCCTTGCGGGTCCACGCCTCCGCCGGTAGCCCGCGCAGCAATGTGATCGTTGATTGCCGTACGGCCCGGTAGTCTTCGGCCAATTGCTCGGTTGTCCAACTTCCGAAAGGAGGCATGAACAATTCCTGATCAAAACCAGTCAGAGACGTCTGGTCCCCTCTTGCGAACCGGAGCAGGCGGTAGGTCATGACGCGTTCCGAGTCTGCAATGTGGCCCACGACTTCTTTCAGCGTCCATTTTCCTTCAGCATACCGATACGCGTACTGGCTTTCGGTCAACGATGCCAGGAGCTCGGTCATTTGTTTTTCCTGGGCGAGCAGAATATCGATGATGTTACCGTCCGGTACCAAACGGATATATTCGCCGGAGTTCCCGGCGTATTCTTCTTCTGACGGTCTTTGATTCATGCGTAGTCACCTCTTATATGTAGATATAGAAAATTATAGCACTCGTCTATGTCTAATAAATTCTCGAAATGATAGAACTTTCCTTCTAATAATTGAGGATAAGCAACTATTTAGTTTGTCGGTCGCCACACTATCCTGATTCGTTAGCACAATAAGCAATGTTAATCAATAATGCATAAAAATTATCTGTTATACAATATTTCGAAGTTATTAATATATAAAGGTAACACCTTCTTTTTTAATTTAAAGATGGATTTTCAATTATATTTTGAAATGAATCGGAGTAAAACACACTAGTCTAACTACTTTTTTATAAACATCGTAACATTATTTCCCCCCATATTGCCATCAATTTGAGAAATGTATTCTTCTCAAAAATGAAAATCGACCTAAGATCCTATGGACAACTATGAAAGGATGAAATTTTCGTTTTGGGGATATTTCAGAAGTATAGCTTGATAGGTATGGGGTGGGACCCCATACAGTACTATTTTATTTCAAAGACACAACGATCTTACTACACACTGTTTATTTATCCCACACTCTCATCTGCTAGTATTACTATTTTTTATTACTAATGTTGCCGTTTCACTCGGATGGCTAAGAGGAAAATGATGGCCATATGGAACAAAATCAACCTTACCAAGATGCGATGGAGCAGAATAGCCTCTGTCACAATCCCCCCAAATAATGTGAAGATTATACTTTGTTACTTCATTGAAATCACCTTGATCGTTTTTCAGTAGTAAACTGTTAAGCTGAACCGTAGTATTTAAAATTCTAGGAGAAGTAAAACTGTTACTTATTTTTTCGATATAATGTTCAGGGATGCTCTCCATACTTTCAAACAAACCATTACTTAATAAATAACGCCCTATCAAATTAGTAGTTGCCAATTTTAATGTCCATTTGTTCATAAATTGGGGAACATTTAGCGATTTAGCATTTTTTTTAGCAACAGGTGGCTGAAGTAAAGTGATTGAATACTTCTTATCTATGTACTCTTGTACCAATGCTTCCAGAAGAATAAACGCACCGAATGAATGGCCAATTAGATGTGCACCATTAGTAGCTTTCTCCAATAACTTTTTCACTACATTCAAATAGATATCTAGAAGATTTTTCTCTTGTTTAAAAGGAGAACGTCCCAAACCTGGAAGATCCAAGATCCATACAGGTTGACCAGTTTTTTCATAAAGCTCTTGTGCTAAAGGAAATAAATCCTCTCCATCACTCAATAAACCATGTAATAAAATAAACGGTTTACCCTCTCCTTGTAATTGGTAAAGGGTAGTGTTATCGCATAATGTTCGTTTAAATAAATGATTATGCTGGCCATTTTGATACATCATTCGATAATCCAGATCAGCTACTACGGCAGGGAAAAATTTCATTACACTCGTCTTCTTAAACCAATCTCCTCCCATAATTTTTTTCGCTGAAACATTTGAAAATTTTCGTTTTGTAATAAAATTCAGTCCATCAGAAGGAATTTTTGTTATTTTACTTACTCCACTATTCATAATTGCTTTCATAAGTGGCATTGGGACAGAGATTTTTGGTGCCCTCATATTCATACTTTCCGACATAATACTTAATAATTCAGCAATGTTCTGATCGTGCTGTTTGTCTTCAACAAGTGTATATGTTTGTATAGTCGGTTGCTCCAATCTGAAAACCTGCACAATAAACTTCGCAAGCTCATCGTTTGAAATAAGTGGTAACCTATATCCCTTACCTCCAGGAATCACTGGCATGAGCCCTCTTCGCATACTCATCACCAGCAAACCTAATCCTGCTATCTGCTCTGTACTCCCTGTTTTACTACTACCGACTACAGTTGGCGGATTAATTACAGAAAGCGGATAACCTACTGCTGATGCCTGGTGACGGATATAAAGATCTGCTAAAAATTTTGTTCTCTCATATGGATTTTTCATTTTCAAATAATTGTTTCCTTCTTTAAACACATCAATTGCAATCTTGCTATTTTTATCATCAAAGGGACTCATATAACCTACAACATGAATAAATTGTTGCAAGCCCTTCAATTGATGAATACTTTTAGCTAATTCACTAATATGTTTGGCGCCATTTAAAAATACGGAAGCTGCCTCTTTACTTGTCACTTGAATATCCATGGGGCCTCCTGCGTGAATAATCACATCCGTTTTCAATACCCTCTCCTTATCTTCAGCACTTAGACCTAAATCTATTTTCGTCAAATCACCTTCAATAAAGTGCATAACTGCCTTTTTTAAGATGCCTCTTTCTTGAAAAATGCGTATTGCTTTACTTTTCGACCTTACTAAAAGAAGAATTTTAACATCCTCTTTGGCTAATTCTTTTACTAATTGCTTTCCAATAAAGCCTGTTCCACCAGTTAAAAATACTGTTCTCATATAAAATCTCCTTTTTAGTACTAATTAGTACTAATTTGATGTAAAAAAAATGCTTCTTTTATCGAAGCAATTTTAAAAAATGATCTGCTGTTTTCGTAATTACAGTTGCATCCTTCAATGTTTCTGAAATAAATAACGCTCCTTCAAGATTTGTAATAAAAAGTGATGCAACCTCATCAATATTAATCGTGTTTCTGAATTCTCCATTCTCTACCCCTTGTTTAAGTAATAGAGAAACTTTCTTTTGTAATCCTGTAAAAAAAAGACCTATTTTTTCTTTTATTTGCGTGGCCTGTTTAGGACTTTGAATATAAAGAGTAATAAATGGACAGCTCCCCTTATACTCTCTCGACTGAACTCCTTGTGATAATTGCTTTAAAAACAGTTGGATACGATCTTCAACTAAAAATTGGTTCTGAGAAAGTACGTCATCAATTGCAGATTGATACATTTCAATCCAATAATCAACGACCCCTTCTAATAATACTTCCTTATTAGAAAAGTGATAATACACATTAGACTTTGAAACTTTGCTTACACGTACTAATTCATCCATACTTGTATAAGCAAACCCTTTTTCTAAAAATAATGTTGCAGCTACTTCAATCACACGTTTTTGATTCATTAATTTTACCTTTTTCATAACTAGAACTATATAGTACTAATTTAAATGTTGCAAGGATTTATTTTAATTTAGAAAAAAGTTTGATTAAAAAAGTTCCACTAACATTGATTTTACTGCAAAAAAATCTTATTTTGAATAAAGTGGAACTGAACCCCGAAATTGTTAATTCACTATCGTCTAATAGGGGTCACCATACATACCCATCAACTTAAGAAAAAGAAATGCCCTCAAAACGAAAAAATGAGCGGCTTCTCAAAATAGCTATCTGTAGAGAAAGAAAATTTTAATTTAGGGGGATATGAAAATATTAGCTTGATGTGTATGAAGTAGTGCCCCTATAAACAAAATCCTCCAGAAACATCTAAAATTTGCCCTGTTACCCAGCGACTATCAGAAGAAGCAAGGAATGCGACTGCACCTGCGATATCTTCAACTTGCCCTATTCGTCCAAACACAGATGAATTCGTAGCAAAATTTCGTATTTCCGGATTATCTAGCAATTTCGCATTAATATCTGTCTTCGTATATCCAGGCATAATTGTATTCACTGTTATACCTCTTTCTCCAAGATGTTTAGCTAGAGGAAGTGTCATCGTATTTAATGCCCCTTTACTTAAACCGTATGCAATTGATCCTGTAAAACCGATTCGTACTTCGGCCGATGAAATGTTAATAATGCGCCCTTCTGCTCGTAGTAATGGTAATGTTTGCTGAATTAAGAAGAACGGTGCTTTAATATTTACGGCCATAATTTCATCAAAAACTTCTTCTGTCGTATTTTCAATTGTTCCTTGTGTACCTATCCCTGCATTGTTTACTAAAATATCAATCTCTGATGTACCAACTCTTATTTGTAATTCATTCTTCAATTGTTCTACTATCTTTTTGACACCATCAATTGAATTGAAATCCGCTTCAATTAAGAATGCCTTTCCTCCATTAGATTCAATCTCACTAATTGTTTCATCTGCAGCTGCTTTATTTCGGCCATAGTGAATTGCAACTAATGCACCGTCGTTTGCCAATCTCATCGCAATCGCACGACCAATACCGCGACTCGCCCCTGTTACTAACGCTACTTTCCCATCAAGATTCTTCATTTTTTCCACCCTTCCTAAATTTTCGTTTATTAAATCCTATACTTATATTTTTAAGCAAATACTAATAATTTTAAATATAGATTTATAGGTAATTTAGTTCCTTTACTTATGATATTATAGTTATAATTTACGATTTACTTTAGAAAATAAAAAAAGGGGGCTATCCAATGCAAAACACAGTAAAACTAGATGAAATTGATCATAAAATTATGAACTTGTTGTATGAAAATGCGAGAATTTCTGTTTCAGAAATAGGACGTATTATATCCATGACGCAGCCTGCTGTAAAAGAACGCATTAACAAACTTGAAGATCAAGGCGTTATAGCTGCATACCGAACGAAATTTGAGCCTTCTAAAATTAATAAGAACATTCAAGCATTCATCATGTTTAAAACGAGTCAATGCTCTGATTTCATCCAATTTTGTAATGCCGCTCCCGAAGTAACTGATTTATATCGAATTAGCGGGGAGTTTAATTATATGATGAAGGTCATGAGCGATTCGATGGATTCTCTCGCTACATTTTTAGACTCCTTAATGCAATTTGGATTATCGTCTCCTTTAATTGTTTTAAAGAGTGAGTTTGAGGAGAAATTGTCGTTCTGATAAGAGGGTACTAAGATAAAGATACCGAGTGTATGTGGAAAAATTCTTATATAATATAAAAAGAACCAGCCATAGGCTGGTTCTTTTTTCATTCAATTTCCTACTAGAAAATCCAGAGATACGTCTCCTTCTCACCTACCCCTGATTCCTCTGCTCCTCCCTAAACTCCTCCTTCACCTTTTCTAACAAACCTTCTTCTGTAATTAATCGATACGCCGTATTTGCTAGTGCTTTTGCGGATGTAATTAGCGCTTTATCTCCTAATTCTGAACGAGCTGCTTCTCTAAATTCATTCGTATGCGCAATTAAATCGTCTGGACCGATTTTAATGTACGGATGAATTGTCGGTACGACTTGGCTTACGTTTCCTGCATCTGTTGAGCCAATTCCTACTCTTTCTTTACGGTTTACATCTTCACCTAGTAGTTCTAACTCTTCCGCTACGACGTCATTAAATGTTTTTGTTACGAGTAGTTCATCGATTTCATTTTGGAATTGATGAATTTTTACTTTTGTACCTGTTGCTAACGCTGCTCCTTGTGCGCTGTTTTTTACTTTCTCTGTTACTTCCGCACATCTTTTTCGCGTTGCCGCGCGGATGAAGAACCTTGCTGATGCGTAGTCAGGAATAATATTAGGTGCTTTTCCGCCCTCAGTAATAACACCATGAATTCTCACATCTGATGGGAGTTGTTGGCGAAGTGCATTAATACTGTTATACAGCTGGATAATCGCATCTAATGCGTTAATTCCTTCTTCTGGTGAGGCTGCTGCATGAGCTGTTTTTCCGTAAAAATGAAAATCTAGTGGATCAACTGCTAGTGACGGACTCGTTGGAGCTGTTTTTCCGCTCGGATGAATCATAAGCGCCGCATCAATGTTTTTAAATAAGCCAGCTTTTACATAACTCGATTTTGCGCTACCATTTGGCCCGCCCTCTTCTGCTGGTGTTCCGAACACGACAACTTCTCCGCCGATTTCCTCAAGCGTTTCTGATAACGCGATCGCTGCTGCAACGCTAATTGTTCCGATTAAATTGTGACCACACGCATGACCGAGTCCTGGTAAAGCATCATACTCAGCTAAAAATGCGATAACTGGTCCTTGTTTCCCGGAACTTTTTCGCGCGATAAATCCTGTTTCATGACCAGCTATATTGTGCTGCAACTGAAATCCTGCGCTTCCTAACAACAAACTTAACGTTCTTGATGCGTAAAATTCTTGGTTACCAATCTCCGGATTCGCATGAATATTATGACTTGTTTCTATGTACTTTTCCTTATTTCTTTCTATACTCTCTTCAATTGTTTTTCTTTGTGACGTTACTCCTGTCGCTCCCATTTTTCTTCCTCCTTTTATTTTCACGTAAAAAAGCCTCTTTCTAAAAGATAGAAAGAGGCTTCTGTATATACAGTCAAAATGAGCTTCTTTCTTATCTTTCAAGTTACCTTGCTGGAATTGGCACAGTATTCATACAGAATCCGCTGCCGAGGTGTCATAGGGCCAGTCCCTCAACCTCTCGTGATAAGAATTTTCATAAAATTATATTAAATTATTTTCATTCTAAGTTCATTCCAGGCAAAAGTCAAGGAATTCCTATCTGAATTTACCGAATATCTAAAAACCCTTTTAATACGCCAATTGTTTCAGGTGCTTGTAATCTTGCACATATGTACGGAAATTCCATACTACCTTCAAACATCATTTGAGATGTAAGAGGTGCTCCTGCCCAAAAGATTTCATCATCGATTACGATAAACGGGAATGCTTTATTTTGTCTTTGTAACTTTACATTTTTTAACGGAACTGGTCCATCACTATACACTGTTATTTGCGCATTTGTACGCATTAACGCTTGCCAGACTCGCTTATCCACTTGCTTTGTACTTGGAAGTGAAATGATAATTTTTCGTTTTGCGGCTAAAATATCTTTCAATAACCCTTTCGGCTCTTCAAGATTCATTTCCATAAACCAGCGTAAACGTTTCGAGATTTTTCGCTCCCACAATTGTCTTGATGTCGTGCGATCATACACATCTCCGTGACGTTCTATATGAGCTGTTAATTGCGATAACGCTTGTTTTCTCGAAAGATTTTTACGCATGTAGTGGCAATCTGATAATTGAATGAACTTCCCTCTCGCTCTTGTCACTGCAACGTTGACGAGGCGATGATTTTTATGGTCAAAGAATAACACGCCAGGTCGTTCTTGCGGATAACTATCTACCGTATCAAAGATCATCATATCTCTTTCAGACCCTTGAAACTTATGAACTGTCGCCGCTAAAACTGGTATGTTTTGATATTTCGTTTTCTGCAACATTTCTCTAATACACGTTGATAAAAAGCGGGACTGTGCCCTGTAAGGCGTAACTACACCGATAGATTGAACACCGTCTAACAATCCAATTAACATCATTTGCATCGCTACTAAACCAGACATAATATTAAAACGAGAACCGGAAGCAGCGTCTTTTAAAGAAAAGGCTCCCATTAAGCTCGTATCAAATAAAACACTCGCCTCATTTGCGAACGGTTGCAGTTTCGCAAGTTCTTTACGCTCTGAAACAGATGGATGATCGTACACTCTATTTTTATAAATAAATGAATTCGTAAACTTAGATATATCCGTATGCATACGTCTTTGCTCCTGCAGCATAAAAAGGTTCGGATGTGCTTCTGATTTATTTACAGAATCAACAATCCCTGCATGATAAAACATATCTTCACCGAGCCATTTTCGAACGAGTTCATGGTTCGCCATCGCAATCGGAGGTAACTGTAAAAAGTCACCACAAACGACAATACGTTTCCCAAGTGAAGCAGCTAATGCGATTTGCGGAACATAAGCCATACTTACTTCATCTACGACAACTAAATCAAATGTACGCTCATAAATAAGTGAATCAATTGCACATTTCGATAAAGTCGCACCGATTACTTTCGCATTTTCAATGTATTCTTTTTCTACTTCTTTAATTTTCGCTTTTTGCTTTCGAAGATCACTTTCAATCTCTTGTATACGCTTCTTATCAGCAGAAGTCGCTTTATATGATAAAATCTTTTCACGAAGATCTTGTCGTGTCTCTTCTAAATAGAGTCTTTCTTCTCCCCAAGATCCATTCGTCGTTTCAACTAACTTCGATGCAAGTAACGTTTCATGATTTCGTATATGTTCATGTTGACTATAACCGTAACGAACAATTTCGCCAGGCGTCCATTTCTTTTTCTTCTCAATTTGCTTCGTTACCTCGCTCATTAATACGTCTACTGCCGCATTACTATGAGCTAACACAAGTACCGATTTTCCTTTTTGATAATGAGCCGAAATAATACGTGATAAATTGTACGACTTCCCTGTTCCCGGTGGTCCCCACACGTACGTTGTTGGATTGTAAAAAGAACGATACGCCAATTCATTTTTCGTATTTTTCATCTTTTCAAGATGTTTCGGACTGCTCGTCCCATCAACAAGACGCTTTATACGATTACGTTTTAGCTTATCTTTATGTGCCTCTTTCAATCGCTCTTGTAGTTGTTCTAACAATTGCCACGGTTCACTGTATAAAACCGCTTCTCGTATTTCACCTTGTATATAATCATTTAATTTCAGTTCTATTTCTAATCCATGTACAGATAATACTTCCCCCGTCGCTTCCTCACCATCGAACTCAATTCGAATTGGTGAACCTTCAGGTAAGCTTACTTCCGAAATAAGCTGAAATACGTATACTGTACTTTCATAATCTGTATATAAAAAACGACCGTTCATGATAGAAATTTTACTACCACCTATCGTTTTCCAATGTTTAATTTCATACGCTAATGCATAATGCCACTCTTTCATCGTTGCCGATAATGAAGGAGTTTGAGTAGTTGTATTCATCGTATAATCTCCTTCCTTCTCCCCAAACATACTTTCTCACTATACCATATAACACGCTAAAATTTGTAAGGTTTTTATCTTGCTTATTTTCTTAATTTTCAATAATATATTGTATATAATTTTCAGAAAGAAGGAAGGAATCTACATGCCAGTTAGAAGAATAGAACACGTTGGACTTATGGTTGCAAACTTAGAAACATCTATCTCATTTTATGAAGAAGTAGTCGGCTTACAACTCATTAAACGTATGGGACATCCAAATCCAGACTTAAAACTCGCTTTTTTAGGTGTGGAAGAATCGAAAGAAACGATACTTGAACTAATTGAAGGTTACAACTCTTCCCTTCCGGCAGAAGGAAAAGTACATCACATTTGCTTTAAAGTGGATTCATTAGAAGATGAAATCAAAAGACTAGAAAGCCACAAAGTAACATTTTTACTAGGCGAAGAAATTGAAACATTACCAGATGGAACACGTTACATATTCTTCGCTGGTCCTGATGGAGAGTGGATTGAGTTTTTTGAGACGGAGAGATAAAGTAAACCTTTATTTTGCGGGATAGAAAAAGAGCCGGAATTCCGGCCCTTGTTTTTACAAGTGCATATCCAGTAACAATAAAACATACCTCCAACCTGAGAATTCACCAAGATTAAAAACACAATCCTTTTGTTAGGAGTAGAGAATGATTAATACAATCTATATTATTATTTTTTGGATACTTATTCTATTTCCAATCCTGTATATAATTAAGATACAGCGCTGGAATATAAAAGTGGCTGCCGTATTTGTTGGAAGGATCCTATTAAGTATTATCTTTTTCATAAATGGAATGGTTTTAGGAATGCAACGAAATTGGTCAGAGCCTCCCTATGAAACAGAATGGGATTTCTTTATAAAATCTTTATTAAACGGGAAAACTGATGCACTTATACACTTGGTACTTCTAATTATTATCATTACTTTGGATCTAGTCATCACATTTTATTATATTAATAAAAAGAAATAGGGTGTTCTCTCCTATTTCTTTTCTTAATGTTATAAAAATCTTTCAAATAGCTCTAACTTGCACAATGCTTCCCGTTAATATAATACGCTGATTCTGTGAAAACCGTAAATACAACCTCTACTTCTGGAAGTCCAAAATCCATTACATATGTAGTAATGGCCTTGGCAAATCGATCACGAATTTCCTGTCCACGCTCGAACCATTTCACTTCAATAAGAGGAAACGCTTCTATTTCTTCTCCATTGAATACAAACGTAGAACTTGGTAGTTCCAAGGTGAAATTATCCGTACCACACTCACAAATATCTGCGAGCTCTTCTACTAATGGCTTGCTTATGCTTTTTAATTGTTCAATAGTAATTCCACGAAACACAACATGCGGCATGTGAATCCCTCCGTTAGATAGCTTTATATTTGCTCACATCATAACACAATTTATTTTGCTGCACTAACATCTATTGGTACATTTCAATGACATTCTTAAGAATGATCATATGTTATTGAAGCAATACATGTATTGTAACCTGAAAAATAATAAAGGGGTATTGTCACATCGATATCAAACTATCAAAAAGAGATGACCCTAAATTAAAAAACACGCTATTCTTTCTGTAGCATCAATTCAAAAAAAGAAGGGATTACCCCCTCCTTTTTTGAATTCCGTGTCCCTCAATATTTACTATAACCACGATTCAGTTTAGTTAACTTTTCATTGATGTGAAAAATTCTTACTCTAATATCTTTAACACCAGATGCTTGCAGTCTATTTTTGTGCATTTCGGCGTATTTTTCAGCATCTTGTTTTTCTTCAAATACATAGATGCCTCCTGCTTCTTGCGTTTCTTGATTCTCCGTCCATATTTTCCAATGGAATCCGTCTTCTTCATTAATACTTTTTGCTAAATTCAAAAATGCTTTTTCCATTTCTTCACCAAAAGGACCTTCAAACGGAAAATCAACTTGTAGTAAATATGCCATTTTCACTCACTCCTATGTTCAATATTTTCACAACCTCTTTTATAAAATAATTACAAAATGATAGCAACTTGAACGCATACAGTTTAACGGCTTTCGGTTATGTTCTTTAAAAAAACAGCCATTCCTTAGTGAAACGGCTGTTTTCGTAATTCAATAAAAGCTCCCAGATTGCGGTAAATATTTTTAAAGATTATTTTGTTTTTTTGACTTGATTATAATAAAAGATGGACTTCGCGATTCGTTTATTAAATCTGGCATTTTCTCTATCCCTGCCAAAGTTGATTGCGGTTCGATTATTTTATCCAGCGAAAGCCCGTGTTCAATTAAAGTATTTATTAATGTAGCAACGGTTCTATGATAAATAACCACACTATCGTCAACAAACCAGTTGTGTACTCTGATTCCTTCTTCTTGATAATTATCTAATGCCCAGTGTGATTTATTACCATCCTCAGTTTTTATCCAATGGTTGCTTCCTTTGCGAGCTGTTGCTATTGGGTGTTCGGTTGAAAAGATAAATTCACCACCGCTTTTTAATAATTCATTAATCTTTTGAATCATTGCCGAGTAATCTTCAATGTAATGTATAGAGAGGGAACTTATAATCAGGTCGAACTTTTGATTGGCTAGTCCCATATCCTCCATAGGAAGACACATAAATTCTATGTTATCATCCTGATTTAACTTTTTAGCACGTTCAATCATATTTTTGGATATGTCTACACCTATTACGTTTTTTGCACCATTTTCTATACAATACTTTGAAAAATGACCATCACCGCAACCCAAGTCTAGTACCGATTTTCCTTTCAAACACAGAATTAATGATTTGATTGCTGGCTGTTCTATGAAGTCATTAGCATTTATTCCACTTTCACGCAACGCTGTGTAGTTTTTGAAGAAATTCGGATTATCGTAAACATTTTGTCTCACTTACATCACTCCTCTGATAAGGTTTTCATAGATTAAGCTGATTTCTGTTTCCAAATTACCATACTAACCATAAAAATTTTGTCATCCTTTTATTCATGTTGTGTATATAAAGCATAAAGATTGTTGGATTTTGAATCAACATATACGTCCCTTTTATTTAAAAATAAGAAAACCCCATATTCAATAAAAAATACAGGGTTTTTATAAAGCAGTTTATTTTGTTTAAAGTTATACTTAGTCGAAAGAAGTTCGTAAATTAAATATTACTTATCTAATTAAGAAGAATTTAGATTCCGGCCCAAACATCTTTTCCATATCGCCCTTCTTCTTGTACACGATCCAGCCAATTCCTTGCTTCTTGTTCACTGACTTCATGAATTTCTTGATATGCTTGACAAAGGGTGTCTTCTACGTCAGGAGCCATTTTACTTCCATCACCACATATATAAAGATGCGCCCCATTATCTAATAACGAAATTAAATTGATTCTATCTTGTTTTATTAAATGCTGTACATATGTTTTAGGATATCCTTCTAGGCGGGAAAAAGCTATGTGTAAAGAGATTAATCCATCTCTTTCATCATTTTCTAGTTCTGTACGATAGAGATAATCCTTTTCAGGATGACGACAACCAAAATATAGATGTGCTTGTCCTAAGTTAATACCTTTTTGCTTTTGAACACGACGCGCTTGCAAGAATCCACGGAATGGTGCAACTCCAGTACCTGGTCCAACCATGATAATTGGTGTTTCTGGATTTTCAGGTAATTGAAAGTTTGATTGTGGCGTTCGAATGAAACATATAATCTCATCTTTATTATGACGCTGAGCTAAATAATTAGAAGCGACTCCTTCATATGTCCCTTCCCCACTCCATGCAGGTGCATTAACAACACCAACTGTAATGCTCAGACGATCCTGTGCAACGAGTGGAGAGCTTGAAATAGAATAGTAACGCGGTTTGAGCGCAGGAAGAAGTTCTAAAAAGCGTTCAAATCGGATTTCACAAGCCTCATACTTTTCAAGAAGGTCCAACATTGACATACGTTTCTTTAATATTTGTTCATGATAAACTCCCTCTTCCAATAATAATTCCAATTCCTTTTTATGAGGAGGGCATGCTGTAAATGTCACCATTTCTCGTATTTGTGCTCGAGTGGCTGCTTCTTGAACTTCTACACTATAACTAAGAAGGTCAAATAAACTAACAGGACTGTCTAAAGGTATGTGATTTACACTTCGTCCACTTGCACTCAATATGACTTGATCCTTCCCATTTAATCCAAAGCGTTTTAAAATTCGGTTGACATTTTTCTCACTATTAATTGGCAGCACCCCAAGGTGGTCACCTTCTTGATACGTAGCGCCTTCTGGCAAGGATATCTCAATATGTCGCGTGCTTCTTTCACTGCTAGATGATTGAAGTTCACGATTTTCTAGTATAGATGCATAAACTGCTTCATATGTTCGCGCAAGAGGAGATCCTCCAAGACGACTAACAAATTGTAAACTTAATGTACTGCGTTCTTTCTCAATGTTTTTGTTAAGTTCCAATCCAAATGCCTTCATCGCATCAGACCACATACTTTGTTTCCATTGCTCGAGCTGTTCCTCGAAATCACCACTTGCATCCGCTTCTCCACGTGTAGAAAATCTTGTTGCTCCTTTTTGAGCCATTTGCTCATCAATGTATCTTGGAATTCGCTGATAAGTACTAGCCCAATTATGATCTCCACAACCAAAAACTGCGTATTGAACACCTTTTAGCTCATCCGATTTTAATTCCTCCAACCATTGCACAAACTGCCCTGCATTACTTGGTGGTTTTCCATTATAAGAAGAAGTTACAATAAGAACCGCCCCTTCTTTTGGCAGACTTCCAATTCGATCGTTAAGTGCTACCACTTCCGTTTGAACACCTTCTAAACTAGCTGTATCTGCTAGTTCTCTTGCAATACCTTCTGCTACCCCTGTATCCGATCCATACAGAACAAGAAGCGAAAGATTATCGGCTCCAATAATAGAAGGAGTCTTCTGAACTTGCTGTTCGATTTCATCGTTTTTCAGTTTCTCCTCTATAGGCGCAAGAACAGTAGTATGGCTAATAGTTTGATTTCGGGGTAGAATCCTAATTTTAAAATCACCAGGCTTTAGCGTTAATGTTTGTTTTACGTCCAGCTGATAGTCTTGATAATCGATGAATTCAAAATGTTGAAGAAGCATCCCCATTACGAGTGTGGCTTCATGAAGTGCAAACTGCATACCGATACATGCTCGTTGACCATTTCCAAATGGCTTATAAGCATGATGGGGAATCTTATCCAGCTCTTCAAATCGTTCAGGTTGGAATTCTTCCACATTGTCTCCCCACGCGTCTTTATCCCTATGTAGCTGTGGAATAAGAACAGAAATACGATCTTCTCCTTTCTTAATTGGATATTTCCCACCAATCACTGTATCTTCTTTTGCATAGAGACTGAATGCTGGAGCAGTAGGCCATAGACGTAGCGATTCATTTAAAATCATCCGGATATACTTTAATTTCATAACTTGTTGGTATGTTGGAGTGGGATCTGTTAAAACCCGATCTACTTCTTCATAGGCTTTTTTCAATTTATCTGGATTCTTTAATAAAAAATAGATTGCAAAAGATAATAATCCACTTGTTGTTTCATGCCCAGCTATTAAAAAAGTGATAATTTGGAAACGAATATTTTCATCATCTAATTTTTCACCAGTTTCCGGATCCTGCACATTTAACATACGGGAAAGTAAATCATTTTCTTCCTGATTTCCACTACTTTTACGTTCAGCAATAATATTATCTACTAAAGAAAACATAGATTGAATATCATGCTGAAATTGACGTTTCGTTCTCCACATGAGTTTGTCTTCTATATCCAGCCGCTGTAATTGGTGCATCGCCTCATCTAGAGCACGGCTCATGCTAGTAATAAAAGGATGAGGGGTCTCACGATAATAGCTATTAAATCGATAATTAAAACCACATAGACCAATTGTATCCAATGTAAGGCGAGTCATATCCTCTGGAACATCTACGTTTTCATTCGGATTAAGCCGTGCCCATTTTTGAACGAGTTGTACAGCAATATCAACCATCATAGCATGATAATCTTTCATTGCTCGTTGGCTGAATGTAGGCATCAAAATATTATGAGCTTTTTTCCAGTTAGGCTCGTGAGTCTCGCTTGTAAATAATCCGTCTCCAGCAAAGGCGCGAACTTTCGCTAAAGCACCCTCTATACTTTTATCAAATCTTGTTTCGTCACAGACTTCTGCTACCAGTTCATGTCCAGAAACGACAATGATGGTATCACTTAAAGTTTGAATTCGAAAAATGGGACCATACTCTTCCGCTATCTTGATAAAGGATAGGGTCGGTTTATCTTTATCGATTAATGGGAGATTCCCCAGCAATCCATATGTTTTCGGTTGAGGAATGGCAGATACTTTTTTATCCATTAAAAACACCCTTTCAAAAAAGCATGAAATAAAATATCCCATTCAATAAAAAGAAGATAGCAATGAATCGCCTGGGATAAAGATATGTAATTGATTACCTTATTTTATCTTTTCCCTAACTATTCACGATTATGATATTGCTTATAAGGTTGGTAATCTAAGTTGTTTGTTGATATTAGATTTATAACTTGCAGAGAAAATACTAAATTAAAATGAAGCGTATTATTATAATGTTTATCAGAAATTGAGAGCTAAAGATTGTAGTATTGGGAAAACCAGTAGTTCCTAATGTCAATTCAAACAAATACGATAAGCAAGTATACTGTGTTACTAATGAAAAAGGATCTGATATGAATATCAGATCCTTTTTACTATATATAATTATTTCACTGGTTCTTTTCCAAATTTAAATACCAGCGCCTTAGCAGCAGAAATTTGCATTTCTTCATAGTCTAACTAAACAGCAAAAACTTATAGGAATCATGATCTTAAGTTTTATTTTACTCTACCGATTTAACCTCTCGACAGCTTCCGCACTTGTATCTACACGTTTAACGAAAAAAACTAATAGTAGTGCAACAACATTCATGCCAAGCGCTACATAGAATGAATATTGAATTCCGGATAATAAAGCCTTCTGAGTTAACATTGCCTTCGTAGCCTCTGTGAAGGTTGTAGGATCTACATCAACCATTAGACTTTCAGCTTTTGTTTTTGTTACAGAATTCATAATCGTAACAAGAATAGCAGTACCAATCGAACCGGACACTTGTTGAGCTGTATTATTAACAGCCGTACCGTGCGGATTTAAGCGCGTTGGCAATTGATTAAGACCATTTGTCATAAGTGGCATCATCACCATCGCCATCCCAAACATCCGCAGTGTGTAAATAAGAATAATATGCGTGTGACTAGAGTCGAGTTGCAGGTTTGCTAGCATATAAGTTGAAACGGCTGTAATAGAAAGTCCTACTATACCAAGAATACGAGGGCCATATTTATCAAATAGTTTACCTGTAATTGGTGACATAACCCCCATTATTACCGCACCTGGAAGCATCATCAGCCCAGAGTTCAGCGGCGAAATGCCACGGACGTTTTGTACATAAGCTGGCGTTAAAATCATACCCGAAAACATTGCCACCGCGTTGACAATTGCAATTACAGACGCAAGTGCAAACATTGGGTACTTGTAAACACGTAAATCCAATAACGGTTCATTCATTTTTAATTGGCGGACAATGAAAGTAACTAGGGCAATAGCGCCTATGGTTAAGGTTGTTAAAACAACTTTATTCGTCCAACCGTCGGAGCTTGCAGAACTGAATCCATATAACAAACCGCCAAAACCGATAGAAGATAATAGTAATGAGAGATAATCAAGTTTTGCATTTTTGTTTTGTCTCATGACATTCTCCGATTTCCAAATCCCTAACAGTAAGCTAATGATTGCTAACGGTAAAATCATTTCAAAAAGCAAACGCCAGTCATAATACTCTACAATATAACCCGATAGTGTCGGTCCAATTGCTGGAGCTGTAATCATAACTAATCCAAAAATCCCCATTGCTGTTCCCCTTTTTTCTCTTGGAAAGCTTACTAGCATAATATTCATTAACAAAGGCCCCATGACTGAAGAACCTGCTGCTTGAACCATCCGGCCAGTAAGTAATAAACTAAAGTTCGGTGCTAAAGCCGCTAAGGCCGTACCAAAAATAAAAATCACCATAGATGTAATAAATAAGCTCCTATTGGAGAAGCGGGTTATTAAAAATGCTGATGCCGGAATTAATATACCACTTACAAGCATATACCCTGTAGAAAGCCACTGGATCGTCGAATAATCTTTAATGTCTAAATCCTTCATTATTGATGGCAAAGCTACATTTAAAAGCGAGTTATTTAGAAATGAAACAAATGCCCCAATAAAAAGGATTACAAGCATTAAATATGGTGGTTTTCTTTTATGTAATGTTTCACTCATATATTCATTTGCCCCTTCATTATAAATTCCATTGATTCATTTAAATCTTTTGCATATCTGCACAAGAATACATTGTCCTTGCTGTATTTTGCCAAACTCTTCGAATGGATATTCTCTTTTTAGCAATTCTACTTGCTCAACATAACATTTTAAATTTTTTTTGTTGATTAAACCTTTATAAACACGTTTGTTAACCGAAATTAAATTAGGCTGAAATAAACAAAAGGAGCAACTGAAAATACCCTTCTAAAAGCCCCCCATCTAACTTTTTTGCTTTCGCTGAATTTTGAGGGGACGGTGTCTTACTGTCCACAAATAGCGGAATAAATCAACAAGACCACACACCCATTCCTTTAAATACGGGCTTGTAAATCTAGTTATGTAACCATCCATAAAAAGGAATATTACATAGGCTAAGTCTAACATTACATTTTTAAAGTGAGGGGAATAAGCTTATGCACCAATATTGGTATTTGAATTCAAATGGAAACGGGGAGCAATATAATAACCAAATTTCAATGTCATCATTACATTCACAACCTCAAATAACTAAAGCTCAGGGAATGGATGGTCTGAAGGTTCCTGAGAATTTGAGTTGTCGATTCTATACATTTGGTTGGGATTCACCAGCCAATTATACGGGTTTCACTCCCGAGCCCCCTCCCTTCCCTTTAGGTCAGCCAATCCATTATGCAGGGATGATGCCCCAAGGACATCCTGCTAATTGGGCTCCATTACCAGGCCATGCAGGTTTTAATTTTCAAAAACCTCCCATCCCCTGGCCCCAACCATTCAATCATACAGGGATGTTCGCACAAGGTCATATTGCCGCTTTACTATCACCGCCAGCCAAAGCTTTTCATTTTAATACCAATAATAACTGGGGTGTTTTTGGAAATTCTCCAGGATGGGGGAATAACGGGCAGCCAGGAATGCTTGGAAACTTACTGACAGCAGGAAAAGGAACCATGAATGGAATCGGAATGCTTAGTAGTCTAATCGGTATGGGAAAATTCTTCTTTTAGTTAATTAGAACGGGAGGATAGGTCCATAGCTCAAACATGCCCCCTCAATGTATTTATTGTATGGTTCCAGTACTCCCTCCAAGTTCGTTTGCTAGTCAAGCGAACTTAATTAATAAAATACAAGGGAAAACCTTCATCTTATGTATGAAAGGATCTTTCAATTAAAGATCCTTTTATATTGCTCATTTAACTAAATAAATTGGTTAATTGCATAACGCTCTTCTAACTTTCCTTGCGAAACTTAGCGGATCATCAACGTCTTCGATATTAACGTAAATTAAATTCGGCTCATCACATAACCACTCATTGTGTATAGACGAAACGATTATTCCTTGTTTAATAATTGTAGCAACAAATTCAGTAACTTCTTTTTGTAAGAGCGCTATCCGACCTAGACATAATGCCTGTCCAGTTTTATTATCTCTTGATTCGAATGAGAAGGAAGTTGTTACTCTAAAACGTTTTCCTAAGATAGTTGCTTGTATTTCATCCCGATTTATTGTTGCCACGCATTTTCCACCGGCGAATCCTTCTTGGCCACCGATAATTCTTGCAAACTGTTGACAAATTAATTCATCATTAATCGCCATGCCTTTAATCATCCCCCTTTTACTGTTAGGTTATGAATGAATACATCGGTCTGAAACGGTAATGAATCTATTCTATTACAAAAAAATGATAGCAATCTAACGAAATCTATTAGCTTGATTACTTGAATTAACTCGGCTATTATATGTTAAAACATTTTTAAAGAGCATAAAAAAGACACCCTAAGGTGCCAGCCTCCAACTTGAGAATCGTATCTATGTATGGAGAAATTTAGAAAAGACAAATACTAAAGATAAGGTTCTAACTATAATTTATAGAGCTCTTATGCCATTAATTAATTACATTGTTCATCATAAGAAGAATCCCGTTATATTACTTTCTGACCAGTCTCGTTAAAGCCATCCCAATAAATCCAGCGCCCATTCCTATTAGCCATCCAGCATGAGTATCGCCTAATATAGATCCCACTCCTCCGCCAAGAAACATGCAGCCAACAAATACTAATCCTCCAATTCCCAATTCGTCCGTTCCATAATTCAATCACACCCTTTCAATAAAACATATGCTTTTAGCTATCTAAACTTTCTTGCATAGGATGGTTAATTTTTTTGCTTAGGTTTAGCACTTTCAGGGATATCTGCTTTCAAATTGGATGCTTAGTACTCTATTTTATAATCTAAAACATTGTTTATGGTGTTAACACCACATGTCTATAAATCTAATAGAATAGGTTTCCTCAAAACGAAAAATTAGAGGCTTTTATAGCAATGAAGTTCATTTTTCTTTATTTAGCTAGCCGGTAGTTTAGTTTAATAAGTCCAAATGATAAGATAGATGCTTTTTTAAAGGATAAAAATGGTGGAGGAGAATTTAAAACCGTTATCAATTATGGCGAATATGAGACTTTTAGATATATTTATTAACTCAATTGTTCTTAAACTAACGGAGTGCTAATGTTAAATAAGTAGCATTTTTTACTTCCGCTAACGAGAATTATTTAAATAAGCTGTCCATATGGGCAGCTTATTGGATTTTTTCAAATACGCGATATTTTATTTGTCGATAATTTTTTAATCTTCATTATTGATTTCTATTGTACCTGTTCTAGCACTAACCTTTAAAATATTTAACAGATTATCAGGTGTCTTGATTTCCACTTCATATTCAAATTTAGATTGTGCTAAGTTGTCATCTTCTAATTCGAATTCTTTTTTCACATTAATAATTTCTCCATTTGTATGAGCTAAAGAAATTTCACGAACTTGTTTCTCTGTATAGTTTTCATTCTTTTTCGCATAATTGTAGCCCATACCATAATATCCACCAACAATAGCAATACCACTTACTAAAATAGCAATTACGCTTATAATTATTTTCTTTTTATGTTTTAACATTTCCATCCACTCCTTAATAATTAATCATTTATTCCAAATCTTGCTTCAAGTACATTTTCTGCTTGCTCTAATTGATCTTCAAGTATATCTTGTTCTCTTTCTTGTATTTGATATTGTTCAACAGTTATCGTTCCAGCGTGAAAATCTGCTTCTAGCTGATCATCAGATAGATCTATCTTGTCATCTAATTGGTCAATTTCTTTTTTTGCTGCTAAGTACGTATTTAAGTTATCTTCTTTTGCTCCAACTGGTTTCGTATTATTTGCCTTTTCTACAATAGATGTGACTTCGTTTTTGAAATCTTGTGTTTGCTTAGTATCATTCATAGCAGGCCCTGTTTTGTGTGGTTCTTGTTGTAGTTGCGTACCTTCTTTTTGTGATGTATCTTTTTCTACTTTCAGTTGTTGTATTTCTGTATCGTTATCAGCTTGAGTAGAACAAGCTGTTAAGAATAAACAAGACATTGCTCCAATCATCATCCATTTTCCCATTATGTTCTCCTCCCTTTACATGTGCACCTTATCCATGTCCTTATATTACTGAACAAACATTAAAGGAAGATTAATGCGCAAAAAAATAAAATGATATAATTAAATAGTTTCTAATCTTTCTTTAATGTTTCGGAATTATAGTGATACATATAAATAAGAAGAAAAGGAGAATGTTAATGCGAGTTCTTATTGTCGAAGATGAAAAAGACTTACAAAATATATTGGTAAAACGATTAAATGCAGAATATTATAGTGTCGATGGATGTGGGAATGGAGAAGATGCTTTGGATTATATAAGCATGGCTACCTACGATTTGATTGTGCTTGACATTATGATTCCCGGAATAGATGGTTTACAAGTATTACAAAGATTACGTGCGGACAATAATACAACTCCTGTCTTGCTTCTTACAGCTAAAGATACAATTGATGATCGCGTAACAGGACTCGACTTAGGTGCGGACGATTATTTAGTAAAGCCCTTTGCTTTTGATGAGCTGTTAGCAAGAATTCGAGTGTTGATGCGAAGAAAAACAGGAAATACATCTAATGTGTTTGAAATCGCTGACCTAGTGGTGGATTGCAATATGCATAAAGTAACAAGAGGAGATCAAGTTATCAATCTTTCCAGTAAAGAATTTGCTATTTTAGAATATATGATTCGTAATAAAGAAGTTGTGTTGACACGAGATAAAATTGAGCAACATGTGTGGAATTACGACTATGAAGGTGGCTCGAATATTATTGATGTTTACGTCCGCTATCTTCGCAAAAAAATTGATAGCCAGTTTGAAACGAAGTTAATTCATACAGTACGAGGAACTGGTTACGTATTGCGAGTAGAATCATGAAAAGACTATCAATAAAAATGAGAGTGACCCTATGGTATACGGGGCTAGTTGTAATTATTATGGCACTCGTGTTAGCTTTTATTTTAACTTCTTCAGATAAAGTTTTGCTTTTTAATATGAAAAATCAATTGAAGAGCACAGTAAAAGAAAGTGTTGAAGATATCGAATATAAGCATGGGCAGTTAAAGATTGACGATGAATTTGAAGCCTTAGAAGATGGAGTAAATATCATCATTTATAGTAAACAAGGTGAGCTGCTGGCAGGACATAATCCAACAACCTTTAATAAAAAGGTATCGCTTAAATCCGATGAAATACAAACCATTAAAGACGGTAATAAGGAATGGATAGTATATGATTTTCTCCATAATGTAGGCGGCGATGAGCAAGTCTGGGTTCGTGGCATAATGACCATGAATCAATTATCATCGACCATGAATACGCTTATTGTGGTAACACTCATCTCATTTCCATTACTTATTCTCATTGCAGCAGCGGGAGGATATTTTATTACGCAAAGAGCGTTTCGACCTGTGCAACAAATGAGTGATTCAGCCAGTGAAATTGGTGATGGTAAAGACCTTTCGAAGAGAATTAATTTACAAGGTTCATCGAAAGACGAAATGTATCATTTAGCACAAACCTTTGACAAAATGTTTGAGCGATTGGAGACATCATTCGAAAGTGAAAAACAATTTACATCTGACGCATCTCATGAATTAAGAACACCAACATCTGTTATTATTTCGCAATGCGAATACGCTTTATCGCAGAGGAATAATCCGAAAGAAATGGAAGAATCGTTAGAAGTAATTTTAAGGCAATCGCGTAAAATGTCCGCGTTAATCTCGCAACTCTTATTATTAGCACGAGTTGACCAAGAAAAGCATAATACTTTTCAATTTGAATGTATCAATATGAGTGAATTAACGGAAATCGTTGTAGAAGAGCTTTCATTAATGGTTCAAGAAGCTTCGATTAATATAACAACAAATATAGAGGAAGACCTGTTTATTAAAGCAGATCAAACATTGATGATGCGTTTATTAATGAATTTACTAACGAATGCGATTGCCTATAGCAAAGCGAACGGCACTGTGAATATGCAACTGTTCCGGGATGAAACCAACATAATAGGTAAAGTCTCCGATAATGGCATAGGCATCAGCGAGCAACATATTGTGAAAATATGGGACCGCTTCTATCGAGTTGACGCAGCACGAACATCTTCAAACAATGGAAACACAGGTTTAGGATTGTCGATGGTAAAATGGATTATAGAACTACACGGAGGAGAAATTACCGTTGAAAGTGAATTAGGAGAAGGCAGTACTTTTACATTTAAACTACCTATTGAAAACCGAGCATAATGTATGCTCGGTTTTAGCTTTAGAATACAGATTGATTAAAAAGCTCTCTTCAGTCCTTGTTTAATAATTGTAGCAACAAATTCAGTGACTTCCTTTAATCAACATAGATCATGCACTATGAAATAAAGTGAAACTTTAATCAGCTCCCAACAAACTTCTGTACCACCTAAATTTTGAACTGTGAGTTTTACTTTCCACAAATAGTAAGAAGCTAAATATATAGTAAAACCCCAGAAATCCAAAGGTCTCTGGGGCTCCATTATATATTTAGCTCTTTTTGCTTTTTGTTTTGTTTATGTCTATGCAGCAATTTTCGACTTATGAGAGAAATCAGTAATAAGATCAGTATTAGTACGAAAAGTTGCATAAATGACAAATCAAAATATTTAGCACCTGTAACTATTAAAAGTGTAGAAATCGTACCTTTTACAATGAAAAAAATAATAATCCATAATCCGCCTTTTTTCCAGTTCATTTTTATTTTACCCTTTCCTACGCTTAAATTCTTAAATGGGACACCTTAATAGAAATCTATTATATTAATAAAAAAGTAAACTTTTTCACAAAAATCATGTCCAATTACATGCGACGATTTCATAATAAATGAAAATGATATTCAGTGTCAATTTTATTGACTATTTGAATATCTATTTATCATCTCAATCTCTTTCTACTTCGTTTCTTATAGGCAATGAACTCTTGTTTTCAAACAAAAAAAACACCTCCATTAAATTTGCACACTAAATATGCGAATTCAAGAGGTGTTTTTTCATGTACCATCAGATAAGATTTCCTGCTTTATTTATTTCTTGATACGTAGCTATTTTCTAGTACACAATAACTGGATCATTAGTGTTCAAACTGTCATATACAGTTTTTGCAACATTAGGAAGAAGGTTTACACACCCGCCTGATCCCCCTGTTAAATAAGCATTATTTGCCCAGTCTTTTCGCCAGCCTGCATCATGGAATCCTTGGCCGCTATTTGTGAATGGAACCCAGTAATCTACCTTAACTGCATAATCAGCTTTACCTACTGCGCTGCCTTTCAGCGTGTATGGTGTTCGTTTATATAGAACGTACCACACACCTGGTGATGTATCTTCACTCGTGCTATGTTTACCAGTTACTACATTTGTTGTGACGACTAATTTCCCATCTTTATAAATCCAAATTTGTTGATCTGCAATTGATACTTCCGCATACGTGTCTCCGATGCCATTATTCGATGTTGTTTCATAACCGATACCTTCCTTCTCCCAACCATTTCCATGGATATTAGAAGCAGATAGCGATTTTTCACCCTTTTCAAAAGCTTGTTGAACTTGTTTTGTTTCTTTTTCAACATCTAGTGCCCAGCCGTAGCCTTGTCCTTTTACTGATATGACCGAACCGGAATGGGTTTTAAAGCTGAAATTTTTATTTAATGTTGATTTAGCATTATTAATTTCAGCAATCTTATTCTTAATGTCGCTCGCATCGATTGTAACTTTCATATCCTTTGACATAGAGGCATTCTGAATTAAATCTTTCGCTTTTAAAGGATACACTTCATTCTGCACTTTATACTCAACAGACTGCCCAAGAAGATTCTGTAGTGCTTTCTCCTCTTTTTTGACAATCGGATCGTCTTCTTTAATAGGCTTTATGTATGTAGACTTCAGATGAATTTCACTTTTATACTTCTGCTTGTCGTAATCTTTCAGTAGACTAGTAACGTCATACTGTTTTCCATCAACGCTCTTCGAAATAACAACTTTTCCTTGTTCAAGCTTCGCCATAGCATCTTGAGGCGCTTTTAATTTTTCATTCATAGAGATGAGCTTTTCTTCTACAAGTTTTTTCATCGTTTCACTACGATACTGATCCGCCTTTTCCGGTAGCACTGAATAATTTTTTTCCTTTGAGGAAGGGAAAAATGTCCACTGGCTTTTTAATAGTTTCTTAACTTGAGGAAAATCTTTTTCCGTAAGTTCCGTTTTTGTATCTTTTTCATCTAAAATTTGTTGTTGATCAACATAGACTTTGTTTTCTAGTCCAGATGTTTTTAATTTCTGTATTGCCTGATCAGCGTTCAGACCACCGACTTTTGTGTCATTAATCGTAACATTTGAATTGAAGTGAGTTGCCTGATAATAACTCATTCCTCCAATGAGAAGTACAATTACACCAACACCCGCTGCAATAAGCTTCCAATTTGTAAAATGTTTGCTTGATCTTACTCGTTTTCTCTCAACTTCTTCAACTGATTCATTTATTGGATTATTGTTCATCAATCTTTCCCCCGTATACATTAACGTCAATCGATTTTAAACTAAAACCATTGACTAGTGTACCTTATTTTTCCTAAAATTTCATTATTTTTAAAAAGATTTTATCGCATTTAATTGATTAAATTTAGACTTTTTAATAGAAAGACACACTGAATAATTCCTTACAAGTAGTGAATCATTACAATAAATCTGAAAAAGTTAAGTACCATATACTTTTATTCAACTAACTTTTCTCCCGTAACAATCTCAAACAAAGTGGCTGCATTTTTCCCTTCTAATTGAGCATAGCGATTATCCCCCGCCATAACTTCTACTTTATCTTTATTAGGACTTATCCAAATTTGATACAACACAGCTTTCGCCTCTATTTTCGGATTTTCAAATTGAAAAACAAAGTGATAATCAGCTGAACGAGACATTTCCACTTTTTTATTTTCAAAATGAATATCATTTAATATTTTCTTTACTTGCAACACTTGATTATTGTCTGTCACTATCTTAAAATCTTCATATTTATCATCACCAACATGTTTTTGCACTTCGATTCTTTGATCTTCATTTCCTAGTATATTTGAACAGCCGGTTACTATGAATATACACATAAAAACAATAACTAAAGTTAAATTTCTAATTCGCATATTAGTCCCCCTCTTTTTAATAAAAGGTACCTTTTAATTTTACATATAAACATTAATAAGGAAGGAGTGCTATTCAATGCAACTGAAAACATACACTTGGAAAAGTTATACGTTTCTCATTATAAGTATATTCGTTACTATTAATCTCTTTCTCTTCTCACCTATTTTAGACAGAGTTGGAGTAGAATACGTGGTTCCTTTCGGTACTTCATATTAACTTCCGCTGTTATA
Source organism: Bacillus sp. FSL E2-8868 (assembly GCF_038005505.1). Taxonomy (NCBI): domain Bacteria; kingdom Bacillati; phylum Bacillota; class Bacilli; order Caryophanales; family Bacillaceae; genus Bacillus; species Bacillus sp. FSL E2-8868. The sequence continues at coordinate 1,567,040 of NZ_JBBOTI010000001.1, read as the reverse complement.
GCAATTATATTAGCAGTTTGTGTTTTACTCTATTTAATACAGCAATTATTTTATTTTTCCTTTGGTTCGGTTACCATTTCACTTAAAATACAAATATAATCCGTAACCTAAAAAAATTATTAATATTATAGAAATACTGAGTATTGTGTATATGCCCCCTCTTAATGTTGTACTCATATAATCACCCCTCTCACGCTTCAACAATTCCATTATATAACAAATAATTCATTGGAAGTTTAAAACATGTTTTAAACTAAATTAAGCGAAGTAAGGGATGCCATTTGACTTCCCTTACTTCGCCTTTAAAGAATAATTAGTGAGTAGCTTACACATCAAGCTTATTAAGTAACCTTTCACTATTTTTTACACAATTGTAATTATAGTGTTTTTTGACATTTGATCATTATAAATTTAAATGGAGGTTTACTTTCCATATTTTTATGCGGCTCCAAAATTTCCGTAGTTTCTATCAGTCCATATTTTCCAAAGTCTTGTTGTACCGAGTCAACATCATAAAAATACATTTTTACCCCTTCCATTATCTCGAAGTAGTCTTTACCAAGTTGTTTCCCCTTCCCAAACATTGGGGCATCTTTAGAAATAGTAGTAAAAATCATATATCCGTTTGGTTTTAACTGACTATAACAATCTTTAATAAACTTCTCTCTCTCATCCTTATTCAACAAATGAATAAGTGCATAAGAAAATATGCCATCATACAGTTTGTTATCAAAAGGTATATCCGTAACTGAACCATGGAATAAATTAGCATTAATTTCATTTTCCCTCGCCAATTCGATCGCTGTTTTTGAAATTTCAATACCTGTTACTTGTATTTCGTTATCAATAAAAACCTTTGCATTTCTTCCATATCCAATACCAGGAATCAATATATCCTTCACTTTCTTTTCAAGGAAAAAATCCTTCGTCAAAATTGCGGAATCTGCAGCTTCAAATCCCCACATCATTTGATTTTCTATAAAACTTGCTTCCCAAAATTCTGTCATACATCAATCTCCTTTATATATCGTTGTTTACCGTTGAATGTTGAAAAATCATCGCATATTCACGAAATTGTATCAAATTTCAACATTAATTCAAAACAAAAAGCATTGGATACCCAATGCTTTTTACACTTACGCAAATAGAGACGTATTCGCATATAAAGCTGGTGAACCACCTGAATGTACGAATAAAATGTTGTCCTCTTTATTAAATTTGCCTTTTCTAATTAAATCAATTAATCCTGCTACTGCTTTACCTGTATAAACTGGATCAAGTAAAATACCTTCTGTTTTCGCAAGTAATTGAACTGCTTCTACCATTTCTGGCGTCGGTAACGCGTATCCTGGTCCTACATATTCATCAAAGCATGTAACTGCCTCGCGTGAAATAGAGTTTGGGATACCTACGTGAGCTGAAGTTTCATCTACAAGTTTTGCTACTTTCTCTTCTTGCTCCGCTTTTCCTCTACTTACGTTAATTCCGATTACAGGAATTTTGCTTTGCGTTCCAGAAAAACCAGTAATTAAACCAGCATGCATACCAGCGCTACCACTTACACAAACAACTGAACTGAAATCAATTCCTTGCTCGAATGATTGCGCCATAATTTCTTGCGCACAAGCAATGTATCCCATTGCACCAGTAGGATTTGATCCACCAACTGGTATTACATATGGTGTATTACCTTTTTCACTAACTTCTTTCGCTACTTTATGCATCTCTTCCATAAGATCTGCTCCGTTTGGCACAACAATTACGTTTTCAGCACCTAATAAATGATATAAGAAATAGTTTCCGTTAAAGTCTGGCTTTTCTTCTGGCTCAAGCCCTTCTTCTAGCACAAGAATACATTTCATTTTTTCTTTTACCGCAGCTGCAAGTGTTAGACGGCAATGGTTTGACTGAATACCACCAGCTGTAATTAACGTATCTGCACCCTTTGCCTGTGCATCCGCAACTAGAAACTCTAACTTTCTCGTCTTATTACCGCCAGCTGTTAAACCAAGTAAATCATCTCGTTTAAAATAAATAGTTGGCCCACCAAGTGCTTCAGAAAAATTGTTTAATTTTTCAATTGGTGTATATGATTCTGTATATTTTTTTCTCGGAAATTTAGCTAAATTCATCAATAACGCTCCTTTTATACTCTTTCACAGTAAATGTAACCATACTATTATTACATGGAAAAATGATGAAGTCACCTTTCTGGATTAAAAATGTAGGGAATTTCGTTTCGGTGCATGAAATTGCATTAACGATTTTAACTTCAATACGGTACATGAAATTTATATTAGCGATTTTCAAATTATATCGACCGATACTTAAAATATATCGACTTGCCGATAAAAAACGACAAAATAAAAAGAGCCCACTCATTAAGAAGTAGGCCCTTACCAATCACTTATTTACCGAAAAACGAAGAAGCTGCGTTAATCCTGGCTCTAAATTCATTTCGCCTTTATGGCGTACGTATACAATTTTGTTCCCATCAAATTTTGGAGGATTCGCTTTATTGTACGTGTACCACTCATTCGTTCCTTCTACATTGTACTCCATATACTCTGTTGCACCAACGATTACGTTTTTACTATCATCAGCCGTTACATCTGGTGCCATTTGTGCAATTTTTGCATCACTAATTAATAAGTTCTTTATACCTTTATCACGTTTATAATCGTAAGCCGTTACGACAACATCGTTACCATATGCTTTCACTTGCAACCCTTGTTTAAAAGAAGATCCATCCGGAGCATGAATCTCGCCGCCATTTGGACCAGCTGACCTCCATCCTGTTTCAATGCCGCCCGTATTTACAACTGTAAATCCTTTTTCATCTCCGCCTGCAATTTTCTTTTTACCAGCCCAGTCTGGTAAATTTAAATCCCAGTGCGTATGGCTCGTGAAAAAGACAACTTGCGGGTAATCTTTTAATATATCGTACAATTTATCCACGTTTAAATAGTCATTTAAATACGGTGATTGTCTTGAACCAGATACAGAATCAGGTAAAACGTGGTGAGAAAAAATAAAAATCGGCTTATTTTTATCTTTTTGACTGTAGTCTTCTAAATTTTGTTTTAGCCAACCTAATTGTTCCTCACTTAAGTACACTTGATCTGACATTTTTGAATCATGGTACCTCATATATTTTTCTGTCCCTAAAAATAATAGTGGATAACCATCTAATTCTTTTTTATGGTACACCTTTTCTTGTCCACTAAATTTCAAATATCGATTAAATAGCGTTTCTTCTGCTACACCGTTTGGCCATGTACTTTGAGATAACTTTCCATCAGCTGTCCATTTCCCAGCGTAAAACTCATGGTTCCCAATAGCCGACCATACATTTTCCGGATGCTTATTTTTGTTTAACACACGCTTCACATCATCGTATTGTGACTGCTGTCCTTCTGGCGTTATATCCCCATTCATAATAAGTGCTCTAGATAGCGGCGTCACTTTGTTCATATCTTTTAATACGTGATCAAAATCCGATAAATCCCCTTGAATGTCACTAATTACATTAAACAACGTAGCTGTTTTTCTTACTCGCTCTTTCTCTTCCGCATGCATTGTAAATGTCGGTAATAATACCGCCATAACAGCTAATGAAGCAACTGCCTTTTTCATACAATTTCTCCCCCTAATAATAGAATGTATAAACTGACATGTTCTGCGTTCTCTTAGTTGCTTGTCCAATTCATATTATAAGGAGGGATTGTAAAGATAGATGGAGTGAAAATTTAAGTGTTTTTTAAGAGATTTTGTCTTTTTTACACTATCCATTTAACAATTGGCGTCAATTTTTCTATTTACCTATTAATATTAAATGAGTGTAAAATTATGCGATCAATCGCTTAGTTTGATATGTTGTGTTTTAATCTACTTTACACAAACTCAATAAAATACTTTACCTTTTCAAATTCTCTTCATTTAATCCGAACAACTCTGGTAAAATAAAACGCCCATCTTTTCTGTATATTTTCACAAAAACAATTACGTTTTTTCCGTTTTATAGATACAATCTCATTTATTTTTCTTGGTGTTCCTCATCCCATTCACTTAAATAGGATACATATTCTAATTCATCTGGATCATCACGTAACATAGAAATAAACTCTAATTTATTTCCATCACAATCCAGAAAGTATACACTTGCAGCCGGCATCCATCTTTGGACAATTGGCTCTTGATTTCCTTTTCCTTGGCTTCCTATCACTTCTATTCCACGATTCTCTAACCACAATTTAGAAGTCTTTAGAAATTCTAAATCTACACCAAAAGCAAAGTGTTTTATCTCAAAATCTTCAATATTATGTACTTCCCATAGTCCAAGCATTTGCTTTTTGCTTTCTCCTACCCAAAAGAAAGCCACCTTTCTTTTGGATAGTTTTCTTGCTAATGCTAACCCTAACTTATTTTGATAGAAATCTATCGCCTTTTCTAAATCTCTTACGTGTAAATGAGTTTCATATATATTCTGTATCATTCTACTTGTTCCTTTCTTTATTAATAACAACGAGTTAAATAGTTACTGTAATCTAAAATCTGAAGTATGTATAATCATTGTAATGTATCTCCAAATCTGATATATCTATTTACTATTTTATCGAAATAGATATATGATAAATCCAACTGAGGTAGTAAATTCGAATAAAATTTCTACTACTTTTGTAGGTGAACTCTCCATTAAGTTCAGATGAAAAAACGCAATTCTTTTAGTAAGAATCGCGCTTTTTACTCTTGGGGGAGTTAATATTTTTAAGTTGATGGATGTGTAGCGATATCCCTATCAGTAATCTTTATATTAACAGTTATGCGTAACTTCTAACTCATTATTAGCATAGATTGTTCCATAAGTAGCACAAAGTAACATTCCACCACAAACCTCACTACTCACCTGAAAGTTTATGTTATCTTCAAATGTATCTATACTATTAGCTCTAATTGTATCTACAAGTTTTTTGAAATCCAGAACCGGTAAATATTTCGTTATAATTTCATAGCTTGATAAATTATCTTCATTGTTATATGCATTATATTCCTGAATTTCTCTATAAATCGGACTTGGACTATACGGATCATGTTGCAATTGTCCATTTTCATCTTCGAATTTTTTTATTTCTTCTTTTACTATATAATCTGGATAATCTTCACTACTTTCATCTTCATCACCTAATTCCCAAAATGGATATTCTATATCACATAAGTGCGTTACAACCCACATTAGAAATTGCTCATTTATAAACCCCACATTTGTTTCTAACGCTTTGAATCTATTACCATAATATTTTGTAGCTTTTTCTACCTTCTCTTCTTGAGGCATATTATCCGTTGCCCCTGTTATATCGCATCCATCTAAATCTATAAAAATGCTATTGAATTTACCTAAAATGCCTAAATCAACAGTTTTACTCCAGTAAGCTTCACCATCTCTATCGATTATTATCATAATATCCTCCATTCTGCTCTGTTAGTTGCATAAGAAAAAGCGACCCTTCAATAAGAAAAAGCACTTCCATTAGTACATAACTTGCCCCCTCATTAATCCTCAATTTCAATTCCAGCTTGTTTAAATGGTTCTAATACTTTTGGGTAACACATTGAAATATATTCCACTGTTTTTAAATTTTTTAAATTTTGAAATCCTTCAACAGATATTACATCAAATAAACTGTCTTCACCATCCCAATCTGGCTTTAAGATATGATAAATTTCATTCCCGCCATCAAAGCAAATGGATTCAATCTTTTCCAAATCACTTATTTCCAAAGTTAACTCTTCTAAAAAATCTCTGATTTCAACAATTGGTCCAGCTCCTGAATACCATTCGAAATTATTCGTATACTTATCTATTAAGTCTTTTAATTCTTTTAGAAATAGTGGCTCCTTATCTAATAAAGCTTCAATTACCACTAATTTAAAATTAAAATCCTGAAACATCTCACTCTTTCCCATTTTAACTTCCTCCCATATTACCCTTGCTCTAGGTTTTAATCTAACCTGCTCTAATAAAGAGAGCCATCTGTACAATAAACAGTTCAACCGTTAATCTCACTTCAACTGGGGTGAAATCTCAAACAGTATCATTGTATTTATTGATGGTTGACTAGCACATCTGCTAATTTAGATAATTCCCACTTCATTACGCCCCTCATCCTTTCATAACCGTTTCAAAAGACAAAAAGAGAACTACTCTCTCCAAGCACTTCTCTTTTTCATCCAAACGATAGATATAAAATAAATCATTAGAAATATAATGTATAAATTCCATAACGTAGGTATTGCAGCTACACTAAAATACAGAGTCCCAGGAAATAACCAAGCTCCACAAAGGATTATCAAAATAGTTTTCCTAACAAGCACTGCAATAACTGCTAAAAAAGACGGAAGTAACAAAATAAAAAATACAGTGATATATACTTCCTTATCAAGCATTTGATTGCTATAAGGGTTAAAATATAGAAAAATAATTGAAAGGATAAAAATACTTATAGCTGCAACAATCGCTATATAAACGCTTAAATTATTTTTCATAATTCCCCTACTTCCAACAGCAATTTACTCCTATATACCATTACAATAAACGTTACTCCCCTTTTAGTTCGCTTTAAAATTGTAAATCGGCTTAATAATATGTTTGATATCGATTGTTTCTTTTGTATTCTCAACAATTTCATCTATTGGCTTATATACCATTGGAGCTTCATCTAAAGTGCTTTCTGCAACAGATGTAGTCCAAACTGCTGTCATTGTATTTTGAAAATCCTCTAAGTTAAGTACTTCTTTAGCCTTCTTACGACTCATAATGCGCCCCGCTCCATGCGGTCCAGAAAAGTTCCAATCTGCATTTCCTTTACCCAATGCAATGATTGAACCGTCTCTCATGTTAATTGGAACGATTACTCGTTCATCTTTCTGAGCTGAAATAGCACCTTTTCGTAAAATCATATTTTCCATATCGATGTAGTTATGAATTGTAGTGAATTGATCTATTACTTTCCAATCCATTCTAGTGATGATTTCATCCATCATTGCTTTACGATTTAACTCCGCATATTTTTGAGCGATTTTCATATCATTCATGTAGTCTTTAAAACCTTGACCTTCTAAATAAGCTAACTCTTTACGAATCGTCGGTTTCTTAATCCCGCGTATAGCTTCATGTATTTCTTTTTGTCTGCCTTCTTTTGTTAAACGTTCAATGATTTCCTCTTTAATAGATTTAACGTTGATAAGTTGCTCATAAGCAAGGTTTTGATAATACTCTGCTATTTGTTTACCTAAATTACGAGAACCACTATGAATGACAATGAATACATTCCCCTTATCATCCTCATTCAGTTCGACAAAATGATTTCCACCACCAAGCGTACCAATACTCTTTTGAGCACGTTGTAATGTGAATGGAGCTCTTACACTATCAAAATCAATCATTTTTGAAAATCGATGTTCCTTATCTCGAATACGAAAACCACTTGGGACAAATTGACGAATTGTTTCGTCTAAGTGATCGAAGTTGATTTCTTCTTTTTTCTTGTCGATTACTACTACTTCCATGCCACAACCAATATCGTACTTACCTCCCAGTTTCCTGAAAGAGTGGACTATACCTTCTCTACAGTCATCGAGATATGCAGTCTCTACTGTAGGCTCACCGTATTAATTATTCCTCTTTACCTCAAAATGGATGAGGAATAATTCTGTATCTTAGTCTGCCAACATGATACAAGTCTCTGAACCATTCGATTATGTCGCCATAACCACTGGCTGCTGATTGCCCTCGCCTTTACGTTAGGGTTTCCAGCAATTGAGCGAGTTTTTTAAAGTTGGAGCCGAATTAGTTAACCCCAACTAGATTAGGAACAATTTTATCTTGAATTGTCATTGTTGTCCCAATAGTGCAACCTGCGCCCGCATGTGTATCTGGCATAATACGAATCTTGCTATCCTTTACGAATTCTTGATTACAAAGATCAAGAATTTGACCTGCTGCCGTCTCTTCAACGTTATTAGTAAACACCTTCGCTTCATTGAATTTCCCTTGTAATTTCAACATCTTCTATTTCTCCCTTCCTTCCATACAGTACTCTCTTTGGATTTATAACAATCATAAAAACTGCAACTACTAAATAAAAAATCGCGTTATACATAATTAAATCGATTAAATTCCCGTTTATTATGCCGATAAAAAAATTAAAGAATTGGTGGATAATGATTGGAATGATTAAATTTTGATTTAAGTTATAAAATGCTGTCATGACAATTTTAATGGATATGATAGAAATCATAAAAAATAAAATATATTTAAATAAATCAATTCCTACAAATCCTGTAGTAAACCATATAGGTAGATGCCACGTCCCCCACCAAAATCCTATAATTAGCGAAGCTTTTAATGGTGAATGCCTCTTTTGGAGTTCAATTTGTGCAAAACCTCTCCATCCTATTTCTTCTCCCAATGGCCCCGCAAGAAAGTTTTTAACAAAGAAATAGATTAGCATTCCCCATGAAGAGACAGTAAAAATAGAGTCTACTTCACTATTTTTGGACACGATAAACAAAATCATTAAAAATATGAAAGTTTGAATCATACTCACAATAAGAATTACAGAAACTTTAAGTTTATTCTTGAACTTGTCTTTTACAAATTGTATAAAACTCTGCCCTGGATAGATTTTTTTAAATAGCACAGCAAAAGCAAAAGTTGAGGACCAAGACGATATACAAAACATTACATCAAAAACCCATGCAGGGAATCCCAACATACTTATAGCTCCTACAAGCAAAAAAAGTGGCAGAAAAATGATATTGGTTAGTACAATAAAACTCGCTACTGGTTTTTTTAGTTTCTTTTCCCTGTTCATGCACAATCCCCATTTCAAACTAAGTATTTCGTAAACATAATAGTATTTATATTTACGGATACTCCCAGCTTAAACCTGAGGGCTACTCACAGGTCAATACATGTCTGCATTATTTTACAGGTGCATAAATCTCTAAAAATATACGCTCAAGTTCATCTTCATACGTGGTAAGTAATATATTTATATACACTAGCCCCAAAAGTTCATACCCTTGTTCTATTGCAACTTTTCTTAAACTGGACTCCACATTACGATCAATACTTTTCCCACCAGTTGACCATCTTCCATCTTCAATAACTGTATAAATACATTTTGGATGAGATAGAATTTCACCTTCTAATTCTTTATCAAAGTCCTCTACTTTTCTTACAATAATAAATTTATCTTCTATAATCCCTTCTTCATTAAAACTTATAACTCTACGTAAAGATGTTAGAGTAACTGCTTTTTTTAAGCTGTCAGTGTTCTTTTTCAAAGATTCATATTCCTCATACGCAGTATAATGCTCTATTTCTCCGTTTACTTCTAAAGGCTTCATTTCTTTTACTACGTATTTCCCTAAGAATTGCTTTGTTTTTTCGCAATCTTCTTTTACAATTTGAAGTTTTTTTAAAAGAAGCTTTTTATACTCTATCTCCTTTAAAACTTCTTTTTCTTTCTCTTCCAACAATGATTTTATTCCCTCTATACTCTTACTTTTTCTTAATTCTTGAATCTTTTTTATTTCGATATCCATTTCCCTATAGAAATTGACCGTTGTTATATCATATATATCAAAATGATTATATTTTCTATACCCATTCTCAATATTTTGCTTTGGCTTGACCAAATCTTTTTCCTCATAAAATTTCAAAGTATCTCTAGATACATCTAAAAATTTAGCAACTTGTCCAATTGTGTACATTATGTTCTCCTTTAGCATTGCTACTTAATCTTTTACATTCATACTGCGTATTCTTTAAACTATCGAATTCTCCTTCCAATTAATACTTCCCATCACTACACCCCATTTCCTTTTTCCCACAAAAAAAGACACAGAGATCCCTCCCCATGCCTACTAATCCTCTACTTCTTCACCGCATGTACATAATGCACCGTCTCAAAAGCTTCTAAATAATCGTTTCGTCCCTCAAAATATAATTTATTAATATCCTCTGGTGATATGTGCTCATAAATGAGTAAGCCCGCCTTCTCTAATAGTGCTTCCATTTCTGTATAAGAAAAACATGATTTCATCGGTTCTCCGCCTATCTCAGCCATCTTTATCATATTTTCAACTCGATTGGATAATCCTTTTTCCGTAAATAAATTTTCATCAGGATAATCGAAAACGATAGAACTTCCCTCTGGAACCATCGCAAATAAACGTATTATTAAACTAGAAAGCTCCTCTTTCGTTAAATAGTACGTAACACCTAATAGGCTAAAGAAAGTCTTTTTATTTTCAAATCCTTCATTTACTAATGTTTGCTTCGAGAAACCTTTAGTAAAATCCATCGAAACAAAATGAAGATTGTTTGGAATTTCATACTCTGCTTCTTTCACTCTTTGTATTTTAAACGCTTGCGTAGAAGGATGATCCACTTCAAATATTTCTATTTTATTTTCTAATTCTCGGTGTCTAAAACTAAATGTGTCTAAGCCTGCACCGAGTATGACGTATTGCTTCGCGCCTAATGTAATTTCATGTAATAGCACTCTTTCACAATATGCTGCACGTGCCAAAGGTGTTGGTGATAACTGAACTTGTGTAATCCATTTTAAAATTTCTTTCGGATTGTCTTGAAACTGCTGTGCAATGTCTTTATTGAAAAAATGTATTCCTTGAACCATGTTCGTTTCAATATCATTACGTTCTTTTTGTGAAATAAGATCTTTAGCTACATAATCATCAAAGATTTTAGAACTATCAAATTCACTATGATACGCCCTTCCGAAAGCTGATACTAACGATGTTACACTTGATTCACCTTGTTTCATGCACATACACTCCTTCATTTTCACAACAAAAATAGGGTCCCCCTGGCCAGGAGAACCCTATTATACACTTTATTTTTATATTGGTAAATTATAGCATAAATAAGTTTTTTTGTCAAGTTTTCACCCTGCTAACACTCCGACACTTTGTATATTCTCCGGCAGGAACATCGAAATTATACACACAATTTTCCGAATTATCTATCCGTTCTTTTTTGAGCAGTATTAGTATCTTGAGATACTGGTATATGTTCGGTAGCTCTAGATAAACCTGTTTTTGGCATATTAACATAGATTGCTTCAGAAGCACCTTTTTCTATTTGATATGTCTCGTGAAAAACACCGACACTCCCATTATCTTTAATCTTATTATTGTAGGATTTCCAAGCATATGAATGATTTTTTCCGTGAGCATAGTTTACTAATTCGTCGAATCCCTTCCAGTATTGAATTAGGATTACTTTTCTCCAACTAAATAAGAATTCTGTATGTAAGAAACCCCATTGTGGATTTTGATACAATTCTTTAATCATAGGTCCCATAGCATTAAAAACTGGTATCCACTTCCAAAATTTTAATAGGTTATTAATACGCATACCAATAATAAAAACAACAAATTCTTGATCCTTGCTATTGGCTATATGCCTGCCGTTAAAAATTTTAGCCCCCACTTTAATCCCCCTTTTTTACTGAACATAAATAATGTGCAGCTCCCAAATAAACCATAACACTTTTCCATGAATCTTCCAATTGATTCAACATAGATTATGAAAGGCTGTACTTAACAATAAAGGGTATATGTTTCCTACCTTTTTATTATTAACAGCTATTTTTAATATTTGTTCTAAACCTCCTTTTCACCAGGAACATTTCCATAATATATTTCAATAACGATAGCATTGTCGCCCCCTTTCTAAACAGAATATTTTTTAGTTCATTTGAGTTAGGACAACATCACACTCCTTCGTATTTTTTGCAAGACTAACTTTCAACCTTGAGGGAACACCCAAAAGCTAATCAACTCCCCTACTCTATGAAATAAATAAGCGAATTTAAAAATTACATAATCATAGATTCTTATGCAAATACTTCCTCTAGGCGCCGAACATGGTATATAATAATAAAATAATCTACTTCTATATGCTCAATTTTACACAAAACAGCTCATGCATATGAAAGAAAAGAGGTACAAAAATATGAAAACAAAACAAACAATCGCTGCGTCTACACTAGCTTTAGCAATGATTGCTGGCGCAAACTCTACTCATGCGGAAGTAACTGATGCTACTCCCCAGCAAAGTACGGGAGATCGCTTAGCTGAAATTAAGCAACATAGACAAGAGTTAGATGCGAAATTACAGCAGCACAAAGAAAATGTGGATCAAACATTAAATGAACTTAACCAAGTTAAGGAAAATGTTGATACAAAGGTTAATGAACTACATGAACGTAAACAAGTTGCAGATGAAAAAATTGGCGAGATGAAACAACATAAACAAGAGTTAGATGCAAAACTTCAGCAAGACAAACAAATCGCCGAAGATAAAATCGCTGAAATTAAAGAGCATAAAAAGCAAGTAGATGAAAAAGTTGCTGAAATTAAAGAGCATAAGCAAACTGTTGATGAAAAGGTTAATGAGATTAAAGAACATAAACAAACTGTCGATGAAAAAGTGAATGAAATTAAGCAGCATAAAGAAAATATCGATGCAAAGGTTAATGAGCTTAAGGAAGTAAAAAAACAGGTAGATGACAAATTAGCTGAGTTAAAGAAAGCGAAACAAACTGCTGAGGACAAACTTGCTGAAATTAAAGAAAATAAACCGAATACAGGTAACACATTAGAAGAACTTAAGAAAATTAAAGGCAATTTAGATAGTCTTTCATCTAACTTAGAACTAGCTAAACAAGATGTGAAAAACAAATTAGCTGAGTTACAAGAAGCTAGACAAGATTTACTAAATAAAATAAACGAAATGAAACAAGCGAAACAAACTGTTTCAGACGATTTAACAAAGAAAAAACAAGACTTAGATATTAAAATAAACGATTTTAAACATACTGAGAAAAAAATTGATGACAAATTAGCTGAGTTACATACAACAAAGCAAAATGTAGATAACAAAATTAATGAAGTATCACAACCAAAACAAACGACAGTGAATAATAACACTACTACTACACCTTCTACTGTTCCAGCGAAAAACAATGCTAGAGAACTTCCTAACGCTGGTAGTGAAGAATCAAATAATATGGCTTTAGGTATGTTATCTGTATTAGGCGGGGTTTTATTAATAACACGAAATAAAATTAAAACGTTATTCTCAAAATAAAGCCATTATATCTATTTTAAAATAATCATACAAAGGCCAACTGCACATATATGTACGGTTGGCCTTTTTTCTTTATATTAACTTCCCATCTCTAAGCGTCAATATACGATCACATACATCAAGCATTCTTTCATCATGTGTAATCATAATTGCTGCTTTTTGACTTTCTTTCACTTCACGTTTCATCATTTCCACGACTTCACGTGCGCGTTTTGAGTCTAAGCTTGCAGTTGGTTCATCCGCTAATATTAAATCTGGGTTGTTCATGAAAGCACGAGTGATTGCTACCCTTTGTTTTTCCCCGCCCGATAGTTGATTTGGATAATGAGTTTTTCTTTCAGATAATCCAAATGCTGCTAGCAAGTGATCCGCACGCTTTTCCGATTCTTGTTTGTTGTCTTTTTTTAACTTTGCAATGTAAAGCAATTGTTCTTTTACATTTAAATATGGAACAAGATTTGCGAACTGGAAAATGAAGCCGATTTTTTTCAAACGAATGTCTGTCATTTCCTTTTCTGATAACTTCGTAATATTTTGCTCACGAATGTAAATATCCCCTTTTGACGGTGATAATAAAGCACCCGCGATTGATAATAACGTACTTTTCCCTGATCCAGAAGGACCAACGATTCCGATAAACTCTCCAGCTTTCACATCAAGCGACATCGGATGAAGGGCTGTTACTTCCGTATTCCCTTCTCCGTACACTTTACTTACTTTGTCTAATTTTAATAATGAAGTCATTACATCCCGCCTCCAATTGCTTCTAATGCATCAACTTTTAATACTTGGTATAACGAAATAAGTGTTCCTAAAATACTAATGACGATAAAGATTGCTGCATATTGTGCAATCATCGGTGTTGTTAATAAGAACGGCATACCCGCTGGTAAAATTTGTTCTAATCCTTGTACAAGAACAATACTGATTACCATCGCAACGACTGATAAGAATAACGCCTGCACGACTAAGCTATTTGCTAAATAAGAATTCTTCGTACCGATTGCTTTTAATACACCTAATTGCTGTGTTTTTTGCAATGTAATGACGTAGAAGAATACACCGATTAGTAACGCAGCGATAACAAGTAAGAATGCAATGATCATCGTTAATGTTCCTTGCTCTTCTTTAAATCCTGGAATACTTTGCAGTACTTCTTTTTTGTCGATAACATGTGCATTTTTAATTTCTTTATCTGTATTCAGCGCAATTGCACTATAATCTTTTTGGTTTGGTTGTGAAATAGAGCCCCATACGTCTTCATTTACATACACGACTGGTGTATGGCTAAACATTTGGTCTTTCGTAAATCCAACGATTGTAAATTCTTTCTTTGAAACAGGGTCGATAATTGTATCTCCAATATCGATTCCTTTTTCTTTAATTGATTCGTCAGCAACCATTTCGTTATTTGCTGTACCTAATTTCTCACCTTTTACAATTTTCGGTTCTAAAAATGAATCACGTTCACTTGAGAAAATAGCGACATCAACTTTTTTCGAACTATCTTTCTTTTCATAAGTTGAAACTTTCACACGAAACGGAACGGCCTCTTTCTCACCTACTTGATTTACTACGTTATCTACATCTTCTTTCTTAATTTGTGAACGAAGTAATTTATTTTCCGCATCATCCGCTAGTACAAATTTATTTGCCTCCATATTTTGAATCGATGAAGCATTATCATATGATAATCCATTTGCTAATCCTGAAATTACAAGGACTAAAAATGATAATAACACCATAATAAGTCCGATTAATCCATATCTTAATTTTGATTGTTTTAATTCACGCAGAGCTAAAAACATTTCGCTCGCTCCTTCCTATTACTTTCTATGCACTTATCATAAAAAAGAAATATGAACGGAATATGAACAGAAGATTACAGAAGAAAGATTAAATTTTCAGAAAGTATTGAAAACAAATGAAATCCTTGATACAATTCAGTCAAATAATCTTGACCGAGTAATTTAATTTGAGGAGTTGATCATTTTGAAGCCCGTGTTAACACTAACTACTTATAGCCAACTAAAAGCAATAAGCGATCCACTACGTGCCGAAATGATGATGCGTCTATGCGAACGTCCTTATACAGGACAACTGCTATCTGAGAAATTCGGCATTTCAAGGGCGAAAATTCATTATCATTTAAAAGAATTAGAGAAGAATGGCCTTATAGAAATCGTATATACAGAAGAAAAGAATGGCATCGTTCAAAAGTTTTATCAATCTGTCGCTAAAGGATTTACCCCTGCCGCGGACCTATTACCTCATTTAGAAATATTAAGCGAATCAGGTCGCCAAATCTTTTTACAAATGACGGAAAGAACGAAAAGCCATATTCTCGCTGCACCAGAAGAATCTTTTACATTACGAAATGCAAGTGAAGACCCAGCTGAGTGGAATTACGTTTCATCCTGCTGGGAATTTGATGCTACGCCAGAACAATTTCAAGTGTGGGTGAAAAAGTTTCATGAATTAATGGCTGAATTAAACGAAATCACAAAAAGTGCGGATAAAGATCCAAATAGTAAAGCTTATTACATTTCTACTACTGCACTACAAATCGACGAACGAGCAATGCAGCGCTTTGTTAAAAAAGAAGAAAAATCGTAATACGATTTTTTTTACACTAACGGTCAAAATTATTTTACCGAATAAATTTATTATAAAGGAGTAGATTAAATGGACATATTAAAAAACCGGAATTTCCTCTTATTATTTTTAGGGAGAATTTTTACAAACATAGGAGATAGCTTGTATTATGTAGCAGCGATGTGGCTCGTATATAAGCTGAGTGGTAATCCTTTTTATTCTGGATTAGCTGGTTTCCTTACATTATTACCTTCTGCACTTCAATTTCTTACTGGGCCATTCGTTGATAGATGGTCAATCAAAAACACCCTCGTCATCACACAAGTTCTGCAATGCGTCCTAATATTAATTATTCCTATTACACACTACTTCGACCTATTGACTGTTCAACTACTACTCATCATTATGCCCATCGTAGCCTTTATCGAACAATTCGCCTATCCCGCACAATCAAAAGCTTTACCACTTCTACTGCATAAAACACAATTATTAAAAGGAAATTCACTCTTTTCATTTGCGTATCAAGGCATTGACTTAATTTGTACGACTCTTTCTGGAATATTAGTAGCACTACTTGGCGCAATCACTTTATATGTAATCGACTCTTTTACATTCGCGATTACTGCCCTTTTGTTCTTTTCACTAAAAATGCCAAAGCAAGCAGAAACCAATACATCGCTATCAACTAAACAATATTTCACTGATTTAAAAGAAGGTTTTTCGATCGTCTTCCGTTCACTAATGGGCGTATTCTTAATCGGTTCAGTAGTTGCTAATTTTTCAATCGGTATGACGATGGCGATACTTCCTTCTTTCGCTGATTCTTTAGGAGGTGTGAAATCATATGGCTTCTTCTTAGCTGCTATATCAGCGGGTAGTCTCATCGGTGCATTATTCAGTTCATGGGTTGGCAAACGTAATGTTGGCCACGTCTCCATTATTAGCTTTGCGACTGGCGCTGTCTTTTGGTTTCTCTCTACGATTGCACCGTTTCAATGGCTGTCTATTTTCTTATTCGGCCTAGCTTGGATTCCAATTGGTGCGACCAACATATTATTTGCGACAATTAGTCAAATTGTAATTCCAAATCAATATATTGGACGCATTAACTCAGTCATGCGAAGTATGGGCACAATTGCTATGCCATTCGGTTCTTTAATTGGTGGATACACCGCAAATGTATTTAGTAGCCAACTCATTTTCGCGCTCGCTAGCATCGGTATTTTATTTATTTCTATAGTATGGCTACTTCATCCGAAATTAAGGGCTTTGCCGAAAGCTGATGAAATTACAGCGGATACTTTTGAAGTTCGGTTTAAAGTAGAGCGCGGGAAAGGTACGGCTTTATAGCAGGAACAAATTTAACCCCGTTCTAAATTTGGGACGGGGTTATAATTATAATTATTTAATTTTGAATGAAAAATACTTCACTAAAAATATAACAATAGCACCAACTAAAACGTTCAATTATCGATTTGATGGCCAAGACCCCTGCATTTTCCTTAATTGAATAATTTGACCTGTATGATAAGCATCATGAAGCATAATGTCCAGTAATTTCCCCTCAAGTGAATTTTGCTCAAGCTCTTTTTCGGAAATTGCACTCAATGCCTGTCTTAAATTACGTTGGGCATTTTCACAACGTTCAACGACTTTCTTCCATTCCTTATCATCATTAGATTGATTGGTAAGATAAAAGGTTTCATCACCGTCGAGATTATGTATCCATTCACGGTCTTCCAAGTTTGCAGCAAGTCTCTCTTTGTAATAAATGAGATGATTAACGTTCTCCCAAATGGTTTTAGTTGCCTCTCCATATGGTTTCCAGATAGCCTGTTCGGCTGTAAGTCCTTCTATAGCATGTTTAAACGGTGCATACCAACTCTCTTTATCGAATGTGGAATCTAGTCCGTTTAAAAACAAGTCAATTCTTTTCAAAGTAATCGCCTCCCTAAATAGTTAAAGTTTCAATAAAATCCTTATAACTCTGTAGAGATTCTACATTTTTAAATAAACTTCCTGCTAATCTTATTCCACAAACTGACCCAATTGTGAAATAGAATGACTCGCATTTTTTCAAACAACTTTTTATCACTTTACACGTAAGTGATAATATATTGACCAATTGACAAAAATAAGAAGAGGCTGTTCTAAAAACAGCCTCTTCCTTTCCATCTATTTCGGAAGCTCAACCCGAACAGTCGTCCCTTCCCCTTTCGTGCTATATACCGAAACGTTTCCATTATGAAGTTCAACAATTTTCTGCACGATCGATAACCCTAAACCACTACCTTCTATGTTTCTTGCCCTTGCCGTATCTACTTTGTAAAAACGATCAAATATACGATCCATTTCTTCTTTTTCCATACCGATTCCGTTATCTGATATAGAAATGACAATACCGGATTCTAATTCTTCTACAACAAATTCAATCGTCCCGCCATCGTTTGAAAACTTAATGCTATTCGTAAAAATATTACTCCATACTTGATGTAGTAGGTTTTCATCACCTTCTATAAATATGTCCGGTACATCAAATTCAACAGCTATATCTTTTTCACGCCATTTCCATTCGAGCATAAAAATGACGTCTTTAATTTGCTTCTGCAGATTGAATTCTTTTATCTGTAAAACCTTCTCTTCTTTATCTAATGAAGCAAGCGTAAGCAACTGTTTACATAAACTAGACATCCGCTTACTTTCACCCTCAATAATTTTCAAGTAACGTTTTCTTTCCTCTTCACTCATATTCTCCGATTGTAATGTTTTCGAAAAACCTTGTATCGAAGAAAGTGGAGATTGGAATTCATGAGAAACGTTAGAAACGAACTCTTGTCTCATTTGGTCTAATTCTTTAATGCTCTTTGTCATCTTTTGAAAATTAGTCGCTAGTGTACCAATTTCATCTTTTCGATTTTCATCTAATTCGATATCATATTCACCACTTGCAATCTTTTGAGTCGCTTTCGTAAATGTTCGAATAGGACGAACAATATACCCTGCTGCGATCGCTATAAAAATGATACTTAATACAACGATGAAACCAAGTAATACCGCTAGAAAAATTCTCATTTCACCAAATTGTTGCTGAATATCAGGGCGAATGAATAAAGCGTACTGTTTATCATCGTGTTTTAGCGGTACACCGACACTATTAATTAATTCATTATCGAAAAATCCTGTAATAAACAAACGGGTTGGATATGTGGAAACGCCATTAAACGTTTCACCTTGCAATACTTTATGAACGGTATCATCACTAATTGTTATCTTACGAAACGCATTCCCAATACGCTTTCCATGATTTTCGTCATTTACAATATAAATTTCATACCCTAACTTCGCAATAGACTGTAAGTATGCCTCTTTATTCTCTTCACTTTGCTTTTCATATAATGATTTTACTTCTTTAGCATACATTAAAATCTTTTCACTATTGTACGGTTTTAACTTCACTTGATAATATACGTTCGTTAATAAAAAACCGATAATACTACTAAGAAGCATAATACCGACTGTCATAAAAACAAATCTAGAATACAATGATTTCATCTTATTTCAACTCCAACTTATAACCGAGTCCGCGTACTGTCGTAATTTGAAAATCATCTGTTCGTTTTGAAAAACGATCTCTCAGTCGCTTCACATGAACGTCAACTGTTCGTTCATCTCCTTCAAAATCCATTCCCCATACTAATTCAATTAATTCTTCTCTTGAAAAGGTTCTTCCAGGATAACTAGCAAGTTGTGATAATAATTCAAATTCCTTTAATGGAAGCAAAATCGTCTGACCGTTACACTTCACTTCAAACCCTTTTCGGTCAATTATCGTCCCATGTAATGTAATAATATCAGCACTAAGCATTTGATAACGGCGCAATAAAGCTTTCATACGGAAAATTACTTCAGCTGGTTCAAATGGTTTTACAATATAATCGTCCGTACCAGAAATGAATCCTTTTTCTTTATCGACTAGCTGATCTTTTGCAGTTAATAAAATAACAGGTATATCATGATACTTCCGAATTTCTTCGCATAACGTATAGCCATCAACAAACGGCATCATAATGTCTACTATCGCAAGATGAATATTTTCTTTCTCTAAAACGCCTTGCGCTACCTTTCCATCTTCCGCTTCAAAAACTTTAAAGCCCTCTTTTTGTAAATGGTAATGCAATAACTCTCTAATATGTTTATCATCATCAGCTAATAAAATATGTATCATCTTCATTAAACCCTCTCTTGTTCATCCTTCTACATTCTTACATTAAGAAACAATTGTACTTTTTGCAAGAAAAAGAAAAACAAACTGCTATTAGTTTTTTTGAATAAGAGTTGATACATAATACGCTACAAGCCAACATTTTAAGATAAATAAAAAGAATCTATTTTGAAAAAAATTATTCAAAATAGATTCTTTCGTTTTAGTATTAAGATTATTTTAATAAAAACAATTTCTACTCTTACTAAGCTTTAGAAATATCAACAAATCCTTCTCCGAACACATCACGAACATCGTGTATAGCGATGAACGCAGCCGGATCCGTAGTTTGAACAATCCGTTTTAGCTTCACTACTTCTTGCTTATTAATAACAATATAAAGAATTTCCTTCGGAGTTTTCGTGTAATAGCCATGACCTGAGTACACAGTAACCCCTCTGCCCATTAAGGTAGTCACCTTCCCGGCAATTTCATTCGGGTTATCAGAAATAATCGTAATGGCTTTCTTCGGATTTAAACCTTCAATTACAAACTCCATCACTTTCGTTGCTACATATAGCATAATAATTGTTATCATCAGTTTTTCTGCACCAATGATGAAATAAGATGAAAACGCAACAATTAAATCGAAGAACAGTAAACCATAGCTAATGCTCCATCCTAAATATTTATGCGTCATCCTTGCTAAGATGGTAGTACCTGCTGTTGTTCCGCCAACACGAATAATAAGACCAATCCCGCACCCGATAAATATTCCTCCGAAAATGGCATTTACGAGCATTTCATCCGAAGCAATCGTCCAGCCTTCTGTTAAATGAAGGAATAGCGAGTTCGTAACTACAGCGATAATCGTATAAATTGTTGTAATCTTATTTAAAAATTTATAACCAGCTATTAACAAAATCGCATTTAAAATTAAGTTAACTAATCCTGGTGACCATTCAAATAAATAGTACGTAATAATCGTGATACCTGTTACCCCGCCTTCTCCAAACTCGTTCGGAATAACAAACAAATTCACACCTAACGCAAAAAGAAATGCACCAATAATAATAAAAATAATGTCTGTCGTTCTTTTTTTCATACAGTACCTCACTTCTTATGTAAATATTTATTCTGTCATAAACTCTCACCATTATATCGTGGAATATTCAAATCGAACAGTGGTTTATTTTTATTTTAATATAGGATGATAAAACAACTTTATCCTATATCCACATGTAATTTAAAAAGTAAAACAACTGTATTTATTATGTACTACAAGTAAAGTTTTGATTTCACATGCAGTTGATGCTAAAAAAATGAATAGGAACACTCACTCGCACAAACTTCGAATACAAAACAAATAGGCGAAGCTATAGAATAGACTTCGCATCAAACATTTGATCAAAGAGATTTATATTCATACATTCCAGAAATAAATTTACTTATCTTTCTCCATATATTCTTTAATCTTTCGTTCTTCCCACTCTTTTCCGAATATCCCAACTGGAAAAGTTGTCAAACCGTGTATAACGATACCGATCCCCCAACCTGCAAGTGGATATAAAAACCATAATTTACTTGAATCAGAGCTTATATTTATAATAAAAAGCATTAAGTTCACTAGTATATAGACCGTTAAATGAATATAAAACGCTTGTAAATTCTCTACCCTTTTTTTAGCTCGTAAATAAACCTCATCTTGCTCCACCCTTAAACACCTCTTTCCATATTGTTTTTTTCACCTTCGCTCCAGTATTAACATCATATTCTAATCAGAAATCCGTTATTCTCAAAAAAACATAAAACAAAAAAGTACCCATCGAATTATCATACATATGATCATTCGATGGGTACTGCATGATACATTTGTTATTTACAAGCGTCTAATTAAGACCAAATCCAAACATCATCATTATTTTCAACGTTGCTCTTTATCTCATGAATTTTTTCGATATGATCCGTTGTGTTGTAGTTAATAGAACTTCCGCCCCAGCCTACATACTTCATATCAATTTTTACTTTCTCACCTGTATTAAATACTTGTCCCTTCGTTAAGAAAACATCAATAATATCTTTTTTCCCGTTTAGCGATGGATACTCAACTACGACATATTTAGTAGAACCGTCTCCTTCATCTTCCATCGTTCCTACTTTTGATACTTCCCCAATTACATAATCAGGAGAACCATCTTCTTTCATGTGCATACCTAATTTATTTGACGTATTTTCAACTGTATTTGCAATCATATATTCAGTAAAATTACGCATCATAGATCCAGTAGCTTTAACCTCATCCCCTACTTTCACATTTGAAAGGGAATCTATATACACACTAACAGGTTCCTCATATTGCTTAGATTTTACGACAATTACACCGTTATCTACTTCTACTACTCGCCCTTCTAACGTCGAGAAATTCGATTCAATAGAAGCGGCACTCGCTTTTGATATTTCTAATCCTGGTAAATTCGTTCCTGATAATGCTGCGATCCCTAAAGCACCTGCTAAAATTATTTTTTTCATACCCATATGTAACCTCTCCATTCATGATGATTATATTTTTTTGATTGGATACGACCAACCTGTAACTATTATAGTTACAGGTTATAGAAAATAGCAACCCTCTTTCTCATGCAATGTTGCATACTGTGATTTTCAAATATAAATCGATTATTCCTATATTCAACACGAGTGCTAAATTCTTGAATACCAGCAGGTAAACGGATTGATAACGAAGAAATTAATGTGATGCATCATATTTTTTCAATGCTACAGTTTGTATAATCGTAGTCCATTACATTATGTAGGAGCGGAGTTAATATGTTAAAGAAACCAAAGAGATTACAGGCAGGAGATATTGTGGCAATAGTAAGTCCTTCATGGGGAGGCGCAGGCGATTCTGAGATAAGATGGCGTTATGAACAAGGAGTAAAGAGATTAGAAGAAGTTTTCGGTCTTACGGTTGTTCCAATGCCGAATAGTTTAAAAGGTAGCGAATTCATTTATAACAACCCAGAGGCTCGTGCGGAAGATTTAATGACAGCATTTAAAGATACGCGCGTGAAAGCAATTATTGCGAATATTGGCGGTGAAGATAGCATCCGCTTACTTCCTTATATAGATTTTAATGTAATACGTGAAAATCCGAAAATTTTTATGGGGTACTCTGACGTTACCGTTTCACACTTGTTTTGTCATAAAGCAGGAGTTTCCTCTTTTTACGGTCCAGCCATTTTAACTGATTTTGCCGAAAATGTAGAGATGGATCCATATACAGTTGAAATGGTAAATCGGACTCTCTTTTCAAATGAGACAATTGGCGAGATTCAACCAGCTCCTGAATGGACAAGTGAGCGTTTAGAATGGATAGAGGTAAATAAAGATACAAAGCGTACGATGCAACAAAACAATGGCTATGAACTACTTCAAGGCTCTACTACCGTACAAGGACGCTTAATTGGTGGCTGTATAGAAGTATTGGAATTTGCAAAAGGAACGGAACTTTGGCCTGAGAAAAAACATTGGGAGAATACCATCATTTTCTTTGAAACTTCTGAAGACCACCCAGAACCAAGCTATATAAAGTATTGGTTACGAAATTACGCAGCGCAAGGCATTCTTCAAAAAGCAAAGGGTATCATCTTTGGTAAACCAAAAGACGAAATGTATTATGAAGAATATAAACATGAAATACTGCAAGTTATGAAAGAACATAACTTAGAAGATTTGCCGATTCTTTATAATTTAAATTTTGGCCATACCGAGCCGAAGTTTATTTTACCTTACGGTGCGATGGCAGAAATTGATTGTGAAAATGGGTCTTTCTCTATTTTAGAGAGTGGCGTGGAATAAAGGAAAACTTTAAATAAGTATAGCCATTTTCCTGATCCTACAGAAAAAATAGCGTGTTTTTTCATTTTAGAGAGTATTTTATTTTGGTTAGCTTGATAGCGACATGAAAGGACCCCAATAAATAAAATCACTCCTATGAGATATGACTGTGAATTGATACTTTTTAAAACTATATAATTGGAGGGAGATTACGTGTATGGAAGTAACATTTACAGTAAGTAAATGGGAGGAAAAACTAATCGATGATACTAGAAAAGATTTTCCTATTAATATTGCCCATGTTGAATATGATATTGATGGTGAATTAAAAGGAAAAGCTTTTGTTGAATACTTATTATATTATTTAGACTCAAATATAAATGATGGTCACTTGGCTACTGCTAAAATTTCTGGATTTTTACACTTTGAAGGAATTTATAAGGGGCAACAAGGGACATTTACAGCTATAGAGCAAGGAATATTCGATAAAGGAAATCTAGATTCCCCAGGAACAATTATTAAAGCTACCGGTAACTTAGAAAGTCTGAGAGGATCCTATCATTATCAGTTTACAGGTCAAACTAGTAAACTAATTTTAGAGTTTGAAATTTAGCTAAATACCTTATAATTTAGTGGAAAGGACATTTCTTGTAATACTGGGAATGTCCTTTTTATTGACGAGCTTATTCAACTATTCTTCTATTAGTTAAGAGAGAACAGAGTATATTACATAACGTCTTATTATCAGTATTCAATGATACATAAAATTTTCGTTATGGGGGGAATTAAAAATCTAAGCCCGAGTGACATGGCCCCCCACCTATTCATTACTTTTCCTACTAACTAAAGAATAATCCCCGAAAAACTCCCCTTCATAACTTCTTTTTCCAGTTGATTCCTACATATAAACATCGCAATAATTTTTGTGCGATGTTTTTCATCGGGTTCAAATTGTTCAATAGTTACGTCACAACGAATTGTATCACCGCTAAAAACAGGACGTAAAAATTCAAAATCCATCTTGCGAGCTAGTACGTTATAGTCACCGCCAATTTTTGTAGGCAGCGTTGATGTTAACAGTCCTTGTACAACAAATCTCCCCTGCTCATCTGGTGTAACATGATGAACACCTTCATCTTTAGATACTTCTGTAAATAAAACAACATCTTCTTTTGTAAACGTTCGCTCAAAGGTGATTTTTTCGCCTACTTGCAATTTCATCGATACCCCTCCTCAAAAACACTTTTAACATAAGAAAAACCGAAACTATAATCATTTCGGTTTTTCAATCTAAAGAAGTCTATATTTATTTTAACGAATGAACAAACAACCCACTGCGCAGTTTTGGTTCAAACCACGTTGATTTTGGCGGCATAATTTCTCCAGCGTCTGCGATTGATAATAAAGCTTCCATTGATGTCGGATATAATGAAAACGCTGCTTTATATTCACCGCTATTTACAAGGCGTTCTAGTTCTTCTAATCCGCGGATTCCTCCGACAAAATCAATGCGTGAATCAGATCGTGGATCATGTATTTCAAGTACTTGGCTTAATAAATGATCTTGCAGAATAGATACATCTAAACCTTTAACGAGATCATTCGCATCAAACGTTTCCTCTTTCACAGTGAGCTTATACCACTTCTCGTTTACATACATGCCAAATGATTTTGGTTCATTTGGTTTATACGGAGAACCATTTGCTTCTTCTACATAAAAGTACTGCGTAATTTGCTTTAAAAACTGCTCGACTGATAAACCATTTAAATCTTTCACAACCCGGTTATAGTCCCAAATTGATAATTCATCATGAGGGAATAAAACAGATAGGAAGAAATTGAATTCCTCTTCTCCTGTGTAATTCGGATATTGCTCTCTTCGCATTAGCCCTACTTTTGCAGCTGATGCAGAGCGGTGATGTCCATCTGCAATGTAAAGACTAGGAATATCTTCAAATGCATTTACTAAAGTGGCAATTACTTCTTCATCTGCAATTTTCCACGCAACATGCCTAACGCCATCTTCTGCTGTAAATGTAAAGATTGGCGCATGTTCTTCTTTCCAGCTTGCAATGAAACGTTTCACTTCTTCTTTTGTACGATACGTTAAAAAAATTGGCCCCGTATTTGCGTCACACACATCTACGTGGCGAATACGATCAAGTTCTTTTTCATGACGCGTTCTTTCATGTTTTTTAATTGTATCATCTTCATACTCGTCAATCGATGTACAAACGACAAGGCCTGACTGCGTTCTTCCTTGCATCGTCAGTTCATAAATGTAAAGCGCTGGCTCCTCATCTTGAACGAACACTTCTTCTTGTATAAATTGCTTTAAATTTTCACCCGCTTTTTCATATACGCGATCATCGTACGGTGAAAGTGCCGGGTCTAAATCAATTTCTGCTTTATCAACGTGTAAGAAAGAATATGGATTCCCTTTTACAACTTCTCTTGCCTCTTCACTATTTAATACGTCATACGGTAAAGCTGCTACTTGTGCTGCTTTTCCTTCTACTGGACGAATAGCACGAAACGGTCGGATTTTTGCCAAGTTTCTCTCTCCTTTACACAATCATTCGAACAGCTACAACACCTGTGATTTTGCTTATATTTTCCACAATATTCTCTTTCATTATATCATCAATTCCGTTATCAATATCAATCATTGTGTACGCCCAAGAATGTTTACTACGATTAATCATATCCGCAATATTAATATGATGTTCTGCTAAGCATCCTGTAATTTGTCCTACCATGTTCGGAACGTTTTGATGCATAATTGTAATTCGTTTTTTTCCAATGTACGGAAGTTCTACGTTTGGATAGTTTACTGAATTACGAATATTACCTGTCTCTAAATATTCACGTAATTGACGTGCAGCCATTACTGCACAATTTTCTTCAGATTCAGACGTAGATGCACCAAGATGAGGCGTTGCTGTTACATTTTTCATCTTTATAACATTTTCATTCGGGAAATCTGTTACGTAATGTGTAATAATATCTTCTTCTAACGCTTTTTGAAGAGCATTTTCATCTACAAGTTCTCCTCTTGAGAAATTGAATAGACGCATTCCTTTTTTCATCGTCTCTATAGCGTGTTCACCAATAATCCCCTTCGTTTGGTTCGTAAGAGGAATATGCAGTGTAATATAATCACACGTTGCAAAGATTTCATCTAGGCTAAACGCTCTTTGTACTTGCGTAGAAAGACGCCATGCTGTTTCAACAGATATATATGGATCGTATCCGACAACGTCCATCCCTAAAGATAACGCATCGTTCGCAACTAAAGCACCAATTGCGCCAAGACCGATAACACCTAAACGTTTCCCTGCAATTTCTGACCCAACGAATTGCTTCTTCCCAGCTTCAACAAGCTGTGGTACTTCTTCTCCATCCAACTCTTTCGTCCAGCTCACTCCATTTATAATATTACGGGAAGACATAATAAGGCTTGCAATAATAAGTTCCTTCACTGCATTCGCATTAGCCCCTGGCGTATTAAATACTACAATCCCTTTTTCTGTACATCGCTCGACAGGAATATTATTTACACCAGCACCAGCTCTTGCAATCGCCTTTAAATCTTCTGAAAACTCTTCTTGATGTAAAGAATAGCTGCGAAGTAAAATACCATCTGGATGACCTACTTTGTCTCCAATTTCATAGCGATTCCCATCAAAAATTTGCAAACCCTTTTCGGCAATTTGATTTAACGTCTGAACACGAAACATATCCCCATCTCCCTATCTATTTTCAAGCTCAAATTCCTTCATATAGTCTACTAATTCTTGTACACCTTGGGTTGGCATCGCATTGTAAACACTAGCACGCATACCGCCGACTGAACGATGTCCTTTTAACGTAACAAGGCCGCGTTCTTTCGATTTTTGTAAAAACTGATTGTTAAGCTCTTCTGACGGTGTTGTAAACGGAATATTCATAAGCGATCGATACGTAGGGTCAACTGGTGAAGTAAACAATTTAGATTCATCTAAAAAATTGTAAAGAAGTGAAGATTTCATTCTATTTTGTTCTTCAATCGCAGATACCCCGCCTTGTTCTTTCAACCACTCTAGTACAAGTTTTGCTACATAAATACTAAAGGTTGGCGGTGTATTATATAGGGAGTTATTTTTACTGTAAGTTTCATAGTTTAACATCGTAGGACAAGCACTATTTGCACTGCCAATTAAATCTCTTTTTATAATTACAATCGTTAAACCCGCTGGCCCTAAATTCTTTTGCGCACCCGCATATATGAGACCAAACTTCGTAACATCATATTGTTCTGATAAAATATTTGAGGACATATCCGCAACGAGCGGCACTCTTTCTAAATGTGGAATATCCACATATTTTGTCCCCTCAATTGTATTGTTCGTTGTAATATGTACATAATCTAGTTCTTCATCATTTGGTAAATCATCCATTTTAGGAATTGTAGTAAACTTCTCTTTTTCAGAAGAAGCAATCACTTTTACTTCTCCTACTTTTCCGGCTTCTTGCAGCGCCTTTTTAGACCATGAACCTGTCAGTACGTACCCAGCTTTTTTATACGTACTCATTAAATTTAACGGTATCATAGAAAATTGTAATGACGCACCGCCCTGTAAAAATAAAACTTCATACTCATCAGGAATGTTCATTAATTCACGAAGTAAGCTACTTGCTTCATCAATAATACTTTGGAAATAAGAAGATCTATGGCTCATTTCCATAACAGACATGCCTGTCCCGTTATAATTTACAAGCTCCTTTTGCACTTTCTCTAAAACTGGCAAAGGGAGTATAGATGGTCCTGCTGAAAAATTATACACTCTCTCCATCACCCAGATAACCTCCCTATTTCTCATTTTTATTATTTTTTAAACTTTCTGAATTATAACCTATATACAATACACGGTCAATTTGTTTTCCGTTATTACGGTGCAAGACGCAATGGAATCGCTTGCATGTGCACCCTGCTTTTTATAAACATACAAAAAAGTGTTAAGTACATAATCGTACTTAACACTCTAGTAATTAAGTATAATAGCTACTTACTCGTAAAGAACCGATCGAAAATTTGATAAATAGCTGAAAGACCAAAGAGCCAATAAATAGTATCCACAAGTGCCGGCATAGAACCAAACCATTTCTCAACTACATTATAATCTAGCGCCACAAACAACCAATTCAAACCGCCAAGAATCACCAAAATTACTGTAAGGTATGACAAAAATTTCATTATGATTGCCCCCTAGGTGATAAGATGGTGAAAGGCCTTTCACTAAAATATATGTAATAGATTCTAAAACTTACCTATTTTATAAAATTTATTTTCGATACCAGCCATTAATAACTGTCTCTGCTTCTTTACTATGTATTTGATATGAATGATTACTATCATTAGATCCGATAAACCAAATTGAAAAACCTTTAAAATATGGCTTCGCTTCTAATACATCTCGGTAAGCACGCCACCCGTTAAGTTGTACATCTTTCGAAAACACATTCGTAACATCTGGGTTCCACGGGCTTTGTAGTCCAAGTTCACGTGCTGGGACATTAAATCCACCAAAATAAACTGGCTTTCCAGTTGTTTTATGTAATGTCTCAAGTTGCTGAACGACATTTTGGCCACGATTGTATACTGTCGTCGCAAATAAGCTTTGTTTTACTTCTTCGTATGATGGATTTCTTTTTCCTGAAACTTCAAACCAACTATCAATACTTACAATGTCCACCTTTTTTAAATACGGGCGATTTATTTTCTCTTTAAATTTCGCCTCATAAGAAGGATCAAAGCTTGCAGTTAACCACCAATTCATTTGATACAAAACATTTCCTTTATACTGCTGGCGAACAAAATTAATCGTATCATTCCAATATCCTTCTGCATATTCCATATTCACGAAATTAGAAGCGATTTTCAGCCCATAAATATTGTACTTACTTGTAATGGAATTAAAAATATCTTGTAAAACAACCGTTTTCCAATTCCAGAAGAAATCGTTAATATTACTAGGGTTCCACTCTGTTTCTCCAATATTTCCTTGCTGAATAAACGGAAACGGCTCCAATATAACTTGTATATTACGCTTTAATAATTCTTGAATTAAAATAATAGCTTGTTTCTTTTGCGCCTGATTAATTACCATATTAGCCGAATTCACATCCGAAATATCTACTTGAATAGGTACATTCACCGTATTTAAATTCAAGCGCTCTACATCTGCTAACACTTTCGCTACATTGCCTACTTCCCATACCGTTACGTTTCCTGATTTTATTTTTCCAGATTGAACAGTATTTACATCCGCCTGTATATTTCCCTGGAAACAAAAAGAAAACAACATGATACACACTCCTAAAATACTTATTAAACTCTTATTTTTCTTCACAAGTTTCCCCCTATATTTTTTGGCATTCTTGCTTATTCTATACAATGTTTCACATATATTCCATAAGAAAAATAATTCAAAAAAAGAGCGGTTCTCCCGCTCCTTTACAAACCATTCCATCTCAAAATATCTACACATTATTTAGGGACTAAATTTAACACTTTCCCTTCTATCCCATCTGTATTAAGTGTAGTCGTATGATACTCACCGTTCACCCAATCATCGATTTGATCATGATACCAATCGCTTCTAAAATGTCCTGACTGTCCCGGCCCTACGATATGATAACCGTTTGACATATCTTTCGTATCAATAACAAATCTCCAAGATGCCCCATGATTTACAATACCGTTATCTCCGTAACTCGCTGCTTGAACGGTAACTTGACTTCCGCCTATTGGAACTGGTTTCTCACGATTAAATGCGAGTAATGCTAATATACTAGATGATCTCGAAATTGGATGTGTAAAAGCAAGTTGATGGTAATCGCCCCACTTCCACTCCGCAACATTCGGTCCATATTCCTTCTGTAATTTCTTCATTACATTTTCGTACGATGTATGTACAACTTCTGTGAAGCCTCCGTACTTCGTAAACCAAGCGCTATTTTCTCCTGCTACTTCTTTTCGAATCAATTCATCAACTACTTGTGACTTCCCTTCAAATAACTCCATCACATCTTTCGGTATTTCTTTTGAAAATAGCGTATTCGAAATCTCTTTCATTAACAAATGGAATATTAATGGTGCCGCTTCATCTTTACTATCGTAAAAATTCCACTTTGTTAATTGTTTTACGCCTTCTTTCTCTACTTCATTTAAAGATGCTTTATTTAACTCTTTTAACAATATAGGAGTAAACTCTTTCCCATATAAATTTTTTTGATCCATCTGTAAATCTTCTAAATCTTTCACCGTATACTTTTCCTTCTCTTGTAAAAACTCTTGAATACGCATTTGCCTGTACGGCTGCGCCCACGTATTACTAATATGGTACGGGTAATTATCATCAACGATTTTATTATTTGCAGTTGAAATAAACCCTTGTTTTGGATTTATTACTTTCGGTAGCTGATCAAACGGAATATACCCTTCCCATTCATATTCGTCTGTCCACCCCGGAACTGGCAAACTACCATCGCCTTTTTTACGCACTGGTATATTTCCATTCGCTTTGTAAGCAATGGTTCCGTCATTTGATGCAAACACAAAGTTTTGAGTTGGTGTATGAAAATCTTGAAGAGCAGTTTCAAACTCATTCCAGTCTTTCGCTTTATTCATATTTAATACAGCCTTTAATTCAGCTGATGGCTCTAAAGCAGTCCATTTCAAAGCGAATACTGTTTTCGTTTTCTCTTTCCCTTTATCTGCAAACTCTGAAATGACTGGACCATGCCTCGTAACCGTCACGTTATACGGAATTGTTTTCCCGCCTTTTACTTTAATAGATTCATCAACAACTGTAGCTTTTTCCCATTTATCGTTATACAGAAATTCATTTTCATTAGTAGGATTTCTCTTTTCAATATATAAATCTTGCACATCAGGACCTGTATTCGTAACGCCCCATGCTATTTTGTCATTGTGGCCTAATATAACACCTGGCACTCCCGCGAAAATAACGCCACTCACATGTAAGTCTTTCATTTCAAGTTTCGATTGATACCATATAGAAGGTGTCGCAAGAGATAAATGAGGATCATCCGCTAAAATCGGCTTACCAGATACACTCTTTTCACCACTCACAACCCAGTTATTACTACCGTTAAACTCTGGTGGAATAACTGTCTTTGAAAAACTTTGTGCTACATCCACATTTGTATTTTTCAGTTCAGCTAGCAATCTAGGTGCATCTTTCGGATATGTAGGAAATAGCTCATTTGCTTGCTCTTCCGGAAGATTTTTCAACGCCCAATATCGAAATGCTTGTCCGTGCCAATGTCCTCCTAAATCAAACGCCATATACTTTCCAATCGTTAAAGAATCCACGATTGACCATTCAGCAGGTTCATATCCTAATATAGTAAACTCAACCGGCAATTTCTTTTCCTCTTTTGCCTCACGTATAAAAGTATTCACCCCATCAGCAAATGACTGCAGGGCATATTTCGCTTCCCCATCATATTGACTAACAGATGCTTCTGCCGCTCGCCGTAAACCGAGCGTTCGAAACAATTTATCTCGATCAACAGCTGCTTCCCCTACAACTTCACTTAACATACCAGAAGCTTGTCTTCTACTTAAATCCATTTGAAACAAACGATCTTGCGCTTGTACATACCCTTGCGAGAAATATAAATCATGCGCATTTTCCGCTTTAATATGTGGTACACCTTTACTATCTCGTTTCACCGCAACAGCATGTTGTAAATCCTCAAGTTTTATCGTTCCATCTATCTTTGGCACAGAACTAAGCGTATATATGTTCAAAAAAATCATAGCGCAAATAAACAAAAAAAGAACGATACTACTAGACCAAATAAAAATTCTTTTTCCCCTATTTCGTTTCTTTTTTATGACGACTTCCATACAATCCCTCCTCTCTCAATCTATTCGCTTCTATTGTGAAAGAACCTTTTAGAAAAATTGAAAAACCCCCTTCATTTTCCTATCAATGAAGGGGGTTTTTCTTATCGTCCGCTACGCCAGCTTTCATTATGACCAAGATTTGAACCGGTCGCTAATTGCACATCATATAACATTTCACTAAAGAATCGCTTATCTACTTGTTTTGGTACAATGCGTCTCTCATCATCAATTTCGTCGTATTCATATGAACCGCGGTTCACTGTACCCGCTTTATAAAATTGAATTTCAAATACACATACATCTTCTTCACCTTCATATCCAATCGGCGCTCCGCTAAATGAAAGTTCCGCTCCTACTCCAGTTCGAGTATCTTCTTTATAAAACGTATAATAAAAACCGCCATCTTGAACCGATCCGCGAGTCCATCCAAGTTTCGTCATCTTACCGAATAACGAGCGACCATTTAGTAAAATACCGCCAAATCTCTCAACAGCAATCTCATCATTTCCCTCTACTACAAACACTGGACGTTCAATTTGTAAGAAGGGCTGGACAATTCCCGAATTTGTCAGTTGCTCTTTCCACAACTCCTTTTCCGCCTCGGATAATTCTAACGGATGAATTAAACCAATAACAGTTCCAGGTGAAAGCTCATGACGCTCTCCTATCATTGAATAAAACATATCACCCGCCGCATAACGGAACGTTCTCAGCAACTTTCCTTCCGTATATTCACCCCAAACAAGTGAAATGGCAAATTGCTTCATAATTGGATTTTCCATAAATACCGACTTCCACGTATCGTATGACCAATAGCGCTTTAGTGATAGAGCAGTTTCCAAACGTTGTTTCTGCATAGAAAGAGCACTTCGAAGCTCTTTCTTTAAAGCGGCTAACTCTTTCTTAGCTTCTTCAGCTTTTTCTACATCATCTTTTGCATTTGGCTTTGGAAGTGACTTCATACGTTTTCCTTCTTCTGTCACTAATTCAATTTTCGACTCTGAAGTTAAAATAGCAGTAAAACATCTATTCCCAAAATCAATCTCCTTCTCACCACTTATATTGAGGCCAAGATTTGGTGCCAGTTGATCTTCCAACTCTTCTTCTGTTATACCACGTGTTTTCGCAGCAAGACTTAGTGCTTCTTTTGCCGCATTACGCACTAACTTATGCTTATATTTAAATGCCATCGCATGAATAGATACAAGTGCAAGCTTAGATGAGGACAACCCCAGAGCGCGAACAGCATCCGCTGCAATCTTTCCTCTCATATGAAGGACCCATTCATCAATTTGCTTTTTAAGTATACCGACCATTTTATCATCACTATACATCCCATATAACGAAAGAATACCACGTTTCTTCACATCTGCATCTTGAGAAATCCATACTTGATATATTTCTTGTACATATTCCTTCAAGTCTTGTTCATTCAAAATAGTACTAATTACTTCAGCCGCATCTTTCTTCTCAATAACGGAATCTGATACATACTGATTTACATATGCTAGCGGAAGTTTTACATCGGCTATTTCATTTGAATTACGAAGACGAATTTGTGGTTCGTTCCCAATCCATTGCACAAATGAATTTCTTTTTTGTTCCGTTACTATACGACTACAAAGTTCTTCTATATTTTCTGAATCTCCACCCACTCCAAGTAACGGAGCAAACTTCTCAATAAAAGAGGCGTTCTTCTTTTCTTGCAAAGCTTCCTGTACCATTTGTATATATTTCCCAACCTTATACTCTAGTAGTATTTTCATCACATTTTCACGAACAATTTTCTTTTTATTATTAAGTTCAACTGCTACATCTTCTGCCGCTTCTACATCTTTTGAAAGAATTTCCACTACAGACTCGCGCATTTTTTTAGATGAATCTCCTAAGCATTTGATCAAAATGGGACGCATTTTAATCATGTTATCCTTTACTAACTCTTCTAAAATATATGCTTTTGCCACAGCAGAATACTCATCAAATCGTTCAATTATGTATGCTTGTTCTTTTACAATGACATGAACAAGCGCTTCCTTCGCCTTGTTTCTCTCTTCACTGTAGCATGCAGCTTGTTCAACTGCATAAGTGATAAGCTTTTCCTGACTTAATCCATACGAAAGAAGATCTTCTAATACTTGTTTCGGTTCTATCCCTCTGACAGAACATTCGTACAGAAGTTCGTATAAATTAACGTTATATTCATCTCCGAATTGCAGTGTAAGTACAGCTTCCCTCTTCGCTACATCATCTACATCCCAAAGGAGTGCAACCTCTAATACTGGCATCCCCCAATACATACTTCTATACTTAGGATTTTTAAGTATTTGCTTCATATCCTCAAATGACACTTTCCCTATTAAATAATCACGATATGTATCCCGCACTGTAGACAATTTAATTTGCAAAGCAGCCACAAAAAATTCTTCTCGCATTTTCCCTCTATTTAGCTCATGTCCTTTTTCAGCTAACATTCGTGCGATGATGAGATAATTAATTTTACTTAAATAATGCAAAGTACGTTGAACAAATTCAGGATTTTCTTTCGCCATGAAGCATAGCAATTCATATTCATACGTCTTACAAAATTCTTTATTATTTAAATCATGTTGCCTCAGACGGTGCGCAAAAAATCTTTCCTCAGAAATCCAAAACTG
Source organism: Bacillus sp. FSL E2-8868 (assembly GCF_038005505.1). Taxonomy (NCBI): domain Bacteria; kingdom Bacillati; phylum Bacillota; class Bacilli; order Caryophanales; family Bacillaceae; genus Bacillus; species Bacillus sp. FSL E2-8868. Next base: position 1,531,650 of record NZ_JBBOTI010000001.1, on the reverse strand, counting down.
TTTACAAAAACTTTGAATTTCATCATATGTTTTCTTATTTACACTACCTGTTCTTTTGTAGTTTTGAAGCTGACCGAGAGCTTGACACATGTAACGCGTAGCATGGTTCATAAAACCCCAAACGTTTCTCTTCGCTAATATTTCAACATATCGCCTCGCAACATTTGAATACTTATGAATACTAAATAATAGCCGCCAAATATATTCTGGTAAAGCCCCACCTACAAATAATTCCCTATCACTTTCACCCTTTATATACCGTTCAACAGCTTCAACCTTTTCCTTTTCTCCATTCAAATTCAATATAAATTCAGCATGTTCTTCTAATCTCTCGTCCAATAAAGAGCTATATGTACGGAATCTCTCATAATCTACTTCAAACATTACAAGAAGTAGCGATAATTGCTGCTTTATTGATAAAGCTGACAACTGCTCTTCTATATAGTTCGGATTCTCGCTTATTAATTCTCTAAGAAAAACATACGCTTCATCCACATAACTTGAAATATTGGATAAATATTTGCATGCACTTGCTACAAGTTTCTCCAAAGGAAGTTCACTTTTTTCTAAATAAACCTTCATATTAGAAAAATTCACATATTTAAACCTTATTATAAGAACATTTAACAATTGCTCCCCTAGCAAATAATAAAATAACCGAAAGAAAGCCGGATCTTGTTTATATACTTTTCTAAAATCATTTATAAATTGCTCGGCAAAATCGCCTCTTTTTTGATCTCTAATTGTCGTTAGTTGAATATTATTTAAAATCTCTTCTTCTCTCGTTTCTAAATAACGTGATGATAATTGTTCCTGTTCTTCTGTCATATGAATATATTGAAACAACTGAGATGTATTAGTAGTCAAACTTTGTTCCCCCACATCTTTTTATCTATTATAAAAATACCCTTATTTAATTGTAGTATAGCATACAACCCACCACATACGAACGTATATTCTGTATTAAATTTATGTAAATTAAAAAACACTACTCAAAACACTTCTCCTTCTCTCTAAACTTCCCATTACACACTTCTCTTCACCATATTCGCTACACCAATTCCTCAAGATACCCTTTACATAAGCAAGTGTCCCCTTATTATTTTCAAACGCAATTTTAAGTGCCTCTAGTACTTTATCTCCTGAAACTCTTTGCATCCATTCCTTTAATTCCTTCGCGATATATGGAGATAGACTACTAATGTTTTGTTCGTAAAATTTATAAACTTCACTATGCGGAGTGGCATCCTCTACTCTTTCTACCTCTTCCTTCTCTTGAATAATTACTTGTTGTGAATTACTATCAATCTCTTCCTCTGGCATACCAAAATACTGAAGTAATAATGGAATCTTGCATTCTTCTTCAAGACATTTACGTAAAAATATATGTATGAACTCTTTATTTTTTACAGTCTTTAACTCACGTAACACACACTTCTCTACATTTGTATTTAAAATAGGGTTATAGTGTAGCCAATTTAGTATGTATAACTCTTTCGTTTCCGCATCGTATAAAATCTTTCCGTATTCAACAAATCTATTTAACAGCTTCTCAACAGTTTCCATACTGTAGCCTGTTTCCAGTTCTGCCACACGCTTCGGTAATACGTAAATTCCACATTGCTTCGTTTTCGTACCAGTTAACAAATATATGTAAAAATAACGCTCCTCTGGCGTTAAATCTAATATGAATTCATCTTGCCAAAAGTTCACCTGCACATTACGGTACACCGCCATCTATTTACCTCCTCCTTTTATTCATAAAAAGGCAGAATTCAATCCTTCAATATACATATAGGAATGAGGGCTTTGTTTTTTGCATTTGAATTCCAAATTTTTTTAACTACTACAACGCCGGTTTTATTTTTTCGCGCTTTTTTGTTCTTGTAGTTGTTTTTGTTTTGTTTTTTCTTTTCTTAGTGATTTATTACTTGGTAGGTGCTTATGAAGGGCTTGGAAGGGGCTTCATAGGGGCTAAAATAAAAAGGAGCTGTTCCAAATCCTCATTTTGGATAGCTCCTTTAAAATCCTTATCACTATTTTTTGCATTAGTACAAACTTCTACATACCATTCATTTATTTATGCATAGAGTCCAGCATCTTCACTAAAAAGGCAGCTGCCTCACCACGAGTTGTTGTATCTTTAGGATTAAACTCATTATTTCCAACGCCAGTAACTACCTGTAAGCTGTATAATCGTTGAACAGGCTGTTTGTATGTGATCAAATGTTTATCCCTAAATGGTAATGCGACTAATTCACCTGTAACACCTTTATACTGTAATGCGTTGTCAATCATGATCGATGCTTCTTCACGAGTGATTGGTGCATTCGGGTCAAAAATCCCCCCGCCACGACCGCTAATAATTCCTGCACTTGCACTACGTTTAATACCGCTATGAAGTGATGAATGCGCTTTGTTAATATCTACAAATGACTTATTTCCTTCTGGTAGTTGAAGAGCATTTGAGATTAATGTCGCAAACTCAGCTCTAGTTACCTTACGATAAGGAGCAAATACACCATTTCCTTCACCATGCATAATACCTAGACTCTTTAGTTTACGAATATGCCCTTCAAACCAGCCACCTGTAATATCATCTTTCGGCTTTTGTACTTCTTCTTTTGGTACATTGTAGTTAATTTTAATCCAACTTGGATTATAGAAAATCCACTCACCGTTACCTATTTTATACCAACCGTTTTTAACCGCTAATACTTTGTAACGGTCTCCGGTTGAAGCTTTACGAACAATATGATGTTCAAGACCTTCACCACTACGGACATTTATACCGTCCCCATTTACTACTAGCTCCATGCTAGGTTCAGCTGGATTATAATCATTTGGATCAAACAACTCATTTTTTTCTTGTAAAGGCGAGTCAATCTGTGCATTAACATTTGCATACCATTGAATACCTTGTACGAAGCCAGTCCAATTCCCACGAGAAATTAAAATATCAGGACAGTTTTTTCCGCTCCATTGTTGATGCCTATAAATGTGATCCGCGCTAATTCCTTCTTTATTCATTAAGTATCCTGCAAGTCGTTTTGCATTCTCTAACGCTTTATTATAATCTCCATCTTGGTTAACTGAAATTTCGATACCGATAGACTCTCTGTTTCCTGAACCATCACCATCTCCTGCATGCCAACCATTTTCATTTGTTGGTAAGTGCTGATAGATTTGTTTATCGTCTACTGTAAAATGCCATGAAGCAGTTCGGAATGTACCTTCCGTTGCTTGTTTATACAAGTATTTCGCATGGTTTTCAGCGTTAGCACCAGGGGCTGTGTTTGCAGTCTCATGGATTGTAATGTAACGTGCTTTCATCGGATTTGCAGGGCGAATATCAGGATTTCCTGCTGGAACAATCCACTCCACAAATTGAACACCTGCAAGTGTTCCATATTTCTTTGTAGTCATCGACGCATTATATTGAATAGCTCTTGGCTTTTCAACTGGCTTCATTTCGCGAGTAGAACCATCATTTCGACCGTCTACATGTTCAAATGCCTTTTCAATGTTTGAAATAGCTTCATCTTCCGCTACCTGACCTGTTTTAGCTTCTTTCATTTTATGTAACTCTTCTGTTTCATCATGCTTATGCTTATATTCTTCTAGAAGAATTTTCTCATTCTCTGATACTTCCGCTTCATTAATTTGCATGTGATCTGGAGTTTCTAGATTGAAGTCCGAATAACTTAAACCATTTATTCCATATTCTCCTTGAGCGATACTAAGTTGGTCAGTTTGAGATTTATTTATCTCTTCGGCTGATGCGGAAAAAGGTAGTCCTCCTAGAATTACTAAACTTGTTGATAGTGCGATTATTCGTTTTTTGATTATCTTATTCATTGCTGTAATCGATACCTACACAGTCTCTTCGTGTAAGTATCTCAACCTCCCTTTATCTTCTCATTCGTTTTAAATTACTATGAATCTACTATGTATTTAAATAGGATGTCTAATAAATACTTTCATTCTATCCCCCACAAACGAATCGTAGTTTCAAAAATATTTTCTACAAAATCCCTTAACAAACATTATTTTACAACCAATTACAAAGACCGTCAAAAACATTTACAACAATCAAAAGTTTATCTCATGATCCGATAGTTGCCGCCTACTTCTTTTCTCACTATTACTTTCACAGTATATTCGACTCTGAAGCTATTATAAAAAGTCGATTTCTTACCTCAATAAGGAATCGACTTTTTTAAAATCAAATTTAATTATTTTCCACTATAGTTTCCATCTTCTGATGAGCATCTCATTCAAAAAACGTATAATTGAAATACATTTTTGCAAAAGTTATTTTAATAACGATACTATTATACATACCGAATTATCTACAACTGAACGTTCTGGGCGAGATTTCATTAACACCGTTAATCCAATTAATGAAGTGACTAGCGTTTGTGCCAATGCTTTAGCATTCACATCACTTTGCAGTTCTCCAGACTGAATTCCTTTAGTAATTAATTCTTGAAATATAACTGAAAGATACATTTGATGTTCTCTAGTCAGCACTTCAAATTTTTCATTATGAGGGGCAATCTCAACCATTGTGTTAATACAAAAACAGCCTTTATTTGATTCTTTTTTATATTCCTCTTCCACCATATTTTCAAAAAATATACGAATGGCCTCTTTTACAGATTGTTCTTTTTGAAGTTTTGTTCGAATGCTAGCTGCGTGTAAATTCGTGTATCTCCGTAATGCAGCTTCAAATAGCCCTTCTTTATCACCAAATGCCGCATATAAACTCGGTCTTTGTATTTCCATTTTAGCAGTTAGATCACTTAATGAAGTAGCAGCGTATCCTTTCTCCCAAAAAAGTTGCATAGCAGCATCCAAAGCTTTTTCTTTATCAAATTCACGTAGTCGAGCCATTTAACCCCTCCTCTTTTTTCACCTGTTTTCTAAATTATAAATCACGTTTTTATGTACTAATCAGTATATTATATATCGTATTAAATTACAAATGATATGTCAAAAGAAACTGAATTTAATTTACAATTCACTTGACATAGTAACTTATCCCTGATTATATTTGACTTACGAAATAACATACCGTTCGGTACATTATTTTAATAACAAAAGGAGATGATATTATGGATACTAAAGAAAAAATGACAGCTGCTCTTACACAGAATAATGATCAGTTCCAATCACCTATCAATACAATCATGCCCCGCTATATAACTCTATTATTTTCAATAGCTTGCGGGATGGCTGTGGCGAATATATACTTCGCTCATCCTCTACTTGATTCTTTATCAAATGAGTTTAAGATCAACCATTCAACTATTGGTGTCGTTATTACGATTACTCAAGTTTGTTATGCACTCGGATTACTTTTATTAGTTCCACTTGGTGATTTGTTAAACCAAAAAAGACTTATCATTGTTCAAATGCTTTTATCCGTTTTCGCTTTAATTGTGGTCGGAGTCGCTCCTTCCAGTACCGTACTTTTTATAGGTATGGCCTTAGTCGGAATTCTTGCGACTGTTACGCAGACACTCGTCGCATACGCATCCATTTTAGCTAACCCAAAAGACCGTGGGCGAATAGTAGGTTTCGTCACGAGTGGTGTCGTAATAGGAATTCTACTTGCACGTACATTTGCCGGAACATTAACAGATTTAGCGGGATGGCGTTCCGTTTATCTCACCTCTGCTGTACTTATGCTCTTCGTAATTGGTTTGTTATATCGTAATTTACCTAGTCTTGAACATAAAAAAACAGCTATGACCTATCGTAAATTATTACGTTCTGTTCTCTTATTATTTGTAGAAGAAAGGATTTTACGTATTCGCGGAATATTAGCATTGCTTATTTTTACTTCATTCAGTATTTTATGGACTTCATTAGTTTTACCTCTAAGTGTTGCACCATATAATCTATCACATACAGCTATCGGAGCATTTGGTCTTGCTGGAGTTGCTGGTGCATTAGCTGCCACTAAAGCCGGACAACTTGCTGATCGCGGATTCGGAGAGAGAACTACTGGCATAGCCTTATCCTTATTATTACTTTCATGGCTCCTAATTAAATTAATGAACCATTCTCTATTCCTACTAGTTATCGGTGTTATCCTTTTAGATTTAGCTGTGCAAGCTGTACATGTCACCAATCAAAGTATGCTTTTCACAGTGCGTCCAGAAGCGAGAAGTCGCCTCACTGCCAGTTACATGATTTTTTATTCTATCGGCAGTGCAACAGGTGCAATTTTTTCCACAAACATTTATGCAAGCTACGGATGGAACGGAGTTTGTATATTAGGTGCATCCGTTAGTGCTTGTGCTCTTTTATTTTGGGCAATGACCTTACGGCGATCGTCATAAATAAAAGGGGAATAATTTTCTAAACACTGTGGGGATCTCATGTGCGCCACTACACGAAAAGGCAGTCGAGACTGCAAAAGAAGTTGGTATAGTTGAAGTAAAACGTGACAACAAAAAAGTAGTTTGCTAAATGCTTCAGAAAGAAATTGATCGAGGAAGACTTAGTTTCAAATGTAAATATGTAAGATGTTATATTATCAAAAAAGGTGCCAATCTAATCAAGATTGACACCTTTTTGATGAGAAAAATGAATGAACTCCCCTTGGAAATTATTCATTTCCCCCCTGTACACCTTATGCGTTAAAAACTTCTTCTTTCAATTTATAAACCCTATCTCTTTTCTCATCACTTTTGACAAAAATCAGCTTTCCTTCTTTAACAAAACCTTCTAATAGTAAGCATACTTGTCCATATGCTTTCGGCTTATTCGTAGTGAATCTTTCATCGGGTATTTTACCAGCTCGTATTAATTGTTCACATAGCTCAAGTGCACTTATTTCTTCAGAATTAAATAATCCCAATATATCTTGTTGCAATGGCGATAAAGGTACTGGTATCTCAGCTACCTCCACCTTTTCTTTTTTGTTTTCTTTTTCTTCTTCAAATAAATCTTCAAATGAAATTTGATTCATTACTTCTTTTCCTTTCTAACGATTGATTTGTATAACATGAACTGAATCCTATAAAGAGTAGTTATTGTTATGTAGTACTTACCTTATTACATAAATGTCAAACTCATGTACATCGTTTCATATAGTATGGTTTGATTATACCAAATATACGTTCTATTTTCTATCGTAGATTGAAAATAGAACGTTTTACTGCCAGCTGGTCATCCGAGTGTGCCACTTACCATATCAAGACGACAATTAAGATGGCTTCTTGATGGATTTTCTTTTCAACAAAAACAAGGTCATCAAGTTGTACATGCGAGAACCTTTCTATAAAAATCCTATATGAAAAAGGAATTTCGATGATTTTGTTGAATGGATTTATAAAAATGAATTAAATAAAAAATAACTTCAAAATCAACTTTTATTTCACGTTCTGGAGTTACTTTACGTTTCACTGTATTTACCATTTTTAAATAGAGATCAATATTTATCATCTAGATATTATGGTTAAATCTCACGCAGATTATTAAAATAAGTATCCACACCCTAGAAATTTATAGTAAATAATCATTATTTAGATGTGTAATAAAGTTATTCAATAAATTTAAAATAAACCGGAGGTTCACAAATGGGTAAAAAAACAAGCAAAGCTAAATTTTTTTTGGGATTAGTAATAACCGCAGCACTAGCAACTACAACGATAGTAGGCACAGTAAATGCAGAGACAACTACGAAAACAAACTTTAATGAAAATAGCTATAAAATAGTTAGCAATAATAACACTGTATTTACAGATGTACCAAAGGACCACTGGTCAAAAGATGCTATCGATTACTTAGCGTCAGCAGGGATTTATAAGGGATATGGAAATGGAAAATTTGGTTTTGGGGATAATGTTACTAGAGGACAGATAGCTTCTTTAGTCAATCGACATTTAGGTTTAATAGCAGACGATGAACAGGGGCGTATGTTTAATGATATTACAAATCATATGTTTGAAAAGGATATCACAGCCATTGCACAAGCTGGAATTATGACAGGTGATGGAACAGGTGCATTTCGTCCAGATGACGCATTAAATCGGTATGAGATGGCAGTAGTATTGCAAAAGGCATTTCAATTAAACTCAAAAGGACAAGAGAACTTTAAAGATGTACCAAAAGGTCATTGGGCCTATGAATCTGTAAATGCAGTGCGTAGTAACCGTATAGCACAAGGTGACGAGTCTGGTAATTTTAATGGCAACATGCTTGTGAAACGTGAGCAGTATGCACAATTTTTCTATAATGCAATAGCAAAAAACAGAGATTATAATTTCAACATCAATTCAAAAGAAGAATTGAAACAAATGTTAACAACCGCTTTACAGAATGGGACGTTTGGTCCATTTACATTAAATACATTGCGTAAAGATATATCTGAAGTAAAAAAAGAATTTGGAGTACCTGATGTTTTGAAGCAAGCACCTTGTACAGAATGTGATGCACCTACTACAGCAGTATACGGAGATTATTATATTGATATGTACCCTTCGGACGCAAGATATATATGGGTGAAAATGGGTATCCCTATCCACGAATTAAAAGAATGGTTTGGTGAGCCCGATTTAATCGGAGAGGATATGACTAGTGAAGGCTTTATATATAAACGAGGAAGCTATTCTCTTTATTTCAGCTTCTCTGATGGTTATATTCAACGCGCTGAAATATCTAAAACTGAAGATCGTTAATACGTTACAAGCCATATAAAGCATAAAAAAATCCTTCAAGAAGACCCTTATTCTTGAGGGATTTTATTTTGTTCCTATCTATTTTGCATAATATAAATCTATTAAACTCCCACTGATTAAACTTTATTTCTCTTAGTGCTCCGCATCCCATTCACTTAAATACGTTGCATATTCTAATTCATCTGGGTCATCATATAACATAGAAATAAACTCTAATTTATTTCCATCACAATCTAGAAAATATACGCTTGCAGCTGGCATCCACCTTTGGACAATCGGTTCTCGATTTCCTTTCCCTTGACTCCCTACTACCTCTATTCCACGCTTCTCTAACCATAATTTTGAAGCATTTAAAAACTCTAAATCTACACGAAAAGCGAAGTGTTTCGTCTCAAATTCTTCATTTATATGTACTTCCCATAATCCGAGCATTTGCTCTTTACTTTCTCCTACCCAAAAGAACGCAATTCGTCTTTTCGATAGTCTTTTTGCTAATGCTAAACCTAACTTATTTTGATAGAAATCTATTGCCTTTTCTAAATTTCTGACATGTAAATGAGTTTCATATATGCTTTGTATCATTATATATTTTTCCCTCCTTTCTAATTTTTTTAAAATATGTTTTGTTTTTATCATACAAATTAATATATTTTTAAACATCCTACTTTTGTATAATTGTTCTTTCCTTCAAATGTATAGGTGTCCAGCTCTATAACTGATGTCCCAATCCTAAAATTCAATACATTAAGCATCCTGAAATTTACATTTTCATGTAGTTAGTTTCTCTCTATACTACCTTCACTAACAAAGATCTCTAGCTAAGCCTTTCATTGTTCAGTAAAAAAACAAGCCATCCAACTCAAATGAATTGGATGGCTATTTGTTATGAGATTACTTCAATTTCCCCTCAAAAACAATCTTTCTACCGCATGGTTCAACTTCTGTTTTGCCGTTTTTCTTCACTTCATGAAAGATTGGTTCTTCCATGCGACGAGACGGTGCATATCCTTCTTGTTCCATACGCGCTAAGCAGTCTGTAATTGTTTCGTTTTCGAGTACTTCAAATTTCTTTTTATTAGGTTGTTTTGTCATGCCCTAACCTACTTTCTATTTTTCTTGATGCGAATTGATTCTTCATGTAGACCATATATACCATTGCGAGAATTCCCATTATAATCATAACCGCAATAAAAAAGCTTGTATACTGTATTTTTTCTATAAATACGCCTCCTAATACAGGTCCCATAATACTTCCTATACTAAAGGCGATTCCGGATAATATATTACCCGCTGGTAGTAAGTGTCTCGGTAATAAATCTGTCATAAATCCAAGCCCTAGTGAGAAGCACGAGCCAATGACCATACCTGCTATAAGCATACATGCAAAGACGATCCAGTAATATTGATCAAATACTGCTGCAAGTAGGAAAATGCCCGTACTTACACTGAACGTCCACGTTAAAATACGGTCTCTCCCGTATTTATCACTTAATATACCGAGCGGGATTTGTGTAATAATGCCCCCAACTGCGAATGCTGGTAATAAGAAGGAAACTTCCGATACAGACCATCCTTTGCGAAGTGCGTATACTGGTAAGTTACTATTTAACATCGCTTCAAGTACGCCGTATGCGAGCGGACCAATTAGCGCAATCCAAGCTAATCCAACGACTTGTTTATAACGAGAAAAGGATGATTTACTTTCAGTTTTTGCCTCATCTTGTGCTGGAAATGCATTTTTCGTTGGTAGTAGTAAAAGCCATCCTATTAAGCAAAGTATAGTAGATACGATAAATGGTGTTGCAAGACCGTACTGAACAGTGCTTGCTAAATACGGGCCAACTGCGAAACCAATTCCGAAGAATACACCGTATATCGATACTTGTCTACCTATTTTACTCGGGTCTGATGTTGTCGTAATCCATGTTTGTGTTCCGACATGAAGCATATGATCTCCGACTCCAACTAGAAATCTAAGAACGAACCATACCCAAAATGAAAAAGTTTGTGTAAAAAAGAATAATGAAATAATAACGAGAAACCCACCAATAACGATAATTGGCTTCATTCCAAACTTTTGCATCGGTTTTTCAAGAAACGGTGAAATAACTAATATCCCAATATATAATGCCGTCGCATGAATACCGTTAATACTTGAACTAACCCCTTCTTGTTCAAAAATCATTGCAATGGTCGGTAAAAGCATCCCTTGTGACAAACCTGAGATTGCTACAATTCCAACCATAATCCAAAAAGTAAAACGCATCGACATCCCTTTCCCTCTCCTTCTCACGCTTTCCACTTTTCATTATAAACTGTTTCTTCAAATGCGTGTACGAATATTCATAATAAAAAAGAAGCTAAAAGAATGAACCTTTTAGCTTCTTATCCTTCCCATACTTGCGCTTTCACATTGTAATGAAAATGCTTAAAATATGGATTTTCATAAAATGAAGGCCCAAATAAAATCGGATGTGTATGGACCATTGATTGCTGCACTTGCAAAGGAACTACAGCTGGTGAAACTTGCATATACATCGGATTTATAATCATTTTTATATATTGATGATCATTATATGGAGAATGATATATTAAAATTGGATTATGCATTGACTCTCTCCCCTTATACATACAAATGCTATAGTATATGCAAGTTTTATATTTCGGGAATTATTTATTGTCTAACCAATCCTCTACATGTTTTATAAATACATCTAAACAATCTATAAACGGTGAGTGTCCGCAATCTTCTAATATCTTCAACTCTGCATTTGGCAAATGTTTTGCTAATTCCTCACCGACTACTTGCGGTACGACGTAATCTCTGTCACCTTGTATGACGAGTGTTGGAGCTTTAATATGATGAATTTGCTTATTTCCCTCTACAACCCCATTATGTTCATCCGAAATATTAAATGTAATGAGCGCATAATTCACATCTACGAAATTACGTTGCGTTAACATATCATCTAAATACTTTTCATAACGATCCGGTTCAGGTTGATTATGTGTATATATTAATAGATTCCATACTGTACGGTAATATAATTTATTCATATTTTTTATCGCATCTAGCACTGGAGCAATTTGTACGGGATCTTGCGCGATTTCTTCTTTCGTCTTTACTAAACTTGATACGATCGGTTGCCCGTTAATATCTTTTTTAAAAATTGGATATCCCTTCATTCCCACTGATTCTACTAAAATCAACTTTTCGACAAATGTTGGATGATTCGCTGTAAATTGCATCGCAACACCACCGCCCATTGACCAGCCCATTAATGAAAATTTTTCTAGTTTTAATTGATCGATAAATAGTTTTACATCTCTTGCAAAGTCTTGTAAAGAATCTATCGATTGATTATATGTTGATTGGCCAAATCCTCTTAAATCAAGAGCGTAAATATGGTATTGATCTTGCAACTTTTCAATAACTAAATCCCAGTGTTGTGACGATGTCATGTTCCCGTGAATGAGTACAAGAATTTCTGTATTTTGCCTTCCAACTTCCTGATACGCAATCGTTTCTCCGTTCGATAGTGAAACAAACTCCATTGTTGCAGGCTTAATCATCACAAGTTCCCCCATTCTATTTAATAGAAAGAAAATTCTTTACTTAATTAAAGAATACCATGTAGAATGTACGTTCTCAATACAAAATCTATACGAAATTTCCACATAAAACAACATGTCTATTACTAGACAAGTAAAATAAAAAGGTATATAGTTAGCTAGGTAACTAATTTGAAAGGATCAAAATACATGGACGAAAAACAACATTTTTTCCACATTGTCAGTCAAACTTCTCGTAAGTTTACGAAGAAATTTAATGAACGTGTATCTCCAACAGGATTATTTAGTGCGCAATGGGCTGTTATTTTCCGCATTAATCAAACTGGATCTTGTACCCAAACAGAATTATGTCAATATTTAAATGTTGAATCACCAACGATGACTCGTACGTTAACACGTATGGAAACGATGGGCTGGATTATTCGTACTGAAGGAAAAGATCGCCGTGAAAAGTTGATTTCATTATCTGATACTGCACTAAAAATGATTCCAGTATGGCAAGAAGAAGTTGATTCCTTTGAAGAAAAGACGCTAGAAGGTATTAAAGAAGAAGACTTACATGAAGCTTTTCAATTGTTACAACAAATTATCAAAAATTTAGATCATTAATATGGAGGGATGACGATGCAAAGTGAAAAACTTTGGACGAAGGATTTCCTCGGAACTTGTTTTAGTAGTCTGTTTCTCTTTTTAACATTTTACATGCTTATGACTACTCTGCCTGTCTATGTTATAGACAGCCTAAAAGGAAAACCTGAGGAAATTGGTTTAGTTGCAACTGTTTTTCTTATTTCATCTGTTTTATGTAGACCATTCACAGGAAAATGGCTCGATGATTTAGGAAGAAAGAAAATATTATTTATTTCACTTTCACTATTTTTAGCCGCTACCGTTATGTATTTCGGTACGCAAAGTTTATTTTTATTACTTGCCCTTCGCTTCTTACATGGTATTGGATTCGGAATGGCAACAACAGCAACTGGAACAATTGTAACTGATGTAGCACCAGCTCATAGACGCGGCGAAGCACTTGCTTATTACGGCGTATTTATGAGTCTACCGATGGTAATTGGTCCTTTTTTAGGTTTAACAATTATTTCTCATTTTTCATTTACTGTACTATTTATCGTTTGTTCAGTATTTTCATTACTCGCATTTTTATTAGGATTACTAGTCAATATTCCGCATGAAGCACCAGTAAACAAACAAAAACGAGAAAAAATGAAATGGAAAGACTTAATTGAACCATCTTCTATTCCAATCGCTCTAACAGGATTTGTTTTAGCCTTTTCTTATAGTGGCATTTTATCCTTTATTCCTATTTATGCGAAAGAACTCGGTTTAAGCGAAATTGCAAGTTACTTCTTTATTTTATACGCACTTGTTGTGGTCATTTCTCGTCCATTTACAGGGAAAATATTTGATCGTTTCGGTGAAAATGTACTTATCTATCCCGCTATTATTATTTTCACAATTGGGATGTTCATTTTAAGCCAAGCGCAAACTTCATTTTGGTTCCTTGGCGCAGGTATGTTAATCGGTTTAGGATACGGAACATTAATTCCAAGTTTCCAAACGATTGCAATTTCTGCCGCTCCAAACCATCGACGTGGTTCTGCGACAGCTACTTACTACTCGTTCTTTGATAGTGGCATTGGCTTCGGTTCTTTCATTTTAGGTATAGTCGCTGCCAAATCAAGTTATCATAATATGTATTTTATCGCAGCTATTATCGTTGCGTTCACTTTACTTCTATATTATGGATTACACGGACGAAAACAAAAATTCAAGAAACAAAGTACAGACGGACAAATATCTGCTTAACGTTCATAAGGAAAGTAAACTTACCCGTTTACTTTCCTTATTTTGTATTTATTTTAAGACGAGCGTATACTTATAATAGAAACTAAAGGAGGTACCTATATGAATGTAAAGAAATCTCCCCTGCTATTACTGTTACTAGTATTACTATTCGTAGTTACAGGGCTTGGGTTTACTTTTTTTAAAAATAATAAAACGACCCCCACTAAAGCAAATGTCACAAAAGAAAACTGGTTGGACGATCCTTACTTACGCTGGTCGTATACACATATGAAAGAATTCACTTTAATAAATGAAGTAAAAAACATCCCTGACCAAGTTGCTCCCTTCCCTACCGCGTTACAAAACTTAGACGATTTTGCTGTGGAGCGTAGATTTGGAAATACGACTCCTCTAAAAAAACTTTTAGACGAAAACAAAACAGATGCTTTTGTCGTTGTACATAATGGTCAACTTGTTTATGAACGATATTTCAATGGATATAACGAGAGTGAACCTCATGGAATGGCATCATTAGCAAAGGTGTTTACTGGTGCAATCATACAATCTCTCGCTGAAGAAAATCTTATTGATGTAGAGAAAACAGCTGACACTTACATAAAAGAATTAAAAAATACACCGTTTGGAAAAGCAACACTTCAGCAATTACTGGACATGCAAGTTTCTGCTGAATACCCTACTCACGGATATATGCAGCTAGGACTAGAAAATCAAGATGCACAACTATATTTAGCTAGTAATATTTTACCCCGAGGTAAAAATTACGAGGGGCCTATGAAAATTTATGATATGTTACTAGAAGCAGAAGAAACTGCACCACCTGGTTCAGCTTTTTCTTACAATAACGGATCAACTGAAACACTCGCTTGGATTATCCGAACGATTACAGGGAAATCGTTAGCTGAAAATGTAAGCGAACGAATTTGGTCTCAAATTGGTATGGAAGAAAACGCGTATTACGTTACAGATGAAACGAAAGTAGAACAAGCAAGCGCTGGCTTAAATGCAACTGCTAGAGATATGGCGAGGTTCGGACAATTACTATTAAATAATGGTCAATATAGCGGAAAACAAATCGTCCCTTCTTCTATTACAGAAAGTGTGAAAAATGTACAAGAAGGTGAGCTCGCAATTGGTCATGGTGCTTCCATTTCTTATCATAATCAATGGTGGATTCCGCACAATGAACAAGGTGCTTTCGAAGTGTTAGGCAGTTACGGACAAACTCTTTACATTGATCCGAAAGCAAGTATGGTAATCGTCCACTTCTCTTCTAACGCTGCGCCTAGTAATGAAATCCATTCGGTTTATTCCGATATGTATATTGATATTGCACATCATTTGGAGAAGCTTCCACAGTAGTGGAGGCTTTTTTTATTTACCCAAATCCTATTCCAGTTAGTACTTGGTTAGTAGGAGTTGCCGAAAGAATTACTATTTAAGCCACGCCTAAACCCCATTTATATTGATAATATTTTAGTAATTTGAAAACACTAGTGCTTAGGAAAGGAGGGATTACGAATGTCTGTGAAAAAGCTATTAACTGGATTAATCATTTCACTTGCGATGATTGTAGTTATGACTACTTTAGGTTCGCTCCGTGTATTTGCCGAATCCGACGTTGTGAGACAGCCTATTGAGGTTGAATTGAATGATGATTACTTTAATCCGAGTATCATCACTGTTCCGGTTGGGAAAACGACGACGTTACTATTGAAAAACAAAGGAAATAGAGATCACACCTTTACGGTGAAAAAGCTCGGAATTGACGCCGAAGTCCCGTCAGGAAAAGAAATAACAATTACCGTAAAACCTGAAACTCCCGGTACATATGAACTAATATGTCGGTTCCACTACTTGAAAGGAATGGATGGAAAAGTAATAGTCAAATAACAAGCGGTACCGGCCCTTACTTTTTTATAAAGTGAAACTTAAATTCGCGGGGGTGTCCCTCCCCCGCAGATTATGAGCTCTCAATAATCAGTTTTTTACTGGTAGCATAAAATCGTTACGCTGTCGTAGCGTACGAAATTTGTGTTTTGTTGGTGCTACCCCATCGCTATCAAGTTAAGAAACACATTCTTCCCCAAAATGATAAAAATGAACTTCGGTGCTATAAAAAACACAAAATTTCCATTTAAAGAGTACTTTAAAGTCTTAGCTTGATGGCAATGGAGTATTAAAATAGATTAATTTGATGGGCATGTACACAGACCCCAATTATAGTAGGGGCCCCGCCAACCAATTGACATAAAACCCACGCTAAGCAAATTGGCTTTAGTTTGTATTAATTTAAAGAGATTCTATGATTTTATAGTAAGTGGACTACCAGCACTTTTTAAAAAAATCATACTAAACACATTTTGATAAAAGAGCCGATTTTTCCAATTTTCTTGTAAATTGTGTTGCATAAATAAATGCTCATTTCTCTTGGTGTTTCGATTTTTCTTCAACAGGAATTTGCATATTCATAATTATCTGTCCTTCTGGGTAAAACAGATTCAATCCGTGTAAATCTGATTCAATTACATCACATGATCTAGACTGTAAACCATTTCTCTTTATATAGTCTTTAATGTTTGTATATATTTGACGTCGTGCTTCATCCATATGCCCTTCTGTACATACGTAATCAACACAAAGATAATTACCTGCAGGTATACTAAGAATATCAACATGCTCGATCTCTGTATCATTCAAAACAGGATAATAAACTGAAAGTCCCAAATCATCATTGAAGAAATTCTTAATTGGACACATTGTTATAAATTGTTCTTGAAAAAGTTCACCTTGCTTAAAAATAGAACGGAATTTATCAAAAAAGGATTTTACACTATTAAAATTTTCTCCTTTGATGTGATAATATTTTCTTTCTTCAAAATAGACACTCTGAATTTTATTGAAATTTCTGCTTCTATTTTGAAGGAGATCTAGGAGCCTAGTAATTTTCTTTTGCACTTCCATAAATCGATGAATTTCAGTTTCAATTTCATTTTTTTTGTTCTGTAAGATATTCATATTGTTTATTATATTTCTCTTATTTATTACTAAATCAATTTCTTCAATTGAAAAACCCATATCTTTACAAAAGAAGATTTGGCTAATTCTTTGTAGGTCTTCATTTCCATACAATCTATAGTTATTTTTACCTACCTTTGGCTGAACTAATCCTTTTTCTTCATAGAATCGAAGTGTTTCTTTCGTAGTATTAAAAATCTTAATTACATCACTTTTAGTTAACTTATAGCTATCCATCTAATTATATTGCCTCCTATAAGGAATAATATTCATACTATAAACTATGTGGTTACTTCATAGTCAATAAATAAAAAAATTTAAAATCAAAACTGGCTGTTTTTAGTGATGAAGGAGTACATGTCTGGTTCTGTTGCAAAGTTTCTTAACAGATAAAAAGTTGGTATGATAGCTGTTCTTGCAGAGTTTGAGCGTGATATTATTCGCGGAAAGCCTCTTCGTAAAGATAATGCGTAAATACAAACAAAACCAGCAAAACACCTTTTCTGTGTCGTACTGGTTTTGTTGAAGTCCATCTTGAATTGTAGCTAGTTCAACGTGATTGCAAATTCCGAGTTCGGCGCGCCAGCAAATACAACCGATCCGTTTTTCGGCAATTTTACTTTGTTATTGCCGCTCACAACGGTAAAATTGACGCATACTCCCTTCTCATCATACACCGCGAATGAACTCTTCGATGACAACGTCACGCTCATCGTTTTCCCTGCTGTCGCTTGTGGGATCGTAAACCATTTCGCATGCCCATTTGCTTGTAGCGTAACTTTGGATGATTGGCCTGCATCAAGCGGTTTTACGTTGGATCCACTTACATATAACAATCCGGCCATCTCCATATATTCACTGCCGCCTTCTGTATAGAAATGAGTTTCCGTCGTATCACGGCCATTCATCACGGGGATCTGGAGCTGATGCGCCGCGGTGTTCGGACCTGTAATTTTTCTGCCGTCCCAATAGCCCTCCAGGTCTTCCTTGCGAGTAATTTGTGTGGTAATAAGTTTCGGTTGAACGAGATATTCAATAGAACTAAATTTCTCGTTCACGAGATAGAACTTGACGCCTTCCCGCTTCGCCCATGCGGCAGCGGTTTTCTTCGATAGCACGTTGTCTTCTAGTTTCTCGGCTAAATAGTGAGTCATCACATTTTGCCCTAAGCCTGGCGTCGATTTATATGTGCTCTCCTTCAAATAAGTGCTTCCATTCTTCTCAGTGACGAAGTTGAGCTTGGAAGTACCCTTCTCATTAATAAAGCTTCCATTCGCAGTATATACATATTTTTCTTCTCGATTAGATGGTAAGAACAGTTCTCCATTCTTCGTAATTTCTATTTTGAAATGACTTTCGCTATTGCCGTAAAAGCCCGCTTTCTTCGTCACGTCTTGAGGCATCTTGGCCTTGACCGGCTTGCCAAAGGATTTGTTTGGCTTGATGTCCTTAATTGTGCCCTTCTCTTTAAGCGCGGCGAGCAGTAATTCAGTTGCCAGTAGTTGATTTGTAGAGCTTTGGCCGCCGGATGACAACACAGCCACTGCCATCTTCTGTTCCGGAAGCACGACCAGTATAGCATGTTGCAGTGTTGTATCGCCGCCCTTAGCCATGCTTTTTATCCCATATTCACTGAATGGGTATAGTTTCACACTATCCCAGCCAAGACCATAGTTGAAAATATTACCTCCATCCCCCGGCCACATTCCTTTTTTATATTCCTCTTGCTCCATCGCCTTGACTGCCTTATCAGAGAGGATCCCTTTTCCCTGTCCCATAAATAATTGTGAGAATCGTACCATATCTTCTGCCGTGGAAGAGATCCCTCCCGAACCAATCACATTCACCGATTCAATGGGAAGCTTCCCTTGGTACGCCGGAAAATAGAGTCCAGCCCGCTTATCGTCTTCCCATTTATCCTGCGGCGTTTTCGTATGATTCAGCTGTAAGGGTTCTGTAAACCGTTGATGTATAAATTCGGTAAAGCTCATACCGCTGACTCTTTCCACCAAAATCTCGGCCAGCGTAAAGCCGTCGTTGCAGTATACCGAGAACGCGCCAGGATCCGCCTTCAAGCTTTGGTTGGACAATTGCCGCATCAAGACATCATGGGCATAGGTATCATTATCGTTAAATAAAAATGCATTACTTAACGTGGAACCTTGCAAGCCGGAGGAGTGGTTTAACAGCATACGTGGCGTAATGCGTTTGTACCGCTCGTCTTTCATCTTGAAATCAGGAACAAAGTGGACGACAGGAGCATCCAAATCGACTTTTCCTTCGTCGACCAATTTCATTACAGCCGCTGTTGCATACATTTTACTGACTGAACCAATCCCATATAGAGTATCTTTGTTCAGCCGCTGTTTTCCTTCCATATCGTTCTTGCCTGTCTGACCCGACAAAATAAGTTTACCATTATCAATTAGCGCATACTGCACGCTAGTCGTCCCATAGGACTTCGTGAGTAGCGCAGCCTTCTCTGCCGCAATCTTCTCCAGTTCTTGGTTAGCAACTTCTTGGTTAGCTACAACCGGAGTCTTACTGCTTGAAGATGCTATCGCCCCTGTTGGTAGGATCATCGTTAGCGCTAATGTAGCGGCTAACACCCCAGATAGTTTATTTTTCATGAGAGAATTGCCTCCTTAGATAAGTAATCGAATTCATCACTTATTTGTTTAACTATAAAAAATATGACAAAATTTATCCGTTTTTCTTTTTTGCCTACTTGCTAAATTCAGCAAGTAAAATATTTTTAATAGGATTAGGACTGTCAGCTCTACCCAAACTATTCCAATTGACGACCAACGTATGCTTGCCTCCAAGTTTACCTCCAACAAGAGTAGTAAACCCTAGAATGCCACCTGTGTGTCCCCATATCGAGACATCGTTTGGAAGCTTAGTTTCATAGATTCCAAGACCATATCCATCGATTCCTTCTTTTCCTGTAGGAACTGTAGTAAGCATTTGTTTTAGTTGCTGTTCTTTCAGTAATTTACCCCCGAGCAAGTAAGAGAAGAATTTATTTAAGTCGTCAGCAGTAGAAATCATATCTCCAGCTGAGCTACCTGCACTTGGGTTATAATAAGTAACGTCTTTTAGCTCACTTACTCCGTCTGGTTGGACATATCCACGGGCATGCTTGGTGCCTGGAATAACGCTTGAATTGCCAGGTAGGAATGTATTCGACAATTCAAGCGGTTCAATAATCCGACTTTCAATCTCTTCCGCATAGCTGTTTCCGGTTACTTTTTCAATAAGAATACCTAGTAATACATATCCTGTGTTTGAATAAGACCAGCCCTTTCCTGGGGCAAAGTCTGGGGGCAGAGAAATCCCCATCTTCACTAACTCTTCAGCCGTATACGATTTTTTTGTATCCGTAAAGTCAGCGTCTTTTGACCTTGAGTATTCAGCGATACCACTTGTATGGTTCAATATCTGCCGGATAGTAATCTGGTTACCATCATATCCGTTTCCTTGAATGACACCAGGCAACCATTTTTCGATGTAGTCGTCTAGATTCAAGCGGTTCTCTCCGACTAATTGAAGTACAACCGTTGCTGTGAACGTCTTCGTCACACTGCCAATGCGAAAGCGAAAATCTGTTTTCATTGGTTTCTTGGTTCTCAGATCCGCTATCCCAGCGGCATAACTCCACGTTTTTCCACCCTCAGAAGTTTTAGCAAGTATCCCCGGGTATCCAAGTTGCAATGTATCCCGCATTGCTTGCTTGACGGAATTACGATCTCGTTGAGTATTTGTTTGTAACGAACTAGATACATTTTGAGTGGGCTCTGCTTTTACAATTGAGGTTGGCGTTGTGTATAACAGGGAACTTCCAGCTATTAAAAGAGCCAGACTTGCAAATGTAATTTGACTACGTGTTTTCATAAGGCATTCCTCTCCTCTATTCATATTGTATAGGTGGTTGCTTGATATTTCATACTCACCACACAGCTATCATCTCTACCGATGACAAAAAGTCAACATTGAATTCGTAATCATCTTCATAATGATTATTTTCACAAGCTCCATTCTGTCCTAATAAACGGTAAATCCCTCTTTTTGCATGTATGTTAACCTCAGAAATTATTTCTTTTCCATGAAACGCTCTTATTAACTGGTTTGTTTTTCATATATAAGTTATATCTGTTCCTCCTTTCATGCTTCTTTATATTTTCATCATACACAATGAAAATCTCTTTTTCCTTACCTATTCCTTACAAATCCCTTACGTTCAAAATAGCTTCTGTGTCTCAAATCTGCCAATTAATTCTCATCAAGAAAAAACGAGAATTAAGCGAATATAAAACGATTTATATCATAAAAGATTATTTTCTACTTATTTATGAATCTCTACAAAAAGACACCAAAGAATTAACAAAGATATTGTTTCGTCTGTTTGATCTCTTACAGAAAAACGGACGAAAATCCCATAGGTATGAGAAGAAACCGTCTTTGATATCTTAGGCGTCGTATATAACCTTTCTATGCCTCACAAGCATGTAGCGTAATCCAAAAAATTAAAACCCAATAGGGTTTATCTGGTATGAAAATATTTAAAGAACTTACACTGGATCTTTAGAAAAAAGAAAAAAGCCCATCAAGCTAAGGTTTTGAAGTACCCCCTAAATGAAAATTTTCTTTCTCTACAGTTAGTTTTTTGAGAAGTCAGCTCATTTTTTTGTTTTTGGGGTGTTTACTTTTCTTAAGTTGATGGATATGGTCTCACCATACCATTTCAGGAAAATTGTACGTTTAGACACAATCCGGACATATTTTAAGCGTTTTCTGTACTTTAAGAGACATCTGTCCAGAAAATCTTATGTTTATGAACAGAGGATAAAACTCAATAATAGAATATTAATATTCAATTTTTATATAAAAAAATAAGCTCCGAAGAGCTTATTTTAATAATAATATCAACGCAATTATCAATGCTATTATTGAAAATACAATCATAAATAATGAAGCTCAGTCATGAGCTATCGCCCTGTTACCGTCATTGCTGCTGTGTAAATTGTATCTACAGAACCGTCAGCACTTACAATTTCAACTTTATAACGGTATGTTCCATTGTCGTAAATGTTTTCTCCATATCCTGTGAAAGTTAAAATTTCATCATTTGCTCCAGCTGGAACCCATTGATTTTGCCAATGGAAGAAAGTATCATATTCTCCCCAGTTGTCTCCATATTTCTTTTCGATGCTGACATTATAATGAATGTCCTCAGCTCGGTTATTTGTAATTCTTGCAATTACGTTTCCACCAAAAGTGTATTCCGTAGCGTGAACTTGAACTGTAACACCATTCACCGTTTCGCTAGGACCACAGATGTAATGACAATCTTCACTTGCTTGTGCTTCAGGTGTGTTAATGTTCATAACCGTCAAACCGCCGAAAGCTAAAGCTACTGTTAATGCAATTGTAGCTAATTTTTTCATGATAATTCCTCCTATTAACCGTTATAAGTGAATGTTTTTGTTTTTACGTATTCATTGCCAGCATAAAAAGATTTCTATGTCTCATTTTTATCACCCTTCAGCCATAACGAAAAATTTATACATCGTTGACTATTGATAATGATACGTTATGTAGACCTCACAGATAGATATGGGCATACAGTTCTTCTTTTATGGTACACTTCAATAAAAGGGGGGGTAAGAGGTTTGAAAAAGTGGATTAAAATCACATCAACCTTAGTTATTGCTATAGCAGTTGGTATTTTTACTGGCTACAAAGTCGGTACGTATGCAGGTTCAGACGTTAAGGAAAAGCAGACTGAGAGAATTAAAGGGGAAGAGGTAATACTTGACCTCAACTCTGATCGTCATATAATCAATGCAATGCACAAAATGACTCATCAAAAAGTATTATCCCACGAAAAGCAAGGATTTATCAAAATGACTCCAGAAAACATCGAAAAAGTACGTCAAGCGATTGATGAAAGTAATAGTGGAACCTTACAACATAAAGAACAGTACCTTAAGATTTTGGTTCGTTGGTATGAAGGCGATTTCTCTCAATCGGTTGAGGAGCATAATTTATTATGGGAATGGGACAATAGCAGCACTGGTAAAGCATACGAATTAGCGACACCGGAACAAGAAGAAGCATACATTTTAGAACAAGCGAAGTCTGAAAAACAATAAAGGGGTATCGTCACCTCGCTATCAAACTAATAAAAAGAAATGCCCCCTAAAATGAAAAAATACGCTATTCTTTCTGTAGAATCATAGGAAAGGATGGCGTTTCTGTATATTGTTACAAAAAGAATAGCGTTTTTTTCGCTTTATAAATACAATTTCTTTTTCAGTAAAAAATGTGGGTGGTACCCCTCTAATACCCCAGAAGGAAAAGAAGAGTTTGAATTCTTTAACGTACAGGGCGTTCCATATATCATTGTAAAAGATCATGAGAATAACACTCAAAAATCAATTCTTGGATTCAGCACTCAATCATTAGAAGAGGCTATTTTATAATAATCATCCCCCAAAAAAAGAAACG
The DNA here is from genome assembly GCF_038005505.1 of Bacillus sp. FSL E2-8868. Lineage (NCBI taxonomy): Bacteria > Bacillati > Bacillota > Bacilli > Caryophanales > Bacillaceae > Bacillus > Bacillus sp. FSL E2-8868. The sequence goes on along the minus strand of NZ_JBBOTI010000001.1, from coordinate 1,508,035 downwards.
AACAAAAATGTTCGTTTCTTTTTTTTGTGTTTAATGCTCAAGAAAACTTATAACCGCATAAGTATATAGAACGACTAGAGCAAAGGCACATATTCCCATAATTATAATCGCTAGTGCGCTTTTCTCTTGTCTAAACCCTATAATTCCAAGAATAAATGCACTCCACATTGTTACCTTAAGCATTGTAGAAAGGTTGGGAATTGAATATCCACTCAACCAGGTAGAGAAACTTACAATTACGGAAAAAGAGAACAAAGTTAGAACAATAGATAATATATTAATGTGCTTCCCATACTTCAGTTGCATTTCGCTACCCCCTTTTCTTTTCATTAGTGAATAATAGGTAGATGGTTATTTTTTTATTTTATTCTAAATTTTCTTAAAAATCCACAACGAAAAGAAGAGGTTGTCCCAAAAGTCGCTGAATAGTTACTTTTAGGTAACCTCTTTTCTTTATTTTTTACTTTCCTCTAGTTTAGAGATACTTGCTTCTTTTTCAGGTAACGTATCAACAAAATCCTTTTGAGATTTTAATAAGTCAGATTGTTGTATCCAATCCATAAGATCATCTAAAGATTTACGGGCTTCTTTTACATCACCAGTAATATCATTCATGTTCAGCTTATTAAATGTAGCTAAAAATTCTTGTTGAATCTCACCTTGCAATGCATTGCTTTGTTAATTCTTTATTTTCATCACTTTTTGCCTTTTGAACATTATTCATAGCTTTCCCGATTTCATGTTTATCAAAAGCATCTTGCGCTTTCTTTAAATTTTTCAAGTTCTTCACGTTCACGCGGAGACAATTTTTCTAGTAGGGGTACCCCCCCATCACCATCAAGCTAAGAAATGCAAAAGATAAAAATTGTAAGCCAATAGATAAAAAAATAATAATTCCTTATTCAACTAATGCATGCATTAGTTAAACAACCTAAGGCTGCTTCGGTAGCCATTTTTTGTACCAACTGGCAGTTTGGTTTTCAATATGTGAAAAGGGATTTCTAAGTGATTAATTGAATATATATTTATTGTTTACTAATTTTTGGGAGGTCCCTTTATGGGAGATAAACTTTACTGTATTGCTACATATCAAGTTCTTAATGAAGAAAGAATAGGAGCTTCGCACGGTTCTATAATAATTTATAGTGCTGCTGTGACGGGATCTCCTGTTAGTGAGATAGGGTGTTTTTTAATTTATTTATCATAATAACGTACCACGAAATTGCAACTCTCGTCCTCAAGAATTATTTCTTTTGGGTGAAAGTTTTTTTATTATATAAGTTTCATTCTGTCATAATTTAAAGTTTTCGAGAGGAGAAATGATATGAATTCTATTTTATTAGATGTTCCGTTACAAATAGAAACAGACAGACTAATTCTTCGAGCACCACTTCAAGCTGGTGACGGGAATGTCGTACACCAAGCTATTAAGGATTCAATTAATGAGTTAAAACAATGGTTGCTTTTATTTCAGTCAATTCCTACTGTTGAAGAAACGGAAATTCTCCTGAGAAATGCCCATATAGATTTTTTGAAAAGAGAAAGCTTTCGCTATCTTATCTATCATAAGGATACTAATGATTTTATTGGAACTGCTAGCCTTCACGGAATTAATTGGAAAATTTCTAAATGTGAAATTGGATACTGGATTAATACGCAATTTAGTGGCAATGGATATATGACAGAGGTAGTAAGTGAGTTAACAAACCTTGGATTTCAGTTACTCAAATTTAGAAGGATTGAAATACGCTGTGAATCTACTAACACTAAAAGTCGTACGATCCCTGAAAAACTAGGTTTTGAGCTTGAAGGGATATTACGTAATGAAGATCTTTCAGCTGACGGTAAAGAACTAACTGATACCTGCATCTATGCAAAGGTAAATTAGATTGAAATTTTAATACTCAATTGCGTCTGTGTACATAGTTTATTCCCCTTCTAATCCATTATTGTGATTTGTTTAGAACTATAGTACATCACTATGTTTAAAATGAAATGTACTGAAATGGGTATATTCTATTGTTACAATCATTTTATAAATAAATTACTTCATGAAGTTATAAAATTAGGACCGTACATATTAGACATATCTAAAATGTACGGTCCTTTTGTTTACTAGTGGTTCACTTATCTAACCTAAAGATAAGTATGTGGTCCTTTTACAATTTGAATTTCTTTGTAAGCTTCTTATATTTTCTATATGAACGTCGAACAATGTTCAACATGAAATACGGTATTTTAACAGGGAAAGGCAATTTATAAATGAAAGGCAAGTAAAATGTAAAATATGCCTTTTCTAAGTCTCTCCACTTACTATCTTCTTTTGTTTTTAAGAAATCAGATACATCGACTACATATCCCCTTCCATTTTCCATCATCACATTTTTTCCGTGAACATCACAAGGAGTTAATCCTTGCTCCCTTGCATACTCTATAGCTTCATTGATATCAAGGATTACCTGCTTAGGAATTTTAATCCCCTTATGAATAGCATCGTATAAGGTAATTTCTTTTAAACGTTTCAATACTATGAAATTTTCTCCTTTATATATAAGATTCGAATAAGAAGGATGATTTCCGATTCTTCGGTATACTTCTGACTCTTTTTCAATTCCTTCTCCTTCTCGCGCGTAAACTTTCACTACCCAATCTTTGTATTCTTTGTGCATAAATACTGCGGCATAATTACCTGTCCCTAAACACTTCCAAAGTCTAGGAATATCTTTAACTACTATAGGCTCGAATTCATCCTCACTTCTTATGCTTACCTCTTTTAATAATTCGTCCTTTATCAATCTCACAAAACTATTTATACTCATCATTTCCACTCCGGTTTTGCTACAAGGGGTACTCCCCCATACCCATCAAGTTAAAAAGTACATTCTTCCCTAATACGAAAAAAATGAGCAGACTTCACTAAGTAACTAACTTTAGCGAAATAAATTTTTCATTTAGGGGGTACTTCAAAACCTTAAAATGGATATTCTACGCAAATATATATTATTGATACAATAAGTTATGTTAACTTCACATAATTATATTATACAAAAACTCAGCAAATACCGTTACAAAAAGTGTACAAGCCATATCTACTCTCTCTAAATAGTTTATTACGAATCTATTTTAAGGAGAATTCTTACATCACAATTTCATAAATCTAAGGTTTCAAACTATTCATTACGAAAAAAAGACCGTATCACTACGGTCCTTTTCTCGCTCTTATGCAAACACTATGACTGTGTAACTTTATTAGAAACAAGTAGTTTTTCAATACATATAGGTAGCATATCTAATAACGTTTCAAATGCGTAATTTACGTCCAGACGCTCCGTCCATTGATGTGCATCTTTTCCTACTGGTCCCATATTTAATACTGGAACGTCAAACTCTTCTAATTCCTCTAGTGGAATCGAATAACCTTTATCCCATAATGGCATATTGTCTACAAGAGAACTCATTGAATCCAATGGGTTTTGTAAGCCCACATAGCTTAAATCTGAAATTCCTCCAAAATAATTTTGGTTTTCAAATGTAATGCTATGATTATAGTGGGCATACTTTTCCATTTCTACAACTACCTCTTTAATTAAAGGATTGTTGCGTGAACTCACAGCTGGATAGTATGGCGGCGCAAAGAAAAGTACAATCATTGGAGCCTTTTCTTTACATAAGATAGATAATTTGTCTACTAAATCAATAGTTACTGCACGATCATCTTTATCTTCTCTATTTTTTATAATATCGGATTGAATTTCATCTATTTTTTCTCTTCCATGTTGTTCAATTGCATAAGCGATAAGCTCTTCATACGTTAATACATTTACTTTAAGATTCGGCGGTATGAACGGATTATACTTAGAAAAATGATACGCTCGCTCCTCATACGATTCTTCGATTTTCTCTGCTACTTTCGTTACTTTTTGGCGTAACAATGAAACTACATCTGTCATCGTTTTTTCTAGTAAAAACAAATTAAATAATGTGACAGCACGATGAGGAATTTGTACAGAATAATCCTCCTTTAAATCTCTTTGAAGCAAGTTAGTTGGTGGTGGACTCGCTTCCCCTTCTACAATATCACAAAGGTCCGTATTCAACTCTAATTCCGCTGTTAATAATGCAGCCATATAGCTCCCATTTAATCCTGCAAAAGGTTCGCCTACATGTGTCTCTTTTCCATAGCAAAGGAAACCAGGTAACACTTTACCAATAGAACCAGTATAAATGTACTTATTTTGGTCACCAGGATGTCTTGAAAACATAGGCTCTGAATTTAGGACCGTTTTATACTCTAAGTCATGTTCTTTTGCTAAGTCTAATAATCTTGGAACAGCAGCTCTCATCCCTACAGAGTTCACTTCTTCATCTGGAACAGCCAATAAAAGAACATTCCCATCAAATCTTCCTTCACAAGCTTGCTCAACCATCGCCATTTGTAAAGTTAGACCACATTTCATATCCATTGTTCCTCTACCAAAGAGCCAATCTCCTTGTTCTATATCTTCACGTACATGATCTGGTAGCTCATCTTTATGAGAATAAAACATAGATGTTAATTTTTTAGGGTTAAATGCATCTTCTTTCCACACTCCATAATCCTGTACATCTACAACATCAAAGTGACTAACAAGAATTACAGTATTTTTCGTACTATCACTTTTCTTTACTAGGGCTGTAACAAAATATCGTCCATCCCCCGTCGGATTTTTTTGTAAATGATGCGGATTTTGTTTGAAATACTGTAAGTCAGATAATTGTTCTACAACAAAGTCTGGCAATATAACTTCAGCTTCTGAACCTGTAATACTAGGAATTTCAACAAGATTGCTTAATAATTGAACCAATTGTTCTTTAGATTGCCACTTTGACATATAAATCCCCCTATTTTTCCGCATTATGAAATTCATTTCCAATATATGAATAAAAAATGACGACAGCAATCAAAATTATAATTTTTCCGTTTGGCAAGCTTATGGTTCTTTTCATTTGCGGCAAACATATGCTTCCAGGATTTGAAGAATATGTTTAATATCGCTTTTAAATAAAGTCACGGTGTTTATTTAAAAGACGCGATGTTTTGTCCCTTTGGATCTGTTTATCTAAAGAGATGTTTTTATAGTGAAAAGAAGATCTGAACTGAAGGGCGGATTAAGGAACTACTGAGTAGTAATAAAGTTACTCCACTAAAGGGACAGATTGTTGAGGAACGTTTCCAGGCAATTAGATTATTCAAGTTTGAATAGATCATTGAGATTGTGAAGGTTTTTTACTTAAACTGACGGGGCAGTAATACTCAATTAAAAATAATGGTAAAGTTAGTGAAAAGAAGAAGGATTAAAAATCGTATAGATTCATTGTAATACATTTTAAGTTTTTGTGTGGCGAGGTATTTGAGAAGTAAGAATGATTTCATCAAAAAAACATTGAAGCTCCAACGGGTTTTTATATGACTATTTTTCCAGACCCAATTTAACATCATAATAAATTATAAATAAACAATCTATACTTTTGGTTAGATTTTTTATATAGTTTGATTGACAGCATCAGGGCTAGTCATAGCAATCTACTCGATACATTGTACGAGCTTGAATCAAAAATTGAACCAAGAAGTCGTTATGGATTTATACATGGGGAACTCGGCCCTGATCATGTATTAATTAATGACAAACTAGAACCTTATTTGATTGATATCGAAGGAGCCGAGTTCTTTGATATTGAGCATGAGCACAGTTTTTTGCAGTTTCGATTTGGGGATTATTATCGATATTTAAAGAATGATACTCTCGACCCCAACAGGATGTTATTCTATCGATTCCATCATCATATATCCTTAACTTCAGGCGGGTTGAGATTGCTTCACAGAGGATTTCCGAATCAACAATTTGCAAAAGATCTAACCGATCACCATTCCCGTTGTGCACTGCGTTTTATTGAAGGTTGAACTTATGTCATTAAAAATTTAAAGATAGATAGGAGTTAAATACAATGATAAAAGGTTTCGGAGGAATATTTTGGAGAACTAAAAATCTTGATGTTATAAAAAAATGGTACAGTGAAGTGTTGAAGATTGAAATAGAAAATTGGAACGGGACTGTGATTAAACCCGAATTAGGAACTGAGACTATCTTTTCTTTCTTTGCCGAGAATGATAGTTATTTTCCTACAGAACAACAAGTGATGTTAAATTTCCAAGTACATAATCTAAACGAGACTATTCAGCATCTTGAACAAATTGGCGTACCTCTTGAAAAGAAAGAAGAGATTAGTGAATTTGGAAAGTTTATTTGGATTAAAGATCCTGAAGGGCGATTGATTGAGCTTTGGGAGAAATAGTGGATTTTAATCATTTGCTATTCAGCTAACAGATGCTTTAGTTCAATAAGGTAAATAAAAAAGTGCACCTCCGTTTATTAGACACAGTCTAACAATCGGAGGTGCACTTTTTTAATCTATCCAACTTAGTATAAGCCTATCCATTTATTAATAATATCAATCTATCAATAAATTACAACCATCTTTAATATCTGAATTTTCCATATATTAAAGGATATTACTCAATCAACCTCGAATAATTGTAATAAATATACATAAGGAGGTTGAGCTATTTTGTTTCGTTCATTTACAAATGGATGTGTTGCCCTTGTGCAGCGTTTCTTACCAGAACCGTTTATTTTATCATGTTTATTAACTGTTTTCGTTATCTTCTTCGGTATGTTTGCAACGAGCCAAACACCTGTAGAAATGATTAATCACTGGGGTAATGGAATTTGGGGACTTCTCGCTTTTTCTATGCAAATGGCTCTTGTACTCGTGACAGGATCTGCATTAGCAAACGCTCCTCTTATTAAAAAAGGATTAACGAGAGCAGCGAAATTACCGAAAACAGATGGACAAGGTATTATTGCTATTTCAATCGTAAGTTTACTAGGAGCATACATAAACTGGGGATTTGGTATTGTTGTATCGGTTTTATATGCAAAAGAAGTGGCCAGACAGTTAGAAGGATTAGATTATAGGTTAGCAATTGCTTCTTCCTACTCTGGATTTCTCATTTGGCATGCAGGCCTTTCTGCTTCTATCCCTCTTACGTTAGCAACTGGCGGCGAAACGTTAATTAAAACGACAGCTGGAAGTATTAAAGAAGCGATTCCAATAACAGAAACGTTATTCTCACCATACGCACTCGTGCCAGTTATTATTTTTCTCGTTACGATGCCTCTCATTAACCGGGCCATGCATCCAGATGAAAAACATACGATAACTGTAGATCCTAGCGTATTCCATGAAGAAGCTGCCGCTCAAGAAGTAGGGAACAATACGTTCGCTGAAAAAATGGAAAATAGTATGATTATTACACTTTGCATCGGATTATTAGGTCTTATTTATATTTTTAACTATTTTAGTACGAAAGGCTTTAACCTTACACTTGATATCGTTATTTTTATGTTATTAATTGCCGGTCTTATTTTCCACCGTACTCCTATTCAATATATTCGCGCTTTCTCTGACTCAACTAAGAGTGCTTCAGGTATTTTACTTCAGTTTCCGTTCTATGCTGGAATTATGGGGATGATGATTGGAGTAAATAGTGAAGGTCTTTCGCTTGGAGGAGCTATTTCTACTTTCTTTATTAGTATTTCAAATGAAACCACATTCCCGCTCTTTACATTTTTAAGTGCTGGCATTGTAAATATTTTCGTTCCATCTGGAGGCGGTCAATGGGCAGTGCAAGCACCAATTATGATTCCAGCTGGCGCTGAACTTGGTGTACCTGCCGCGAAAACAGCGATGGCAATTGCATGGGGCGATGCTTGGACAAATTTAATTCAACCTTTCTGGGCATTACCGGCATTAGCGATAGCTGGTTTAAGCGCGCGTGATATTATGGGATTTTGTGTTGTTAACTTACTATATGCAGGATTTATCATTAGTCTATGTTTCTTATTTATTTAAACGAAAAGCTAGTTTTATACTAGCTTTTTTATATAATAAATCATTCGTTATCTATACAGCTTATTACCTTCCTCCACTCTACCTCTGCATGATTTAATGCTTCATATGTAAACAAATCTTCACATACTTTTTCAATCATATGAGGATTGTTCTTAAGGAACTTCCACTGCAATACTTTAGGAAGAACATACGTTCCATATTCTTTACTTCCCTTTATTACCTCATCAACTTCTCTTTCACAAATCCCTCTTATTAAATAATCATTTCTTAATTGTATTTGAATTTGTTGAAACGTTTCGCTGTATTTCTTCAATTGGACTAAACAATTAATATACGTACGCAAAAGTTCGTCATCACAATTGCAACACTTTATAATACGATCGATTTCATTCATAATGTACGAGCCGCTTCTTCTATTTGTAACAGCCATTTTTCACGCTTCGTTACTTTACTCGTTTTCACAGATTGAAAAGTAGAACGTTTTATATCGCGAATACCACAAAAACGTAAAACCCCTCTTTTCATCATAATCCAATCCGCTGATCGATATAATAGGGCCACGTACCATAACGGTGAGTCTAACGTATTAATAACCCATGCTTTCTTTCCTTTAAATAAGCCTTTCGGTAATGACCCCTCATATTTATAAGCAAATCCAGCTACAAAAATACGATCGATAAATCCTTTTAAAATAGCAGGCATGCCCCACCACCATATCGGATATATGAACAGAAGAATATCCGCTTTCTGCACTAATTCTCTATATCGCTTCGTCTCTTCTTCATTTAGTAAATCACGTCTTTTCTTCTCTTCATTAAATACAAGCACTGGATCAAATTGTTCTTTATATAAATCAAGTAGCGTAACAGAATGATTTGTTTCCTCAAGTCCTTTTTGCACATGCTCTAAAATTGCCCCATTAAAGCTTGAAGGATTAGGGTGAGCATATATAATTAGTACGTTCACTACAAAACAACTCCCTCTTTAGTTAAAGTTTCCCCTTCTTTAACATCGTCTCTACAATTTGCACATTTTTCGAACTTTGTAACAAACGATTTAATACTGTTAGTAACTCTTCTTTTTCTAAACCTTTCAATTGCTCTTTAACTGTACTCTCACCAGCACCTTGAATTTCATACACAACTGCCGCCATATGTTTACAATAATTTTCATAAGGACACTCGCAGCTACTTTCTGCAAAATCTTCAAGATCAATAATCACTTCATAATTCCCTGCATTTCCAGTAACAAAAGCAAATACTTTCTTGTCGTGTATTTCAACATCTTCTACATGTCCCTCTTCATAATATTCATATCCTCTATCTATAATGTACTTTGGAATCCATTTCATTATATCTTTTAATAAGTATGCATACATCACAACACCTCTTCCTCTAATTCCCTTTTGACTTCCAAAATCCTGCATGTTATTCTAATAACTGTCAAGTAGCGAGTCTACGTGACAAAACGACTGACACCTATTCGGCGGAGGTGTCTCTTTTCATTTGCAGCCGATATGAAGTGCCTCTTTCAGGCACATTCAATCTTTGACACTACACACTCAACACCATTCCCTTGTATCAGGCTGCTTTAGCAGTCTTTTACTCTACATACTTCAAAAAAAAGAGAGCTCAGCTCCCTTTTCCCGCCTTATAAAATACCCCTTTTTCAGCATAGCGATATTCATCATCAGCTAAAGTAATTTTCCCATCCAGTTTGAGTTCATCTAATAGTCTTGATAAATAAAATTGATGTAACATTTTTTTAGTGAATTTTCCTTCATGATGCGAAACGATATGTTCTTGAATATCTAACAATGATATTGGCTTATCTTGCTCTATCATATATTCATAAACTGTACTACGCAGTTTTACGTATTTTTCGAGTGTCACAGTACTTCGCAACCCCTTTCTTCTTATTATATGTTTTCGTAATCGGTTTTTTTGCAACAAAAAAACCTCTCCGATAAGAAGAAGTTACGTATATCTTCGTCTTATCTCCCAGAACAAATATGTTCTGCTGGAATTAGCACCTGCATCGCGGTTGCTGGGTTTCATCGGGCCAGTCCCTCCACCTCTCTGGATAAGAAAATATTCACTTTAAATTTAACTATACGTAATTTTATTATAATTGTCAAATAAATATAAAAAATTATATTTTCTTCTTTATTGTTCATACTACAAAAAGATGTACAAAAGGAGGCTACTACTTTGAAAAAGAATGCTCGTGGATACGTACAAGATTCTTTTCATTCCTTACAAGAAGCGAAACATTGTTTAGAAGATGCATTACAGACTGTTGAAGAAGATTTTAATCGCGCACGTATTGAACAATCCCTTTACGCTGTAGAGCAAGCTCTTCAACGTTGCGATTACACCGTTCACATTTTAGAACAAGAATGAAAACTTCCCATCAAAAGATGGGAAGTTTGTTTCAAATGGCATACTTCATCATTATTACCGTTATTATTAAAAAATATACAGAATTAACAATTTCTAAAATCCCTACTTTTAATATAGAAATCTTTTTGCCATACAACATAATGGCCCGAATTACACTTGGTACAAATATGAGTGAACACCATGGATTTATAGCAAATACAATTACCGTTAATACAATATGGTATCCCCAAGATATAAAACGATACTTCGGATTATTTTTTTCACGAATCATCGTTTTCACATAAAACGTACTTCCTAAAAAATATAGAAATGAAATAAGCGTAATGAATAATGCTGTTTTATCTATTAATTTCATGGAGAAATAATAACTGATTAAACCACCTATACAAAACACTATAATCGCACAAACATCATTTAGTAATGCTCGTTCATTTTTTTGACGAGCGTAATACATATTTACAATAAACAATGGAATCATTAATACTGCGAATAAAAGAATTCGCCATTCATATAATAAAGAAATCATCCCAAATACAAATGCAATGATAAAATAAACAATTGCAGCGTGTAGAAATTCTTTTTTTCGTCTTTGCCTTATGTACATGAGAAATGGATACGTAGCTAGATAGATAAAGAACCAGGCTAAAAACAATGGGATATGATAAAAAGTAGGTTTACCAAGTAATACACTTAATAGAAATGGTATGACAAGCATCGCCCATGCTCCATGTTGCTTCGGAATAACTAACTTCATTAACTATACACCTCCCTCTTGAAAATAGTTCTCACCTACTATTATACAAATAAATTCATATAATAACGGACATATATTGAATCTATTTTTTGACAATAAAAAATGCTCCTTACAATATGTAAGAAGCATGAAAGAGGCAAACGAATATGTAAGTCGCGACCCTACCTTATATGAGTATGCTTTTCTATGTCACGTTATGCTCATCTAATATACCGTATTTCTTTTTAAATCTTGTGAGGATCGTAATCCATGACGTACTAAATAGCAGAAGGAAAATAACATTCGATATCGCGTGACTCAGATCAAAGTAAAAACTTGCGACATAGTAAGCAATAACTGTTTCCCACGTTGCTTCTTGTATAAAACCAAGAAGACCCCAAAAATTCATAATCCAGCCAAATAGAAATCCAACGGCAAATCCGTACAACAGTCTTCCCCACAGTTTTTTCATTAAAAATGTATTACGTAATAGTCCAGCTATAAACCCGATCATGCCCCAAGAGAACATTTGCCACGGCGTCCACGGACCTTGTCCTAAAAAAATATTAGATACAATGGCAGCCGTTGCCCCAATCATAAAGCCAGTTTCACTCCCAAAAACAATTGCAGAAACGATAATGACAAAAGAAGTCGGTTGTACACTTGGTAAAATAGAAAATGGTACCCGGCTAACCGCTGCAATCGCCGCTAACACAGCAACGATAACAATTTCACGTGAAACAAACGCCTTCCTTTCAAAACGAATATAGAAAGGTAACATAATGACAGCTAATAAAAACAAACTACTTACCATGTAATACCCGTCCATAATAAAAGTCGTAAAGAGTAGTGTACATATTACAACAGCAAAAATAAATATTATGAATGCAACATATCGTTTGGACACGCTTCGTACACATCCTCCCACGTTAATGCAAATGGCAACTCTCTACGGATGAATCGATTAATAGATGTTGTATAAAAGAAGTTACCACTAAAGAACTCTTTCGGTGCATCATTCATAATGACTTTCCCGTCAAATAACATCATGCACTGATCAACGTATTTCGCTGCAAACTCAATATCATGCGTTGCCATTACAATTGTTGTACCTTCTTTTTGCAACTGTTTAAATAGCTCTCCTACTCTTTCCTTTTTCCATGGATCTAGTCCCTTTGTCGGCTCATCAAGTAATAATAAAGTTGGCTTTGATAATAACGTTGTACATAATGCGAGTAATTGTTGCTCTCCGCCGCTACAATCATGTGGATGGCGCTCTTTAAGTGAATCTAACCAGAACTTTTTCAACATTTCTTCTGCTATTGTTTTTCCCTCTTCACCATATAATTCACGCGCACGCTCATAAACCTCTTCCCATACTGTATCAAAAGTAAAATGATAGTACGGATGTTGCGATACGTACCCTATACTTTTAAATCGTTCTTTCGAATCAATTTTATGTACCACTTTCCCATTCCACTTTACCTTACCTCTTCTAGCTTTTTGCAATCCTGCTAAAATCGTTAACAGTGTAGACTTCCCGGTTCCGTTTTTCCCAACTAGAGCTGTCCATTTTCCCTTTTCGATGTTCACTGTTAAATCTCGTAAAATAAGTGGACTACTTTTTTCATATTGAAAAGATATATGTTCTGCACTTAAAATTACTTCTTGCTTTTCACATTGTTCTACTTGCCCATTCCTATATGATATCGCTGAAAAATCATTCATTTTCATTTGTGCTTCTCGCACTGTAAATGGAATCTCTTTCACATTCCACTCTAAAAACAATCTTGGAATTTGCGGAATGAATGGACGAAACTTTTCTACTTCCCACATGTTCGCTATCACATTTTTAGAAGTACCATCATAAATGATTCTGCCATTATCCATACAAACAACGCGTGTTGCGAGCGGTATAACTTCATCTAAACGATGTTCACTTAAAACTATCGTAATTCCGAGTTCTTCATTAATACGTTTTAACAATCCTAAAAACTCTTTCGCAGCAATCGGATCTAGTTGTGCTGTCGGTTCATCCAGTAATAATAGTTTCGGCTGCATGACTAACACCGCAGCTAAATTTACAAGTTGTTTTTGACCACCAGATAAAGTATGGACAGATTGATGTAACAAATCTTGAAATCCTAAAAAGCTAATGAGCTCCGCTATTCTTTTTTGAATAATATGTGATGGTAATCCGATATTTTCTAAAGAGAATGCTAATTCTTGAATAACTGTATCCATTACGAGCTGATTTTCTGGATTTTGAAATACCATACCAATTTCTTGGGCAGATAATAACTCTGGTACTTCTTCTAATAAAGCACCATCATAATATGTATGTCCAGAACGCGTGCCAATTGGAAGTAACTCCTTTTTAAAATGCTTTAATAAAGTTGTCTTCCCAGAACCTGAACCGCCAGCAAGTACTATAAATTCTCCTTTTTGAACAGAAAGAGAAATATGCTGTAACGCTTCTTCATTTTCATCAGTATATATAAATGATAATTTTTTTATTTCTGCATGCGCCACCATATCCATTCCGATACGATAAACTTAACTAAATCTATACAATTTAATCAAATTTACACAAGTTAGTGCTTCATCGCGTTCTCGCAACCCCGAAGGGACGAGAGGTATAACACTCCACACGAGGCAGTATCGTTACCTCCTATTATCAAGCATTTATTTTACCCATCTTGATAAATTTATCGAAGCATTTAAATCCCTATCGTGATGGCTATTGAATGGAACACAGTTCCATTCACGAATCTTTAAACTCCACTGTCCTTCTGGTTGAACTGAATGGTCGTATTTAACTCCTGAATTTGAGCAAATCTTGCTTGAGCGAACCATTTATCAGCTTTTACATATTCAATGCCGTACTTCTCACACTTGTATGATAAACATTGAAAGAAAGTTTAATTTTTGAAATGAAAATGCTTTCGATAGTTTTGTTTTTTAACAGGTTTGAGATATGTAAGTCTTCCACAACAATCCACTGTTGGTTTGGTTTCCACCAATTGCTTGTTGCTTGATGGATATGGTTATTTCGGATATTCGTAATTTTCCTAGATAACCGCAGGTGCTCAGTTTAGCTTTTTCATATCCGGCAGATTGAAATTTCACACCTTTTTAAATCTCCTAGACATATCTCTTTGCGCTAACTTTTTCCTTTTTCAAAAGTTTTTTAACCTTAGCATCTTTGTTTATATTTCGTTCTTTCGTACCATTAGAAGCTACAAATAACTCTTTTAAACCAACATCCACACCAATCGACTCATTGGTTAGTTCTTGCAGTTCGAATTCTTCTTTGAACCTACACTAATCCACCAGTGACGACCATCAATGTAACTGGATTTGATGGTTTTTGTTCAACTTGGTAGTTGTTGGCTTGTTTTCACTTCTCCAAATAAGTTCGAATATCAACTACTTTCTTTCCTATAATCAGTCTTTCATAATTGGCATAAAATCCTTGGATTAAATCTTTTTTGGTTTTTATAAGAAGTGTGATAGCCATTTTTGTATTTTTCGAACGAATTTTTTCTCGCCTTGTCAAAATCTTTTGGAAAGCCTGTTTGGGAACTTGTGCGTTGATGTCTTTTAACCACTCATATCAGCTTTCGCTTCTTGATCTTTGTAAATCGTTTCTGTAAGTAACTGTGAAACAGATTTTCCAAATAGCTTATAGTATCTATCACTCATTCTTTTACAATAGTTATAAGCGAATCTTGAAGCTCCAGCATGGTTTCTCAGCACTTTTTCTTGTTCAGGCGTTGGAATCAGTCTGACTTTCTTCGCCAATATCATCAGAAGTCAACTCCTTGATTATCTGTTTAGTCTTTTTAGAGCGCTTGCCTTGAAGTTTACAACTAAATACTGTAATGATTTGAACAAGGTCTTCTACGACCTCCTGTTCTTCTGTTTTAGCAGTATTGTCAATTACTTCAATCGCTGTTCCGTGTAGTTGACAGATCTTTTCAACCAACTCATAACCGAACCTCACAAGCCTATCTTTGTGCATGATAACAACTTTTTCAACCTCATTGTTCTCAATGCGTTCCATTAACTTGTTAAAGCCTTTTTTCTTATAATTGATCCCAGAGCCAATATCTTCAATAATTTCAAATTGATAACCTCGTGCGATGAGATATTGCTTCATTCTATCGACTTGTCTTTCTAGGTCATTTTTTTGACTCGAAGAACTAACTCTACAATAGCCAATTATGATGCGGTTATTCGGTCGCTCACCTTTTAGATAATGAATGATTTGTTCTTCTGAATAATAGCGTGTTTTGCCAGCAGTAATCTTTTCAGGCACTAATTCACCACTTTGGTGCATTCTCCTGAGACTACTCGGATGCAAACCTGTTAATTCTGATACTTGACTAACTCGTAAAAATTTCATTATTATTCTCACCTCATTGAATCCGCAATAGTACATACATTCGATAGATTCAATGAAGTTTGATAGATTTAATTAAATTTATCTCGTTCAACTAAGGGCGCAATTCCTTAGCCAGTTCTCTTATGAACTTCTCATGTTTTCACATGAGCGCAGACTATATGTTTATCTCTTTAGAGATAGAGGATTTTTCCATCACCATAGGCTTGTGATGTACTCTCGTCAGTTATACGAGATAGTCGTTGAACGTTCATCTTATCAATTTTAACTTAGATGATTCGATGCGGAAGACCCATTGTTCTAGTGTTTAGGATTTAACCTTGCACCATCTGATTGATTTTTTCTGCTTTCGCAACATTCACGCTCACCATTTCTAGCCACGTTGTAGTTCAATCAGCTTTAGGGATTGCCCGCAGTTAACCCTCACTACTAGCCAATCACTTGACTAGCAGGGCTTACTGCTATATTTAATTAACTTTAGTTATAATTGATTAAATAAATCGTAACAGTTAGTTACCCTTCCTTCCATCATAATTGGTAAACTAATAAACATCATAAATAATATAAACATAATTCCATCGTATTGCTGGAATAGTATTGATTCCACTTTCGGATAAATAATCAATTTCCCTCCGCCATAATAACTAAATATAAATGAAGTTATTAATAGAAAAACTAAATAACTTAGCGTATACAAATCACGTCTTTCCATTCTATATCGAATATATGTCGTACGTTTCGTTACACCAAACCCACGAGCTTGCATAGAATCTGCCGTTTGTAGTGCATCTTCTAACGAACAAACTAATAACACTTGCAGTAATTTCATTCCATTTTTTATACGCTCAATGAGTGAACCTGAATCTAATTGCACACCTTTCGTTTTTTGGACGAGTGTAATTTTCTTTAACCGCCTAATAAACAAAGGAACAAACCTCACTGTAATCATCGTTAACAATGCAACTTTCGGTGAAATTCTCGAAAACAAATATAAAAATTTATGACTCGAAATAATATCGTTATAAGAAGCAAATGTAAACATAATTGCAACTAATAATAATCCCATAACAAGTCCATACATACAGGCCTCAAGCTTAATCCGGCTATCTCCTAAATAAAATAACGTAGTCGCTCCTCTATGCGTTAATAAAGAGTTAAATAAAATAACCATCAAAAAGAATACGATAGTACTAGGTAACATCTTTCTGATTTTCTCACTATTTCCCTGTACTATATTTAAGATTACAATTAGTATAATCGCTCCAATTAAAAAAAGAGGATGAAGACACATCATACATAGTATCATCACCCCAATATAATAGAAAAAATTAACAAAAGGATGTAAAGAAGAAAAGCTTATTTTCATAGTCCTTTACCGAAGATCCTTTCCTATTTTAATACAAACACCCACTCGATTGTATCGCCTGGTTTTACTTTAACTACACCAGCACTATAGTTTGGAAAAGCACCGTTCACACGATATTTCCAGCCACTAGTAGCAGTAATATCTTTCTCGTATAAATCATTAATACCTTTTACATAAATATCACCTTTAGAGCCCATTGCATCAACCTCTAGTCCTGTACTCTGTAGCACACTGTAAACTGTGTCGCCTTCTTGTACATCAACCTTTTTCGCACCTAATAAGTATCCTTCATTTCCTTTTACGGAGATAGTGACTTGTTTCGATTGCGGTTTCGGTACTGGTACTGGTTTTGGTGGTTCAGGAGTTGGTACTACCGGAGTCGGTATCGTTTTCTCCTCTTTATTCGGATCTTCCTTTTGCTCCTGCTTTGGTGTTTCTTTTGGCTGATTAACAACCTTTGCTTCTTCTTTTACTTCTGGTGCTTTCGGCTGCTGTGGTTTCTCTTCTTGTACTTTTTGTTGCTCTGGTTGTTTATTTGCAGCAGGCTGTTCCTTTGGTTTCTCTTCTTTCTTTACTTCAGGTTGTTCCTGCGCTTTTTCTTCTTTCGGTTTCTCTTCTACTTTTTGTTCTTGTTTATCTTTCTGCTCTTCTTGTGGTTTTTGTTCCGGTTCAGCTTGCTTCTCTTCCGGTTTCGGTACATCTTTTTGTTCTTCCTGTTTCGCTACTTCTTTTTGCTCTTCTTGCTTCGGTTCTGCCTTCTTCTCAGGTTTTACAGCCGTTTCTTCACATCCGGCTAATAATCCCAATGAAAGAACTAAAGAAATGAACCATTTCATCTTACTCATGCTGTCCCTCACCTTTCATATTAAAGTGAAACTTTAATGAGTGGAGATTTTGTTCATCCCCACTCATTATTAGCCCTCACTTTTATAATAAAATTAGGAGCAAATGATTGCTCCTAATTTTTGTTAAGCTGCTTTACGTCTCCATAATACATATGCAGAAGCGATACATAATACACCCATACCTACTTGTGTAGCTGCACTATGAGAAGATGCTCCTGTTTGTGGTAATTGATTCTTATTCTTGTTTGTTTCTTTATTAACTCGTTCGTTATCTACAACAACTTTTAGATTTTCATCTTTTGGTTGTTTTTGTAACTCTTCTTGTTGTTTCGGCTGTTCTACAACTTCTTTTTCTTCTACAGTTGTCTCTGGCTCTACAATTGGTTTCGTATCAATTTCATTCTCTACTACATTTGACCAATCATAAATCGATTTTCCAAGATCTTTAAACTGAAGTAACGCTAAAAATGCTTGCTCTGTAGCCATTCCGCTACCTTTTTGATCACTTGGTAACCATTTAAACTCACCATTTGGAAGCTGGTATGACATTAAATTTTGTACTGCTTTATTAAGACGATCGTGATCTACATCTTTAACTAGCGATAGTCCAATAATTGCTTGTGCAGTACTATTAGAATTCTCTTGTCCATTAGCGGTAAAACCACCATTTCCTAGCTGCTGTTTGTATAAATAATCAACAGCTTTTTGAATAGCTGGCTTTACATCTGCTTGATCTTGATAAGGAGCTAATGCTGCTAATACCATACTTGTTACATCAACGTTACTAGCACTTTCTTTACTACTTGAACTATCATATGTCCAGCCACCGTCTGTATGCTGCGCTTGTAAAAGTGCTTGTACTAAAGCAGCTCGATTCCATTTTGCTTCGGCCGGAATCTCATATTTCTTTGTATCTAATGCAAGTAATGTAAATGCGTATCCTGTAACGGAATTCACTTTATCTGATTCAAATAAATTTTGTACTAAATTTTGTCCCTCTACCTTTGTAGGATCAACATTCATTGCATTCATCATAATAATCGTTCTAGCTAAATCTGTTGCTGAAAAACGATTTAAACGCTTCTTAACCTTTTCAGCTACTGGCTTAACATAGTTTATTTTCGTTTCAAGCGGAACATTTACACCTGAACGAGCAAGTCCAATCGCAACCCAATCACTACCAATTCCATCTTGTAACATCTTTTCTGATGTTTTAGAAATCGCTTCGTTTAATTGTGCTGCTGGAATTTCAACTTTCTCTTCCTTTGGTTGTTCTGTTACTTTATCTTCTGGTTTACCATCTGGTTTACCATCTGGTTTTTCTGTTTTCGGTTCCTCTGGTTTACCATCTGGCTTTTCTGTTTTCAGTTCTTCTGGTTTACCATCTGGCTTTTCTGTTTTCGGTTCTTCTGGCTTACCATCTGGCTTTTCTGTTTTCGGTTCTTCTGGTTTACCATCTGGCTTTTCTGTTTTCGGTTCCTCTGGTTTTGGCTCTTCTACAGTTTTACAAGTGCCAAATTTATCTAACGTTTGTTGCAACGTTTGTTGACTCATATTGCTCCAGTCTGCAACGTAACGAAATGCAACAACATCCCCAGACTCTAATTTATAACTATCCGCCCCAACTTCTGCAGATTTATCATTTACATCATACAACCAACCGCTCGTTGCTCCGGCCATTAATCCATCGATGCCCTTTATATACGTTCCAAATGACATACTTTCAGATGTTACTTTGTCACCCATAACTTTTTGTAGCAAACTAAAAGCTGTTTCTCCATCTTCAATGGAAACTTCTTTCGGACATAACATAATTCCTTTTTGTGATTCACCAATAATTGCAAGTTTCGCTGTCTTTCCTTCAGCAAACGTAATATGTACTGTATTCGCAAAAGAAACAAATACAAGTGCCACTGCCATTAATGATGTAAGCAGCCATTTCTTTAACATTGCCATCCCAAAATTCCCTCCCTTTACTAACATTCACACAAAAAAAGACCCTTTAAGGGTATGCGGTTGACACTCTCTTTTTGTAAGTGTCGAACAAAAATGTACAACACCTCCTACCCGCATTATTCGCGGCTATATTTGTATAGGAAAAATAATTTCGTTTATGAACGCACCATTGTGATAACATTCACTTTTCTAGGCACAACTTACTTCCATTTAAGTTATCGTAAAACGATAAACCTATACATTCTGTTAATTTTAAATTTCTGTATTATTTTACTATTGACAAAGAATTTTGTCCATGCTTTATCGGATTTATTTTCTAAGAATAGTAACTTACTAACCTTTAACGATGCAAACTCTTTTCACTAATAATGACGCCATCTTCATCCGCATACACATATTCATTTGGCTTCCATTCTACTTGTCCAAATTGCAATGAAATACCACGCTCTCCTTTTCCTTCTTTTATACTTCTATTTGGCATCGTCCCTAACGCTAAAATACCAATATCTATATTCTTTAGTTCACTAGAATCACGAACATATCCATTCACAATAATCCCCGCTAGCTTTCTTTCCTCCGCAATAGCTGCCAAATTATCACCAAGTAACGCACAATTCGTAGACGCTCCGCCATCAACAACTAATACCGTTCCTTCTGGTAATGTTTGCAATCCTTCCTTCACTAGTACATTATCATCCTTCACTTTTACCGTTGCGATTTTCCCATAGAATTGTTTTTTCTTCCCGAAAGACCGAAAAGACTGGCGACATATTTGTAATTCCTTTTTAAATTCATCACATAGATCCGTAGTTTTCCACATCTCTTTCCCTCTTTTCTTTTCCTTTTATATTACATATTCTTGGATTTTTTTCGTTTCCCTGTCTAATGCTGCAAGAATTTGTATGTGCAGAAAAAGGATAGAAAAACTATTGCCTTAAGAAGCCACCTTTATTATAATCTATTTCACAGATAAATTTCAGAATATTAAAAATTAACCAGGTGAAAAAGGAGGGGGTTTTATGCAATTACAGACCGAGGTAAAAAAACAGCCGAGTAAACGAAAGTTTAAAATGCCTGACGCGTACGTACTACTATTTTTTATTGCTTTACTTTGTGCAATAGCTACATATTTCGTTCCTGCTGGAGAATTTAAAAGAGTCACAAACGGTACTGTTACAACGACAATACCAGGAAGTTATCATTCTGTTCCACAATCGCCGGTAGGGTTTGTTTCTTTTTTTACCGCTATTGAAAAAGGAATGACACTTGCTGCTCCTATCATCTTCTTAATTTTATTTACAGGTGGAGCCATTGCAATTCTTGAAAAAACAGGTGCTCTTGACGGTTTAATCTATCATGTAATTAACAAATTTCGGAATCAGCAATTACTTTTCATTTGCATTGTCGCCGCACTCTTTTCTATTCTCGGAACGACTGGTATTATCGTGAACTCAGTTATCGGCTTTATCCCCATCGGCATCATCGTTGCACGCACATTAAAATGGGACGCTATCGTCGGCGTAGCAATTATTTATTTAGGCACTTATGCTGGTTTTAATGCTACTATTTTATCTCCCTCACCTTTAGGCATTTCACAAAAAATCGCAGAACTCCCGATGTTTTCAGGAATTGGTTTACGTACGGCAATTTATATCTCTTTTTTAATTGCTACCGTTTTGTATATTAATTGGTATGTAAAACGCTTAAAAAAATCGAATAAAGGAAGCATACTCGGAGATAACTGGTTTCTAAGTAATGCTCTTTCAAGTGAGAAAGAAACAGAGAAAACAGAAGTTCCTTGGACAATACGTCATAAATTAATTTTACTCGTTTCAGCTTTATCATTAATTGCATTTTTAATAGGCGCTTTTCGTCTACATTGGACGGACGCAGAAATGACCGCTACTTTTATATTCATAGCAATTACAGCGGGAATAATAGGTGGTATGAAAGCAAACG
Source organism: Bacillus sp. FSL E2-8868 (assembly GCF_038005505.1). Lineage (NCBI taxonomy): Bacteria > Bacillati > Bacillota > Bacilli > Caryophanales > Bacillaceae > Bacillus > Bacillus sp. FSL E2-8868. The sequence continues at coordinate 1,486,416 of NZ_JBBOTI010000001.1, read as the reverse complement.
ATATCGCTTCTACTTTTCTAGCAGGCTGCCAAAATCTCATATACGGTGCTTTGATCGTCGGAATGGCTCGTTGTATTTCAGTCATTTTAGAACAAGGCAAATTACTTGATACAATCGTTAATCAACTCGCACAGTCTCTCGAAGGACATAGCCCTGTATTTGGCGTTCTCGGCATGTATGTAAGTAGTGCCGCATTACATTTCCTCATTTCATCCGGGACAGGAGAATCTGTTATTTTCATTCCGATATTAGCTCCATTAGCCGATTTCATGCATATTACACGCCAAGTTACAGTACAGGCTGTTATGCTTGGAGAAGGTGTAGTGAACTGCCTCAATCCAACTTCCGGTGTTTTAATGGGCGTTCTCGCAGCGAGCGGCATTTCTTATGGAAAATGGATTCGCTTCATGGCTCCACTTGCATTCATTTGGTTTATCATTGGACTTATTTTTCTTATTGTTGGCGTGAATATTGAGTGGGGACCGTATTAAAAGAATCATATTATACTTAACTTAATAAAATATCTATTCTATTCTCCAATCCTATAAAAATCACTTATTCTAGTATAGATATAAACAGGGATTGATCATAGTGATCAATCCCTTCTCTCAAAGCAAAATACCTTTAAATATTTTAATTCCAAATTTTATTTACCCATTCAGGATGATCAATAAAAGGATTGCGATTATGTTGATATTTCGTAAAAATCACTTCATTACGCTTTCGCTCTAAATCATCGACAGGGTCTTGTTCATTCCATTTTAGTAAAACGGATAGTTTACCCATGTATGGATCTTTATTGTTATTCACCTTTTCATTTAATTCTAAGTCTATTTCGCCGTTGTCTCCTTCATAACGAACAGCCATGTAAAATAGCATTCTAGCGATATCTCCTTTTACACTATCACGAGGTTCCCAAGAATCACTATCGTACTTACATTCTGTCGCTTCTGAATGATTCACACCACCATTATCAAAATCCAGATTTCCACGTGAGCTATTTACAGATACATCCGTCGCTCTTAAATGATGCAAATCTGTTCCAGCTCCTGCAGTCGTTCCAAAATCACCGTGTGATTTTGCCCAAACATGCTCTCGGTTCCAATTATCAACTCCTGAACCATTCGTAAGTTTCCCTTGCGAACGCCCAGTATATAAGAGTAGCACATTGTTTTTATTATTTGGATCTTCATCAGTATCTCTTAGTGCTTCCCAAACCGCACTGTATGATAACTTTGTATGATCATCAATAATATTATGAAGTTCCTTCTTTAATTCTAAACCCATTTTTCCTATTGCATTATTATAATATGTATCGTCATAGCTTTTTACAATAATCTCTTGTGGTGATGCAGAAGCTACTTCACCGTGTATGATATCTGTGAATGATAGAGATGCAGTACCTAAAATAAAAAATGAAGATAGTGTAACCATAGCAAGCCTTGTATTTCTAAACTTCATATACCCATTTCCCCTTTAAAATATAATTTGAAGCTATTAACTAAAAAATGCTTTCTAGCCCCCAAAAACTTTTAGAAAGCCATACCCATCCTTTTCTTTTTATTTAATACAAAACTCTATTGAGTCTGTATTATTTCCACGCTTTTTGTTTATCTACTTTTCACAAGGAATATCCTTCTCTAGTAAAGATTATTAAAATATTCTTTACAATTAAAAAGTAGTTTAATGTTAACTTATAAATTTCAATTTTTTTATGCAATTATGCATATTTGATAAATCGTTCGACTTTTCTTTTTTCTATAACTGTCTTTATTTTTTGGTGTAAAACCCTTCTTCCTCTGTAGAATAAGTACAAAAATAGATTGGATACCATGTAAGGCACCAATCTATTTTAATTAAAGAAACTTTGGTAATTCTGAGTTCACAACACATTGTGAAGTAATGATAACATTTTTATATTGAGACAGAACTACTACTATTTATTTGGTATCGAATCTATATACTTTTTAACTACTTCATATACATATTCTTGATTTGCCGCCGCTGTATTTGGATTGTATTTTCCGCCGTTTGTTTTATTGTTAGATAATACTCGAATCCCTAAAAATGGTACGTCATAAGCTTTTGCGATTTGCGCTGCTGCTGCACCTTCCATTTCTTCTACAGATGTACCGTATTTTGTATGGAACCATTTAATTCTATCAACTTCATTATTCCAAACGTCTGCTGAACCTATAGTACCTTCGACCACTTTACCTTTTGTATATTTATCTTTCACTGCATTAGCTGCTGCAAGTAAATCCTTATCTCCCTCGTAGTATCGGATTTTCTCAGCATTTGGATCTTCTCCTGCACTCCCTTCAGAAGCCATCAGGTCCATAGATATCCATTTTTCCGGTTCAATTCCTTGGTTCTCATTCATATTTGTTGTTTTTAGTGAACCTATATTCGCGACTTGTTTTCCTAACACAATATCAAATACGTTTAAATTAGGATCATGTCCACCTGATGTTCCTTGGTTAATAATCGCTATAGGCTTATATTTTTCAATAGCCACTGCTGTAGCGGCTGCTGTATTTTCCATTCCTTTACCTGTTTTCGCAACGATTACAGGATAATTGTCTACAGTTCCTTTATAAAATACGAAACTCCCAGATTTTTCTTCTTTCACATTTTTTAACCTTTTTGCAAATTTTTCAGCTTCTATTGGCATTGGGCCTTGAATTAAGATAGGGTTTTGAGTGCTTTTTGCCTCTGCTGTTTGTTTTGGACTAGCATTACATCCTGCAAGTATTGAGAATGATAATGCGATAGTAGTTGCTAGGGCACCATATTTTTTTAACAGATTTTTCTTCATAAATAATCTCTCCTCTTTCTCTTGTTGTTTTCTATACTCGATGTTTTGGTCCAAAGAAAAAAGCTCTAGAAATTGTAGAAAAATCTCTACTTTCTAGAACTACGGTAGTCAAAGTTAATTAAGCAAAAGATGAGGCCAATGCTAAATTATAGAACGGTAGCGGCTCAATACAGAAAGCGACCGAATACTTTAACCCGTAGTCCAGTTCTTTCATTGGGAACTAGGTAGAAACGCTCGGACCATATTACCGAGTATATACGAGTGATGTTATTTAAAATTATTATATTGGTAATATAACAAACTTTTAGTGTATACGCAATCTAAAAGTGAACATTTTTAATAAAAATAATAAAAATGTTCGTTTTTACAACTTAAATAGTTAGAATTTATCATTCCTAAATGGATAACGACGCTAAAAAACTCACAACCCATATACTAAACTAGATTAACCTACAACAACCGATCTTTTACAGACAATTACTCTACCTTTTCAGCGTTTGAGGCATGTACTACTACATAATTCGGTATTGTCGCAACGAGTTGTATTAAATGTTGATACATACTAATTTGCATCATTTCATTCGCCTTTTCAGCATTTCCAAACATTTGATACGCCTGCGCAATTAGATCTTCCTCTGGAAAGTTAGGACGTATCGTTTCGCCAAGTAATTGAAGCACCTCATTTGGTCTATTGAGTATAAGATAGCAAGTTGCTTTAAACGATACCGCCTCTTTCACAAGAGAAACATCTACACTTTCTCCCTGCACTCGGCTAAAGAGATACATTGCCTCTTCTAAAATTTCAATTCTTCTATCCATATCCTCTGTTAACATGTGGTGATTAATAAAAAGTAGCCCCATTTGAATTAATAATGGAAAACAAGAATAATATTTTTTTGTCACTTCCCTGCACTCCATCATTACTTCATCAAACGGTTCTTCACTAAAAGCTTCCGCTAGTCTATGATATAATTTTTTAATATCTTCTGCAGTGTATAACAAATTAATTCATCTATACTTATGTTAAAGTACGATGCTAACAGTGGCACAAATGTAATATCCGGATAACTCTGCCCAGTCTCCCATTTGGAAACAGATGCTTTCGTAATACCGATATACGCCGCTAACTCTTCCTGTGTAATTCCTTTTTCTTTTCTCTTATCCGCAATGATTTTATGAATATGAATTTCTCTCACTGTATCACCTCATACTTTTATTATATGTACTTTATTTCACACAAAATATAGATTTTAAGTCGACTTTCGTTAACAAAATCAACTGTTAGGAAACATCTCTCTAAAATAAAAGAAGCTCCAAATTTTATTATATTTAGGTCATAGATATTAAACTTAATAAAATCAAAGGCAGGAACATATTTGATATGTTCCTGCCTTTGATTTGTGGGGTACCGATACATAGCCATCTAGCTAAGATTTTGAAGTGCTTCAAAATCAAAAATTTCATCTCACCACAGTTTTCTATGAGAATCTAGTGAACAGCTTATTTACATAATTTTCGTTAGCGGAAGTCAAAATGTTACGTTACAATGATTACAATAGGGGGCAAAATTTCCTCTCCTAATTTTCCTACCGCATTTTGGACAAGTTACCACTCGACTTTCACTTGTTTGAAGTTCTATCTTACTTATTGCTATTACTCGTAAGGCAGCCATCCCTCCTATTAGAAGAAGCGTAATGAGCATTTCCATTTTTCTTGTTCTCCTTTCTTTTCATTACAGTTACCTCTAATTATTTTCTAAGAGGTTTTGTGATTTTACATTTTTCCGATGCTTACGCAGATGTAACGAACCCATCAATAAATTGCTTAGACTTAATGCTATGAGTACCCATGTAATTGCTTTTCTTATACCTTCTACATATTGTCCATACGCAACTTATCCAGAAGCCACGGCTAGCATGAAACATGAAATACTCATCCATAAATGATTGACCTGTCTTTTCATGATGAAATCTCTACCTTTTTTCCTTATTGTACCATTTCGAAAAAGTGATGTGCGGTGTTTTTTGGATTGTATATTCCATACAAGTATAGTTAACATAACGTCCTATTATCGGTAGCAAGGAAAAAGAAGAACCCTGCTCTCTGATATGATCCCCTTATAGTAGACAGGAAAAAGAAAGCACATTAACCTGTTTACTATGGAGGGGATTTTTTCATGGGAAAAATTAGAGTCACTTACGATGTAGAATTTAAGAAACAAGCTATAGATTTATACTTAAAAGAAGGCATGAGCTATAAAACCATTGCGAAAGAATTAGGTATTCATCACTCGGTTGTAAGTCGTTGGGTGAAACACTTTGAAGCTGAAGGAATCAAAGGACTAGAAGAAAAACGCGGTAAAGCGAAAGGACCAGGTTTAGGTAGACCAAGGGTTAGACCCGAAGATCCTGAAGCTAAGATCAGACGATTAGAAGCGGAAAATGAAATGTTAAAAAAGCTCTTAGGGATGTAAAAGGAGGAATGAAAGTCGTATCCAAAATAAAAAAATTCGAAGTCATCCATGAAATGACAAAAACAGGTTATACAGTGACCATTCTATGCGATATTGCTGGTGTAACCAGAAGTGGATACTACAAATGGCTAAAACGGCATACGACGCCTTCTAAAAAACAATCAGAGGATATCGAAATTAAGAAAAAGATATTGGAGTGTCATAAAAAATTAAGAGGAATTTATGGATATAGAAGAATACAAGTGTGGCTGAAAGCCACATATAACCTTCATTTGAACCATAAGCACATCCAAAGATTGATGAGTGAACTAGGTATCAAAGCCGTAATTAGGAAAAAACGACCTTATTACGGAAAAAAAGAAGCTTATGTGATTTCAGAGAACCATCTAAATAGGGAGTTTCAGGCTTCAAAACCGAATGAGAAATGGGTAACCGATATTACCTATTTGATTTTCAATGGACAGCGCTTGTACTTATCCGCTATTAAGGATTTATACAATAATGAAATTGTTGCCTATGAAACCAGTCGTAGAAACGACTTAAAGCTTGTGTTAGATACGCTTAAAAAGGCAAAGAAAAAACGAAATGTGAAGGGAATCCTCTTACATAGTGATCAAGGATCCCAGTATACATCTCGTCAATATAATCAATTACTTAAAAAATATCAGATGAAGGCAAGTATGTCTCGAAGAGGCAACTGTTGGGATAATGCTTGTATGGAAAACTTCTTCAGTCACTTTAAGGCAGAGTGTTTTCATTTATACTCCTTCCGTAAAGCGAATGAGGTCAAACTTGCCGTGCGTAAATATATGCACTTTTATAATCATCAAAGATTTCAAAAGAAATTAAATAACCTGAGTCCATATAAATATAGAACTCAGGTTGCTTAGTTGCGCTTTTTAAATACTGTCTACTTGACAGGGGTCACTGCACTCACAAGGGAACCTTCTTTTTTAGTTCTATGAATCTATACATTTTTTTATACATTCCTATCCTGGCACGGTTTTAGGGTTCTTGTTTGTTACTGGATTAGCCAAACAAATGATTAAAATTACACACCCATATTATACTGATTAAACTAAAAATTCAATCTCTTTTCATTTCATTCATTATGTAAATAAAAAAGGATAATCCGCCCTCATAATGGACTAATTATCCTATAAATCTTTATCTAAATTTAATAAAATTAGAACTTCTTTTCCTATGTATACTTATTTCGTTATTTCACCAAACTGCGCTCTCGTCACTTTCGCCAAGTCATCAACTTTAAGCTCAATTTGTACTCCAATTTTCCCGCCACTTACAATGATCGTTTCAAGCGATTGAGCACTCGCATCAATACATGTAGAAAATAACTTCTTCATTCCTACTGGTGAACAACCGCCGCGAATATACCCTGAAACTTTCGTAATATCTTTAACAGGAATCATTTCTATCTTCTTTTCACCGACCGCCTTTGCGGCTGCTTTTAAATTTAGTTCCTCATCTACTGGGATAATGAACACATGATAATCCTTACTATTCCCTTGAGCGACAAGTGTTTTATATACTTCTCTCACTTCTCTACCAATTTTCCCAGCAACTGATACGCCATCAATTTTCCCATCGTCCGGATCATATGACATCATCGAATATTCAATTTTTTCTTTATCTAATATTCGCATCGCATTTGTTTTATCTTTTTTCATAGTGTTCTCCTTAAAAAGTTATTTCATATTATTAAGTTTTCTTTTATTATACACTCTTTTCAATTTCTCCTACATAACTTCACGTATTCTTCAAAACTGAAAATATTGATATTTCCAAATTCATCTGATATAATTTGAAAAAACTTATGTTAAGGAGAGATTTTTAATGCGAACTTTTAATACTTCTTTCCAACTTCATCATCATACGTAACGCCGTGTATCCGAAGAAAAATTTTTCTTCGTGGGTACAGGGCTTTTCCTGTTGACCCACGAAGCGTTCATAAAGCTATGTGGGTATTTTTATACCCGCATAGCTTTTTTTAATTTAAAAGAGGAGTGATTATGGTGGAAATGAAAAATGTAAAAGGGACAAAAGACTATTTACCAGAGGAACAAGTACTACGAAATAAAATTAAAAGAGCTTGTGAAGATACGTTTGAACGTTATGGCTGTAAACCGTTAGAGACACCAACGTTAAATATGTATGAGCTTATGTCTTACAAGTACGGTGGTGGCGATGAAATTTTAAAAGAAATATATACACTTAAGGATCAAGGAAAACGCGATCTTGCCTTACGTTATGATTTAACAATTCCATTCGCAAAAGTCGTGGCGATGAATCCGAACATCCGCCTACCCTTTAAACGCTATGAAATTGGGAAAGTATTTCGAGATGGGCCAATTAAACAAGGCAGATTCCGTGAGTTCATTCAATGTGACGTTGATATAGTCGGTGTAGAATCAGTCATGGCGGAAGCTGAACTCATGAGCATGGCGTTTGAGCTGTTCCGAACGTTAAACTTAGAAGTAACGATCCAATATAATAACCGAAAATTGTTAAACGGTATTCTCCAGTCTATTAACATCCCTACTGAACTAACGAGTGACGTAATTTTATCATTGGATAAAATCGAAAAGATTGGGATTGATGGTGTACGAAAAGATGTATTGGAGCGCGGGATTACTGTAGAAATGGCCGATACAATATGTAATACTGTTTTATCTTGCCTAAAGCTCCCTATAGCCGACTTTAAAGACACTTTCAATAATACACTTGTCGCCGATGGAGTAGAGGAACTACAACAACTACAGCAATACTTACTCGCTCTCGGAATAAATGAAAATACGATATTCAATCCGTTTTTAGCAAGAGGACTCACAATGTATACAGGCACTGTGTATGAAATCTTTCTAAAAAATGGCACGATTACATCTAGCATCGGTAGCGGCGGTCGATACGATAATATTATCGGAGCATTCCGTGGTGATAATATGAACTATCCAACAGTCGGTATTTCATTCGGATTAGATGTCATTTATACAGCTCTATCACAGAAAACAACAACATCATCTACAGCAGATCTTTTTATCATTCCACTCGGGACAGAATTACAATGTTTACAAATCGCCCAGCAATTGCGTTCTACTACTTCCTTAAAAATCGAACTTGAACTAGCTGGACGTAAATTGAAACGTGCCCTTAATTATGCAAATAAAGAAAATATCCCGTATGTGCTAATAATTGGTGAAGAGGAACTATCTACAGAAACAGTTGTATTGCGTAATATGAAGGAAGGTACTGAAGTGAAGATTCCCCTCTCTTCCTTGGAAAATAACACATTTAATAACTATATATAATAAGCGCCACCCTCATTTGGGTGGTTTTTCTAGTGCATAAATAAAGAGTCATTCAGTTTACATAATATAATTATTGATTTCTATAAATGTAATTTTCAACCATATACAAAAAAAGAGGGCAGATATGCATCTCCCTCTTTTTTCTAACTCTTTTTATTATTATTCTTGTTCTTGCTCGTCCATAATCTTCTCGAACGCCGCAGATACTTTTTCAAATTCCTCGTCATTCTCTATGTATGAGAATTCATTATCTTCTTCTACTTTTAAAAAGAAGATATCAATGTCTTCCTCAGTTTCTGTTTGAATGTCTTCTACAAAGGCAACCGCAATATATTCTGCACCTTCGACATCCATCGCTCCAAGCACTTCAACTTCCTGTTCTTCATTATTCTCATCGGTAAGACTAAAAATTTCGCCTACTTCAATTGCTTCCATATTCATTCTCCTCCTATCATACTCTAAAAAATAAAATGTTCAAATTGCACACTTACTAACATATCTTTCCATAAAAAAGTTGAATTCATACAGAAAGAACGACAAATTCTTGCTGATTCAGCAAAAGTATTCAACTATAAGGATATCATTTATGAATAGGAATGAACATATTTTAAATGAGATAATTGGATTAATTAATTTAAAATCCTTCTTTAGATTTCCGAAAGACCTCCATGTTCCATAATGATTCTTTCATATAGGCAGCTGGAATGCCACCTTTCAATCTGTAAGTAAATACTAAAATGGCACCTCATACCCTAATTCGTTTCCGTACGTTTTTAGGATGAGAGATAAATCCTTCTATATAAACTAAAGAGACTTATGCAGCAATTCCAATACATCTTTCATCGCAAAAGGACCGTCTTTTTTTACATGCTCAGCGAATTCCGAAACGAGACGTAACGTTTTCACACTTTCGATTGGATGATCTCCTGACGCACTTTCAGCAGAAAGCATAACAGCATTCGTCCCGTCCAGTACAGCTTGAAATACATCTGTCACCTCAGCTCTTGTAGGAATAGAATGATCTACCATAGATTGAAGCATTTGTGTCGCTGTAATGACATATGTATTCGTTCGATTGCACTCACGAATCATCATTTTTTGTAACAGTGGAATAAATTGATACGGCAATTCCACACCTAAATCTCCCCTTGCGATCATAATGCCATCCGCTTCTTTGCATATGTCTTGAAAATTCTCAATTGCTTCCATCGTTTCTATTTTTGCAATTAAATTAGGAGATGTTTCTTTATGTTCATGTATAAAACTTCGTATTTTCTTTATATGACTAGGTTTTCGAACGAAAGAACACGCAATAAAATCAACTTCCTCTTCTAGAAGAAATTGAATATCTTTTTTATCTTTCTCCGTAATAGCTGGCAAACTAACAATTGTACCTGGTAAGTTCACCCCTTTATGAGAGGAAATATTGCCACCTGTTTTTATTCTTGTTTCTATTTTTTCCGAACTTATCTTTTCAACGATTAACTCAACTTCTCCATCATTAATAAGAATTCTACTTCCAACTTTCACGTCATTCGCGATCCCTACATAATCAACACTTGCTTCTTCTTTATTCCCTTGAACTGGATTGGTATGTAAAGTAAATAACTCCCCTGCTTCAAGTGTAATTTGTTCCTCTTTCATTTCACCCAATCTTATTTTAGGACCTTGTACATCCCCTAGAATTTTAATAGAATCGTCTAACGATTTTACTAAACGAATGATGTCTTTATGACTTTCATGCGTACCATGTGATAAATTTAACCGAACAATTTTCATACCATTGTTTATTAACTGCGCTAACGTTTCTTCATTATTACTCGCTGGCCCAATTGTACAAACTCGATCAATTGTCATGTCCCCACCATCCTTTTTTAAATGTTTCCCATAAAATAAAGAGAAGATTCTTTTTATAGGAAAGACCATGTAACTAAGGGTGCAAAGAAGTTTTATATGAGGAGAATATTTTGCTGAAGAAGTAGCTTAAATTTAACTTTTCGACTCCATAGTTATTGTTAGTTTCGTTGCAATGGGGTACTACTAATAATAAATCTTGTTTACATACGAACGTTAGATTTGGATATCGAAAACGACCTATGGAGGAACCACAATGACTACTCTTCGAAAAAAAATAATGGGACTAACATTAGCGGGAACGATAGCACTATTTACATTAGCAACAGGAATCATAATGAACGATAACGAGGTAAAAGCTGAGGTAAAAAAAGCAGGAAAGCAACCTAAAAATGTGATTTTCATGGTTATAGATGGGACAAGTTCTTCTGCTACAACATTAGCCCGCTGGTATAAAGGTTCACCTCTTGCACTAGATCAAATTGTATCCGGAGGTGTTCGTACGTATTCCGCAGAATCAGCTATTACGGACTCTGCACCAGCAGCCACAGCTTTAGCGACAGGAAATAAATCAAATTCAGGCTACGTGGGCGTATTACCTTCTGTTGTGAATTCACCTGGCTTAGAACCAGTGAAAGAAGAATGCAAGTTTCGTCCAGTTGCCAACGTATTAGAAGGCGCAAAACGTTCCGGCCGCGCGACAGGAATCATTGCTACATCAGAAATTCAACATGCTACTCCTGCTAGTTTCTCTGCCCACCACGTTAACCGTAAAGATTTCGAAGTACTTGGTGAACAGCAAGTTTATCAAAATATAGAAGTTGTATTAGGTGGTGGAAAAGCAGCACTTCAGCCTACGACAAGCAACGGAATTCGTAAAGACAACGAAGATTTAGTAAAAGTGATTCAAGACAAAGGGTATGACTTTGTCGAAACAAAAGATGCGTTATTAAACTCCAAATCAAAGAAAATCTGGGGTTCTTTCTCTAATACTGCCCTTGCGTTCGATATGGATCGTATAATAACCAATCCTAAGCAGCCAACTCTTTCCCAGATGACGAGAAAAGCAATTCAAACATTATCAAAAGATAAAGATGGTTTCTTCTTATTTGTAGAAGGTAGTAAGGCAGATTGGGCAGCACATGCAAATGACCCAATCGGGATGATTAGCGATGTATTGGCATTTGATGATGCAGTTACAGAAGCATTAGAATTTGCGAAGAAAGACGGTAACACTATGGTCATTGCATTAGCGGATCATGGTAATAGCGGTATTTCCATTGGCAACAGCAATACCACAAAAGGATATGATACCACACCAGTATCAGCTTACATTGCCCCACTGAAAAAGGCGAAAATGACACTTGAAGGTGCTACAAATAAACTAAAAGATGATTTATCTAATATAAAAGAGATCGCTGCACTTTACGGTTTAGACGACCTAACTGATAATGAAAAAGAGCTGTTAAAAGCTGCACAAAAGAAAACTGATGTAGGTCCAATCTTTACTAAATTATTGGCCAACCGTGCGAACATCGGTTTTACAACTGGTGGTCATACGGGTGAAGATGTATTCTTATACTCTTACGGTCCTCAAAAGCCATACGGTTTAGTCCAAAATACAGACATTGCGAAAATAATGGCTAAAGCAATGGGCTTTCAATTAGAAGAATTAACTAAGAAATTATTCTTAGATGCTGAAACATCCTTTAAACAAATTGGTGCAACTGTAACGATTGACAAAAAAGATGTACGAAACCCGGTGCTTGTAGTAAAACGCAATAATACGGAGGCCAAATTGTTTGTTAATAAAAACATTATCTATATTGGTGGGAAAGATTATGAATTAGGAGGCATCGTTGTAGAAAGCAACGGGAAATTCTATGTACCTGAAAAGGCAATTCAACTATTCACAAAGCATTCTCGCTAAATTTAAAAACAGACATAAAAAAAACGCTATCCTTTCTATAGAAAGGGTAGCGTTTTTTTCGTTATATGGATACAAATTTATCTTATTAAATCCATTCAACAATAGTATCCATAGTTTGTCTTGTTTTATTAAATTTTGGTTCTCCTTTACGGTATCCAAATGCAACCATAACTGATACCTCAAGATTATCATCTTTTAAAATTCCTTCTTGACGAAGTAAAGAATCTACTTTTTCTTTATCGAATCCTTCCATTGGACAAGAATCAATACCGATTTGAGCTGCACTAGTCATCATATTAGCTAAAGCAATATAAGATTGCTTCGATGACCAATCAAATACAGCACGTTCGTAGTCTAACAATTTAAAATCCGATTCTTGGAATTTTTTGAAGAATTCATATCTCATCTGTTGGGCTTCTTCAGGCAATCCAATAATATCTTTCATCATGTGCTGAATATACTCTGCATCATAGTGCATATCTTTGATGTTTCTTGAAAGAACAATGACAAAATGACTTGCTGTTGAAAGTTGCCCACCTGCTCCCCATGAATATGGTAATAGTTTTTCTCTTAATTCTTTATTTTGTACCACAATAAATTTCCAAGGCTCATATCCAAAAGAAGAAGGAGATAATCTTCCTGTTTCTAAAATAAATTTAAAATCATCTTCTGAAATTTTCTTCATAGGATCAAATTCTTTACATGCATGTCTAAAGTTAAAAGCCTCAATAATTTTTTGTTTTGTATTTTGTTTTGTGTTAGTCATAAAAGATCCCCTTTTCATTAAATTATTATTTAACCAAATTATATTTTTAAAATAACAATGATACAAGTACGCACATTTATGTGCTATAGTATCAAAAAAGATACTATTGTTAAGGGAGAGTCTTTTTATGATTAGTTCAAAAGAAGATGATGTAAATTATCCATTTTTAAATAAATATTCTTGTCCAGTAGAAGCTATGGTCGAGGTTATTGGCGGAAAATGGAAAGGTGTTATTCTTTATCATTTATTAGATGGTAAGAAACGATTTAATGAATTAAAAAGATTAAAACCTAATATCACCCAAAGAATGTTAACACTTCAACTTAGAGAACTTGAAGCAGATGGCATCGTACATCGGGAGGTATATCGTGAAGTGCCCCCTAAAGTAGAATATTCGTTAACTGAACTTGGCGAGTCATTACGTCCAATTATCCTTTTAATGATGGAATGGGCGACTAATAATATGGAGCAGGTTTTGGAAAGTAGAAATAACACTAAATAGTATTTAAAACCTGTAATTAGCCATTACAAACAACTCAAAAAAGATTGCCTCTTAGTATACAGGCGATCTTTTTTTGAGTAAAAGGATTATTTGGGTCAGATTCTGGAAAAGTGTTAATATTCTTCATAAAGGAGGTCTACTGATGAAAAATTTATGGAAGAAAGTTTCTTTAATTGCTTTCATAGTAATTGTCCTTTTAATAATTTTATATTTTTGTGGTATGTCACTTTTCTGGAACCAACCCTAAATTACATTTAAAAATAAGCCCTCCTCGAATAAAATTCAATATTCCGTCAATACTATACATGACATTAGATTTTCTCCTTGTTCCCCCTTGGAGAGTCGGGCAGCTAGCTTTTGTTAGCTGCTTTTTTATTTTCGAATCATTGCCGTCATTACTACTGGTAGTCCATTTGTTCCGTATTTCATAATTTGAGCAATTGATTGTAACTGCTGAATGCCTTCTTCTTCATTATGTTCTCCCTGAACAATTGCTGACGAACAATATAATGGTTGAACAGCCACTGTATGGAGACTCTTCCGCTAAATAAAATTGTGCGACCATTGGAAGTTCTTCTCGTTTACATATTTCTAGGATTTTCTGCGATACTGGTGCAATTTCTTCATCATAAACTTCCTCTTTATCGTATATCTCAATTCATTCTCCTTTTCTACAAAATGAAATTTTTGTAGAAAATAATGAACTTTAAAAACTACTAAATTGCAAATATAAATACAAGGGAGCGTTTTATATGACTTCCTATCAAAAAATATCTTTAATAGTTATCACTCTTTTTTATCATTGTGATGTTCCTTTCAAATGAAGTCTTTATTTCTTAACACCCAACGAGAATGTACAACAAACTAAAAAGGCCTACTCACACGAGTAGGCTTTTGAAACTATGAAAGCTTCGTTAATAATTGATTTAAATCTTTTTTCGTTTTTGTCGTTAATGACTTCATTTTATTAATATCAATCTTTTCTTTCTCCGCTCCTACAATTAACGGATACATACTTTGGCCAATTGTTTTATATTCAGTCGGATGTGATGCTTCTAACTCTTTTTCAATGACATCCCACTTCTCATTAATTTGTTTTCCAAGTTTATTAACTGATTCTAATTTAGGATTTGCAGCTAATTGCTTGTCCAAGCTTTCAATTAATGTAACGACTTCTTTTACATTTGTTTTCACAGCGACGTTTTTCTTCGGATCTTTCGTTGTTTTTCCGTTATTGTTTGTACTTGTACTTTGATCTGTTGTTTTTCCGTTGTTGTTTGTACTTGTACTTTGATCTGTTGTTTTCCCGCTAGTAGTTTGATCATTCGTTTTTCCTGTCGTTTCTTTTTCTTTTGTTGTTTTGCCGTTACTTTCTGTTCCTGATGATTCCTTTGTATTTTTTGCATCCTTATCTGTTTTTTCATTCGAAGAAGTATTTGTGTCTTTTTCAGTATCTTTCGTTGTTTTTGACGCTTCATCTGCACTTGTCGTTTTCGATTGCTCTTCATTTTGTGCAGTTGCCTGATCCTTCTTCGCTGCATCTTTATCTGTGGAGGTACTACAAGCTGCCATTGTAAGCATTGTACCAATTGCTACTGATGCGATAGCGACCTTTTTCATTTTCATAAAAATCCCCCTATGTTTACAATTTTATCCTTCTCTTTACGATTCTATTTCCCCTTAAAAAATCCCTTTTCATACGAATCACCATCTTTCCGACAGTAATCTTCATAATAATACGTACAAAAAACGATAAATTCATTTTAATATTCGAGTTTTTTCTACTACATTTTCCTCCTCTGTAGCAAAAGAAAAAGAGTATGTTGTCACATGAAGATTTACAATCTACAAATGACAACATACTCCCCTATCAATTTTTTATCTTTCTTGACATTTTATTTATACAAAAAACAAAATAATTACTAATTTTTTTATTTCTCAACACTTGTTAACATAATATTTTTATGAATAACCACCATTCGAATGAATAACTTGCCCAGTAACCCACTTCGCTTCTTCACTTACTAAAAAAGCAATTAAGCGTGCCGCATCCACCGGTTCTCCAACTCTTCCTTGCGGGAATTTCCATACTAAATGATGCTGTAATTCCTCTGTAATCCATCCTGTATTCGTTGGTCCTGGATCAACAGCATTGACTGTAATCCCCTTCTCCATAGCAACTGGTGCAACTGACTTTGTAAATGCTTCTATTGCTCCTTTCGTTGCTACGTATGCTAGTTCATCTGGCATCGGGCCTAATGACTGCCCAGAAGTAAGATTTATAATACTTCCACTCGTTTTAAGTGAAAAATGTTTAATAAATAATGAACTTAATAGCATAGGAGCACGAACATTAACCGTATAATGTTTATCTAGCTGTTCTACATCTAACTCTTCAATTTTCGTAGGAGTAGAATACGCCGCATTATTAATAAGAATAGATGGATCCCCTAAACGTTCTGATACCATATACAATACACGATTAGGCGAATAAGACTGCGATAAGTTGATTTCTGCCATTTCACATCGAACGCCGTAACTTTCAATTTCCTTTTTCAACAAAAAGGGCTCTTGATCATTCATTCCCCATGGCATCGCTTTATCATACCGAGGCCAGTACGTGAAAAAAATGTCTATCCCATTTTGAGCAAGCACCTTGCATACAGCTGCACCAATTCCATTCAGACGAGTTGCCCCTGTTACAATTGCTATTTTCTTCACTTTTTCTCCTCCATCTATGGATAAATCCCCTGCACGAATACAGAGGATATACCTTTTTAATTAATATTTGACAATATACGCTCAGCGCCTAATTTTAAAATTTTAATAAAGATATAATTTACAATCGTAAACATTACAAATAAAACGATAAACATAATCCAAAGTCCTACTTGAAGGAAGAAGTATAATACACTTACACCCGCTACAATAACTAAAGCTATTAAAATATTAGCTAAAAAATTCCACAAAGTTGTATATCGACTTTTAAATAATTTCTGTTCTGTATCCCAATGAATATCTGCAGTTTGTGCATCCCAGCGTGTACCGATTAAATTAATTAACAATAAACCGTTCGCACTTAGTAAGAACCAAAGTATCATGAAGACTGGCGAAATACCTGCTACAACTCCCATTGTAATACCGAATACTCCTAAAATGACTACATTAATTAACCAGGCCGTTATCGCTTTCGCAAAAAAGATATCCGAAGCCTTTACTGGTAAGTAGCGATTAACAAACCAAGAGCTTCCATCTCGTGAGAATGACGTTGTTGCAATAACGTTACTCCCCATTAAAAATAAGGATGCACAAAGGCCAACACCAATTGTGAAACCTGCTGATTCTGGATTATCAATATATTCCGTAATCCATTTTAAATTTCCATCTTGTACAAACAAAACAAAGAACAGCATAATTGGCATAACAAAAGTTTGCACAATACAATTTAAGAAAAATTGTGGCGTGCGGAATAACGTTTTAAATTCTTTTTTCACATACGCTTTTAAATGTGAACTTTGTACTGTTGATTTCTGTAAGCCTTCTGCTGAAATTACCTCTTTTTTTGCTGTACTCGTTGAAAGTCCAATAACCCCTTTTAAATATGTACGCTCTGCAATGTAATAAAACAAACCGAAAAATGCGATAGAAATAAGAATGTATATTAGTACGTATAATATTCCCTTCCACGATGCATTTTCTACTAATCCCATTGCACCAAAATATGTAGTCGGAAAATAATTTGTCATTTGTATGAAAAGGGAGGATTGATTATTTGTAAGATAATTCGCAACTGAATCTCCAGCTCCAGATACTGCACTTTTATTTCTCCATTGCATAAATACATTGATTCCGACGATAAATAGTATACTTACGACTCCAATAAATATACTTCCTCGATCTTTATTTTTCGCTATATTCGTATACCTCATAATAATTGTCATAATTAACGAAGCTAAAACTAGCGGAATGATCGGGAAGAATAAGTAAATGACAATCATATAAATGTAATATGTAATGAAAGCACCACTCTTTAAACCGTAAGTAATAAAGATAGGCAATAAAATAAACGAGCTCATTACGTATTGTGTAATTAACACTGTAAAGAACTTTGCCGAAATAATTTGCGCTGGTTTTAACGGTAACGGTAGCAACATTTCAACATCATTACTATAGTAAAACACTGTTAAAATGTTCATAATACTCATCAAAAATACCCATATACTAGCAACTGCTAATCCCATCGCAATAACAATTCCTGGATCCTGTCCGAGGTGTATCATTCCTTCATATATTCCATGGGTCATCGAACCAAATATTAAAAAACCTACAAATAAAATGGCTGCAAATGAAAATAAATACGCCCATCTTTTCTTTTTATCTGTTATGAAATCTGCATAATTTAATTTCAATAATACTTTCGTTAACGTCAAAATTTTACTCATTGCCCGTCATCTCCAAGAACATTTTTTCAAGTGATTCATTGGATTCAAAATGATCTCTCATTTCATTTAAATTCCCTTTAAACTGAAGATTTCCCTTATTAATAATCGCGACGCGGTCACATATTTTTTCAGCTACTTCTAATACGTGTGTCGAGAAAAATACAATCTTCCCTTTATCTGCATGTTCTCTCATCATTTCTTTTAAAATATATGCAGATTTCGGATCAAGACCTGTTAACGGTTCATCTAAAATCCACACATCTGGTTCATGTACGAGCACACCGATAATAACAATCTTTTGTCTCATACCGTGTGAATAACTTTGAATTTGATCAGATAAAGCATTGTACAGATCAAACTTCTTCGCTAATGACTCTATTCGTTCTTGTCTTACTTCCTTCGGTACTTCATACATATCAGCCATAAAGTTTAAATATTCAATCCCTTTTAATCGTAAAAACATATCCGGGCTATCTGGAACATAGCCAAATGTTTTCTTCGCTTCCATCGGATTTTTCATAATATCTTTACCGTTGATTGTAATGGTTCCTTTGTCCACCCCATGAATACCAGTAATCATCTTAATTGTCGTTGATTTACCCGCACCATTCGGTCCTAAAAACCCAAAGATTTCTCCGCTCGGTACAGATAAACTTAAATCTTTTACTGCATAGGTAGATCCATTATAACTTTTTGACACATTCAAAATTTCGATCATTACATCCAATCCTTTCCTTAATTACCAATTAACTATATTAATATTATAGCATACTTATATTTATAGATTTTTACATTTTTCAGTTTTTTTAACCTTTAAAATAAATATAAACTCCTAATCCAACAATTAAAACAACAGCTAGTATTATATAAATCATCGTAAGTCGTTTAATATTTCCTTTTGTCGCTTTACTATAATTCGCATCACCATTTCGCCCAATTAACACCGTTCCAATTACAGTAATAACTACAAGTAATATAACGATCATTATCCCAGTTAACATTTCGTCCTCCCCCTCCTTACATCCATTTTACGATATTTCCCTTTTTATTTTACAGAATATTTAACCTTTTTTACTATTATTATGAAATAAATCGCAAAACTATTATTACTATGAATTTCCATATGTGATATATTTATAACATATAGTGATTTATCCCGCATTAACTGGCAGTAAGACTCCCACCTCAAAATTCGGCTGGAGCAAAGAAGTTAGGTGGGAGCCCTGCTGCCCGTAAACGCCCGATTGGTGAAGGCTAATAATCAGTGGGGGATGAACACCCCCCACTGATTATTAGCCTTCACTTTATTTCTAACATCGAAAGGAGAATCTATCATGAAAACGACTTGGATAAAATATTTAGGATTTCTCGGTTTCTTTGGGTTTCTCGGATTTTTTTATGAAAAAGGATTGTTTACTATGTTCTGTTTCTTCTCCTTTTTCACGACGTATAGAAAAGTTCAACACGATGAACTATTTGAACAAATCGTCAATAAATCTTGCCGCAACGCCTTTATCGTTACGTTATTAACTACCGCTATCATTATCTTTATTGAAATGTTATTTCCGAATCCTACACTACAAGAGATTGATATTGCTCTTATTTTCAGCACACTCATTCTTACATTCGGATTCTCTACCTTCTTTTACGATAAACCAGTTGATGAAATGGAAGATGCACCATGGCGTTCGTAACGAAGATAAAAGAATACCGTGCCAAAGTACATATGACGCAGGAAGATTTAGCGAAAAAGGTTGGTGTACGTCGTGAAACGATTAGCCATCTCGAAAAAGGAAAGTATAACCCTTCCTTACAGCTTGCTCACGATATAGCGAGGGCACTACATAGTACGATTGATGAGGTTTTTATTTTTGAGGATTAATAAAGGGCACCAAGTTTAATATATAATACTGAATCGTGAGCGGAAAACATATCAACAAAACCACAGCCTAGATGCATAGTGCTCTCCTTTCAAATTTGATAGGTTCTTCTCTTATCTAGTTTACTTTTTACACATTAAAAAAGAGCGAATCTACATTCGCTCTTTTCCACATATTTATGGCGTAAAGCTTATCATCCAACCTAACATAAATCCAAATACAGCAAACAGTAACATAAAAACAAATAAACTACATGCCCACAATGCATATTTTCGACTTTTGCTTTTTGTGAGCATGCCTACGACTGAACACATCAATCCAGCTCCAACTATTTCTCGAAAACCTTCGCCTATAAATATTTCTTGAATAAGCAATGTAATGTTCAAATACAATAACGCTAGAAAGGCAATAATTAATGAAATAATACCCATCCACGTTTCCTGTTTATAAATATGACTCTTTCTTTTTTTTAAGAATGCCAATTCCATAATCTCGCTTCACCTACTTTCAAGTTTCTAACTTTTTCATGGCTCATCAATTTTTCAACTTCTCCTTTAGGTCCAGTTACAACTGCCCCGTATGTTTTTATCCCATTTTTTTCAAGGAAAGAAATGCGCTGTGACAACTCTAATGTTTTCGCTCTAGATAGCTTCACCGCTAAATCTTCATGCTTCCGTAATGACTTTAACACATCAATAAATTGTTCCTCATGAGGTGAGTCACTTAAAAAAGGACCACTTGGACTTGAAATCATATCTGCTGGAAAACCGATTGGGGCAACATACTGACCCTCATCATTCTTTTGCTTCTCCTCTAATCCTGTATTCACGGCATACCAAACAATATCAATAGTAGGAAACGTATCCGTTACCTCTTGTACACTTAATAATTCTCTAAAAGATACAAATGCTTCTACAACAGATTCTTGTGGAAGACCTTTTAATACCTGAGCTTCCTCGCTACTATTATAAGACACATTATAATTATTAGGATGAGATAATACCTCGTTATCTATATATGGGACTTCCGGAATTTTTTCATCTGTTGTATATTCACGGCTTACTTTCGTTGCTCTACTTAATAAATAATCTGTTTTCTCTTCTCCTATTCGAATATCTTTCTTTCCTACCCTTTTATACAAATCAAAATGCAATTGTAAACTAAGCGGTAACAATGTTTGCTCCATATCCCTTTCTTTCATAAATACATTAGGTTCTGTTACACTTAATGTTTGATTTACTACATTCCGTATCTCCATCGCGTTTGTAGGTGCCAATGTATAATATAAAAGTGTAGATATATATAAAATAGGTTGAATAAGTAATAAAAAAGTAAATACAATCAACACATTCGTAATTCGAGCTCTTTTTTTACCTATTTTCAACACTTGCTGCTGTTTTCCATCAGGAAGTGAATCTGGTCTTTGATGAAGAGCTTCTTGTAACAATTCTTTATAATCATCTTGTTCAGAATGAGGTTTATCATTTGTCATTTTGACTCTTTTCCTCCTTTAACAATTCTTTTAATCTCTTTCTCCCACGAAATATGTGACTTTTATAAGTATTTACCTTTAAATCTAATACAGTAGCACCCTCTTCGTACGTTAATTGATGTACGTCACATAATAAAATAGCTTGTGCCTCTACCACTGGTAAAGTATGAATAATCTGAATTAATTTTTCATAACTATTTTTTGCGACTACATACTCTTCTGTAGATTCCCCTGCTTGTATTGTCTCTAATTCCTCCGTTCCTACAAAAGATACTTTTTTCTCTTTCCTTACAAAATCAATAAACGTATGATATGCCACTTTAAAAAGCCATGATTTTACCTTTTGGTTTTCATAGTCTTCTAGATAAAGATACGCCCGATAAAAAGTCTCCTGCATCAAGTCCTCCGCTACGTGATGGCTACGAGAAAGGGAAAATAAATACCGGTACACATCGTTTATATAAACCTTATATATTTCTTCAATTTCCATCCCCCTCCTCCTTTCATATATAACACGAATAAGCGTGTTATAAAGTTGCATTATTTTTCCTTTTTATATTTTTTATTTATTAAAAAAGAAATAACATTTATACATTTTAATAACCATTTACAATTATAAACAAAATATGAGATGTTATAACTGTAAATTCCTAAAAAAAGAAAAGCGACAAAATGCAATCTTCACACCAGAACCACATAAAAAATACCGGTATCCTTCCCATGAAGAATACCAGTACTTTTCATTTATCACCCATACAAAACCGCATGAAATACACCTAACAGTAAGTATTGATCCTCTATATAATCCTCATCATATACATCCATCTCGATATAATACATATCTTCCTCAAGACGAATATTCCAATCTGCGATTACATAGCCGTTTCGTAATAATTTTCCAAGCCCAATTGAAGTTTTGTGAACAACATATTCTTCTGTCTTATATGTAAAAGTAAATAAGAAATTTGCATCTAATAACTTTCCGTCACATACAAGTATTTCATGCTCTGCATCATTATTATCGATGTACGTTACTAAAATCCTTCTTTGACGCTGCCTACTTACATCCTTTGCAATGACGCGAATATTGTTCTTACTATCCTTTATTTCATAAATGATATTACTACCGACTTTCGGAATGAAGTCTAGCACTTTCATCAACGTATTTTTATAATAGCCCCGTACTGCGCCTACTCCTTCGCTTCCATTGTAAACCTCTATTGAAGTCGTATCCGCTTTACTATCACACAGTCGTTTATAAGAAAGCTGCATCATTCGCTCTCCTCTTAAGTACTGATCAAACGTCACAGGATATCCTATCGCGCGCAGTTCCTTATTTAGCTCATATAAATAGCGTTGAACGCTCTCTACTAATGTTGTAGTTGATATACGCTCTTGAAGTTCAAATTGCTGCCAACTGGAAAAAACTCTCCACTGATCTTCCTCTTCATATACGAATCCGAGAATTACTTCCTCACGGTCACTCGTTTCATAATTCAATTGTTCTTTCTGCCCATGTTGCACTTGTTCCATCCACTGTCCTAAATAAATGCCAAGCTCTGCAACCTTCATGCATGACTTCTGAAAAAATACGCTGTCACTCACGCGAATCGTTAAATCCCCTTCAATAAAGCCATTTGCATAAGCGGCATACCGTGGCTCATCCTTCTGCGGGATAGCCTTGTCTAACTCAAATAAAAACATTAACATCCTTCACTCACCTCTAGTTGTTACACAGCTCATACATGACATCGCATCACTCTGAGAAACTATGTATATATGAATATTTAATTATCGCATTATAACACGTGAATGACCTTAGTATAGTAGCGCTATTTTTGCTTCGCGAACTCCCTCATAATAGAATAACTATCCTTTTATTATTTTTTTCTTGACTTAGAGTTCACTCTAATTATTATAATCAACTCATAGTTCATTCACAATAAAATCAATTGGATAAAATTCAGGAGGGATCGGAAAAGCTAAAATCAAAAGTGGCTGATATTAACGCAGACCTGAATGTTGTCATTCGAACCTTTGATTTATCTGTTAATACAATTGTACATTAAGGTACTAATTAAATAAAAACCTACGATTTCCTGTACGTTAAGAAGTCAGTGATTCTTGCCTTATTTTACTTTCTCTTAATAGTCGTAAAGCTTCTATAATTTATTTAGTACATATAAAAAAGACGGAATCATAAAATCAGCAAATTAGAAAATAAAACAGGATGGGAGTCAGTTATTATGGAGCAATCAAATAAAGCGTTTAGCCAGGCATTAGTAAAATCGTTAAGAGGGGAACGAGGACATCTTCCCATCAAGAATGCTTTGTCGGATATAGACGTGGCGCTTGCGGGAAAACGCAGAGAGGAACTGCCTTATTCTATTTATCAATTAGTGAAACACATGACCTATTGGCAAGATTTTCTCTTATTATCCGCTCAGGGGAAGAAGCCTGCATTGCCTGCCCATGTAAAAGAGAGCTGGCCTGAAGAAGAATGCCCTGGCAGTGAGGAAGAGTGGCAACAGATTATTCAGTATTTTCTTCAAGGGATTGAACAGGCATGCACGATCGCCCAAACTGTTCAATTGGACAAAACATTGGAGGAATGGCCTGATGAAACCCCTGGCGGTGTTCTACGGAATATTGCATCTCATAACTCCTACCATTTAGGAGAAATTGTGCTGATTCGCAGATTATTTAGTGCTTGGCCACCGCCAACAGGCGGATATCCGGTCTAAACAAGGAAAGGGTCCCACCTCATGCCCATTAACTTAAGATTTTGAATTACACCCAAAACGAAATTTTTACCACTTTACAGTTATTTATGAGAATTAAATTCATTTTTTTCATTACTGGGGAACAAACATTTTTTAAACTTGATGGAGATAGGGTATAAAAATACAAATTTCATCTCCGAAAAAAATAAAAAAACGATTGCTTGGATCCTAAGAGGCAATCGTTTTTTTTAGCTGTTTGTAATGACCAATTACAAACAGCTAAATATATTATTTTGTGTTATTTCTGTTTTCTTTCAGTAAAATTATTTTGACTTGGTACCATCTTTTTTTGTTCCATATCATAGTATATGAACTTATATGAACGATTTTTCAAATATATCTACCGTAACTTAATATATATCAACTAATCGAAAAATCTTAATTCTATTAAAATGAAGCTACCTTTTCTTCCGCCACTTCCGCAATTTCTAAAATTTGTAGCAGGTTCTCCACTTCATAAGTCGGCTTAACACTCGTCGTATTCTCTTTTAAACTCGGATTATACCAACACGTATCAATACCGTAATCTTCTCCGCCTTTCATATCAGAAGTTAGCGAATCTCCAACCATTAGTACACTTGATTTATCCGTAATCCCAAACTTCTCAAAAGCATAATCAAAAATCTCACGCGCTGGTTTTTGATGGCCGACTTCTTCAGAAATAATAATATGATCAAAGAAGTGACATAAAGGGGAATTTCCAATTCTAGATTGTTGCACCTTCGTATATCCATTCGTAATAATACCTAACTTGCAATCTTGAAGGTTCTCACATAATTGCACTGCACCATCTATAAGATGTACTTCTTTTCCTAAGTTTTCAAGGTATACATCACTAAATTGCTGCGCATCTACTTCTAGAGTATGAAGAGCAAATAATTGTCTAAATCGATCTACCGCTAATTCACTTAGCGTAATCATTTTATTCTCTAAATCTCTCCATAATCCATTACTAATCTCTTTATAACTTGCAAGATAATCATTATACCCTGTAGGCATGCCAAATTGTACAAACGCGTTATGTAATGCGTTTCTTTCTGTTTTAGGGAAATCTAATAATGTATCGTCTACGTCGAATAGTATTACTTTGTATTTCATGATGTTCGCCTCAATTCCTATTTTCTCATAGCTTAATTATAGCAACAATAATAAAAGGAGGCTAATCCAATCAGCCTCCCTTCTTCTTATTTATCTTCTAGCAATAATTCTTTCAATTCCTCTAACGATTCTTTCGTAAAGCCAAGAGCTTTTTCAGCGTATGCTTCCACTGATCCATATTGCTTTTTAACTTCATCAATCGCAGCTTGTAAATACTCAGCACGTGCTTCAAACATTGCACCTAATATTGCTCTACTTTCGTCGTTCTGTAATTTCGCACCTAAAAAGGCCATCATTTTTTCATTTAACTTTTCACGGAAACCGTTACTTAGTAAGTAGTCTTCCATTACTGTTTTTTCCGGTACACCTAGTAAAAGTAATAATAATGCAGAACCAAATCCTGTACGGTCTTTTCCAGCTGTACAGTGGTTTACTAACGGTAAGTTTTCCGGGTTTTGCGCCAGTTTTAAGAAGCTCACGAATGCTTCATTACCACTTACGAAATCTTGATTCATTTTCACAAGATACTCGCCTGGTTTCCCTAACATAGAAAGGTCACCAACTTGGAAAAATTCATTTATATTCAAGTCTTTCGCCAAGTCTTGCATAACTGGTAAGCACACTTGACGAGCACCTGTAACACTTGGGTTCGGCTTATGCTTCACTTCAAAATCTGTACGGTAATCACAAATTAATTTTAAGCTAGACTTCTGTAAATACTCGATATCCCATTCTGTTAATCCTGCTAATTCTTCAGAACGATACAATTTACCCCATTTTACTTTACGGCCTTCAGTCGTTTCATATCCTCCCATATCACGGAAGTTAAACGCACCTTGTAATGGTAATCTACGCTCAGCTACTGTCACTGCTTGTCCATTACTTCCTACTAACCTAAAATATGGACGCTCATTTTCACTCGGGTTTTCAATTGTACATGCATCCCCACTTACTGTTACAAGTAATTCTCCATTTTCTTCAATATGATCTGGTGAAGTACTCCAATAAATACGAACTTCTTCTATATTATTTTCCCACTTTATATGTAACGTATTATCTTCATTTCGTTCTACAGTTGCTTGTAGCCAATTTCTTTGCTGCTTCATACTTTCACCAACGCTTTCTTCGTATAGTCTAATCCTTCTCTATTGTATTATAGGAAAGCTTACTTTGTCGTTTCGATTTTTCTTTTTATCTTACAAACATGCAAAAAGTTCTTTTATTTGTTCATAAGTTGTACATGGATTCCCGCTAAATGAGTTCGAGAGAGTAAATCATCCATCCTTCTAAAACCTTCTCACATATCGCTCAGTAGAGCTCAGCTGCTGACATCCGTTCTTTTCAAAGACATCCTTCATCCACTCGTTTTGTACATTTGTCTCGCCAATATAATAAGATGCGCCTATTTCTTTTAAGACAAACATTGCCCCTGTAAAGAATGCTGCTTCATACCCTTTATTTCGCATATTTGGAGCGACTGCGAAATACATAAGTTTTCCTTCTTCTAACGTACCTCTTTCAATATGCGGGATTACAATTCCTATTGGCTCTTCATCGATACTTGCTGTTAAACAATGTTCTTTCCATTGCCCACCTATTTCTTGTAGCATCGTATTTACAAATTGATCATAATCGATTTGTTCTCCCGTCACTTCATTCCACAGTGAATAAAAAGCGGCTTCGCCTATCTCTTCAATAAGCTTAAAATCAATTTCACTTTCTATATCTTCTACTTCATATATATCCTTAAATACAATCATATTTTCAGTAATATATTCAAATGAATACGTTTCGAAACATTTCTTATACACATCATAATTTGGGCTTTTTGAAGAAATCTCAAATTGCAATTCTTCTATTCCATCTTTTTCAGCTTCAGCAACGCAATATTGCATTATCTCTTCTAATTGCTCTTCTGTAAAAACCTCTGCATCATTTTCTTTTATCATTATAGAAGAAGCATTTTTTCTTATTTTAAAATGTTTTTCTAACTGTTCTATAGTCATCATATACTTCCCTCATCTATGTCATACTCGAATTTCTACTTGTTCTCCTTGCATGAGCAGGATTGTCCTTGAATATATAGAATACTAGAAAACATTGCATCTTTAAAGTGCGGAGGAGGTTCTCCATTGGATATTACATCATTGCAACAACAGTTAGAGCTTATACAACAAAATGACTATACGCAACTGCAACATATAGATATTAATGAGTTAACGCTCAATATGCTTCAGTATATCGGAACAACTGATAGTTACGTTCGTTACCAACTTATATATAAATGTTTTGCACATTTCATTCATCATGAATTCCTTATGGACGATCAACTGAAATTACTTCTACAAACTTGTTTAAGTGATGAGTATTTATATTGTGACATTCACTCCCCACTTACAGATGGGGTTTTCACACGTTCTTATACTGTTTCGTTACTTGCATTAATACTCCAATTCGCTAACTCGCACTACTTTTTTACAGAGGAGGATATCGAAGAAATAAAAAACAAACTCATTACATACACAAACTTAGAAATGGATTTTCGAGGCTATATTGAAAATAAAGGATGGGCTCATTGTCTTGCCCACGTATCTGATGCCTTTTCTGAAATTGTTCACAATTCCTATACGACCTTTGAATGGTACGAGGAATTAATTCATTGTTTATTAAATAAAATTTTCATCCCATCGGATCTTTTTCATAATAATGAAGATGAACGAATTGTTACACCGTTACTATCTATGCTATATCATGACTTCCCGCAAGATGAGTTAATTTCAATTATTTATAAAAAAATAAAAAGGCTTCCTCAAATTAGAAAACGCCTTTCCCTTAATGAGTATTGTATTTTATGCGCAAACATTAAAATCTTTTTACGCACATTATTTTTTAGAACAAAAGATGATCATAACTTAGCATTTACAGCACGTAAAACAGAAAAAATGTTAAAAGAACTGCCTAATTATTATTAAATATAAGGAGAAGAATTATGGGCTATATTGAAGACATGAGAAATCTAGTAGGAAATCATCCACTCATTTTAATCGGATCACACGCCATTATATTAAATGAGAAAAATGAAATATTACTGCAGCTCCGTACAGATTTTAACCGCTGGGGTATTATTGGTGGCGCCTTAGAATATAATGAAACGTTAGAAGACGCTTTACAACGAGAAGTATATGAAGAAACTGGACTTATCATTAAAAATCCAGAACTACTCCGTACATACTCAGGACCTGATTTCTTTCAAATCTATCCAAACGGCGATCAAGTACACGGTGTACTCGCTGTTTATATTTGCCGAGAATTCCACGGTGAGCTTATATGTGATCAAACTGAGTCAAAAGAATTACGCTTCTTTCCGCTTGATGAGTTACCTATTACTCTTCATCCAGTTATTGAACGTATTATTAGGGAGTTTCAGCACTCCAATTAAAAAACATTACATATTGTATATAGAAATAAAACAACCTCATTTCCCGTCATGATAACGCGAAATGAGGTTGTTATCGTTCAGCATAAATCCCTATTCCCCAAAAAATAACCAAATGATATTAACGTTCACTTTCTACAGCTGTATATCCCCTTACAAATAAGAGTGTTATATAAGAAGTAATGAATGAAAAAATAGTATATATGCCCACCCAAAAGAAAAATGATGGATCATACAATGTAACATTTAACATAAGAAAAATAAGAAATATTACCATTGGCATCACATAAAATACACCTAATTTATATGTCCCAGCTATTGAAAAAATAAAAATAAGCAATGGATATATACAGAAAATAAAAATGAATTCACTCACTGTTATGTCCCCCTTTCTGAAGAAATAATAGGTTTCTCGTAAACATTTTGGGGAACAACAAAGTTTTATTTTTTATCAGTTATTAATAAATATAATGTTAGATTGTTATCTCAATCTGATTTCCTTCAGGATCACTTACTACACTTTCATAGTAGCCATCCCCTGTAGTACGCGGGCCGTTTAACACAGGGTATCCTGCTTCTCTTAATGTATTAGTTAATTCGTTCACTTTTTCTTTACTACCTACAGAAAAAGCAATATGCGCATATCCTATTGTTTGTACTTGTGTTTTACCGTCTATCCCTACTTGTCTCATAAGTTCTAGACGCGCTCCACCTTCAAAAGTTATAAAATAAGATTCAAACTGCTTTTTCGAATTGTGATATAAGCTATTTTCTTCACCACCAAAGTACTGTTTATAGAAATCACGCATTCCTTCTAAATCATTTACCCAAATTGCTACATGTTCAATTTTCATAATCGACACCTTTTCTTTTACAGTATTCAACCAACAATTTGATATTTAATTTTCTTTGCTTGTTCTTGTTATCATCAGATCAAGTCCAAGACTTTTTAATCCATATAAATAATCTTCTTTCCAATCGCTCACTGTTATTTTCGGAATATGTTCTGCCGGAATGTACTTCGGACAAGTTTTTACAATTTGATCTATTACGAATTGATTCAATTCATCATCACAGAAGATAAAGGCATGAGGGTTAATAATAGCTATACATGTAGCTATTAAACGAGTAATGGCATCTATATTATATTGCTCTGGATTATTTGAATCTCTTACTGCATCTTCACTTCTCAAAGATTGTAAGAAGTTTTTATTATCATACTGTGGAACGAAAGATATCTCCCCTGAGAAAAAGGTACTCCCTCGTACCACATCTCCATTTATCATAATTCCCGCCCCTGGGCCGTTTTGACCTGAATACAAATATACAAGAGATGATTTATCATTATTTCCAGTATTTTTATAATAGCCAAGGACTGCGGCATTCATATCATTTTCTATTACTACAGGTATAGAAAACAGATCCTCCAAATGACTTTTCAAATTAAAATTTTGGAACTTTTCATAACCAGGTATATAAAAAATACGACCATTATCAACCGAACCGGGCACACCAATTGATATAGAGCTTATTTTCGGAAATGTAGCTATAAGACTTTCTATATGTTTAGATAATAGGTTTACGCCAGTATCAATTAATACACTTGAAGTACTTCCTTGTTCTTTTACTTCCCCTAAACAGTTAAAAATTGTATAGTTCGTCTCATTTTTTTCTAAAAATATCGCTAAACCTAACATATATTCCGGATTATACGCATATCGTTTTGCTCTTCTTCCACCACTTGAATCATCTAAACCGACTAGAGTGATTTCTCCGTCTTGTTTCATTTTTTCTATAAATTTACTCACAGTTGGAAAACTGATTTCTAATGTATTACTAAGTTCAACTTTCGTTGCACTACCTTGCTCTAGAAGAGCTGTACGAATGCCGCGAAGGATCGTCTCTTTAATCGATTTTTGAGTAACAAATTGTTCACTCAAATCGCTCACCACCTTAATCAACATACTTATTAAACACTTTTAATAAGTTGCGTTGATAATATATCATACATCATTTTCTAAAGCAATAGAGATGATACATTTCCGCTGGCATGCACTCCTTATTTAGCTCGATTTATTCTCTCTCGTAACAGACGATACAATTCCAGACAAGAGAACAAATAATAAAACAGCTAACAAGGCATTGCGTATCCCGAATGCTTCCCCCAGTATACCTAAGAATGGTGGTCCGACTAAAAATGCTGTATAACCGATTATAGAAACTGCAGCAACATTAGAAGTCGCATTTTCACGGTCATCTCCAGCAGCTGACAGACCAATTGGGAACCCTAGCGCTGCACCAATCCCCCACAGTACTACACCAAATGCTAGAAAATACGAATTACTCCCAAATATTACGATTAAAATTCCTAGAATCGCCATCATAATGGTGGCACGTACGACAGCGACACGACCGAATCGATCAAGGAAATAGCTGCTACACATACGAGTTAACGTCATTGCTAATACAAAAATTGTGTACATAATAGAACCTGCCACTATACTTTGCTCTTGTCCATCTACCATCACGATAGGTAGCCAATCATTTGCACTACCTTCTGCAAATGCCATTCCGAGTACAAAAAGACCAATTAAAAGCACCTTTTTTTCCATACGTAAGGTCGTATGCTTCTCTCTCCTTTTGTTCCACGATTTCTCCTTCTTTCCTGTTCCATGCGGAAGAAAACGATACACCATACATACAAGTAATATAAACACGACCGAAATCGCAAGAAACTGATACAGAATCGGGATGTGAAGCGACGCTGCGACAGAACCACTGAGCGCGCCTACTAAAGTTCCTACACTAAAAAAGCCATGGAATTTCGGAAGAAGAGTTGTTCCTAATTTCTGCTCAATGGAAGAACCTTCTACATTCAATGCGACTTCCGCCAATCCGTAGCCTACTCCAAATACTAGTAAGCTACTAAAAGCCCCCATACTAGAAACAAAATAAATATTTATACCTAAACAAATCAATCCAACAATCATAAAAAACATACTGCCTATAATAACGTCTCTAGCTCCCTTACAGTCAATGAAGCGGCTTGCACTCAGTAAACCAATTATTGAACCGACAGATAGTCCGAATAAAATCCAGCCCATTTCTGCATTTGACACTGCTAACATATCTCGAGTAGCTGCTGTTCTTGAAATCCATGTAGCAAACGCGACACCTGGCAAAGCAAATAAGAGAAAAAGAGCATTTCGAGAGGCAAGTAATGTCTTTGTATGATTATACGCACTATTTTTCTTCATATGAAACACCTTTCACATTGTCTATACGATACGACACCAGTTTATTCATGCATCCGTGAAAAATGATTTCTATAAGTCTATCATTTTCATAACTTTGGCTGGATTACCACCAACTACTACATTATTAGGTACATCTTTTGTCACAACTGCCCCTGAAGCAATTACAGCGTTGTCTCCAATTGAAATACCAGGGTTAATAATAGCTCCCCCACCAACCCAAACATTGTTACCAATCTTTACAGGCTTTCCATATTCTTTTCCAGAATTCCGCTCTACCGGATGCAACGGATGCGTAGCAGTATAAATGTGTACACCAGGTGCAAACATACAATTATCACCGATTCGAACTTCACAAACGTCCAAAATAACACAATTGAAATTTGCGAAAAAGCTCTTTCCAATGTGGATATTGTAGCCGTAATCACAACGAAAATCAGGATTAATGTGGGTTTTTCCGTCAGCTGAAGAACCTAAAAGCTGCTCTAACAAGGTAAAGCGGCTTTCATCACCAGTCTCCATCGCCTCGTTATAAAGGCGTGTTAAACGTTTTGCCTCAATCCTATCAGCTACTAATTCTTCGTCATCCGCAATATACATTTCTCCCGCCAACATCTTTTCTTTCTCAGTTTTCATCTAATCATCTCCTTCGTTATCGAATGAATCAAACTTATTAAATTAGTTTAATAAGTGACTTTAATGTTACTTATTAAACACGTTTAATAAGTAACCCTATATTAACATATTTTTATTAATATGCAATTAATAAATTCAGTAAAAAATGCGAATCCCTCATTTTACATGCAGATAAAACGAATAAATAATTAAGATTCACATAGAAAAAAACAAGGGAGCGCTCAGCGTCCCCTCTCAAATCCAATCTGTTTTTTAATTTCCACCAAATTCACCTTCGCAATAGCCCGCGCCCTCTCAGCACCTTTTTCTAACGCTTCATATAGTAAATGTGGATCATTCATATAATTTCCGTATTTTCCCCTAGGTCCTGAGAGTTCACGATTTACAACGCGGAATAACTCTTTTTTCACATCGCCCCATCCGATTCCAGTCTCATACTTTTCGCGTAACGCCTGAATTTCGTCTTCCTTCGCAAATTCTTTATATATCATAAATAACGTTTCTAGTTCTTTCGGTTCATTCGGAAGTGAGGAATCTGTTTTTATTTTAAATATTAACTTTCTAAGTTTTTCTTGCTCTGCAAATAATGGGATAACATTTCCGTAACTTTTACTCATCTTTCTTCCATCAAGTCCCGGTAAAATTGCCCCTTCTTCTTGTATGACATACTCTGGAAGCGTAAATGTCATACCAAATGTATGATTAAAGTACGTCGCAATGTCACGAGCAATTTCAATATGCTGAATTTGATCTTTTCCGACAGGTACATGAGTAGCTTGAAATAATAATATATCAGCCGCCATTAAAATCGGGTACGTATATAATCCCATATTCACACCTGCATCAATTTCTAATCCCGCTTCTTTATTTTGCTCTACCTTCGCTTTATATGCATGGGCACGATTCATAAGTCCTTTCGGAGTTAGACAAGCTAATATCCAAGCTAATTCTAGAATCTCTGGCACTTCTGTTTGTCGATAGAAAATAACATCTTCTCCAAGTCCGAGTGATAACCATGTAGCTGCTACCTCTTTCGTGTAACTACTGAACTTTGCTGGATCATGCACAGCATTTAACGCATGATAGTCTGCTATGAAATATAACGCTTTTCCTTCTTTGTTTTTTGACATTTGTAATGCAGGTTTAATCGCACCAATATAATTGCCTAAATGCGGGTAACCTGTTGGTTTAATTCCTGTTAACATAATTTTCTCGCTCATCCTAACTCCTCCTTTCTCAAAATAAAAAGAGCCCCTCATCCTAAAAAAAGGACGAGAGACTCCCGCGGTACCACCTTAATTAGCTATATTATAGCTCACTTCAACTTCTTAACGTGAAGTAACCGTCTTCGCCTACTCATTTAAGCTAGAAGCTCCAGAGCACATTCCATATTCATCACTTACTGATTCCCACCAAATATCAGCTCTCTGAAAAGTTTTGAATATGTACTCTTCTCTTTCATTGCTTTTTAGTTTTTTTTACAGTTTATCACATTTACTTTCCAATTAAACCCTAATTTTCTGTTTTATATAGCAGGAATTTCCACCTTAATTGTCTAATAATATATAGGTTTGCAGAAATACTCGAAACAACTTTGGAGGTTTTTTCATGGTAAAATATATATCCATTTTAGGTTCAACAGGATCCATTGGCACATCTGCATTAGATGTCGTTTCCGCTCATCCTGAACATTTTAAAATCGTCGGTTTAACCGCAAATTATAATATCGATCTTCTCGAAAAACAAATCGAATCTTTTCAGCCTCGTATTGTAAGCGTAGCGACAAAAGAATTAGCGGACACATTACGTTCTCGTATTTCAACAAATACAAAAATTACATATGGAACTAATGGTTTACTTGAAGTATCTACCCATCCTGATACAAATCTTGTATTAAGTTCAGTTGTCGGTGTTTCAGGTTTACTCCCAACAATTGAAGCATTAAAGGCGAAGAAAGATATCGCTATCGCTAACAAAGAAACTTTAGTTGCAGCTGGACATATCGTCACCGAACTAGCGAAACAAAACGGATGCCGCCTAATTCCAGTTGATAGTGAACATTCAGCCATTTTCCAATGTTTAAATGGGGAAAATAATAAGGAAATCGAAAAATTAATTGTTACAGCTTCTGGCGGCGCTTTTCGTGATAAAACACGTGAAGAAATGAAAATATTACAAGCGAAGGATGCTTTAAAACACCCAAACTGGTTAATGGGCGCAAAACTAACGATAGATTCTGCCACGTTAATGAATAAAGGGTTTGAAGTGATGGAAGCTAAGTGGCTATTCGATATTCCTTATGAAAAAATTGATGTTATGATTCATAAAGAAAGTATCATTCACTCTTTAGTGGAATTTATTGATGGATCAGTCATGGCACAGCTCGGTGCTCCTGATATGAGAATGCCGATTCAATATGCGTTTCACTACCCTACTCGACTACCTTCATCCTATGAAAAATTAAATTTATTAGAAATTGGTAGTTTGCATTTTGAAAAACCAAATTTAGAGAAGTTCCCCTGTCTACAATATGCATTTGAATGTGGAAAAATTGGCGGTACAACTCCAGCCGTATTAAATGCAGCGAACGAAATTGCAAATGCACTATTTCTTAAAAATGAAATTGCATTTTTCGATATCGAAAAAACAATTTACAATACAGTTGAAGCTCATCATAACGTAAAAGATCCTTCACTCGATGATATATTAGAAGCTGATCAATGGGCACGCCAATACACAAATCAATTGTTAATGAAAAAGAGCTAAAACAGGTTTCTCTGTTTTAGCTCTTTTTTCACGTATTCAACTTCACAAATCTATAACCGTGCGTAACTAAAACTTTTAATATCGCATACCCTGGAATTGCTAAAATAATCCCCATAATTCCAAATAAATTCCCCGCAGTTAAAATGATAAATATAATAGTAATCGGGTGAATATCTAACTTTTTCCCCATGACTTGTGGAGAAATAAATTTACCTTCTGCTAATTGTACAATCATCATAACGATAATTACTTTTAACACCATTGATGGCGAGTCGATAAATGCGATAATTAAAGCTGGTGTAATTGCAATGATTGGTCCTACGTACGGAACGATATTTACAATCATCGCTAAAATAGCAAGTAGTACCGCATATTTAATACCAATAATAAGATAACCGATTAATAGCATAATACCGATAAATAAACTAACAATAATTTGTCCTCTAATATACGAACTAATCGCATAATGCATATCATCTAGTATTCTCTTCGCAGCTGGTTGTCTTTGCTCAGATATAAACTTTAAAAAATGATTCGGTAATTGCTCACCATCTTTTAAAAGATAGAACAAAATAAACGGAACCATTACAAATGTTAAAACAACTTCAGTAATTGTACTTAAAAATCCAGTTACATTTCCTGTTACTGATGATAATGATTTTGTAAAGTTCATTGTAGAATCTTTTACGATATTAGCAAAATCAATATTTAAACTTTCCTGCATTCTACCAATTACATTACTTTCTCCAAATTTACGTGCTGCCCTTTCGATTTCATGCCCGAAATATGGCAAGTTATCTATTAAAGCATTTACTTGATCTTTAATAATTGGAATAACCGTGACCGCAAGAAAAACAAATAATCCAAGAACAATTATATATATCGAGGCAATTGACACAATTCTCGACACACCTTTTCTTTCTAAAAGAGAAACGAATGGATGCAATATATAAAATAGTACTCCCGCTAATAATACTGGGAAAAAGATTGTTTTTAAAAATACGACGAACGGTGTAAAGACGAATGATATTTTTGTAAGTAATAATATATTTACAAACAGCAACGCGAATCCAAGTAGTACAGCTAAATAATTTTGTTCTTTAAAAAACTTTTTCAACTTATCTCTTTTTCTTATATTTACTTTCTCCAAATGTACCACCTCTCTAATTAGGAAAAGCCCTAAAAGGGCTTTATAAAACAATCAGTAATAGCCTTTATTTTCTTGCAACTTTTACTACAAATGATACAATAAGAATTAACACAATTGCACCTAATAATGCTGGCACGACATGAATCCCACCAAATGATGGCCCAAAAGATCCAAATAATCTACTACCTAACCAAGCTCCTAGTAAACCAGCAATTATATTTCCAAACATACCAGCTGGAAAATTTTTACCCGTTATAGAACTAGCAATTATACCTATAATAGCACCAACTATTAATGTAATAATCCATCCCATTTTTAGTCCCTCATTTCTATTATAGTTTGTATTATCAAATACAAGAGTAGCTAAACTCTTATATAAGATTACGTATTTATCTACGCTAACCATATCCTACTATAGAAATATACCTACGAATATTTTATGTATGGAGATACATATATTATATGCAAAAAAGAAAAAAATTGTCAAACTTACCCACAAATCAATTATATTAATATATCATATTTAAAGGAGGCGTTATTATCTATGATTCATAAATTACTTGCCACTTCTTATGAAGTAGCAACATCCATTTTAAATGTTCAACTTCCAGCTTATAAAATTGAAGCAGACTTTTTAAACAGTACTGCAATACCTCGTTTATATGATACTGTAAACGATATTCAAAATTGTGATGAAACATTCTATGGATATTTCTCTGAAAATAAACTCGTCGGCTTTATTTCTTTTATACAAGAAGAAGAACTAATCGATATCCACAGATTAGTTGTATCGCCCAATTTTTTTCAAAAAGGAATCGCAACGAAACTGCTACTTTATATATTTAACATGTTCTCGTCTTCAATGACATACATTGTACAAACAGGTAAAGCCAATACTCCAGCTCTCGCATTATATAAAAAACACAGCTTCATTGAAGTAACAGATACAACACTACCTGATGGCATGATCCTTACGCAACTAAAAAGACAGAAAACACAAAATAGTTTGACTTAATTATTTATTTATGTTATTTTTTACTTTATACAACCTTTTGCTGAATCCAAATTTTGGAGCGGGGGAACCATTTTTGTAGCTATGCTACTTGGGGCGAATCTTTTTTAAGTAGGGAAACTCTCACTTCCCGAGTCCGACAGCTAACCTCGTAAGCGTAATGGGAGAGGAAGGTGCTTTTTGCCTATGTTACACACTTTGCCTCCTTAGTTATAAATATGGAATCAATATCAATCAGAAAACTATATTTATAGAAAAGGAGACTGGTACAATGTTACGTTTATCAGATCACGCAATAAAAATGATGGAGCAAAGACTTCGACTCGAACAACACCGCACATATCAAGCAAATAAAGTTGTAGATAACTTACATCACAAATACTTCTTTCAGCATATTTTTCAACCGAAAAGATAAAGAAAATGTTTATTTAATATTAAAAAACACAAGGTGTGTCTGTAAAGACATTCCTTGTGTTTTTTATATTCCCTATACTTTTTATAATATCCTCACCACATTTAAACTTGCCGTAATTGTTCCTGCAATAGTGGTCACATGCCCAACACCTAATGGACCATTTTGTAATATTAACGTTGAATTTGCACTCGCTACATTTACAAGAAGTGTATTTGAAATAGCTGGTTCGATTACTACAGTTGATGTCGTTACGTTTTGTATAAAACTCCCTGTTATTTGTGTTCCATTTAATAGTAACCTAACAGATACAGTCTCATTCCCACCAGTCGCGTCCCCTTGGAAATAGTAGCTTACTAAATATATTCCTGGTGTGGATACCGTGACAGTTGTAGCACTAGTTAAAGATACACCAGTTCCATATACAGTGGATCCTGAATTAATTGGAATGTTGGCATTTGCTGCAATTGTACTTGTTGATGTAGAAAAGAAATACCCACCACCTGTTGATATAGCAGGTGATCCAGTTGCTCCGGTTGAGCCGGTTAGGCCAGTCGCACCTGTTGGACCCGTTACTCCGGTTGAACCGGTTGCACCGGTTACTCCTCTTATTCCTTGTATCCCTGTCGGTCCAGTCGAGCCGGTCACTCCTTGTGGACCTTGCACTCCTTGAATTCCTTGAGAACCTATTACTCCAGTTGCTCCCGTGGCACCTTGTGGACCTTGCGGGCCTATCACACCTGTTATCCCCTTTATTCCACTTATGCCTTGTGATCCAGTAATTCCCTGTATTCCTTTCGCTCCTTGGGAACCTTGTGAACCCGTTACACCAGAGATGCCAGTTTCACCCATCTCACCTTGCATTCCTTGTGCTCCCGTTTGTCCCCGCTCCCCTATTTCTCCTTGTATTCCTTGCGGGCCTTGTAAGCCTTGACTACCAGTAGGGCTTTGCACTCCTTGTATCCCTTCTAGTCCTTGTACTCCAATATCACCAATTGGACCTTGGTTTCCAATTAATCCTTGAGAACCTTGTAAACCAATTGGACCAGTAATCCCTTGCGCTCCAGTATCACCAACGGCACCTTGTATTCCTTGTGCTCCTGTTGTCCCTCGCGGACCTTGTATTCCTTGTATCCCTGGAGGACCTTGTGGACCCGTTTGGCCCCTGTAGGACCGGTGATGCCTGGAGGACCAACTGGACCTTCATAGCCTCCAGTTGGTCCAATTGCTCCCACAAGCGGAAGAGGCAGTGCCACTCCGAATTTTTTGCACTTTCTATGATGACGCACAACAATCCCCCTTCCCCAAAATAATTACACTTTTTATATGAAATGCATTTTTATATGAAAAGTACATCTTTGACCTCACTTTTTTAAAAATAAAGAAGCCTATCATTTCATTTGTTCAAAATGATAGGCTTCTTTATTTTTAGCAAGTTATTTCCTCGTCTTAATAATAAAAGTAGTTGGCACCATTCTAGCTTTATATAAACAATAATATTTCGTAGAAGGTGTAGCTACTTCTTCATCAAATACACGAGACGGTTCAGGCTCTTCTATTCTCTCAATTGTAAATCCCACTCTATTTAACTCATTTATGTATGTACTTATTTTTCTCTTATATAATGTCGCTTGTACATTTTCTCCTTTAAATGTTTCAAACGTAATAGGAGTTTCCTCATGATAAGAAGACTTTAAAGCAATTTCTTCTGTACCATACTGTAAATTCGAATATACTGGGTGCTCCCAGCTAAAAATAAAACTTCCTCCTGGCTTTACATATGAATAAATCAGTTCCAACGTTTTTCCTAAATCTGAAGTCCATCCTAATGCATAGATGGAATATACAATATCAAAATACCCTTTCGGAATATCTCCTTCTTCTTCCATTGCTCCGCATATTAACTTTGGATTCCAACTCTTTAACGTTTCATTCGCTGTTTTAATTTGTTCACTTGAAAGATCAAGACCCCATACTTCCTCTGCCCCATGTTCTGCCATATATTGCAACGAATGCCCGCTTCCACATCCAATATCAAGAACCTTTTTATTTCTGATTGAATCGAACAAATGAATCTCATCTTCAGACGCTGTATAAGGACCATATTTCGGTAAACAATCTACTTGAAAGAAATATGGTGCAACTGTATCCCAACACTTTTTATTTAAAGCTAACATTTGTGTACCTTTCATATTCTACATTCCCCCATCCAATTTTCTTCCCCTAATATAAATTACACATTATAACCTGATCTCCCTTTTCTCTTCGCCCGGTAATTTTTCACTTTTGCAATCGTACCGCACGCTCTTCCGCCTTCTTCCCCAGCATACATACCGCACCATCTTTTACTTCCATTACGCGAATGATCATAAAATACCCAGCGACAATCTGGGCATGCTTTTAACCTTCCCCACAAATTTTCTTGAATCGCCGTTAACACAATACTCAATACTTTTGTATACACATTCTCTTCTTGCACCGGTTCATATGTAACACTTTTCATATCTCCCTTTATATGTACATGAAATGGGTATTTTTCTAACCATTTTTGCAACGATCCTTCGCCTTCAATTGTTAACCGAATGTCTTCTCGAAAACTTTTTAATTCATCTATTGTATGAAATGAAAACTCTTCATGAAAATATTTTTTCATAAATTGCTTTATATCACCTTCTGTTTGTAGCAAATCAATTGGCTCTCTCGTATCATTTGGTATTCTCCATGTATTTAAAAATCCCCGAATATATTCTAATTCATTTGGTGCATTCTGATTCAATTCCATTCACCTTCTTCTTAAAATTTACTTTTTTCTGACTTTATGTATAATTATAATATAAAATAGTTAACCATTAAATAATTTTACTGGTTACAATATTAGGAGGAGTTCTATGAAAAGTTTCTCAATACCGATACGTTTCATGCTTATTTCTTCATTTTTTATGTCTTTTGGGTATTTTGCAGTATACGCATTTTTAGCTATTTATCTATTAAGCTTTCTTCATTTTTCTGCTGTTCAAGTAGGAACAGTGTTGACGGTTATGACAATCACATCACGAGTTACCCCATTATTCTCAGGATTAATTGCTGACAAAATAGGCTATATCATTATGATGATAGCCGGATTATTTTTAAGAGGAATCGGATTTATCGCTTTAGGAATATGCTCTGATTTCTATACAATTTCTATTTCTTCTGCACTTATTGGCTTCGGAACTGCATTTTACGAACCTGCTGCGCGCGCCATATTCGGCTCACAACCAGCTCATATGAGAAAAAATTTATTTACATATTTAAACCTTAGTTTTAATTGCGGTGCAATAATCGGACCAATTGCAGGAGGGTTCTTACTCTTACTCGATCCAATCTATGCTTTTTCTCTAACAGGATCTCTTATGCTGTTATTCGCTTTTATCTTTTACTTACTTAAAAATCACTTCCAAGTCACTACTGAAAACACGTCTATTACATTAGGGATACAGTCTATCTTACAAAACAAATCTTTCCTTTTGTTTTCATTTATTATGATCTTCTTCTATATTATGTTTACTCAGCTAACTGTCGCACTTCCACTTCATATGAAAAACATTAGTAATAGCAACCAGCTCGCTACACTAGTTATTACGATAAATGCAATAACAGGCGTCATATTTATGGTATTATTCTGGAAACTCTTTCATAAATACAACA
Source organism: Bacillus sp. FSL E2-8868 (assembly GCF_038005505.1). Taxonomy (NCBI): domain Bacteria; kingdom Bacillati; phylum Bacillota; class Bacilli; order Caryophanales; family Bacillaceae; genus Bacillus; species Bacillus sp. FSL E2-8868. Next base: position 1,444,699 of record NZ_JBBOTI010000001.1, on the reverse strand, counting down.
CACTTTCTATTATTAAATACGGTGTTTTATTAATGGGTATTTCCTTTTTACTCATTCCTTTATTCCAACATCCATATTGGCTATTTATTTGTGTAATTTTATTTACAATCGGTGAAACACTCGTATTACCTAACGCTGATATCGCTATTGCAAATTACAGTAACGAATCATATACAGCTACTTACTTCGGATTTTATCAACTATCACTCGCATTTGGTTTTATCATCGGTAATTATACCGGTACATCTTTTACATCCAACTTAAACGGAATGTATACACCATGGCTTATTTTCGGCGGAATAGGACTTATTGGTTTTATTTCACTCCATATTTTAAATATTAAAAAAGGGAGCTCTAAAGAGGATATATACCTATGTAATGAGACGAAACATCTTTAACACATTACAATTGAGATGGTACCTTTAGACAAGCAGCCTATAATAAAAAATTCGACCATCATATTTGACAGTCGAATCTTTTTATTTTTCATATTCAAGATGATTATGTCTTTTACAACCAAATAAATAGCAAGCCCCTATATAATCAGTTTCAAATTCTAACCCTGGAACATATCCAGATTCGATACGTTCTATCATTTTTTTATAACAATTGTTCTCTTCTATATATTCCTCAATTAACTCTTTCTTATCGTTTTCTGTCCAATTTTCTTCTACTTCTTCATTTTGAACATCTTCTATTTCTGCTGTCTTCGCTTCGATAGATTCCCGTATAACTTCATTTATACGGGAGAAATTATTAGCTTTATATAGAGCATAAACAAATCTACCAATCCAATTGGGACTTTTCCAGTATTCTTTGTATCCCTTTTCGAACCATTCAATTGCTTCTTTATAGCAATTCAACTCAACATATAAATCTGCTACATTAATTTCTCCTACAAAATCATCAGATTTCCTGTTAAAAGCATCCAACTTCTCTTTCGCTTCTGTTTTTCGCCCTAAATCAATTAAACACTTTACATAGTTATACATTATAATGTCTGAATCCCCTGCAACTCGCAAGAAAAATTCCGAAGCTTTTTCCAACTCTCCAAGATTATAATGAGCTACAGCTACATTGTGATATGCTTCATCGGATGGTTGAATCGAAATAGATTTTTGTAATGCATCTTTCGCTTCTTCCCACTTTTCTTGTTTCATGTAAATTTCCCCTAAGATGTTATAAGGAAAGTATGAGGAAGGATTCAACTTAACAGCTTCTTTTATTAATTCAAGAGCTTTACCATCATTCTCTTCCTCATAAAAGTACATCCAAGCAAGATTATTGAGAGATTGTACACCTCTAGATTCATGTACTGCTTGTTGAAACAGTTCCATTGCTTCCACATATTCATTTTGTTCAAACATTTCAATTGCCTTCTCGTTAATGTTCAAGTAACTACCTCCGAAGTGAATGAATTCATCTATTCCCTATCATTATTTTAATATGCAAAAAATGTAATTTCCATAATAATAAGTTCGCTTCGTATTAAGTTCTTTCTCCTGTCTACATTTCATCATATATTTGGATATATAATTCGTAATGATTTTAGCAACACTGCTTTGTAAAGAAAATATATACCTACTGTAAAAATACTGATTCTAAACAATAAGTAAACTTTTCAATCTCCCTTAAATTGGATATACAACCTGTTTCATTTTACATATTATGGTACAATTAAAAAGTGCTAGCTAAACATTTACGTTCCACACTAGCAGTCTAGCAATACCAAAATCAAAAATCACTTGAAATTGGGGGATGTTATGAAAAAGAAATTAATTGTTCTTCTATTCATCGGAATCATTTCATCTGGATGTTCAACTATAGTAGAAAATTCTTTAGAAACCGGAAGCGGCAGTATTGAATTATTAACACCAACGATTACAACAAAAGATAATGAATTAGAAATTAAGACTGAAGGTATTGATGAAAATAAAGTAACTTTTATTTATGTTGCCAATAAAAAAGTATTGGAACAAAAAATAAATAATGGTGAATCCTACAAACTTAACATTAAAGATATCGAGCACGCTCATAGGACAGACTACAAGCCAAGAGTTCAACTTTTGCAAACGAAAGATGATAACGAAGATGGAGACATGGCAACCTTTAAACAAGTTAGATATACAGTTGAAAAAAAGTAGTTTTATAGTTATTCCATTTAAATATAACAACCGAAAATATACTTTTAACAGAGGGTAAATATAAGAGGTGCTAATATGAAAAGACGATGGATTTTTTGGTGGATTGGTAACATATTTTGGATTATAACTTTCGGGATATTGGCAGCTATCATTTGGCTAAGAGAGGTTGATGGGACCGGCGTTACTCAAACACCTGAGCTGAAATTAATAGCATTTATCGTTTTATTAATTGCATTTATATTACCACTAATTATTCAAGTTGTATGGTTAATTGTTAATCTGAGAAAAAGCAGAAAAAAATAACGCAAAAAAAAGAGAGGAATCTTTTTCAATATAGATTCCTCTCTTTTTTCTATGGGGATTATGCCGTGCTTTTAAAGCTGCACTACTCCCTTTTCTTTACAATGCATGTTCATCTTTCTTCTTCTTCAACAATGCTCTCTTTTTCATCGCCTTCGTTAAATATCCACCTTTAAACGAACGGATTTCATAAGAAGACATAAACGCTTTCGGTGCAATTTCATTAATAATTTCTAACAGTTCTTTTTCTCTAGAACGCTTTGCAACGATATCTAAGCGATAACGTATAGAATTTATTCCTTCACCTTCAAATACTGTAACGCCAAATCCAAAATGGCGTAATTCATTTACTAATTCATTACAACGGTCTAGCAAACTAACTTGATACGTAATATATCCAATTGCTAATTTATTTTCTATATAACCGCCTAATAATAGTCCCGCACTAAAGCCGATGACATAGGCAACAATGTTCATCCAATTTGATAAATCTTGAAACACAATACCTAAACTGACAATATAAATTGCTCCTTCTAACAATCCTACACCTGCAGCGGATCTTGTTTGATTCTTTACAAGCAAAATCGTACGGATTGTTAAAGTTGGAACGTAAATAATTTGAAGCACAAAAATAAGTAAAGCTTGTAACATTGGTATCCACCTCTTTCGCAAATTCTTTTGTCATGATAACATACATAAGCTTTAGAAATCGATGGGTTTTTTAATTTTTTTTAATTTTTTTTCATACTATTGAAATGCCCCAAAAATAAGCGTATTATGTTTGGCATAAATTCGATAAGTACCAGTAAATCATTCGTATTATATCATTTATTTTTAAACGCAAAAAAGGAACCTGATTAGGTCCCTTTCATCAGAGCTCTATGTTTTTCGAAGCATTTTCCTTTTGCTTCTCTTCTTCTTTTACTAGCTGCATATTTGCATAGGCTAAATTCGCAATCATTAAAAAGTGTCCACCCAATATTCCAGTACCAAATGCCCACATTTCCATTTCATGCTCAATTTCAAACATAATGATAGCCCCTAATATTGCGGCTGCAAATCGGTTTAGAACTCCTAATCCAGGAGCCTTTTCTTTCATCACGATACTTCTTCCTAATTTCTCCACTCTGCGAGCTAATAGCCAAAGACAATATGCGCTAACTGCTAAACCGATACCGAACCCTGTCACTTGTTTCCCAAACGGAGTAACCGCCCACATTAGTAGTAAACCACTAAAGATCGTATACAATTGTAATCGATATACACGTAAGGCTACTTGAATCAAAATATCCGCTCCTAATTTCACATTTTATTATGTGTCAGAAGAAAAGCAGCAACTTACACAGTTGCTGCTTTCTCTTGTTCTTGTTCCATTTTTTGAATTTCAACACGTTTAATTTGATAAGCATCTTTTTCTAACACTTTAAATTCATAGCCTTCTGCTTCAACGTATTGTCCTTCTTCGATTTCATGATTTTGCATCATAATCCATCCACCGATTGTATCCACATCGTCTTCTTCAATGTGTAATCCAAACAAATCTTTTACTTCTGAGATAAGCACTTTTCCATCAACAATTTTATGATACTCGTTCACATGTTGAATTGGTGGTGCTTCATCTTCATCATATTCATCACGAATTTCGCCGACGATTTCCTCCAATATATCTTCAAGCGTTACAATTCCAGCTGTTCCTCCGTACTCATCATATAAAACAGCCATTGGAATTCGCTTCTTCTGCATTTGCAGTAATAAATCATGAATTGGAGTCGTTTCCATAACTTCAATAATCGGACGCATATACGTGCGAATCGATGATAAATCTTCTTGATCGTTGTTCATATATCGAATAAAGAAATCTTTTACGTTGACCATACCGATAATATCATCTTTATCTTCTCCAAAAATCGGATAACGTGTGTATCGTTCATTTTGGATTACTTTCATGTGTTCTTCTACTGAATCTTCAAGATAGAAACCAACGATTTCTGTACGCGGTACCATTATCTCTTTCGCGATGCGATTATCAAATTCAAAGATATTATTTACATACTTGTATTCAGCTTGATTAATTTCGCCACTTTCATAGCTATCTGAAAGAATAAGACGTAATTCTTCTTCTGTATGAGCTACTTCATGTTCAGAAGCTGGTTTCAAACCGAATAAACCAGTTATAACACGAGCTGAACCGTTCAATACCCAAATAAATGGATACATGATTTTATAGAACATCATTAACGGAGTTGCCAATAACAACGTTACTTTTTCAGCCTTTTGAATTGCCAGCGTTTTCGGAGCTAATTCCCCTACTACAACGTGTAAATATGTCATTAGCATAAAAGCAAGACCAAAAGTTAATACTGATGAGATAGAAGGATTTACGTTCCATTTCTCAAATAACGGGTGTAATAACTTTTCGATTGTCGGTTCACCTAACCAACCTAATCCCATCGCTGTAACTGTAATACCTAATTGACAAGCAGATAAATATTCATCTAAATTTGTTGTTACCTTTTTCGCTGCTAACGCACCGCGTTTCCCTTCCGCAACAAGCTGATCAATGCGACTTGAACGTATCTTAACAATCGCAAACTCTGCTGCTACGAAAAATCCAGTAAATGCGATTAAAATCGCAACCATGACTAAATTAAATATTTCCAATGAATCCCCTTAGTTAAAAAACTAAGGTGTCCACCTCCTGTATACTATAATGTTTTCTTATTTGTTCGTTAGAAAACATAGCCCGATACAAAAATTAAAGAGGTCGGATTTCACTTATTCTATAATAATAGAGCAAGTGTCTGTATTAAAGCTGTCGTTTGACCTGATAAAGATTTCGATATTTTTTCACGTTGTGAATCAGTCAATTCATCTAAAAGAGGCTTTAACTCTGTTAGTTCTGCTTCTAATCTATGAATATGGTCTGTCACTTCATTCACTTGTTTCGAAACGTGTTCATTGATACCGAGCAGCTTCTTCTCCTCGATCTTCTCTTTAATCTCACAAAGCGGCATATGCATTTCTTTGCACTTCTCAATAAATTGTAATGTCTCAAATGCTGTTTCGTCGTAATAGCGATAATTAGATTGAGATCGCTCCGCTTTTAAGATTCCTAGATTCGTATAATAATCAATCGTTCGTTTCGACACGTGAGCCATGAGAGCCAACTGTCCGATTCGATACACCTTCCCAACGATCTTCCCCCCTTGTTTATATTACTATTATCATACAATACATAAACTGTACAGTCAAACGTGACGGTTTGTTATTCACATTTTATGCACAATTCCATAACACTCTTTAATAATCAGAAAGTTAAGTTATAATATCATTAAAAGAAGAAGGGAGGCTACGTTCATGTACTACAACACTTCATTCGAAAACGATCAACCTGTAGGCCGTCTATAATCTAAGACGGGCATTCATATAACAAGTGCACCATGCCTCGTCTTAGGGAATAAATCATAACCCTAAAAATAGACGGAGGTCATTCAAATGAAACAAACCATTTTAGGAGCTATATGTTTATCACTAGCAGCAAGTATTTGGGGCGGTATGTACGTCGTTAGTAAATACGTACTCGACTTTATTCCGCCACTTACACTCGTTTGGCTACGCTTTATTATCGCTTTTGTTGTTTTATATGCGATTTTGAAAACAACTGAAAAAAAGCAAAAGAAAAAAGTAACCATACACAAAAAAGATTGGCTATTATTCGCTTGGATTGGATTCATCGGGTATTTCATTTCGATCACATGTCAATTTATCGGAACGAAATTATCCGATGCTCATACAGGCTCCTTAGTAACATCAGCTACACCTGCATTTATGGTTATATTTGCAGCGCTCCTTTTAAAAGAGAAACTAACTGCTCGTAGACTTTTATCAACTATAATAGCGACAATCGGTGTCATTATCGTTATCGGATGGGGTATTGAAATCGGCTCCTATTTTATCGGTACAATCATTTTAGTTGGGGCCGCTATTACGTGGGCTTTACTGTCCATTTATGTAAAAATCGCTTCCGCTCGATTTTCATCTTTAATTATTACAACGTACGCAATATTTTTTTCACTCTTTTTCATTACACCTTTTATGGTATGGGAATTCCAAACAAATCCTATTGAACATATGAACATGTATGTAGTATTAGGCGTACTCTATTTAGGAATCGTCTCAACCGCAGGTGCATTTTTTCTTTGGAATAAAGGATTAGAATTAATGGATGCTAGCATCGGTTCATTATTTTTCTTCTTCCAACCTATCGTCGGTTCAATACTTGGCTGGCTCCTATTAAATGAGACGTTAAGTAGTAACTTTTTCATTGGTGGTATCCTTATTATGTGTAGCGTTATAATTACTACTTTTGAAAAGCAAAAATAGTATAAAAAAACAGGCAGAGACTTAGTCTCTGCCTGTTCGCATAATTGGGTCTTGGTCGTGAAAACCGATGCAAATTGGTATATTACTTTGTAATCCACTGCATGCACTTATAAAACTACACACCGTTCTTGCGATTAAATATAAAGTAATACCTACAGCCTTTTTATCTGAATCAAAGCCATTTTCACCATAAATATCAGCTAACTCTCCTAAAGATGGTCCTTCTATTTCATCCGTCCAATCACTTGCCCAATCCTCATCTTCTTCTTCAAGAAACATATAATCGTCACAAATATAAAACTGACTATCCCACTCATTATCAAGATCATACTCAAAATAAATCGCCTTTGCTTCTTCACTTTCAGCAATTTCTAACGCTTCTTTCAAACCTATCCTCATACTTTCCTTGTATGAATCTAATGGAATCAATTTAATGCGCTCCGCATCCTCACTTGACGCTAGTGTGCGACAAACATCATAATACTTCAATTCTATTTGAGATACTGATAACAAAAATACATCTTCCTGCATTTCCTCTAAATACTGAAAAATATCCACACTATTACAACTCCCTACACTTTACACAGTCCAATGTGCTGGACGAGACAACACTTTCGGTAATTTCGTATGTTTGTCCCCTTTCGCCGCATTAATTTGAACTTGCGTAAGAAAAACACTATTTGTAAAATCTGTCCCGCGAATGTCTGCATCTCGCAAGTCTGCTCCGATGAGATCCGCTCCCCTTAAATTTGCATCTCGTAAATTAGCCGCAATAAGATACGCCCCTCTTAAATTTGCTCCTTGTAAATCTTTCTTTTTCAGATTCGCTCCCATAAGGTCTGCACCTCGGTGACTGATTCGTTTCTTACGTGCATCATTCATTTCTTTCCAAACTAATTCACTCGTCTCTAAAAGGAGAATGTTCACTTCTGCACGGTGTAATGGCACATTTACTTCCATTAACTCATCTGGACTTAAATTAGAAAGACGCTCAGTCTCTTCAATTGCTTCCTTCAGCTCTTTATGAATTGTCTGCGTCGCCTTTAATAGAATAGCCTCATTCAAATACCAAAGCATTTCATGAAGTTGATGCATTACCGGAAAAGCATCATACATTTTTCTCGCATGCTGAGCATCTTTCCGCCAATCAATTCCTTTAAACGTAACTTGAGAAACCTTTTGTCCAGCACCGAAACATTCAAACACTGTACAACCTTTATACCCTTTTCCTCTAAGATCTCTATGTATACTACATTTATAATCTGATTGTAAATTTGTACAAGGTTTACCACCATCTTTATTCACCGCAAAATCTATTGACGCTGCGAACGGTAATGCTACACAACATAAACCAAAACACTTTTCACAATCTGCTTTTAAACTATTGTGATTTACATCCTCTTCTACATGAAAATAATCGTTATTATTAGTCAAAATATATACCCCCTGTTGTCTTTTGACTATTTCATAATATTCCAACTACAATAAATAATCAATTTTAAAATAAATAGACTTATTTCATTTCAAACAACAACATAATCCTTTTATTTCTTTTCATTTAAAAAGGACATCCACTACAATGTTAATTATAATTAAATTAAGAACTTTCAAATAACAAGGAGGATTACTATGGCATTAGAAATGAAAACAAACTGTCAAATTTGCGACCATTCCCTTCAGCCCGATTCTGAAGCATACATATGCGTGTATGAATGTACATTTTGTGCACCATGTACAGAGGAAAGGCAAAATGTTTGCCCAAACTGCGGTGGAGAGTTAGTACGTAGACCGAAAAAGAAATAGAAAAAAGCAAAGCGATATCGCTTTGCTTTTTTCTGTTTTTGGGGTATATAGAAATTCTACCAATCATAAATTAAACATTTAAAAACTTAACACAAACAGGCTCTGGTACAACAACATCAGATTGTAACAGTGTTAACTTCCCTGTCGTTTCATTTCTTGAAAATAGCACAAGATTATGTGACTTTTCATTTGTAGCAATAAGAAATTTTCCAGTAGGATCTAACACAAAGTCCCTCGGCCAATTTCCTTCTGTAGATGTATGTTCCACAAATGTAAGCTGACCTGAATTTTGATCCACACTGAAAACAGCAATACTATTATGACCACGATTCGCTACATATACAAAACGGCCATCAGAAGAAATATGAATAGCACTTCCTTGACTATTTCCATCAATCTCTTCTGGAACAGTAGAAATATACTGCAACTCTGTAAAAGACCCTTCTTCCGGATGATATGTTAACACAATGACTTCCGAACTAAGTTCAGTCATCACATAAGCGTACTTTCCGTCCGGGTGAAAAGTAATATGCCTTGGACCGCTTCCTGGGTTCACAGACAAGCTATTCACTTCTTTTAATGTACTATCTTTTATTCCATACGTAATTATTTTATCAATCCCTAAATCAACACCTACCACATATTTTTCATCAGGAGTATACCCCGCGTAATGTGCATGTGGTTTTTCTTGTCTTTCTTTATTTGGACCTGAACCTTCATGTGCCATAATAGATGCAGTAGGATTTACAGTTCCATTTTCTTCATCTACTTCAAAAGACTCAATCGTTCCTTTATGGTAATTTGCTGTAACTACCGTATGGTTTCCACTATCCACACTAATATGACAAGGAGAAGCCCCTACTACTACTTGTCTATTTTGTTCCTCTAGCTCTCCAGTATGACTATTAATCGAATAAGCAGCTACACCACCAGCTTCTCCTTCCTTTACAACAGAATAGAGATATTGATTACTTTTGCTAATCGTTACATATGTAGGGTTATCCAGCTTAGCCGCAAGTGTTACATTACTAACTTTTTGCGCTTCCGTATTTAAAGTAAAAGTATATATTCCTTCACTATTTTCTTTCGTGTAAGTTCCAACATATCCAATAAACTCTTTGTTATCCGTCATTTTCATAACCCTCTCCCTATAGTTTTTGTTCATCACACTTCTTACTAAGCAACCTAAAACTATTATTCATTGAAAGAGTATCCTAAAAAATCAGAGTACCTCTTTATACGCTACCATATTTTTCTGCCAAATAGCCTCTAAACCCACTTTTTCTGAAAAGCTGCTATACTTTCATATTCTTCTTCCAAGTGACGGGCCAAACGAATATAGATCGGTGTTAAATCTTTATATTTCTCCACACTTTCCATGTTTGGCTCATGATAAAAATTGGCACCTACCATATTAGAAACTACATGTAATGTATCTACTTCACCTAAGCTATATAAACCGAGGATTGCCGCTCCTAGGCAAGAACTTTCGAAACTTTCAGGAACGTATACGTCTTGATGAAAAATATCCGCCATCATCTGTCTCCAAAGTTCTGACCTTGCAAAACCACCTGTCGCTTGAATTTTTTTCGGTTCGCCAATTAGTTCTTTTAACGCAAGAAGAACTGTATACAAGTTATAAATGATCCCCTCTAAAACAGCACGTATAAGATGCTCTTTCTTATGATGTAGTCCAAGCCCAAAGAAAGATCCCCGCGCATTCGCATTCCATAAAGGAGCTCTTTCGCCTGCTAAATATGGATGAAATAATAAACCGTCAGATCCAGGATTCACTTTTGCCGCTATTTCCGTAAGCACTTCATATGGATCTTTTCCTAAACGCTTCCCATGCTCAACTTCTAACGTACATAATTGGTCGCGAACCCACCTAAAAATCATACCACCATTATTAACCGGTCCACCAATTACCCAAAGGTCCTCAGTTAACGCATAACAAAAAGTCCTACCTTTCGGATCCGTTACAGGATGATTTGTGACAACTCGCACTGCACCGCTCGTACCAATTGTAATAGCAACTACTCCAGGTTCTATTGCATTTACACCTAAATTCGATAGTACCCCATCACTCGCACCGATTATAAAAGGAGTAGCAACAAGTACATTCATCTCTCTTGCAAGTTCTTCATTTATCCCTATTAAACTGTGCGTCGTTGGAACAACTGTAGATAACTTTTCATCGGTAATTCCTGCAACACGAAGAGCTTCCTCATCCCATTTTAAAGATTTCAAATTGAACATTCCTGTTGCTGATGCAATAGAATAATCAATTACATATTCCTTAAATAACTTATAGAAAACATACTCTTTAATAGAGATGAATTTATAGCTTTTTGCAAACAACTCATCATGTTCATTCTTAAGCCAAACTAATTTCGAAAGTGGTGACATAGGATGGATTGGTGTTCCAGTACGAAGGTAAATTTCATGACCATTCATATCATTCTTTATTTTTTCTGCCCAGCTGGCGCTTCTATTATCTACCCAAGTGATACATCTCGTTAACGGCTTCCCTGCTTCGTCTACAGCAATGACACTATGCATTGCCGAACTAAAAGAAACACAAAGAATATCAACTGGCTGCACATTACTTGATTGTATAGTTTCTTTAATCGTATGTATGACCGCTTGAAAAATCTCTTCTGGATCTTGTTCTGCTGTTTCTGGTGCGGGAGAATATAAAGGATATTCAATCCCATGACTTGCAATAACTGATCCATCAATCGAAAACAAAACTGATTTTGTACTAGTTGTCCCAATATCTACACCAATCATATATTTCGAGCTCACTATGTAACCCCTTTCAAATTATTCCTATAACAAAAGAGCACCATGATGTATACAAAAAAGACGCTCCCTTATGAGAGCTACGTTTTAATAAGCTTCTCTCTCATAAGGAGGTCCTTTTCATAACTATAGTGCTATTTTGAAAAGTGAAATCTTCATTTCATTATAACTTAGGCGCTTTCGCCCAATCCGCAGCAAACTTTTCAATACCTTGATCTGTTAGTGGATGCATAGCAAGTTGTTCAATGACTTTATAAGGAATTGTTGCAATGTGAGCACCTGCCATCGCTACACGAGTGACATGGTCTGGGTGTCTGACAGAAGCCGCAATAATTTGTGTATCTAATTGATGAACATCGAATAATTCAGCAATTTTAGCAACTAATAATACGCCATCTTCAGAAATATCATCTAAGCGACCTAAAAATGGAGAAACGTACGTTGCACCTGCTCGGGCAGCTAAAAGAGCTTGGTTCACAGTGAAAATAAGTGTAACGTTCGTTTTCACACCTTTTTCTGTAAGATAGCGACAAGCTTCTAATCCTGCTAATGTCATCGGAAGTTTTATCGTGATGTTTTTATCGCCACCGTTAATTTTAATTAGTTCTTCTGCTTGGGAGATCATTTCTTCAGCTGCAACAACATCTGGAGTTACTTCTGCCGAAACAGATTCAACGTTAGGTACTGCCTGACAAATTTCTGCAATACGGTCTTCAAACTTAATGCCCTCTTTCGCTACTAAAGAAGGATTCGTTGTAACGCCAGCTAAAACCCCTAGTTTATATGCCTTTTTTATGTCCTCAAGATTTGCAGTATCGATAAAAAACTTCATGATTCATTCCCTCCATTTTTTAAACGCTAACGAGTTATAATTTTAAAATGTTTATTTCTTTTCTACTGCATGTCCGCCAAATTCATTGCGCAGAGCTGCTACAACTTTTCCTGTAAACGTATCATTGTCTAATGAGCGGTAGCGCATTAATAAAGACATCGCGATAACAGGAGTTGCTGTTTGAAGGTCTAATGCTGTTTCTACTGTCCATTTCCCTTCACCAGAAGAATGCATAACGCCCTTAATTTCATCCAGTTTTGCATCTTTAGAAAATGCATTTTCAGTTAATTCCATTAACCAAGAGCGAATGACTGAACCGTTGTTCCATACTTTTGATACTTTTTCATAATCGTAGTCAAATTCACTCTTCTCTAAAACCTCAAATCCTTCACCAATAGCAGCCATCATTCCGTATTCAATTCCGTTGTGAATCATTTTTAAAAAGTGACCACTACCAGCTTTGCCAGCATATAAGTATCCATTTTCTACAGCTGTATCTCGGAAGATAGGTTCAACGATGTCCCAAGCTTCTTGGTCTCCTCCGATCATGTAACAAGCACCATTTCGAGCACCTTCCATTCCGCCAGAAGTTCCTGCATCCATAAAGTGAATGCCATCTGTCTTTAGTTGCTCATATCGGCGAATAGACTCTTTATAATGTGAATTCCCAGCTTCAATTAAAATATCTCCTTTTGATAACAACGGTGTAACCTCATTAATAACAGAATCAACAACAGCGTGCGGAACCATTACCCAAAGAATTCTTGGTGATTCCAATGATTGAACGAGTTCGCTTAAACTAGATACACCTGTAGCACCATACTCTTTCATTTCTTCCACCGCACTCGTATTTAAATCGAATGCAGCTACTTCATGTTTATGATCCATTAAATTCTTCCCTAAATTTAATCCCATTTTACCTAAACCAATTAATCCTACTCTCATAATATAATTCCTCCTTGAATTACCTTTCATCATAAATACATGTTAATAAAATGATGAATATCTTTTTTCATATTGCTTTACTTATAAGAATGTACTTATTTTTTCAATCCTTCATCTAACCACCATTTAAATTCACTTTCTTGTAATAGAGCATGAGCAGTATCCGGACCATACGAGCCAGACTCATATTCATGAAGAGGTAACAAATTTTCTTCGAATGCTTCAAGTATTGGCTGCACCCACTCCCACGACAACTCAACTTCTCTCCAATGTGCAAAGAATGTAGAATCTCCGCATACAGCATCATAGATAAGCCTTTCGTAGGCTTCAGGTATTCCCACTCCTGTTTGCTCACAAGTAAAATGAATACGGATCGGTTCAAGCTCTCCATTGTTCAATGGATTTTTACTATTTAATTGGAGTGAAACATTTTCATTTGGGCTAATTTCAATGATTAACAAATTAGGCTCTGCATTTGGATTACTATCTTGATATTGCTGTTTTAATGTATTTTTAAACTCAATTACAATACGAGTAGACTTTTCTTTCATTCTTTTTCCTGTTCGTATATAAAAGGGAACGTCAGTCCAAAATGGGTTATCGATCCATAGGCGAGCCGCAACAAATGTATCTGTTTGAGAAGAAGGATTTACTCCTGGCTCCTCCCTATACGCTACAACTTGTTGTCCTTTTATCTCCCCTGAAGCATATTGCCCGCGAACGATATGGTTCTGAACGTCTTCTTTTTTCACTTTACGAAGAGTCTCCATCACTTTTCGTTTTTCCTCACGAATTTCACATGCATTAATTTTTTCCGGCAAATTCATAGCAGTCATCATTAATATTTGCAACATATGATTTTGAACCATATCGCGAATGGCTCCTGCATGATCATAATATCCTGCCCTTTCTTCTACCCCAACCGTTTCACTAGCTGTTATTTGTACATTCGCAATATGTTCTTTATTCCAAATCGATTGGAGAACAGGATTTGCAAATTCAAGTGCTTCAATATTTTGAATCATCGGTTTACCTAAATAATGATCAATACGGTATATTTCGTCTTCTTCAAACGTTCGGCTAAGCTTATCATTCAGCTCTCGGGCAGATTTAAGGTCATGACCAAACGGTTTTTCAATCATCAGGCGCTTCCATCCATCCGTTTTATCAAGTCCACTTTCTTTAATATTTAAAGCAATTGTCTCAAAGAAGTCCGGAGTAACTGAAAGGTAGAACATTCTATTCCCTTGTATATTTTGTTCTTCTTCCCTTTCACGAACTACTTGTAATAACCTTTTATAATCTTCTGGCTTATTCACATCTAACGGACAATAACGAAAATACTCTAAAAAATCTTCTATTTTCGGAGTACCTTCTTCTCTGCGACGAGAAAAAGTTTCTATGGATTCTTTTATTCTTTTTTGAAAATCTAAATGAGATACTTCACGCCTTCCAAGCCCAATAACGGATATTCGCTTTGGAAGCTTTTGATCTCTATATAAGTTATATAGCGCGGGGTAAATTTTTCTTTTAGCTAAATCCCCTGTTGCTCCAAATAAAACAAAGGTCATTGATTCCAATTTCAGTCCCCCCTCGTGATGTATAGTCATTGTCACTATAGTAAAAATGCATTGTACAGAAGCTACTATTATTGTTGATCCAATCTTATTTCTTAACTTCTAATTTTTTATAGTTGTCGCTTTCTAATTGTCCCCAATATTAATAGTGGCAATTCAAAGCATTTTTACCACATTCTACTTACCTACCGTGACTTATATAAAATAACTTAATTATTAAAAGTAATTAAGTTATTTTATGTGTATCATATTAACTACATAGATTATAATCGTCAAGCAAAGTGTTTCGAATTGAAGATTTTTTATTTCATAATATCTTTAAATGGTTGTTTACTAGGAAAACGTTGACCCTTAGAATCCACGCTACATTCT
Organism: Bacillus sp. FSL E2-8868; assembly: GCF_038005505.1. Taxonomy (NCBI): domain Bacteria; kingdom Bacillati; phylum Bacillota; class Bacilli; order Caryophanales; family Bacillaceae; genus Bacillus; species Bacillus sp. FSL E2-8868. The sequence continues at coordinate 1,429,538 of NZ_JBBOTI010000001.1, read as the reverse complement.
CTTTGTACTTTTTAGGGATATCATCTCCCTGTCCATTTCCTTAAATAAATAATAAAAAGGCAAAAACGAACAGGAATATGTTCATTTTTGCCTTTTTATTTAACTATTAAAATTACTTCTATTATTGATTCAAATGATTTTTAACTGCTCTTATAACCAATTCATGATCTACTTCTGGTGGTAATCCTGAGACTGTTATCATTCCAATAACCCCTACATTTTTTATTTGGATAGGAAAGCATCCACCAAACGCAGCATATTCCGAGCCATCTAAACGGTATTTTTCATGATATGGAACTCCGCTTATTTCACTTTCTATCTGCATATAATACGAGCTATGATTATGCAGGGAAACGACCCGTTTTTTACGCTCAATCCATTTCGTATTTTCCTCAGTTGTCCCCGTCATCTTGAAATGAAATAATTGCACACCATTTTTGGCTATATCAACAGCAATCAATTTCCCCTCTCGCTTTGCTGTTTCAACGATATATAAACCTAATTGCAAGGCATCTTCATTTGTAAAAGAGGAAAATTGAAGTGTTTCCTCCTCTATTAATATTTGTTTACTTATTTCACTCAAATTTGAAGTACTCATATCTTTAACCTCCCTAATTGTCTTATACCACATTGGCATTTTTTAGAATTACCAGATTCTATAGTACCGTAACGCTTGTTTTCTTCTTACTGGTGCTATTATGAATTATATTTAACACATTAAAAATGTATGTACTTTAAAGTGCTATAGGTACTAAACATTTAGTACAGGAATTGTCTATTTCTGTGATTAATTAGAATATATTAAGGTGTTTGCATTTTTGCCTTGCTACAATGCCCTTGCGAAAAGATACTATATTTTACTTATGTGAATACAAAAAAAGCAAAGCGCCCAAGCTTTGCTTCTTACAGAATCCCTTTTAATTTTTCACAAATTAACTTCGCTAAATACTCATAACCTTGTGGTCCAAAGTGTAAACCGTCTTTTTCATCATCTTCTACAAATTTTTTATAATGCTGTTCTTGAATCATTTCAGCATACAAATTTAAAAAATGACTTCCTGTTTCTTTCGCCACTTCCTCAACCACGTCTGCATATTGGCCGAGTACTTCATTCGTTCTATTATGTTGCCTTGCTTCATCAACCGGTGCAGGACTAATAAGTAATACTTTTTCTGGTGAGATCATGCTCACAATCTTCTCTAAGTTTTCTTTGTATACTTGTAATGACACTTGAGAAAAAGAGACCGCATCATTTGTACCAAGAAAAACCGTTACAAAGTCTGGTTTATGTGATAGTACATCATCTTCTATCCTATTTAACGCATCGAAAGTATTATCACCCGGAACACCCGCATTAACCACTTTCCAATTTGGAAACATCTCTTGCAAACGTGGTGTTAATCTCGGTGTTCCATCAAAAAACATTTCATCAGCTGTAATACTATCGCCAAAGCATACTAACGTTTTCATTAATCTAGCACTCCTTTTACGTATGAAACAACTTTCCTTCTATCGCTTTCATATATCTTTCAGCAGAACGTTCCACTGCCTCATTTGCATTTTCTTTTACTACTCGGTGAAAAGCATTATATAAACGATTAAATTGTAACGGTTTCACTCGATTCGCCATTTCCTCAACTTTTCTCGCCGGTAATGGAATTAAGTTTGGATAGCTGTACATGAAGCTCACCCACTGTTGATCCGCTACAACTTGAATGATATCACCTGTTAATAATATACCTTTCCCATCATTTCCTTCTTCCCAATGTAATACAGAACCGCCACTAAAATGTCCTCCGAGACGATGCACAGTAATTCCATCTGCTAATTGTAAAGACTCACCAGTCCAATAAATAATACGACTACTCGGGCGCATAACCCACTCTTTATCGTCTTCGTGTATATAAATTGGTACATCAAATGTTTCTGCCCATTCTACTTGTGTTGAATAATAATGCGGATGAGATAGTGCAATTGCATCTAATCCGCCCCACTCTTTTACCTTCTCAATTGTCGTGTCATCTAAATAAGTAATACAATCCCATAACAAACGATATGACTCTGTTTTTACTACAAATGCTGTTTGACCGATCGCAAATTCTGGTTTTGTCGTAATACTATAAAGCCCATTTTCTTCTTCTATAATTTCATTTTTATATGTATCACTCGTTTGCAAGTTTTCTAAACTCGTCCAAGACTGCCCTTTCGGATTAATATATTGTCTCTCCTCATCACAAATAACACAACTTACCGGTTCTTCCACACTCGCTGCATACTGCACGCCACACGTTGTACAAACGAAATTATTCATAGTCATTCCCCTATCCCTTTAATTTTTTATTAAGCTGATATTTGTTGATAGTTTTCTGCTTTTTTATTTTCGATTACTAAACCTATTAGAGTCAGTAAATAGACAGCTGTAACTGACAATGGAATTACAATAAGTCCATTGTCTGCAAAAAGAATCCCGCAAACTGACGTCACAAATACGGTTCCTACTGACAATACACCATAACTTTTACTTTCATAAATCCATACGTACGGTACAAAATGAACACCTATTAACATTGCTACTACAAAAGGTAACCATTCTGGAAATTGAAAATATGCAAGTAACACTAACGGAATATTTAATACATTTATCCCACCAATTATTCCAGCTAAAGTCCCTAGCGAATTTCCTTTCGCAAACATATCAATTTTCAATATAGCAGCTATCATTAAGCCACAAGGAAATACACAACCCATACCAATTAAATACACCCACACAACTTGTTTTTCTGAAAGAAGAATACCCGTTACACTCGCTACAATCCAAAACAAAATACCAGCTATTATAACAGGAATTCCCCTCTTCGTTCTTTGTGCTAAATCTCGTTTTGCTTCTGCTATGTTCATTTCACTATCTCCCCCAAACTATTTGTACTATAAAGCCGGCTCAATTTCGTTCATCCAATAACGCCAAGCTACTAAGTAATCTTCTAAATCTTTCGGGTGGTGTCTCAAACATGTATCTATACGCAAATATAAACCTATGACTATTTCTTCATATAAATCTCGTTCTTTTTTATGAAATATACATGGTTTTATCGCATAACCAATCACTTCTTTTGTTAAATCTTCCGGAGTTGAACAGAACGCGTAAATTAAATCATATAGAGGATCCCCTAACACTGGTAAAGGATCTATCACGCCATATAACTTATTTTCTTGAAATATAAAGTTATGGAATCCGCAATCACCATGTAATAAAAATGGCTGATTTACTCCGGCTTCCCTATTTGCTAGTTTAAGAACAATTCTATAATCTTCCTCACTTATGTAACGTCTTACATTTTCATAAGCTTCCATCACATTTGCCGTTAAAAATTCATTCCAAGATTGAACCGGACTTTCTTTCCATCCCCAGCCTTCTGCCCCTGGAACCATTTTATACTTATTGATAACTTCTTTTACAAGTGTACGAAGCGTACTTCGTTTATATCCTTGTTTACACGAAGTATTACCTTCAAGGAAAGAATACACGAAATATGTATGTAAAGGTTCCTTATACAAAAGCTTTGAAAATAAACTATTCTCCTCATAAAATGAGAGAAAATTAGCTTCTTCACGTATTATTTCCGCTTCATTCAGCTTTACTACATATTTTTCGTCCAACAAATATACAGTACTTGTCGTTCCTCCGTTCAACGCTTTTACACTATTTGGATCATGTGAAATAACTTTCTCCTTAACTAGCTGTGCAACAATTATTGAAATATCCATTCTCTCACCCTTTAATTCCGAAGATTCCCTCAATTAAAAAGACAACTTTACTATTATTTGACAATTGCAAGAGAATCCCTTCTAACATCTTAATATTGCAGAAATTAATTTTTATTTTATTAAAACGGCTTCCTTCAAGATTTCATCATATAATTCATTCCATTTATAATGATACGCTGCACTCTCTTCTACTCTAACAAACATCCTTTTATCGGATTCGTACTCACCGTCAAACTTATGCACTTCATTAATCTCCATCCGGTAGAACGGCTGATACCCTACTTTTGGATACGGACTATTTTCATTCCAATTTGGATTATCACTATGGTCAACGATAATATATCCAAATAAAGTACATTCTCCTTTTACATAACCTTCTTCCCACGCTTCTCTTTTAAAACATTCTTCTGGTAGTTCCCCTTCTTCTATATGCCCACCAGGAAAGTCCCAACCACGCTGCTCATGGTCTATCAGTAAAACCTTATTATTATGAAAACAAAAACCGTGAACACTCGTGATTCTTTCGTATTCTGGCAATATACAATCTTTTTTCCACGTTAACCTCACTTTTGATTCCCCATAATTTGCGCATATAGTTACCATTTCCCTCACTCCAAATGCTCTTCATTTAATCTAATAATCTCTATTGCACGATCTCTTTCTTTTAACTTACGAGCCAAACTTTCTACACCAAATACTTCTGTAAATGTGTGGCTTCCTACAATCAAATTGATGCCTTTAAATTTCGCATGTTGCACTGTATATAATGTTTTTTCTCCCGTTATGTACGTATCACAACCTTTTTCTAGCGCACGCTCAATAAGGTTTGTATTGTTTCCTGCACCTGTTAATATCGCAATCCGTTTCACTGGTCTGTCATGATTTTTCCAGCTCTTCACTTTCTCTTCCATTCTCTCTTCAAGTTTTTCAACTAAATTTGAAAAGGGAATCGCTTCTTTATATTCTCCTATTCCCGGTAGCTCTTCTTCCTCATACGTTGAATATTCCAGTATTGTATCTATCCCAATTTCATTAAATAACGACGTACACGTGCCAAACTTTACGAAATCTAACGGCAAATGAATCCAAAAATGATTCATTTCATATTCTTTTAATTTCTCAATACAAGCCTCTTCCATACCGAATAGAAAACTCCACGGTGCATGATGTGTAACTATCATATCTACCCCATTTTGATATGCTTCTTCAATTGTCTCTAGCGTCAAATTTGTCGTGTAACCTATTTTGTGAAATTCCTCTTTACTAATGTGAGTGAAGCCATACTCGTCATCACCGTATTTATTAAGGTGCTCTTCAAAAAGTGATGTAATATGTTCTTTAAACTGCGTTATATTCATTTTCATTTCTCCTTTCATTTACTTTTATATTTCAAAAATAAGGAAATACTATTTAACGACGTTACATATATATAGGAGGACAATATGAAACCTGAATTTTTAAAAGCTATACATGAAGCGATTGGAAATGTTGAGCATATTCATATAGAAGAAAGTGGTGCAGATAGTTTACTCATTCATCACGATGATGCACAGCAATTAAAACAAGTTGCTGAAACGTTAGAACACAACAATTTCCGCTCTACTATTAGAACAGCTGGAGATGCTTCTTATATTGAAGTGTTGAACAGATAAAGAGAAGTCCCAGCTATGTGCTGGGCTTTATTCTTTTATATTGAAATTTCAAACTCTTTCACATACACCGCTGTTCCAGCAATATCAATTTGTAAGTTATCATTTTCTACATCTTTCGTTACATAAACCATTACACGACCATCTTTATTTATTTCCTGTCCTTGCTCAACGATTAACTCCAGTTCATGGCCAAAATCTTTCTCCAAATACGTCGCATAATACGCTCCCATTACACCTGAAGCTGTTCCTGTCACAGGATCTTCTATTGTTCCAGAATAAGGTGATGAGAAATGACGACCGTGCATTTTTGCTTCTGCATCATATGTTTCCAAGCAAAGTGGATGAATAGCAACCTTTGGCATTTCTTTTAATACAGATGGAAATTCACTATTATTAGGTTTCATCCTTTCACATGCTTCAAGTTTTTTAATAGGTACAATTAAAGTCCAAATACCAGTACTTCCATATACAATCGGTAATTTTTCATCTAAATCATTTACTTCAAGACCCATACTGTAAGCTAATGCCTCTTTGGAACCTGCAAAACTTTGAAACTTAGGTATTGCTTGTCTCATTTTAATAAAAGTTTCCCCATTTTCATTCGCATCTATATGTATTGGTAAAACCCCCGCCTTCGTTTCAATCGTTAAATTATGTTTCCCTCCCAATATTCCTCTTTTATGAAGTGCATATATTGTCCCTACTGTCGCATGACCACATAAATCATTTTCATGCCCAGGTGTAAAATAGCGAATTCTTATATCTGCTACTTCTGAAGAAAGAACGAAAGCTGTTTCGTTAAATCCAACCTTTTCAGCAATACGCTGCATTTCCTCTTCCGTTAATCCATCCGCCTCTAGTACAACACCTGCTGGATTTCCCATATTTGGTTTATTCGTAAATGCGTCGTAATGAAATACGTTTATAGTCTTCATTTCTTTGTCCCCTAATCTTCTTCTAATTTTCCAATTATTAATACTTGTAAGATCGTACTTCACCACTTTATTTCACCTACACCCGGCTCAATAAACTTCCCTGAAACCTTCTCATTTGAATCTATTACCCAATCATATATATTTTGTGCTCCTTCAGCCGGAGTCATATTCGCATCAAAAGCACCAATGTCAGTCTTTAACTTCCCAGGGTGAATTGCGGTTACACCAATTCCTTTATTCTCAAACTCTTGTTGTAAGCAGAGCGTTAACATATTTTGTGCAGCTTTTGCGATCCGATATGAATATGAGAACTTCCCTTGTGGAAATTCTTTTCCGGCCATTTTATGTAATGAACCTAAACGAGAGGATACATTTATTATTCTTGGTTGATTCGACTTAGTTAAAGCCACATATGTACCTTTTACAGCTCGAATAACTCCTAAGCAATGAACATTAAATAGTTCCATTAACTCTTCAGAATTTGTACGTGAAATCTCGGTTTCCTTACCAGTAATTCCAGCGTTATTTATAACTAGATCAATATACTTTGTATATTCCTCCAGCTGGTTCTTAATTTGCTCCGTACTCTCATCAATCGATAAGTCTGCTAATATAGGAAAACATCTAGAACTAAACATTTTCTTCAATTGCGTTACCGCAACCTCAGTTCTAACTAGCGGATAAACAATATGTCCATTTTCATGAAACACTTTCACTAGCTGTAACCCTAATCCACGATTTCCACCTGTAATAAGTACCCTCATATATCCATCTCCTTATTTTTATAATAAATAAGAAAATCTGCCCACTTACCATTCCCCATAGAAAATGCCTCTCTCGTACATTCAAATGAAAAACCAGCTCTTTCTGCAAGACGAATGGATGGCTTATTATCGATATGTATATGTAATTCGATTCTATGAAATTGAAGGCCATTAAAAAATAACGGCAGCGCAGCTTTTACACTTTCTACTCCGTATCCATTTTTCCAATGTTGATTATGAATAGAGTAACCCATCATTGCCCATTGATAGTCCATACGTAAAATTTTTATAAGTTCTAGCTTTCCAATATTGGCGCCATCTTCTTTCTGAAAAATACCTAACACATACATTTCATCCCGTCGTGCCGCCTCATCAAATCCTCTTATCCATTCCGTAAACCATTCTTTCGTTGAAGACGACATGTCATGATAGCCATCATCGTATTTATATTGAGATGGTAACCTCTTATTGAATCCATCTAACCAACTTTCATAATCCTCTTTTTGAAATGGACGAATAATCAGTCTCTCTGTCTCTACTTGTAATAGTGGCAGCTTCATTTATATCTCTTCCTTTAATTGTTAATTGAATATTCTTTATTATCTTACACAAAATACAAAATCTAGTAAATCATTATGTTTTTTATAAACAAAAATCCAGTTATGCTTTTTACATAACTGGATTCTTCATTATTTAATAACCTTTTATTTCACAAAAAAAACATCCCTTAATTCCCTCTTCAACACTTTCCCTAAAGCGTTTTTCGGTAATTCGTCCATAAATACAACTTCTGGTATTTTATAGCTTGCTAGTTTTTCTTTACAATGCTGAATAATCTCTTCTTCTGTTAAAGACGTTTGAATGTCCTTTACAATGTAAGCTGTTGGGACCTCCCCCCAAAAGTCATTTGGAATCCCAACTACTGCAACTTCTAAAACGCCATTTATTTCATGAATTACATCTTCTACTTGATCTGGATATACGTTGTCACCACCGCGTACGATAACGTCTTTATATCTTCCCATAATATGTAGAAATCCATCATCATCTATCATACCGGCATCACCCATGTTAAACCAATTATCTTTTACTACCTTCTTTGTTGCCTCTTCATTATTCCAATATCCTTTAAACATGTACGGGCTTTTCACGTGAATCTCTCCAACTTTATTTGTTGTTAGCTCATCACCTGTTTCTGGATGAACAATTTTCAGCTCTACATGTTTCAAAGTTTTCCCTACAGAAGACATTTTTTCTTTTCCCATATTTGGATGCCAAGAAGTTACTACCCAACCTTCTGTACTCCCATAACCTTGCACCATATATATTCCTTTTTCCATATATTTTTGGATAAGTGTTTCTGGCACTTTTGTACCACCACTTTGTGCTACTTTAAAGGTCGAAATATTGCGCTCTTTATTATCTAATTCATCAAGCATGTAACTATAAACAGCTGGGAACGCAAGCATCGTAGTAATTTTCTCTTCTTCAATCTTATCCCAAATAAGAGTAGGATTCGAATCAGCTAAAAAGACCATCGTAACGCCATGATAAATACAATTTAAAATAGAAAGCACGCCACTCATATGAAACAATGGGTGCACTGATAAAAAGCGTTCACCTGCTGGAATTTCTCTTTGCCCCGCAATTTCAGTAAAATAATGGTGTAAGTTTTTATGACCAATTACACATGCTTTTGCCTGTCCAGTCGTTCCTGAAGTAAATAAGTAAATGGCATCATCATCTTCATGAACTTCCACATTCGGCTCTGTTATTGGCTGTTCCTTTAATTTTAATTCAAATGAGCCAAATCCTTCTTTTGTCGTCTCAATTACATAAGGAATTTCTTTAACTCCATTAATCTTTAATACAACTTCACTAAATTCATCATCAATAACTAATACTTTTAATCTCGCTTCTTTTACAATCGATTCTAATTCATAAGCAGTAAGCTGATGATTAAGCGGAATAAATACCGCTCCAATTTTTAAGCTTGCCATCATAACGCTTGGAAACGGATGATTATTTTTGCATAGAATTCCTATACGATCCCCTCTTTCCACACCGGTATGTAACAAATAATGTGCAAGCTGATTTACTCGTTCATTATACTGCTGAAACGAATACCTTTTCTCTCCACAGATAAGCGCTTCCAAATTTGGTGACTGCATTGCTCTTTTTTGTAATAATTGTCGCATCGTTCTCAAGTAAAACTCCCCTTTATATATGTTAGGGTTTTTATTTTACCAAATTAATTATTAATTTACTAAAGATTAAACTTAGTGAATTTAAATGAAGTGAATCTTTAGTCGATGTGAGGTGTTCATCCCCACTGATTATTAGTCCACACCCTACGGGCGGTTAATGCGGGATAAACAAAAATAGCCATCTACTTAACAAGTAAATGGCTATTTCTCCTTATATATTAGAAAACTCCTTATTCATCACATATTTCACATACTCAGGTGCACTTTTGTCAATCTCTTCATCACTGATTTCATATTCCGCACCATATAAATAAAATGATGGTATAAATTCCATTCCTGTATATAAGCTCGTAGCGTGGAATGGTTTCGTTAATTCATCCATTGTAATTCCGCTATTTTTATAGTCTTTTTCTAACCCACCTATAGAAATAGCTACACCAAATTCTTTCCCCTTCACTTTATCCCCTTTTGATCCATAGGCAAATCCATATGTTAATACATCATCGAACCATTTTTTTAATAATGGTGGTGAGCTATACCAGTAGAGTGGAAATTGGAATATATATCGGTCGTGCTCTACTAACAGCTTTTGTTCTTCTTCAATATTAAATTGCCAATTTGGTGCCACTTTATATAATTCATGCACCGTTATTTCATCTGGATATTTCTCAAGTTCTTCTACCCATCTTTTATTAATTCGAGACTTTTCAATATCAGGATGTGCTACAATTACAAGTGTTTTCATATATTTTCTTCCCCCTTATAAATAATTCAAACGCTTTAGTATTAGTATGAATGAGTCACATATAATTGAAAAGTACGTACTTTAAAGTGCTATAGGAACCTTAAAGTACCTTTGGAGGTGTTATATGAATCAAAATGATAATTGCCCAATCGCAACGACACTCGACGTGATCGGTGGAAAATGGAAAATTCATATTTTATGTGTTTTGGCGGATCGAAAAATGCGAACAAATGAAATAAAACGAGAAATTCCAAACATTACACAAAAAGTTCTCACACAGCAACTTCGGCAACTTGAGGCTGATGGGATTATCCATCGTACTGTATATCAAGAAGTACCACCAAAGGTTGAGTACACAATAAGCGAACATGGAAAATCTTTAATGCAAATTATGGATGAACTATTTGAATGGGGAAAAGACCATCAGATCAAAAGATTACATGACTAAAAAAACTACCAAATTCTTTACATACTAGTGGGAATGTCACATCACTATCAAGCTAACAAAAAGACCCTAATAAGAAAACCTTCATTTTTATAATCCATTTAAACTTTAGCTTGATAGTGATACGGCAAGACCCTACTAAAGAAATGTATTAAACAAATTAAAAACAACAACACATACGACTAATGTTAATAAGAAAATTATAGTCGCTGAATTGCTTACTTAATTTTGAAATCTAAACAGTTACCCTTTAAGCCAAGCTTAATAATATCGCTTTTGTACGATTATCTGTTACTTCATAATAAATTTCTAACCCTTTCCGAGTACCTGTAACGACCTTTGTAGCTTTTAGTTTAGATAAATGTTGACTAATTGTACTTTGAGGCATTTGTAATGTTTCATACATTGTCGTTACGTTAATAGGACCTTTTGCAAGCATTATTTTTACTAATGATAAACGAACAGGATGTGCTAATACCTTCAATACTTCAGTGATTTCTTCATACATTTCTTTCATATTTTTTCTCCCCTTTTATATAAACATTAATGATATCCATATATATAATTCGAAAGGATATACGATTTTATGTCCGTCATTTTAAAAAAATGTTAAAAAATATCTTCAGATGGAAGGAATCTCCCCTCCGTTCAATATTCTATAGATTTTTCTTTCACTAAATATTATGTGGTAGGAGCTTTCCTTACTGAGACCCTCTGCCATTGTTCCCTTGCTGGTGCCCATTATTCCCTTGCGATCCTCTACCGTTGTTTTCTTGCTGATGCCCATTATTCCCTTGCGATTCTCTTCCGTTGTTCCCTTGACCATTCCCATTATTCCCTTGCGATTCTCTTCCGTTGTTTCCTTGCCCATTCCCATTATTCCCTTGCGATTCTCTTCCGTTGTTCCCTTGACCATTCCCATTATTCCCTTGCGATTCTCTTCCGTTATTCTCTTGCTGATGCCCATTATTCCCTTGTGATCCTCTACCGTTGTTTTCTTGCTGGTGTCCATTATTTTCTTTTTGTGGACCTCTACCGTTGTTTTCTTGCTGGTGTCCATTATTTTCTTTTTGTGGACCTCTACCGTTGTTTTCTTGCTGATGTCCATTATTCCCTTGCGATTCTCTTCCGTTGTTCCCTTGCTGGTTTCCATTATTCCCTTGGGACCCTCTGCCGTTGTTTCCTTGCCCATTTCCATTATTTCCTTGTGACTCTCTGCCGTTGTTTCCTTGCCCATTTCCATTATTTCCTTGTGACCCTCTGCCGTTGTTTCCTTGCCCATTCCCATTATTTCCTTGTGATCCTCTTCCGTTGTTCTCTTGCTGATTCCCATTATTTTCTTTTATTTGCTTCGGTTGTTGTTCCTTAGATTGCTTTTGTTCTATATGCTCTTTCTTCTCGTTGCTTTCTTCTTTTACAGGAGATGCGTCCGATGATGCATCAGAAGATGACTTTTGTTGTTCTTGATTAGACGGAGGTGCAGGTGGAGTAAGCGATTTTTGCTTCTCATTCTCTTGTTTTATATAAACGCCCGTTCCAACCCCTGCTTTCTTGGCATCCTCCCGCATTTGCATCGTACTGCTTTGATATTCAACTGTAATATGTTTTATCTCATACTCTTTCTTTAATTCTTGCATAGCCTTTTCCAACTGAGGTTCTAACGACTTGTCCTTTGTAACAGCTGTTAGCATAACTTGCTTATCATTCGTTAAGTACTTATCCTTTTGACTCTGCTTTATAATAGTACGTATTACGTCTTGCAGATGCTTATTTTCCCACTCTTTCATTTCTTTTAAAATACGCCTTCCATCATCATTACAAGCCCGCAAATCTATAACACGAAGATCTTCCGTTACGCTCGCCTCTAAACTTGGATTTATATCAACTGAGACATAAGCAAACACTTTTTCTTCCGGTTGATTGTAGAAAAACAGCAATACGCATAGAAAACCAGCAACAATTACTGTTGTAGGCTTTAAGAAAGGTGGCATTGAAAAACGCGGTGCTCTTTGCTCTTGTTCGTTAAACGAGATTTCCTCTCCAATCATGTAAGAGTGTACTTTTCTTTTAAACGTAATAAACTCTCCATTTGGAGTTAAAACAACTACGTTATGTTTCTTTATATCCATCACAATTCCTTTATTCATCATGCTTCTCCCCTCTTATATAATCCAGAATATATGTATAGTTGTTTGCAAAGATAATACACATCGCAATAATGTATTTTCGATGTCGCTCCAACGTTTTACGACTTACCCTAACACGTGGTTCAATATGTTTAAGGGGTAACTTTTTCTTTCGGAACAGCTCTTCCATCATTTTCTCGTCTTTTATAATAATCTTTACAATTTCTATTAAGTGCTCACGCGTATCACGATGCTTAGGGGATTCCTTAGCAAGCTCTGAAAATGTGATTTTAAACTCAGCTAGCACACTTTGAAAATGAAGAATTTCCTCCTTACGGTTACTATTTTCCATCTCTTTCATATACTCCGTAAGCGATACTTGTATTTCTAATATTTCCTCTTGCTTATCTTCTTTTAAAAAGACAAGATTATGCTTAGACTCCTTGCGTATATAGTCAATTACATCTCTTTTTATAAGAAGATCAGCAAACGCTAGAAAAGATTTTCCTTTTTTATATGAATACTGTTCAATTGCTTCGTTAAACGCAAACAATCCAATACTATATTCATCATCCTGTTCTGTAATGTACCTGCGGCAGACAGACGAGATTGATTTTCTAATAAACGGCTGATACTGTACGATAAAAGCTTCCTTATCTCCTCCGTTGTTTTGTATGTTAAATACGATATCTTCTATTTTCGTTTTTTTTAAGATTTTCATTACTAAACTCAACACTAGTAATCTCCCTGCCTCCTTCTGCTTCAAATAGCAAAATGGCCACTAAACAAGTGACCATTTAACCACATTTTCTTAGTACTTTTCTTTGGGCTTGTCTTCTTGCTGGTGCTCATATTTTTCGAGGCCGACTTTTTATATGACTATTTTTTCCACTTGTACTAAAGTGAAGTCTGTATTTTGTATTACTTTCTTGTTTTCTTTTGCAATACCACTTGCTCTTTTCTATTTTAGCTGCAATCTTTGAATAACTCTTCGCTATATTTTTGGTAATTTTAGCTTTTTCTTTCATTTATTTTCTTCTACTTATATATATTCGAAGGAATAAATAATTTTATGGGGGTCAAAAAAATATTTTTATAAAATAGTTATTTTTTCAAAAATAAAAACCATCAATTGGAAGAAACTCGTTATAACTCCTCCTTATGGTAATTCCTTTGTAAACCTTTTTATTTAAATGTGTAATTGTATTAAAAGTCTAAAATTTCAGAATCGTAGGGCAGCGTCATGAAAAGTTTTGGTACGTTAGTAATCTCTACCGTCATTTCAGCAGGCTTAGTGTATTATAATATCGATTCCTTTTATAATAAATTTACATCCGGGAATACATATTACTGGGTAAACGGTATCCTAGCTGCTGGATTCCTTATATCCTTAATTATCAACATAAAAGATATCATCAAGAAAAACTACACAACTTCTGAATCAAATTAAGGAGCCTATTATGGTTCCTTTTTCTATGCAAAATAAAAAAGCAGCTGTTAAGCTACTTTGAATTCTTCTTATCCCCAAATGAAATGATATATATATTCTCCCGTTACACGTTCATTAATTCCAGCGATCCTAGCGAATCTCATTAAGTCCGCCCCTTGAAGAAAATACACCGAGATCGTAACTGGTACTTGTGACCACATGAATTGATAAAGCTCATTCACTCTCTGATTCGTCGAAACGATTAAATCATTTACAGGTCCATGATTCCATGCAGAGGTTTGAACTGAAGTGAACGGAAGGTCTTTCCCATTAACCACTATTCTTACCACACTTTGAGTTATGTCCATAACAATCCCCTCCACCATTACAGAATTTAGACCTGTTTCTATACTCATATTCTTGATTAATAATAAATGTTTAAGGCAAACCCCTATTTTCATTTCTACTCAAGAACAATTTATTTGATAAAATAAAAAAGCAGCGCATTCGCTACTTTAAAATCTACATACTTCCCTTTTCTTTTGCTCTCTCATAAAGAACCGTGCGGCTTACACCTGTAACTTCACATATCTTCTTTACTGTAAACTTGTTTTCCTTTCGGTTTGCAAGCAGATCTAAAGCATGTTCCATATTAGGATTATCATCATCGTACTTCTTAGGGCGCCCTTTATAAACACCACGCTCTTTAGCTAGTTCAATACCTTCTCGTTGCCGCATTCGAATTAGGTCACGTTCTAACTGATTAACACCAGCCATTACAGTGAGTAGGAAAGTGCTGTATGGATTATCGCTTGTAGTATCAAGCCAATTGTCTTTTAACGACTTAATAGAAGCGCCTTTTTCTTTAATTGTTTCTATGATACATTTCATTCGCTAGATTGATAAGCATTTCAAATGCCATCCCACGGTTTCCGAGTCCCATTGTTATTCCTCTCTTTCTATTAAAAGGATTATTTTGTTAAAAAATTGATTCTAATTTATAACCTCTATCTTTTTCTTTTATTTCCCATTAAAATTGAGTAAAACTATTTTGATAACATAGGAGAAAGCTATGAAACATAACCTCAATCTATGGTC
Organism: Bacillus sp. FSL E2-8868; assembly: GCF_038005505.1. Classification (NCBI taxonomy): domain Bacteria; kingdom Bacillati; phylum Bacillota; class Bacilli; order Caryophanales; family Bacillaceae; genus Bacillus; species Bacillus sp. FSL E2-8868. Next base: position 1,414,372 of record NZ_JBBOTI010000001.1, on the reverse strand, counting down.
CTTTATATGCTCTTTGATTTGCGTTGGACTATTCCGTTTATATTTTGAAATTCCACTTGAATTATTCAAATTTTTCACGGATTCATTACACATTCACCCTTTATTTATATTACTAGTTTTAACAATAGGAACTTTTTTTGCTGGCATTATAGGATTTTCTAAGATGAATAATTGGATTGCGATGCTTAGGAGTGTAGCAACAGTCTTACTAACATTGTTATTATCAGTGTTTTTAACACTAACTTTGATTGTGGGTTATGCATTAAGTTAAACGTAGTTTTTTATGAGTAAAACTCAATATTCCGTCAATAATATAGATGACATTAGATTTTTCTCCTTGTTCCCCCTTGGAGAATGAGCAGTTAGTTTTTGCTAACTGCTCTTTTATTTATGACAAAGATAAGATTCTTTAGCATGAAGGTAATTGTTAAATATTTTACGCTTATACAGTATAATGGGATAGTTATTGTGTATTGGCATTAAGAGGAGCGTCCTGATTAAGCGCTTCTCTTTTTTTATAAAATAGCTCCAAATTACTTGGACACATTTACCAATTTATTCAACACAAATATCATGTTAAAATCCCTTTTGAATACGACATAACTCAACTTGGTGAAGCCCTGTAATATTTCCTATAGGGCTTCTTTTTTTACAAGCAGTTATTTCATTACGCTGACTATCTTGTTGTGCAAAATAACGATTTTGTTCACTTTTTTGATACATTTATAAAACATTCATATGTTATCTTCAGTAAGTTCTATTTCCTTTATAATATTGTGTGAAGTATACCAACGAACGAAGCCTAAAAAACTCTAATGAAGTGATGAAAAAAACCTAATTTCTCTACAAAACATTGAGAAATTAGGCTTTTTAATAGAAAAAGTAGCATTCATAAACAATGAATACAGTTTAACTCTTCAATTCTATTTTCACAGATTCATATATTCTTCTAAAGTCAGTTTTTCCTTATATATATTTTCAGCAATATCTCCTACATAGCGAATATGCCAAGGTTCATATGCATAACCCGTAATACTTTCCTTCCCCTTAGGATAACGAATGATAAACCCTGCACGATGCGCGTTTTCTTTCAGCCATTTTCCTTCCTTCGTATTCGCAAAGGATAGCTCTAGTTCATTGTTCGCACTTTTAGAAGAAACATCCATCGTTAACCCTGTTTGATGTTCGCTATGCCCTGGCTTTGCAGAGAAGCGATCCGTATGCTCTTGCCCTTTCTTTTTAACATTGTTGGCATACAGACCTTTTTGATACTCATAGGAACGAAATCCTGAAACAGCATTCAACTGGATCCCATCTTGCTTAGCTAAAAGGAATAGTTTTTCTAACGCTTCCGCTGCTTCTTTACGAAGATGACTCTTTTCTACCGTTCCACTAAATGAGAACGGTACATTTGGTACAACTAAATCCTCTGGCATATAGTCTTCGGGTAAACCATATTCCTTATTTACTACAGCCTGTATACTAGCAAAGGAACTTGCTATCTTATTTGAAGTCCCATTTTGCTTACTATTTTTTTCTTTATTTATGGAGTTTTCACTAGTTTCATGGTTTGTCTTATATGGTTCTTTACCAATAGATATATTGGTGTAAATGATAAAGATACCTAACATTACTACTATACAAGTTAAGGTTCCTACTAATTTAAGTCTCATCATTCATTTCCTTCCTGCAACTCCTACTGTTACTCATTCATCATACTTCAACCATATCAAATCCATATTAATTCCCTGTGAACTTTTCTTCATAACGTATTCCTTAATAGATTGATAGTATATCTTCCCTTTCTTTTGGCACCCTTAAAAAATCAGCTCTATTCATACATGTAGAAAAATAATCTAAAAATTTGTATAATAAGATAAGAAGTGTAGCATTCTATTATAGAAAGGTCTTGGTATAATGCTAGGTATTGATGTCAAAAAACAAAAGAAGAGTTAATTATTTCATGGCAATTTGCGGAGGTCACGATTCCATTACGTGATGTGATTGAGGTTACCGAAGATGCTACCTATGCGGGTGTTGAAGAACCAAGTGCAATCCGTATCGGAACAGCATATGGGACAACTGATCGTATATTAATTAGAACTGTAAAACAAAATTATGTATTATTTACTACGAATAAAGTGTCGATTTTAAACGCAATTCACGCGTAACAATGAGTAGATAAACGCGCTTAAACAAAGTTCAAGTGAAATAAAAAGGTGCAAAGTCATAGAATTGACTTCGCACCTTTTTTAAAACAATCTATATGAATGAAAATTCCCTTTAACATTTCAGTAAGGCCAAAGCCACTTCTGTCACACCATACTACTTTGTGTCCCATTTATCTAAATTGAAGAGATAACGCTCTCTTTTTTTGATAAAATTATCTCTATAATGATAGCAGGAAAGGATTTGTTGCTTTATCACGGCAGAAAAAACACAGTTTGTAAAAAAAGAGCATTATATCCCCCAGTTCTCTATGAGACCTTTTGAAATAGCTAAGGGATTTTGTCTCACAGTGAATTTAGAAGCTGACACTTTGGAAGCTAAGGAAAAGAAAACAGGGAATTATTACAACAACTCAAAAATAAGCAACTAGATTAAAATACTGTAAATAGGACTAAATTATTAACATAAAAGATAAGCACATCTTGTAAAAAAACAGATGTGCTTATTTTTTAATTTTTATGCATTTTTACGTTTTAGGAAAATCACTCCACCAACAATTAACAATAATGCACCTGCAGCCATAGAGATCCAGCTTGTAAGGTCAGCGCCTGTTTGCGGTAACCATCCAATTTTAGATTGAATTTCTTTCTTAGGTTGTGGTTGCTCTTTTACTTGCTCTTTAGGTTGCTCTGATGTTGGAGTATTTTTATCTTGATTCGGCTGTTCTGGTTTTGGTTGTTCCGGTTTTACCTCTTTAAATTTCACCGTTTGACCCTTATCTTCGATGTCAACATGAATAGCAACCAAGACATTATCTTGATACAATTCTTCAAACACTACTACTTCTTTACCTTGTAATGCAGATGCATTAAATGTGAAATCGAGTGTGATAGAACCATTTTTTTCTTTTGCAGTAAACTTAGATTCTACTGTTACTTCTTTATCATCAACTAATAATGGTTTTTTTGTTGCTTTATCCATTAGTTTGCCTTTTACAACGTACTCTTTACCCACGATTAAGTCTTTGTATTCCACTTTATCTTGGATTGTTACAGATTTAGAAGCGTCTAACTCTTTAGAACCATCAGCTTTGTTTGTAGCTGTTGTTTTAATGGAAGGCTCTACAAATCGAACTGTTTGACCTACATCGTTAATGTCAGCGTGAGTTGCAATTACTTGACCTTCATGCAATAAGTCTTCAAACACAACTACTTCTCTTCCTTGCTGTTCAGCACCAACGAAAGTAAAGTCTAATGTTACAAAACCATTCTTTTCTTTTGCAATGAACTTAGTCTCTGCTGTTATTTCTTTACCATCAATTAATAATGGTTTGTTAATAGCTTTGTTCATTAATTTACCTTTTACAGTGTACTCTTTACCAACAACTAAGTTAGTATACTCTACTTTATCTTGAATAGTGATAGAATCCTTTGAATGAATCTCTTTTCCACCATCAGCTTTGTTTGTAGCAGTTGTTTTTACTGATGGCTTAACGAACTTAACTGTTTGACCTTTATCATTGATATCAGCATGTGTAGTAACAACTTTTCCGTCTTTCAGTAACTCTTCGAATACTACTACTTCTTTTTCTTCTAAACCAGTTGCATCAAAAGTGAAATCTAGTGTAATAGAACCATTTGCTTCTTTTGGTGTAAACTTAGTTTCAGCAGTTACTTCTTTACCATTTACAACTAATGGTTTATTAGTCTCTTTATCCATTAATTTACCTTTTAAAGTGTACTCTTTACCTACTTGTAGGTCTTTGTATTCCACTTTATCTTGGATTGTTACAGACTTAGAAGTGTGCATTTCTTTTGTACCATCGGTTTTATCAGTAGCTGTTGTTTTTACTGATGGAATCTTTTCATCTTTGACAATATGTTTAATGATTTGACCATTCTCTTTGATCTCAAAAGAGAATATTTCTTCATTCAATACATAACCTTTTGGTGCAACAGTTTCTTTATATGTGTATTTTCCAAATGGTAACTTTTCAAACTTCGCGATACCTTTATCGTCTGTTTTCCCTTTAACTACTTCTTTTCCTGCTTCATTATAAATAGTAAACTCTGCATTCGGAAGCTTATTGTTTCCATCAGCTACATCAACTTTTGTAATTTCTAGATCACCTTTGATAAGATGATTAACTGCTAATAGCTCAATAATTTTCCCGTGTTCCTTTATTTCGAACACAATTGGTTCTGTAATAAGAACGTAACCATTTGGAGAAGCCTTTTCTACAAATGAATATTTACCATACGCTAAATCTTTGACGTTAACTTCACCATTTTTATCTGTCTTATATTCCCCAATTACTTTCCCGCTTGCATCTTTTAGCTCGAATACTGCACCTTCTAATTTTTTACTGATATCTTCATTATCTACTTTTAGTAATTTCACACTACCTTTCACTTCTGTATTTTCCACTGTAAAAGTAAGTGTTTTATTGTGCTCTTTAATTTCAAAAGGATACTTTGTTTTATTTCCAATATATCCATTAGGTGTTTTTGTCTCTAAGAAATAATATTTACCATACGTAAGACCATCAACATTTGCAATTCCATTTTCTTTTGTTACTACTTTTTTCACTTCTTTTCCATCTTCAGTAAAGACCGTGAATTCAACATTAGGCAACATCTTACCTGAATCACTAAGTTTTTTTATTTCGATGTTACCTTTTACTTTGTTGTTTACTACTTGAACAGCTCCTATTTCCCCTGTCTTAACTTCAATAGTTTGTGGTTTATCACCTGAAACATAACCTGTTGGTGCTTTAATTTCTTTTACTGTGTAGGTACCAATTGGTAGGTTATTTAATTCTGCAGTACCATCAGCACCCGTCGTGATTTTTCCAACTGATTCATTATTTGCATTAAAGACTTCAAATACTGCACCAGCTAATATTTCTCCATTTTCCCCAACCTTTTTAATTTTTAAAGAACCAGCAGCTTCCCAATTTACTGCAAGGTCACTACTAAGCTTTTCCTCATTTCTTTCTAGTAGCACTGTAGCATTCTGAACAGTATCAGTACCGCGATAAGCAATTGCTTGAACTTTAGTTAAATTTGCAGCAACACTTAGATTAAATTCACCTGTTTTTGTATCTTTAGGAATTTGGATACGAAATTTTTCCCCAAGTGAAAGCTGATCTTTCACTTCTCCATTTTCACTAACAATTTTAACTCCATTAGGTGCATTTTTCGCTACTACTTTATAAGAACCACTCTTAGCATTTGTTTGTACTGTGTATAGGTTTGTTTCAAAAAACTCACCCTTTAATTCTGCCTTTTGCTTTTCAGCAGGAATCACATTCATAAAAATATCTTGAGTATCTTCACTTGTATTTGCAGCATTAATAATTGTCTTAGCCGCTTTTTCAACATTTTTATTTTCATGCTTTAATTCATTTACATCAAGTTGACCTAATGCATTCCAAACCGCAAGCTGAGTTGCATAATGTGCTTCATTCTTATTAGCTACTCCCAGTTGTTCTATACTTTTTTGTGGGAAACCATTTAATAGAACCCTATATACTACATTATCTGTTTTCCCCATTTCAGGAAGATCTTCACCATTTGGTGATTTTAAGCCAAGAGTTAAACAATAAGCAATTTGACCGCTTGAATTTTTGATAATTTCAGTTCGGATATCCTTTCCTAGACTGTTGCTATAACTCCAGTTCATTGAATACTTTTCATGCGTCATAACCTCCGCATTTGCCTTCGGTAGAAACACATTAAAGAATAATGCTAGTACTGATAATAATGCAAAAACTCTTTTAACAACTCTTTTCCCCAATTTTAAAACCTCCCTAGATAAAATGAATCTGATGAATTATTCAAATATTTAAAATAATCACAACAAAGATATTTCATATTATAAGACATAAAGTTACAAATATTATATTATTTTTACAAATTATTTATTTTCTCAACATTCACTATAAATTATAATATTAAAACATTTCATTTCACAAAAGTAACAATATTAGAATACCTTAACAAAATAAGAAACTTGGTAAAATACTAGAATAACGGTAGTTGGAGTACGGAAACGATTCTTCGCATGAAGGACCACTACAAAGATATTTTCAGATTGAATATATGTATTAATAATGAAATTTTATTGCATTTACACCTGCAATGTTTATATAAAAGATAGTAAATTATGTTTTTATTGGATTTTTTCTATTAGTTTACTGGAAATTTGCATTATTATGTGACAATAAATATCATTGTATTTAATATAAAATGATATAAAAAAAGGGGTACGTAGGTAATTATCGGAACTTTCAATCGATTAATTATACTAAAATTAGTATTAAGAATATTAGTATAAAAGTAACAACGTTATTACTAAGTTCGAATATTGGTCTAAGTACCCTAGCCTAGCATCTCAATGGTAACCTCTTGAATACTTTTACGTTTTTAAATAAATTAAAATAACAAAAAAATAATAATTTTTAATTTTTTCTTTGTAATTTAATAAGTTGCATGTTAATATGGCGAAGGTTATAAAATGGATTTCGCCATACACAATGTTTTTTCGGAATATTCACTCCAGAGAAACGTAACTATTTCAGTAATTTGCTTCATCTTTTACCTATACAAGGGCTACTTTCAATTTTTTTGTTCATAAATAAAAGTAACTTTTTATTCTATCTTCCTCATCGATTTTAATATAAATGGTAAAAAAGCACTTTTTCAAGTGCCCTTCCTTTTCTTTTTTAAAGATAGAAAATCTAATAAAATCAAACACCTAGATTAAACACATACATAATCCTACTTACAAACTCTCAGAGAGGTATAAACTATGGGAATTCCTACACTATTATTAAATACATTTATTATTATTATTTGTATCCTTAGTTACCAAGTATTTTGGCTAGAACATAAAGAAAAAATGGCATGTAATAATATATTAATTTCTGTACTTTCCTCCATTGCAATTATTTTTTGTATGACTTTTCCTTTTCATTTACACGCTGGGTTCATTTATGATTTACGTTTTATTCCCATTATATTAGTTTTTCTATATGGAAATACAAAGAGCATTATTTGTATTGGAGTTTTATATCTTTCCTATAGATTTTACTTAGGTGGAAGCGGAGTCTTCCCATCATTTATTACCTTTACTGTTATTTCTGTTATTACAATCATGTTTCGTTACTTGTCACCTACTTATTTCAAGGAAAAGAAGATATTATTAAGTATTCTACTTATTTTGATATGTACAACTTCCCTTTCTATCTGCGGTATTGTAACGCAAATAAATACAGGTGGTAAAATTGACTCTACTCTCATTGAATTTTTATTCAATTATATAATCATAAATATTTTCACAGTATTATTATCAGTTTATTTAATAGAAGGAATGATCGAGAAATATAAAATAAAAGAAAGAATGCAAAGAGCAGAAAAATTTTATATAGCTAGCGAACTAGCTGCATCGATCGCGCATGAAATTCATAATCCACTGACCACGGTACGTGGATTCACTCAATTACTAAATGAAGATGAGAGTGCTAAGATGTCTCAAGATAAGTACTTAGAAATTATGTTACTTGAAATGCAGCAAATACAATCTACTATTAATAACTATTTATCTTTAACCAAACCACAAAACATTATAAAAGAGGAACTAGATATTAATTACATATTAAATCAAGTGAAAGATAATATTTCACCACTCGCTCTTTCATATAATGTTGAAATAAAACAGCATATTACAACAGATTCCCTTTACATAAATGCTAATACTGAAAAATTAAAAATATGTCTAACCAACATCATACAAAATGGAATTGAGGCTATGAAAAATGGTGGCGTATTACAAATAAATATACAAAAAATAAAAGATAATATTGTAATTGATATTATTGATACAGGAATAGGAATGTCTTCCCAACAAATAAAACGTATTGCCTTGCCATTTTATTCAACAACAGAAAAAGGTACTGGGCTTGGTACTATGATTGCGTACAGTATTATTAAAGAATTAAACGGAGATATAGAGATAGAAAGTGAACTAGGAAAAGGAACACACTTTTCTATCACTATCCCCTGCTAATATAATAGAAGATTTATTTAAATGATATTATTTTGTAGCTAATATAACCATATAAAAAGAAGACGTAACTATTCGTCCCCTTTTTATATGGTTCTGGTGCAAAAATGTTAGTTAGAAACATAGAGTAGCAATTTCACAATTTATTCACAAGTACCGTTAAGCGCAAGTTTACGTTAAGTATGCTATTTGCATAATAATGTTTTCAAGAAAAAAGTAGCTGTACTTTTGTGCAGCTACCTTTTTATGCAATAAATCAGTAATAGATATTCGAGCTGCAATAAATGCCCCTTTTATACTTTGAAATGTAATTTGCAAACTACAATTTGACATAATTCTAATAGTATGGGATGTATATTTCTCCATAAAAGCAACTTATTTTTATCTCTTTTAAACAATTTATCATATTATTTTCATCTAATTAGGCACAGAAACATTTTGCAAAATCTTACTACTTTTAGGAAAAACGTTTTTAGGGTACATTTTAAAATAGCTCTTTTTCTTTGAAATGTTTCTGTGCTTAATATTTAAAATATCTTATGTCAAAATTTTCCGCAACAAATATGTTAAATGATTCATAATTATATATAATACGGAATATTAAAGTTAAATATTCCGTATTATACTCTATTAAATATAGCGTATTTAATTTATTAGTAATTAATTTATTAGTCTAAGTATGAATTATAAAGTATATTCGTTTAAAATTGTCACAATATAATTTTATATTCGACGTTTTTAATTACTCGTGAAACATTTGCAAATGTTTTAACCGTTATGTATAAGGTAAATATCCCCTCTAAATATAAGATTTACTTAATTTAGATTCTTTCTCTCATAGTCGTAATGTCGAAAAAAGTCGAATTTTTATATTTTTTCTTTATTTTCTAGTTGTAAACGTTTTATTTTCATGTTACCATCTTAATCAAACATTAGATGGTAATAAAACTTAAAGTATTTCTTTCCCTTAGAGACATATAAACGTTCGGTAATACCATGAAAATAAGGCCAAAGAAATATGAGTTACCTGATAAAAGATTTAATAGGATTTTTACCACTTTAATTTTCTGTTAATTCAGAATGTAACACTTTAACATTTTGTCCCTAAACAAAATTTAAATTTTAGTGTGGTAAACTCAAAAAGCTAAATCACCCACCCAAATTAATAAATGATATATCCTGTTATATCTAGCGATCAGTCATGAGAAATAGATTTCTTCCTAAGAAAACTTAGCCCATTAATAAAAAGTGTCTAAATTTCTATCTTTATTACCATCTATTGTTGATAACATATTTACCAACTATAAAAAAGAGCCTATTGAAGGTTCTTTTTATTATAATCATTAGCACTTCAATTATTGATAATCATTGGTGTTGAATCTTTATTCCCTCACCTTATATAGCTTTCTTTTATTAACACTTGAAGACTTATTGAGGTACGGTTCTGATTTTAATTTTTTTTTTATTTTTAAGCGACTAATTTCCGAATGATGGGCCATCCACAGTTTTATATCTAATAAAGAAAGAATTATATCTGTTTCAAGTGATATTTTGCTTACCTCCTTCTCTCTTATGGGTTATGTAGATAATATATCTCTTGAATCTGGAGCCTTTAGAACACATAATAGATACCCTAAAAAATGGACTTTATTTTATCTTTATCTTATCTTTACCTTATCTTTAAATTTTTCTATTAAACTTAGCATTTAGAAAAAAATTTTCGAGTCTAAAAAAGCTGGGAAATAGAGAATTATTGAATTTTTTAATAACCAGCCACCATTGAAAATAGGGTTTCTTGTAAAAGGAGGAGTAATATTTGAAGAATAAGAGAAAAGTACAAACTATTATATTATTCTTTATTAGTATTTTAGGGTTAGGAACAATAATCGGGATACTATATTTTAATGACAAAACCAATACTCAAAAAAATAAAGCGTTTGCTACCGAGGAACGTTTATTGCAATATGAGCCCATCATGAAAAAAGAATTAGAAAAATATAATTTGGGAGAAAAAACAGCAATTTTACTAGGAATTATGTACCACGAGAGTAGGGGTGAGGGCAACGACCCTATGCAATCTTCCGAATCACTTGGATTAAAGCCAAATGAAATCCAAGAGATAAACTTGAGCATTAAACAAGGGGTAAAGCACTTTGTTCAAATGTATAGATATGGAGAAGAAAAAGGTGTTAGCATGGATACAATTATTCAAAGCTATAATATGGGGCCAGGCTATATTGATTTTATTGCCAATCAAGAAGCTAAACAACACTCGGAAGATACAGCTAAACAGTTTTCTAAGTTGAAAGTTGATCAGAATCCAGCTACATACACTTGTGGTGGAAATAAACAAAATTTTAGATATCCATATTGTTACGGTGATTTCACATATACAACAAAAGTGAATGAAAAAGCAAAACTTATTGAAGAACGCCTCCAAAAAAATTAAAATTTTATATATTTGTTTGAAGGAGTTTTCCATTTACTTTTATATGGTTTTTCATCAACTTTTATCCCCTCTTACCATCTAAATGTATATATACAACTATCGTATCATATTTCAATTTAAATACGGCTCTAGTTACATATTTCGCAAGAAATCTATCCAGAATATAAATAAAATCACCATTTTACATGAAATAGTATCCACTTAGCGAATTCATTAGGCATAAAAATAAATGTAGATTCAATAAAAAGAGAGTACCCTCGCTATTGGTGCTCTCAATGTGAATTGGGGTTTATCCTGAGCATTGAATAGGACACGAAGAACTCGTCCTGTTACATAATATTATGCTTGTCCATATTATAACCCTCGCCCAGGCGCCAAGAGATACATATACGTTGAGGTAACTAACACGTTAGAAAAGGCCCTTCCATATCATTGTATGATTATCAATTATCTTTATACCTAGCAGACTCATTAAATACGTTTAATGTATCATTTCTATTAGTTTAACCATGCCTAATGTCATCCAATTCATGGTTAGTATTCTAAATAGACCAACGATGTATTATAATCCTTTATATATCCAAGGAGGTTTACTATGCTTAATTTTCATAAAACATTCCCCATCTTAGGATTCTTTTGGTTTTTATATAGTTTTATCGGCATCATCTTTTTATTACTATTCCTTAGCGTGTAGTAACTACGCGTATAAATATATGTTTAATGTGTGATTTCTATTATCGGCTTTGTTAACTAACACTTAAATTATTTTAACAGCCTTTTGTTTAATTCCCACAAAGCTGTTTTGTTACTATCCCATTTTAAAAGCGTTACCGCTTCCTCAAAGCACAACCATTTATACTTGAAGTGTTCTTTAGATAATTTAATATTTTTTGTAGGAACTTTAACTCCAAAAGAAAATTCTTTTATTACATAAACATCTTCTCCCCAAAGAAATTCACCAACTACATCCTCTACTGGTAGTGAAGACACAGAATCTAGTTTTATATATGGACATTCTCTTATAATACCAGCCTCTTCAAACGCTTCCCGTTTTGCTGATTCAATAGGAGTCTCACCATCTTCTCCACCACCAGCTATTCCTTGCCAATAACCATAATCACTTCGATTAAAAATGGCATATTGAATGGAATCATCAGTTTTTATATAAGGAAATATCAATACTTGATACGGCGCTCTCATTGCTTAACCTCCTCTCGAAAAAATATGAACAATTTATTCACTAACTTGCTATTTTAGTAAATAAAGAGCCAACATCAAAATTCTACATTAATAATGCAGGTTTATGGTATCGGCTCTCCATTTTTCAAGAATTTTATTTTTCATAAATAGGTTTACTCTTAACGTGATAAAAACCTGCTTATTTCTTATTTAATTTGCTTAGCGTGTTTTTTTTCGAAATGCTGGCGGTATCACATGTTGACTAACCAGTCCAAATAGTCCCTAAAACGGTCGTTTAAGGAACTTTATTTATATCTATCAAAACTGACTGAAATATGTTTAAAATTCAGTTCAAAAACTCATTACCAAAAACAAAGTTTTATATCAAACATCAAATACCGTTTATGGAACACTCTTAATGTACGGAAAACCAAGTTTTTTAAATAAAAAGTTCCTTAGCGTACGAAATTCGCGTTATGTTGGCGGGACCCCATCGCTATCAAGCTAATAAAAAGAAATGCAACAAAAAAAAATTGCATGATAAACATAAAAAATAAGTCAGATACCGATGTGATGAGACCCCATAAAGAAAAGACACCCTAAGGTGCCTTCCTCCGACTTGAACCACTTTAATTTAATAATATGTATTGGACATTAAGTAAACACGTCCTATAAAACAGAATCATTTATTTTCAACAGATTGTTAGTGTACAAATACAAGAGAATCGAGATCGTTTGTTTGGCTAGATTAAAGCAACGCCACACCTATATGGTTGAGATGTGTTACGCCTTCTAATCGGAGAATCAGCTTTATAGAACGTGTCCACAATTTATATTTTACTACATGTAATATTTATTTTATGTAATTTTTACAAATATGTATAATTACATAAAATTTACGAGAAAAAGAGAGTATACTTTGATATTGTGTAATAAAGATAAGGCCCACCTACGGAAATAGGTGGGTTTTTTGTTGGGCATTACTATCTCATTGCACAAACGGGAATTTGCATTAAAATAATATCATATTCTTAGAGTTCTTATATTGAGAAAAAAGACACTCTTATGAGTGCCCCTTTTTTAGTAACCGAATCCGCCGCTACCGCCTCCCCAACAACTACATCCTATAATGATTAACAGGATGAATAGAACGATCAGTAAAGCAAATCCGCCACCTAACTGTTAACGCTTAAAGACTAAAGTTACCTTTAGCCCTCCAAGACTCGCTACGAGCGAATGGCTAGTTCTTACTCGACGGGAATCCCACCCGTTATATGATACGACCTAGGCTTGGCCGCACACCTGCCTCGTTAGTTAATATGAAAATGAAACCCAATGTCTTTCAGGCGAAAGTATAATCTTGGTTTGGAAATATACAACTGTTTGGACATAAAAAAGACCATCGAAATGATGGTCTTGCAGACTGTAGACAAATGCATAAAATAACGGATGAACATTTCTCTGAACACTTACTTTACTTCTTTCATAAATAGTCTAACGTTTTCAGCGATTTCTTTGAATTTGGTATGGTGTAAATAATGTGATCCATCCATGGTTACTACTTTTCCATGTACCGAGTCTTTGATCTGCCCTTCATGCAGAGGTATCCATCCTGCTACATCTTCACTATTCGCTTGTACAAAGAGAAGAAGTGGAAGATATTTAGGGAAGATTAAACCTTGAGCCCCTTTAAAATTAGACGAAATATGGTCCATCTCATTCAAGGTTGTGTCATTATACATGTTTTTATTCGAAATCATTTTCATTTGCTCTACGGTTTTTTCATCAAATGCCAGTCCAGCATAGGGGTCAGCACTGATTTTCATAGCCAATCTTAAGAGGCCTGATTTTTTGAGATATGCAAACGTTTTTAATGGGAAATTGATATCCATACCCGGTTGTGTTGCAACACTGCTATCGATTCCGACAAATGCAGTCACCTCGTTTGGATATTTGTTCACATAATCAATTCCATAAATACCTGTAATGGAGTGGCCCATGAGCATGTATCTGTTAATATTAAGCTGCTGTAGAGCTTCATGAACTTCACTTACCATATTCTCCGTGGTTCGCTCTTTTACAGTTTCATCACTTAATCCATAACCGAAAGGCTCTACCGCAACAACTTTGTAAAATGGAGATAATTCATCGATAAGAAGCTTAAAATCAAGCCCTGGAGTAGCTGTTCCATAACCAGGCAGGAGCACGATCGTTTCCTCGCCCTCGCCTTGAATTAACACATTCATGTTTTTCCCGTCTACAGATACGTGCTGCCCGTAGGGCACTATTCGTTTTTGCTCCGAATGACTACTCATCACATTTACGATATAAACAATACCTAAAAAAAGTACAATGGCTAGAACGATTGCTCCTATGATTTTAAGTAAGATGTTTCGCAATTTCTTTATTTTCATTCCACTCAGCGTTTTCTTTTCCTCTTGTTGTGTCACTGTCATCTTCTCCTGTCCTGATCTGTTTGCCTTCCTTCATGTGCCTGTAATGAAAACTTAACCAATGAAGATGTACTCACCATGACGACAATATGAACTGAATATGAACTGCCCAAAAAAATGCTACGGCTCTATATGCAAGTAAGCTTGCATATGAGTCGTAGCATAGAGAATGAATCTAACTAATCTGTTGGTGTAGTGATTGGCAAGGTGACAATGAAGGTCGTTCCTTGACCAGGTTCACTTTTCACTCGGATGTCACCTTGATGAAGCGACACGATCTGTTTAACGATAGCGAGTCCCATACCACTTCCGTCATACTTACGACTGTGGGAACGATCGGCCTTAAAAAAACGATCGAATATACGCTTCTGGTCGTCAAGGTGAATACCAATACCAGTGTCGGATATTAGGATTGTCACGTTTTTGATATCTTGTTTGATGCTTACGTTAATCACGCCGGCATCCTCGGAAAATTTGATGCTATTTCTGAGGATATTCGTCCATACCTGATTTAACAGGTCATGATCAGCCGTTACTTTAACTGTCTGTAAATCAAGCTCGAAATGTATATCGCGAGCAGACCATTGTGGCTGGAGCGCCACGATTATCCGTCGGATTTGTTCATCGAGGCTGAGTGTGACGAGCCGCAGTTGCTTTGACTGCGATTCAAGAAAACTCAGCTTTAGCAGGTTATCACTCATTTTGGACATCCTTTTCGCTTCAGCGATGATAATATCAAGATAACGGCTTCGTTCGTATTCTGAAAGGTCAACTTGCTTAAGCACTAGAGCATAACCGGATATCGAAGTGAGCGGAGACTGAACCTCGTGCGACACGTTCGTTACGAATTCCCTGCGCATCTGCTCAAGTTGCTGCAGATCGTGCATCATTTCTTCGAAGCTGCGAGCCAAAGTACCCAGCTCACTCGTTTGCTTAATATTCAACTTGACGTTGAAATCTCCAGATGCTATCCGCTTGGTCGCTTTTGTCAGCTTTTTTATCGGTCTTACCAGGAATACAGAGGCAACTAGAATCAATAAGCTTCCTGCAATCAACGAACATGTTGCAAAGACCAATGCCCACTTTGTGACAAAAGAGGCTGAAGGAGGGGCGAGCGCTTCCAAAAATATCGCTTTCGTTCCCATTTCCGTTTTCAACGGCAACCCTAAGAGGACCGTGGCAATACCATTAGGAGTGTCCTGAACAACACCTCCATCTAATACTTTCTTTAGTTGCTCCATCGTCACAGGCGCAGGTTTGTATCCGTGAAGTTTACCGTAAGACTTGAACTGACCCGTTGCTTCGTAAATTCGAATATAATAAGAATCGAGCTGCTTCATTTCACTTACGAACAAGTCCGCTTCACGTAACGGAAAGGTCTTGTAAATCCGGACGATGTCTTGGCCAAAGTTACGTAAGTTGATTTGAGCGTTTTCGTTCAATTTATCTTCGAATATCCAAGTTGACACCAAAAAAGAAATGATCGTGCCCCCGATGATGGAGACTAAAAATGTCAGGACAACACGTATATATAAGGATCTGATCATTCATAAACCTCAAGCCGATACCCAAGCCCGCGCACCGTTTCGATCCGAAAATCGTGTGTTGTCGCGAACCGTTCACGCAGCCGTTTAATATGTACGTCTACCGTTCGATCATCTCCGGCGTAATCGATACCCCAAATCTGATCGATCAACTGCACGCGCGTATAGACTTGTCCGGGTGTTCCAGCGAGCTTATACAGCAATTCGAACTCCTTTAGCGGCAACGTAAGCGACTCCGTCCCTTTCATCACCTTATAGGTCTGTCGATCAAGGATGACGTTCCCTAAATGGATCGTCTGCGTGGAGCCAATCTTGTATCGTTTGAGTAGTGCCCTAACACGAACCGTCAACTCTAACGGATCGAATGGTTTGGTTAAATAATCATCCGTCCCAAGTTCGAAACCTTTCACTTTCTCCCATGTTTCTCCTCTCGCAGTCAGCATAAGTAAAGGTAGATCAGGATTGGCTCTTCGGAGCTCCTTGCTTAACGTCCAACCATCCATAATCGGCATCATAATGTCAAGTACGACAAGATCGACATTCGTTGAGATGTAGACGGCCAGTGCTTCCTTGCCGTCCGCTGCTTCAGCTGTTGCGAATCCGTCGTTGCGTAGAAATAAACAGACGAGTTCGCGAATGTTCGCATCGTCGTCAGCAACTAGTATAGTAGGCATCGGTTCCCTCTTTTCCCTGTTTTCCACCGCATTATTTCAAGCAATCATTATACTATAAATTAACACGTATGTTGATTAACCAAAGTAATACAGTTTCTTGATTTATCGACCTGTAGAATTCAAGTGTTTCTTTCAAACTAATTTGCCACTCAATTGACAAGGCTTCACAAAGAAACAGGCGTGTGAAACCTGCAAATGACAAGCGTTTATTTTGTCTTTTGGCCTTGTGCACGAAGAAATTTCAGCAAAGCATAGGCAATTATAGCTGTGAATAACTGATTGAACAACGCATTGGATGTTGTGCCAAACAATACGGGAACGTTCAAATTCAGCTAAATCCAGCGGAAAAATGATTCAATTGCCCAGCGCGATTTGTACATGGCGGCGATTCCTTCGGACAGATAGATTGATAGAACATATATTCCCCAAACTACTCCAGTAATTACACCATCTGAAATAACACGTCCCATACCCACTAATTATTTTTCATCAAATGCGTATGGCGTATCAACTTTGATTGCACATTCGTTCCAAATCATTACTTGTTAATTTAAGTGAATTCCATCATAAAGATTCATATAGGTTTAGTAATTAGTCAAAGTTATTAGGGTGTTCTGTCATATAATTTATATATTACTATATAATTACCTCCTGATTTTTGTATATTATAGTTCTACATCGACACATAATATATAACTTTTTCTCATTGCTTATTGAACTAATCTGCTCCGTTCAAGAAGAACCCTATCAGTTTAAATAACTCAGATTTTGGCAAAATTAAATTGATTCAAATGATACCCACCTTTTAGTAATCTCAGAAAATTTCTTAGTCGCGAGTGAGGTTGGTTTTCTTATAGCTAATCCAATAGTTCGATAGCTATCACTTTCAAGTGGAATGGCTGCAAAAGAAATTTTTGATGTCGGTATAATCATTTCTGGCAATATACTAATTCCTAGATTATTCTCCACCATGGAGATCACTGAGTATTCATTCATATTTTCGAATCGAATATTGGGGCTAACTTTATTCTCCCTAAATATTTTTTGAATATCATCATAACACTGATATGTTGGCATAATAAAAGGTACATTTTCTATTTGTTGCATTGATACTTGGTTTTCCTTACATAATGGGGATTGGTTAGATACAACACATAAAAGTCGATCCCTCTTCAATTGTACGATTTCAAAGGATTTTTCAAATGATTCAAAGTAAGTATCATTATTAATAAATCCACAATCTAATCTCCCGTTTTGTAACCAATTCTCAACCTCAGCATAGTTTCCTTCCAGTAATTCGATTTCAATATTTGGAAACTTTTCCTCCATTTTTTTAAGAATACCAGGAATCCAGTTTTTAGAAATACTCGAAAAAACCCCCACTCTTACTGTTCCTTTTTGGAACCCATTGATAGCGGCTACTTCCTGCTTCAGCATGTTGTTATAGTATAAAATTTTCCGAACGGTAATTAAAAGCTCCTCTGCATTTTTGGTCAATGTTAAAGTAGAGTGATTACGAATAAATAAAGGAAAGGAAAACTCTTTTTCCAAACTGCTAATTGCATGACTTACAGCAGATTGGGTGAAACCTAACACTTCTGCAGCTTTTGTAAAACTATTGAGTTCTGCCACTTTGTTAAATATTTCATATTTTGTTAAAGTCACTATGGTCCTCCTCATGAATTTTATTCATGTCTCCATTATATTTCTTCGTTTTATTTAATGCCATTACCAACATACAATAAGTGCATGCTCTATTATATGACCCTTGACAAGGGATGTATTTTTTATGGAAGGATGAAGTGAAATGCAAAAAATTTTAGTTACAGGTGCTGCAGGTAAGATTGGCCAAGATGTTACAAGATTCCTAGATAAGCAAGGGAATTACCAGTTACGGCTAGCAGATATTAACTTATCTGCTTTAGAAACTTTTAAAGATACAAATCATGAAATCATATATTTAGATGTTTCTGATTTAGCTGCTTGTCAAGAATTTACGAAAGGTATAGATATAGTTATACACTTGGCAGGTAATCCTTCGCCAAATGCTGATTTTTATGGCTCCTTATTAGAAAATCATATAAAGGGAACCTATAATATTTTTAGAGCTGCTAGTGATAATAATGTATCCAAAGTGATAGTTGCTTCCAGTGCTCAAACAATTGAAGGCTATCCTTTGGATTATCAACCACATGCTTATTCACCCACGAGACCCAAAAATATGTACGGGGTAAGTAAGTGTTTTGCAGAGGCTGTTGCTTCTTATTTTGCTTATGAAGAAGGGTTACAAAGTCTTGCTATTCGTATAGGTGCATATGATGATTATAATCCATATGGTAAACCACTAACAGCTAGAGATATGAGTGCATACTTAAGCCCAGAAGATTTTATGGACCTTCTCTTAAAGTCGATGACGGCAAAGAACTTACCTCCATTTTCAATTTTACATGGTGTATCTAACAACAGGTTTAAACGAATTGATATTGAAGGAACAAGAAAGTTAGTTGGTTATAGCCCAAGTTCTGATGCTTTTGTACTAAGTGGTATTAAGTTCTTTGATTCTTGATAAAGGCATATCTAGAAAAGAGATTATATTATAGTAGGCGCTACCATGATCTGGTTGGCGTCTTGTTTGTTGTTAAGGAAAGATAACAAAACAAAAATCCCTTAATCACAAGGCTTTAAAAGTAACCTATCCATAGTGATATTAAAGTTACTACTAACAGGGCAAGAAGAAATGTGATATTTCGAATCCACTTTTGTATATCATCAAAATACCGCTTTATAAATGCAACGTTGATATAAAACATGAGAAATACAACAAAGAAGGTAAAGTTACCAAATTTATCATTCAATTTTTCATTAGTAAATGTGCTTACATGAAGGAATAGTAAAGCAAAAGTTACTAAGAATAACTCAAATAGCCTTTTTTTGCTCACGCCACCACCACTCTACAGTAATTTCCTTTCGTTTTATTTTATCTGAACGTAGTGTGTAGCAGACTATGAATATTATACTTATGTAAAAAAGGCTAACAATTTAAGATTGTTAGCCTTAATCGCGCCTTTTAAAAGAATAACTCAATACAACAAATGACTGATTCTTCAACTTGCAATATATTCTCCTTTAATTACAAAAAACGAACCTCGAATTGTTCCAGCAAGTTTAGACTTCTGTCTAGCAAACTTAAACTTCTCTACTAACTCCGTTGGTATCTCCATTCCCTCAGAAAGCTTAAATCCAACAGCCCGCTTCTTTGGGTTATCCAGCGTATACATGACGTTGACTGCAAGACCATCCTCATAGAAGACATAGGCAAATTTAATATTTTCCACTTGAAAACACGATGTTTCTAAAGGTTTTGCCGCAAACTCAATATCACGTTCTTCTTTCAAAATGCGGTTCACATAATCAAGAGTCTTCTCGCTTTCACTAGCTGGTACAACCGTAAATTCATGCTTGTATTTATTCATAAAGTAACGTGCTTCATGGGCACGTAAACCAGCAAGTGCTTCTGCTACGGGTGAAGACTCCATGCCAGCTGTAGTTACGTTTTTAAAATCAACTATATTGGACAATTCCATCTCTCCTTTTAATACTTTACTTCCTAACAACTGGAATCCATATTTCACCAAATACTAAGCCGTTTCGCTGCCCCATCTCAACTGTTGTATTTGGCCCACCAACATAGGAAAAATCTTTTACTTCTGCTAATGCTTGACCAAATGCAATACCAGTAAGCTTATTACTTAGCTCCTCAGCTGTATCGCCTTCCCCTTTAACTACTAGGTATTCTCCCCTCGGAAACTGGATAACTCTAGATTCTTCTTGTATCGTTGCCTCTGTCATGACACCAGCGTAATACATCATCTTGTTATTCACCGCTTCACTCACAGAAAAAATGTAATCATTTGTAGCTAAAGCTTTTAAAGTGTCCAACCTTCCATCTTGTTCGACAGCCAGCCAAAAGTCTGCCTTTTCCTTGTTTATGCCCGCAAAGTCTGTATAGTGGCTCTTAAGTTCAGTTCCAATACCTAACACGATAAAGCTATCTTTTTCTTCTATTGTATAATTTTTCATATTTAAAACCTTCCTCACTTTTAAATTGATCAAACGATTTATCTTTTCACTTGATGAGTTTATAATATCTTTAAATCATGTCAAAAAATGATACTGTTTAGGAGACCAACATGAAAAAAGTTGAACGGATTAATACGATCATGCGCTATATTAACAACCGCTCCCACTTTACAATTTCTGAAATCATACGAGAATTTAACATCTCACGATCGACAGCTATTAGAGACATTAGAGAAATTGAAGCCATGGGGATGCCGCTCGTCGCTGAAGTTGGCAGGGATGGAGGATATTTTGTCATGCATAACTCTATCTTGCCCGTTGTTCGCTTTACTGATAATGAGGTCAAAGCTCTTTTTATTGCCTTTATGGCCACAAGAAATCAACAACTTCCCTATCTAAAGAGTCGTCAGTCTTTAGCCGAAAAACTACTAGGACTCATCTCAGAAATCCAGCAGGATGACCTTGTTCTTTTAAATCAAATCTTGCTTTTTGAAGGGACTAACCCTCATAATCCTGACCTACTTGAGCTTTCTGACCTCCCCCATCCTATGTTAGAAAAACTCATCCAAATCCTTCTTTTAGATAGCCATTTATTGATTACCGTAAAAGAAGAGGAGGAAACCAAGTCTTATCCAATTTATCTACTGCACCTTTATCAAGAAAAAAGCCATTGGATAATTGAAGGCTTTGACATAAAAGAAGAAAAAAAGAAGATGTTTCTTGTCGATCATCTCATTAATGTCGAAACCTATACGACGAAAACTAGATTAAGTAAGAAAAAAATTTCAGAAAAACTAAGTAAGAAGGACGAAGCAATCAACCTTGTACTTGAACTTGGTCCAAAAGCGATTACCCAGTTCAAAAAATACCATCCTATAAAAATTTCTATTTCCTATACAAATCCTTACCAATCCACAGCCATTCTAAAAACTTTTATCAATGTTAATAATCTCGATGAATTGATAGAAATAACAAATTGGCTACTTTTCCTAGGTAAAGATATCAAAATCAGGGAAGTTCCTGAAGAAGTGTTAGAAGGTTTAAAAGAGAGATTATGTTTATACTGCCCATAAGCAGTGGTCAGTTAAACCCAAAATAATATTGAGTTTGACTAGATGCCAGTTACCTCTATTTAAATACCTAGTAAAAACATTTTATTCGCTACCGCTACTTGAAACGCTCTTCTAAGAATAACGCCAACACAAAAAAAGACATGAACTAATCTTTGTTCATGTCTTTTCATATTAGAGTTTAACCCTCATTAAATTACTTGTTCTAAATTCGAATTTGGATTTATCTTCTCCATAATCTCTTTCATTCATTTTTCATATCCCGCTATTTTAGCACTTGAACTAACAATAGCGAATTAGAATAATGACTTAATACTTGCTAGGACAGTAAGTATACCTACAATAATGACAAACACATTGCTCATTTTCCCTCTGTATTTAGCCAGTACTGGTACTTTACGAATCGCATACATTGGTAATAGACATAAGATCGCAGCAACTAATGGACCGCTAAGAGCATCAATGATTCCAAGAATACTTGGATTTGCATAAGCAACATACCAGCATGTTAATACGACAAAAGTAAGAATCATTGTCTGAACTGTTTTTTCTCCTATATCTTTCCCGCGTTTTTTACCGGACTTCATAATCATGTCACGCATTACCTCATACGCTCCTACATAATGGCCAAGGAAAGACTTTGTAATAGCCACAAAAGCAATGATAGGAGCTGCAATAGTGATTACAGGCGAATTAAGCTCATTAGCAAGATATGATAGGATTGACAAGTTCTGTTCTTTTGCCATCTTAAGATCATCTGGAGTCAAACTTAAAGTACTGCTCCAAACAAAGAACATAACAACAGCGAATGTCATGATATAGCAAACTTTTTGTATTTGAGCACACTTGGCATCAGTAGCTTCTATTCCATACGTAGCTCTCTGTTTCATAACGAATGACGAAATCATAGGAGAATGATTGAACGAGAATACGATGATTGGTAGTATCATCAATATCACTCCAAAATACCCTGTTCCTGTTGAAGCAGTAGACGCACTTGAGAAACTAAGCATTGACGTATTCCACTGTGGAATTAAAGATATTGAGATAAACAGTAAAGAAGCTATGAAAGGATATACTAGCATGCTCATTATCTTTACAGTGATATCTTGACCGAAATTTAGTATAGCGATAAGACCGAGTACTAATACAAGTGATAAAATGGCCCTTGGAGGCTCCGGCATGTGCAATTGATGCACGATAAAACTACTTGCAGTATTTGTAAGTGCAACCGAATACATCAGTACGATCGTATAAATTGAGACGAAATATACTATGTTAAAAATTATACTTGCCTTATTGCCAAAATACTCTCTTATTGTGCCTGTAATCCCCTCATCAGCAGAATTGGAAGCGTATATCATTTTAGCAAGTGCCCTATGTGAGTAATACATAACAGGAAATGCAAGTATCGTAATTAACAGTAATGATAATAAACCACCTGAACCGGCATTAATAGGTAAAAAGAGTACTCCTGCTCCAATTGCTGTTCCAAAAAGGCTCAATGCCCAGGTAGTATCTTGTTTATGCCACTTTTTAGGATCTGGATATTTCTCATTTTTCACTGCATTATTTTCAGCTTGAAATTCTATTTTTTTTGCAGTATTCCCATTCATATAATAAATCCCCCTTGTATCCTATTCTTACGTCTCTTTTTAGGCTTAAGAATATAGACCATTCTTAAAAAATGAACCGCTTACTAGATGCGCCATATTGTAAACGATTCCACCTAAAGCTGTCTCTCTTAATGTGCGAGGCATTTATCCTCCAACCCTATACTTACCATTGATGATATTGTTTACACCAGCTAATACGATGTCCGCTGCTGCTAAACTATTTTGAAGAAATTCCCCTTCTGGTCACACACCTTTCTGTAATTAATCGTTTCAGTCTGTCCAATTTTAAAATGTTTGATATTTTCTTCGTAGGTAATCGGTTACCTCTCGACGCCCTCATTATAACGTTTATATTTGCGAGTCTAATATTTTTTTATTTTTAGAAAGACAGAATAAACAGAATTATGAATAGATAATAAATTACAATTGGTATGTAGCAATTGTGTCTATTTTTTGAAGCTGTATTAGTTAATAGAAAAGTAAACATAATACAGAGTTCCTTTCGTTAACACATTGATTATATTAGGAACTCGTTATAAAGATACTTATATTTCCCTTTGCTTTCACATCTTATCTTTGACATGAAGCTGTTGTAATAAATAATACACATTGATGTAAAGGAATAAATTTAGAAAACATAAAATTATTCTCATGAATTTTTATTACATATAACGAATTAACATTCATTTTTCAGAAAAGAAGAACTTTTCCAAAGGAGCCTACGCACCTTATATAATGGTTATCATGTTAAGCCTGTTAAAAGAATTACACCATAAGTTTCCATTTACTATATGTAATATTTATTAAGTGTAGTTTTTTCTAAATATGCATAATTACATACTTAGAAAAAGAGAGTATACTTTCGAATTGTGTAATAAAGATATAGCCCACCTACGGAAACAGGTGGGCTTTTCATGTATAAAAATTGCATTTATTATATGGCAATTAGAATTGAGGTCAAAATATTATCTCTTCCCTTTTAACTCTCTCAGTCTGCTTTTTCTCAACGTCTGAGCCTACTTACGTACCAACTGTATAACCAGTAAGAATACTAACAATTATAGCAATAACTAAGATTAATGTGATTTAAATCCATTTTCCCATATATATATTATTCCAGAAGATTTAGTTGCCATTAACTGGTGGTGTTACCCTAACTGACGTTTAAATGCTTTGCCGGCGAAGAAGTAAGCGATAACCATAATGCCCACACACCAAGCAAGTGCAATCCAAATATCGTTGCCAACAGCCTCTTCATATAAGAGGGCACGAATCGCATTCACGATTGAAGTCACAGGCTGGTTTTCAGCGAACGCACGAACAATTTTTGGCATAGTTTCGGTAGGAACAAAGGCCGAACTAATAAAGGGCAGAAAAATTAGTGGGTACGAGTAGGCTGTCGCCCCTTCCATAGACTTCGCTGTCAACCCAGGAATGATAGCCAGCCATGTCAGCGCCAGCGTAAACATCCCGAGTATTCCAGCTACCGCGAGCCAATCCAGAATATTAGCACTGGAACGGAAGCCCATTAAGAGCGCAACAAGGATAACCACCACGATAGTAAGCACATTAGCAACAAGTGATGTTAATACGTGAGCCCATAATACCGACGAACGCTTGATAGGCATAGTAATGAAACGTGCCATCAGCCCGCTCTTTACATCCGTAAACAACCGTACGGAAGTGTAAGCGACACCGGATGCGATAGCCATCAGCAAGATTCCCGGCAATAAATAATTGACGTAGTTATCCGTTCCTGTCTTTATGGCGCCGCCAAATACGTAGACAAACAACAGCATCATCATAATCGGCGTAATCGCTACCGTAATAATTGTATCTGGACTGCGCATAATGTTGCGCATTAAGCGCCCTAATAATACCCCTGTTTTGCTCTTCATTTACATCTCCTCCTTTTTGCCAATGATCGCAAGGAAAATTTCTTCCAATGTCGGCTGCTTTTCGATATACTCCACTTTTGTTGGCGGGAACATCTCTTTAAGTTCTGTAAGAGTACCAGTCTTAATAATTTTTCCGCCATGCAAGATAGCGATACGGTCCGCCAGTTGTTCGGCTTCCTCGAGGTACTGGGTCGTGAGCAAGATGGTTGTGCCGCCGCCGGCAAGTTCCTTGACGGTATCCCACACTTCAATACGCGCTTCGGGGTCAAGCCCTGTCGTCGGTTCATCGAGAAAAATGACTGCTGGCGTCCCAATCAAGCTCATGGCGATATCAAGCCGGCGCTTCATCCCACCTGAGTACTGGTCTGCCCTCTGGTTGGCTGCATCAGTCAGGCTGAATCTTGCAAGCAAATTATCAGCGACTTGAGCAGGACTAGAAACTCCACGCAAATTGGCAATCATTATCAAGTTCTCTCTCCCCGTGAGCATACCGTCTAAAGCTGCAAACTGCCCTGTCAGACTGATACTTTGACGAACATGATCCGGTTGACGCTGAACGTCAAAACCACAAATACCTACTTCGCCGCCATCTTGCTTCATCAGCGTCGAGAGGATATTGACTATCGTCGTCTTGCCCGCTCCATTTGAGCCCAGCAGTGCGAAAATGGAGCCACGCTGCACTTCAAAATCTACCCCTTTTAACACTTCCTTATCTTTAAAGGATTTTTTTAATCCTTTTACAGAAATCGCTGTATTGGTCATGCTTTTTTCCTCCTTAAAAAATGTTTTGTAAAGATAGACTGCCTACACCCTCTATTTAGTATTACTGATAATCTGTATTACTTAGTACTGATTTAAAAATATAACTGAATAGCAATGGCGTCAATTCACATTTGTAACCAGCTAATCAGTCGGTATTACCTGTTGCATTTATTTTTTTCTCAATTGTTTCATGATACTTTCATTCAAATCTTCACGATACTTGGAAACATAAGTTTTAGCATTTGCCACTAGTTCGTCAGCAAAGGATGCCACGTCCTCCCCAGTGATTTCAAGCACTTGTCTGCCTTCCGCCGCACCGGCTTCAAACAAATCGATTAATTCATACTGTATGTGTAGCATATCCATCCCGTTACCAGCTGAGAAATTCCACATGTAGTTTTGAATTTTCTTAAACACAAACTGATAGTCCTCTGGCAGAGCTCCAACCCGTGCCATCATCATTTTGTACTCTTTTTTATCACCAATTAATTTTTTGAACATTTCCAACATATTATTTTTCCTCCTTTTTTATAAAGCAGAACAAGAAACTCCCAAAATATCGGCCGAATATTTAATCTTATGAGGCTAGTTTGACTTCAAGACGTTAATTTTTGATGATACAAAATCCCATTTTCTCCAAAATAATTCAAGCTCCTGACGGCCATCCTCATTTAGTGAATAAAACTTGCGAGGCGGCCCCATGTCTGACGGTTTCTTTTCAATATTCACAAGTTTTTTCTTCTCTAATCGCACAAGGATGGTATAGACCGTTCCTTCCACGACTTCAGTAAACCCAAGCTCATTCAGGTGGCGGGTAATCTCATAGCCATAAGTTTCACGGCGGCTAATGATTTCCAGAACACATCCTTCCAGCGAACCTTTCAGCATTTCAGTTAAATTTTCCATATTCTGATCCTCCTTTACCCCCTATTCTGTCTGACTTATATTCAGTATCACAGAGTACTAAGGCTAATTTTTACTGAATAGCTTTTGAGAAACCTCACTATTCAGTATTACTTATTACAACTACATTGTACGACTAAGTAGATGGAATGTCAACTCGATTTTTAAATTTTTTCTTAAATCCGCTTTTGCCTATTGGATACTGAATATATTTTTAAAAACTACGCTATTCAGTATTACTCATTACCACTACATTGTATGACTATGTAGATAGAATGTCAACTCGATTTTTAAATTTTTTCTTAAATCCGCTATTATCTATTGGATACTGCCTATTTTCTTCTTAAGAAATCTCACCACATACCTATCCAGCTAAGAAAAGGAAATACCCAAAACAAAAATTCCGCATTTTTATTTTGGGCGTTATAATATTCCGAAGTTAATGAATGTGGATAGCTCTCCTTATTAAAAAGACGGATCATTTTTTTGTTCTTCTACTAATGCACCTGTGCATCTAATACATGAGCTTGCGAATACATACAAACTCTTTATAAAGTCAACTCTACATATAGGACATCCTTTTTGTTACGATAACATCATATTCATATCTTCTGCTGCGGTTGTAATTAGTTTTAAACCGAATGTCTCTTGTAATACATCAAGCACACCAGGTGAAATAAATTCAGGTGCCTTTGGACCAATGCGAATATCTTGAATACCAAGACTAAATAGCCCAAGTAAAATGGCAACCGCTTTTTGTTCAAACCATGATAGAACAATACTCACTGGCAATTCATTCACTTCACATTGGAAAGCATCTGCTAAAGCGGCCGCTATTTTCACTGTAGAAATTGAATTATTACATTGTCCTAAGTCAATGTAACGTGGAATCTCCGTACCGGGCACAACACCATAACTCACATCATTAAAACGGAATTTCCCGCAAGAAGTTGTTAAAATAACCGTTTCTGGCGGAAGTGACGTTGCTAATTCACGATAATATTCTCCGCCTTTTCCCGGAGCATCACAACCTGCGATGACAAAGAAACGCTTAATCTTTCCTTCTTTTACTGCATTAATAATTTCCGGAGCTAATGATAATACTGTATTATGATGAAACCCTGTTACTAACTGCTCATCCGACTCCATATGTACTTCTGGAAGTTCAAGCGCTTTTTGAATCAATGGTGCAAAATCATCATTTTCAATTTTTTGTACACCCTCTAAACCTGCAATATCATATGAAAAGAATCGATCAGAGTATGATCCTTTAATTGGCATAACACAGTTCGTTGTAGCTAATATGGCACCTGTAAATTTTTCGAAAAGGCGTCGTTGATCATACCATGCCTTACCGATGTTTCCTTTTAAATGTTTATATTTTTTCAGTTGTGGATATCCGTGTGCTGGTAGCATTTCAGAATGCGTATAAATATTAATTTCTTTTCCTTCTGTTTGCTTTAATAACTCTTCTAATGCAAATAAATTATGACCAGTAACTACAATTGCCTTACCTTCTACATGGTTCTGCGTAATTTGAACAGGCTCCGGAACACCAAAGTGATTCGTATGTGCCTCATCTAATAACTCCATTACTCGTAAAGCCGATTTCCCTACTTTCATAGCCATATCAATATGTTCTTGTTCATTAAAGTTAGAATTTGTTAATGTCATATATAGCGCTTCTTGAGTTGTAGCATCTACAAATGCATCTGTATACCCTAGCTGCGCAGCATGCGTACGATAAGCCGCTATTCCTTTTAATCCAAACACAATCGTATCTTGTAAACTTGCAATTGTTTCATTCTTACCACAAACACCCATCACTTTACATCCGCCTGTTGGCGTTTGTTCACATTGATAACAAAACATATCATCCCACCCTCTCCCAATCATTCATTACAAATTAAGCATAATACCCATTAGGAAAAAAGGATGTGATATCAATCACAATAATATATATAAATTTGTGACAGTTCATATTGTTGACATAATATTTTTACTGACACTAAAAAACATACAGAAAAATGGACACCTTTGTTGATGCCTTCAAATAGCTAGATAATTGATTTAGAGAACTATTAGCAACTAATAAGCATACAACAACACTATTCTTTCTATCATTCAACAGAAAGAATAGCGTTTTTTCATTTTGAAGAACTATCAATTTTTTGATTAAAGATTTTATAGGAAACCTCTTTATTTACAATACATTTACACCATCTTAACATTTTTTACATTATTTATATGATATATTTATATAGAAACTACTTAAGAAATTTCATGTACATTGTTATCTTTATGATCTCTTATTTAATTGATAAGAGGTCATGTTATATTTTTATAACAGGGGTGAATTAGGATGACTGAAACATTAAAGACACTTATAATGCTTGATGTTACTTACGTTATTATAGCAATTATGACGGTACTAGTATTTGTATATTTAGAATTAAAATCTCAGTAACATATGCAGGCATAATTGATAGCTTCGCATTTAAATATAGTTAGAAGAAAGCGAGGAGAAAATTGTTTCTCCTCGCTTTTATATTCCCACAGTTTCTTATTTCAACAAATCCAATGTATGTAAAAGTAATCCTCTGTCCCCTACTTCTCCATGACCAGGCACTACTAAGTTCATATTTCCATATCGGTTCAACACATTCTCAATCGATATCGACCATTCATTTACATATGCATCAGCAACATTCCCTAAATCTTTAGCTTCCGCAGATTTCACTAAACAGCCTCCAGCTAAAATGTTGTATTGCGGTAACCATACGACAATATTATCTTCTGTATGCCCTTTCCCTGGATAGAACGTTTCTACTTTTATATTTCCAAACTTCATATTCGTAATTGTTTGTAAGTCTCCAAGTGGCTCTTCATATCCATTTTTCTTTGCTAGTTCCGCAGTTAGTACTGTACTATGCGCTTTAATGCCTCTTTCTTTCAACGTTTTAATTCCGCCAATTCGATCAGCATGCGCATGTGTAATAATAACATCCGTTACGCGCTTCTTAAATTTCTTTTCTACCATCTCTATTAATTCCTTCGTTAACTTATCATCCCAAGAAGAATCGACAAGCACTAACCCTTTAGAAGTAGTAAGAACTAGACCGTTCGAAGGAACTGCTACTCCATTAAAATAACCTAACTCAGTATGAACCCATACATTTTTGTTTAACTGAGAAATTGAAATAGTTCCTGTCTCATTCTTTATTACTTTTTGCTCTAGCTTTTGTTCCGCTTTCACAGAAGAAATTGTGCTAACAAATTGAATTGTTCCTAGTAAACTAACACATACCCCTACTTTTAATAATATATTCTTTTTCATTTTCTCCACCCTTTCTTTCAAACTAAATAGTTATTTCCTATATTAGACAATTCGTCTCAAATGTTTGTTCCATCTTTTTTTACATATTTTTCATACCATTAATAAAAAGCGCACAAAATTTTGTGCGCTTTTTAACCTTCCTTTTACCATTCACGTTTTTTATTAATCATCATTTTTTCTTCAAACGCCTTCTCTAAATCAATTTCTAACTTGTTTGCTAAATCACATATGTTCCAAATTACATCAAACATTTCTAAACCAATTTCTCTTTTCGAATCTTGTATTTTATCACGCTTTAATATACCTTCCGCTAATTCACCTAATTCCGCCATCACATACATCGTACGCTCTTCAATTGTTGTATCTTGAAATCCTTTTTCTTTACTGAAATTTAATACATATCTCTGGAATTCCACAATATTCATACTTAATCTCCCCTCATCACAAATACTCCATTTTTCTATTACACTTAAAATCAAAAAAGTATTTTGTTAAATTATAACATTCATACTATAATTTATTTATAGCCCTTTAACGGAGGTGCTTTTAATGACTCTCTTCGCTTCCCCATCATTATTCATACTAGCAATCATTTCATTTGCATTAGCTTATTTCATCGGAGTAAAACAATACACTTGGCTCTTATCAGGATTCAATGAACGCCGTGTGCCTGATAAAGTTAATATTCTGTCTTTAAAAGAAAGGAGTCACTATGAACTTAAAAAGTAACAATATCTATGAGAAAATGAACCAATATTCTGTTGCAGGGTTAAGCTTTGCCGTTATACGTGACGGTAAACTTGATGAAGCTACTGCTTTCGGAACACTTGAATCTGGAACAACTAGAACTGTCACTACGAATTCCATATTCAATTCTTGTTCTATTAGCAAATTCATCACTTCAATGCTTGTACTAACGTTATCAGATCAAGGAATCGTACATTTAGATGAAGACGTAAATGATAGACTCACATCTTGGAACATCCCTACCAATCTATTTACTTCACAGAAAAAAGTAACGCTGCGAAACTTATTAAGTCACCAATCTGGAATCATTGATCCTCCCAATAGTTTTGAACATTATACACTTGCACAAGAACTACCTAAAATGGATGAGCTCCTTGCTGGTAAAACATTATATTGCCCAGTACCTATAGAAGTAACTTATGCACCAGAAAGCCAATTCCACTACTCTGACGCAAATTTTTGTATTATCGAACAACTACTTGAAGATATTACTGGGAAATCGTTCAACCTTTTACTTGAAGAATTTATTTTTCAGCCACTACAAATGAAAAATAGTACACTCTTCTCTCCCGAAGACATAGATAAAACCGATGCTTTTGCTTGCGGGCATAATAAAGATGGAACTGTAACAAATGAGAAGTATCCATTTTATCCATTCGCAGCAGCTTCAGGCATTTGGACAACACCAACTGACTTATCAACTTTAATTATTGAAATCATTCAGTCCTTACAGGGAAATAGCAAACTGGAACTTTCTCAAAAAACAGTACAAGATATGATTTCTCCTCAAGGATGCACCAAATGGACTGGGTTAGGTGTTTTTCTAGAGTATTCTAATGAAGACTTACAAATCCATTCACTTGGCTGGGGTGTTGGATTTCAATGTATGATGGTATGTAATCCATACCGAGGTAATGGCGCTGTTATTATGACGAACTCGGATTTAGGTGTTCATCAAAAGGATGGGATTATTGGTGAGATTTTAAAAATGTTATCCTTATAATTAACGAAGTAAAACAAAGAAAGAAGCTGATTATCCCAGCTTCTTTCTTTATATAACATTTTTCACCACAATTTTAATATGTTCTGGTGCGATAATTTCCGTTATACTTTCTTGGAAATCTTCATGCAGCAGTTCTTCAATATGCTCTAGCTGCACTTCGACATGTGTGCATTCTAAATTATGTATGTTTAATAGTGCATAATGATCTTTCTTCTTAATTACTAAATATTGATTTTCTTCTGTTATGAGTACAGAACCTAATCGTATTCCTAGTAGACGTTGATCATCAAACTTCACAATTTTTTCCCCTTTCCAACTGCGAATGTAATTACTATACAAAAAACCTAATTTAAGGAAAAGAATCTTATATAGACTATATCATAATTTACTAAAATATAAATATCATATTTTCTTTCAATAAAAATCCCCGTTTTTTTATATATTTCGATACAAAAAACTTTCTCAACAAAAAATTACAATTTTCAGTTTTTTATTTCATGAAAATCTATTATACTAAAGCTAATAAACGTTTGAAATGTTTGACCTCTCCTAATTCATGTACATATGGATGATCAGTAGCTGTTGCTACTGATCTATTTTTTGATTTCAGAAAGCAAATACACCGCATCCTTTCCTACACCACAAATAAGCGCAGAACCCCTTTGAGATTGCCACGACAGTCCAATATAATACAATCCTCTTACTGGACTCATTCCCTTTGTATGATTAGGAAATCCATTCATACTCACTGCCTTTTCTATTTCAATCCATTTATAATCTTGAACAAAACCAGTTGACCATATAATACTTTGTGCACTATACGTGCCACCATTCTGAAACATAATATTATTTCCTGATGCACTTACCACTTTTCCCTGTAGTTTTATTGCTCCACTACGAATAAGTTCCTTACCTTCAAAACCAAAAATGGGATCCTTTCGCTTCTGAAACCACCTTCCTCTCTTTGTATGTATTTCGGCATACAATAAACCCATTTTTTCTAACCAATTAAAAATGCTTTTTCTAAAAAGATATAACGGTAAAAAGGTTAACGGATGACTTATAGACATTGTAACTTCATGAGTTTTTGCAAGTTCTACTGCTATTTGCATGCCTGAATTCCCACCACCTACTACAAGTACTTTTCCCTTTGGAATTTGTAATGGTGATTTATATTGTGATGAATGTATTTGAAAAATATGTGATGAAAGATGTTGTGAAAATGAGGGGATGAATGGTTGCTGAAAACCACCTGATGCGATAATAACTTTTTTCGATTGTAAAATTTCTGTAGGAGTGTGTAATTCAAATATTTCTTTCTCTTTTCTTATTTTTAAAACTTGAGTCTGTAATTGTACCGGCAATTAAAAATACCTTGCATATTCTTCTAAATAAATTGCAATTTCATCTTTATATGGAAATCCATTCCCTTCTCCTTTTAATATCATACCTGGTAAACTACTATATTCCCTTGGTGTGAAGAGCTGCAAAGAATCATAGCGGTCTCTCCAAGAATCGCCAATTCGGTTTCCCGCCTCAAGTAATAAGAAACTATATCCTTCCTGATTCAAGTAGTATCCCATTGTTAATCCAGCTTGACCAGCTCCAACGATAATTATATCTTTCACTCCAATTCCTCCTTCTCACAAACACATGAATACATGTTCATATGTTCATACGTTTCCATAATCATAACATTTTATTTTTTTATAATTCAATATCTATCCAAAATAAAAAAGAGCAGTTCACTATAAAGTAAACTCCCCTTAATATGTATCATCTCGTTACTCATTAATATTTCAATTGTCCCCAAAGGATCTAACGGCCCATACACACTATCACCTAAATTTATTATCATTTCGAATATCTTTTAATACCGCCTTTAAAGCGTGACTATTCCCATGAATATCTGAAATCATCGCTATTTTTCTCTTCATTGTAACCCCTACTTTGATAAATTATTTATAACACCTCAATTTCTAAACCCTTTCCTCATAAAATGTAATTCTATTTGAGAACGGATCAATCACAGTTAATTCAATTGTATCCCAAGGTGTTCTCTCTATATCAGGTTTTGAATACGCATAATCTTTACTTGATAAAATAGCATAATAACTTTTTAAATCCTCTATTTTCACACGAATTGCACCGCCTGGTGAAGCATCCCCATGATGTTCAGATAGATGTATTACAGTATCATTTAACGAAATTTGCATATATAATGGCATATTTTCCTCATACCGATGTTCCCAATCCAGTTTAAACCCTAAAAAATTCAAGTAAAATAACTGAGCCTTTTCAATATCAAAAATTCTAAATATAGGTGTAATCATTTATAATACCCTCCTATTTATAAACATCCGCCGCCAATTCCCGCAAAACATCTACATTCATCACTTCAAAGCAACCATTATTTTTCTTTATAATTTCTTTATCACAAAAAACATTTAATGTACGTAATAAATGCCGATAACTCGTCCCTAACAATTCAGCTATTTCCGTTAAATTCCCACTAAACACAATTCTATTTCCGTGCTGAACCGCCCGTTCCCCTGCTGCTAACATGTAACTCGCAAGTCGATTTTCAAGTGGATACAGTAAATTAATTGTACTATTTTTTGAAAGTCGATTTAATTTATGGGCTAAAGAACCGCAAATACATCTTAAAAATTTCGCATCATGAAATAATTGGTTTCTCACTTTCCCTAAAGGTAGCCCAACACAATATGAGTCTGCCATAACTTGTACGTTTGAATTGATTCTTTGAGAGTGAATTAACTCTACATCTCCTAGCAACTGCAAACTGTCATAAAAACATAATAATACAGATTTCCCGTTACTTAATGTGTTAAACGCTTTCGCTTTTCCTTCAACAAAGAAATATAAATAATCTATCTCTTCGTTTTCTCTGCAAATGAACTCATTCTTTTTAAAAAATATAAGTTCCATATATGGTTTCATATCACTACTAAAAAATGAATCAATATTATTTTGTTTCATATACTCTGCTAATTTATTAGAATTACATACTTTCTTCATAGTCCCCCACCTTTACAACTCATCCCAATTGTAAACAAAATTTTCTTCTTTCACTATGACATATGTCATAGTAATACACAATTTCAGCATGATACAGTCATTACAAATATGAAATATAAAAAGGGGATATTACATTGTATAACTTTCTTTCTGTCTTTATTGGTGTGCTTATTGCCATTATGCTCCCATTGAATGGGATATTATCTGAGTTAATTGGCAAGTACACAGCGAGCGTTGTCATTCACCTTGTCGGTTTAATTGCAGTTATTTTCGTTTTAATCCTTAACAAAAATAAACTCCATTTTGATAAAGGTATTCCACTTTTTTTATATAGCGCTGGGGCAATTGGAGTATTCACTGTTCTTTTTAATAATATAAGTTTCTCTGCTCTTGGTGCCTCTATTACGATTGCATTAAGCTTACTTGGTCAATCCATCGCTTCCATAGTTATTGATCATTTCGGTTTATTAGGAATGAAAGTTTCGAAGTTTGATAAGAAAAAATTAATTGGATTATTATTCATCTCTTTTGGAATTATAGTCATGACAATTTATTAATGGAGGTAAGAAAATGTTATATATTTGTATCGCTATTTTAGCTGGTGTTTCTATCGTTGTTGCTAGAATTATTAACGCGAATTTAGCAAAGGAAATTGGAAATTGGGAAGGCACATTTTTCAACTATATTACTGGATTATTTTTCTCCATGTTATTTTTAATTTTTAGTTCAGATTCGTTGTATATTTCTAGCCATACGTTACAATCCATACCTATCGCTGTATACTTAGGCGGATTAGTAGGCGTTATCGTTATCTCATTATCAAACTATATTACTCCTAAAATATCAGCATTTTATTTAACGTTACTCATCTTTATCGGACAATTGTTTACGGGGACTATCATCGATTTCTTCCTGTCACACGAACTATCAACCGGAAAAATTATCGGTGGAATTCTCGTATTAATAGGGCTCACTTACAATTTACTCGTTGATCGCCCTATAAAAACCGTGAAGCATAACCACGTTCAACTATAATACTTTACGCTTACCTATCATATATTAATAGAAAAGCTCTTCACATGAAGCCATAGAGAGGAGAATACCCTATTAAGAAAATCATTTTATTGATAGGTAGCGCATTGATTGTTTTTGGAACCGTATGGTTTTTAAACTCTGGAAAATCTATTCAAGATCTCTATACAGCAAGTAAACCAAAGAAGAAAGCTACTATTATTTCAACTCAAAGAGACCCAAATGCACCTCCTGTTTTTTTAGGAAAACAGGAAATAAAAGATATACATGTAGAGTCGCTTAAGACAAAAAAATCTATCTTCCTTACAAAAACAGATGAATTAAAAACATTCATTAACAGTATGGATACAGCAAAAAAAGGCGATTTAACGCTAGATGAAGAAGGTTCTGATTTAGTAGATTGTAACATGTGGATTACTTTCCAAGATGGAACTTATAAACAATATTTAATTTGGATAGTAGATAACAACAGTAGTGAAGTTATGATTGCCCATCAAAACACTCCTGATGACGTAGACCTTACTTATTATCAATTAAATGAAGGTAATTCAAAAAAAGTATATAACTTATTTAAAAAGGTTATTTAATAGAAAAAGTCATGAGCTACTAGGCCCATGACTTTTTCTATTTATATATATTCAGGGAACACTTTACAACTCTTTTCCTGCTCTATATCATGTCCAAAGAAAACAATTGGGTTCTCTTTCCTAACAACTTCTTTTAAGCGTTTAATTGAAGATAAAGCTAATTCCGAATCAAATCCAGCGAACGGCACTTCATCTTCAAAATTTTCTTTCGTATAAGATGCATCAATCGTTAATAACACAGGACCGGATTTTTCTGTCTCAATTAATAGCGATTGATGCCCCGGAGTATGTCCTGGTGTATACAATAATTGAACTCCTGGTACAACTTCATAATCCCCTTCAATGATCTTGTATTTCAAATTCGGCAATATACATTCTTTCATATATTCTTCACTATATTGTGCCGCCTCATATTCAGCACGCTGCACAATAATCGGTGTATTTGTAAAAGCACCATTTCCTCCTGCATGATCAAAATGCAAGTGGGAACTAATAATATAAAGAAGGTCTTCCGGTTCATATCCAACGCGTTTTAAAATATTTATGATTCTATCTTCTTCAGTCATTTTCGGTAAAATATGTCCTTCAACAAATGTACCGTTAAAAAGATCTTCGTTATTAACCGCACTTTCTGGCATACCTGTATCTACTAAAATAGGCCCCTCTTCTGTCTCCAACAAATAGCACCATACAGGTAAGTTCAATAAATCCCCCGGTGTGAGCGTACTATTAACAGAGGAATGATCTAACATACAACGACCAGCTGGTACGAAATAAAGCTTCTTTACCGTCATTATGTATCCACCTTTACATTTAGTTTTGAATAAAACAATACAGTAAAAAATTCTTCCTACTAGAAATAAACTCCTTCTCTTCTTCCATTGTTTCAACTATTATTTTTAGGTTGTTCACAATTTCTTCATTACAGCATTACTTATCATTTTTTCATTTCCGAATAGCAAAAAAACAATAACCTAGCTGTGATATAACATATAGCAATACCTACAAAACTAATACTAACTCCATTTTGTTGAATAGCCATCACTTTTAAGATATCTAAATTTAATACGTGACCAATTAACGAATACATTATAATAATTGCCATTACGATTACATAATCACTTTTTCTTATTTTTGCGGTCATTAGTCATTCACCTCGCATTATTTTCTATACTAATTATATATTTTTTGTCAGAATTTTAAAACCAATCAAATGACAGTCTAAAAATGAGTGTACTTTTTTACATAACAACCTTTCTGCATCTATAATAAAAGAGAAAAAGACTCTTACTTTAATGGAGGGAATAAAAATGAAAGCAATTGGTTTACATGAATACTTACCTATTGAAGAAGAAAACAGTTTAATTGATATTGAAGTTGAAAGACCTGTTGCCACAGGAAGAGATATACTTGTAAAGATTAACGCTATTTCCGTTAATCCAGTTGATACAAAAGTTCGATCTCCGAAAGATAAAAAAGAAGATATAGCAAAAATACTTGGCTGGGATGCTAGTGGTGTTGTTATACAAGCTGGTGATGGTTGTACGTTATTTAAAGAAGGCGATGAAGTGTTTTACGCTGGAAGCATTACAAGGCAAGGTACATACAGTGAATACCATTTAGTTGATGAAAGAATTGTTGGTAAAAAACCAAAAACGTTAAGTGATGCTGAATCTGCAGCACTTCCTTTAACAGCCATTACCGCATGGGAAGGTTTGTTTGAACGTTTAGGGATTGATTATAATAAGAAAGATGAAAATTCATTTAAAAACATTTTAATTATCGGCGGAGCTGGTGGTGTTGGCTCGATTGCTATTCAGTTAGCTAAATGGGCTGGACTAAACGTAATCGCAACCGCATCCCGCAACGAAACTATACACTGGGTGGAAAAATTCGGTGCCGATTATATAGTTAATCATCACCAACCTTTAAAAGATCAAATATTAGAATTTGGGCTAAAAGATGTAGATTATATCTTCTGCTTAAACAATACTGATCAGCATTGGCATGCGATGGGTGACATCATTAAACCACAAGGAAAAATTTGCTCTATCGTAGAAAATGAGCACCCTCTTGAGATGGGGATTTTAAAAAATAAAAGTGCCACATTCGTTTGGGAGTTTATGTTTACAAAAGCGATGTATGAAACTGGTGATATGAGTACGCAGCACGAACTATTAAATAAAGTAAGTGAGCTATTAGATGAAGGCATTTTAAAGACTACATTAAATGAAACATTCACACCAATTAACGCTGAAAACATAAAGAAAGCACATGCACAACTTGAAAGTGGGCGTACAATTGGAAAGATCGTTGTAGAGAAATTTTAATAATAAAAAGTCCGATTTCTAAACGAGAAATCGGACTTTTTACTAACTTTATTTACTTGAAATCTCTTGATCATTTTGAACGTCTAACGGAGGTCGTTTCCCTATTCCGAAAGCATAGAAACTAATTGTGACGATAGCTAAGAAAACAATACCTACAACTAATGAAATACGCGTATCATCGTTAAACCACATTCCGATTAATACCATAATTAAAAAGGCAATTGTCAAATAGTTTGTAACAGGAGCAAATGGCATTTTGAATGGATGATCTTTCATCTCTGCTCCCTTTTCTTTTCTAAAACGAATTTGACTAATTAAAATGACAAACCATGGCACCATACCTGGAAGTACACTCGCACTATATACATATACGAATAAGTTTTTTGGTGCAATATAACTTAAAACAACACCAACCGCTAAACCGACAATTACACCAACTGTACCGAATAAAGGTACACCGTTATTCGAGATCTTCGTAAAGTATTTCGGTGCTTGTCCATTTACACCTAGTGTATAAAGCATACGTCCAGCACTATAAATACCACTGTTACAACCAGACATTGCGGCTGTAATAACAACGAAGTTAATAAGTCCCGCAGCTGCCGTAATACCAACTTTCGCAAAAGTTGCTACGAACGGACTACCAATTGAACTTAATTGATCCCAAGGATAAACAGTTACAATAACGAAAATAGCACCAATATAGAAAATTAAAATACGCCAAATTGTACTTTGAATTGCTCTAGTAAGTGTCTTCTTCGGATCTTTCGCTTCACCAGCAGTAATCCCGATTAATTCCACACCTTGATACGCCCCAACTACAAGTGATAATGCAAAGAAAAATCCTGAAAAACCACCTGTGAAGAAACCGCCGTTTGCCCAAAGATTAGATATGCCGATTGCTTCTCCTCCATTCCCAATTCCGAAGAAAATGAGGCCAAATCCGGCAATAATCATTAATAAAATCGTAACGATTTTAATCATCGCAAACCAAAATTCAAATTCACCAAATGACTTAACCGAAATTAAGTTAGCCGCACCAAGAATAACCATCGCGATAATACCAGGTATCCAAGCGGGTAAATCCGGGAACCAATATTTCATATACGCTCCAACTGCGATAATCTCTGACATCCCAACAATAACCCACTGGAACCAGTTACTCCACGCTGTCATATAACCAGCTAACGGATGAATATATTTGTGACCAAATGTCGCAAATGAACCTGTGCTTGGCTCCATATACAACATTTCTCCCATGGCACGCATAATGAAGAAGATGAAAACACCTGCGCTTGCATATGCAAGCATTACTGACGGACCTGTCCATTTAATCGTGCTGGCTGACCCCATAAACAAACCAACACCAATTGTTCCGCCTAAAGCAATCATTTGAATATGACGTGCTTCTAAACCTCGTTTCAATTCTTTGTTTGCCACTTCATTTCCCCCTCTTAGATGATTCATAGCCGCATTTAAAGTAAGATGGTGTACCCTAATTCCTGTTTGGCCCTGAAAATGATGAAACAAACGTCATTTTAGACTAACTTTAAAGCTATCCTAAAATCTCATTTTGCCTCTTATAAAATTTCCAAAACCCCTCATCTTCCTATTTTCTATAAAATTTAAAATTGCTCACTTCATATTAATTCATTTATCTGAAAAGTTCAATTATTTTTTCAGTAAATTATTATATATTAGTTTGATTAATTTTTAACTAAATTAACAATAAAATACATCTATTCAATATGATTCCGGTATAAATGTTATTACAATATAAATAACCGAGGAGATCCTATCTACCTCGGTTTCATACTGTATATACTTCACTATTTATAGTTTGTACTGTAATTGCTTACACATGCGATTAACGTATCACGCAGAAATTTAATATATTAGTAGAACTACAAAGTCACTAACTTCTACTTCTCTTAATTACCCCATTATCACAGCTGAAAATTCTCTTTCCCATCTCCTACTTTAAGAAAAATATAACCGCACTTAAAACAATCAACAATACACCGGAAAGAGGAAAACTCTTCTCCTCAGCTTTTATCTTTTCCTTAATAATACCTTTAATTTTTGTCTTTATATCCTCTGGGCGTTTTCTAAATAAAATATTAGTTGTATGTAATGGTCTATTCAATATTCGAATTTTAACAGGAGATCCTGATAAATATATATTATTTTTATCCAATGTAAATTCTATGCTCGCTTCGGTTAACCCGTCTTTCACTAATATATTCACTCGGCTAGAAGGTAGATTAAATACCGTATAATCGTTAAAAGCGAGCCCTCTAATCTCGAAATATGAGTATATAAGAATAAAAGTTATCAGCAACAAACATAGTATCAATATGGTTTTTGTTAACGAAAGTTGCTCTAATACGTAGGAAGATGTTGTCATATAAGCGCAAAAGAATGCCATTAAATTACAAAGATAGTGGTTTACAATGAAAGTTTTTCGTATAACTACTGTAAGTCCGGAAATGATTAGTAGAGCGCATGCTAAATTCATTAACATATTTTTACCCTCCCTAAAAACTATAACTATAACTATACAATTTTGTTGTATTTTAACATTAATTACATATTCATACCTATAGTTATTTTCATAAAATATAAAAGAGTCTCATTAAAAAATGAGACTCTTTTACAATTTCATATTTAAATCATTTTTGAAGTTTGTTTACCTAAAATAAACACTTTAGTAAATACCATCATGATAACTACTATAGCCAGAAAATAAAGCGGCATCACCATTAACGAGCCCGTATGAAGCTGACTCATTCCCCAAATTGTCATCGTTACAATTACATAGTAGCCTAAGCTAAACAATGCTCCAGCTGTACCAATGACATCTTGAAAATCTACTAATGCTAAACTTAAACAGTTAGGCAATGCTACCCCAATTCCTAATAGCAATATAAACATCGCTACTAAAAATCCAATCATATATATTATGTTTGGATTTGATCCAAATGAATTAATAACAGTTAAGAAGATAGCTCCCCCTATCATTACAAGACAACCGATATATATAATTTTCTCTGGTTTATAAGTAGCAAGTAACCGCTTTGAAACTT
This sequence comes from Bacillus sp. FSL E2-8868, assembly GCF_038005505.1. Classification (NCBI taxonomy): domain Bacteria; kingdom Bacillati; phylum Bacillota; class Bacilli; order Caryophanales; family Bacillaceae; genus Bacillus; species Bacillus sp. FSL E2-8868. The sequence goes on along the minus strand of NZ_JBBOTI010000001.1, from coordinate 1,372,348 downwards.
TCGCTCCAATAATAGAAGCGGAAGCAACAACAATTCCTAGAAATCCGTACATACTAGGCGATAACTGAAAGTATTCAATAAAGATAAACGGCGCTTCTGCATAGTAGCTAAATAAAACACCATTCGCTCCTCCAATTAATAATCCATACGTTACTACTTTCGGATTTGTAATCAACCGTTTTAATACAGAAAATACATTTATTTTACCCGTTATTGCGTCCGTTTTTGTTTCCGGAAGCGAAACAAACGTATATAACAAAATCCCAACACTCATAACAACTAAACTTAAAAATACTATTTTAAATCCAAACATTTGATCAAGAAAGCCCCCAATTAGTGGACCTATCGCTGGTGTAAAAGCAATGACTGCCGAAATTTGAGCAAACATAACATGACGTTTATGCCCCTCTACACTTTCACGAAGAATCGTTTGTGTCACAACTGAACCAGCACTTGCTCCAAATGCTTGAATAAAACGACTAAACAATAAAAATTCAATAGAATTTGCAATATAGCATAAGAAACTTCCAGCGCCATATACTACAATTCCAAATAACATTGCTGGGCGACGACCAATTATATCTGATAACCATCCAATAAAAAATACACCTAAAGCAAATCCAGCAAAATAAACACTAAGCGTTAACTGTACCTCATTATTACTTACGTGCAACGCCTTTGAAATATCCGGTAAAGACGGTGTGTAAATTGTTTCACTAATTTGCGGAAATGCCACCAGAATGATCATTAACCAAAGTGATGGTACTGAGACTTTTTTCACTTTTAATACCCTCCTATAACTTTGAAAATCTCAGAAATGAATAGACTTTCCTTAGCTACGGAACAGGAGGGGCCATTATAGAAATTCGATCATAAAACAACAAAGAAAACACCTCAATTACGCATGTTAATACTTATAGGAGGGTAATATTAACATTGATTTTAAAATATAGTCTTTCAATTATATGATAGGTTGTGTTCGTTTTCTAGTGTTCATAATCTGAATATTTGTTAGTAGACGAATATCCTTTCAATTCTCTTGGAAAATTAATACGATTTGAAAAGCGCAACTAAACAACTGAAACGCCCCTTCAATTGTTAAAATCATTCTCACAATTGAAGGGGCGTTTTTTTATTGCTACATTTTCACTGATTGTTCTTTTTGATAGATAATTTCACCATCAATAATTGTTGTTTCTACTTTTAAATCTTTAATTTGGTTTGGATTGACACTTAAAATGCTGTCATTTAATATAACTAAATCCGCCAACTTTCCGGCCTCTATGCTTCCTTTTATCTCTTCTTCAAAACTCGCATAAGCACCATTCCATGTGTATAGTTTAATAGCTTCCATTACGCTTATAGATTGATTAGCACCAACCTCTATTCCAGACTTAGTTTTTCTATTGACAGCAACATGAATTCCTAATAAAGGATTATAGTCAGTAACTGGTGCATCCGAACTACCTGCTGCAATGATGCCACGATCAATAAAATCACGAGCAGCGTACATGTGATTAACACGATCACCATAGTGCTCTACATATATCTCTCCGAATTCATATGGAAATGGAGGATTTGGAATAGGAATCATCTCGAGTTTTTTCATTCTCTCTTGTAAATCTGGTGAAGAAATTCCCGCATGCTCGATTCGATGACGGTGATTTTTTCTTGGTGATTCCTCTAGCGCCCTTTCTACACAATTCAAATACATTTCAATAGCTTTATCACCTTGTGCATGTACAGTGATTTGATAGCCTTTTTTATGCGCTTCACCTAAAACCTTATAGATTTCTTCCTCACTATAATAAAGAATGCCGTAATTGTTAGGGTCACTTGAATATGACTTACGGGTTGCAATTGTAGGCCCCGTGCTACTTCCATCTGTAAACAATTTAGCTGGTCCGACTTTGAATCTTTCATCCCCGGTACCAGTTACCACACCAGCCTCGACCATTTTATTAACAAATTCATGAGAGTTATTTATTTGACATATCATTGCATATATTCGGACACGAATATCCCTACTCTTCACAGCTCGTTGTAGTAAACGAAAACTCTCCGGTCCATCTCCACCTGCGTCATGTATACTTGTTATGCCAGCTGCAACGAAATGATCTGATGCAATTTTCACAGCCTTCATCATTTCACTTTCTGTATAACTTGCAACCTCGCTCATACTCATATTTGCTGCTTCAATTAACTTTCCTGTAAGCCTTCCTGCCTGATTCTTTTCAATAACTCCCCCATTCGTATCCGGTGTGTTCTCGTTAATTTGCGCAATTTCTAATGCTTTACTGTTCACCACGCTTATGTGGTGACAAGTACGAGTTATAATAATAGGGTGTTCAACTGAAATTTCATCGAGCTCAGTAATTGTTGGATAACGCTTTTCCTTCACAGCGGTTTCATTAAAGCCCCAAGCACGTATCCATTCACCTTTTGGCGTTTCTAAGGCCTTCTTTTTCAGATCATCTAATAAAGCATCGATAGAATCAATATGTTCAGCTTTACAACTGACAGCCAACTGATTTAGTCCATGAGAAATGATGTGAAGATGGGAATCAATGAATCCAGGAAGAATCGTTTTCCCTTGCAGGTCAATTACATCCGTATTTTCTCCTATAAAACTCTTAACCTCCTGATTTGAGCCAACAACTACGATATGATTATCTTTTATTGCTACAGCTTCGACTACTGTATTCTTTTGGTCTACTGTAATAACTTCTCCATTTATCAATACAACATCAGCTTTCATAAACTCAACCCTTTCGGAATTACTCTTTTCGAGTAATTCATTCAGTATTTAAAGTTACATCTCCTAATAGGCTCATCCGCTTTTTAACAAGATTTATCAATAATTAATTAAAGTTGAGCTAAAGTGAAACTTTAATCAGTGGGGGGGTTTTTGTTCATCCCCCACTGATTATTAGCCCTCACCAATCGGGCTTTTACGGGCAGTTGATCTCCCACCTAACTTCTTTGCTCCAGCCGCATTTTGAGGTGGGAGTTTTACTGCCCGTTAATGCGGGATAAACATTCTTTCATTGTTTTAACGATAAAAGTAAAGTCTTCCTCTGTGATGCTTAATGGAGGTGCAAGCTGCAAAATATTATTGTAACCTGCGACAGTGTCACCATTTTTACCAATAATTAGACCTTTTTCTTTACAAGCATTGATGACTTTGTTCATCTTTTCAATGGAAGCCGGTTCTTTTGTTTGCTTATCTTCCACTAGTTCAATGCCTAAAAGAAGGCCCTTTCCGCGAACATCCCCTACGTTTGGATGCTCTTTTACATCCTCTAGCTCATATAACAGTCGTTCACCCAATTCTTTGGAACGTTCAATGAGTTTCTCATTCTCCATAATTTCTAAATTCTTCAAAGCTAAAGCGCAAGCAGCAGGATTCCCTCCGAACGTATTTACATGGCGGAAGCGATCATAATCATCACTACCTACGAATGCCTCATAAACCTCTCGTCTAACTGCTGTTGCTGACAAAGGAAGATACGCACTTGTAATACCTTTTGCCATTGTAATGATATCTGGTTTGACGCCATAATTCATAAATCCAAATGGCTTCCCTGTCCGGCCAAATCCACATATAACTTCATCACAAATGAGCAACGCACCGTGCTTCTCGCAAATTTCTTTTACTTTTCCCATATATCCATCAGGAGGCATTAAAATTCCGCCCCCAGTAATGATTGGCTCCATAATCACACCGGCTACTGTTTGGCTTAACTCCCATGTCATGACACGATCGATTTCCTCAGCACTTGCCAGTGTATGAACATCCTCTGGATTTCGATACGTATCAGGCGGTGCTACATGCAGGAATCCTTGCCCGAGTGGTTCATATTTATACTTTCGCTGTGCTTGACCTGTTGCTGCAAGAGCTCCCATTGAGTTACCGTGATAAGCGCGGTAGCGGGAAATAAACTTATAGCGTCCATGATCACCTTTTTGTTGATGATATTGACGAGCAATTTTAAATGCTGTTTCATTCGCTTCCGATCCACTGTTAGAAAAGAAAATGACGTATTCATCATCAAGCCATTCATTCAATTTTTCTGCTAATTTAATAGCAGGAACATGACTTTGAGTCAGAGGGAAATACGGCATTTCTTCAAGCTGTTCAAACGCCGCTCTTGCAAGTTCTTTTCGACCATACCCAACATTCACGCACCAAAGACCGGACATACCGTCTAAATAACGGTTTCCATCAATATCCGTCACCCATGCCCCTTCTGCTTTTGTGATAATTAAATTCGTTGGACTAGGGGCTGCTCCTCTCATCGCATGCCAAAGGTACTTTTCATCTGTTTTTTTCAAACTTTGTGTTTGCTCCGTCGCTTGCACAATCACCAGCTCCATTCTATCTTTTTATGGTTTTACATCACGCTTTCAATAACGAGCCGTAAGCATTTTCTTGCGAGTATAGAATTCTACGCCATCTTTTCCATTTGCATGGAGATCACCATAGAAAGATTTCTTATAACCTGAGAACGGGAAGAATGCCATTGGAGCAGGAACTCCAAGATTAACCCCAAGCATACCTGCATCAATTTCTTCACGGAATTCACGAATAGCTTTCGCGCTATTTGTGTACAGACATGCACCATTTGCGAATGGCGATGCATTAGCAACATGAATCGCTTCCATCAAGTCTTTTACGCGTACAATAGAAAGAACCGGTGCGAAAATTTCATCTTGCCAGATTTTCATTTCCTGTGTCACATTGTCAAAAATCGTTGGGCCAACAAAATAACCTTGGCTGTTTGCTATATCGTCTTCACGTCCGTCACGAATAAGTGTCGCTCCCTGCTCTACACCGGATTGAATGTATCCGAGTGTCCGCTCTTTATGTCCTTCACGAATAACAGGACCAAGGAAAACACCTTCTTCCAGACCATTACCAATCGTAATTGCATTAGCCTCTTGAAGCAGTCTATTAACGAGCTCATCTGCAACGTCTTCTTCCACGACAACAACAGCCGCTGCCATGCATCGTTCACCAGCTGAACCGAAGGCAGCACTTGTAATTTCTTTCACTGTAGAACTAAGGTCCGCATCTTTTAATACGATCGAATGATTTTTTGCCCCTGCAAGAGCTTGTACACGTTTACCGTTAGCTGCTGCTGTTTTATATATATACTCAGCCACAGGTTGAGAACCAACGAAAGATACAGCTTTCACATCCTCATTGTCAAGAATGCCGTTAACGACGTCATGTGCACCATGCACAATATTTAGTACTCCATCTGGAAGACCTGCCTCTTTAAACAGTTCAGCTATGCGATTAGCCAATAGCGGTGTTCTTTCAGATGGTTTTAATACAAATGTATTCCCGCATGCAATCGCGAGTGGAAACATCCAGCATGGCACCATCATCGGAAAGTTAAATGGCGTTATTCCTGCGATTACTCCGATCGGATAACGATACATCCCTGATTCAACACCAGTAGCAATATCGGGAAGTTGCTCTCCCATCATTAAAGTGGGTGCGCCTGCGGCAAATTCAACACATTCAATCCCCCGCTGCACTTCACCGTATGCTTCCTTATAACTTTTTCCGTTTTCCAAGGTTACGAGTTTAGCTAACCCTTCCCAGTTTTCAATCAATAGCTGTTGATAGCGAAATAGAATCCGAGCACGCCGAGGCACAGCGACCTTTCTCCATGTTTTGAATGCTTCTTTCGCAGTTGCTACAGCTCTATCTAAATCTTCTTTAGTCGAAAGAGGCACACGAGCAATAATCTCTCCTGTTGCTGGATTTGGTACATCTTCAACTTGCTTACTTGTGGATTCTATCCATTGTCCGCCAATATAATTTTTCAACGTTTGTACATTTTTCATTACTACCATGGTGAAGCCTCCTATTTTAAGATAACCGTCCTATGTTATCGCCCCTAAAAAGAAAGCGCATTCATTTGACGGTATGTAAACTTATTTACATACATTTCTTCAACATTATTAATCTTATTCATTGAATACGCAGGAGCAGTCATCTGCTTAGCATTTGTCCACTCCCCAGTTCACATTATTTCAGATGGATCTCATGGTTCATCTTATAATTCTTTTTCAAAAATACTGGGCAATCCCATTCACAAACAAGGTCCTTAGCCAAGGAAACGATCCAGTCCTTTGTAATATGATACTTTTCCCCATCAACAGTAATAAACACTTCACCATCTGTCACATAGAAAACTTCCTGCTCTTCTACATGCCACGTTCCTTTATTCGGTTCGCCTACCCACGGTTCCCATGCGTTGGCACCTATTTGCTCTGCTTCTTCTGCTGTAAGTTTTTTCGCAAAAAACATGACAATCCTCTCTCTTTCTCTTTCTTATTGGTAATTTTGAAGGAATAAGTCTATAAATCTACTGTCTTAACATTTGTATTTTTTAAACGTTTAAACTCTTTTTTCATAAAGTATATGGCAATGAGAACACCTGGAATTTCTGCAGCAGGAGCAGCGTACCATACACCTTCTACACCCCAGTATTTCGGGAAAATAAATAGAAACGGTAACATGAACAACAATATTTTGCTTACACTAATAAACGTTGCGGACCAGTTTCTCTCTTGCGATTCGAAATAACCGGAGATAAGCAGGCTAACTGCACTAAGCGTAAACAAACAATTGAATACAACTGTCGTCCAAATGCCCAGTTTTTGCAATTCAGGATTACCACCGGAAAAAAATGACACAATTGGATCTGCAAAAATGACTAGTATGGCTGTCACGATTACAAAGAAGGAAACTGTAAAAATGAGTCCCATCTTAATTGCTTGTTTCACACGATCAAGGTTGCCCGCACCGTAATTATAACTAATAATCGGTTGAAGCCCTGTCATCCCACCAAGCGCTGCTAAGGCGAGGAGATTTGTAATATAACCGTTTTGAATCGTGAAAGCTGCAACGTGTAGACCACCACCGTAGCTTTGCAGTAAGTTGTTGGTGAAAATAATTGCAATAAACATCATGAACTGACTCGAGAAAGATGCAAAGCCCGTCCAAACCACTTCACCAATCTTCTTGAGATTAATCATCATATCTTTCATTTTTGGCTTAAGTTTTGTTTTACCAAACCAGAAATAAAAGATTAGGAGAACAGGAATCGATTGCGAAATCGTATTAGCCCATGAAGAACCCATCATCCCCATGTCATACTTCACTACCATAATCCATTCCATAGTCCCAGCAACAACCGCTGCGACTAACCAACTGTTCATTGATAATATAGGCTTTTCATCGATATTAGCTAAAATACTTAATACAACGGCCAATATCGTTAATGGCAACGAAATCCATAGCAGTCGGCTATATTGCACCGCATACGGAAGTGCTTCATCACTTGCTCCGAATAAAATCATAATATCATTTTCAAAGACCAACCCAAGTATAGCTAACAAAGAAGACAGGAAAAGAGTAAACCATAAAGTTTGTCCCATAATACTTCTAGCTTCTTCGATTTTCCCTTTCCCCAGTCGAAGTGAAATGACCGCTCCGGCTCCCACACCTAAAAGAACACCAATCATACGGGTAATAACCATGACCGTAAATCCAATTCCGATCCCTTCGACTTCCAGCTCCTGAAAACCACTGACGAAATAGCCATCAACAACCGATACAACTCCTAAAATTACGTTAGCCATAATTCCCGCCAAAGCAAACCGTAAATATAGTAACGGAATACTTTTGGTTCCTAGCACTGAATCATCCACCGGCTTATTCATTACTTCTGGTTGCTCTATTTTTGATGACGGACCGTTGTCCACTATTTTCATGAGCATATCCCCTTATAAATAATTTATATAGCACGTTTTGCTCAATTAATTCGCATACCACCCTACCGGATTTGCATGCTGGTGGATATTGATTTGCTTCGTTTCCATAAAGTGCTCCAGTCCGGCAACACCTAACGCTCTGCCGATGCCACTTTGCTTATACCCTCCCCAAGGACCTTCCACATAAGCGAGATGATAACTATTAATCCAAGTAATTCCCGCACGCAATTTACTAATGACACGTTTTGCCAGGTCCATATCTTCCGTAAATACAGCACCGGCTAATCCATAAATAGAATCATTCGCTTTTTGGATGGCATCTTCCTCATCTTTAAATTTCTGTACAACAAGGACTGGGCCAAAAATCTCTTCCTTCACAATACACATATTCTCATTTACATCAGCAAAGATTGTTGGTGCAATGAAAAACCCTCGATCAAGCCCATTTTCTGTTAAGCGCTTACCACCACAAACTAATTTTGCACCTTCTTCGATTCCTCTCTGAATATAATGTAAAACTTCATTCATATGAAACTCGTTTGTGAGCGCTCCCATTTCAATATTCTCACTTTCCCCGTTGCCAACTACAATTTTGTTCGCACGCTCGGCCAATCTTTCAACAAACTTATCATAAATAGTCTCTTGTACAAGTAAACGAGATGCAGCTGAACAAACTTGCCCAGCGTTGTGGAAAATACCAAACATCGCATTATCGACTGCGGTTTCAAAATCCACATCGTCGAACACAATAAGTGGAGATTTACCACCTAGTTCAAGTGTGATTTTTTTCATATTGCCTGCAGCTGCGCGCATAATACTTTGACCTGTTTTTGTTCCACCAGTAAAGGCAATTTTGTCGACATCATGGCTCTCTGCAAGCTCATTCCCAACCTTTGAACCAGGTCCCAATACTAAGTTTGCTACTCCATCCGGAAGTCCAACCTCTTCGATAATTTCAAATAACTTGAATACGCTTACAGGAGTGACGTCAGCAGGCTTAATTACAATTGTATTCCCTGCGGCAAGTGCAGGAGCAATTTGCCAAACAGCTAACATAAGCGGGAAATTCCAAGGTACAATAAGTCCACAAACACCAATCGGTTCATGAATAATAATCGTTTCTGAAGCATCATCACGAGTGTAAGATTCCTTTTTCATACCTTTAATCAAGTCAGCATAATAGCGGAAGCATTGAATCGATACAGGAATATCTATATAGGTTGTTGCACGGATAACCTTACCGTTATTTGCAGTTTCCAAACGGGCAATTTCAGCTGTATTCTCTTCAAGACGGTCTGCAATCTTATATAGATAGTCAGCTCTTTCATCAGCCGATAAACCCGACCAGATCCCGCTATCAAACGCTTTACGAGCCGCCTTAATTGCTATCTTCGCATCATCTGCTGATCCATGAGCAGACGTTGCAATAACCTCTCCGGTTGCAGGATTGATAATGTTTCGTCTAGCACCCGATAATGCTTCTACCCATTTCCCGTCAATGAACATGTTAATTTTCATAAACACCTCTCCTTTACGCGATAATATCTACCAGTTTGAAACCAATATGTGCTATATTGACCAGCATCGTTTTCTGATTATAAAATGGGAATGATTTAAGGCGTTCTTTTTCAAATCGATATCCACCTGCACTCCCCGTAACGATCCATTGTGCCAATAACTTACCAAACAATGTCGAGAGAGACGCGCCATGTCCCGTATAACCCGTTGCAAAATATGCGCCTTCTTTGGATCTACCGATAACAGGGAACGTATCAATTGTAACCCCGATAAATCCACCCCACCTGTAATCAATCTTGCTTCCTTCTAGTTTTGGCATTATTTTAACCATGGCATCGTAAACATTTTGATAAACAGCATCACCTAAGTTTGGACGAATATCGCCACCGCCAAATATGATCCGATTATCTGGTGTACGCCTGAAATAGTAAAGGAAACTGCTTGTATCAAAAACCATGCGATCTTTAGGAATGACACTATTCACTAGTGATTCTGGCAGCTGTTCAGTACCAATAATACGTGCCGAAATTGGCAGTACGCCTTTATTCAATTCAGCCATAATTTTTCCGGAGTAACCATCTGTAGCCACAATAATGTCTTTCGCTGTAACAGTACCTTTTTCTGTAATAACTTTCACACTATTTCGGCCGTACTCAATAGATAGTGCTTTCGAATGCTCAAAGATTTTTGCACCGATCGATTTAGCTGCTTCTCCCAAACCAATTGCATAGTTCAGTGGTTGGAACGAGTAACTCGAGTCGTCGACTAAGCAACCATAATATTGCGGGGAATCAATTTCTTGATGCAACTGACTTCGATTAAGCACGCTACATTCATATCCAAAATTTTTGTTTAAGTATTCGCTTTCAAGTTTCAACCCTTCAAAATGCTTGGCTTTGTAAGCCGCCACAATGTGACCTGTCTTTCTGAAGTTACAGTTGATTTGATGCTCGTCAATAATGTTTTTAACTAATTCAACACTAAGCAGAGAAAGATCGTTAAGCTGCCTCGCCTCTTCAGCACCATACTTCTTGGCAAGCTCCTGCATCGTTGACTTATAGCCTGGCAATACCATCCCGCCGTTGCGACCGCTTGCGCCATATCCGATTGTTTCCTGCTCAAGGACAATGACACTCTTCCCTAACTTTTGCAAATGATATGCAGAAGAAAGACCTGTGAAACCTGCGCCAATAATGACAACATCCGCCTCTTCATTTCCTTCAAGAGGTTTTCCTTTGTCATATCTGTTTGCAGTCGCTGTCCATAGTGAGAGTGTATCCATATGATCCATCTTATCCATAGCTAATCCTTCTCCTTTCGTGACATGTATGTTACAATACAGTCAAAAATATTCTTAATATTCAAACTTATTGAGTTAATAATATGACTTGGAGTTTCCTCCAAGTCAATAGCTATTTGAGAGTTTTTTGAATTCATTTTGCGAAAAAAGTGGAGTAACTCCACTTTTTTCATTGGGGGTACATCTATGAAAATTGGTACATTTGCGAAGCTTTTTCATGTTACGACTGATACTGTTCGTTATTACATTGAACTAGGATTATTAATACCAGACAAAAAAAACACTCAGTATCAAATGAACCAATTGTGTTTCGACGACATGACTTTTATTACTGAGCTGAAAAAATTTCATTTTTCATTGATAGAAATCCAACGAATTTTATCATATCGGCGTGTCACAAACTTCTCGGACCATGAGGATATCGACTACTACAACAACTCGCTCATTGATAAAAAGGACGAGCTAACCAAGAAAAAAGAAGACATATCAAAAGCTATCCAATTGATTGAAAAAGCGGTTCAAACTAGCTCGCCTTCATCCAAAGAAGAAAGTATTACAGGAATCCCGCTTGACTTTGTAAATTTTCTCTATTGTCCAAAATGCCGCATTCCACTTGAAATGAAAGATGTAACGATTAAAAAAGTCTACATTCACACGGGGAGTTTAACTTGTAGCTGTGGATACGAAGCAGCTATCGAGGAGGGTATTATCATTACCGCGAACTTGTACGAGACGTCTCCTTATCCATCTTATTTTTACGATAAAGAAACGATTAAAGAGATCAATCCCAAAATGATTAACTTATTTGAAAAAAGTAATTTTCGATTTCAAAAAGTTCTACAAAATATAGATTTGAAAAACAAATTAATTGTGGAAACAAACGTTGATGCTTTTGTATCACTACCCAAATATATCGATGTTCTTGAACCAAGCGCAAACTATGTATTCAGTGGCTATTCGCTTGCAATGCTCAAGAAGGTGAGAAATAGAATTGAGCGTATGAATCCGAAGCCACGCGTCCTTTATATTTTGAATTCAGATTTAAATCTACCATTGAAACCGCTTAGCATCGATGTTTTTGTGGATAGTTTTACAATAACTGATTTTTCACTGCTCAACCCAGAGTTCCCAAGTCATGTTCTAAAAAACTATTTACATAACAGTTCAACAATTGTCGGTGGATACTCGTATTATGATAACTCGGCCAAATCCTTGAAAAATATTTCAGCCTTATATCCAAATTCCCATGAGCATATTTTACATCCAAAATACTTAGAAGAAAATTTATCAGTTAACGGATTTCAAATCATGCAAAATGAAAATATCGGTTACTGTACAGATCCAGGACCTTATTTCGATTATCATGTAAGAGACGAAAAATTCCACATGCTCATGTATTTGGCTAATACGAAACAATAGCACAAAAAGCGCCATCACAAGTGACGGCGCTTTTTCTATGTAAGAGCTACTAGAAGGTACCCTTCTAGCCTACTCCCATTTATAAGTCCAAAACTGTTCAAGTTGCAGCCATTTTAATGTTGCTGCGTCTTTGTTTTTTATTTTTGCATGCGTTTCTTCTAGCATCGCTTCCGTTTGTGAACGATGCGCGCCTAGTGCAGCTAATTTATGTTCAAATACTTCACTAATATTATTTACAACATCCGGTTCACCGAGTACTGCTTCGCGATTTCTTGTAATCGCAACCGCATGAATGGCTGGACGTTCTTCTTTTGGCATACGTGATACAGCGCGAACTACAGCGCGGCCAAATGCATCATGATCCGGATGTACGCCGTGTTCTGGATAAAATGTAATAATTCGAGATGGATTTACTTCTTGAATAATCGCTTCGATTTTATCGGCAACAAAATCAACATCTTCAAATTCTAACGTTTTATCATGGAAACCGAGCATTCTTAAATCTTGAATCCCCATCGCTTCACATGCATCTTTTAATTCTTTTTCACGTATATTTGGAATCGTTTCACGGTTAGCGAATACGTTTTTCCCCATGTTACGTCCCATTTGTCCAAGAGTACCACATGCGTACGTTACAGGTACTCCTTGATCTGTTAATAAGCGAATTGTTCCTCCCGCAGCAAATGCTTCATCATCTGGATGCGGAAATACAACAAGTACATGTCTCTCCATAAGTTTCCCTCCTTCTTACTTAAATGGCGTTAAGCTTAGCTCAAGCGCTACCGCTAAGCGGCCTTGGTTATCATGCCCTGCTAGTAATAAACGCTCTTTATCGTCTACTTCCCAGTGCGTAATGCCTTCTGCATATACCCAGCCATGATCCATTTTCAAACCAACTCGGTATGGGTTTGTTCCAGTTATTTTCCCACGCTCAAAGCGAATAATTGCATTTCGAATGAATGCTCCTACTGTCATCATCTTTTCATTAAAGTGTGACGCATACGCTCCGTTTGTCGTTTCTAAATGAATATATACATCTTTATTTACAAAACGTTCGATTTCATTTTGAATAAGAGAACTATCTTTTACTATTTCCATCGGAATTCACCTCTTTAAACCATTTTACGCAAAAATAATGTAAATTGCTATCTCTATATTAGAGGACAACGCTCACTTTTCCTAATAATTTGCACTGTGTTTTTTTATTTTTTTATATCATATGTAGAATTGATGTTTTTTCCTTCACTTTGTTAAATAGTTTTCTTTCTTTTTTGAATTTGCTACAATATAAATTACGCAGAGGGATGCATTTTTACAATTGAATACATACTTTAAAGAAGGTGACATGTTTGGAACATTCAGCACATGAAGTAGCAAATTGGCAATATTATTTTGCAATTGCCGTATTTTTAGTCACGTACGGTTTTATTATTTCTGAGAAATTGAATCGTGCTGTAATCGCACTATTCGGTGCTGCTATTATGATTATTTTTGGAATTGTAGATTTACATACTGCTTTCACATCACATATTCAATGGGAAACAATCACCCTTTTAATTGGGATGATGATTCTCGTACATATTACGAGTCAATCAGGCGTATTTGAATTTGTAGCCATTAAAGCAGCAAAAACAGCTGGCGGAAAACCAATCCGCATTTTATTATTACTATCCCTATTAACCGCTGTCGGTTCTGCATTTTTGGACAACGTAACAACCGTATTATTAATCGTACCTGTTACACTATCCATTACACGTATTTTAAAAGTAAATCCTGTTCCTTATTTGATTTCAGAAGTACTATTTTCAAATATAGGTGGAACAGCAACATTAATTGGTGACCCACCGAACATTATGATTGGATCAGCTAATAAGCATTTAGACTTTAATGCCTTTTTACTAAACTTAGCTCCAATCGTAATCATTATTTCTATCGTTACACTTGGCATTATTTACTTCATGTATCGCAACAAACTAAAAACAACGCCTGAGCAAATCGAAAAGCTAATGGCATTAAATGAAAAAGATTATATTAAAGATCAGAGCCTCCTTTTAAAATCCATTACGATTTTAGGACTAACTATTTTAGGCTTTGTACTTCATTCTATTATTCATGTAGACGCTGCCGTTATTGCGATGACAGGTGCTACACTTCTTATGTTAATCGGTGTGAAAGAACATGATATTGAAGATGTATTTGCCCACGTTGAATGGGTAACAATTTTCTTCTTCGCTGGACTATTCGTTCTCGTTGGCGGATTAATTGATATCGGACTTATTTCTTCACTTGCAAAAGAAGTACTCGACGTAACAAATGGCGATATCGGTTTCGCTGCTATACTTATCTTATGGGTATCTGGCATCGCATCTGCGACAATTGATAACATCCCATTTGTCGCAACGATGATTCCACTTATTCAAGATTTAGCTACAGGACTCGGACTATCTGTCGATTCTCCGCAAATTGAAGTACTATGGTGGGCGTTATCACTTGGAGCTTGCCTAGGAGGCAACGGAACATTAATTGGAGCATCAGCAAACGTAGTCGTTGCTGGTATTGCAAAACGTGAAGGACATGGGTTCTCTTATATGGACTTCTTAAAAATCGGTTTCCCCTTAACGATCATTGCGCTATTGTTATCACATGCTTACATTTATTTACGTTATTTAATGTAGAAGTTGTATTGCATGAAATTATGTCGTCAAATAAAAAAGGTTTGCAGCACTATGCTACAAACCTTTTTTCATCACCAAAATATACCTATAATTGCTAATCCACCTAAAATCATACCACCAATTTGTCCGATGATTGTTGGTGATAGTTGAACACCTTTTCTCACTTCAACAACTGGTCTTTCGTGCCTTAGTTGCTGCACTTCACTTTGAAGTTGATGTACACTTCCGTGTAGTTCTTTAATTAGTTCTTTTAATTCAGCGACCTCTTCATTTACTGGCTTACTTTTTTCTAAGTTCATCTCGCATAACTCCTTATAAATTCAATCAGTTCACTGTAAAATTTCGCCAATTATCGTTATATCTCCTGCATACTACATATATAATATGGAATGTACCTTTATTAACAAGACCCTGTTAAGAACAAATTTAGATATTTTAAAAAGACAACTTTCATTAGTTCTTTATATATATAAAGGACTAATATATTCAACAATTCTATTCTTTATAGTTTCTTTTTCATACAAAAAGCTTCACTAAAATTTAGCAGGTGTACCTTGATGAAAATACATTTGCCATCTTCCTTCTCTAAATTTCCATATCGAACTACGTAACGAGTGTTGATTATTTATTTCATTGAATATTCGATAAGTAGTTAATGCTACATCTTTGGATAATGGATGTACTTCGAAATCACTCAAAGTCATTTTTACCACACCAATTCCACTTTTATCGATATCCTCATTTTTATATAAAACTTTACCAGAACTCCCAAACTCAAAAAAATCAGCGGCAAGTATCTTTTTAAGCTCCTTTTGAGATGTGCGAACCCCTGGTTTAAGTAATCGTTCCTCTAGCTGATATAAACACTCTCTTAATGAAGATAAACCTTCCATTAGTACACTCCTCCGCTCATAATTACCCAAATATTACAACTTTTCACTCTACACTACACAATTATTCTGTATGTTTTTGCTAGTTCTGCAGCTCTATCCATTCATCCCGCAATATCCCCATAATCATACGATCAAAACACTTTCCGTCTCGCTGAACTGCTTCTCTCATACACCCTTCCATCTGAAAACCCATCTTTTTATACAACGCAATGGCTGCTTTATTATAAGAAATAACATCGAGACCGACGCGGTGTAAATTCATTTCATAGAACGCATACTTTAGAATAATATGTATCGCTTCTTTCCCATATCCCTTCCCTCTATCATTTGCCTCTCCTATACCAATTGCTAATAGACCTGTTCTGTTATTCCACTCTATGCCGTGAATTGCAACAAAACCAATTAAACGATCATCTTGAACTGTTCTTAACATGAAAGAAATACTATTCGATCTCCGTCCCTTTAATAGCCCATCACTCGCTATTTCATGTAACGATTGCGGGAATGCTAAGTCTGTATCTACATTTCTTAAATATTCACTATCTTCTTGCCACACAGCCATTACTTCAGCATCTGTCGCTCTAATAGCTGATAATTTAATAGTTTTATTTTGAAAAAGATTCATTGTCATCTAAAACTCCCCTTTTTTTAAAATAGCGGGGACAATTATTCTGGCCTATTATCCCCTTGTCCTTTGAACTGTTGTATTAACGGGATACTTACAATAAGCGCTGACATTGGCACATCTCCCTTGCATTGAATTAACTTCATTGTATAATTTTTCATTTATTCTAACAATAACAACGATAAAAAGACCCTCCAAATTTAGAGGGCCTTTCCTAATAGCAAAACTGTATTATTTCGTAAACATTTTCTCTGCTTCATCCATTGCCATTTTGTTACCTAAAGCAGAATAGTCAAGCCATGGTTGATCATTAATAATGTATACGTGCTTACCTTTAACAGCTTTTAAGTCTTTCCAAATTGGTGTTTCTTGCAGTTGTTTAAATGCTGCTTTCGCTTTATCATCTCTATTTACAACAACGAAAATAGCATCTGCGTCAAAGTCAGGTAATACTTCTTGTGAAATTACTTCGAAAGGACGGTTTCCATCAATTTTCTCTACACCATTTGCAGGTTGTAATCCTAAGTCTTGGAATAAAATTGGTCCCATCGGTCTTTTCGTACTAAATACACGTAATTCTTTTGCAGTAACGCGAATTGCCATTACTTTTTCGTTAGTACCTAACTCTTTATCTATTAAACTTTTTACTCGTTTTGATTGTTCTTCATAGTCTTGAATATATTTATCTGCTTCTTTCTCACGGTTTACAAGTTTACCTACTTCTTTTAAATGATCTCTCCACGTACCTTCATCTAAATTAAAAGTATGTGTTTTTGCAATTTTTTCGTATTTCGCTAAATCTTTACCAGCATATTTTTCATCAACATAAATTTCAGATGGCTTTAATTGAAGTAACGCTTCCATATTCGGATCTGTTACAACGCCAAGTTTCTTCGTATCTTTCAACTGTTCTTTCACGTGAGGTAAGAAATCTTTTAAATCTCCACCAATTACAGAACCTACCGGTGTAATTCCTAATGCAAGTAAGTTATTCGTTAAATGAATAGACATAGAAGCAATTTTTGGATCATTACTTTTTTCAGTTTTTTTAGTTGCCTCTTCACTAGATTTCGTTTGACCACATGCTGATAATACTAAAATAAACATAATGCTAAATAAAATAGTAAGTTTCTTTTTCATATGTTCTCCTCTTTGAAGTATTTATTTTGTTTTTGTAAGTAAATAAAGAAAATATGGCGCACCTAAAGCCGCTACTACTACGCCAGCTGGAATAGAGTTTGGCTCAAATAAAGATCGCCCTATCGTATCCGCGAGTACTAAAATAATCATTCCAATTATGCCAGCTAACGGAAGGAAATGTTGATATGTACTACCTACTAACTTTCTTGCGATATGCGGAGAAACTAAGCCGATAAAGCCAATTCCCCCTGCCATTGATACACTTGCACAAGACAATCCTACCGCTGTAGCTAAAAGCAGTAACCGTTCTTTTTGAACAGATACACCAAGTCCTGCTGCTACACTATCACCTAGTGACAGTGCATTTAACGTTTTGGATTTCAGCCATGCGTACGGAGTTAGTATCAAAATCCAAGGTAATAATGCTAGGACATGAATCCAATCTCTTCCCCACACGTTACCAACTAACCACCTAGAAGCGAATGTATACGTCTCATCATTTAACTTGAGCGAGAAAAATAACGAAAGTGCACTAAAACCAGCTGAAACTGCAATACCAACAAGAATAAGTCTAATGGGAAGTAAACCTTTCGACCGATCACTCGCAAGCAAAACAATAAGAAATGCAGCTAACACTCCTCCGCCAAATGTAAATAACGGTATTAAAATCGATGCACTCTCGTTAATAGAATGAAAGAAAGTAACAAATACAATAAGCCCGAAAGATGCACCCGAGTGTAATCCGAGAATACCAGGATCTGCGAGAGCATTCCGAGATAATCCTTGCAAAATCGCACCGGAAACTCCAAGGCCAATACCAGCTAACATTGTGATTATAATTCTTGGCATACGATAATCGTATAGCACGGTTGCACTCTCAAAATCACCATAGCCAAAAAGCGTTTGAATTACTTTGAGCGGTGCGATGCTCAGCGTTCCCGTATTTAAGCTAATCAAAACTATAGCAATACTTATACATCCGAAAATTGTAGTTACAGTAATAGCTTTCTTTTTATCCGTGCTAAAAAGATTCTTCACTTATAGCTCACTCCCAACTTTACGTGCTATATAGAGGAAGAACGGAACTCCAACAAGAGCTACCATAATTCCTATCGCAAGTTCTTTAGGAGGATTTACTGTTCTTGCTCCTAAATCAGCTAAAACTAATAAAATAGCTCCTAATAATGCTGACATAGGAATAATAAGTTGATAATTAACACCTACTAATTTTCTAGCAATGTGCGGGATGACCAATCCTACAAATCCAATGGAACCAACAGCTGAAACAGAAACACCTGCTAGAATCACTACCATAATCATCCCGAGTATTCTCGTTCGGTTCGTTTTTACACCTAAATTTGTAGCGACATCATCCCCCATGGATATGAGTGAAATAGATCGCCCTAGCGCTGTCGCAAAAACAATTGTTATGAGAATAATAGGCACTAAAAATTTCAAGTGTTCCCACTTAACTCCCGCAACACCACCAGCATACCAAAACGCTAAATCTTGGCTTAAGTCATAATAAATCGCGACACCTGAACTTAACGAATGTAAAAGCGCGGCCATAACTGCCCCTGCAATCGTTAACCTCATCGGCGTTAGCCCGCCTGATGTTGCTGATCCAATAATAAAAATGAGTACTGTACTTAAAACTGCTCCAATAAAGGAGACAATCATTAAATAGGAATACGGCATATGCGGGAAAAAAGCAAAGCTAAGTGCTACTACAAACATCGCACCTGCATTTATTCCAAGTACACCTGCATCAGCTAAAGGATTTCGTGTTACCCCTTGCATAACAGCTCCAGCAACTGCAAAAGCAGCTCCTACAACTGCTGCGCCAATTACCCTTGGGAGCCTTAATTCATAAATAATTTGATGCTGTGTTAATTTCGGATTATAATCAAAAACCGCTGCCCACACAGTTTGCAAATGGATATCCTTTGCACCAAATGCAACGGCTAAAAATATAGCTCCAATTAAACATATAATTGTTAAGCTCATGAAACATATGAACTTAATATGTATCCAGCGATTATTGCCAGCATGTACAGTAGACTTATGTAACATGTTTCATTTCATCCTTTATATTCAGTTCTTTTTTATAATTATTTTTTATTTATAATCATTATTGATAATAATTATCATTTTCATTTAGATATTATATCCCCACTTTTTTTAAATAGCAAACTATTTTTTTACTTTGTTAAACTATCAAAATACTTATTACAATTCCCTTCTAAAACTTCCAAATACATGCAAAATGATGTACTGTTTTATTTTCAAATTTGTAGTATACTAAGTTATTATTTTGATTTTTCAAATAATAATCCTGAAGGTGAAAACATGTTTTATGTAAAACAACTACTCTATTTTACTTATGAACAAGCATTATCCTGTTTGTTCCCTGTCGTTATTTTTTTAACACTTGCTCTTTCAAAAATCATTTCGATTCCAGGGCTGTACCGATATGATTTCATACTCATCGTATGTCTTCTTATGCAGTGGATTATGTACAAAACAGGTCTTGAAACAAAAGATGAACTAAAAGTAATTACTGTCTTCCACCTCATCGGCCTTTTACTAGAAATATATAAAGTACATTTCGGTTCATGGAGTTATCCTGAAGAGGCGTATTCAAAAGTTTTCGGAGTTCCGCTTTACAGCGGTTTTATGTATGCGAGTGTCGCAAGTTACATATGCCAAGCGTGGAGAAGATTGCATTTACAAATGCATCATTGGCCGAAAGCTATTTTTGCAATACCTCTAGGAGCAATGATTTACTTTAATTTTTTTACACATCATTTTCTATATGACTTTAGATGGGTATTAACTTTAATTTTATTCATTGTTTTCTTTCGCACATTTGTGGAATTTTCATTACGAGGCGTTACATATAAAATGCCGCTCGTACTCTCATTTTTCCTTATCGGATTCTTTATTTGGATTGCAGAAAACATCGCTACCTTCTTCGGAGCATGGCAATATCCAAATCAACGGGAAACATGGAGCCTCGTTCACTTAAGCAAAATTAGCTCATGGTTTTTACTCGTTGTTATTAGCATTATGATTTTTACACAACTCAAACATTTGAAGCAGTCGAAAAGATAATGCTGATTATGTAAAAACAGTTAGCCCATCACTCATTAGAGAGTGATGGGCCTTTTTTAAACCATCCTCATCAAAGGCATTATAGGTTCATCATAATTTACGAGAGCATAAGCAGTTGCACATTATGAACTAGTACTAGCAGAAGAGGTTGCTGCAGATGAAGCGGCAATCGTTGCCATCATAGCTGCCTGTTGTGCTTGTATTAGGACTTCTATCATAGTTTGTAAACCTGTGTTGGTAGCTTTACTCTCCTCACCTTTCTGACTTACGAACAGTTGAATAGCAATAAGAATATTCGTATCTGTATGCCAACGGAATAATTTCTCCCCCTGCAATTTTTCAATCAACGCTTTAATAGAATGAATCTCTTTTTCTCCATCCTCAAGTAACGCTAGTAGCCCGATAGCTGGATAATGCATCTGTTTCACTTTTACCTTTTCTTGTTTTAACAACTTCCATATGTTTGTGCATTTTGCAACTAACATTTCTTCACGGACATCCTTCTTTAGTGAGAGGATATGACTTAAAAACTGAAGATCATTCCCTTTACGCAAACCAGCTTTCGCTAGTTTCTGATAAAGACGTTCTACTCGGTCCATAAGTGTTTCTACATTCTCTGATTGTCCTGCTAGTAAAACCGCGAGTGGATAATCATTTGTACCTGTAAGAAAAAGATGATCCTCTTTCATCCGTTTATATACTTGCATCGAACGCTGAATGTGCGTGCCATGCTGTTCATTTTCTTCTGTTAAAAGCACAGCTGCTGCGAGATAAGTAAATATACTCCGGCTAAAGCCACCAGCGACCAATTGTTCATATAAATCTAAAAACCTCTGAAAAGCTTCCTTGTAATCTGTAAAGTGAATATCTAATGTTGCGGACACCACAAAGCGATGATAAGACTTTAAGTATGAAAACATCCCTACCTGATTCTTAATATAACTACTAATTTCTAAAAAACGTCCGAGATCAAACAGTTTATCACTACCTGCATACATAGCAGCAATCATCATACCTGTTCGAGAATCACTCGTTTTCCATTTTAGTTCTCCCTTTAACTGTGCATATGTATGTGTGTATTGCTCCAACTTTTGTTCCAATGTAATCATAGTATTCCCCCATTTTCTAGTTCCTCTCTTTTATTATACGTATATTCCATATTTAGGAATACCCTATTTCATACAGATTTTGCAACCTTATACTTTCTTCTGTATTATTTTCAATATTTTTCTATTAAGTAATACAAAAAAAATAATAACTACCATAAAATTTAGGATGTTTCTTTATCCTAATTGGTTGGTTGGTTTTCTTTCCTTCTTCATCAGCATCACGATGATTAGCGTTCATAATCCTTAATCCTTCAAGAAGTTCAACAACAAAAAAGGATAGATAATAAATTATCTACCCTTTTTTGTCTATATATTATTTAACTTTACCCAAAACTAAAGAGCCTTAATAATACGTTCCATCGCCTTCATTTGCCCAATATGGTCTGCTTCATGATAAAGCATCATACCGTATAGCTCTCCTACTGTTTCCAATCCTAGGAATGGCTCTGGAAGTTTATTTTCAAATGCTTCTGCTGGAATTTCTTGAATGCGCTTCGCTTGTTCTTTTAATTGAACCGTTAACACTTCTAATGATGGCCCTTCTGTTTTCCATTTAGATGGTCTTGAACCATATCCAAACATACCTGGATATTCAGTTGGTAATTGTTTGAATTCTTTTCCAAACATGAAAACTTCTGCCGCCGTTAACACGTGACCGATATGCCAGCGAATTGTATTGTTAAAGCCCTCCGGCTGCGTATCCGCAGTTTTGTCATCTAACGTTTCCATAAATTGAAGTAATGCCCCACGCGTTATTTCAAATTGTTTTAAACCAATTATTCTATTCATTTTATCGTCTCCTTTTTTATGTACAATTTATTATGAACTAAGGATGTTAAACTTATTAAAGTTTCACCTTGTTTAATCTATCAGAAACAATTAAAAAATACATCTAATATGCTTACTGAAAACAATAAAAAAGGACCACTCCTCATAAATATAGAAATACTTACTGCACAAATATTACAGTAAACAAAAGAGGAGTGTAATTACATGTTACATGTTTTAAAACAACAATATAATCTTATTAGTTCTACAAGGGAACATCTATTTACATTTTTGGAAGAAATTCCACGAGAAAAATTGCACAGCACAGTTCCTAATTTCGGAAGTGGCAGCATTTTAAAAACCCATATTCATGTAGCTGATTGCTACCGATACTGGCTTGGATCATTCGCATTCAAGCAAAAACGAGCAGATTTTTCATTCGCTAGTGATTATGAAATTGAGCATGCAGATGTCGAGAAAGTTCGTGCTAGATTTAAGTTAGTCGATGAGGTTGTAATGCGTTTTTTAGATGAATACAATGACCGTTGGCTCGAAAATATAGCAAATGAAGTAAAATGGAAAAAAGAACCTTGGAGCACAACTCCGTTATGGCTTTTAACTCATGCGGAAACACATGAATTTCATCATAAAGGTCAAATTGTATCCATGGCTCGTCACCTCGGATACACTCCTCCTGACACAGACCTTAGTTAATTAATTACTGCAACTGAACTTAATAAAGTGAAGGCTAATAATCAGTGGGGGCTTTGTTCGTCCTCCACTGATTATTAGCCTTCACCAATCGGGCGTTTACGGGCAGTTGATCTCCCACCTAACTTCTTTGCTCCAGCCAAATTTTAAGGTGGGAGTCTTACTGCCCACAAATAGCGGGATAAACACAAAAAAGAAAGAGTACGTTTTGATTAATCTATTTCAAAACATGCTCTTTCTTTCCGTAAATAAGTTAATCGTTTATTATATTAATTCCTCACTTATAACACCCGTTAATTAAAAGACTCCCTCGTCACCTCAATAAATTGCTGCAGTGGCGCTGTCATCCATTTATCTTTATGCCAAGCAATTTGCGTATAGATCGGAGTGATTGTATTCTTTAAGACTAATTCCTTTATCGTTCCCTCTCGTATATCTTTTTCTACTACTATTGCTGGCAAAACTGCTATACCTAAATCTGCAATAACGCATTGTTTAATTGCCTCGACACTAACAAATTCAATCTTATTTGCTGGGTATACATCTTCCGCACGGAATAACTCTTCAAATAAAGTCCGATACGAGCAACCTAGTTCTGTTAGTAAAAGTGTTTCGCTTTCTAAATCTTTTGTAGAAACGGAAGGTTGTTCAAGTAAACGATGCGTAGGAGCAGCTACTACTTTTAATTCTTCTTTCATAAGTGGCTCCACATGTAAAACATCCTCTGTTTTACATTCGTCCAAAATAAATACAAGATCTACTTTCCCCTCCATCAATTGTTCCTTCGCATCTTTATTGGAATGTGCAGGTTTAAATATAAGCTTTATTTGGGGAAATTGTGCTTTAAATTTCTTTAATATAGATGGAAGCCTATATGTACATTGACTTTCTTGTGCACCGATTATTAACGTACCCGCTATTTCCTCATCATCTTTCACAGCCATTTTCGCTTCGTTACTGAGTGCAATCATCTTATCAGCATATAGTTGAAACTTCCTGCCTGCTTCAGTTAAGAAAAGACGTTTTCCTAATCTTTCAAATAATGGCGTACCGAGCTCAGCCTCTAACGTTTTAATTTGCGCCGTTACGCTCGATTGTGCAAAGTTTAATTTCTTCGCAGTTTGTGTAAAGTTCAAAGTCTCTGCAGCTATTTTAAATGTAATTAATTGTTTTATCTCCATTTATCATCCCTCTTTTCAATCGATATTTCCGATTGATTTTATCGAAATAATCCTCTTTGCCTATTGATATTTGTATTGTATGATAAAGAACATCGACAAACAATATAAATGGAGGTATTCCATATGAAAGCACTTTGTTTCGAAGCATTCGGAGACGCTGATGTACTACAATATAAAGAAATACATGATCCAATCATAAATCCAAATGAAGTTCTTGTTCGCATGCAAGCAATCGGTTTAAATTTCGCTGATATTTATAGACGCCGCGGCGATTATCATCTCGCTGGTAACCCGCCTTATATATTAGGTTATGAAGGCGCTGGTATTGTTGAAAAAGTAGGAGCTAACGTTACTACTATCAATCCCGGAGACCACATTGCATTTGCTGACGTTCCATTCTCAAATGCAGAATTAGTTGCCGTTCCATCTGAAAAAGCAATTACACTTCCAGACTCTATTTCTTTTGAAACAGCCGCTTCTGTCTTATTGCAAGGTCTAACAGCACATTATTTAACGAAAGATAGCTATCAAATAAAACAAGGCGATATAGTTTTAGTACACGCTGCAGCTGGTGGCGTTGGTCAACTTCTCGTTCAAACGATTAAACTACAGGGCGGAAAAGTAATCGGTCTTACATCATCAAAAGAAAAAGCACAAGTAGCCACGTTAGCTGGTGCTGATCACGTATTTTTATATACTGAAGCATGGCATACGAAAGTACTTGAATTAACTAATGGTGCCGGAGTAAATGTTGTGTATGAATCCGTAGGTTCTACATTAGAAGAAAGCTTTAAAGCGACTAAAGTTGGTGGTACTGTCGTATTTTACGGAATGGCTGGCGGTAATCCAACGCCTGTAGATCCACGTATGCTTATGGATACTTCAAAGACTTTAACCGGCGGAGATCTCTGGAATGTGCTTACGACTCACGAAGAGCGAAAAGAGCGTTCCTCTCAATTATTCGAATGGATTACAACTGGAAAACTAAACATTGCAAGTCCTACTACATTCTCTTTACAAGATGGTGCTCTTGCACATGAATTATTAGAGAGCCGAAAAAGTACTGGGAAGATTTTATTAACCCCATAATTTACAAAATAAGAAAGGGAAGCTAGATTTTCTAGCTTCCCTTTCTTATTTCTATTTGAGATATAATTATATTTCCACACTTTCTTTCCCTTTTGCAACATAACTCATATCTCCAACAGACTCGACTGTGTATGTTCCATCTTGATATACAATCTTCGTCACACTAGCATTTTCCACTCCAAGTTTTGTTTTACTACTGTCTAACATTTCTATTAAGGCAGTAATCAAAAGCCCATGAACGACAACTAGAACGTTGCCACCTCCATTTTTAGCAGCTTCTTCACTAATTTTATCAATCTCTGTTTTTATGCGAGTAGAAAATAATTCCCAATCTTCCGCCTGTTTCGTAGGGTCTGCTGCTCTAATAAGATTAATCACTTCTTGAATAGAAAACTTCATGAGTTCTTCTGGAGATGCAACGCCCGCAGCTTTTCCAACCACATCCCACATATTTTCAAGTTTTTCACCTTCAAAAATACCAAAATTTAATTCTCGTAAATCTTTTCTTTTCTCAAGTTTCAATTTTGATTGCTCACTATATTTTAATACTAAATTAGCAGTTTCAATCGCTCGACCGCTATCACTACTATACGCATTCGCAAAATGAACATCTTTTAATCCCGTTCCTAAATTAGAGGCAACTTCCACACCTTTTTCTACTAACGGAGAGTCTGCCCAACCTTGCGCGCGATGATTCGCATTTAATATTGTTTTACCGTGTCTTGTAACATATAACGTAACTACATTCTCATTGCTATCTGTTTCTCGATTCTTCATCATATTCTCTCCCTTTACATTTCTATATCAATTTTACCATCTCAATTATTCATTGAGCAAAATATACGTAAGTAGATCTGCTTAATAAAAAAAGCTATCTTTCTGTATATCCCTACAAAAAGATAGCATCTTTTATGATTACATTTCTTAATCGATTCTCCTACTCAGCAAAAGCACTCGAATACTGTACAACCCCTTCTACACCTTCAAGAGCATTTTCTGTTAATTCCATTACCATAAACACTTCTTCAGGCACTTCAAATGGTGCTTTTATATTCCACTCACTTGCTTTTTTAAATCCGAATTTCGGATAGTACTCTGGATGTCCTAATACTACAACTGACCCGTATCCAAGTTCTTTCGCTTTTTCTAACGCAGCTCCAATAAGCTTTCCACCAATTCCTTTCTTCTGATGGCTTGGTGCTACTGAAACTGGTGCAAGTGCTAATGAATCTACAGTAGTCCCATCTTGTTCTATTGTAATTTTCGATAACATAATATGCCCGACTATTTCCTCATCTACTGCAACGATTGATAATTCAGGAATAAACGCGTCACATTCTCTAATACGTTTTACAAGTTCATGTTCCTTTTTATCACTAAATTCTTCATTTAAAAATGCCTCTTTTACAACTTCTTCTGTCTTTCTATAATCATTTTTTTGTTCTTGTCTAATCGTTACCATTCTATATTATCCTCTATTCTTTCTTATTTCTTTTTCAATTTTACGAAGCGCTTTTTTCGATCCGCGCTCAATATCGTGTTGCATTTTTCTTTCTTTATAATCAACAAATAGTGTATTTAAATCATATCCTTCTGGGTATAATTCTTTCGCCGCTACCTCTAAAGTAATACGTTTCACATTCACTTCAACGAATTCACCGTTATAATATACAACGACATTATAGAAATTATCTTTTTCCTTATATACAATCCCGAAATCGTTATGATCTAACAAATTCACACGGTCGCCGATTTTATATTCATAGTCATTTTCTCTTTTTTCTTGCACCATTTTCGGTTTTCTAATCTTACTTTCATTCACTTTTTCTATAGCGTATTCTTTATTTCCCATATACTCTTTCGCTCTTTGCAGTACATGTTCTCTCACATTCATTTTATTCGCAATCCAAAGCGCATTACTTTCACCTGATTTACCGATCACTAATTTATAAAGTGGCTCTAGTGTTTCACTATTAAATTGCATTGCTGCGTTCATAAAATCATCGTGCATTTCTGAAAAGCGTTTAATTTCACCGTAATGCGTACTCGCAATTGTAATACATCCCGCAAGATAAAATTCTTCTAAAATAGATATCGCAAGCGCCGCACCTTCATTCGGTTCTGTACCGCTTCCTATTTCGTCAAATAACAGTAACGTATTATTATTTGACATCCTCATAATTTCAGAAAGATTTTTCATATGAGATGAAAATGTACTTAGTGCATTTTCGATACTTTGGTTATCACCAATGTCTACAAATACATTTTCGAAAATAGCAATTTCCGTTTCTTTATCTCCAGCGATGTGAAGGCCTGACATTGTCGCTAATGTTAACAATCCAATTGTTTTTAGCACAATTGTTTTCCCGCCTGCATTCGGCCCAGTAATAATTAAACTACGGTATTCTTGACCGATTTCAAAGTTTAATGGTACTACTTTTCCACTTAAAAGCGGATGCTTACAATTCATTAAATGAATGTAGCCATGATCGTTTAATTTCGGCTCTATTCCATCGATTGATTTACTAAACTTCGCTTTCGCAAATACCATATCATATTGGCTAATTAGTTCCATATTAATTTTTATATGATAAATATTTTCTAATACCATTCCTGATAAAGTCGCTAAAATTTGATACTCTTCCATCGCTTCTTCTGCTTTCCAACTTGCGAGTTCCGTATTTAACTTTGTAACCGTATGCGGTTCTATAAATACAGTTGAACCTTTAGCGGAAGCTTCAACTATACTTCCCGCAACTTGATTTTTATAAGAAGATTTAATTGGAATCGTATACCTATCGTCCTTCTTACTAATAAAGAATTCCTGAATATATTTCTTATTTGCACTACTATTTAAAAACTTCGTTAAACGTTCTTTTATTTTTCCGTCTACAGAATCAATGTTATTTCGAATTCGTTTTAACTCTTTACTCGCAGCTGCATCAATGCTATTTCCTTTAATTGAAAAGTTAATTTCCTCTTCAATACTTTTATATTCAGTCATTGAATTCGCATAAGAAGCTAATACTGGCGCAAAAAATTCTTTATCTAACATAAAATTTTTAATCTTTCTACAGCCACGTAAAAAGTCTGAAACACTTACTAACTCTGCTGGATCTAAAATCATCCCTTTTTCTAATTTTTGAATTGTACTAGCGATATTAGAAATTCCGAAGAAAGGCACATGCCCTTCTGCATCTACTATAGCTCGTGCTTCTGTCGTTTCATTCAAGCGATTCCTCACTACTTTTATACTCGTACTCGGCTCTAATTTATTTAATAGTTCTTTACCTAATCCACTTACACAATAAGATTTCACTATATCCTTTAATTCGTTATATTGTAACTTTTCAAAAGTCATCGTATTCATTTTGTTTCTCCTCACTATGATTGGTTTTTATCATCAATGAAGATACCTACTCATTAGATTCCAATGAGTTCTACATTATTCAATTATCATTTTTATACATTAAAAACATATACAAAAAAGCTGCGGGGATACCGCAGCTTTTACATTTACAAGGCATGTGTAATAACATATGAGAAAATAAGCCATAAAAACAAATGGCAATCCCCTTATTACACGCTTTATAAAGTATTGTAGGTATCTTCATAGGTTTCGAAATAAATGCATGACAAAATTAGGGGTATGATATACATAAAAATCCCCTGGTCTTATCCGATTTATTTCATTAAATTTTTCCTATTTAGTACCTACCGCACTCACAAAAAGCACCTCTCATTAATTTATATTTTATGTTCATTGAAATCTAATTTATTGAAATCATCATACTATATGTTTTGTAATAAGTAAAGATGTCAGACTTTTGCCCTTCACACCTGAGGAAGGACAATTTTTTCGGATAATGCTTTTTTCACTTTGTAGACTGTAAAACTTTCATATAATCAACCTTTTTCTCAAGGGTCTTTTTCGCATCTTCAGCCGTTACTATATAATCTACAGCAATATTTTGAAATACATCTTTATTAGTATTTGGCAGCTGAATCGTTATATCTTCTACACTACTTTTACTATTTTCAATCGTTTTATTAAATTCCTGAATACTTCTTGCAACCTCCGCTAATGTTTCCATATGTACAGGATTATTTACATCTAAAACAGTATTACTTCTAAAAACTACCGTATAATACTGCTGTAAATTTTTCTTCGCTATTTCTTTCTCAGCATTCTTATCGGAAACATTATCCCCAGTCTGCATTTGATCAAAAGTAAGTATAGTGTTATTCTCTTTTTCTCCATAGTATGTATTAAATTTCTTTTGTAAATCATATGTTTTCTTTTTCATTTTATAATTGTCATTATTTACTTCTGGAGAGATTTGTCCATCAAAATAAAGTTGAAATTGCAAATGCGGTTCATCGACTTGCTGCACAGAAGCTATCCGCCCCTTTGGACCAAGGAAATCCTTTCCGTTATCCAGTGTTTCAACTCCGTTTAATTTAACAGACATACCATATTCCGCTTTTGTATAATTTTGTGCTTTTTGTTCAATTTCTTCATCCGATATATCACATGATGTTAATAGTAATAAACTAAAAACTATGCTATATTTCATTTTTGTTTTTTTCATATCGCCTCTCCTTTTGCTACTACTTCCTATACAGAAATACCCTTAAAAATTTTAAATTACGATTTATATAAAGAACTTCCTCTAATAACCGCTACATCAAATTGTCTTCGCTGACTTGAATAATAAAAACTCATCATCTTGCTTTAGAAAAAACTAATAACCACAAGTGTAAAAACACCCATTTGTTATCACTTTACACTTATAGTGTATTTTTACACTATAATCATTTTATCGTAAAGCAAATATAACATCTATTAAAATCACGTTAAAAACATACTAATACTTAGTTCTATAGCAATCACAGTACGGTTTTTATCGTATCCAATTTTAAAGTAGCAACTTTAATTTCGTTGTAGAATAATTAAATAAGCGCCTCCGCTATTGCGAATGTCATTTACTTTCCCTAATACATTTAATAATTATGACAAGCAATCATAGGAGGTTACTATATGAGCAAAGAAAATATTATTTTACATGGACCTGCTCTTGAACCAAATTTAATTGGCCCCACACTCCCACCAATTCCACCATTTACATTCCCAACCGGACCTACTGGAATCACAGGACCTACCGGTGCGACAGGTTTTACTGGAATTGGAATAACTGGTCCCACTGGGATTATAGGACCTACTGGAATTGGAATAACTGGTCCTACTGGTGTTACAGGAATTACTGGAATCGGAATAACTGGTCCTACCGGCGCTACTGGAATTGGAATAACCGGTCCCACTGGAGCGACCGGTTTAGGAATTCTCCCGGTATTTGGAACAATAACTTCTGAAGTAGGTATCGGTTTTTCAGCAGTAGTTAATACAAATGTTAATTTGACAATTCCAGGACCTGTTAGTGGAACTACTCTAACCCCAGTAGACAACTCCATTACAATTGATACCACTGGTGTGTA
Organism: Bacillus sp. FSL E2-8868; assembly: GCF_038005505.1. Classification (NCBI taxonomy): domain Bacteria; kingdom Bacillati; phylum Bacillota; class Bacilli; order Caryophanales; family Bacillaceae; genus Bacillus; species Bacillus sp. FSL E2-8868. The sequence continues at coordinate 1,341,516 of NZ_JBBOTI010000001.1, read as the reverse complement.
CTCTGTATCTTTTTCAATTGTATTTGTGATACAAGCTATTTCGTCTAGTATATTAAACCTTACAATAAATGATTCCATTCAATTCGCCATTGAAACACGAGTTGGTGGTGGTTCTGGGGTAAGAACTACATCCGCTAGAACTGATCTATTACCTTTAAACCAAGGAGATGTCCTTCGAGTACGAATAAGAGAAGCCACGGGTGACATTATTTATTCCAATGCATCTCTTGTTGTTTCAAAAGTCGACTAGTTCATTTATTAAAATAAAGATTTAGGAATGATAACAATGTAAAAAGAAGAGGAAACTTATATTTCAGTCTACCTCTTCTTTTCATCACCAATTTACTGCTGAACATATATGGAAACCGAGCCTCCATTTACATGGAACTGCCCCCATCCATCTTTATTAATTGTTACAGTATTTGTTTGATTACCCGTAATATCGTACCATACTTCCCCAGCGTTATTCTTTCCAACATCCATCCACTTTGATCCTCCTGGTCCGTCTGAGAGTAATGTCGCTAAACCAGAATTAGCATGTACACCATCACCTTCTCTTGTCCAGCCAATCACATCTGGATGGTCTAAATAATCACGCTGCGTACCATATGCAAAGTTTTTTCGTGCCGTCAAAATTGGATCAATTTTATCTTTTAACGCTGGAATTTCATAACTACTATTTCCGTTTGTTCCATAGTAATCACCATAGAAAACTGAAGGATAGCCCTCTGCACGAGTTAAAATAAATGCATATGCCAACGGTTTAAACCACGAGCTTACTACAGATTCCAATGACTGTCCAGGCTGTGAATCATGATTCTCAACGAGAGTAACTGCGAGTGCAGGGTGATTTTTCATTACTGTTCCATTTAAAATATTTCTCATATCATAATTCCCATTTCCTGTTGAAGCATAATGAAAATTGTAATGAAGCGGTGCATCAAACACAGATTGATTATAATTGACTTTCGCTAAATAATTGTTTAAAGCCTGAACATCATTTTGCCAATATTCAGCTACTGTAAACATTTCTTTCCCCGTTTGCTGTCTGGCATGATTTACCCAATCGCGTAAATATTCATGATCAATATGTTTAACAGCGTCCAAACGAAAGCCATCTAAATTTAATTCATTCGCATACCAAGTTCCCCAATTTTTCATCTCATTCGCAACATCAGGATGATCAAAATCAAGATCTGCATACATCAAATAATCATAATTCCCATTCTCGCTAGACACTTCCGAGTCCCACGCTTTACCTACACCCCAAAATTTATAAATTCGATTTAATTTCCTTCCTTCATCCCAATCCGTTCCGTCAAAATGATACCATTTCCATTTGAAATTAGAATAAGCATCTCCGCGCCCTGGAAAATTAAACCCCGTCCATGCACTAATTTGATAATCACCTGATACTTCAATATTTCGATTGTTACGGTCTACCTCAACAGCTGTTACAGTTTCAGTATAATCTGCTCCACCTTTATGATTCATAACTACATCACCGTATACGTCGATGTTTTGCTTATGTAAAGCGTCAATTGCAGATTTCAACTGTGCTTTTGTCCCATATTTCGTCCGCACCGTTCCTTTTTGATTGAATTCCCCCAAATCATATAAATCATACGCTCCATACCCTACATCATTTTGTGAAGTCCCTTTATATGCAGGTGGTATCCATACAGATGTAATTCCTTTATGAGCTAAATTTTCAGCATCAGAACGCAAACGATTCCAATGATTCCCATCATTCGGAGCGTACCACTCAAAATACTGCATTAATGTTCCATTGTTCACTGTTGCTGCTTCTGCCTTGTTTCCCTCATATATATTAGGAAAAAGCAAAATAAACAATAAACAGACTACCGTAATCCTTTTCAACATATTTACACCATCCCCTTTAAGAAAACGTTTGCATAATTCGTTAAAATTATTATAATATTCGTTCTACAGTTAGTAAAGTAACAATCTTTTAATCTCTAACATTATTTTTCAAAATATGAATTCAACTATTCCACAAGTACCCCACATAGTTTAAAATTCACATCGGATTCAAAATTGTTTACAATTTATCTATAAAAGCATAACGGAGGGATTTCTATGACCGACTTTCAAAAACAATTTTTCGCAAGATTAAATATAGAAGAAAAACACAAAGTTTCATTTGAAGATTTACCTAACATTATGTACGCAATGTCACAATCTGTCCCTTTTGAAAACTTAAATATTCTCGAAAACAACTTTAAAGAAATATCAAAAGAAAATCTAAAAGAAAAAATTTTAATAAACAACCGTGGCGGCCTTTGTTATGAACTCAATCCGGCTATGTATTACTTCCTTAAAGACTCTAAATTCGATGTCCATCTCGTTTCAGGAACAGTTTATAACGCTACAAATTCTATATGGGCTGTAGATTCAGGGCATATCGCAACTGTTTTACAACATCATAATGAACTTTACTTAATTGAAGTAGGTTTCGGATCATATTTACCCCTTTCCCCTGTTCCTTTCTCAGGTGAGATCGTTCATTCTGTAACAGGCGACTATCGTATTCGTAAAGAAACGACTGAAAAAGGTAATTATATTTTAGAAATGCGTAAAAGCAATGAGTTTCTAGATCAATCTTCTACTGATGATTGGACAGTAGGTTATGCATTTTACTTGGAAAAAGTGGATGAAACGAAAGCAAATGCAGCACAAAAAATTATTGTTGAACATGAAGGTTCACCATTTAACAAAGTACCTCTTGTTGTAAAACTTACTCATGACGGGCACGCATCATTAACAAAAGATAGCCTTACAGTAACGAAAAATAGAAATAAAACAAAAGAAACAATTACAAAAGAGCAATATACAAACCTCCTTCATTCAACGTTCGGCATTACATTATAACTTTTAAAGCCTCGCCATTCTCGGCAAGGCTTTTTATTTTCCAGCAGGGATTTTTTGCAATTTGTTGTATTTCATAGTTATATAGGAATATAACTACATATTTAGAAAGGAAATGATTATGACAGAACTTAAAGATCGACTACAAGTAGCTGATAAAGAAAAATGGGATTTAACGGATATTTACCATACAATTGAAGATTGGGAAAGCGATTTTCATAAAATTGAAGTATTAACGAATGAATTACACAAGTTTAATGGAAATATTCACGATGGCAATAGTTTATTAGCTTATTTAACAAAGAGTGAAGAAATATCTAGCATAATATCTTTAATGTTTGCTTATGCACGATTACAATCCGATCTTGACACACGCGATACTGACGCTCAATCCCTTGTCGATAAAGTATCACAATTACACGTGAAAGTAAGTGCGGCTAAATCTTTCTTTTCCCCATTCTTACTTAGTGTAGATGAAAATACATTACATTCTTACATAGAAGAAACAGAAGGCTTACACTATTATAAAGAAGACTTATTTGAGCTATACCGTTATAAAAAACACGTTTTGAATAAAGACCAAGAAGAGATTTTATCACAAATGGGTGAAGCACTCTCCTCCCCGCAGCATACATTTGGCATGTTAAATAATGCAGATATAATTTTTGGTGAAGTGACTACTGATGATGGAGAAAAAGTAAACTTAACACGCGGAATGTATTCAAAGCTAATAGAAGATGAGAATCGTGAGAAACGTGAAGAAGCCTATAAAGCTTATTACAAACCATACGTTCAATTAAAGAATTCTATCGCTTCTACTTTGTCCGCAGCTATTAAAAACAATGTTACTGTCTCAAAGCTACGAAAATATCCATCAGCTTTAGAAAAATCATTATTTGGCGACATGGTTCCGAAAGAAGTATATGAAAATTTAATTGAGACAACGAAAAAAAACATTCAATCATTACATACGTATAATGAACTTAGAAAAGAAAAATTAAATGTAGATGAACTACGACAATACGACTTGAGTGTTGATTTAGTAAAAGGTGTAAAACAAGACATTCCATACGACGAAGCGTTTGATATAATGATCGCGTCACTAGCTCCTTTAGGTAAAGAATATATCGAAACATTAAAAAACTTTAAAGATAAACGCTATATAGACGTGAGAGAAACACCAGGAAAACGTTCTGGTGCTTATAATTTTGGTGTATACGGTGTTCATCCTTTCATTCTTTTAAATCATCATGATGATTTAAATAGCCTTTTCACCCTTACTCATGAGTGCGGGCACGGTATGCATACGCATTACTCACACGGATACCAACCAAGAATTTCTGCACACTATACTATCTTTGTTGCAGAAGTCGCTTCTACAGTAAATGAAGTGTTATTAATTCATTATTTATTAAAAGAAGCAAAAGAAACGAACGTACGTAATCATTTAATTAACTACTTTATCGATAGCTTTAAAGGTACTTTCTTTACACAAATCATGTTTGCAGAATTTGAAAAAATCACACATGAAATGGCCGAACAAGGTAAACCATTAAATGCCAAAGTCTTTAGTGAAATTTACGAAAACTTATTTAGAGAATATAATGGCGACTCCCTCGTATTTGACGAGGAAGTAAAATATGGCTGGTCTAGAATCCCTCATTTCTACCGTCCATTTTACGTATACAAATACGCAACTGGATTCGCTTCTGCCATCCAAATCGCCGATAAATTATTAAGCGGTGATCCAAATGCTCAGAAAAACTATATTGAATTCCTTAAAGGCGGAAGTTCTGACTATCCATTAAACCTACTGAAAAAAGCTGGCGTTGATTTAACTACACCAGAACCGATTGAAAGTGCATTAAATCGATTCACCCAACTTGTTGAAGAGTTTTCAGCATTATAAAAAGCATGCAGAGTATATACTCTGCATGCTTTTTTCATTTCGGTTACTTTATACTAAATGTTGCTGCGTCACACAATGAATCATACCACCATACGCATACAGTTCATTTACATAAACACCGACAATTCTTCTTCCTGGAAACTGCCCTTCAATGATTTGAAGCCCTAACTTGTCATGTTCATCACCATATATAGGAACTAATACAACTTCATTTCCAATATAAAAGTTCAAATACGAGCCCTTACAGTCTGCCTCTTTTACCACTTTTCTTGTTACAGGTACTGGGATGAGCTGAAATGGATTTCCATCTATATTTCTCGCTTGTCGCAATTCTTGATAATGCTTTTCCTGCGCCTCCAAAAGGTAGGATTCACTCTCCCCAAAAGGATCATATTCATAAAGAATTGTATTTTCATTTACAAAACGTGCTGCCCCATCAATATGGTAATCCGTATCTTCATCATAATTATCCTCACCGCGAATGCCCGTTATCCATATAAAATTCGTGACCCCCAAATGCTTCGTTAACTCTATTTCAATCTCTTCCTGACTTAGTGTAGGATTTCGATTTTCATTTATAATAGAAGTTTTTGCCGCCATTAAGGTGCCATTTCCATTTATCTCTATTCCTCCACCTTCTATACAAACACTAGATTTAACTTTTGGAATGCTATACATTTCACTTATTTTTTCCGGAATAACAGCATCATTTTCATACGGATATTTATCTCCCCAACCATTAAAAATCCAGTGCGTTAAGCAGAGATTGCCTTCCGTATCTTTTACAAAGATCGGTCCATTATCTCTTATCCACACGTCATCCGTCTCTTGAACTAAGAAATCAATTTTATCCATATCCACTTTCGCTTCCATTAACTTCGATTGGACATGTACTTTTTCTTCCTCATCATATACAACAATATGCACATTTTCACCGTAATGAAGCTCCTTTGCCATCGTTACCCAAATATCATCTAGCTTAGCTTTGTAACCTTCACCTCTATGAGCTTTATCATGAGGCCATTGGAGCCATGTCCCCTCATGCTTTTCCCACTCAGCTGGCATATAAAACAAACTATTTTCCATATTTCTCATACATGTTCACCCCTTCTTCGAATGTAAGTTCAGTCTAAACTTTGACATCGTGTTAAGGTCAACAAGAATATATTCATTTACTTGTAACTACTTTATAAGGTGTCTCTTTATTTCTCTTTGTGATACACTACTTCTCCTTGTAAAACCGTCACTAAAACTTTCGCATTCGGAATCTTATCGACACTCATTTTAGTGATATCTTCATTTAGTAATACCATATCGGCTGATTTACCTACTTCAATTGAACCAGTAACATTATCAAGGCCTAATGCTTTGGCGGGCTTAATCGTATAAGCATCAATAGCTGCATATATATCAGATAAGCCTTTCTCTTCAATACTTAATGCATTCGAAATTGTCACAAGTGGATTTAGTTCATTTACATCCCAATCACTACTAAGCGATACATTTGCTCCTGTTTTCCAAATTCGCCCTAACGGCATAATTCGTTTCATCTGTTGATTTGTAAAATACGCACTTGCCCAGCTTTGTTTAGGATCTTCTGCAAAATCATGACCTACTTGAAAATCAGCGCTAATACCTAACTTAGCAAAACGATTTATATCACTATCTTCTACCATTTCCACATGTGTAAGCGTATAAGGTTGATTCGCCCCTTCTTTTTTCGCTGCTTCAATTGCATTTAAACTTTCTCTTACTCCGCCATCTCCAATTGTGTGGATGAGTGCACCGTAACCAATTTTATTGAGTTCACTCAACCACCACTTCATTTTTTCTTCTGGAATATAGTTCAAACCGTACGGTGTTCCCTTAAACCACTCAAATTTATATTTTTCTAGTATTTTAGCTGTGCTGTTAATGCTAATTCCATCACTATACATTTTCACTTGATTAATAAGCATTCGAGATGATACATCATCACGCTTAATTTTTTTGAAATACTCCATTTGTTCTGCTTCATTTAAGTTCGGATATACCCACGGACGAAGTACTACTCGCGATGTTAACTTTTTCTCATCATTTACTTTATTCCAAACACCTAACCAGCCTCGTTTCCAATAGAGACGTCCATCGCCGACTGTAGTAATTCCATTCTTCGCAACCTCATCTAAACCGTCTAACAAACCTTCATAATTTTTTTCAAAGAGATTAGGCTGAGAATTCCATGCTTTTTCCATCACGATATCCCCAGCTGTATCATACAGAATTCCAAAAGGTTCTCCTGTCTCTGGATCCCGGATGATTCTTCCGCCTTGCGGATCTTTCGTCTCTTTATTTATTCCTGCTGATTCCAATGCCTTTGAGTTAACCCATACAGAATGAGAGGTTCTTTCCATAATTAATACCGGGTTATTAGGAAATAGCTCATCAAGAACTTGTAATGGGGTTTGATGTTCTGATTTTTCATCCATATCTTTTAACAGCTCTTCCAAACTGAACCCTGTTCCACTTATCCATTCCCCTGTCTTTATATCTTTTTTACAAGCTTTTAAATACGATCGTTGTTCTTGCAGCGCAGCATCTGGTGAGACACTACAATTCCCTGCTGCTGGTGATTTCGCCTCAAATATATGATTATGATTGTCCACAAAACCAGGGAGAATAAAACGTCCTTGTAAATCCACCACTTTCGTATCTTCATTTATAAATCCTTCTACATCTTTGTTTGAACCAACAAATGTAATTTCCCCTTCTTTAACGGCTACAGCCTCTACAATGTCTTGCTTGTCATTTGAAGTATAGATTGTACCATTTTTAAACACTACATTTTTTGGCAACCGATTAGGTAGAACGAAGCTACCATTCTCACCTTCTCCTACTCCAGGAGTACACGCTGAAACCCATGTCATGCTTAGAATCAGACAAATAATCGTGATTGTTCTTTTCATATTCTTTCTCCTTTTTATTATGATGAATTACTTACATAAATAGAATAAGGATTGACATAATGTTAATGTCAATCCTTATTCTCAGTCTATTTTCATAACTAAAAAACAAATTTGTGTCACATACTCCTCTACTAAACAATCACATTCAGGTCCCTTTATGTAGACCTCATATGGTGAACCATCTATTACATAACCATTTCTTTCAATCCATTTTTCTAACGCAATATAAGCGTAGCCTATATAGTCATAACTTCCATAATGCATAGTAGTAACGATTTGATGTGGATTTAATTTTTTTATTTCATATTCTTGTACTACATCTTTATTGTTCCCATGCATGACCGGAATCCTTAATTCAACATCACTTTTATTTGGAATATACTCTTCATCATAAAAGACCGTAGAGGGCGAACCAACCATTTGTAAGTTATGCTTTTGTACTTTTTCATATAAGTCATAAAAATAATCATCCATATCATCTATATTTATTTGCAGTCTTTGAGCAATTACCGTCATTTCATTTCTCATTCCAATTAATATATCGTAACTTCTATGGCGAGCAATATTTAAACCATGATTCATATTTACCATTTCATTCATTTCTGAAATAACCTGTAAATTTTGTTTCACCTCATGAGACAACTCTATAATTTGCGATTGCATATGTTTAATAAATGAATCTTGATCTGATGATTGAAGAATTATTTTAATTTTCGGTAAAGGGAACTTGTACTCTCTTAGCTTTTTAATTTTCAACGCTATTTCTAACTGCCCTTGCTCATAATATCTATACCCATTTTCTGGGTTCACATATGCTGGTTTCAATATTTCCTCTTTATCATAATGCCTTAACATTCGTGTACTCATTTTACAAATCCGTGAAAATTCAGTAATTGTATACATATAAATACCCCTTGAATACATTTTCTTATATATAAGCTTATTTATTAAAACCAATCAAATATTTTTCTGATTGAAGAACCTTCATTCTGATCGTTCAGCCTTTTCATTTTTGGAGGTAACAAATGACTAGGACAATACCACGTTAAACAATTCATCGCGCCTCCCATTGTCGATATTTCTCCTACATGACTTTGAATAACTTGTTTCTCAGTATGCTGTTGAATATATCGTAAAACTTCCTCATCTTTAGCTAATCCAAACTTAGGAACGTAAAGCGTATCACATGTTTCTAACATATTTATATATAAACCTTTTGCTGACGCTATCTCTTCATCGTATTGCCCCTTCTCTGTATATGACGAAGGAACAACTATAAATTCAGCCTCTGGCATTTGCTCTTGAATAATCTCTTGAACCTTATATCTAAATTCATGATCCCCTAAAAAATCACTAATAAACATTGTATGTTCATCAATAAATTTAACCATCCCGTCTGCGTGTGCAAGTACATCTCCCTCTTCAGCAGGAATAATAATAACCCGACTCACATCTAAATCCCATTCCAGTTGCTCTATAATTTCTTCTTCCGTCCAATCATAATTATCATCAAATATGCGTTCCGTTAATATAACGGTATCTTTTTTATTCCAAATAAGATTTCCACCGTCTAATATCAATGGAGATGTCACAAATTCAAAGTCGTTTTTTTTCAACCATTTATTAAATTGTTGATCTAAATATCGTCCTTGATCTTTCGGTAAATAATTCGGTTGATATTTGAATTTGACTAGATGATTTGTTACAACTGGTGCAACATCTCTTAGCCAAATATCATCATACTCAAAAAAGTTTGTATGAAAGTCTTGCTCTTCAACAGATAAAGATATAAGTTGATCGGTAAATGCTTTATTTGCATTTAAGTATTCATTAAAATAAATAATGTCTTCATAAAATGGTCGATAATATTCATTCGATTCATCTGGTATTGCAGTAAAAATAATGCCACTATGTTTTTGTTCCATATTACTTACCTCGCTTTTTAATAATGATTGAATAACTGTTTTCAATAAGCCAACTATTCCCCAATTCATTTCTCTTTTCATTACAATTTTTGAAACGTGCACATTTCATGAATGGATTATAGCACGGAGAAATATTATATATTTATATAAAAAATATAAAGACGTCGTTAAGCCGTAAACTGACTCTTGACAAGATTTTTAAATTTTGATCGTCGTACACAATGAAGGATTAGATGACTTTTTTATCAAGATTCAAATCCATTATTTCTAATAGAGCGTTTTGATTATATAAATTCACTAAATGCGTTTCTACCCCAATGCAAATCCCTTCTAGCGGAAGATCGTTTGGATCTTGACCAAATGGATCCTCAATTTCAACTCCTATTGCTTCAATCCCTATAAATGCAAAACTTATAAACGTAGTTGCAAGTACTGTAAACCATCCAAGACTATCAACAAGACCAATCGATAAAGTCCCGCAAAATATGAGCAGTAAAATTTTAATATGAGCAAAATATGCAAAAGGAATAGGCGTTGTTTTGATCCGATCACATCCACCCACAGCCGTAAGCAGAGTATTCAAATCAGCTTCCATATTAATTATTGCATTTGGGTGAATTTGACCCGTTTTCAAACCTTTTGATAGTATAGTTTTTAACATAAAAACTATACTAATCGGTAAATGAATAGACTCAGCCAACATTTCTTTTTCCTTCTCAGAACAAATATCAAACAATGCTTTTATTTCGGATAAATCTTTTTCGTCTCTCAAATGTCCTTTCGCTATCTTTGGAAAAGCAATTAACAAATGTAAAAATTTTAATTTTTCCTGATCCGTCTTTTTCCCTTCAGACTCCCAATAACATAAAAAACTAACTGCCAAATTTCTAGTACAAGCACCAACCGTTCCAAATAACTTTCTACCTTCCCAATACCTATCATAGGCAGTGTTAGTACGAAAAACTAACAGTAGACCTAAAGCTCCTCCAACAATTACCCAAGGAGTTTGATTAATTTTTATTTCTACATAATAATAATTAATCACAGTTACTATCGTTGAAATACATATATATAATAAAATTTGCGGGAAAATATCTCTTACAACCGTTCCTTTTAATGTAAATATTTGATGTAAACTATTTTGATTATTGTAATGAACCATACTTACAAAAACCTCTTTCCTTATTAACCTTTTATTCTTTTAAATTATGAAAGTATACAATTAAATAGCAGAATCATAAACCCTATTATTATAAAACTGGTTAAGATTATTTCTTTCAATACTGTTACTCCTTTTTACCAAAAGATAAAACATCTTTTTTGATTTAAACAACAAACGTTCACTCTTCTAAATCACGACGCATTATTTTAGAATTTGCAATGAATAAAGCACTAATTAATACAAGAATCGCGCAAGCATATACCAATGAATCCATTGGACTATCATGGTCTATAATAATTAGACGAACAATAGCCGTAATACCTATATATATAAAATACCGTAATGGAAAATGAAAGTTCATTTGAAAATACTTTATAATCATTACGATGAATTCAAAATATAAAAAGAATACGACAATGCTATCAATTAAATGATAACTAGATTCCTCACCACTCAATTTCAGTTCTTGTATAAATTGAATGACTTCTTTCATAAGAAACACACTTAAAACAATTCCCAAACAGATCAAAGCTACATTTATAATGTACTGTAGAACGATAGGGAAAAATGAAAATACTCTTTTTGAATTCTTCAACACAAACATTTTTCTCCTTTTCCATATAAAACAATAATGACAATATATTTTTATTTAATTATCATTACATTAAAATTATACATTCCAATCTTATTACAGATGTTAAAACAAGACAAAATAAGTAAAGTTAGCATTTCACCTATTTTGTCTATAAAGCAACATAACGAAACTATAATCGATTACTTCAATTGAATCGGTTGTTGCTGTGTCACACAATGGATCATTCCGCCATTTTTATAAAGCTCTCTCACATCAATTCCCACTACTTTACGATCCGGGTATAATTTCTGAATCGTATCGTTTGCGATTTTGTCATTTGGATCATTATAGTTAGGCACCAATATAACTGTATTCCCAACATAATAATTGATATACGACCCCTTATAATCTAGAGTTTTTCCACCTTCTAAAGTAACTTTATCTTTACTAAGCGGTAAGTATTCGTACTTATATTTCTGTCCTGAAGCATTTTTTGCATCTAACAATTTATCCATATCTTTGTTTGACAAGCCCCATTCAGCCAAGTCATCTTCTGCCATCGTTACGATTGTAGATTTATCATGGAATTTAGCAAATCCATCAATATGAAAATCAGTAATATCTAAATTAGGCACTCCATCTAACCAAATAAAGTTTGTCACCCCAAGGTCACTTATATATTTTTCAATTTCCGCTTCTGATAAATCAGGATTTCTATTTTTATTCGTTACTGCGCTTCGAGTTAATAAAGCAGTCCCATTGCTGTCTAATTCAATTGCGCCACCTTCAAGGACAAATTTCCCCCAATCAATTCTTTCAATCCCTAATTGTTTACTAACATTCTCACGTATACGGGCATCATTTTTATATGGAGTTTTCTTTCCCCAACCATTAAATGCTGGATCTAATATTTTCAGATTTTTATTATTGTCATAAACAAAAATCGGTCCACTATCTCTTGCCCACACATCATCAGTAGGAGCGATAAAGAAATCAACTTTATCCATATTCAGCCCTTTATCTATTAAAAGCTTATTGATTCGCTCTTTCTCTTCCTCATCATATGCAACAATGTGGACTTTTTCACCCTCAGTTAAAGCACTTGCCATCTTAATCCAAATAGGTTCAACTTCTTGTTTATACTCTTGACCATATGTGTATTCATGAGGCCATTGTAGCCATGTACCTTCATGTTTATCTTTTTCATCCGGCATCGTATATTTTCCAGCGTTTTTCTGTACCTCTACTTTTTTATCCTCTTTCTCTTTCCCTTTGGCATTTTCATTATTCCCTTCAAAAGAACATCCACTAATAATCGTTGTAGATAATGTAGCTATTAAACAAAACTTTACTATTTTTTTCATTTTTCAACCTCCTGTTCATGTCTACAATACTGTAAGGCTTAACATAGTGTGAAGCTCAAGCTTTTTCATCAATGTAAAAATTACCAATTATTCTTCCGCATGATAATCACATAATTTCAATACAAATAGATGACATTCACAAAATACACTTCCTATATTTAACATCCATATCATTTAACTTCCTTCATAAATTTATTCTAATACTAATCCCCTCTCATACATGCTTGTTCACTAAATAAAAAAATCGGTATTGATAATTTTATATCAATACCGATTTTCAAATAATTATTTTCCTTCTATTAAATCATTCGCTAATTTCCTAAACTCTTGATTAAATGTATCATTCATACCATTTTGTACGTTAGAGAATAATATTACAAACGTTCTTTTATCCCAGTTAAAATTATTAAAAGTGTTCCAGCCAGCTAATACACCGTGGTTATGATAATAATCTGGGTAAATATAGAAGCTAAATCCATATTTTCTCGCAGGTGATACTGTAAACATATCTGATAAGCTTTGTTTAGAAATCAGCTTTCCATCCATAATAGCCTCATCTAATCTTTTCATATCATCAACGGTCGTATACATTTCACCACAACCATACAGCCAGTTCATTTTTAAGCGGGGTGTAGCTATTAACTCATTATCTTTTTTCGTGTAACCTTCTGCTAAGAAAATATCTTCAGGGAGAGTTGCACCCATACCAGATTCATTCATTTCAACAGGAGTAAAAATGTTTTCTTTCACATATTCAGCAAGCGGTTTATTCGATATCTTTTCTACAATATACGCAAGTACCATATAATTATAATCTGTATATTTCCATCCTGTCCCTGCAGGAAATTGCAACTTTTGCGCTCCAATCCACGTTACTAACTTTAAACGTGATGCCGCATCAACACTACCTTGTCCCTGATCTGGTAACCCGGACGTATGTGTTAACAAATTTCGTAACGTAATGTTTTTATCTGCTGGAAACGATGGAATATACTTATTTACATTGTCTTCAATATTCAATTTCCCTTTTTCTCTTAGCTGTAATATAGATATTGCAACTACTGTTTTCGTTATGGAACCGATGCGATATTTTGTTCTTGGCGTTGTTAAAACTTTATCTTTTACATTCGCATACCCGTAGCCTTTTCGTAAAACCACATTATTTTTATCCGTTACGAGAACCGTCCCGTTAAATCCTTTATCTTTTAAATATTGATCGAGTTTCGTTGCTGCAATATCATAACGTTTTTGCTGATTCGCATCAACTTTCGGTTGAACATTTCCAACTTTATCCTCAAAATTTGAAAATGCCTTCAAACTGTATTTCTTTTCTTTATTTGCATGTATGAGTGCAGCGACACTCCCACAAAAAATAGCAAAAACAAAGAAAGCGATTAACCATTTCTTAAACATATGGGAACCCTCTTTTATCTAGTTTCACTTTATACTTTTCCATTCTATTCTATATCTTTTAGTTTTTAAATATCTTATAATCTATCTACTCTATTATTCCTCATAGTAAACTAGATTCCTTTTTCTAACGTTCAAATTTTAACTACTCTCTATTGTAGTTCTTTTTTACAAAATTTCCACCTTACAATCGGATACATCCAACTTTAATTTTAATTTTTTATGTAACATTCGTTACATATTAACAAGAATGGAGGCGTTAATTTGAAAAAGACCGATAAGCGCAATCGTTTAGATGATATGATGTTTCATTATCGAGTAACAAAAAACAATATAGTTTCAATTGAATATTACGGAAAACAGATTATGATTTTAAAAGGAAATGATGCTGAAAAATTTTTAAACAAAATAAATCAGGCAAGTAACGAAAAAGAAAAACAGCTTATTATGGCCAAAATTACAGGTAATTTCAAAAGAGGAAATGAGCGTTAATGAAAACGAATCTCATTTATAACTTGATTATACAACATATTAAAAAAGAAATGTCACTCCCACGACATTTCTTTAGATTTTCTTCATAAAAGATTTACATTTTTAATATTCGTTTACTTTTACATAAACTCACTGCTGAAACGCTTAGTAATGCAGCTATCCCCATCCATGCATATGTGTAGCCTTTTCCATCTACTATATAACCAAACAAAGCAGGCGCAAAGATAATAGCAATTTGATTAAGCGTAAGCGCAAAACTCACTGTTACGCCTACCGATTCCTCACTTGCAGACTCAGCAACTTCGACCATAAAAAGACTAAACCAACCAATTGCAAAAAAACCTAACAGTCCGCTTGCCACAAATAATGCCCCAAGTCTCATTGTATGTATACTCATCACAACAACTAAAATTAAGCAAAAAGAAATACATGCACATATAAACAACGGTGTACGACGATTCCCTTTGTAATATGTATCACTTATTGTAGCTAATATAATTCGGCCTATCATTCCTGCAACTAGCATAACTGAAAATACTTTCCCTGCTACAATAGGTGTTATCGATTTTTCAATGACTAAAAATTTTATAAAATGTCCGACTAATATCATTTGTAAAGAAATCATGCAAATACCTGTAATAAAAATTGGATACAGCTCTTTTTTACATATTACCTTTTTTAACTGCATCCAAAAAGAAATACTTACATTTTCTTGGCTCGTGTGTTCTCGTACGTACGATTCCTTATAAAATATGAAAAACAATAACCCGCCTATTATACATATAGTTGCAATAACATTTATCGTATAAGATAAACTAAATTTAATTGTAAGCAAAGGGATCGTTACTCCTGCTAATGCCCCGCCAATAGGTATACCAGCTTGCCGTATTCCCATAGCTAATCCGCGCATTTCTTTCGGAAACCATTTCAAGATTACTTTACTTCCCCCTGGCTGAGATACGCTATAAAAAGTTCCTATTAAAAGAAGGACAAATAATAGCCCAATAAAGCCCCTTGCCATATGAGCAAGTAAAAGCGCCCCGCCAAGTAATACAGTGCTCGCTCCAATTAATATTCTTTCGTTATATCGATCAAGTAACCTTCCGGCAAAAAGCATACAAAACAGCGGACCAATATTTACCGAACTTATTAACAACCCAACCTGCATATTCGAAAGTACATATTTCTGTTTCCAAAATAAAGCGAGTACCCCTACTCCATATGTTATAAGTGTTGCACTTGCCTGTGCTACCGTTGCCAAAGTTAACATGCTCCATTTATTAGAACTACTGTACTTTTCAATTTTTTCTTCACTTATCAACGTTATCTCCCCCATATCCCTTTCATTGTATGAAGGTTCTGATATCATGTAAAATAAGTGTTAATAATAGAATCCATCAAAAAAATTGATACCTTTTTCGGGGTGATAATAAATGGACATAAAAGATTTAACGGTTTTTTACGAAGTTGCGACAGTAGGAAATATATCTCATGCTGCTAAAAACTTAAACTATGTACAATCAGGTGTAACGATGCGTATAAAACAACTAGAAATTGAGTTAGGTGTGCCTTTATTTTATCGAAATGGAAAAGGCGTTACTTTAACTTCTAACGGAGAAATTTTATTAACATATGCAAAACAAATCATCCATCTAATCGATCAATCCATTCAAGCTGTCCAAAGTAACGGAACCGAGCCAAAAGGCACGTTAAAAATCGGGTGTACAGAATCGACAACAGCCGTTCGTCTCCCGCCTATATTAACGACCTATTATGAAAAGTATCCAGAAGTTGAATTGATTCTAGAAACAAATACGACAGACCAATTAACTCAGCTCGTTTTAGAGCGAAAACTAGACGGGGCTCTTATCGCTGGAAATATTCAGCATACTGAACTTCATACACTTTCATTTCGAGAAGAAGAACTCGTTCTCATTAGCAAGACTCCTCTATCTTCCTTTAAAACAATAGAAGAACTGAATTTACTCGCTTTTAGTCAAGGTTGTTATTACAGAAAACTATTAGAAAACTGGCTTCAAGAAGAAGGGATTTCACCTAAAAGAATACTAGAGTTCGGAACAATTGAAGCAATACTTGCATGTGTAAAATCAGGTATGGGTACGGCTATTATGCTGAAATCTATTATTCCAGATTACGAACATGGTTTATCTTTAAATACATTACCAAATCACTTTAGAAAGGTTCCTACTACTTTTATTATTCGAAAAGATATTTTCCACTCAGCTGCCTTGCAAAAATTTATGGAGATGATCAACAATGCGTGAAAAAAAATACGCGGAATGAAACGAAAAACAAAAACTCTTATAAAAAGAATTGAAGACTCTACTAAAGCATTTCCGTCTACTTTCTATAACGATGAATACTGGCATATGTCTTTACCAGGCTCTCAAGCTTTTATCGATTCTAGTACAACACCTAGGAAAGTAAAGCGATTGTGCATTCAAACCCTGTTAAATCAAGCGAATCAATTAATGACAATGAAACCGAACGATACAAATACATATCGAGTCGTTGTTATGATCAAAATAGCAAGCTTATGGAACTCACAAATCATCATATTTAAAAACGATGACTACTTTCAAAATTTTTTCAATAGAGATAACGAATTTCAAAAATGGATTCCCCTCTCCAATGCTTCCGACTTCGGGCATGAATGGAAAATATCAATTTCTAACAGTGTCCAAACATTGCATTTCCAAGAGATAATCCATGATGAAGATGGATTTTATGATGAAGGAGAACTTTTGTTTATAGGAGAGTTATCATAAAAGGGGAACTGTCAAATGAAAAACTTCCCTTTTTCCACTAAACAACATCGCTATATGATGAATTTAACATTTCACTATATAGGAGGTTTTCATATGGTAATCCCTAAATATTCTGAAGTCCCACATCTTACGAAAAAACAAATTGAAGAAATAACCGAAATCGCTTTCCTAAAAGAATCAACACCACAACAGTGTGATGCAATTTTCGTTTTCGGTGGTTCCCATCCTGGTAATTGGCAAACTCCTTTACATGCTTATCAACAAGGTTTAGGTGCACAAATTATCGTCACAGGTGGTACTAGTTTACATGGAATGAAACATCAAAACTGGAATTAAGGAATAATGTAAAAAAAACTGCTTATTTAAACAGTTTTTTCACATTATTTCTTATTATATTTTAGACAATACATTTTCTTGGAAAGTACGTTCTTCTTGATCTTCATATCCTGTTGAAACAACTTCTTGAATATCATCATGGTTAAATAAATATGTGAAATCTGGATTCATATAGCCTTCTGGATAAGGACACCCCATATAATCGAACTTCCTTACCTCATCCGTTTCTACTTGTTGTTTCCTCCCAAAAATCATGAGTTTCTTTGTACCTTCTTTTAAAATTACAATAGAACCTATAGGAAAAAGTTGCGAATTCATTGTCTTTTCTCCTTTCTTGTAAGTTTAGGTTTCTTTTGAGAATAGGGTATATTTACATGTCCCGAAGCAGCCGTGGATTGTCTCCTTTCCTTCCTTGACAATCTAGGCTTCTTTTGAGAATGTAATTTTTTTAAATGTCCTGAAGCAATACATTGTTTTTTGAAATCAAAGTAAAAATACAAATGTGTACTTAGCGCTAGGAAAACAACTGAAATAAATGAAAAAATAACGATTATCACAATCGCCATAGCTTTTTGGCTCAAAATCCCAATAATAACTTGACCAATCATATAACCTAAACCCGAAAAATATACAATTTTAGGAATTTTCACATCTTGATCAGTTGTCCCCCTTAAGCGGGCTGTAAAATATTTAATCCAGAATAATTCAGATTTATAAACAATTAAACTATATGCAATAAGCGATAGAGTAAAAAATAAAGGTGACTCTATTTCTACGAATTCGTAAGCTAACTTTTGCACAGCTATGAAGCTACAAAATGAAATACTTAAAGCAACAAATCCAGAATATAGTAAATGTTGCAATTGAGGCTGCCGAGGCTTATGAATAGAAACCCAAATTCCCCATAGATTACATATCACATAAAATGGAAAAGCTGCGTAAGAGTATATATTGTACGGCGGAAATATGAATAGAATGATAAGTAGCATAAAATTCATAAATAACCATACAAAGCCTACAATATTCCTTATATTAAATGGTATTAATATTCGTATACAATCATCTATGTTGTTGCCATTATATTTGTCCATTACGCACCTCATCAAAAATTAAAAGATTTTATCTAATACAGTTCCGATTCCAGATTTAACTCTATCTTTTACCGAATCCTGTTTGCCATCATGATTCCAATCACCTTTGTTAAATTTGATTCCATCTGTTAACACACTCATCCCTATAGAAATACCAAAGCCAATTCCGGCCCCAACTACAGTTCCAATTGGTCCCCCAATTACTTTACCTATTGCAGCACCAGCCCATGCACTAGTAGCAGTAGAGCCAATCCCGATTGCTGCATCACCAATAATATCACCAGCTATCTTAGTTTTTGACGCTTTATTTTCAATATTTTCCTTTGTATCATTAATTACATCCCATCCTACAGCTGCATAGCCTAAAACATTTGTTTTTAATTTCAATGAATCTTTAAGAATTTCTTTTGGTGATAAAACATGTCTTTTTACATCGTCTATTTGCTTTACTTCGGCTAAAGGTAATTTTGTACGCCTTATCACATTAAGTCCATTTTTATCCTTTAGTACGTTGCGATTTTGAAACCTTACCATTTCTTTTCCTTTTTTATTTGTGTAGGGTGTTACACGCAAACCTTTATTATGTAAAGCTGCCAACTTGTAGGCAGCTGCACCTTCAGTTACAGTACCAAGTAAAGTAAATAATGATCCCGTAGGGTTATCTTTCCAATCACCAATATCGCCACCCAACGGTGCAAACCAATTAACATCAATTGCTTCTTCTCCAAATGAAACTTCTTGTTGATCAGCCTTCTCAAAACGATCAGCAGCTTTTCTTAATGCATCACTATGTTCTTTTAAAACTGTCGTTATAGTAGCTAACACTGAGCCTGCGTATTGGGATTGATTTAACACAGCATCTCTTCCAGATACTTGGAAAGGAATATCAAATAACTGCTGATTGATACGTTGATGTGTTTCAGATAGCTCATGAGCTGTTTGTTCTATATTAGAAGCCAGTTTCCTTAAATGATCAGGAGTAACCTTAATTTCACCGCTCACCTTGTTTTACCGCCTAATGATTTAAGATAAAGTACCATTTTCTTTATCTCTTCAGTAATTGTAAAGGTATCAAGGCAAATAAAATTCGTTTGTGTTTGCTTATTATCTAAAACTTTTTGGATTAGCCAATATTGGTTTTGACTATATAAAAACTGAATACAGTCTGTAGACCATGAGTCCTTTATATAATAATGAACTTGAACAGTATTTAATTCTTCACGATTATGTATAATGTTTGCTAACTCTAAGGAAGCTTGATCATCTAAGTAAAGTTTCAAGTAATCTACTAATTGCTTGTTTGATTGATTTAAAATAGTTTCCTTATATGCAGAAGAAGGGATTTTAAATGTATAATTTGGACGAGAGAAAGTATTTTTAGGCTGTAATGCTTGATATATAAATTGCCAAGCTACCTCTGGTGTCCCGCATTCTTTAAATGTACATTGTTTTTCACCGTTATCATCTGTTATTACATTTTGTATAACCTTTTTCTCACTAAAATAGAAAATGTTTTTTTCTAAAGCGCTGTTTTTACTTATCTGTACTTCAATAACAAATCCTGTAGTTAAACAAATACGAAAATATTCTAAAAGTTGTTTGTCACATAATGTTTCATCTTCTTTTATTATGAGTAGCTCTTCGTTTGTCCAATTCTCGTACATTACATCTAATTCTTTGTCTATTTCCTCATCTGACCAATTTTCAAAGGGGTTCTCAATTCCAATCATCGTTTCATGGTCAAATATACCAGTTAATACATATCTTTATTTGATAAAATAAGAGGTTCAATAGTCAAATAGTCCCACTCTCTAGCGTAATATATAATCTCTAGGAAATATAATACAATAAAAAAATGATTCAATCTAGTAATTGCCAACACTTATAACTAAAAACTAAAAAAATTCTAATAACAACAAAAAGAAAGGGAATTAATTTACATATATTTTTATAATAATAATGGCTCTTCACTAAACAATTTTATTTTGTAAGCTAAAAAAATAGAAGTATCGTCCTATATAAGACAATACTTCCTTAGTTACTTAAAAATCACATAATAAATTACCCATTACTTCTTCAAGCACTACATCTGGATTTACTACCTCTTTTTCCAAACGCCATCCTATAAAGCCATCTGGTCTAATCAATGCAGCACCTCCATGCCCTATCCCATATAGTTCACTCAAAACATCTTTTTGAGCAACAAAGTCTCCACTTAAACCAACACGATACACTTTTATATTTACTCCTATTTTAGATGAAACGTCACGTGCAGCTTCAGTCCAAGTACTAGGCTCTGCTCCAGTAAGTAACACAAAGTTGCTACCAAATAGATCAAGTATAGAAACTTCTTTTCCTTCATAAGTTCCCCAAAAATGTGGCGCACGCGTTCCCGGGCGTCCGTTCAAATCAACTATATTCATTCTATGCGGTGTGTTACATTCGTCTATAATTGCTTCTGAGCAATACTGATAACCAGCAGTGACAGCTAAATTACTCAAATTACCTTCCTCTCTATTCGCAGCACGAAATAATATACTACTCGCATGGTCCGTCGTTAATTTTGCAACAGGATATCTCTCGTCATGATACGTTTCTAACAATTTTGGATTTGCTTTCCCTTTTATAACAGCCGCTAATTTCCAAGCTAAATTATGTGCATCTTGTATTCCTGTATTTGAACCGAATCCTCCTGTTGGCGGCATAATATGCGCTGAGTCACCAACTAAAAAGATGCGATTGTCCTGAAATTTTACCGCTGTACTTTCGTTATCGACTGGAATAAGCGCACCAATTACTTCTGGATGAAGTATCATAGTAAAACCGAATGCGTCTCCTTTAATAAATTCACTCAAATCCGCTTCAAAATATATGTTCATATAATAACCACCGATTGTACCACGGCCCTCAGTTAGAATACCTAGCTGTTCACGTATTTTACTTTTTGCTCCATCTGCTGCAATTACATAATCACAATGAATCATGATCTCTTCTTTCGTGTCACGATTTCGAATAGTTGCTATTACTCCGTTCTCATTTTGTTCATAAGAAACCAGCTCATGATAAAAAAATAGCTCTCCGCCTAATTTTTTCGCGCATTGTAACATCATCTCTTCTAAAGTAATTTGATAACAAGCAGTTTGTTTTGAAGGGCTAATCTCTTCCACTTTACGAAATAAATTTTCGTTATTTTCATACTGCGCCGCCCTTATTTGTTCCAACTCTTCATGCTTTACCTCAGCTATTGTTTGAACTGCAATTCTCCCGTGACAATTCTCTAATGCTTTACCAGCTAATCTAATTCCTTTTTCTAGACCCAGTTCTCGGAATAATTCCATTGTGCGAAATGTAATTCCACCCACTTTCGGATGAATCGCAGTAGACGGATGCCTTTCAATAAGTACATAATCAATGTTATGTTTCGCAAGAAATAATGCAGACGATAATCCTGATAATCCCCCTCCAACAATTAAAACTGGTACATGTTTCGATTCCATACATTTTCCCTCCACATATATTCTTCTGAGCTCAGTGACATAAATATAATCAAAAAACCAACAAAAATATAGACTTATATTTCATTTTGAATTATCATATAGATAGATTACGCCCCAAATTACTTTTATCCTTTCATACATCTACAAGTCACTTAATTTGTGTGTGTATGAAAGGATAAAAAAGAAGGCCCTACTTTACTTTGAACTATTCTCTGATATAGACATCAAAAATAATAAAAACATTATAAGCGGTCGTAACTTTGTAAATTATACAAGGTTACGACCGCTTATTTTATTGTTAAATGGCTACCCTTTATCCTCGGCAGACATCGTATTGTTAAATCATTTTCTACCTTTCAACTCCATTATTTTCTATTCCCTATAATAACTACTCCATAATTTTCAATACGTAAAAATGGATTCGTCTCGATTTTCTTTCTCAATATTGCAGCTCATACAACATTCATGTAGCATTACCGTATCGATGTAATGGTTCATCATCTTAAACCTTTCGACTAATTATTGGAGGTATAGTGATTGAAATGAATAAACAAGAACAATTAAATGTTATTAAAGAAGATTTTATTAATTGTCAAAAAGTATTAGTGGCAATTGGTGACGAAACACGTCAAGCTATTTTGTTAGTTCTAATGAAAACAGAATGTCAAACTGGATTACGTGTTGGCGAAATCACTAAACAAACACACCTTTCTCGACCAGCAGTATCACATCACCTTAAGATTTTACGAGAAGCTGGTATTATTTTAATGCGTAAAGAAGGTACAAAGAACTTTTATTATATTGACATACGTACCAAATTAGGATTATTAAAAAATCTTGTATTAGATATTGAGAAGCTACTGCAAAACTTTTATTGAAATTTGGAGGTATAAGAAATGAGAGCAATGGTGATTGATAAGTATGGGAAAGTTCCAATGCGCATGACTGAGATGCCCACCCCTGAAATAAATCAGTATGAGGTGCTCGCAGAAATTCATGCAGCTAGCATTAACCCAATTGATTTTAAAATACGCGATGGAAAAGTGAAGTTGTTACTTAAATATAAAATGCCCCTTATTCTTGGTAATGACTTTTCTGGTGTCATTGTAAAAGTCGGAACAAAGGTGACTCAATTTAAAGTTGGTGATGAAATATATGCACGTCCAAGAAAAGATAAGATCGGTACTTTTGCGGAATATATAGCCATTCATGAAGATGATATAGCCTTAAAACCGAAAAATTTAACTTTTGAGGAAGCGGCGTCGATTCCACTCGTTGGCTTAACATCATATCAAGCATTACATGACATCATGCAATTACAAAAAGGACAAAAGATTTTGATTCACGCTGGATCCGGCGGTGTTGGTACTTTCGCAATTCAGTTAGCAAAAATAATGGGTGCCACTGTTGCAACAACTGCTAGTGAAGCTGGTGAAAATTTAGTAAAGTCTCTTGGCTCAGATGAAATTATTAATTACAAAAAAGAAAAGTTTGAAGATATACTGAAAAATTATGTTGCGGTATTTGATACACTTGGCGGTACAGCACTTGAAAAATCATTCGATATTATAAAAAGCGAAGGGAACATTGTTTCCGTTTCAGGAATGCCGAATGCTCGCTTCGGTAAAGAATTTGGTTCAGGATTTTTCAAAACACTCTTATTTTCATTAGCAAGCAAAAAACTTACTGCACTTGAAAAAAAGCATAATGCTCAATATTCGTTTTTGTTTATGAAACCAAGCGGAGATCAATTACGTATAATTGCAAAGTATATTGAATCTGGACAAATCAAACCTATAATCGATCGTATTTTCCCTTTTGAAGATACTCAAAAAGCAATGGAATATTCAGAGTCTGGAAGAGCAAAAGGAAAGATAATTGTAAAAATCAAATAATAACAAAACTCCATTTTAATCAATCTTTATAAAAATGGAGTTTTTGTATTTGCTGTTAAATAGACACAATGCACTGAAGTCCTTACAATAGATTGCAAGGGGAAATAATAAATTATACTTTTAGTTAACTTTACAAAGAATACATACGTACAAATACATATTCAAAATACAAAAAAGGAGGAGATAAAATGACTAATAATAAGGAAGCTGGTTGGAATTTAGAACATAGTTATACGACTTTACCACAATCATTTTATACAGAAATCCCCCCAACTCCTGTACACTCACCGGAGTTAATTAAACTAAATAATTCTTTAGCAATATCTCTTGGCTTTACTCCTGAGGAATTAAAAAAAGAAACCGAAGTTGCCATTTTAGCTGGTAACGCAATCCCAGAAGGAGCTCATCCACTAGCTCAGGCGTATGCTGGGCACCAATTTGGTCATTTCAACATGTTAGGAGATGGTCGTGCCCTTTTAATTGGGGAACAAATTACTCCTTCAGGCGAACGGTTTGATATTCAATTGAAAGGTTCCGGTCCAACTCCATATTCGCGCCGTGGTGATGGCCGCGCTGCACTCGGTCCGATGCTACGTGAGTATATTATTAGTGAAGCGATGTACGCGCTTGATATTCCAACTACTCGCAGTTTAGCAGTAGTCTCAACTGGCGAATCAATCTATCGCGAAACGAAGTTACCTGGAGCTATTTTAACTAGAGTTGCAAGCAGTCATATACGCGTTGGAACATTCCAATACGCCGCAGCTCGAGGCTCAATCGAAGATCTCAAAGCTTTAGCTGATTATACGATAAAAAGACATTATCCAGAGGTTGAATCTACTGAAAATCCATATGTCGCACTACTACAAGAAGTCATTAAGAGACAAGCAATCCTTATCGCAAAATGGCAACTCGTCGGCTTCATTCACGGCGTAATGAACACTGACAATATAACGATTAGCGGTGAAACGATTGATTACGGTCCATGTGCCTTTATGGATAGTTATAACCAAGGAACAGTATTTAGCTCTATTGACACACAAGGCCGTTATGCATACGGAAATCAACCATATATGGCTGCATGGGATCTCGCACGTTTAGCTGAATCTTTAATACCGATACTACATGAAGATGAAGAAGAAGCACTAAAAATTGCACAAGATGAAATTTCAAAGTTCAGTGTGCAGTACGAAAACAATTGGTTCCTCGGAATGAAGAAGAAATTAGGACTATTTAGCAATGAAGAGCATGATCAATCACTTATTGAGAAACTTTTAAAAGCAATGGAAAAATATAAAGCAGATTATACAAATACATTCCGTGCATTAACTGACAATACATTAGAAAATGCACCTTTATTTGAAAGTCCTGAATTTAAAGAATGGTACGAGCTATGGCAATCTCGGTTAGAAAGACAAAAAGAATCACAAGATGATGCCTACAAGTTGATGAAAAATAACAACCCAGTAATCATCCCTCGAAACCACAAAGTAGAAGAAGCACTAGAAGCAGCTGTTAAAAATGGAGACTATAGCGTAATGGAGAAACTTCTTCAAGCTTTAGCAAATCCTTATGAATATTCTCAAGAACAAGCGGATTACTGCACGCCTCCTGTGCCGTCTAATCGTCCTTATCGTACTTTTTGTGGGACGTGATTTAGAGCACTAAGACTGTTTTTCTGCTTCTAATTGTATTATTTATTAGTGTAATTCCCACTAAATTCAAGTACACGATTCGTTATTTTCCATAAAGGAACATTATAAATAGAAAAGGTGTTTTCGTATAAAACACCTTTTCTACTTTTTTCTCCATCTTGTGAAAAAAAACGTAATTTAATACTCTAGTTTGCGTTTCTTTTATGTATTACATATCGTTAGCATATTCTATGTGATTACAGTTGTATATTATCACCTCTATCAATTTCCTCCCATGCGAAAAAGGTACTTACACCAAACAAGCTGTCACGAGCAAAGGAGAGCTCCTTACTTCCTACCTATTTCTTGCCTAATGCGTTAACTTGGTAACTGTTCTATTAAAATTCTTCTATTCAATCTTCATTTTTTCTTATTATATCCAGGTACATCGATAAGGAACAACTATTCTCGAATATAAAAATCCAGCTATTGTACAAATGTTGATAAAAAATAAAGGAGGAGAGAATGAATCCATTTTAATATAACTAATGAGAATTTGTATGTTCCAATATCTTCACTATATTCCTCAACAATCTTTTATTAAAATTCATTACAATAGTTTAAAATTATGACGGATTACTTTCAACATAATGTGAAGGTAGCTCTCACAACAAAAAACTGGCTTGTAAACCTTTAATGTTTACAAGCCAGTAAATAATATCAACTAAAGCTAGCACTCTTAAAATAATACTTTAGAGTTGTCTTCCCTCTAAGTATACTAACTCAGGTCTCGTTGGAGACCACCCTTCTCCGTGAGTCGATTGTAACTTATTGATGACAGTATTTGCGGTTGTTGTTTGTTGAATCTTTGGAGTAGTATTTATCGTAAAAACTGTAATACCTGTAACAGCTAAACTCATTACCATTAAACTCAGTTTCTTCATTATTTTAACGCCCCTTTAGCTACATTTGTTTTTCTTGCTTCAAGACTTAAACAAAAATATTCACTAGACGTTTTATAATCACACATCTCATATAACCTAGCTGCCATCACCTCAGCATATTCTTCTACATAATAAGAAAGATTCTCTTCTTTGAAATAAGAAATCCCTGTAACAATTACCCTTTTTAATTCCTCGATAGTCACATTATTATTTAATGCTTTTAAAATATTGAAATGATGTGTATATTCTTCATTCTCTACTTCTAAACAAAGTTTCAATCCTTTTTCAATAAGGATTGAAGATACATTTGTTTCACTTAACTTAGAATATTCCCTAGCTTGTAAAAAAACAGCTTTGAAATGATTAGGTATTTTCTCTGTTACTTCTGATAAGTGACGGATAGCTAATTCAGAAAGGTTTTGATTTGCATATAGCCACCCTAAGTTGTGCCGCACGAATGAAATTAATCTTTCTTCATTATTTTTTTGTAATAAATTTAATGCAGAATTTAAATGTTCCTCGGCCTGTTCAAACTGTTTTAGAGATACACAACTCATTCCAATAGTATTTTCGCAAGAAGCAGTATTACTTTCATAACCTTGGTGCTTAGAGAAGATATCTTTTGAAATAGTTGCATAGTGAACAGCTAAAAGTGGTTCATTATTATTATGATAGAATAAGGCTAACTTAGATTGAAATTCAGCTTGTTCAATTTCGTCTGGAACGTCTTTCAAAAAAAACTCTGCTTTTTCATAATATTTTTTCGCTTCTTTATAATCTTTAAGTATAGTAGCATATACCGCTTTACAAAAATGGTAATAATAAGATAAGAAACCATCCGTCGGAATTTTAAAAGAATCTATTTCGTCAAAGCTTCTCTTTGTGATACTAAATCTATCAACAAGCGTTTTATAACGAAAATCTAGTAAGAAATAATATAATAAATTTTTTTCTTGCAACATTTTATTTGATTCTTGTTTCAAAACATCAATATTTTTATCAATTTCTTGTTTTAAATTAGTTGCTTTTGACAATTGTTGTTGTAACATTGCTTGATACCATTCATTAAGTTGCTTTGTAACCTGTTCGCTTCCCTTCACTGGAATGTTCATAAAATCCCCCTTTTTTGAATATTCTCACATAAATAATAACAAATAGATATTAAGATATAAATATCTCATTCATATTTCTCAACATTTATTTAACATTAAATCCATTAAATTAATCACATGCTGTAAATTTTTTAAAACACTAAAGAAAATTGCCTCCCCCTAAATACAGCGTCTAAATCACTATAAAAATCTATAAATACAATATATTAACACTTTATAAATGTGTATTCACACTCCACCATTATTTTAAACACCCTTCTTCATCAACCCTGCAATCCCCCTACTCCCCTCACTCCCAACTTTCTCAAGTTCTTCTATAACTAACCCTCGTCTCTCCACAGAATGATTTTGACTTAACTTCGCTTTTCCTTCTATTTTATGTATCTTTATTTTGAATCCAACTATTCCCCTACTTAATCCTTCCATATAATTCGGATCTACATCATTCAGTGAGTAGTTGCTCTTTGGATTTTCATATTTATGTACTAAATCTTGAAGAGAGTCTATTAATTCCTGTTCATCTTCAACAATTTCTAACTCTCCATATACATGCACCGCAACATAGTTCCATGTTGGTACTGCTTTATTTGTTTCATACCATGACGGCGAGATGTAACTATGTGGCCCTTGGAATATAGCGAGTACTTGTTGATTCCCACTATCTTTCCACTGTTCATTCGGACGTGCGAAATGGCCATGTAAAGTTAGAGTCTCCCTATTTAATAACAACGGCAAATGCGTTGCGTACGGTGCTCCGTTATGTTGAGAAAATAAAGTTGCAAAGCTATTTTGTTCAATAATTTCGTACTTCTTCTCTTCATCTTGTATAGTGAAATGTTTTGGTATGTACATAAGCTCCCTCTTTTCTTTTCTTATCTTCTTATTTCTCATTATATTTATGAACTTTATTATTGGGCAGGGACAGATGATAATTGTTTTATAAGGTCAGTGCATATAGTAAAACCTTTGTTTCAAAAATAATAGGTGGCATTATATGATTTCTGCCACCTTAGTCAATTTTTTTATTTATACAAACTCCCTTATTCAACGATCCTTCATAGCTTTTTCTAATACATATTCAATAAATTCCGTTTTACCTAAGCTATAACCTCTGAATATGCGTATCCTTAAAATCAGTTTCATACTTCAATCCATACCCAAGCATTCGATCCATTCCAATATGTGCTGTCCATATTAAACCAATCATTAAAATTGTATCCATCTTTAAATAGACCCCTATTAAAACAAGTAATATTGATATGATATATGTGTGAAATAGATTATAAATTTGTGCACCAACACGTTTGTTAATAGCGTACGCCACCATTGCTAAATCAGGTGCAAAAAGTAATACGATAAATAATAACCAACTAAATCCACATAATGCATATATATAAATCGCAGCTAATAAGACGACCAATCCTTCAAAGTGTATAATTCGTTTCTCCAAAATTCATCATTCCTTATCTGCTAGCTTGAAAATTTTATTCGGATTTAAAATATTTTGCGGATCAAGAGCTTTCTTTATTTTCTCCATTACCAATAATGCCGCACCATGTTCTTCTTCTTGATACTTCTGCTTTCCTATTCCAACGCCATGCTCTCCTGTACAAGTTCCGCCACGCTTAAGAGCATACAGTACAATACTTTCATTTATTTCGTCCGCTTTTTTCACTTCATCTTTATCATTTGGATCAATCATTAAGAGCACGTGAAAATTCCCGTCTCCTACATGGCCAAGAATACCACCAACAAGACCAACTTTATCTAATGTCTCTTTCGCATGTTGTATTGCGCCAGCTAATTCTGAAATTGGTACACAAACATCCGTACTCATCAGCTTTTTACCAGGGTAACTATGAACGTAAGAGTATGCTAAGTTATGTCTTGCATCCCATAATTTATTTCTCGCCGCAGTTTCAGTTTCAAAAGCAACTTCTTTACATTTATGATCAAAAACAATTTCCTTCGTAAACTCGATATCTTGCGTTAGCCCTGCTTCATTTCCGTGAAACTCTAAAAACAGTGTTGGTTCTTCTCTGTAATTTGTTTCATTGTAATGATTTACTTGTTTCATAGATAATTCATCAACAAGTTCTATTCTCGCAATTGGAATGCCAGCTTGCAGTATATTAATAACAGCTTCTACTGCATCATTTATAGTTGGAAACGATGCTCTCGCAGCCATAACATGTTCTGGTATGCCGTATACTTTTAATGTTAGCTCTGTAAAGCATCCAAGCGTACCTTCTGATCCTACGAAAATACCATTTAAATGATAACCTGATGATGACTTCGCCGCTAAATTGCCAGTATGTATCACTTGCCCATCAGCAAGCACCACTTCTAAATCACGAACTTGATCACGCATTACGCCATACTTAACCGCTGTCGTTCCGCTCGCATTCGTAGCAGCCATGCCCCCTAACGTTGCATCTGCACCTGGATCTACACTAAAAAACAAACCGTACTTTTTCAATTCTTTATTGAGCTGAGAACGAGTCACTCCTGGTTGTACTTTCACAAGAAAATCTTTCTCTCTTATTTCAAGTATTTTGTTCATTAATGAAAAATCAACTGTAATCCCCTTTTCATAAGGAATTATATGACCTTCTAAACTAGAACCTACTCCAAATGGAATGACAGGTTTTTTATGCTCACTCGCTACTTTCATTATTGCTCTAACCTCTTCCATCGTTTTTGGAAAAACAACTACATCAGGTAAACTACTATTATGGTAAGATTCATCTTTACTATGTAACTCTCTTACTGTCTTATTAACCACTACTTGCTCTTCAGGAAGTACATCCTTTAATTCATTTACTAAACGTTCAATTGTTATTTCCATTACGTACTCTCCTTTTATATTATTTACGCCACATTAATTATACCATTTTTATACAAAATAATCAGAATAGTAAGATTCCTATAATTTTATATATAAAAAAGAACTTGCAGTATTCCCTACAAGTTCTTTTTTATAAAACTATATTTTAGACGATTTCTTCAACAGAATCATAAACCAAACTAAAGTAAATGCCATCATAGAATGAGAGAACCCTACAATATAAGTTAACCCTTTAAAGTCCGCTCCATTTAGTTGAAGAAGTCCTCTCGCTGCTAGCGAACCTAACATTAAAGTTAATGCGATATTATGTAAAATAAACCAGTTATTAAATCCTTTCACTTCATGAAACGCGAATACTTTCGCTAATCCTAAAGCAATTAAAAAGAAGAAAAAGCCAAGTACTAACGTATGCGTATGCAAAAGATTTAATAAAGTAGATCCTAAAATCCCTTTATATTTTCCATACTCCCTAGCAAATATTCCTGACAATAAACCGATAATCAAATAAGTAAACGATGCATTATATAATTTCTTCATTATGTACCTCCTTAAGTAGAATGTGTAGTGCGTCATATTTAGTAATAATGATAGTTATATAGTAAAAACTCCTAGTTACCTAGGAGTCATTGTATAAGTATCTCACTCTTTACAATCAATTCTAATTATAAAATATCCTTTTATACAAAACAAACGAACTTTATGTGAACAAGCAGGGCTCTATTAAAATATGTTGCACTTTTGTATTTCGCAATCCATACTAATTGTTATAACTATTAAAGGTGGTGCAATAGATTGATAGTTCTTGAAACTGAAAGACTCACTCTTCGCTGGCTCGATGTAAAAGATGCTCCGTTTATTCTTGAATTAGTAAATGATCCTGCATGGATTCAATTTATTGGTGATAAAGGTATTAAAAACTTAGAAGATGCAAAAAAATACATCTTAAATGGACCCGTCGATATGTATAATAAAATGGGCTTTGGTCTTTACTTAGTTGAACAAAAAGAAAATCTCACACCAATTGGTATGTGCGGCCTTATTAAAAGAGATTCATTAGAAGATGTTGATATCGGCTTTGCCTTTTTAGAAAAATTCCGTTCGAAAGGATACGGCTATGAATCAGCTTCTGCTGTAATAGAATACGGTGTACAGAAGCTAAGAATGAAACGAATTGTAGCAATTACTTCTATAGATAATGCTGCTTCAGGTACGCTGTTAGAAAAAGTAGGATTGCGATTCGAAAAAATAATTTCAGACTCAGGAGAAGATCTAAAATTATTCGGGTATAACGCATAACAAAAAAGGATCGCCATGAATGGCGACCCTTTTTTTCACTTCACTTCTACCGTATAATTCCCTGTTCCACCACCATACTGGTATACATGTAAATAGTACTTCCCTGGATACGTATAGTAACTACCTACTAATTTATTTCCTTGTTGCTGTGCATACGTAACATAATTATTTAAATCTGCTTCTGAATAAAGAACCCAGTTTACTCCGATATTATTTTCCTTCGTTACATTAATTTGAAGATTTTTCGCAGTTTCTATATTTATTTCAAAGTAATCACTCGTATCACCGTTTCCTAAACTAGCACGTAAAACTTGATTTAACTGCAGTTTATTTGCCGTTTGGAATGAATTATTTGGCTCTTTTTCTACACTGTTATCTTCTTTCTTTTGAACCGTTACACTTGTTGTAGCAGTATTAGTTAATCCTTTATCGTCTGTTACTGTTAATTTCGCCGTATACGTTCCTTCTTTTGTATATACGTGAGTTGGATTTTGCTCATTACTTACCGCACCATCACCGAACTCCCAGTTATAAGAAGCAATTTTCCCATCTTCATCTTTTGATCCATCGCTTTTAAACGAGATTGCTTCATTCGTATGTCCGCTATACGGACCATTTATAACCGCGACCGGCGCTTTATTCACAGCACCTTCTTCTGTATTAATACCGTGGAACACAACATCATATTCAAATTGCCCTGATGCATTTACACGGTAATTCACGAAGTAAGCTGTTACTGTTTTATAGCCTGTCCATTCTTTTGCACTTAAACGTTTTAACGTATCATTAACGTTTTGCGTAATTGTTTTCCAGTCTTCATATTCTCCTTTTGCAGAAGTTCCTGTATATGTTCCTTGCAGTGTAAATGTATTAAAGAATTGTGATTTATTTTTCTTTACTGATACATTACTTAATTTTGCTTCCGCTGTAATTTCTGCGGCAATATCTGAAACTGGTTTCGGTGCATGAGTTGCTAAATAATCATCTGACACTAACGGAACATTATATTTCTCACGGTTGTCTACTAACATTTGCATATAGTCTTGATACTCTTTATTTAAATTCGCATCTTTACTTAAAGCAGAGCGATATGCATCATATGCTGTTACATCATTTTTCCTAATAAGATCATGAACTTTATCAAACATATCGTATCTCTTATTGTACATATACGATTGTAAAGCAAAGGAATAATTATAGAAATCCCACGTTCCATACTTTGCATTTAACGTTCGCTCTGCCGTATAACGTTCTGCTGGATTCGAAGATAGTCCTCCTATAATGCTCTTTCTTGGAACGACGTTGTCCGTTCTCGTTGCACCTGCAAAAAACTCAGCATTCCCTTCTTCAAACCAAGATAATCTCTCATTCTCATACATCTTACCTTGCCCCCAAAGTCCTGGCACTTCATATCTACCTTGTAAATAATGCGTGAACTCATGTCGGAACAATTCTTCTAAACTATAAATACTTTCTTGTGGCGTACGTTCATAAGTAAAGAACGTACCTGTTCCTTCTATATAAAGACCGCCGTTATTCGTTTCATATCCGTACAATTGACGGTTAAATTGGTATTCAGCTGGGCTATTATAAATAACCATCGTTAATACATCATCTGGATTTCCTTTTTCTAACGGTTGGTCACTTTCAACCGTACGATGGAATTGTGCCTTCACTTCTTTTGCTGCCCAATATAAACGTTTAACTTTCTCCTCAGTCACTTTATCTCCGGCTTTTAAAACAATTGCACCATCATCAAACGTATACGTTTTCGGCAAATACTTTTTCTTCCCATTTTCTCGTATTTGATCTAAATTAACAACGTTACCGTTTGCATCTTTCCCGCCATAATTCGTCGTAATTTGCTCAGCTGCTACGAAATATTGCTCACCTAAATAAGGATAGATTTTCATCGCATCTGTTACAACTTGTAATCCTTTCGTCCCTGTACTATGGAATATGCCGAGTCTCCCTGTATAATAAATGCCATTATTAATAAGCCATCCGTTTTTCTCTGTAATCGTTCCCATTAACGCAAATCTACTTAACTCATTAATATAACTATCTATTTTTTGGTACCATACTGTATCTTTCGGTACTTTTCTCGTATCGTACAAATACGATTGAATATCATAATCGACACCTTGCATAATATCGTAAATCGCATTTCCAGCTGAAAGATTATCTACCAATGTAGAAAAATTATCATTATATTGTTTAAAAATCTTTGCAGCCGATGTTACCGTTTCCACATCACTCGAAGCATTTCCTATTAATTTTCCGTATGATGATACAACTCTATTTTGTTCCAATGTACCGAGCTTGAAATTTGGATTGTTCGCAATCGTTTTTAACGCCGGCAAGCACTTGTCATGATAGCTCCGCTCATTAAGTTTACTTAATTCTGCATTATAAAAACCTAAATAAAATCCAGAGCGCAATACCTCTACTAATGTCTCAACCCCTTTTGAATCATCCTTCGTATAAGCTTGTCCTTGCTGCTTCAATTTATCAATAATTGCCTGCATCCTACTATCATTTTGATAGAATGCAAGACTGTCCTTATTAAACTGAAATAGCCCCGTAATTTGCTCCCAATCGATTGTTACAAGTAAATCTACTAATTGTTGATTGCTTAATTGATTTAATTCAGCAATTGTATAAGTTTTCGCTACAGCTAATTGCTTACTTTCCTTTTTTACTTCCGGTGGTCTTTGCGATAAATCAGCAAATTGTAGCCTTTTCTCAAAAGACTTGCTTTCTAATACTTTCGATGAATGAGCTAATTCTTCCACGGGCAGTTGTACACCAACCGGCTCCATTTTTAGCACATTTCGATATGAAACTTGCTCTCCCTTAGTATCTTCCGCCAATATGCTTCCTTGAAAACTCCCTAACATTAAACTAGCAAAACTTACCCCTACTAAAACTTTTTTTGAATAGCCTTTCATGCTCTCCCCTACCTTACATTTTTTAGTGTCCCGCTCCATTATTTTACTATTCTGACTATTTATTCTGTATTGAGAAAAAAGAAGGGAACGTTCACACATGTATCCATCCAAAGTGAAATTAACACTTGACTTCACATGTGATTTATGTCAAAAAAGGATAGATAATAGCGAAATTCCTGCTACATTTATCCTCTATTTCAACACTATGATTTTAACTTTATAAACGTAATTTCCGGTAATGCTTGTATATGCTGAATAAATGCATTCTTTTCTTCTGACGATATATTTTTCAATTGCATCCCTACCTTATAAACTATTTCTGTATCTTGCTGTAAAGCTTCCACTTCATATGAAAGTATTGGAATACCTTTCACTCGTAGCGTCTCTACTATTTGTTGTACCACTTCGTGTTTATTTATACACATTTGCACTGTTATATTTTGCGGAAATAAAAATTGCACCTTAAAAATACGACTTACAATCTCTAAACCAATCAAAACGAGAATCATCGCTCCAATCCCTACAACATACATACCTGCTCCAATTGCTAACCCTATTCCTGCTGTAGCCCATAAACCAGCCGCTGTCGTTAATCCTTTCACTGCCTGCTTTTGAATAATGATTGTACCTGCACCTAAAAATCCAACTCCACTAACAACTTGCGCTGCAATCCGGCTCGGATCAAGAGCCATATGTTCTTCAAACACAATATCCGAAAAAGCATATTTCGAAACGACCATTATTAAAGCACTCCCTACGGCTACTAGGAAATGTGTTTTTAATCCAGCTTCTTTTGAGCGAATTTCCCTTTCAATACCGATTATCGCCCCTAACAAACCAGCAACACCGATTCGTATAATAAAATCAATATGTAAGCTCACAAGCACTTCCCCCTTTTATTCATTATAGAGAGATAAAACAAAAATTATCACATGCATCTACCCATCGATATAAAAGCATTTTATTAAAATACATTTAATATCCCAGTGATTTTATGTTAATATTTTAAATATTAACATAAATAAAACATCCTACTTCTCATACAAAAAACCTTTAAAGTTCAACGTCTAACTTATTTTCAGTTAAAAATGGCATATGAGTTGCGTGAAATGAGGTTGAGAAAGTCAGGAAACGCTTTCATTTCATATCATAATTTTTGTGAAAAAAAACATAAATAAAAGGAGCTTACTAACAATGAACATCTCTTTACTTACACCTACTACCGATTTACAAGAAGAATACTTAGATTTTTATAACGAATGGAAAGATAGCGGTGAAGCGATGATTCCATTCGTTATTTCAAAAAATCCTTCTAATTTCACGACAATGATTCAAGAATTACACGACGCACATAACGGAATAAATATTCCTGAAACTTGGGTACCAGATTCTACTTATTGGCTCGTGACAGATGAAAATAAAATTGTAGGAGTTGTTAATATACGTCATAGTTTAACTGATCATCTATTTAATGCTGGAGGCCATATCGGTTATGGTATTCGCCCTTCTGAAAGAAGAAAAGGTTATGCTACAAAGTTACTAGAGTTATCATTAGAAAAAACGAAAGAATTAAACATCACGAAAGCACTTGTCGTTTGTGACGAAGTGAATACGGCTTCTGAGAAAACGATTTTACATAACGGCGGTCTCCGGGATGAAGATTACACTGAAGAAGATGGGAATGTTGTGAGAAGGTATTGGATTGAGCTCTAAATAATCAAAAACAAGCCAGAAAGTGAATCCCTTATCAAGACCTAAATTGAAAAAAAGTTGATAAATTAAAGGACATAACATATTTTATATAACTAATATGTTATGTCCTTTCTTCTTCAATTAACTGTAAAAAGACAATAAAGCTATTAAATTTTAAAGACTAAAACAAGCATAACCCCGTTCTAAATTTAGGACGGGGTTAAAATATAGTTGTTTAATTTTCGATATAAGATACTTCACTGTACTCGAAAATATAACAATAAAGTCGTTTAAAAATCTAAGGTTTATTCAACAATAGTGCCCTTTAAGGGGTCCTGCCGACAAAACGCGGAAATTATACGCTAAGAAAGATTTTGAAAGAAAAACCCTTGATTTGTCTACGCTAAGCAGAAAATCAAGGGCTTCATTTATGTTCTAAGGGGGCGTAATGATCGAATAGAATGGGAACTGTTAATATCGAATTTATATTGACCTAAGAAATTTATATGCTCCCAACCTAAAGGTGAAATATGGGCAAGTAAAGACTCCTGATGTTTTCCTACTTCCATCATATGCTCAATCGCTCGGGATAAATATACGGTATTCCAAATGCTAATTGCATTTATAATAAGATTTAATGCACTGGCACGCTGTAATTGGTCTTGCAGTGCACGCTCTCGAAGTTCACCATGTTTTCCAAAGAAAATAGCTCTTGCTAAGGCATTCATTGCTTCTCCTTTATTTAATCCCTTTTGAATGCGCCGGCGTAACGTTTCACTAGAAATATAGTCTAAAATAAATAAAGTTTTTTCAACTCGTCCCATTTCTCTTATCGCTTTTGCAAGACTATTCTGCCTAGAATAAGAACCAATCTTCCCCATAATAAGAGACGCAGACGCTGTTCCTTCCCGAACGGAATGTGCTAACCTTAACACATCATCGTAATTCTCTTGAATGACTTTTTTATGAATCCTTCCGCGTAACAATTTCTCCATATCAGGATATTGTTCAGGCTTTTCAAATGTGTAGAGTTTCGAGTCCAAAATATCTCTTAATCTTGGGGCAAAGCGATACCCTAGCAAATGAGTAAGACCGAATACTTGATCTGTATATCCAGCTGTATCAGTATAATGCTCTTCAATATGTAAATCTGTTTCGTGATGTAGTAAACCATCAATGACATGAACGGCATCCCTAGCATTCGTATTAATCACTTTTGTATAAAAGCTAGAGAATTGATCACTCACAAAGCGATAAATGGTAGCACCTTTACCTGCTCCTCCATATTATTGTATTATCTTACTTTGAAAAAATAATTATTATTAACAGTATTTATGAAGATATTCTGTGTAATGCTGCATTTCGCTACAACTGCTACTGTTACCTGCCATACAACCTGCAATAGAGATAGGTAACAATTTACTATACAAGGAACAAAATTGACCTGCTCCTCCATTAGATAGCGACGTTTCCATTTCTTCATCTGCTAGTTTACGCAATAAATTAGTCATTACTTTCTCCTCCATTTAGTGATTTAACTATCTTTATTATTCAGAGCTAAAACTCAAAGAGAAAGCCCTTACATTGTTTGTAACATTATTCACTTTAATATGTTAATTATTTTTTGTTGTCTTGTTAGTTAAAGGGGTACTTAGTACAAAAAATAACCGTAGATAGTAGCACGAACACTGTTCTTGTTATAATTAATTTTTTTCAGAACGTCTATAATCCTCTTTTAAAAAATATATGTAAATATAATAAAAAACGAATGATTAATAGAAATATTCTACGCCACTCGTTTTTTATCGGACTTCTTTTTACTGTACTTTTATTTTCTTTATGAGTTATTAGAAAAATAATTGTCTATATAAGTCTTTATTTTTTCAAAATCCTTTTCCATAAATAAGATTGCTGGTACTTCAATTATTGGAAGATTATTTTCATTATCAAAAGGTGGACACGGTTTGGGAACTACCAAATAGTCAACTGAGTTTTTATCCCTAATATAATTAATTGAAACATCATAATACTTAGAAAAATATCCCTTCAAATCATCCTGATTCCTTAAAAATGGTAGAGAAAATATTGAACCATAATTTATACCAGCGTCGACAATTAATACAAAGCATATTTTTTTCATGATACACCCTCCTCGTATAATAAGTTTTAAGTTAATAACTGTTCCTTGAAAATTAAATAGTTTTTATCTTCAAGAGCTACATCAAAAAAATGATGTATGGGTAAAATTTAGTCTTGGATACTGGGGGATTTCCCTAGATAATGGAAGTATGGAAATGGATCCATCGGGAATATGCTTACTCCTCCTGTAGTTCGACCACGTTAAAAGACTGTGACCCAGACCAAAATGCACTGCATACGCACAAGCTGTATCGGTTTCCTTCACTTACCTCTCATAGTGGTGGGAGATTAACTGCTCATAAACACCCGATTGGTGAAGGTTAATAATCAGTGGGGGATGAACAAAACCCCCACTAATTAAAGTTTCACTTTATACTGCTTCTATTTCAAACTGCACTGTAATACCACTTGGATCTACTACAATAAATCCATTTGTAGTTTCATTTATTTCATGTTGTTTTTCTATTAATCTTTCTCTCACTTCATCTAACGCTTCTTTATGCGGTAGTACTATCGTATACACTTTTAGTCCCGTTGCATGTGCTGGTGGATGTGGATTATTTACCCCGTTCCACGTATTTGCACCAATATGGTGATGATAGCCTCCTGCCGAAATGAATAAGCAATCATCTTCACGCTGTTGTACTTCAAAACCTACTGTATCTACATAAAACTCATGTGACTTCTCCACATCAGCTATTCGTAAATGTACGTGTCCAACCACCGTTTCGGCTGGTAAGCCATCAAACTCATAATCAACGAGCACTGCTAGTTCTTTTAAATCAAGTGGCGTACTTCCTCCTGGCCCTTCTCCCCACTGATCACGCGGACGGTCTGCATATATTTCGATACCATTACCCTCTAAGTCTTGTAAATAAAATGCCTCACTATACGTATGATCACTTGCGCTATTAAACCTTGAAATTGGTAAAATTTCATTTGAATATGTATAACGCCCTTCTTGCTCAGCCGGACTATCAATTACCTTTTTATTGCGAATAACACCAAATAGTGCCGAAGCAAAAGCTTCACGAGTCGGAACTAAAAAGGCAACGTGATATATACCCGTCGTACGCGGTTCTTGTAGCGCTGCATCTTCCAACTGCTCAAGAACAAGTAACGTATTCTTACCACCCTTTCCAGCTAAGTGTGCTTTGTTCTCCTCTTGTTTAATTACTTCTAATCCTACTACATTTTCA
Organism: Bacillus sp. FSL E2-8868; assembly: GCF_038005505.1. Classification (NCBI taxonomy): domain Bacteria; kingdom Bacillati; phylum Bacillota; class Bacilli; order Caryophanales; family Bacillaceae; genus Bacillus; species Bacillus sp. FSL E2-8868. Next base: position 1,301,423 of record NZ_JBBOTI010000001.1, on the reverse strand, counting down.
TAGAAGGCAATTTGACGCTCTAGATCTTTTACTTTAAATGCAACATGACCAATACGTGTTTTCGGATGAATTTGTACCATGAATAACTTCCTCTCCAGTTCCCTTTAGTTTTTTATGTAAGTTGATAGGCAATAGGCCCATTCAACGAATACACCTTAATTTTGTTTTTTTGTAGCATCAACTTTTAGCCATTTTTTCGATATGTCACTTAATGTTCCATCTTGCTCTAATTCTTTTAACGCCTTATTTATATCTTCTAACTTTTCACTCTTTTTTGCAAATGGAAATGCAATCTCTCCCCATTCAAGTGGGCCAAATCCAACTTTGACATTATCTAGTTTCGCCTTTGTTATTGTTGTTTCCACTTGAACTTTATCATTATAATAAGCATCGACGCGTCCAAAGCCTACTTCGTTCAATTCCGCCGTTGGGTCCTCTGAGTACGTTTTAATCGTAAAAGCATTATTTTTATTTAAAGCTTTTAACTCTTGCTCTCCTGCTGTACCAAGTCCAACACCTACAGTCTTTCCTTTTAGATCCTCTAGCGATTTAATTGTATTATTATTTTTCTTCACCGCAAAAACAGAACCTGAATACACATACGGGATCGAAAAGTCATATTTCTTTTTTCTTTCCGGAGAAACGGATAATTCATTTGCAATCGTATCAATACGGCCTGAATCTAATAAACCGAATAATCCTTCAAAATCAGAAACATTCCATTCTATTTTATATCCAGCTTTCTTAGCAGCCGCTTCAATAATTTCAGCATCAAAACCTTTTACTTTCTCACCTTCTTTAAATATAAATGGGCTACGACCTGCAGAAGTCCCAACTTTCACTACTTTTCCATCTGTCTTTTTACTTGCTGCATTAGAACCACATGCAGACAAAGCTCCAACTGATAGTGTTAATGCTAATGTTAGTAATAATGACGATTTTCTCATAACTCTTCCTCCTAAATAACGAAATGATTTCCTTCTTCAGATGCATTTAATTGCCGTAAAAACTTTTTCGTACGTTCATTTTGTGGGTTTCGAAAAATCTCTTCTGGCGTTCCCTGCTCTACGACAATTCCATCAGCCATAAAAATAACGCGATCAGCCACCTCTTTTGCAAAATTCATTTCATGTGTAACAATAACCATCGTTATATGTTGTCTTGCCAAGTCTTTAATAACTTGTAATACCTCATTAACTAATTCTGGATCAAGTGCTGAAGTCGGTTCATCAAACAATAATACAGCTGGATTTAGAGCCATTGCCCTAGCAATCCCTACCCTTTGCTGTTGTCCACCTGATAACATTGCCGGATAAAAATCTTCTTTATCAGCTAAGCCTACTTGTTTTAATATTTCTCTCGCTATTCCATTTGCCTCTTCTTCACTTTTTTTCTGTACAACCGTTAATGCTGTTGTAATATTTTGCAATGCTGTTTTATTTTTAAATAAATTATAGTTTTGAAAAACCATAGCTGTTTTTTGACGTAATTTTATGATTTCTTTTTGATAAAGTTTCTTCGTATGAATCTCTAAATCTTCAATTCTAATACTGCCATCATCCGGTTGTTCTAATAAATTTAAACATCGTAGTAATGTCGATTTCCCTGAACCAGAAGGTCCAATAATTACTACCACTTCCCCTTTTTTGACAGTAAGTGAGATTCCTTTCAGCACTTCATTATGTTTGTAAGATTTATACAATTTTTTTAACTCAATCACATATATCACCTCACTTCTCTTATAAATACGGTGCATCAAGTTTCTTCTCCAACCTTTTCTGTCCCCAGCTGATTACGATTGTAATAATCCAATACACAATCGCTACCGCTAAATAGCTTTCCATATAACGATACGATTGTGCCGCCAGCATTTTCGCTTGTGCCAATATTTCAGCCACTCCAAGTGCAAAAGATAACGAAGATTCTTTTAACAATCCAACAAAATTATTTCCAAGTGACGGCACTGCTACACGAATAGCCTGCGGAAAGATAATTTGTCGCATCGCTTGCGCTTTTGTCATTCCAACTGATAAACAAGCATCCATTTGCCCTGATTCCACAGCATTCAATGAACCTCGAATGATCTCTGACAAATAAGCAGCATTATTTAAACTGAGACCAATTAAAGTTGCTTGCATAGCTGTAAGTACTGTAAAAGCCGGAGATATTTGTGGCAATCCGAAATACAACACAAACAATTGAACCAATAACGGTGTTCCTCTAAAGAAAGAGATATACACCCTTGCAATTGGATATAAAAATTTCGTTTTGTTTTTTGTTATGATTGCCAAGCCAATCCCTATAAAGAAAGAAATAATCATGGAAACAACAGTAATCCCTAAAGTTATGTATACATACTTAAATAATTGCGGAAAACTTTCTAAAAAATACGTTACATCAAATTTCATTTTCTCCCCCCTCTCTAAACAAAAAAACTCTTCTTACACATATAAGAAGAGTTGAATGTTAATCCATTTCCCCCCATCTTCCAAACGCCTCATACGTTTGCTGGAATTAGCACAGTACTTTTGTAGCCTGTTGCTGAGATTTCATCGGGCCAGTCCCTCCATCTCTCTTGATAAGAAAACTAATAAATTTTTCCATTTATTAAGTTGTTATTATGAAGAATACAGCCATTTTAAAACAATGTCAATAGGAAAACTAAGAATTAAACTCAACCCTTTTTCGAACATACTAGTAATACATCAATTTACTATTCTTAATAAACTGTACACAAAAGCCATCTCCTCTGAAATTCAGAAGAGATGGCTTCAATTATAGAAACTATAAATATTTTACTTTATTATCCTTTAACTACATATTTATTTCATCTTATGTACTTCAGCAACTAACTTTCCGCCTTGAATGCCCATATAAAGCTTAACAGGAGCATCATTCGTATTTTCAAATACTAAGTCTAAATATGGATAAGCAATTGTAGCATCTCTTCCCTGCGGGACATAACCTACTGTTTTAGAATGTGTAGTTCTATCTACCATTTTCAAACCAGCTTGATCTGCTGCATTGTATAGCGTTGATGATGTTTGACAAACGCCACCACCATAACCATCTACTAATTTACCATCTACAATTTCTTTACCTAATTGATATCCTTTATCTGGCGTTGTATCACCGATTAATGCATTAAAAGAGAAACTGTCTCCTTTTGCTAATACAACTCCATTTATGCTCGCTGCCGACAAACGAATATTCTCAATACGGCCACCTGCTGATCCACCTAAATTCGTTTCATATCTACCAATTACCGTGCCACTTCCTTGCGCATCACTTAATGTTGCGGTAGGCTTTTTCTCAACGATAGGTAACTGATATGAAGAATCCCACATACCAACGTTTAATAATTTATCTACTAATTCTTTTTCCATTAATTCAAAAGAAGGCTTTCCTTCTTGCCATGATCCATCAGGAGCTATACGTGAAGGAACCATCTTTTTGTCAACGCTTTTCCCAACTTCACCTGCAACCTTCGTTACCGATTTTTTGAATTTCGCCTCATCTTCAAAATAACCTAAGCTCGATAAGTCTATTTTTTTCACTTCAGTACCAGTACGCCCATCCACTAAGCTAATTGAATCCTGTACATCAGCCTTAGCCTCTACAACGTTCCCACCAAAATCACTTACTAATGCCACATCACTTACTTTTGTGCCACAACCACTTACTACAGCTACACATAGCACCCCTACTAATATACCCTTTATTTTTCGGAACAATATACTCTCTCCTTTTCCCCAACATTATTTCTTATGTAATATTTCATTTTTATGTATGTTTTGTTACAATCATTTTACAATATATTTAGAAAATGTTACAAGTTGTTTTTTACTCTATTAAAACTACTCTTTTCTTTTGTAAATGTCTATACATATTTATATAAATTTTCGAGTTTGATAAGATTGTAACTTTTATGTAACCTATCTCTATCCAGTATATACCATTCAACAGATGAAATACAAATGTAAAACCCTTTCATTTCACCTCTCTATTCACCTGCAGGCTTCAGAAACCGTAATACCGCTTTCTCATATGTGATCATTATTAACAGCTTAAACCGAGCTTTTATCGGTAAAAACAATCATTCACTTCAGGTATATAGGTATTTGCCGTGCCACTACTCCGCTTTTGCACATACATTATGATGAATTTAACCTATTATAAAGAAATGGAGGATGTTTTTATGTATCCCTACAATCCTTATGATCCATATAACCAATATGGTTACCAACCTCAGTATGATTTACAGGCACAATACCAACAATATATAGATCAAACAGAACAAGTTAATCCATATGATCAAAATCGACAATTTCAACTTCCAATCTCTTTCCCTGGTACTGGAAACCGTCAATTAGAAAGACGAGTAAATGAGCTTGAGCAAAGAGTACGTCAACTAGAAAACACAGTTGAGCGTCATACGCGTAGATTAAACCGCTTAAATCAGCGTTTACGTACAGTAGAAAATAGGCTAAATATTCCATTTTCAGCATTAGAAGACGGATTTTAATTTCGAAAATAACAAATATATAAGGAAGGGGCTCCCCCTTCCTTATATAAATTGACGAAAGTTTTTTCCATCTCTATACTGATAAGAGTTAATGAAATGAAACAAGGTGATAAATATGGATTTTGAAATAAACTTTCTTTCCTTTTATGTAGTACAAGTAGAAGGAAAAGGTGAAGCAGTTGATAAACGCTATAAACATTTTCAAACATTAGACGCTGAAGAGTATGAAGATAGCTCTTTAAAAGAATTTTTGAATGGTGAATTATTAAAAATTTCAAAGCGAAAAGTAGAACGTCACGCAAAAACAGAACAAGCCCCAACAAAGATCGGTCGCTTTATTGTAGAAGAAGGTCATGAACTCGATTCAAACCCTCATTACAACTTATTTAATCGTATTCGTTTTGCAGAAACAAAAGAAAACTTCAAAGATATGAGCGAACCTCTCGTTTATACATACCTTGACACAAGCGCTGTACGTGGTGGTGTATTTTTAATCGCTCAAGCAAAACTACGCAAATACTTTGATGATCCATTCGTATTCGTAATGAAATGTGACTTCGAACCAAAAGTCGCTTCCATTTCTGATGAATCAACACTTATTCGTAACGTTGAAATGGCCATCACAACAAAGAATATGAAATCTATCCAATATCCATACATGCCTGAAGAAGGTATGGTGGAGCCTGGCGAACTAAAAATACACCAAGCATCACACGCCCGCTACTTTGAAGACTTCTTAAAATTCGTCGAATACGAACGCTCTATGCCTGAAATTATGAAAACACAAGTAATGGACATGGTATACGACCAAATTGAAGATGTATTTGAAGAAGGTACTGAAGAACGTGAACAGTTCGACCAAGCGATGGAAGTATGGGCTGCCAGTCCGAAACGCGAAATTATGGAACAATTTTCAACAGAAGAAGTAATGGAAGCTACCGCTCAAATCGTCGAGCACGCCCCTGAAGTGGAATTAAAGCTAAAAGCAGATCATATCTCTGTGAAGGCTTTGCTTGCTGATTTCGGAGACCTAATACATATTGCAAAGGTAAACGACCGGTATGTATTAATGATTGAGGCTGATACACTTACGTTTGAGAAAGGCTTCTCTCCCATTGAGTTTTTGAAGCCGGATGAATTACAAGACGTAATTGAGCGGATTGAGAATAAACAGTAGTATAGCTATGGATCAGGAGAAATTGAATAGAATAATGTAAAAAAGACAATGACGGGTTAAATTCCATCATTGTCTTTTTATTATCGAAAACATTTCGTATCAAGAACATGCGCTGTAACGTGTCCGTCTTGTATATCTGTTAATGTTATATTGTATGATCCGAATGGGATTGAATAAATGCTTCCATATACCTATTTTTACTGAGCTCTATTAACAAGCACTCTTTTATTTGGGACATAGTTGACATTTATACTAAAAACCGATTCTACTAAGAATCGGTTTTTCTTCTTTATAACAAATATGCTTATTTTTAATATTTTTTTTGCTCCAAGATGACATTTCTTGTAGAATCAAGCAGATTCCTTCCTTGTTGTACAAGCGTATTTCCATGAGAGACATCTACTTCAATATTTCTAGTTGACCAAGTCCTTCTATAAGTTTTTGGTGTTTTTCCTTTTAGTCATTATGTATGTTGTTAAAATGGAAATTTCACTTTACTACCTCAAATTTATTGTACTCGTAAAAAGATAATTGAAAACGATATTCCGGATGCTCTCTCACCCAATCGTAGGCTTCTTCTAAAATATCCATTTTATTTTGCACGTCATTAAGTTCACTACATTCGTTCCTTTTCTGTTTACATAGAGGACAGAACCCACCCACTATCTCGGCATTCATCGCACGAATCGTTTTACTTTCTAAGTCAACTACTAGACGAAGAATAAGAGAATGCTCCGCTTTTGTAGTCACCATCATTTCAGCAATTCCATCCTCATTCCAAAAGACACCATTTAATTCCATCTGTACGGTGACATCTTTGATTTCCAAGTCTATCACTATCACACCTCCCTTGTATAAGACTCTTACCTTACTCTTCGATTTTAATCTTTAATACACCACGATTTAAAGATATATTAAGCGTTTCCAATTCTTCTTCTTTGCTATGAAAGGAAGTGTAATTAGTGCAAATAGTGTGGTAAATATTATCAAAAAAACTAAAACGGTTACAATGTTAAAGATTGCTTCCATTAAACTACACTCTTTTCTATGTATATCCGTACTAAAAACAACAAAATATTCCATTAACAATACAGGACAAGCCGTGAATTTTCCAACTAAACTTCAGCAACTTAATCCTGAAGTCTAGTTGTACATATGAATAAAATAAATTTTATTACTAACTTTCTTCTACTACTTTCTCCATCTCAGCCAAATACCTAAGCTGCCGCTCCGCTTTTCTCACCGCAGTAGGAAAGTGTTTTTTCAGAAGTTCTACTGCTGATTCACTTATATAATATCTTTCCGTTATACTTTCCCACGTGTCACTACTTTCAAATGCATTCCATACAAAAGGACGCTCTGTATTTTTTCTCAGTTCTTTAAACACCCATTTCCGCATCCTTTTTTTCGCTTTTTCTGTTAGTTTTCCGTTCTTTACAAGTTCAAGCTCACCATGTCTCTTGTATCGCTTGTTAATATCTCTCTCGCCATATACTTTCAGAAAGATATTTGCTGTATTCTCAGCATCTGCTAAAGCCCGGTGCTGCTTCCCTTCCCATCTTAAGCCGAGCTGATCCACTGCAAATTGTAAACTTGGTGTATGCTCAAATAATTCTTCATACGCCTGAAAAACAAATTTTTGCATATCAAATCTGCTCTCTTTTTCCATACATGGGCATTCTACACCGTATAATGTACAATCTTGAGATAGAAAACGGTAATCTTCTTTTCCCCATGAAACAAATATTGAATCTTCTCCGATGAACTGAATAAATTTCTCTATAATTTGAGGGAAATTCCCTACACCTATTAAATCTTTCTTTGTAATTCCAGTTAACTTTGTTGTATGACGAGTTAATGGGGCACTTGGTTTTACTAACTCTGAAAATTCTCCAATAACCTTCATTGTACTCACATCTATTTTTACAGCTCCAATATCAACTATTTCTGACGGATCTTCTGATTTATACGGCCTAAAATTCCTTTCAATATCAAACACAATGAAGTGTGTAGCGTTTTTCAATTTATTTACCTCTTTCTAAATTCCTTTTCACACACATACTTTATTTTCAGTATTTATTTATTAATGCACTTTATGCATGAAAAACTTCACATAAAAATCAAAAATTCAGTCTTATTATTACATGTACATAGGAGGATATTCAATAAAAACGCAAAAAAAAAGAAGGGCAAGCCCTTCTTTTTTCATAATTACTTCTTGTTTACGTTTGTAGCTTGAGGTCCACGGTTACCTTGTTCTACTTCGAAAGTAACTTCTTGACCTTCTTCTAAAGATTTGAAGCCGTCGCCTTGGATAGCTGAGAAATGAACGAATACGTCTTCTCCGCCTTCAACCTCGATGAAACCGAAACCTTTTTCTGCGTTAAACCATTTTACTTTACCGTTTTGCATTTAAAAAATCCTCCTACAATGTACCTATATGTACATATTCATTTTCAACCACTTTACAATAATACATCATATATTAAAAAACTGCAACCCCAGAGGAGATTTAACATTGCTATCCTCCTCGGAAGTTACAGCTCATTTAAATCTCTATATTATTAAAAGTAAAATGGTTTAAAGTAACTATATCATACCAATATAATAAAAGTAAAGTTTTTTTAAAGTTATACAGCTTTTTTTTTCCACTGCATCGCTTTTAATTCACCTGATCCAGCTACAACATAGCCTTCTTTTTCATTAACAATGCGCCAACCATGCCCTTTAACCGAATCACATACTGTAACAATTCCTTCTTCAAGAAGCACACGGCAAACAGTGCTAATTCCCGCCTTATTTTGCGTTGACGTTGTATATAACACATGTTGATCCACACTTAAATCTAAATAACTACTCGCTTTTTGTTCACTTTGACATGTATGCCAACCTATTTTATCACTTTCGATACTCTCATCTATTCTGCAAAAAGAAATATTTCCGCTAATTCCCTTGCACGATCCACTTGCCGCTACTAAATAGGAATTATGTATAGTCAACGCAGAAATCATCTGATTCATCGCTATTTTAATCCTTTTTAATTTACGTGTCTCTAAATCAAAAAGCCAAACACCACCATATTTAGTATGTATTTTCGTACCGATAAATAAGTAATGTTTATATAAAAATAATGATCGAATAGATGGTGCCTCACTACCGTAATTAAGAAATGGCTGAATAGTCTCCCATGTGGAACCAAAATTATTAGAATGATACAGTGTTTTATCTCCATGAGCAATTACTGTTCCATTCTCATTACTACATACATTCCAGCTCGTTGCTTTCGTTGGAAAGCGCTGGATCGTCCACGTTTCTCCACCATTCATACTACGAATAAAAACTCCTTCGTCTCCTACTCCGTAAACTACGTTACCTTCACTATGTAAATCTCGAATTCGTTTTTGGAAACCAGTTAAAGCCTGTTTCCATTCTCCATCTTTTTCAATGAATAAACCATTATATGTAGTAGCTAACAAAAGCTTTCCATCTCTTAACTTTGTAATAGCAGTTGCACTTAACATTGTTTCCACGTTGACACTCCCGTTCCTAGAACTTCTCGGCAAAAGCAATTGCAAAATCACTGCATTTTTCAACGTCTTCTTTATCTTCTGGAGCTAATTCAATTTTCAATCCTTCTTGTACAAGTTCTGCCCCGCATTTTACAAGACGTTCTTCAAATATCGTTACCGCTTCACAAAACAGCTCATACGCCGTATCACCTGATCCAAAAACAGCCACTTTTTTACCCGTTAAATCTATATTTTCTAACTCATCATGGAAATCTTCCGCTTCAAATGGTAATTCACCATCACCCCACGTATAAGATCCTAAAATGATTCCATCATAAGCTAATAATTCTTCAGCATCCATACCTTCCATCTCTTGCAATACTACTTCGTGATCAAAGGCATCTAAACTTACTTTAATTAAGTCAGCAATACTCTCTGTATTCCCTGACATACTTGCATACGCTATTAAAATTTTCGCCACTTTGGCATCCCCCTCTTACAATAATTGATTCTCATTCTCATTATATTAATAATGAGAATCAATTTCAATTATTATTTTCATTCAATTTATATCCTTTTCATTTATGTTAAAAGAAATGGTACATCTGACTATTCCCTTTTCATTTTGAGTATTAACATTCATATTCATCTATTGCCAAATCTAGTTTCTCAACTTATTGTATATACATCCTTTCACATTTAATATGTTGCATATATAATGCGAAAGGCCATTTACACATTTCATTATTTTTAGGTAACAAACAATTTCGATCTTACAAAAAGAGGAGTCTTTCTAATGAAAAAATTTTTTATTAGACTTTTAAAAATATCATCCCTTTTGACAGCACTATTATTAACAGTGGGTGCCATTATTCTATTTGGCACTTCATACGGCCATAATTTACGTGTCATCGCAGCGGAAAGTATTTTAACGTCTCAACATCCGCAATACGCAAAAATTACATTACTGTCTGATAACGAGTTAAATGATATTTCTCAATCCATTACAAATCCAAAATGGAAAAATAGCGATTTTGCCAATACTAAACTTTCAAAACAAGAATTAGAGCGAAAGAAAAATGCACCATTAAACGTTTCGATTGAAACGATAAAGAAAAAATACAATGATCATTTTTTTGAAGGTAAATTAATGACTATTAGTAATCCATTAAATGTAAAGCTCGTTACACAACAAGGTTCAGAAGGGAAAGACGTTGGAGAAAAAATATATGTCATGGCAAAACGAAACCATGCACTTGCTGCTGTAAATGCTAGTGGGTTCTGGGATGAAACGGGGCATGGTGGTGGTAAAACAGGCATCGGTATTGTTATTGAAAACGGGAAAGTTATCAACACACCGCAAGACATTAATACCCCTACTCTCGTCAGTGGACTTACAAAATACGGACAAATGGTTTCAGGAGAGTTTTCTGCTAATCAACTGTTAAATAAGAATGTCGTTTCCGCTGCTGGCTTTATGCCTCAACTAATTGTAAATGGCGAAAAAATGATTACAAATGATGGCGGATGGGGCTATGGTCCCCGAAGTATTATGGCTCAGAAAAAAGATGGATCAATTATGTTTTTCATCATTGATGGAAGACAACCTCATAGTATCGGAGCTTCTTTAAGAGACTGCCAAGATATTCTTTATGAAAAAGGGGCCATAAATGCAATGGCAATGGACGGGGGCTCGTCAGCAACATTGTACGCAATGGGAGACATTTTAAACATCCCTTCAACCTTATCTCATAAATCACGCTATTTACCAAACGCCTGGGTTGTTACCTCGAACCCTAAGCAACAAGTTCATGTAACGATAGATGGCAGCCCAGCAAGCTCTCAAAAGATTTCCGAAATGACAGGATCTACTGCTGTAGCAATAAATAAATAAATAAATAAATAAATAAAAAAGAACAGATGACTATACAATCATCTGTTCTTTTTTATTACTTTTTAAAAATACCAAAGGGTTTTCCAACTGGTAATACAACTTTTCCGAAGTGTGTATTTAACACGGCTGCTGCTGAACCATAGAAAGATAATAATGAAATACATAGTTCAGAATACGCTGCTAAATTATGCATTGCGTGCGGCATAACACCTAAAGTACTTAATGAAAGACCGATAAATAAGAAATCAATAAGGACGAAAATCATAAATAATACTTTATGTGTTTCCATTGCACCAATTGTCATAAAGATCGTGAAAATCAAGTATCCGATAAAGGCTACACCAAGCTGTTTTGAATCTGCAGTTTGGGCTAATTTTTCGCCAAATACTCCGAGTTGAATTAACCAAGTCATTCCAACACCTAACCAAAATAGGCCGTACGCACCAAATGCTGTTGTACCGAACGTATTGTTATGCTTTGCATCGTGAATGCATGCAAAGATTTGTGCAAATCCTCCTAAAAAGATTGCCCATGGTAATACAAGTGAAACGCCATCTGTTAAGCCTAACTTTTGAGACGATGCTACAAGTGTTACCATCGCTAATCCAAATAGACCGATTCCAGATGGATCTGCTGTTGTCATTTTCACATGATGTGTAGTAGTTTGATTGCTCATATAAACCTCCTGATTATAAACATACTCGAATACAATACTTAAATCAGAAGGCTATGTCAATGGTTTTTTTTGTATGTTGTCAGACCTTATATTCCATAATAATCAAATACACATTTGGCCACATCATAAGGTTTTACATTTAAATTTGGCAACTCATTTACCGGCATCCATAAAGGAATATAACTCCCTCTATCTTTCAGCTCGAACTCCTCGCCTTTACCACTTCCGAAAACTCCACCTATAATATGGGCATTATAATAATACTCCGTACCTTTATACTCCACCTTTGCAATCAGATGCTCCACTTGTATATGTACCCCTAATTCTTCATAAACCTCTCGCTTCGTTGCTTCTTCAGGCGTTTCTCCTTCTTCAATTCCCCCGCCTGGAAAAACAAAATACATCTCACCTTCTCGAACACGTTTTATAAGAGCGATTTTACCACCTTGTATAATTATAGCTGCACCGCGATTTCTTCTCACTTTATTACCTCAACACCAATCGCAACTGTTCCCCATTCTTTTTCTTGTTCTTTCGTATATATTCCGTATGTACTTTCTAACATTTCTTTTATACTAAGTTCTTCACAATCAAATAATTTTTTATCAATTTGTTCGTACATTCCTTTAAAGCTTTCGTATCGTTTTATCTCCGTTACTTTTACAGCCATCGTTTCTGCTGTCGTAAGGTTCGTAAATACAATTTCATCGTCTTGTTTTATAAGTTGACGTTTTTTATCGTATAAGCGTACTTCATATACTTTTTTTCCTAATTGAATCGACTGAAAAGGTTTATTATATAATCCCATTTCGTATCTCATACATTTCACTCCCTTTTATTCATCTTGCCTACTAACATTTTTGCACATTACTATTTCATACAACATAGTTCGCCTTACTTCACCTTGCATATGATGTTCCATATCCATTACTTTCTTTAGAGAGGATGCTAAAATTGGTATGTTATATTTAAATCAAAAACCTGAATATAATAAATATGATATCGGTGATTATACTTACAGTAAAGTAGGCCCTATTATTTTTTCTTGGAATGATGAAACAAAATTAAAAATAGGTAAGTTTTGTTCATTAGGAGAAGAAGTCGTTTTCGTACTTGGCGGTGAACATCGTGCTGATTGGATAACAACCTATCCATTTAATGTCCTCTTCGAAGAAGGAGCACACATTATTGGTCATCCTTCTTCAAAAGGTGATATCGTAGTCGGCAATGATGTATGGATTGGTTATCAATCCTGCATTTTATCTGGTGTTACAATTGGTAACGGGGCCATTATCGGGGCCAAGAGTGTTGTTACAAAAGACGTACCTCCATATGCAATCGTCGCTGGTAATCCTGCCAAACTAGTTCGATATCGTTTCCCGCAAGAAATCATTGAAAAACTAGAAAACCTTGCATGGTGGGACTGGGACATTTCCGTTATAAAAGGAGCTATTCCATTTCTACTCTCCAACAAAGTCAACGAATTTTTCACTTCTCCCGAAGAAGAAGCTACTTGATCTAAACAAAAAGAGCATCCTATTCTTTCAGGATGCTCTTTTTGTGTTTATTTTTTATTTATTCGCAACTGATTACACGGAGAACAGTGAAATGGAATTTTGTCTAAACAATTAAAGTTTGTTTCACAAATTTGTTCTATCGTTGGAACAAATGGAATGACAACTATGTTACTATCTATTATTTGTGTAACAGGTGGCAATACTGTGCCTACTTGATGTTCGAAGCGAATACTCGCTTGATTAATATAATTTCCTGAACCACTTGGTACACTCTGAACTGTTACTTGGAACGAAACTGTCCGTGCTTCACCTGGATTTAAACTTCCTATAAGAAACCCTGATACTGGGCTTACATTTGGCACTGGTGTATTATCAACAGTTACACTTCCAGGAACAAATTGAACACTACTATCTAACATATCTTGAAAACGAATATTTTGTATCGCTGTATCTCCCGTATTTGTAATAACTGTCGTAAACGTAATAACATCGCCTATCGTTGCTGATTGAAGATCTGCCGTTTTTACGACTGTTGTTGAAACATTTTGAGGAATAAACGGGATAACAACTGTATTACTATCGCCTTCAACTACTACTGGCGGCTCATTAGGATTTACAGTTGCAAGCCCATTCGCTGTAGCAGTATTTGTTACTAAGTTATTTATTTGCCCTCCTGTTATTACAACTTGGAAATTAATAATTGCTGCATCATTCGGCTGAAAATCACCTAAAAGGATACCAGTATTCGGATTGGCAAATGGAAAAGGTACATCATTTACCGTTACCGTGCCATTTATAAATAACGTATTTGGGTCAATGATGTCTGTTAAAATAATATTCGTCACAGGAACTGTACTATCATTTATAACAGCAATTCCGTAAGTGACAACATCTCCTACCATTGCTACTTCAAAGTTTGCTCCTTTTGCAACAAATAAGATTGCAGTATTTACCGTTACAATAACTGTATTACTCGTGTCCATCACTGTAACTGGCGGTTCCCCTGGTACTAAAATATATTCTGCCGATGCCCCAGCAACGTTCACTACTGTACCACCATCTGGAAAACTTGTAATTGTAGCTTCATATGTTACAATCGCCGTTTCACCTACTGGGATATCTGGTATCGTAAATCCAATCTGTGGATTTAACCCCGGCTGTGGTATTCCATTTATCGTTACACTATTTGGGACAAAATCAGCTTCCTGAGATAACACGTCTATAAATTGAACATTCATCGCATCAGCCGTACCAGTATTTAATATACGAACAGTATACGTTACCGTTTCTCCTACTCCAACAATTGGATGATCTACTTCTTTTAACATATCTAAACTACCTCTATTTACTGGAGTTACTGTCGTATTACTCGAACTCGTAATTGTAAACGGTGGTTCTCCTGGAATAAGTTCAAAACTACCCGTTACACTCGCCGAATTCATAATGCTATTAGAAGGCGGGATTGAGATTACAGTTACTTCAAACGTTATGAGTACACTAGCTCCTACTGGGAGATCCGGTAATGAAAAGCCTACAAAAGGATCTAAACCTACTTGCGGAATCCCATTTATCTGTACACTCCCTGGAACGAATTCTAAACTAGGTGATGGAACGTCAATAAATTGCACATTTGTCGCTGTTACCGTTCCTGTATTTGTAACTTGCACACTATACGTTAACGTATCTCCTAATCGTGTCGCCTGTTTGTTGACAGTTTTTATAACATTGAATCGCCCTCTATTTACCCTTGTTATTGTCGTATTACTCGGCTCTGTTACTACAACTGGTGGTTCTCCTGGTACTAAAGTAAAACTTCCTGTTATATTTGCAACGTTCGTAATGGTTCCTGATGACGGGATGTTTGTAACTGTCGCTTGAAACGTCACTATAACCGTGTCACCAACTAGTATATCTCCTACTCCAAAGCCAGTAATCGGATTTAAGTTTGGTTGCGAAACTCCATTTACCGTTACACTACTCGATACAAATGACGCTCCTGCTGAAATTGTATCAATAAACTGAACATCATTTGCTGTTACTGTTCCTGTATTCGTTATTTGAACCGTATACGTTAATACATCTCCAACGAGAGTCGCAACCCTGTTCACCTGTTTTATAACATTAAATCGTCCTCTATTTACAGTTGTGAGTGTTGTATTGCTTGGTTGGTTTACTATAACTGGTGGTTCTCCTGGTACTAATATAAAGCTTCCAGTCACATTTGCCGTATTGGCAATCGTTCCGTTTGATGGCACACTGACGACGGTTACTTGGAAGGTTACTTCTACACTTTCACCTGGATTTATATCTGGAAGCGGGAATCCATTATTAGGATTGAATCCAGGTTGTAACACACCGGCTATCGTTACACTGTTCGGTATGAATGTTATAGAGGAAGGTAATACATCACTATATTGAACATTCGTCGCTGTCACTGTTCCTGTATTTTGAACTACTGTTGTATATGTGATTGTATCTCCTACTGCAACAACCGGCTGACTTACTGATTTTAAAACATTCAAACCAGATTCATTTATTTTCGTTAATGTCGTGTTACTTGTCGTTGTTTCAGTAATAGGCGGCTCTGTTTCACTTACAGCAAATGTAGCCGTAACATCCACAAAGTTAACAACTGTTCCACCTTGAGGTATGCTCGTTACCATCTCTTGGTATGTGACAAGTACAAAATCACCTACAGGTATATCTGGAACTGTAAAGCCTATGAACGGATCTAATCCAGGCTCTGGTATTCCGTTTATACTCACACTTCCTGGAACAAATGCTACACCACTCGTACTAGAATCAAGAAATTGAACATTTGTTGCCGGCACTGTTCCAAAGTTAAAAATTAGTACATCGTAAGTTAATATTTCTCCAACCGTTGCTGCCTCTTTATCTACTAGTTTTAATGGGAAAATAGACGCTATATTAATCGTCGTAACGACTAAATTTGTTAATATCGTTTGCGTAATCGGTGGTTCCTGCGGATTTGGTTGTGAAGTAAATGTAACGTCAGCATCGTTTAATATGACTTCATTATCTGGAATTTCTGTAATCGTCACTTGGAATGTTACCGTAATACTTCCACCAGCATTTAATGACGGAGTAACTGTAAATCCTATTTCAGGATTTAAACCAAGTTGCTGTATTCCACCTATCGTTACACTATTTGCTACAAATGTTGTTCCTTCTGGAATGACATCTTGGAAGAGTACATCTGTAACAGGTATAATTCCTACATTCGTTATTAGAACGGTATACGTTAATACATCTCCAACAGCTCCAGCAGCAACATTTACAGTTTTTGTTGCTGTTACTTCACCAGGAGGAGGTAACGGTATTGTAACTACTGTCGTATTACTTGAATTTGTCGTTGTTACAGGCGGTTGTAAAGGATTTAATAAAAAAGTGGCTGTAGCAGATGCTGTGTTTAGTACTGCTCCACGTGTAGACGGTGCAACTACCGTAACTTGGAACGTTACTGTCAATAATGTTCCAGCTGCGATATTAGGGAGCGGGAAACCAGCATTTGGGTCAAAGCCAGGTTGAGGCGTTCCATTTATCGTTACACTATTTGCGACAAATGTTGTTTCTGTTGCAATCGGATCAATGAAAGAAACATTCGTCGCGAGTACTGTGCCATTATTTCGAATGACAACAGAATACGTGTAAGTCTCTCCAAGTGCTGCTTGTTGTACAGATGAAGATTTTTGTATATTTAACTGTGCCGTATTTACCTGTGTCACTACAAAATTACTATTCGTAACAGTCGTTATAGGAGGTCCTGCCGGATTTATAAGGAAGCTTGCAGTAACGTTCGATTGATTTCTTATATTCCCTCCACTTGGAACACTCGTCACTGTAACTTGAAACGTAATTGTAGCGGTTTGCCCGACTGGAATATTTGGTACTGGAAAACCTGTCATAGGATTCGCGCCTTGCTGAACAACTCCATTTATCGTTACACTATTCGCTACAAATGTAGCTCCAGTTGGGATTGGATCTTGAAAAATGATATTTGTTGCAGGAACAGTTCCTGTATTTTGAATAAGAATCGTATACGTTAACGTATCTCCTATACCTGCTTGTGGTGTATTTACACTCTTCATTACATTAAGTGATCCTACATTCACTCGCGTCACAACAATATTACTAATCGTTACAATTGTAATTGGTGGCTGGAGAGGACTTACTTGGAAATCAGCAGTGACATTCGCATTATTCGGAAGAACTCTATTTGATGGTACACTTGTAATTAACACTTGGAAAGTAACTGTTACCATCGTACCTACCGGAATATTAGCAAGCGGAAATCCAGTTGTCGGATCTAAACCAGGTTGAGATATCCCGTTTATTGTTACACTATTCGCAACAAACGTTGTTCCAGATGGAATCGGATCAAGGAATGATACATTTGTCGCTGCTACTGTTCCACTATTTTGTATACGAACTGTATACGTTAACGTATCTCCTACACCGGCTTCACTAGCACTTACGCTCTTCATTACATTTAGCCCTGAAGAATTCACAACTGTCATAACAGTATTACTTGGTACTGTTACAGTAATTGGTGGCTCTGTTGGATTTACAAGGAAATCTCCAGTTACATTCGCATTATTTACGACATTATTTCCTTGGGGAATTTCATCAATTAATACTTCAAACGAAACAATTACACTTGCGCCAGTAGGCAAATTATTTAGTGGGAATCCAAGTTCTGGATCTGCTCCTTCTTGTAAAACACCATTAACTAATACACTGTTTTCAATAAATAATGTCCCTTGCGGAATTGAATCTTGGAAAAATACATTTGTCGCTGGTACACTACCTGCATTTATGATTTCGATTGTATATACTAAAACATCCCCTACCGTTGCAACATCCGTATTGACTGATTTCACAACTTCAAAATTCCCCGATTGTACAGTTGTGTTAACAATGTTACTAGGAACATTAATTGTTACTGGTGGTTCACTCGGATTCACTTGAAAACTTGCTGTTACATTTGCTTGATTTAAAATATCTTCATTTTCTGGATCCTGTACAATTAATACGTCAAATGTGACTACAACTGTTTGAGCCGCAGGAATATTTGGAAGAGAAAATCCTGGATTCGGATTCAATCCACTTTGCGGTACTCCATTAATTGTTACAGAATTTGCAACAAATGAAACAGCAGAAGGAATAGGGTCTTGGAAAAATACATTTGTTAGCGGAACGTTTCCTGTATTTTGAACGGCAATCGTATACGTTAAAGTATCCCCTACTGCTGCTTGCGTTGTATTCACTTCTTTTATTACATTTAAACCACCTGTATTAACTTGTGTTACAACGGTATTCGTTTGCCTATTAATCGTTACTGGCGGTTGATTCGGAATAACGACGAAATTAGCAGATACATTACCGCGATTCGCAATCGTGCCTCCTGATGGGGTAGATGTAACTCGTACTTGAAAAGTCACCGTTCTACTTCCACCTGGAGATATATTCGCTACTGTAAACCCAGTCGCTGGATTTGCCCCAGGTTGCGAAACTCCATCAACAGTTACACTATTTGGTATAAAAGTCGTTCCAATTGGGATTGGATCTTGAAAAATAACGTTCGTCGCCAGTACATTTCCTGTATTTTCAATTGTAACGGTATACGTAAGAACGTCGTTAACCGTCGCAAAAGCTTTATCCACTGTTTTTCTCGTTCTTATATCAGCTATATTTATTGTAGTAAATACTGTATTACTTGTCGCTTGGCCTGAAATTGGTTGTTGACCAGGAACCGGAATAAAGTTAAACGTTGCACTTGCACGGTTCGGAATTGGATTTACAAGAGGATTAGATGTCACTCGAACTTGAAAGCGTACTACAGTCGTTTGCGAAGCATTAATACTTCCAAGATTAATACTACTTGCTGGATTCGCTCCTGGTCGAGCTACTCCATTTACCGTAACACTATTTGTTACAAACATTGTTCCAGCAGGTATACTATCGACAAAAATAACATTATTTGCAGCGACATTCCCATTGTTCGTGACATTCACTGTGTACGTTAATATGTCATTAAGTGTTGCCGTCTGTAGATCTACAGATTTTTGCAAACTTACATTTGCGCGATTTACCGTCGTCTGTACTGTATTTGAAGAAGCTGTACTTGTGATAGGAGGACTTCCAACAAAAGGACGGAATTGGTATGACACCATTGCACGATTTGAAATTGGATTTGGACTTGGGAATGACGTAACTCTCACTTGAAATGTAACAACTCTTTGAGCATTATTCGGTATCGTTCCTAAATTAATTCCACTAGCTGGATTGGCGCTCGGCTGAGTTACTCCACCTACTGTAACACTGCCTGCTATAAACGTCGTTCCATTCGGAATACTGTCTTGTAATACAACGTTTTCTGCACTTCCTGTCCCTGTATTCGGAACAGTAATCGTATAAGTGAGAATATCACCTACTGCTGCAACGGTTTTATCAACAGATTTAACGGGATTTATAATTGGCCCTGTCGCATCAATTTGAACACCAAAACCAGCTGCAGCATATCCATCTCCATTTGTAACGAAGCGAACAGTCGCTGACGTTTGATTATTTACTAAGGATGACGAAGCATCTACATTCGTAATATCCCATCCTTGTCTTCGGACAGCCAAAGCTATCCCTAACGGCTGATTCAAATTTCCAAAGGTGCCAGTTGTATCTAAATTCCCACTATCATTACAAATTTGTGACTGAAAGAAATTATTTGCGGGATTTCTCGGTCCGAATAAAGCAACTGTAGCATTCGCATTCGGTCCAAAGCGAAGTTGATCTCCAACAATGTTAGAATCTCCTTCTTGAGCTGTTACGAGTACTCTCCCTGTAACAGCACCTGTAGATGGCGTTGCAAAACCTGAAATAGTAGCATCAACTGGTGGCGATGAAGCATCGATAATTTCTTGACCTGCATACACTGACAAATTCCTAAGAGGTAAACTCGCATTTTGATAAACTACCTCAAGCGTCCAACCAGCTGAACGACTGACTGTTGGATCAGCAGAAGTTCTTGTAGCCGGTACAGCACCCGTTGTATATGTTCCCGCTCCCCCTGTATTAACAAGATTCGTTACATTAGCAGAGCGAACATAATAAAACTGGTTCCCAACTGAACCTTGCTGCGCAGTTGCAGGATCTGGTGCAACAGAAAATGTTCCTGCTGGTGTTGTAAATGAAATATTATCATTTAAAAATGCTGTAACATCCTCTGTATCGGTCCGGTATGTGCCGGCCCATACTAGTTCTGCGTATAAAACACTACTCCCTGCTGGAAGGTTCAAAATTGCACTTGAAGAATTTAATGGCCAGTCATTCGTTGTTCCTGCCGGGAATCCAGGTACTTGAAGCGATGTATTTATCGTTGTAAACACATCAATCGTACCGAAGTTATTGTTTGGTGCAGGTGATGTAGGACTTAGTCCCAACGTGTTCCCAGTGAACGTGACGGCACCAGTTACAGTTGTCGTAAAGCGATTCATAAAAGGCACACAATCATCTCATTTCATTTATAGTAAAAAGTGCTCTATACTATAAAATGTAGACAAACTATGCAACGTACGTTGTCCAACAAAATTCCACATATATGGAGAGGAGTTTATTACACTATGCGCTACGTTATCGTAACAGGAACTTCACAAGGTTTAGGCGAGGCAATTGCCACGCAATTGTTAGAAGAAAACACGAGTATCATCTCTATTTCTAGAAGAGAAAATAAAGAGCTTGCTAAACTCGCAGAACAATATAACAGCAATTGTATTTTCCATTCCATAGATCTTCAAGATGTACATAATTTAGAAACTCATTTTAACGAAGTCTTTTCATCTATTCAAAAAGACAATGTCTCATCGATTCATTTAATTAATAATGCAGGCACAGTTGCACCAATGAAACCTATTGAAAAATCAGAAAGTGAACAATTCATTACGAACGTTCATATTAATTTAATCGCACCGATGATCCTTACTTCCACTTTCATGAAACAGACGAAAGACTGGAAAGTAGATAAACGCATTATAAATATTTCATCTGGTGCAGGAAAAAATCCTTATTTCGGATGGGGAGCTTATTGTACAACGAAAGCCGGTGTAAATATGTTTACACAGTGCGTAGCTACTGAAGAAGTGGAGAAAGAATATCCTGTAAAAACTGTCGCTTTCGCACCTGGTGTTGTTGATACAAATATGCAAGCACAAATTCGTGATACAAATAAAGAAGACTTTATTAACTTAGATCGATTCACCGCATTAAAAGAAGAAGGAAAGCTACTGTCACCTGAATATGTTGCGAAAGCTATTCGTAACTTACTAGAAACTGAGAATTTCCCGCAGGGTGAAGTAATTCGAATTGATGAATAACAAAGAGGCACGCTATAATAGCGTGCCTTTTCATTCTATTTCTCTAAAAATATGAGTACAGACTCCATCATCTTCTCATAACCAATCTCTTGATAAATTTTATTTGATGTTGGATTTGCCAGGTCCGTATATAATGTCGTTGTTTTGTAGCCTTCATCTAATATACGTTGACTAAGTGCAGCGACACAACTAGATGCGTACCCTTTTTTCCGAGCTTCTTTCGGTGTATATACGAAATTAACTGTTATATTGTTTGTAGTCGGTCTCGTTTTTGCAGCTACAGAAACAATCTTCCCGTCTACTTCTAAACCAAATAGACGATGATTAGTAATTAATGTATGAGCAGTTTGTTTCGCTTCTTCTTTCGTAGTAGGAAGCTTCACATCTTCGCAAAATTGATATATCCACTGCTCTATTAATGTTAGCTCATCACTACTTACTTCTCGAAAGATTCCATCTCCGTTCCACTTTTTCTTTACTTGTTTTAATTCATATATACCTTGCTCCATTGCAATATTAGTTTTCTTATTCTCTAACACTGCAATCTCTTCCGCTAATTTCTGTACGATCTTTTTATTACCAATCAATCCAGGAATATTTGGATATACTTTCGTTAACTCTTTTGCAAGTTCCTTAATAGCTACTGCCGAAATCTCAGACGTAGCAACAATTATTTGTTTCTTTTCTTCTGTTTGAAGAAATACAGCTGCAATTTCTTCCTCTTGTTTTGCTACTCCTATAAATATCGGTTCTTGGACCATTTGTAATACACCTAATATGAGATTATTCTCCTGCTCATTCTTCTCTAAAAATGGTGTAACCTCTTCTGTAAAATTAAGAATCTCTTCATATACATGTAATTGAATCATCGACAATCTCTTCTCTCTATTTATAGTTTCATTAAGTATTGGCGATTAATTCATTAAATCCCTCTTTTACGATTCAATAATATTCGAAGCTAACGTATTCAAATCATTTTCAGCTTGTAAAATTCTTCGTTTTTCCTTTTCAAATACCTCTTCTTCTTTTTGAAATGACTCTTTTCGATTTTTAATCATACGCTCCATCTCTTTTTTACTCGGTCCACCATATACATTTCTTTTTTGAATAAAAGCTTCTGGTGATATAATTTCTTTCCACTCTTCTTCTAATAAATTTACTTTCAAATTTTCTTGTAAGTATACGTTTATTTCTTTGAAATTTAATTCATGTAACTCCTTTTTCTGCTCCAATGACATATTCGCAATCGTACTTGCTGCATGATGTGCATGCCGAAATGGTATTTCATAGTTTTTTGTTAAAACATCTGCGAAATCTGTAATCGTAATCGCATGTTTATATGAACGACTTTTTAACGTTTCCTCTTCTACTTTCATCGTTCGAATAACTGCGTTCATCATACAAAAAACACGAATCGCCTTTTCGATTCCTTTATATAAATACGGCTGCAAGTCATCCTCCGTATCGACAATATCGCCAAATGGTGTATTATGAATCATTTGAAATACAGTAAACGCTTCCCCTAAAGCACTACTCGTAATAGCACGGGCATGCTCTATTGAAACAGGATTTCGTTTTTGCGGCATAATACTACTTATTTGCACATATGGCTTCGCTACAGTAATCCCATCATATTCTTTCGTCGCTAATAGTAAAAAATCATGAATCCACCTACTCGTATTCGTCATAATTACCATTAGTAACGAGCTAACTTCTAATAAATAATCCGCTCCAGCAACAGCATCATATGAGTTCTCAATTACATTTGTAAACCCAAGTAACTGTGCCACTCGTTCTCGCTTAATTGGGAAGCTTGTTGTAGAAAGGGCAGCTGCCCCCATTGGAGAATGATTTAAAAGATGATACGCTTTTTTCATTCTTTCTAAATCTCGTTGCATCGTATCGTAAATTGCCAAAACATAATGACCAAATGTTGTCGGCTGCGCTGGTTGGGTATGTGTATACGCGGGCATAATTGTTTCCATATGTTCACCGGCGAGCTCCAGCATACTTTCTTGCAGCAATAAATGATGTTCCATTAACCGCAATACAAATTGCCGTAAACTCATGCGATACATCGTTACACCCATATCATTTCTACTTCTACCGATATGCATATTACTTACAAATTCACACTTTGCTTCTTGAGAAAGCAAATGTTCAACTAAGAAAAAAAGATCTTCATGCTGCTCCGTATATAATAATCTATCCTTGGGAATTGCCTCTACCTTTTTAAGTGCTGTTAGTATAACTTTAGCTTCTTCTCTTTTCATCAACTTTTCTTCAGTTAACATAATAATATGTGCCCTATGCACTTGAAACATATCTTTCAATAAATAATTGCGTTGAAAATCAAATACATGCTGTAATACACAATCCACATATGTTTTCCCAGGGAAATCAGCGCCTTCACTCTTTATAAACTCTTCTTTACTCTGTTTCATCACCTTTTCCCCTCTCACCTAAGTATTACTACCCATCATACCCAGGGATGGCAAAAAAGTGCTTGTACGTAAAAATAAACTCGGTGCTTATAGCACCGAGTTTATTTAATAAAAGTCGCATCATACTTATCACTTTGCAACACTTGGAAATGTAAATTTGCTAAGTGTTTACGTATTTCAGCACTGTCATCTTCATTTAAATTATTTGCTAAGAAAACAATTTCTGTACAGTTTCCGCGTTTATCCATTGCATAAACTGCTTTAGTTACCGTCCATGGTGTATAACCATTCTTTTGTCCAGCATGCCTGAATGTTTTACGATATTTCTTTGCGCTCATATCTGTTTCAACGATATTCGCCCACACTTTTTCTTCAGCTTCTGTAAGACCACCCTTATGATTTGCCTTTTGAAGCAATACCATATAATCATTTGCCGAAGCAGCAGGCAATCTATCCGACCAAATTTTGTCGTATCGTTCCTCTAAATAAAGAGGAATTTCCTTCTGTAATAATGGTCCCTTCTTTTTTAAGCGTTCATGAATAATCATGGCATACTCTCGATATTGCTCTTGGGACATTTCTTTTAACTTTTTCTCTATTTTATATTTTGGAACATGTAATTCTTTATGCAAATATCCTGGAATATATAATGATGAAACAATCGGAAATAGTGGTTGGTGTGCAGGGAGCGATAAGCTTTGTAAATTTCGATTAATGTTATCTAGCCCTAACACTTCCATTAAATATTCAGTATTTGCATTTGAACTGAACTTAACCATTCCTTTTGCAACTTCTTCTAAAGAAACCGCTCCTTCAGTTATCTTTTCTTTTTTTTGCAAATAATTTTGCCATCTATCTTGTGCACCACCATCTGTACCCGGCACATAATAACGATTCACATCATTAATTGAAACGAAACTAGACGGATCGATTTTCCCCTCTGTAACTTGTTTCGTATATTCAAGCGCCACAATTAATTTCATCGTACTAGCAACTGGCAATACAACATCCGGATTTACAGAATACACGACTTTATCATTTCTTTTTATTAAAAGTGCACTATTCTTTTCATCTTTATGTTCTTCAATAAAGGATGCTATGTACTGCGCATCATCATTATTTGAACTCCACACTTTTTTCACTAAAAAGTTACCTGATATCAGCAAAACAAAAATACCCACAATCACTGCGCATACTATAGTTTTTTTCAAGTAAAATTCCTCTCCTATTGTGTAACTCTTCTCTATTTATCTCTTAAAAACAAAATAATGGAGATGATTATTTAAACAATCATCTCCATTATTTTAACTTGTATGCTACTATTATGTCTACGTCATAATTTTCACAAAATCCTCTAGAAACTTTTTATAATGTAAAGACCAGCCAATTTTAACCCAATTTTTCAACGCTTTTGCTTCAGGTTGCGGGCGAAAATCAGCGATACTTTCCCCTTTCGCAACTCCAACCGTATCTACATCAACACGACGATACACGTAATCTAAAAGAGATGGATTTGCCGCTACCATCATCGTTACTACATCATGCACTGGGCTCCCTGTTATTTTAGGATTCAGATTTTTATAAGCTTTATAATAATAATCGAAAATCGGTTCTATTAATTTCTTGAAATTCGTTTTAGAATGTTTCGTAATGTATTTCACCATCTCCGGTGTAATAATCGCTTCTGATGTAACGTTAAGCGGTATTAATGTCACATTTTTCGCATTTTGCATAACTAATTGTGATGCAATTGGGTCACCATGAAAATTGGCTTCCGCGACCGGTGTAACATTTCCGGGCATTAAAAAAGCTCCGCCCATTATATAATATTCTTTCACATACTTCATCATTGGTTTTTCTAAAATAAATGCCGTCGCTAATGTTGTTGATCTGCCGGCATCAACAATGATTAGTTCTCCTTTATATTTTTCAATGATATCGAAAAATGCACAAAAAGGTTTAATATTGGGAGAAAAATTTTTAGGAGGCTTAATAGGTCCCAAACCGTCTACCCCATGAATTTCCGGATAATATGTTACAAAATCCCCAGATAAAGGAATTTTCGCTCCATTAATAACAGGTATATCTTCCCGGCCCGCCATTTGCAATAAATACGCCGCATTACTCGTCGCCTTTTCCTGCGTTACATTCCCATATCCTGTTACTACTCCAACAATATCAATATCAGGATGCAATAATCCATACATAATTGCTAAAGAGTCATCAATTCCTGGGTCTCCTAAAAATAATATTTTTTTCATAGACCTCAACTCCATCCCATCAATTGTTATTACTTTATGAATACATGACGGAATACAGAATGAAAAAGATAAATTTTGTATAAACAAAAAACGTAGGAACTTCATATTAGAAGTTCCTACGTTTTTCTATATTTTTATGCTACTTTTTTCATCGTAACCATACTACCAATTATATAAGAAATAAATGCAAAGCAAATCGGGAAAACAACTGTATGTATACCGAATGGATTAGGGTAGCAAAGGTGAATAAACATATAGGAACCTACTCCAACTAAAATAGATGCGAGAGCTCCAGTTGCATTTCCTTTTTTCCAATATAAACCTAACACAATCGGCCAAATGAACGCTGCTTCTAAACCACCGAAAGAAAATAAATTTAACCAAATTAAAAAGTCTGGTGGCTTAATAGCGGCAGCATATACGAGTAATCCTACGATACCAGTAATCAATAGGCTACCTTTCTTTATCGTACTATCCGCGGCATCTTTATTTATGTAGTTCACATATATATCTTTAATAATTGACGAACTTACAAGTAATAATAATGAGTTCACAGTAGACATTATCGCTGCCATTGGTGCAGCTAAGAAAACTCCAGCTAACCAAGGTGGCAACACTTCCATCGCGAGTAGCGGCATTACTTTATCTGGTACCGTTATGCCTGGAAGGACTACTCTTGCAAACACACCTGTTAAATGCATACCAATCATAATTGTACCGACGACAACCGTTCCAATGATTAATGCTTGGTGCATAGCTTTTGAATTTTTATAAGACATAGCACGCACACTAATTTGCGGTAATCCAACGACACCAATCCCAATTAAAATCCAAAATGATGTGACATATGATTTTGTTAAACTTCCATCCGCTCCGAACGGTGTTATTAGATTCGGATTAATTTGAATAAGTTCCTGCATAATCTTTTCAACTCCGCCACCAGCAATGACAGTAGCAATTAAAATGATTGTTGTTCCGACTAACATAATGATTCCTAATAACGTATCTGATAAAGCGACTGCACGAAATCCACCAATTAACACATACACAAGTACAGAAAATGTAAATAAAAATAGTGCCGTTGTGTAGGAAAGTCCTGTTAGCGACTCAATTAATCGTCCGCCGCCAACCCACTGGGCTACTGTTGCTGAGAACAAAAAGATTATAATACATAACGCAGAAAGAACAACTACCGCTTTATTATTGTATCTGCCCTTTAAATAATCAATAAGCGTAATTGCTTCCATCTTTCTAGCGATAATAGCAAACTTTTTACCAATAACCGTTAAAACGATATATCCTGTTACAACTTGAATCGCTGATAACAGCACCCATCCAAGACCCATATTGTAAGCAATACCAGGCCCGCCGATAAAGCTACTTGCACTACCGTACGTAGCAATCATCGTCATAGCTAATAATAAGCCCCCAAGTTCACGCCCACCAAGAAAATATTCTTGTAAAAATTTATTATTAGCGGTTGCTTGTACACGTCTTGATGCATATACACCAATTAAAAACACAACGATAAAAGAAATTATCATTGGGATTATTACATACCAATTCATCTATCATTCCTCACTTTTTTCTTCCTCATCGAGTGAAATATCTTGAAATAAAAAACGAACAACTAAAATAAGCAAAATAACCATTACGATAAATCCAACGATACAGCTATAAAAAAACCATGCTGGAAAACCTAATACATATGTATATTCACTCGGATCCTTACTTCCAAGCCCATAGGCAAATCCATACCATATTATAAAATTAATAATAGCTAATCCAAGACCAATTAACGCTTCTCTATGGGCAACTCGAAAGCGCGGATCATCATGATAATTCTTCATTTTCCCCCTCCTCTCACGATGTATAATTGTACCACTGTTTTTCTAGTTTTTCCTACTAGAAAACAAAAACGCGCAGGATTTTTTGTAATTATATAGAATACAATGTTTCATTACATATTTTTTACAATTGTAACGAAAATGAAATTTGAATTTTCAGCATTTTTTATTTATGATTTTAAGTAGAGGCTTTTCATCTAGTTCCCACATCCTTGATTTCGGAATAAACGCCGTCTCGTACTGCGTTTAAATTATATTTTCAAGGGGGTTATACAATGAGTCAACTAGCTGTAAATCTTCATGAAAAGGTAGAGAAATTTCTTCAAGGCACAAAGAAACTATATGTGAACGGAACGTTCATTGAAAGCGCTTCCGGAAAAACATTTAAAACGCCTAACCCAGCAACTGGTGAAACACTCGCTATCGTTGCTGAAGCTGGTCGCGAAGACATTCATAAAGCTGTGGTAGCTGCTCGAATGGCTTTCGATGAAGGTCCTTGGTCACGCATGAGCACTGCTGAACGCAGCCGTCTTATGTACAAGCTCGCTGATTTAATGGAAGAGCATAAAGAAGAGCTCGCACAGCTCGAAACGTTAGATAACGGAAAGCCAATCCGTGAAACAATGGCGGCAGACATACCACTTGCAATTGAGCATATGCGCTATTATGCTGGCTGGGCGACGAAAATTGTTGGTCAAACAATTCCTGTTTCCGGTGATTACTTTAACTATACACGCCATGAGGCTGTTGGTGTCGTCGGTCAAATTATCCCTTGGAACTTCCCACTTCTTATGGCAATGTGGAAAATGGGAGCTGCGCTTGCTACAGGATGTACAATCGTTTTAAAACCTGCAGAACAAACTCCACTATCCGCTCTATACTTAGCTGAATTAATTGAAGAAGCTGGATTCCCGAAAGGTGTTATTAATATCGTTCCTGGATTCGGTGAATCAGCTGGACAAGCACTTGTTAATCATCCACTCGTTGATAAAATTGCATTTACTGGTTCTACTCCAGTCGGTAAACAAATTATGCGACAAGCATCTGAATCATTGAAACGTGTTACTTTAGAGCTTGGCGGTAAATCACCGAACATTATTTTACCAGACGCCGACTTATCTCGCGCGATTCCTGGTGCACTTTCTGGTGTTATGTTTAACCAAGGACAAGTATGCTCTGCTGGATCACGCTTATTTATTCCCAAGAAAATGTATGATAATGTCATGGCTGATCTCGTCCTCTATTCTAAAAAACTAAATCAAGGTGTCGGTCTTAACCCTGAAACAACAATCGGTCCTCTCGTTTCCGAAGAACAACAAAAACGTGTAATGAGCTACATTGAAAAAGGGATTGAAGAAGGCGCTGAAGTACTTTGCGGAGGAAGTAATCCATTCGATCAAGGCTACTTCGTTTCTCCTACAGTATTCGCTGACGTAAATGACGAAATGACGATCGCAAAAGAAGAAATTTTCGGTCCAGTTATTTCTGCAATACCTTTTAACGATATTGATGAAGTAATTGAACGTGCAAATAAATCACAATTCGGCTTAGCGGCTGGTGTGTGGACAGAAAATGTTAAAACAGCACACTATGTTGCAAGTAAAGTACGTGCTGGTACTGTATGGGTAAACTGTTATAACGTCTTTGATGCAGCATCTCCATTTGGAGGATTTAAACAATCCGGTCTTGGCCGCGAAATGGGATCTTACGCGCTGAACAACTATACAGAAGTGAAGAGCGTTTGGATTAACTTAAATTAACGAGAAAGAACCTGACCTACTCGGTCAGGTTCTTTTCATTATGTATTCATTTACACTTGCAACCCACCGCTCACATTTAATACCTCTCCTGTAATGTAAGACGCATACTCTGATGCTAAAAAGGCAGCTGCGTTTGCAATATCTTCCGGCGTTCCGATTCTTCCAACTGGAATCGCTCCAACCATTTTCTCTTTTACTTTATCCGGTATTGTTTTTGTCATATCAGTATCCATAAACCCTGGACAAATCGCATTACACGTAATACCAAAACTTCCAACCTCTTTCGCTGCTGTTTTTGTTAAGCCTACAACCCCTGCTTTTGTAGCCGCATAATTTGCTTGTCCAATGTTTCCTTCCCTACTAATAGAAGAAATATTAATAATCCGTCCATACTGTTGTTGTCTCATATAAAGAAGTGCTGGCTGCATACAATAAAAAACGCCAGTTAAGTTCACTTGTAATACTTGTTCCCAAGCAGACTTCTCCATCTTATGTAACATTGCATCTTTTGTAATCCCAGCGTTATTCACTAAAATATGTAATGTACCAAATTTTTGCACCGCATATTCAATTAACGACTTCGCTTCATTTTGATTACTCACATCACATCGATATAAACTCACATCATACCCTTCATCTGATAATTCACGTGTCGTTTCTTGTAGCTTCTCTTCATTTACATCACTAATTAATACTTTGGCCCCTAGTTTTGCAAAAACTCGTGCGATTTCTTTTCCAATCCCCTGCGCAGCACCCGTTACAACAGCTGTTTTCCCATTCAACAATTCCATCTCTATCCCCCATTTCTATTAGTTATATTGTATATTTCGGCTCTATGCTTTCCAAATCCTCTTTGTATAAAAAAGTCTATTTGTGTCAAACTAACTTTGCAACGCCGCATAAAACACAAGGAGATTGTGTCGAATGAAAAAAAAGAATGTAAATCGAAACAAAGCTGCCGATGGCATTGATGTTGAGTTCGCTCGCGAACTCGCTGACCACAATGACTTAGAAGCAAACGCACGTGCAAATGCCGCTGATGCACGTCAAAAACGCCAATCAACAGAAAAATAAGGAACTACAACGTTCCTTATTCTTTTCAACAGGGACCTACTACCCATCAAAATAAACCGAGAGTATCTCTCGGTTTATTTTCTATATTTCTTTACGTAGTGCGCTAAAGCAAGTAACGGATATATATGCCCATAACTATGATAGCGAATATAAAAGCCCCCCGGTAACCCTGTACCAGTAGGATATTTTTCATTCATAGTAGACTGCGCGAGCAAATATGAAATTCCTTTTCGAATAATCGGTGTTTCTTGATCGTAGTAAGAAATGAGTGCATCAAGTGCCCACGCTGTTTGTGACGGCGTACTAAAAGGTAAAGAAATAAATTTTTTCTCTACACTACTTTGACAGGATTCTCCCCACCCTCCGTCTTCATGCTGCAAATGTTCGAGCCATGAAGCTGCTTTTTTCAACGCTGGATGAGTAGAAGGCACTCCTAATGCACGTAAGCCTGTCATCGTTGCCCATGTCCCATATATATAACATATCCCCCATTTTCCATACCATGATCCATTCTGTTCCTGTACATCCATTAACCATTTGATAGCTTTCTTTTTTTGCTCTTCAAGCAACTCATTCGGTGCATACGTTCCGAATAATTCTAACACCCTACCTGTAATATCTGGTGTGGACGGATCGGTTATCATATCACTCGCATTTTCAATCGGCAAATTCGATAGTAACTTGCTCGTTACCCCTCGTTCAAAAGCTCCCCAGCCTCCATCATTGTTTTGCAATCCTTTCACCCATTCCACGCCTCTTCCCCACGCATCATCTACTCTATCATTCCCTCTACTTCGCGCTAACACTCTAAGGGCAGCTGTAGTATCGTCTATATCAGGGATCGTCGTATTAACATCTGAAAATCCCCAACCGCCAGCTACAAGTGATGATGCATGTACGCTCCAATCTACCTTTTTAGTTTGTTGTTTTTGCAATAAATACTCCGTCGCCCTTTGAATCATCTTATTTTCATTTGTAACTTTAGCTTCTTGCAATGAATAGCTAAGTAAAGCGGTATCCCATACGGTAGAAGGAGAATTTTGCAAATGACTTCCTCTGTCCATCTTCCATATATAAGATTTTAATCCTGTCACAGCTTTCTCAATAATTGGAGACTGAATAGAGTGCCCTAATGCAAGCAAAGCATAAATCATATAAAACGTAGCACTGGCGTAACTATATAATGTTCCATTTTCATCTATACGCTCCTTCATAAAGCGCTCTACTTCTTCGTATCCTTTATGATGTAACGATAATGGATAAGATATTACCTTTTTCACATCACCTAAAAACGATTGAATCAGCGGAGACCGCTCCTCTCGAAACCATTGCCCACCCCCGCCTGCAATATGATTTAAATTTGGCAATAACTTTTTCTCTACACGGAATCTCTTATTCATACAAATCATCATCGGAATTAAATGTATACGCGCTGAGCTGCTTAACCCAAATATACTGAGGGGGGAGTCATCTTGTAAAAATAAGATTGGCGTTGGAAAGTGAAAAAGCGCAGGAAATTCATATTCTCCATGAATCGCTAATAAAAATTTCGTCATAAAATGAGCACGAGAAACTCCCCCGTGTTCCTTAATAAACATTTCAGCTCGCCTCATATTCATATCTTCTTTCGAATATTTTTCCGAAGCAAGTAAAGCAGCATATGCTTGAATCGTCGCGGATAAATTCCCTCCCTTTTCATCTTCATATAATTTCCAAGTCCCTTCATTTGTTTGAAGAGATACTAACCTTTTCACAAACGGTTCTATTTCGTCATTTCGCCCTAATAATTTGAGTAAAAAAATCATGTGACAATCCGTTAGCAAAGCTCCTTCAAAACAAAATTGCCACGTTCCGTCTTGCCTTTGCATCGTTTGAAGTGCAGTCGTTCTCCGCTCTATCTCCTCATGCACTTTGTCATATAGTAGCACACCGCTCACCCACCCTTTCTAAGTCCGTATACGATATTCGAAAACTCATCTAAATATGTATGAAAACAAAGAAAAGCAGAACGTGCATTACACACATTCTGCTTACAAACAATACCCAACCCCGACAACAATTCCTAATAGTGCACCAACAACAACTTGATACGGTGTATGTCCAACGAGCTCATTTAACTTTTTATATTCTGTTTGTCTACCATGAAAAAAATCATTCAATATTTTCGCTTGCTTACTTACCGCAAGCCTTACTCCTGAAGCATCGTACATAACAATAATGGCAAAAATAGCGGCAACCGCAAATATTGGACTCTCCACACCTTCCACCACTCCGACACCTGTAGCAAGTGCAGTAACAGTCGAAGCATGCGAACTTGGCATTCCACCTGAAGCAAAGAACTTAGCAAAATCAAACTCGCCTGTTTTTATTAATTTAAAAACGACTTTCGTTAACTGTGCTAAAAACCAAGAAATTATAGCTGCTATAAGTGGATCATTATGTAAAATTGTTTCCATGTTTTTCAGCTCCTCACTGACTATAATGGAATTTCTATATAATATAAGTATAAAGAAAAATGCGTAGAAAATACTACGCATTATGATACTTTTGCTGATTTATTTTTAATAAATTTTGGTTGTTTCTGTAGTAGAAACTTTGTTTTCGCCATTGAAAAGACAAATAAAGCAATCCATATACAGAAAAACGCAATCATATGAGTAGATGTGAAATGTTCACCAAAAACGAACACACCTAAAATTAAACTAATAGTCGGCGCGATGTATTGTAAAAATCCTATCATATAGAGCGGAATAAGTTGTGCTCCTTTAGCAAAATAAAAGAGTGGTAACGCTGTAACAATACCTGCCCCTATTAAAAGAAACGTTGATATTGCCGAAATAGAACCGAACGAACCAAAGCCATGAACTCCTGTCATAAACAAATATATAAGTGCAAATGGCGTCACTAACATCGTTTCCATCGTAAGCCCAATTGTTGCATCATAATTTAATAATTTTTTCGTTAATCCATATAATCCAAATGAAAAAGCAAGTGAAAGAGAAACCCATGGAATTGATCCGAAACGTATCGTTAAAATAACAACGCCCAATCCAGCTAAACCAACCGCAACATATTGCCAAAAATTAAGCTTCTCTTTTAAAACAACTGTACCAAGTAAAATACTTATAAGTGGATTAATATAATACCCAAGACTTGCTTCGATTACATGGTTATGATTTACGGCCCATATGTATACAAACCAGTTTCCACTAATAAGTACCGAAGCAATTGTTAATGACATTAATAATTTAGGTCGTTTAAAAAGGGCCACTAACTCCCCACCAAACTGACGAAACCTCTTCGTTACTCCTAAAACTAACAACATAAAAACAAATGCCCAAACGATGCGATGCGCTAATATTTCATCTGCCGGTACTTCCTCCACCCATTTCCAATAAATCGGAAGGACTCCCCACATCGTATACGCACCTGCTGCATATATAATCCCCTGCTTTTGCTCTGCTGTTTGACTCCCCATCTTCCTTTTTCTCCTCTTCTCTTTTTTTCTTCATTATAAAGTCTCACATGCTTACTTTACCAATATTCAATCTGCATTTCTTTCGACATTCCTCTTGCAAATCCTTTATATGTATAAAAACACTCCTACTGTTATAATAACGAGCACTGGAATACCGAAGACAAATTTACTTTTATGTGTCTTATGATGAAACATATACATACCAATCCAAGCTCCAACTGCTCCTCCAGCTGCAGCTGATAAAAACAACGTACTTTCTGGCGTTCTCCACTGTTTTTTCTTTGCTTTTCGCTTATCAAGCCCCATCATACTAAATGCTATAACGTTAATAATAATAAAGTATATCCATTTCATCTTATTCTCTCCCTTAAAAAATTCGCTTTATTGTAACACGAAAAAACCACGCAGGCGAGTAGCCTGCATGGTTTTATAATTCAGTCTCTTGATTTTCTTGTTCTTTCTGTTCTTCCATTTGTTGTTCAGCGATTTCCGCTGAAATCATTCCATAATAAATTTCTGGATATAATCCAAATATTTGATATACACTACCTAAAAACGGCATCGGAATCCCTCATTTCTAAAGTTGTATTGTCATTCTTAAGGATTCCCTTTTCACTCATTATACATTCGTTTTTGGCACTTCTTCTTCATCGGGAACATGTAATATATTTTGCCATTTTTTATAAGGCGCACTATTTGGATCCACATACCCTTTCGCATACGAACGATCCCACAATTGTTTCATAAACATCTCTTTCTCTTTCTTTGCAACCATATCTGCACCTGTTCCGTAATAGTTTTGGAAATACAGCTCAATTTCATCAAGGAATAGCCTTAACAAATCGTCAGATGTTTCTTCTAACGTCGGGTCATATTTTGCCTCACGGTCATACATTAAAATCATATCTAAAATATTATGAACATGCTCTTTACGGAGCCATCTTATATCTTGAGCGCCTAATACAAATGCATGTGTATATAAATGTCCACCTTGTATCATTGCCTTTTCTTGTTCTTCTTCAAATCGTGACAAGATGTTTTCATAAATAAACGGATTATGAAGCAATGCTCTGTGCAACTTATAACTTTCACTTGAAATATTTTTCCCCATCGACTGAATTAAAAAGCTACGGCCAACACCATTATATTGATACACGAATTGTCCATCAACAGCAACTAAGCTAATCCAGCGATACATATACGCGTATAGAAGAGCACGATTACATTTGTCGTAATCTAACTTCGTTTGCGTTGCATTCAAGTCTGGCATAAAGGCTGGTAAGTGCCAATATTTATCTAAATGCGGCGTCAAACTAGATTTTTTACTATTTAATTTGTTCACGCGGCGATAATACGATTGAAAATAATCACCTTTATCGTTCATAAAACCATTCGCAATATGTCCAGATGAAAGCTTAGGAAAATCTTGTAGCGATAATCCGTAATGAGCACGATAACAAATCACTTCAAATGGTGAAAACGCCTCGTTTACCGTATCTTTTTCTTTAAACATTTCTTGCAATAACTCTTCTTGCAATTCTTGTTTTAAAGATGGATGTACGCCCCAATATTGTAATTCTCTATGATGAGAAACTTTCGGAACGAACGGACTTGCTAAATGGAAAAGATCTTCAATTTTTTCACGAACGTATTCATCACGATCACGCTTCTTGAAATCTGCTTCTTTTCGCAATGCTTCAACGATATTAAGCTCTAATTTGTCACGATAGCGCACTTGAAGTTCGTCATAACAATAACTCAATATATGTTCACGATAGAAGTCTTCCACCTTTTTCGACTGAATTTCTTCGGCTTTCGCATCACGACAATATTCCCCGTACAAGCTCATATAAATTTCGGACGATATATCTTTCGGTAATACACCTAAATTTAAATGTTGCTGCATATCTTGCCAAATCTTTTCTTGCAATTTCTCTTCAGCTAATACGTATACATTCGTCGGGTTCGTTTTCCCCTCAAATTCCTTGCTTCGCTTTTGGATTTCAAACAATAAATTTTCACGTGTTTCGTATAAATTATCAAAGAATCTTTCCCAATATTGAATCATTTTATCAACTGCTTGGTATAGCGATTGATACACGAGTTCTAACAACATTTCTTTACGATACTCACTTAATTTGTGTACGTACTGCGTTACAATATCTTCAAATTCTTTTTTAAACAAACGCTGCTGATTATTAATCATTTTTCCAAACCAGCCTTGTTGCTGCGCAATTTCAACACGGCGAACAGCCGTTACAGTTCCATCAATATTACTCACATTAAATTTCTTATCGTAGTTTTGAATTAAATTACGCTTTTGTTCATTATTTTCATGTAGTCGATTCATCTTCTCTACTAACTGCTTACGAATTTCATACAGCATAAAACGTGCTGCAACTGGATGAACTGGATCCGTTTTCTTTAAAAACCATGTATTTAATTGGTAAGACTGTCCTTCTGAGCCACTCGGTGTAAAGCGGTCTGATTCGATCATGTCATATAAAAGGGTAGTAACATGCTCATGTACACGGCTCGGAATGGCATAAGCATATAAACGAACCGCATGATCAACTCTCGCTACTTCCCCCTTCATTTGTTCCATCATTTTAAGCTTCGCAGCCGATATTTTGCACTCATGCTGCAGGCGGTTTAATTCCTCATCTTTTTGCACTGTACGGTGTACGTAACTCTCTACAGCATCTAAAAACAATTTTGATTTTGCAACACCGAGCTTACCACCCTCTGCCCCTTCACGTGTTTCATGGTACATTTGTCTATAAAAAATATGAGCTTGTTCTGGCCGAGTAGCAAGATGCTCTAAGTCTTCTAAATAACTTTTCCCGCGCTCTGGCTTTTCACGCTGCATACCACGTTTGACATCTTGGTCGTATCTTTGCTTTTTTTCTTGAAACAGTTGATCTAAATGAAGCCAAGATTCATCTAAACCTTGCACCGCCCATTTTAAAGCACAGTATTTCAAAACGTGCTCATACGGATAAATAAGTTTTGCCGTTCCTGCTCCGCAATATCTCCCTTTCCCACTCGATTCTGCCAATTGCTGAATTTGATTATCTTCTTGTGCAAAATGATTTGCAGACATTGGACTAAATAACTGTAAATAAATCGTATTTGCCATTTGCTCCATATAATCCGATAAATTGTGCAAATGGTGCCCATGTAAATTTTCATAATCATATAAGAAACAATAATTGTACGGTAAATGATGCTGCTTTATCGTATGGTTTGTTCTTCCGTCCTCATCCACTTGATCAGGACGATATTCTAATTCAATCGTTACGCCGCCTCGTTTTGATAATTCACCAGTCGATCCAAGCGTAATAGCGTGCAACTCTTTTAACGATGCATAACCATTCGCTTGCACAGTTTCAAACTCTTTCGCACTAACCGTTCTCGTCTTAACTAAAACATCTGGCATTAAAAACGCACCGCGAATTAAAATGTTATGATGCTGCAATTTCTTCCGGAGCATCTCACGCAAATATAATGCGATTTGTAAAAACATCCCTGAGCCTGTTCCGCCGGCTAGTGATGTTACAATAATGACACGTACACCATATTCCGTCTGATCACTTGTAACTGGAAAAATCTTCTCGATTTCTTGCCAAAACGATGTGAGTTTATCTTCTTTCATCGCAGCACGTAACGCTAATCGTGAAATGACGCGTAACTGTCCAGCCCCTTCTGTTAACGGTTTATCAAGTATAGTCGGGTCCATCGGAAACCACTCTGGAATCGTTGGATCTCCCGCAATATACTCTCTCGGTGTTTTACTCGAGCTCGTTTGCGTCTTAAACTTCCGAATATGATCAAATTTACTCAATGTATTCACATCTGTATCAAATACATGCATCGCTACCTTTTTACGACGCTCCTCAGGTAATCTTTCATATATTTGATGTGTGACAGTACTACCGATTCCACCTAAGCCAATTAAAATTGTTGGAACTTGTAATGTCATGTGAACCACCTTCCTATTCTTGCTTGTTTGAAAAGAAGAATAAAGAGAGCCGGGCCTCCTCCGCCCCTCTTACACCCTATCTACTATTCACATTCGTACCGGTAAATCTCCTTACCATATCCTCTATCAATTACTAAAAGTTCATTTGGATACAACGTCTTATGCTCCATTCCTACCTCTTCCTCTGTTATAAACATCCCATCAATAATCATCCCAACCACTTGCGATTCTTTCGCTACAAATATAGATTTCGATCCTTTTTTCGCTATTAATGTTACAGATTGCACAGTCTTTCTTTCTGCTCGGAATGGAATGCCAAAATAGTGCTTCCACCATTTATTTTTAAGTAACTCTGGTTCAGATTGATAAAGCCAATCTTTCGCTACTTCTTGATCCCATTCGTAATATAGTAATGCTTTCCTATGAAATCTCGGACGAACAATCCATCCTAAAATAATAATTCCTACTATTAAAAGTAATAAAGTGATAGGAATTACAAATTTAAAAATGAGCGCATACTTCTCAAAAAACGGCGCATTTTCAATGTGCAGTACGATCTTTTCCTTTACTTCTTGTAATGTTGAATCATTGATCGTGATGGTAGCCTCTACGGTGCCGGTATCTGTAAAATTGAATGTGTCGGAGTAATAAGGTCGAGGATAAACATAAACTTGACTACCATGCTGTTTTAATTCATAGTTGATCGATTGATTCGATGTGACACCAGTAGATTTTAATAGTTTCTTTACAGCCTCTTCTGTCATCGGTTTACCATTTAACTGGGGCTGTAAAATAAATGGTTTACTATTTTCTAAATTTGTTACCTTTTCTTCATAATCTTTCGTAACAGCTTGAAGTGTTAATTTTGGTTTTTCAGCTGGTTCAATCTTGAATTCTTTCGTCTGTCTATAAAATCCCTTTATATTCATATGGACTTTCCCGCGTACTAACGCTTTACCAACCTGTGTCTCGTAATAAAACACATGTCTTTTATCATCCCACTTCATCGGATACTGCTTTCCGTCTATTTCTACTTCTGCTTCGAAATAAGAAGTTTGAATTGGTAATTCAGTAGGTTTCGCTTCAATAACAGCTGTCACACCTTCATACATTTTCTCAACATTTTTTCTATCTTTATCATCTTTGTCGTACGTAGAAACAGTATAATTAAGCGCTGGTTCAACAAGTACTTGTAATCCCTCTTTCTCAATGTCCTGATCCACTTCTATCGTATATGTCCCGGGCTTAATCACTTCCTGATTCGCTGTACTTACATGCACTATATTTCCGAATAATTTAGCTTCTCCTGGTGCATGTATAGAAAAAGAAGACTGCAATTGTAACGGTTTGGAAAGTTGCATAACTTTATAATTAGACAAAGAAGGTGATTGTCGTACAAGCGTCATACGCTTTAATGGAAACGGTGTTGTAATCTCTACTTTTTTCCCTACTATTTTCGTTTTGACAATCGACTCAACAGAAGAAAATGGATCACGATTTGCAACTAATGCTGCCACTTGATTCACACTTTGTACAATACCATCCTCACCGCTAGACGGCATGACAACTCCATTCATTTCTTTTTTCCAAATCTCTTTAAACGTATTTAACTGCAGCTTCTCTTGCTGCCCTAAATCCTCTTCCATCGTGATTAAGACTGGGTGTAAAGAGATCTTTTTAGAATCCATCTCTTTCTTAAACTGTGCTAACTTCTGTGTAATTTGTTCTTTTCCGCCAATCTTATCTTTCTCCAAATCATTAAATGCCCCGTCAGTTAATACAATAAGCCAAAATTCACGTTTCCCATCTATATCTGCTTCCTTTTTTATAGATTGCATCGCCGTTTCTACTGCGCTAAATGGAGTATTTAAATATGTTTTCCACGCCCCAATCCCCTCAATTTCTGTTTGCCTTTGATCCTTTGTTAATGAAATGTTTAATGGAGCATCCGGCTTACTCATTGGAACGTAAGAAAATTTATCTTTCTCATCTAATAGCGCAACTAAACTTTGCAAGGCGTAATTGGCATACTTCCAGCGATCGTTATTTCTCATGCTGCCCGAATCATCATATACAAGTGAAACGACCCTTTCCTTTGCCTCCTCTCCTTTTGCAAAAACTGAAAAAGGTAAACATATAAATAGAAACAGCATGAACGTGGCACAAATTCGAATTTTCATGATGAGGCTTCGCCACCTTTGTAGACAAATTCCTATGTTTAAATTTATGAGAGGAAACAAGATATATGACTTGTATTTTAGGACAACAGTTCACAGCAATTACATTATGTAAACAAAAATGAACTACTCCCATATTTTATTTCGAATTTTTTCCTTATTATATATCTGAAATAACACATAGATTTCATACTTTTCCCGCTATAAATTCCACCATTAAAGTTTGATTTTCTTTTCAATACAAGAAATAAAGAGCACGCTATAATTAGCGCACTCTTTACTTCTTCACATATACTTCAACAATCGGATTTTCCTTTTGATCTGCATGTAAACGTATATTCTCTTCACCCGTATTATAAATGCTAGCTACCAGCATAACTGTTAACAAATTAGGGATTTTCCCGTCACTTCCATATTTTCGTTCAAGAGCTTCTGTATACTCGAAATCCAAATCACCCTGCACATATGTATACACTTCAAAACCATCTTTCAAATTACATACGACCGTATCAATAATATCCGCCCCTACTTGTTTCTTCATTTCACCTCGCAGTGCTTCTATTAATTCCTCCCAAGGAACTTCGTACGTCTGAAATTGGTCTGTAGATTTCATTTCTCTTCCTCCTCGTTATGTATCCTGTTCGTATATTTCCCCTTTCGTATAACAATTATGATAGATAGGTCATTCGTACAAGCCGCACTTGTCCTGCTTACATATCGTATTACGGTAATACGGAAGGAGGAAAGAACATGCATAGAAAAAGATGTTATGATACATGCCAACGTTATTTCGGTAAAGTTGTTCGAATTGAAGATCGGGATGGTCGCATTCACTTAGGCAAAATAATCGATGTAACAAACGATTCTGTTTGGATTGAACCAATGCAACAGCGCTCATCTTTTGATACAGGATTCGGGTACTATAACGCATATTCAAACGGCGGATGTGATATTTGCGGTGGTATTAGCAGATGTGATAACTGTGGATTTGGATGCGGTGGTGGATTCGGTGGTGGATTTAGTGGCTGTGGATGCGGCGGTCGTGGTTGCGGTGGTTGTGACGGCGGTGGCTGGGGCCTTGAACTCGGATTTGGCTTTATTTTTGGAATTACTTTGGCTGCATTATTTTTCATCTAACATAGTAAAGAGTTGACTATCTTTAGCCAACTCTTTTTCTATTTTTCACATATAAAAATCCGATGCCCTAAAATATGTTGATACAGAAGCAGTACTTGTTCGTGTTTCACCCACGCCTCATACAATTCTTCTGGAATAAACGGTGATACATTCCACTCTGGCTCTTCCACATGTCCTGCAACTGTTTCTGCA
The DNA here is from genome assembly GCF_038005505.1 of Bacillus sp. FSL E2-8868. NCBI lineage: Bacteria > Bacillati > Bacillota > Bacilli > Caryophanales > Bacillaceae > Bacillus > Bacillus sp. FSL E2-8868. Next base: position 1,259,386 of record NZ_JBBOTI010000001.1, on the reverse strand, counting down.
ATAGTTCCGCCACCGGCAATTGTAATTCTTTTAAAATTTGCTGCTTGAAATAAATGAATCCACTCATTCTCAGTTAATAATTCTTTCATACCGTATAACTGTCCAATCTTTTCCTCCTCTTTCTTCTCAATATGTTTTTCGGTAATCATTTCAATGACAACAAGCCTCCCATCCTTTTGTAATACACGATAACATTCCGAAATAACCTTTTCTTTATTTGTAAAAGCGAGTATAGATTCTCCAAGTACAAGCTCAAAAGAATCATTTAAACACGGTAACCTTTCTACATCTCCTTGAATCAATTGTATATTTAAACCATCAAACAACCATCTATCTTTCGCTTTTTGAATCATAATTTCATTCTTTTCAACCGCTGTCACTTTATAACCCAATTCTTTTGTCATATACGCCGCTGTTTTCCCCGTGCCGCAACCTATCTCAAGAACATTTGCTCCGTGTCTAAGCGGCAATTGAGATAGTAATTGCTTCGTTAACGTAAAACCACCAGGATGAGCACTCCCTATTCCGTAATAAGCTAAAAAATCAATGTACGAATTTCTTTTCATGGGATTCTCCTTCATTTTTCTATAATACTTATATTCATTCATAAAAAAGTGGTGCAAAAAAAAACATTTCCAAAGTGCTTTACTACACCTTAGAAATGCTTTTATTTGTTATTATTTCTCTTCTACATACGCCCATTTGAAACTATATTCCGGACTAATATTATGTTTCACAATTCCCTTTACATTTGGTTGCATAACATATGATCTAGCATTTTGATATAAAGGTACAAGTGCTACATCATCTTCAAGTAACACTTTTTCTGCCTTCCCTAACTCTTCCCAACGTTTCTTTGCATCAGACATTAATTCTGTTTTACTCTTTTTAATACTCTCATCATATTTTGAATTTGAGTAACTCATTTGATTCTGAGAATTCGTTGTTTCAAACATATCTAAGTATGTCATCGGATCTGCATAATCTGGGCTCCAACCACCATATGCGATATCATATTCTTGCTCTGATTCTAATTTTAATTTTTGCTTAAACGGCTGAAGTTTAATATTTACTGTTACACCTTTTAAGTTTTTCTCAATCTGATCCTTTACATACTCTCCAACTTTTTTCGCATTACCAGTATCGTAGTTTAAGAATTCAATTGTCACCTGATCTTTTCCAAGTTCTTTTTTCGCTTCGTCCCATGCAGCCGCAGCCTTTTTAGTATCTTGTTTCAAACCATTTTTAAATGTTTCTTGGAAATCTTTACCATCAGGTCCAGCTGCTAAACCCTTCGGAACTAAATAATCGGCTCCTTTTGAACCATCATTTAAGATGACATTTGCTAAATTCTTTTTATCTATCGATAATGCAATTGCTTCACGTAATTTCTTGCTTTTTAGTGGTGTATCTTGACCAGCACGCTTTTGATTTAAACGTAAATAGAATGTACTTGGTTCTGAATATGTTCCAAACTCATCTTTTTTATTTCTATACTTATCAACGAATTCTCCTGATAAAAGCGCGAAATCAATTGCACCTGTATCATATAAATTTACCCTTGTAGCTACTTCTTTTACTACACTGTAATTAATTTCATCTAGTTTTACAGTCTTTTTATCCCAATATTGGTCATTTTTCTTCAATTTCCAGCCTTGCTCATGTTTCCAATCAGTAAGTACAAACGGTCCATTATAGACTGTCGTATCAGATTCTAAACCGAACTTCTCTCCTTTTTCTTTTACGAACTTCTCATTTAATGGATAGTATGATGGGAATGCCACTAAGTTTAAGAAGTATGGTACCGCTTGCTCTAATTCTACTTCAAGCGTATAATCATCGGTTGCTTTTACTCCTAATTCAGTTACAGGTTTTTCTCCTTTATTAATCGCTTCTGCATTTTTAATATAGTAAGTAATAAATGCATACTCAGCAGCTGTTTTTGGATCTAATAGACGTTGCCATGCAAATACGAAATCTTTTGCAGTTACTGGATCACCATTTGACCATTTTGCATCTTTACGTAGCTTGAATGTATATTTTTTACCATCCTCGCTTTTTGTGCTAGATTCTGCTGCAGCTGGGATTGGCTTATTATCTTTATCAAGACGATATAATCCTTCCATCGTGTTTCCTAAAATTTGTGAACCAAGTGTATCCGTACTTTTCGAAGTATCCATCGTCGGAATTTCATTCGTTTCTGTTCGATTTAATACTTGTTTTGCTGCATATTTAATATCGGATTTTTTCTCTTCCCCACCATTAGACGTTGTAGTTGTTTTCTTCTCTCCACCTGATCCCGAGCAAGCTGTTAATGCCATACTCATTGCTAGAACTGGTGCTACAACCGCTGTTAATTTTGTCATCTTTTTTCTCTTCATTTCTTTGTACCCTCCCCAATTATATGTACGATATTAACAGTTAGAGATTCTCTATTAACTTTCGTTATCAGAAAATTCTTATTAATTAATATTCTACTGTTTTTTCTGGTTTTGTAAAGTATTTTTGTAAATTTTCTAAATATTTATTTTTTTATGATAATAACTTGCTATTTTACTATTACTACTATATGAATCATCCCCCGTCTACTATATGTAAACATATCCCCTCTTATTCTTCTCTATTGCTATGTTCTATATTTTTCTCATCAATATGAAATCTCTGCTATCATTTATCTATCCAATTGTTGAACTCCTTTCTAATTTCCATGTGCCTTATTCTCCTATTCATACAAAAAAAGCATTTCAAAAGCATATTAGCCACTTTTGAAATGCTTTCATGTTATTACTTTCCGCCATCCTCAGTTACATACGCCCACTTAAAGCTATATTCTGGACTAATGTTGTGTTTCACAATTCCTTTTACATTCGGTTTCATTACGTACGCTCTTCCTGTTTGATATAAAGGAACTAATCCTGCATCTTCTTCAAGGAATATTTTTTCTGCTTTCCCTAACGTTTCCCAGCGCTTCTTCGGATCAGACAATAATTCATTACCTGCTTTTTGTACCATTTCATCGTATTTCGGATTTGAATAACTCATTTGGTTATATGGACTCTTCGATTCAAACATATCAATAAATGTCATTGGATCCGAATAATCTGGGCTCCAACCTGCAAACGAAACTTCATAATCTTGCGCTGACTCTAATTTTAATTTTTGTTTAAATGGCTGAATTTTCGTGTTAACTGTTACACCTTTTAAGTTTTTCTCAATTTGATCTTTAAAATAATCGGCAATCTTTTTCGCAGTTCCATCATCATAGCTTAGTAATTCAATTGTAACTTGATCTTTTCCGAGTTCCTTTTTCGCCTCTTCCCAAGCTGCTGCGCCTTTTTTCACATCATATTTCAGACCATTTTTAAATGTATCTTGATAATCTTTACCATCCGGCCCTATCGCAAGCCCTTTTGGAACCAATTGATCAGTTGCTTTTGATCCATTATTTAATATAACGTTTGCTAAACCTTTTTTATCAATGGATAATGCGATTGCTTCACGAAGCTTTTTACTCTTTAACGGTGTATCTTGTCCGTTACGCTTTTGATTTAAACGTAAGAAGTACGTACTTGCTTCTGAATACTCACCATATTCATCTTTGTTCGATTTATATTTATCTACGAATTCTCCTGATAGTAGTGTGAAATCAATTGATCCTGTATCATATAAATTTACTTTTGTAGCAACTTCTTTTACTACACTATAATTAATTTCTTCTAATTTCACAGTCTTATTATCCCAATATTTATCATTTTTCTTCAACTGCCAACCTTGTTCATGTTTCCACGATGCCATTACAAATGGCCCGTTATACAATGTTGTATCTGCTTCTAAACCGAATTTCTCTCCTTTTTCTTTTACGAACTTTTCATTTAAAGGATAATATGACGGGAATGCTAATAAGTTTAAGAAATATGGTACTGGTTTGTCTAATTCTACTTCAAGTGTATAATCATCTACCGCTTTTGCACCTAATTCCGTTGCAGGTTTTTCACCTTTATTAATTGCCTCTGCATTTTTAATATAGTAGGCAATAAACGCATATTCTGCCGCTGTGTTTTTATCAAGTAAGCGCTGCCATCCATATACGAAATCTTTCGCTGTTACAGGCTCTCCATTTGACCATTTTGCATCTTTACGCAGTTTAAACGTATATTTTTTACCATCTTCGCTTTTCGTACTTGATTCTGCAGCAGCCGGAATAGGCTTATTATCTTTATCAAGACGATATAATCCTTCCATTGTGTTTCCTAAAATTTGTGCCCCTAACGTATCAGTAGATTTAGAAGTGTCCATCGTCGGAATTTCTTGATTTTCCGTACGATTTAATACTTGCTTCGCTGCATATTTAATATCAGCTTTTTTTTCTTCCCCACTATTAGATGTAGTAGTCGTTTTCTTCTCCCCACCTGATCCAGAGCACGCTGTCAATGCAACACTCATTGCTAAAACTGGTACTACAACCGCTGTTAACTTTTTCATCTTTTTTCTCTTCATTTTTGTACCCTCCCTAATTATATGTACATTACCAACCCTTGAGAGACCCCTTGCTAACGATTAATTTTCTGAAAATTATAACTAATATTATTCTACTCTATTTTTCATATTTGTAAATAGTTTTATTTTAAATATTCTGATTTTTATCTTCATAAATTAGTATGATTTATCCCCCATCTACTATATGTACGTACTATACGCCTTATTCTTCTCTATTTAACTGAGCTAAAAAAAAGCATTTCAAAGTAGCTAAGCTACTTTGAAATGCTTTTTTAACTCTATTATTTTTCAGTCACGTATGCCCACTTAAAGCTAAATTCTGGACTGATATTATGTTTTACTACACCTTTTACATTTGGTTGTAAAACATAAGAATCCCCACGTTGATATAAAGGTACAATCGCTACATCTTCTTCAAGTAATGTTTTTTCAGCTTTTCCTAACTCTTCCCAACGTTTCTTCGCATCGCTCATTAATTCCGTTCCAGCTTTTTTCACCATGCCGTCATATTTAGGATCTGAGAAGCTCATTTGGTTATGAGAATGCTTAGACTCAAACATATCTAAGAATGTCATTGGATCTGCATAATCTGGATTCCAACCACCGTATGAAATATCATATTGTTGCTCAGATTCTAATTTTAGTTTTTGCTTAAATGGTTGAAGTTTAATGTTAACTGTTACACCTTTTAAGTTTTTCTCAATTTGGTCCTTAATATATTCTCCAACTTTTTTCGCATTACCAGTATCGTAGTTTAAGAATTCAATTGTAACTTGATCTTTACCAAGCTCTTTTTTCGCTTCTTCCCATGATGCAGCAGCTTTTTTAGCATCTGGTTTCAAACCATTTTTAAACGTTTCTTGGAAGTCTTTACCGTCCGGTCCAGTCGCTAATCCTTTTGGCACTAAGAAGTCAGCTTCTTTTGATCCATCATTTAAAATTACATTTGCTAGATTTTTCTTATCGATAGAAAGTGCAATTGCTTCACGCAATTTTTTGCTCTTTAATGGTGTATCTTGTCCATCACGTTTTTGGTTCATACGAATGAAGTACGTGCTCACTTGTGAGAATGTTCCGAATTCGTCTTTCTTATTTCTGTATTTATCTACGAACTCTCCATTTAATAAAGCAAAGTCAACTTGACCGCTATCATATAAGTTAATTAGCGTTGCTGCCTCTTTTACAACACTGAAGTTAACTTCTTCAAGTTTTACAGTCTTTTTATCCCAATATTGATCATTTTTCTTTAATTGCCATCCTTGTTCATGCTTCCAATCTTTAAGAACGAACGGTCCGTTATAAACTGTTGTATCAGACTCTAAGCCGAACTTCTCCCCTTTTTCTTTTACGTATTTTTCATTTAATGGGTAGTACGATGGGAATGCTACTAAGTTTAAGAAGTACGGTACCGCTTGCTCTAATTCAACTTCAAGCGTAAGATCATCTACCGCTTTCACTCCTAATTCAGCGACAGGTTTTTCTCCTTTATTAACCACTTCTGCATTTTTAATTGGGAATGCGATAAACGCATACTCAGCAGCTGTTTTTGGATCTAATAGACGTTGCCAAGCATATACGAAATCTTTCGCAGTTACTGGATCACCATTTGACCATTTTGCATCTTTACGTAGTTTAAATGTATATTTTTTACCATCTTCACTTTTCGTACTAGATTCTGCCGCAGCTGGCATCGGCTTATTATCTTTATCAAGACGATATAACCCTTCCATCGTATTCCCTAGCATTTGTGAAGATACTGTATCTGTTGATTTAGAAGAATCCATCGTTGGAATCTCTTGTGTTACTGTTCGATTTAAAACTTGTTTTGCCGCTAATTTTTCCCCTGACTTACTATCTCCACTAGAGCTAGAATTTGTGCTTGTCTTTTTATCTCCGCCTGATGTAGAACATGCTGTTAATGCCATGCTCATTGCTAAAACCGGTACTACAACTGCTGTTAGTTTTTTCATTTTTTTCTTTTTCATTTTTGTACCCTCCCTAATTCTAAACGATAGCTATTTAAGAATTTTCTGATAATTCTGTTTTTCTTTATATATTTATCAGACGATTCTTACTACTTCTTATTCTACTAATTTTTTAAAATTTGTAAAGTGTTATTATTGAAAATTGTTAAAAAATTATTTTCTTACAGTAATATTCATAAAAATTCCATATAGTTTTTTAACATCATTTATTATTGTTACATATACACTAATTTAATAGTGTTAATGATACTTTCCAATAAATAGACTGTAGATTATCGTTAATAAATAATGTATATTCTAGAGATCTCTTTCCTACAAAAACAAAAAAAGCAGATATAGCATCCGCTTTAATTTCCCTCAATTTGCTTCTCACTTAATCCAAGATGTGTTCTGAGTGTATTACTCAAATTTTGCAAGTCTTTTTTATTAGGATTATAATAATATACACGCTTCCCATTTGGGCCATTTGGTAAATATAAATCATCACCGTTCAGTTGAATCTTCTCAACTGAACAATCTAAACCATATTTATAAAAAGATAAAATATCATCCAATGCTAAATTTGTTTTAAAATCGCCATCGACGGCCTCAACCATTTTCTCCAGTTTTGTAATAGACCCTACACTTTTTAATTTACTTAAAATCGCCTCAATAACAAGTTGTTGGCGCTGTCCCCTCATTGCATCACTATCAATATGACGAGTTCTCGCCAAAGCAAGTGCTTCTTCTCCCGTTAATTTTTGAACCCCTTTTTTCAAGTGAATCGTATCGGGTTCATCTTTACTATTTTGTTCAGTAAATTCAACCGGGACATCTACCTCAACACCATCGAGCCCATCGACAATTTTAATAAATGACCCAAAATTAAATTTCACAAAATAATCTACCGGTACTTGCAGCAACTTTTCTACTGCCTCAACAGAAGCTTGTGGCCCTCCATCCTTTCCGTTTTTAACGAAACCACTTCCATATGCGTGTGTTATTTTATCTTTTTTCTTTTCGATTGGAACATATGTATAAGTATCTCTTGGTATACTGGTTAATTTCACTGTCTTATCTTCTTTATTAAACGTAGCTAACAATAATGCATCCGTATGAAATGCACCATTATAGCCCTTTTGCCGTTCTTGATTTTCATCAATCCCCATAATTAACATTGAAACGTTGTGTGTAATTGGCTTTACAGCTTTCTCACGTAAATTTGATTTTTCACCACGCGATAAGTTCAAATTAGATTTTTGTACGAGATTAGAAGTTTTCATATATACATAAGCACCATACCCAACTCCGCCAAATAGTAATACTCCTAACAATACACTTATGATCGTTGTCTTTTTATATTTTCGTTTATTTTTCTTTTCTCTTGAAGGAGAGGTATTCTCCATATAGTTCCCTCCGTTTTCTATTCATCTAATATGTTTTTCAATTTTTCATAATTAGTGCTATCCTTTTGAAATACATTCTCTTTCAATCCTTTGTTTATTTGTATCCATTCAGTCGTAATCGAATATTGAATCATACCTTCATGGAAACTAAGGAACTTCAACATAATCCCCATATTTTTCTCTACAACCATTTCAAATTTCCCACTCAAATCTTCAGATGTACTTACAGGCATTTCTATGTTTATTACCCCTTCTATTTTGTAGCAATCGAGTCCAAGATACTTCGTTTCTTTATAACTCCAATCTTTATATCGAATTAATAGATCAGCAAATTCTGATTGAATACTGTACTTAGCGAATCCCACATATTCGTCATCATACCGTTTCTTCTCACTTGATTTTCTCAATAACCTTTCCGTAGGGCTTAATTTTAATAGTTCATTATTTCTTTCTTTTGGACTCCATCTCGTCTCTTTATACGTATTATTCTTATCATTAAACTCTTTTTTTCCTTCCTCACTATAAATCATCGTGCTTTTTTTCGATAGCTTGTCTTCTTTAGATGAAATACCACTTTGTTTCTCCGTATCAATCGCATATTTATATGTTGTAGCAATTCTTGTAGAGCTAGAATATTCTTCGAATTGCCCTGAAACATTTTGGAAATGATCAATTGAATCAAGCATCTTTTGATGAATCTTTTCCTTATCTGGATAATTGACGTTCGACTTTATTTCTTCTTCATTCTCATAATCAGAAAACGCATTCTTCTTTACGTAATTAAACATCCCTCCATTTTGTGCAAAGCTCTGTATAGAAAACTCAGACATAGATACAATTGATAGCGTTAGAACAGCGGCACTAATAAACATCATATGTACTCTATAACTCTTTCTTTTTACAGGAAGATTATGAAGTGTATCATTAATTTTTTCATTTAGTGCCTGTGGCAATACGGTATTATCCTTTTCTATTCTCTTTTTTAATTTTTCATCAAATAATTTTTCTTTATCCATTTTAACCACCTCCTACTCCATCTTTAATCGCTCTTCTAATTGTTCCCTTGCACGTGACAATCTTGATTTAACCGTTCCTTTTGGAATTTCTAAAAGCGTTGCAATACTTTCTTGATTCATATCTTCATAATAATAAAGTACAGTTACAGCTCTTAGTTCTTCCGTTAAAGACTGAATAGCATTACAAAGGTCAATATCTTCATATCGATCGAACGCCACCATATTACTATCATGATCCTCAATTACAATTACTTTTTTATAAGAGCGAATTATATTGTTACACTCATTTATTAAAATTCTAATGAGCCAAGTTTGAAAAAATTCTTCCTTTTTCAGTTTTTTTATATTTTCATAAGCTTTTAAAATTGTTGCCTGCATCGCATCCTCTATATTCGTCTCATCACGTAACATCGCCTTCGCAATGCGATACATCTTTACTTTTTCTGTATGTATAAGTGTCATAAAAGCCTCGTGATTACCCTTTTTTGCTAAAGAAACATCCGTTTCTTCTTTTACAATCATCTTATATAAAGGAATTACTTTCACAATTGGTCCTCCTGTTTCAGCCTCTCTATTAATTAAACTTTACACATATTAGACGGAGTATCCTAGAAAAAGGTTCAATTCTTTTGAATATTTCTACAAGAAAAAATGTAAACATTCCATTTTGACTATCTACTTAAATGTTTCTCTAAAAGATATCCCTTCGAATTTACAAACAAAAAAAGCCCACTTTCTCAGTGGACTTTCTAATTTACAACGGTAAATCCCTCTTCCTAAACACTACAATTGCTACTATGAAGATACAAAGTGCTCCAGCAGTTAAGCCTATACTTACTGGCCATATATTATATGTTCCTTCAGCAATTTCTTTCGGACGAAACAATGTAAATAAAGATATATTTCTCATCCACTCTAACTTATCACTTAATTTCCCTACCATATCTAATACGAAAAATAAGATTGTTAAACTGGCTGAGTAGCTAAGTGCCTTTCTTTCATCATTACATATACAAGAAAAGAAAAATGAATAGGCACTAACTACTAAAAATATAAGCCCTCCAACTACATTTATTTTCAAAAATAATTCTTTATTTAAGTTATTATCTTTTAAAAACCAATCTGCACCTAATATACCAGCTACATAAGTGACAATTACAATTATTAGTAGCCCCAATATGAGAACAGTAGCTTGTGTAATTGCAATTTGCACCCTGGATACAGGTGTTGCTAATAAATATGCCATCGCCCCTTTATCTACATGACGAGCAATTAGATGCGTTGCAACCGTGACACAAAAAATTGTTAAAATGATAATAAACAATAGACTATAATATTCACCAGCTAAAAAATCCATTACATTTTGAATCGGACTTTCCATTCCAACAATTTTTTTCACACTATCAGGCATGGCACTTATTAATTCATTTAAACCTTTGGCTGAAACCATCGATGGGAATATCCAAATTAATAACCATAAATAAAGAGCTGCACCAGTAGCATAGCTGAATATACTTTTTTTCGTTTCTTTCAAACTAGCTAAAAATAGTTGTTTATTCATGCTTTACCCCTTCTTTCTTCTCGTAATAATGCATAAATAAATGTTCTAAATCCGTCGCTCTCGTTTGAAGTGCAGTTACATTATAGTTTGAAAGTATTTGTAAAACAGTTTGATAGTTTCCTTGCACAATAATTGACGCCTCTCTACCTTTCATTCCTTCAAATTGCAAATCACATTGTTTAAGAGATTCGATTTCTTCTTGAGATGATACTGTTACATCTATCACCTGTCTTCTCATGCCTTGTAAATCATGAATGTTTTCAACGGTTACAAGACAACCATCTTTAATAATAGCTACTCTGTCACAAGTTCTCTCAATTTCAGTGAAAATATGTGATGACATAAGGATTGTTTTTCCTCTTTGCTTTTCCTCTAATATTAAATCTATAAATACTTGTTGCATAAGTGGATCGAGTCCTGATGTCGGTTCATCTAAAATTAACACTTCTGGATCATGCATAAATGCCGCAACTATACCTACTTTTTGTTTCATTCCTTTAGACATTTTTCGAATTGGTGTTTTCACATCGAACTGCAAACGTTCTATCAATTCATCTCGTCTTTTTATATTTTTTAACCCACGCATTCCTTGCATCAAATTTAAAAATTCTAATCCATTCATTCCTTCAATAAAAGAAATTTCTCCTGGTAAATAGCCAACTTCTCTTTGAATTTTCGCAGCATCTTCCCAACAATCTAATCCGAAAATTGTCGCTTTACCAGCCGTCGGTTTTATAAATCCCATTAAATTACGAATCGTTGTTGATTTCCCAGCACCATTTGGTCCTAAGTAGCCAAAAACTTCTCCTTCTTTCACTTCAAATGTAATATCAAACAAGCCTTTTCCATTTGAAAACTGTTTTGTAACATTTTGAACTGAAATCATAAACCCACCTCATTTTTTGAAATATTTAACATGTGATATTTCAAAATTATTGTACTCCTCATCTTTCATATTCGCAACAACTTTTTGAAATATTTATATGTCCATATTTCAAAAATATTGTTTTCAATTATTTTTTCTTGTATATTTTAATTGAGGTGATTGTATTGAACGGCTTTGAAAAAGTGAAAGAAAAGAAAAAACGTGCCATTAAAGATGCGGCCTTTACATTATTTTCAGAACGTGGATTTAATGAAGTGAAAATAGAACATATTGCAAAAAAAGCAAACGTTTCTCAAGTGACAATTTATAATCATTTCGGAAGTAAAGATGCGTTATTTAGGGAGCTTATACAAGAATTTATAATATCTGAATTTCAATATTATAAAAAACTTGCAGAAGAAAAATTACCTTTTCATGAGATGATGCAAAAGATGATCATTAGAAAAATGAATACTGGCGGGTTATTCCAACCTGATATGTTGCTACAAATGATGCAAAGAGATGAAGAGCTCCGAAAGTTTATTTATAGTTATCAAAACGAAAAAATCTTGCCTTGGTATTTAGAAATACTAGAACAAGCACAGCAAAAAAATGAAATTAACCCTCACCTTACTAAAGAAATGATGTTGCTATACATTCAAATGTTCACTAAATTAGGTGATGATTTCGGGGCACAGCTTCTTGAAGGAGATCGCGAAAAACATATACAAGATATCGTTACGATGTTCTTTTATGGACTGTCCGTCCCAGAAAAATAATTTTTTTCTAAAGAACAAATAAAATCACCAAAAGGCCCTTTGGATATTTAGATTTCAAGGGCTTTTTGGTGTTAAAAAAATTATTAATACTAACTTTATCTTAACGAAGTTAAATGCTGCTTTATAGATAATACCTTATTATAAATTAACTCTTTTAGCATAACAGGCTGAATTGAGATAATCGTTTCACCGAAATTCAGAAAATAACTTGAAACAAAATCAACTTCTTTCTTGTTAAAATAGCCTGTTATAATGTAATTTTCGTTTTCTTTTTGTATCTTCATGGAGGGATAATTCTCTTTATCAAAAATGTCTTTTCCTTTTTGATTAACAACGACAATAAAATCAGTTGCATCAGGCCTTCTATGAAAATTAGTAAGATAACTTAACAATTCTTCAAGATTTTTTGAATTAGTATTGCTTGTTTCCACAATAGAAAGAATTTTATCACATCTAATTATTTGAACATGATTTGTCTCAAAATTAAAGATTTTAGCATACCACTGGCCAAATTTAGATTCTATTCGAATAAATTGGGCGACCAATACTTTCTCCTCATCTTTTTTTAAATATGTTAAATGATAAACTCGCTCAGCAAAAATCCCCTGTAAAAGTTCTTTTAAGAACGGACTAAAGTTACTATGATTTGTTACTTCAAAGGAAAGCGTTCGTTCCATGATTGAAATATTTTTACTCACATTATCAGGTAATACATGTTTAAATTTATTTTCAAGCGCAATACTTTCTATATTAAATGGCTTTGTTTTGTATCCATTTAATGTAAGCATCGAAAAGTATAACGCATACATTTCATCCACACTAAAATATATTGGTGATAACACACTATTTTCTATAATTTTATAACTCCCATTTCTACCTAGTTCAGAATATATTGGTACACCTATTTCTTCTAATGATTGAATATCTCGTAGAGCGGTACTTTTAGAAATATCATATCTAACCATTAAATCTTTTAAATTAAAATATCTTTTATTATTTAAGAAAATAAGCATATCATTTATTCGTTCAGTTTTTTTCATATTTCCCTCCATAAAAGGTGTCATGTATTGAAACCTTTTTAGTCTATATTATAATTATTAACTAATAAAGGAGTTATATATTTATGACATTAGAAATAGCTATTTTTCTTTCAATGAATGGGCAAGCAAAGGAGGCAATTAATTTTTATACACGTAATTTAGAGGCCAAGAAGTTAATGATTGTTACGTATGAAGAACTGGCCAAAAGAGATAGTTCGTTTGAAATTACAAGTGAAAATAAAGATCATATTGCCCACTCTGTTTTACAAATTGGGAATACAAAGCTAATGATAGCCGAAGATACAATGAACCCTACTGAACGTTATAGCGTTGGAAATAACATGTCACTTTGCATTCAAAGTGCTAATTTAGAAGAAATACAAAGATTTTATAATAATTTAATTTCCGATAAGCATGTGAAAATAATCTCTCCATTAGAAAAAAATATATTTAGTGAAGCATATGGTATTATTGAAGATCCTTACGGCATACAAATCCAGTTAATGTATGATAAACGACTAAACTAAATAATGAGTCATATTCGCATATTCCTAATAAAAAAAGACACGAAATTCGTGTCTTTTTTTATTTTACCGCAATGACTCTACCCGTTTCACTACTTTCAGTCGCCAATTGAATCAATTTAATAACGTCTAAACCTTCTTGAGCAGTTACAGGTAGTTTTTCACCATTTAATATGCTATCTCGCACGCCTTTATAGTACATGTCATAGCAGCCGACTTCTGTTGGAATACGCTCTAAGCTTTCTTCTGTTTCTAAAGTAGCAAAATTCTCTTCAGAGTCTGATCCATAACCATTATCCCCTGGCTTCATTCCAGTCTTTAATTGTTCTTCCTGTGAATCCATACCATACTTCACGATAGAACCTTTATCTCCATGCAGTGTAAAATGTGGTCCAGCTTGCTTTACGTAACTGCTACTATGTAAAATAACGCGCTTCACTCCATAGTGAAGTACAACATGGAAGTAATCATCCACTTCTGCACCTGGTCGTTGTTTTATTACATCTGCGCTTATCGCATCTGGTTTCCCAAATAATGATAATGCTTGGTCAATTAAATGCGATCCTAAATCATATAATATACCTGATCCTGGTAAGTTCTTTTCTCTCCAGCGATCGCGTACATGTGGGCGGAAACGATCGAAATGCGCTTCATATGCGTATACATTCCCTATTCTTTTTTCTTGTAATAATTTCTTTATCGTTAAGAAATCATTATCCAAACGGCGATTATGATACACACTTAAAACGACATTATGTCGGTTCGCTAATGAAATAAGTTCTTCTCCTTCTTCAATTGAAACAACGAATGGTTTTTCCACAACAACATGCTTACCGTGTACAATTGCTTCTTTTACATATGGAAAATGGGTTGTATTCGGCGAAGTAATGACCACTAAGTCAATATCAGCTCGATTTACTAATTCATCAATTGTACCAACAACTTCAGCATTTGGTAATGCTTGTTTCACTACTTCTTCTTTTGATGATAAAATAGCACGAATATCGTATTCTTCTATCGTTTGTAATAACGGGATGTGAAATGTTGTACTAGAAAATCCAAATCCTACAATCCCTACACCTATTTTTTTCATGTTGCCCCTCCATTTGTCCCGCTTTAACGGGCAGTAAGATTCCTAACTCAAAATTCAGCGAAAGCAAAGAAATTAGGTGAGGAATCAACTGCTCGTAAAAGCCCGATTGGTTCAACTAATAATCAGTGGGGATAAAGAAAATCCCCACTGATTAAAGTTTCACTTTATGAGAACGATTTCATTTCATCATTATAACAAGATTATTTTTATATACATAATGATTTGCTTAGAAAAAAGCATCTTGCTATCATTCATAGCAAGATGCTCCCTTTATCCCGCATTAACGCGCCGTAAGACTCCCACCTCAAAATAAGGCGAATGCGAGGGAAGTTAGGCGGGAGACCAACTGCCCGTAAAAGCCCGATTGGTGAAGGCTAATAATCAGTGGGGGATGGAAAAAAACCCCACTAATTAAAGTTTCACTTTATTCCGTTCTTTTCTTTGTCCACGTTTCAATTACTTCACCAGTATCATTAACATCTAGTACTAAACTACCATTACTATACCGGTCTTTATTTCGAAACGCTTTCGGATCAATTTCTTCTACAATGTGTTTCTCTGTCTTCATGTAAACTAATTCATCATCTCGAACAATTTCAATACCGACAATGCGGTACGGATTACGTTTTAACTCTTTAAAAATTACAAGGCCTCGCTTCGCCCTCGTTGATTTCTCAATTTCCGATGCCTTTATACGTTTCACAGCACCTCGCTGCGTAACGAGAATAAGTTGATCTTTTTCACCATTTAACGGTTTACCAGAAGCAACATAGTCATCTTCTTTTAAATTAATTGCTTTCACACCAGCTGCTCTGACACCAACTGGACTTACTTCTTCTTCATTGAATACAAGTGCATATGCACCATGTGTTGCAAGAACAATATCACTTGTCCCATCTGTCGCAAATATATCAACAACTTCATCATCTTTTTTCAAGTTTACAGCAACGAATGCCCGTGAATAACGCTGCACTTTATATTGGTTTAATTCTGTTTTCTTAATCATACCGTTTCGTGTAACAAATACGATAAATCGTTTTTCTTCTTCAAAATTCGGTACGACTGTTGCCCAAATTAACGATTCATCTCGCTCGAGTGAAACAAGATTCGCAACGTGTTGACCTAAATCTTTCCAACGAATTTCTGGCATTTCATACACAGGAAGATAAATATAATTTCCTTTGTTCGTAAATAAAAGAACGGTTTCTGTCGTGTTTGTATCGAAACGCTCAAGTAAGATGTCACCCTCTTTCATACCGAAGTATTTCCCGTTCGATGCATTATGCGAACGCCAACCTGTTCGTTTCACATAGCCTTCTTTCGTTACAGTAACGATGACATCTTCTTGCGGAATCATAACTTCCACATCGATTTTAATTTCTTCAATTTCCTCTTCAATTATCGCACGGCGATTATCACTATATGTTTTCTTTACTCTCTTCAAATCTGTTTTAATAACTTGAAAAAGTCTTTTTTCACTTTGTAAAATTGACTGTAACTCTATAATTTTCTTACTAAGTTCCGCTGCTTCTTGCTCTAGCGCTGTAATATCTGTATTTGTTAAACGATATAATTGCAGTGAAACAATTGCTTCTGACTGCGCCTCTGTAAATCCAAATTTCGCACTTAAATTATCTTTCGCATTACGCTTATCTTTAGACCCACGGATTGTTTCAATCACTTCATCTAAAATTGATAATGCTTTCTTTAAACCTTCTACAATATGCTGACGATTTTCTGCTTTTCTTAATTCATATTGTGAGCGTCTTGTAACAACTTCTTTCTGATGTCCAATATATGCATCCAAAATCTTAGGTAATGTCATAAGTGTCGGACGACGATTATTTATCGCTACCATATTAAAGTTGTATGGAATTTGTAAATCTGTATTTTTATATAAATAATTTAAAATACCTTCAGCATTCGCTTCTTTTTTTAATTCTACAACGATACGAAGACCTGTACGATCTGTCTCATCACGTACTTCAGCAATTCCATCTAGCTTTTTATCTATACGTAATTCATCCATTTTCTTAACAAGATTCGCTTTATTTACTTCGTACGGAATTTCTGTAATAACGATTTGTTGCTTCCCGCCACGAATCGTTTCAACCTCTGCTTTTCCGCGAATAATAATTTTACCTTTACCTGTTTCATACGCTTTTTTAATGCCATCTATCCCTTGTATAATACCACCTGTAGGGAAATCTGGTCCTTTAATAACTGTTAACAAGTCCTCCACAGAACTATTCGGTTGATCGATACGCATAATTGTAGCATCAATTACTTCTCCAAGATGATGCGGTGGAATTTCTGTTGCATAACCAGCGGAAATCCCTGTAGATCCGTTCACTAATAAGTTCGGGAACATTGCCGGTAATACAATAGGTTCTTCACTCGTATCATCAAAGTTTGACACGAATTCTACTGTTTCTTTATCAAGATCACGTAATAACTCAGATGCGATTGGTGATAAACGTGCTTCCGTATAACGCATTGCCGCTGCTGGATCCCCATCAACACTACCGTTATTTCCGTGCATTTCAACTAAAACATTACGTACTTTCCAAGTTTGACTTAAACGGACCATCGCCTCATATACAGAGGAATCACCATGTGGATGATAATTACCGATAACATTACCTACTGTTTTAGCTGATTTACGAAACGCTTTATCATGTACGTTTCCTTCTACATACATAGAATATAAAATACGTCTTTGTACCGGTTTTAAACCGTCACGCGCATCTGGAAGCGCGCGGTCTTGAATAATATATTTACTATAACGTGCAAAGCGGTCACCTAACACGTCTTCAAGCGGGAGGTCATGAAACTTCTCTGCCTGCATGTTATTCCACCTCCGTCTCCATAATCATTTCATTTTCTAAAATATTTCCTTCTTCTTGCATACCAAATTGTACATTACGCTCAATCCATTTACGGCGAGGTTCTACTTTATCCCCCATCAATGTCGTAACTCGGCGCTCAGCTCTTGATGCATCGTCAATTTTCACACGGATTAACGTACGTGTTTCAGGGTTCATCGTTGTTTCCCATAATTGATCGGCATTCATTTCGCCAAGTCCTTTATAGCGCTGCAACATGTAGCCTTTACCGACCTTTTTCGTTACACCACCTAATTCTTCATCAGACCATGCATATTCAATTACTTCACTTTTCCCTTTTCCTTTACTTACTTTATATAAAGGTGGAAGTGCGATAAATACTTTACCAGCTTCAATAAGTGGTTTCATATAACGGTAGAAGAACGTCAGTAGTAACACTTGAATATGTGCTCCATCCGTATCTGCATCGGTCATAATAACAACTTTATCGTAGTTAATATCTTCAACAGCGAACTCATTCCCTACGCCGCCGCCAATTGCGTAAATAATCGTATTGATCTCTTCGTTCTTAAAAATATCAGCAAGCTTTGCTTTTTCCGTGTTAATTACTTTACCACGTAATGGTAGCACCGCTTGGAAACGACGATCTCGCCCTTGCTTTGCTGAACCACCAGCCGAGTCACCCTCTACTAAATACAATTCGTTTTTCTGAGGATTACGTGATTGTGCAGGTGTTAACTTCCCGCTTAAAGTACCTTCTGATTTTTTCTTCTTCTTACCAGTACGCGCTTCTTCTCTCGCTTTACGAGCAGCCTCACGTGCTTGTGCTGCTTTAATTGCCTTTCTCACAAGAAGTGTAGCTACATCCGGGTTTTCTTCTAAAAAGTAAGCTAAATGCTCAGATACAATTGCATCAATTGAAGAACGAGCTTCACTTGTACCTAGTTTCCCTTTCGTTTGCCCTTCAAACTGGAGTACGTCTTCTGGTACACGTACAGAAACAATCGAAGCTAATCCTTCTCGAATATCTGTACCCTCTAAATTTTTGTCTTTTTCTTTTAATAAAGAAACTTTACGAGCATACTCATTGAACACACGTGTCATTGCTGTTTTAAATCCAGCTTCGTGTGTACCACCGTCTTTTGTACGTACATTATTTACAAACGAAAGAATGTTTTCTGAGTAACCATCATTAAACTGAAAGGCTAACTCTGCTTCAATTCCATTTTGCTCACCCGAGAAATATACAACTGGATGAATCGAATCTTTCTCTTCGTTTAAGTATGAAACGAAAGCCTCAATTCCTGTTTCATAATGAAACACATCTTCTAAATCATTACGTTCATCTTTTATCGAGATTTTCATTCCTTTTAATAAGAATGCAGATTCACGTAATCTCTCACATAATGTTTCATAATTATAATTTGTTGTGCTGAAAATAGTTGTATCTGGTTTGAAGTGCATCGTTGTACCAGACTCTTTCGTTTTCCCGATTTTCTCTAACGTCGTTGCAGGAGTACCACCATTTTCAAAGCGTTGTTCATAAATGCTACCATCTCGCTTAATCGTTACTACTAGCCATTCTGATAAGGCGTTTACAACTGATGCCCCAACACCGTGTAAACCACCACTCGTTTTATAGCCTCCTTGGCCAAACTTACCACCAGCATGAAGTACTGTTAAAATAACTTCAGGTGTCGGCTTTCCAAGCTTATGCATTCCCGTAGGCATTCCTCGCCCTTTATCAATTACGCTAATACTATTATCTTTATGTATTACGACAGAAATTTCGTCGCCAAATCCCGCTAATGCTTCATCAACGGAGTTATCTACTATTTCATATACTAAATGATGCAATCCACGGCTATCCGTACTCCCGATATACATACCCGGGCGTTTTCGAACGGCTTCAAGTCCTTCTAACACTTGAATTGCATCTTCATTATATTGGAACTGATGCTTCGCCAAACTCCTTGCCCCTTTCCTAATCAAATCAGAACATATGTTTCTATTATAGAATAACGCCTCGACTATAGTTTTGGCAAGTTATCTTATCTCTTTTATATACTATTTTCAATAGAAAAATCCTTGTTTTTTTTCACAAGGATTCCTCTAGGCTACTATTTCAGAAAAATAATCGTTTGTCAACGAGAAATGGATATGTATTCCAACATTATACATTCCAAACCTTTATCATGATCCAAATGATCAATATCCAAAATGGGGTAACAAGTAACAATCCCCAAAAACAGCCTTTAAAAAATCTCATGATGAACACCTCGTTCATCCGCCCTACTTATGTAAAAAGCGAGGGCTGAATCAATCTTTCTATCTTTAAAATCTATACTATTTTGTCATTACATGCTCTACTTTAATGCAACGATCCATTATTACTGTGTAGCCTTTTTCTTGTAAAAGTTTATATGTATCTTCATCTTGTACTCCTAATTGTGCCCAGAAAACATCTGCATCAATCTCTACAAACTCTTTCGCAACATCCTTTAAAAATTCTGAGCGACGAAACACATTTACAATATCAACATGTTCTTTAATATCCGTCAGTGAAGAAACCGCCTTTTCTCCGAGTACTTCATCTACTGTTGGATTTACTGGAATAATGCGGTACCCAGCATCTTGCATTGCTTTTGAAACCATATACGATGTGCGTTCTGGCTTATCTGATAATCCAACAACTGCAATCGTTTTACTTTTCTTTAATACTTCACCAATTTCCGTACGAGTTGGGTTTTCAATTATCATAATTTATCCCTCCTATTTCTTTAGTATATCCGATAAAGAAAGTCTCTTTCAACATGAAAGAGACTTTCTTTTATTCCGATTATTGATTCTTTGTAGCTGAATTATCTGCTAATGTAGCTGTTTTCGTCATTTTTTGGCCATTGCGATAGAATGTAACTTCTACTTTCTCGCCTACTTTTTTCTTTTCATATAAATATTTACGGAATTGAAGTGAATTCTCTACTTTTTGATCATCTAACGCTACTACTATATCATATTGCTCTAAACCAGCTTTTTCCGCTGGTGATATTGGATAGATTTTACCTAATACAACGCCGTTTGTTACTTCTTTTGGCACTTTTAATTGATTTACTGCATAAGCTTGCACATCTTCTAATGAAACGACACCGACTCCTAGTGCTGGACGTTTCACCACTCCTTCTTTTTCAAGGGATTCAATAACTGGCTTTGCAATATTAATTGGAATAGCAAATCCAATTCCTTCAACTTCTTGTTGTGCAATTTTACTTGAATTAATCCCAATTATTTCACCGTTTTGGTTAAATAACGCACCACCACTATTACCTGGGTTAATCGCTGCATCTGTTTGAATAACTTGAGCATTCCAATCTGCACGCTTATCGCCATCAATATCTACTGGAATTTCACGTTCTTTGCTACTAATAATACCTTCTGTTACACTTCCATCAAACCCAAGTGGGTTACCGATTGCAATCGCTTTTTCACCCGCACGAAGTTTACTTGAATCACCTAAAGTGGCAACTTTATTTACATTAGATCCATCAATTTCTACAACCGCTAAATCTAACCAAGGGTCTTTCCCTACAAGCTTTGCATCTACCTTTTTACCATCACTTAGTTTTACAGCAAGTTTATTTGCTCCATCTACTACATGGTTGTTCGTTACAATATACGCTTTATTTCCTGCTTTTTTATAAATAACACCTGATCCTGAGCCAGCTTGTTGCTCTTGGCCTGTCGGTTGCATTGCAAATGGATCAACACTTTGTTGCATATTAATAACACCTACAACAACATCCTTCGCGCCTTCGATCATTCCCGGTAAATCAGTTTCATTTTTCGCTTTATTTACAACTGGAACTACAGTTCCTTCTACTTGTTTATTAGAATTGAATGACGAAACAGCTGCATTATTATTTTGCACCCATGGCATGTACGGTGCTGCAAAACTAATCGAAACCGCCCCGACTACAGCTCCAACTAAACCTGTGAAAAAATATCCTTTTTTACTACCTGATTTTTTCACTTCTCTCGTTTCACTATGCTCTTCATTCAAATTCGGTCCGTCGTAATATCCCATGTTTTATTTCCCCTCCCTGGTGAATTCGTACTTTCAGTATAGTCACATTTTGTGTCCTTCTTGTGAACTCATCGTGAAATCCAATTAAAAAAATACTCCTATCTACCATTGTAGACAAGAAAAGTATTTTTTGTACATTCCACCTACAAAGGAGAGTGTAAATTTGCTATATCCCAAAGCCGAGATGCATAGTAACTTAAAGGTTATTCTTCGAATTTGTAACCTACTCGAATAACAGTGCCGATATGCTTCGCCTTATCTCCTAGCTTATTTCGCAGTTTTTTAATATGTGTATCAACCGTTCGGTCATCACCGTAGTAATCATATCCCCATAACTGATCTAATAAATGTTGACGTGACAACACAATTCCTTTGTTCTCCATTAAATAAACAAGAAGTTCAAACTCCTTATGTGTCAATATAATTTCTTCACCATCTACTAAAACTGTTCTAGATAGTCGATTCACTTCTATTCCAGCTAAAGACATAGTATTTTCTTCTGATACTCCTACCGCTCCATCCGCACGTTTCAATAACGTCTTCGCGCGAGCTACTAACACTTTCGGGCTAAATGGTTTCGTTACATACTCATCTGCACCTAATTCAAAACCTAGTAATGTATCATCCTCATCCGAACGTGCTGTTAGCATAATAATTGGTACTGCTGATTCTTTTCTAATTCGTCTACAAACAGACCATCCATCTATTTCTGGTAACATAATATCTAACATAATTAAATCAATTTCATGCTCTGCAAATAATTCTAACGCTTTTTTCCCGTCTTCTGCTTCGATTACTTCAAAGCCTTCATTACGAAAATAATCACTAACAATTTCACGTAATCTTCTTTCATCTTCAACAAGTAATACTGTTTTATTCATATAATCTATCCCGCCTTTTTACTCTTTCAATCGAATAATACGTTGATTGGAGCTTCCGCGAAATGGAAGTGTTAAATCTTTTTTCTCGATTTCAAATCTTCCATCGACTAAAACATCCCCATACTGTAACAACTCTATCATATCATTATTTCGAGAACTCTGTATCTCTTCTAACGTATAACCTGTATACATCCATAGATTTTTTTTCAAATCTTTCACAGCTTTTGCTACTTTTTTCACTTCAGCAGCTTGGAAGAATGGATCTCCACCTGAAAATGTTACATCTGTTAATGAATTACTTTCAATCTCTTTCACAATTTCTTCTACCGTCATTTCAGTTCCATTGCAAACATTCCAAGATTTCGGGTTATGGCACCCGAAACAACGATGCGGACAGCCCGCAAAAAACACGACTGTCCGCAACCCTTCTCCATCTACTACACTATCATGAATGATATTCATAACTTTCATTTATGCTTCACCCGATCCATCTCTTCACTACGTTTCGCACTATTCCACTTCGACATATCTCCTACAAGATAGCCCGTTATACGGCGAATTCTTTCTATATTAGCCTCATCTTCATTTCCACAGCTTGGACATTCATTCCCAATAACTCCGTGATAACTACAGCACTTACAACGATCAACAGGATGATTTATTGAACCGTACCCAACGCCATTCTCTGCCATCGCTTGCACAATTTGCTTTAATGCCTTTTTGTTATGCATAGCTGCTCCGTCTAGTTCAATATACGTAATATGTCCCCCGTTACATAGGGCATGGAAAGGTCCTTCTAAACGAATTTTATTTATCGCTTGAATGTTATAATAAACTGGAATATGGAATGAATTCGTATAGTAATTATGGTTCGTTATACCGCTAATCTCACCAAATTCTTCTCTATCTTTTTTCACAAACTTACCTGATAAACCTTCTGCAGGCGTTGCAATTACAGAGAAATTGAGTTGATGTTCTTCCATCGCCTTATCCATGCTCTCTCTCATAAAGGAAATAATTTCATATCCAAGCTTCCACGATTCTTCATTTTCTCCATGATGCTTTCCAGTTAACGCTACTAAACATTCTGCAAGACCGATAAAACCAAGACTTAACGTCCCTTGTTTTAAAATCGGTGCCACAGCATCTTCAGGTTGTAACGTCTCTCCACCACGCCATACACCTTGTGAATATAAGAACTGAAAATCTCTTGCTCTCTTTGTACATTGATAAGCAAATCTCTCTAATAATTGCTTAACGCCTAAATCTAAATAATAACTTAGCGCTTCAAAAAACGCTTCTTTTGAACCACTAATTAGCGCTAATTTCACTAAATTAATAGAAGTAAACGATAAATTCCCTCTTCCAATTGCTGTTTCTTCCCCATGTATATTAGACATAACACGAGTACGGCACCCCATATAACATACTTCACTTTCAGGTCGACCATCATAATGCACAGCATTAAACGGAGCATCTAAAAACGAAAAGTTAGGGAATAATCGCTCAGCGGTCGTTTCTAACGCTAATTCAAATAAATCATAGTTCGGATCACACTCTTCAAAGTTCACGCCTTTTTTCATTTTGAAAATTTGAATAGGAAAAATCGGTGTTTCCCCTTTACCAAGTCCAGCTTGCGTCGCTTTTAAAAGTTGCTTAATTAAAAGTCTTCCCTCTTTCGATGTGTCTGTTCCGTAGTTAATAGAAATAAATGGTACTTGTCCCCCGCCCCTACTATGCATACTATTTGAATTATGAACGAAAGCCTCACACGCCTGATACGTATCATTTTCTGTCTCTTTCCATGCAAATTCCTCTATTTGTTCTTTCGTAAGCGGATATGACTGTAGTCGTTTTTTATGTCTCTTTACTGTTTTTCTCACATATGGAGCTAAATCAATATCAAAGAGTGCAAACGATTGACCACCGTGCTGCATATTTTGATTCGCCTGAAAAATAATTGAAGAAAGCGCCAACGCACTTTTAATGTCTTGCGGTTGTCTCATATGTCCATGTCCAGTATGAAAACCGTTAGCTAGCATTTGCGCTAACGGAATTTGCGAACAAGTCGTCGTTCCTGTTGCATAAAAATCTAAATCATGTGGATATAATATATTTTGATCTATCGCTTTTTTCACTTGATCTGATAATAATTTTTCTACTGCATAATACTTTGCGCTCTCAGATGCGAACGTTCCCATTACTCCCATTGGAGATCGACCATCTACATTTGCATTTTCCTGCATTAAATCTTGTTCATTACCGTGGATAATTGTCTCAAATACTTTCATTAATTCTTCTCCACGTACATTTTGTTTCAACATTCATAACCCTCCACCAACATGTTGTTGTCTTTTGATTAAAATCATACAACATATAGTTCTTCTGTTCCTGTGAAAAATGTAACATTCCTGTGAAAGTTTTTTTAAAAATTAATGACTTTTTCATTTATAAAAAAGAAATGTGCTCTTTACAAATGTATGGTACAATAAATGGGAAAAACTCTTTTTACCCTTTATCAACACATTTGTATAAAGGAGACTGAACTCATGGTTATTACATATCTTTTATTTATCGTTGCCTATCTACTCGGTTCGATTCCATTTGCATTAGTCGTTGGAAAAATTGGTTATGGAATCGACATTCGTGAGCATGGAAGCGGTAATCTAGGCGGAACAAATACATTCCGTACATTAGGGAAAAAAGCAGGTTTTATCGTAACAATTGCTGACATTTTAAAAGGTACATTAGCAACAGGTCTACCGATTATTTTCGGGTCAGATATTCACCCACTATGGTTTGGATTAGCCGCTGTTCTTGGACATGTCTATCCGATCTTCGCAAAATTCCGCGGGGGGAAAGCAGTTGCAACTTCTGCTGGGGTGCTATTATGCTATTCACCAGTTGTTTTTGCAATATTAGCTGTTGTCTTTTTCAGCCTTTTATTTACAACAAGATACGTATCACTTTCTTCTATGATAACAGCTGTCGTTGCTGTTATTGCATCCATTGTTAGCGGGGATAAAATCTTCATTATTGCGATGTGTTTATTAGCAGGTATGGTTATTTATAAACACCGTGCAAATATCGGACGAATTATAAATAAAACTGAACCAAAAGCAAACTTTTCAAAAAAGCAAAAATAAGATCGTAACCCACATAACGCAAAAAGAAAACGTGAAGCATATTAATAGCGTCTTTTTGCGTTATTTTTTATACTAAAAGAAAAAGCAACATAATTTGGAGGAACTATACATGAATCTTTCCGTAACAAAAGAAGCAGCACAATGGTATAAAAACGAATTAAACTTACAATCGGGTGAAACAATACGCCTTTTCGTACAATACGGCGGTTGCAGTACTGTGCAAAAAGGACTTTCTTTAGGTATTCGTAAAGATGACCCTGCGCACCCTGCTGTTCAAACTCAAGAAGAAGGTATTAACTTCTTTATTGAAGGCGATGATGAGTGGTTCTTCGATGGACATAATTTATTAGTTACACTTAACGACGGTGATGATTTCCCTCAATTTAATTATGAAAAATAAAAAAGCGTGGCTTCTGCCACGCTTTTTTTATCCCGCTATTTGCGGGTAGTAAGACCCCCACTGATTAAAGTTTCACTTTATTTCTTTTTAATTTCCTCATATTTCGCATACCACTCAGGATATAATTTTTTAAATGATACAGGGCGGAAACCTTCTTTTTTCGCACAAATATTCGTCGTGCTTGCAGTAATACAAAGTTCGCCATCACTATTATAAATTTCATATCCATATACAACGCGGAGCGGGCTCACAGTATCAACCCACGTTTTCACAATAGCTTTTTCGCCGTAACGCATCGCTTTACGATATGAAATTTGCAAGTCTAATACAGGAGAAATAATTCCCTCTTTCTCCATTTCAACATATGAAAATCCTAATTCTTGTATAAGTTTAGTGCGCCCAAGTTCCAGCCACACTAAATAGTTTGAATGGTAAACAACACCCATCTGGTCTGTTTCCGCATAGCGGATTTCAACTTCATGTTCTGCTACAAACATTTCTATTCGCCTTCTTTCACTTCTGCTACCTTGCATACATTTAATCATAATACAGTGGAATCAAAAATAAAATAAAAACAGTGAATCTTTTACCGAAAGGGGCAAGCACATGATCCAAATTGTAACTGTTCGTAGCGGTGATAGTGTTTATGGTTTAGCATCAAAGTACGGATCTACACCTGAAGAAATTGTAAAAGACAATGGACTAAATCCAGCTGAAACACTCGTTGTTGGTCAGGCACTTATCGTTAATACAAAAGGCAATAATTATTATGTACAGCCAGGTGACAGCCTTTATCGAATTTCTCAAACGTATAACGTCCCTCTCGCCAGTTTAGCTAAAGTTAATAACCTTTCATTAAAATCTATTCTCCATGTCGGACAGCAATTATATATACCGAAAGGAACAAAACGAGCAGTAGAATCCATTGCTTATTTACAGCCTTCAACAATACCGATAAAAGAAAGTTTAGTAAATGCTACACGTGCTATTAATCCATTTTTAACATATTTAGCCTACTTCAGCTTTGAAGCAAAAAGAGACGGCACTTTAAAAGAACCGACGGAAACAGCGAAAATCGCTAATATTGCAACGCAAGGTAACACCATCCCTATGCTCGTTATTACAAATATTGAAAATGGAAATTTCAGTGCCGATCTGACCTCGGTTATTTTACGCGATGCAACAATTCAAAACAAGTTTATTACTAACATTTTGCAAACAGCTGAAAAATATGGCATGCGAGACATTCATTTCGATTTCGAGAGTGTGGCACCTGAAGATCGCGAAGCGTATAATCGTTTTTTACGAAATGTGAAAACACGCTTACCTAGCGGGTACACATTAAGTACAACACTTGTACCGAAAACGAGCTCAAATCAAAAAGGGAAATTTTTTGAGGCTCACGATTATAAAGCACAAGGACAAATTGTAGATTTCGTCGTCATTATGACATACGACTGGGGTTGGCAAGGTGGACCACCGATGGCGATTTCCCCTATTGGTCCTGTAAAAGAAGTACTTCAATATGCAAAATCTCAAATGCCTCCACAAAAAATTATGATGGGGCAAAATTTATATGGATTTGATTGGAAACTTCCTTTCAAACAAGGGAATCCACCCGCAAAAGCAGTTAGCTCTGTCGCAGCTGTTGCACTTGCTCGTAAATACAATGTTCCTATCCGCTATGATTTCACAGCCCAAGCTCCACATTTTAATTACTTTGATGAAAACGGCGTACAACACGAGGTTTGGTTTGAAGATTCGAGGTCTATTCAAAGTAAATTCAATTTAATGAAAGAACAAGGCATTGGCGGTATTAGTTACTGGAAGATTGGTCTACCATTCCCACAAAATTGGCGTTTACTCGTTGAAAACTTTACAATTACGAAAAAAGGCTGACGAAAGTCAGCTTTTTAAATATTTTTATAATATTATCCAAACACACAAAAAGGAGAATGATGACATTCTCCTTTTTTTAACCGTTATCAACAATTGGTTGTTTGCCAGTTTGGTCTTGCATTTGCTTCCCTTTATTGCCACCAGCTTTTTTCGATTGTGTTCCAATTTGATTTGGTGCAAAGTCTTTTGAATTCTTTTTCGGATTACCCATTACTATCGCCTCCTTAACACTAGTATCGTACTAGTGTTAAGAATTATTCAGCCTGCTTAAAAAGTTTCATTTCATAACGTTTTTCAATTCGTTTTTCAATTCGATCCATTGCATCACGATCGCTTAATAATTGTTGTTTATTTTCATTTACAAGTTCTTCAAACGATCTACGGCGACTTCTTCTCATGTTGCTCACCCTTTCTTCTACGCTTTCTTATTACATAGTATGAGCAAATGAAAAACTCTTTAATCAGATTTGCAAGAAAATTTTATGTTTTGATAAAAAATCCCATGCGCATATATTGCACATGGGATTTTTTACGCCATCGTATTTAAATATTTTTTAATTTCTTCATCCGCATTTACTTTATTTGCTCTATATTCATCCAGCGCTCGTAATACAGAATCGTATTCTGCTACAATGTAGCTCTCTAGCTTCAAAATGTCCTCTACACTGTCAATCATAATTCTCGTGTTGCCAATCTCACTTTTCAATGCTGCCTCGTATGTTAAGCTCGTACAAATTCCTCTTACATCGTCTTCCATTTTTTCTGTTAACACATATTTCTTTCGCCCTTTGACCTTTAACCTTATAATTGGGTAAAAGGCTTTTATATCTAAATAACTCCCAACATTCATACAACGAATCCACTCAATATCACGTTTATTTCGTACAAGCATTTCTTTTACTGCTTCAAATACCGCTGTTTCATCAAGTACTTCCTTATTCGCTTTTCTTTTTCCTTCTTCTTCAACCGCTGCACATTTTTGATAAACAGCCGCACACGTAATACAGTCGTCAAATGCATTATGAGAACTTAATCGAATTCCAAGCATTCGTTTTAACGTTTCAAGTTTATGATTAGGCGCATGCTTCATATATTTTTTCGCTAAAAACACAGTATCAATAACGTTATTTTTAGGCTCAGGTAGTCCAAGCATATTTACATTACTTTTTAAAAAACGCATATCAAAAGATGCATTATGAGCGACAATAACCTTTGTATGTAAAAATGCTAAAAATAAAGGTAATACTTCTTCAATCGTCGGTGCATCTGAAACACGATAATTTGTAATACCTGTTAAACTTGTTATTCGGTCCGGAATTGAACGCTCTGGATTCACATAGGAAACAAATTGATCTACTAGTTCATGATTATGATATTTCACTGCTGCGACTTGAATAATTTTATCATTATAAGGGTTAAATCCTGTTGTTTCAAAATCAATTACAACATAATCTAACGGTAAGGATATATTCCCCACTCCAAACACTCCTTTACCTCTAAACGTTTATATTTCTTTTATCATAACATGCTGCTATCACTACGTGAAAAAGAAAAGGCAGAAATGGTAACTTTCCACCTCTACCTTTTCACCGTTATTTTAATTTAGCAATCCGTTTCTCCATCTCTTTTTGCGTCATCGGTCCAATGAACTTATCTTGAATGACACCTTCTGTATCAATAAAATAAGAAGTTGGAATGGTAATTACTTTATACGCTGTTGTCACATCAATGTTCTTGTCCAATAAAATAGGAAAAGTAATTCCTTTTTCTTTAGCGAAGTTCCTTACCTTTTCTTCTCCCCCTCCTTTTTCTGAAGGAGTATAGTTTATAGCTAAAATTTCTACGTTTTCTTTATGTTCTTTATAAAAGGCCTCCATATCAGGCATTTCTTGCTGACAAGGCCCACACCACGTTGCCCAAAAGTTTAAAATAACTTTCTTTCCTTTTAAATTGGATAACTTTACATTCGTTCCATCTATCTTTGCTAATTCAAAATCTGGTGCGCTCTTTCCAATTTCAATACCGTTCCTTGCGAAAATCTCTTTCATAGCAGCTTCACTTTTGGCAGGCTTTTCTTGCATTACTTGATCCTCTTTACCAAACTGTTCATAAGCTGCATATCCCGCTAAACAAAGTAACACTACAATAATGGTAAGCTTCCGCCACATATTATATCACCCTTACGTGTTTATCTTCTTATTACATAATCACCAAAATACTATATACCTTATTTTAGCTTATACGGACAAGCTTGGAAATATTCACAGTCGAAATAGTTAGAATATTTATAGTCCGGATGAAATATTTCCCTTTTTATCATATAATTAGAAATAAATACAAAACTTGCGAGGTGATATGTATTTTACAATTACTTATCAACCCTTTCACTTTTGTTTTTTTCACTTTACCATTATTATGTATTTTTTTTAGCACCTTACTATACAAATTCAAATGGGCTGTAATTATTATTTCTTTTACTGTTCCACTTATATTTTTCATTATCGTCTCGGGATTTGATATACACCTAGTTTTACAAAACTTAGACGCTTGGATTGTTTATAGTGCTGTTTATTCTGTACTTTCCTACATAACGCCAGCGCTAATACGAAGAAAACTGCACATGTAGAACTTTCAAAAAGGGGGATTTTTATGAATCTATTTGAAAAAATACTATTATATATTCTTAGTTTTATATTTTCCCCAATCGGGATTATCACTTGGATCATCTCGCTCTTCAGTAAAGATCCTGAAAAAAAGCAAGTTGGGCGTATTTGTCTCTTTATCGCTTTAATCTCATTTATCCTTTTAGCCGGTCTCGGTATTCTTAGTTTCTTCACGATGACTACCACTACTATACAATAGTTATAGAAAGGATGATTATTTTGGGAGAACATCCTATAAGTAAAGAACTTCGCTATATACGAATATGTTTAGTTGTTTTAGTAATCGTTCTTTTATTTTTCAACGGTGAAAGAGTTGTTGAAATTTCTACAAATCATGATGCCGTAGAAAACGTTTCAACCAGTAATATGACACAGATTGCTGAAAATACATTTGCTATTCAAGAATATAATCCATCACTAAGTAGCGAACATACAGTCAAAATTTTCAAATATAATCCGGATACAAATCAACTTACTCTAGTCAAAGAGTTTAGCACTAACGATACTGAGTCTTATACGTATCAACTTAATAAGAGTGAATAAAGATAAGAGCGCTATATAGCTCTTATCTTTTTATTAGCATCTCTTTAAACAATGACTTACACGTTAATAATTCTCTAGGATCCCCGCATTCCACAACAATTCCATTCTTCATGACCACAACTCGATCCGCTATCATCGCCCTCTCAACATCATGTGTCGTCACAATTCTCGTTACATTCCCCCCTAGCCCTTTAAGCATATTCCAAACCACTTCTTGATTGCTCAGATCTAATCCCGCAGTCTGTTCATCTAGAATAATGAGATTCGGATTTGATACAATCGCTCGCAATAACGCAAGACGCTTTCTCTCTCCTCCCGAAAACTCTTCACCGCTTTTATGTAGTACAGTCTGAATCCCTTTAGATAAACTCCTAATAATTGACTTCGCATTTACAAGTTCAATATTTTTTTCTAACTGTTTTTCTAAGACCCCTTCCCCAAAATACATATTCTCTTTTACTGTCGTCCGAAAAAAACGAGGTTCCTGCCATATGGTAGTCATACGAGCTTTATTACCGTAATAAGCAATACTACCATTAGATGGTTTATATAAACCCGTGATTAATTTTAAAAGCGTCGTTTTTCCTGCACCACTTTCCCCCACAATAATAACGAGTTCGCCAGGATTAATTTGCAAATGTATATTTTTAATTCTACATCTCTCTTCACCCTTCTCTTGAAATGAAACGTTTGTTAATTTCATTCCCATCGCTCTTTCTACATTTCTGTATTCAGCCGGTATATCTAAAAAGCCAAAAACTCGATTTGCCGAAGCAATAGCAACTTGTGTCATCATTAATAAATCACTTGCATAACGAACAGGAAAAAATAACATCTCAATTGTAGCTAATACCGCCACAAGCGAACCGACTTCCATATCCCCTTTTATTATTTTTTTTGCTCCTATAATAAGAACAACTATATATGCTCCTGTTTCTATTACCGTTCCAACTATCCCAATACAATGTTGTATCATCGTCTTCCTTACTTCTGTTTTATAAGATTGTGCCGTCACTCCTTTAAACAAATGAATTGCCCATTTTTCTTTTTGTAAACTACGTAAATCTTGTATACCTTTTACAAACTGTGACATCATCTCTACAACACTTGATTGATTTTTTTGAGCAATACTTGCAATATTTCTTACTTTTCCCCCCATAAGCATTGGAACAATTGCACTTAAAAATAAAAACGGGGTTATCCACCATATGAACTGTACATCGATATGTTGTAGAGCTATGAACGCACCAATAAATTGTGCAATGGCGTGGATGTATTCTATTAATATAGATCCATATAACCTTACCCAATTCGGAATATTAGAAACGACTAATGTTTCTAACTCCCCTTGTTTTACCTTCTCACTTTCTTCAAACGGTAATAAGAAAAAATGACGTAATACATCTATACGCTTCTCTCGTAATATTCGTTGACTTACTTTTGAGCTTACATAATCAAATAACAGATTGTTCACCCACATCAAAAAGCGACTCCCCGCAAACAAAGCAATATATACATACGTACCTTTTAACTCCCGCTGAATAATGTTATCTACAATTAGCCCCATAAATAGCGGACGGGATAAATTTAAAATGGCAGCTACTATTCCGCTACAAATCGCACTAATTAGCAATAGCTTTTCTTGCAACAGCGGCAACATTATTCTTCTATACTCATTCATTGTCATTCCCCCAATTTTGCATAATAAAAGGAAAGGGATGAAACCAAATGGTTTCATCCCTTTCCCTCTGTACATAAAGTAAGGAAGCTAACAAATGTTAGCTTCCTTATCATTCATTTCAATTATTTAGTTTGACACTTTAGACTCTTCGATTTTCGAACGAAGAACCATTTGCAAGATACCACCGTGACGGTAGTAGTCAATTTCAACTTCACTATCGAAACGAGCTACTACTTCAAATTGCTTCTCTTTTCCTTCTGCATCGATTGCAACTACTTTTACAAGATCGCGTGGTCTAACCGTTTTGTCAATTTGAATTTCAAATGACTCGTCACCAACAAGACCTAATGTTTCAGCACTGTCGCCATCTTTAAATTGTAATGGTAATACGCCCATTAACACTAAGTTACTGCGGTGAATACGCTCGAAGCTTTCTGCGATTACTGCTTTAATACCTAATAAGTTTGTACCTTTCGCAGCCCAGTCACGAGAACTTCCCATACCGTAGTCTTTACCAGCAACAACTAGAAGGCCTGTGCCATCTTCTTTATACTTCATAGCAGCATCATAGATAGATGTTACTTCACCAGTTGGCCAATATGTTGTATATCCGCCTTCTGTTCCTGGTGCGATTTGGTTTTTAATACGGATGTTTGCGAATGTACCACGCATCATAACTTCATGGTTACCACGACGAGAACCGTAAGAGTTAAAGTCAACTGGTTGTACGCCGTTTTCTAGTAAATAACGTCCAGCTGGCGTGTGCTTACCAATTGAACCTGCTGGTGAAATGTGGTCTGTTGTTACAGAATCACCAAATTTACCAACTATGCGTAAACCTGATAACGTTTCAACTTCACCCGGCTCTTTAGATAATCCTTCGAAGAACGGTGGGTTTTGAATGTATGTTGAATCATTATCCCAAGTATATAAAGCTTCATTTGAAGTTTGGATTTCATTCCAGCGCTCATTGCTGTTAAATACTTGTGCATATTCTTTTTTGAACAATTCAGATGTAACAACACTTTGAACTACATCTTCAATTTCTTTAGCTGCTGGCCAAATATCATTAAAGTAAACAGCATTACCATTTACATCTTTACCGATTTCATCATTTTTCAGGTCAATATCAACAGTACCTGCAAGTGCATATGCCACAACAAGTGGTGGTGATGCTAAGTAGTTTGCTTTTACAAGTGGATGAATACGACCTTCAAAGTTACGGTTACCAGATAAAACAGATGTTACTAATAAATCATTTGCTGCGATTGCTTCTTCTAATTCCTCTGCTAATGGACCAGAGTTACCGATACAAGTCGTACAGCCGTAACCAACTGTTTGGAAACCTAATTGATCTAAATACGTTGTTAAACCAGACTTATCTAAGTACTCTGTAACAACTTTAGATCCTGGTGCTAACGATGTTTTTACGTAACCAGGTACTTTAAGTCCCTTTTCAATTGCTTTCTTCGCAACTAACCCTGCTCCAATTAACACGTACGGATTTGACGTATTTGTACAGCTTGTAATTGCAGCGATTGCAATTCCACCTGTTTTCATCGTTACTTCTTGATCTTTCAATGTAACTTTCACTTCTTTATCAAACTCTTGCTCATTGAATCCAAGTCCTTGTGTTCCAACTGGTGCTACAACAGCTTTATGGAACTCCTCTTTCATATTTGAAAGCGGGATTAAATCTTGCGGACGTTTCGGTCCAGAAAGGTTAGATTCGATTGTATTTAAATCAATTTCAACAAGATCAGTATAGATTGGATCTTTACTATCTGCTGTATAGAATAAACCGTTTGCTTTACAATATTCTTCAACAATGCGAATTTGCTCTTCATCTCTACCTGTTAAACGTAAGTATTCTAATGAAATATCGTCGATTGGGAAGAATCCACAAGTTGCACCGTATTCTGGTGCCATATTTGAAATTGTTGCACGGTCAGCTAAAGGCATGCTCTTTAGTCCACTACCGAAGAACTCAACAAATTTACCAACTACACCTTTTTGACGTAACACTTGTGTTACTTTTAATGCAACATCAGTTGCTGTTGTACCACTTGGAAGTGTACCAGTTAATTTCACACCGATTACTTCAGGTACTGGGAAATATGAAGGCTGTCCAAGCATTCCTGCTTCTGCTTCAATACCACCAACGCCCCATCCAAGAACACCAATACCATTAATCATTGTTGTATGTGAGTCAGTTCCAACTAATGAATCTGGGTATGCAACTAAGTCACCTTCAGCATTTTTCACCGCATGAACAACCGGTGCTAAATATTCAAGATTTACTTGGTGTACAATACCTGTTGCTGGTGGAACTGCACGGTAGTTATCAAATGATTTCTGTGCCCAGCTTAAAAATTTATAACGTTCTTCATTACGTTTAAACTCTAAGTCCATGTTGAATGCAAGCGAGTCCGCTGTACCCGCTCTATCAACCTGTACAGAGTGGTCAATTACAAGGTCTACAGTAATTTCTGGATTAATTTTATCAGGATCTCCGCCCATATCTGCCATTGCTTTACGAAGCGAAGCCAAATCTACAACAGCTGGAACACCTGTGAAGTCTTGTAAGATTACGCGAGATGGTTTAAACGGAACATCGATATCTTGAACATCTTTCGTTCCCCATTTCGCTAAATTTGTAACATGTTCTTCTGTAATTACGCGTCCGTCTACTTGACGAAGTACAGATTCAAGTAAAACTTTCACGGAATATGGTAATTGAGATACGTTGCCAACCCCTGCGTTTTCAAGCGCTTTCAATTGATAATAATGATACGTCTTTCCATCTAGTTCAAAAGTTGCACGTGATTGAAATGGATTATGTTTGACCATTATGTTTCCCCCCTGTTAAACGTGACTAATTTGTCTGAATATAAAATGTAGACAAACTTTTCAATACCTTACGATAATATCTTATTACAACTTTCTAAATAAGTAAATAATAAGAAACTTATGGATTATCATAAGTTTTCTTTATCTTTCTAAATTTGAATAGTGTCCATGCTCTTTATTAATACTATTACT
Organism: Bacillus sp. FSL E2-8868; assembly: GCF_038005505.1. Classification (NCBI taxonomy): domain Bacteria; kingdom Bacillati; phylum Bacillota; class Bacilli; order Caryophanales; family Bacillaceae; genus Bacillus; species Bacillus sp. FSL E2-8868. The sequence goes on along the minus strand of NZ_JBBOTI010000001.1, from coordinate 1,223,459 downwards.
ATAAAGTAAAGCACTCTTTCAGCGTTTTACTTTACGTTCATATATGCTATGAACGACTCATGGTTCGTCTATAAAAAACATTATAGAGGTGAGAAAAATGGGTAAAAGAAAAGCCAATCATATTATTTCAGGAATGAATGCTGCATCCGCCCAAGGGCAAGGAACTGGCTATAATGAAGAGTTCGCAAATGAACCTTTAACTCCGGCAGAGCGACAAAATAATAAAAAACGAAAAAAGAATCAGTAACGAAAAATCCCAAAAGGTATACCTTTTGGGATTTTCTCTAATGTTTATAACGTAACAACTCCGAAACTGTTACAAATCGATAACCCTGCTTTTTCAGCTCAGGTAAAATTTTTGCTAATGCCGCCACTGTTTGACTACGATCACTTCCTCCATCGTGCAACAGTACAATATCTCCACTTTTAGCATTTTTCACAACATGATTTACTATGGATTCTGTACCTGGATTCGCCCAATCACGAGGGTCTTGATGCCATGACCATAGAACAATTTGATACCCAGCTCTTTTTGCCGTAGTAAATACAGCATCATTAATATATCCACCTGGTGGACGGAACAATAAAGGTTCTTTCACCCATTTTTCAAAATATTTCTTTCCATTTAAAATATCATGTTCTAATTTTTCATCTGATGAATTACTCGCATACAAATGATTCATCGTATGATTTCCGATTTCATGCCCTTCTTTCAACACTTGCTTTACTAAGTACGGATTACGCTGAACTCGAAAGCCAATCATAAAAAAAGTCGCTTCCGCTTTATATTGACGTAATAACTCTAATACTTGCGGTGTATAAGTTGGGTCCGGTCCATCATCAAATGTAATTGCGATAATTTTTTCATTATTTGGCACTTCCCATGTTACATAGCCAGTTGGCTCTAGCTCTTTTCTTAACAACATTTTAGCTTCCACTTTGTCCACTTGAAATATATGTACTGCACAAATTAAAGAAAAAATTGATAGAATAATTTTTCGTTTCAGCATAGTAGCACTAAAAGTAATGAGGTTGTTGAATTCACAACAACCTTTTTCACTTTTCTATTTGATCTACATTTCGCATAATATTTTGGAGATTACTTTCATATTGCTCAAGTTGTGGACGCTGCGTTTCTGATGCTACTTCAAGTGCATTTTGAATCTGTTCGTACGCCTCTTGCACTTCTTGGCGTAACTCTTTTAAATCATGGCCGTAATTCGGGTCATTTTTCACAATATTATTGAATATATTTTCGGCTTGAACAACCCCTTGCTGCGCAGCCTGAAAAGCCTGTTGCTTATCTTTATGATATGGCATAACACTTTCCCCTTCCTATATGAGTTAGTCCTACTTATCTTTACCCGTTTCTCAAAAAACATTCTCGTATAAATTCGCAAACTTCTCTCATTCTAAATAGGGAGAGGAGGTGTAAAATACAATGGGTAAAAACAATAATCAATCTAATCGTCAAAACGAGAAAAAAGGGCAATCTTCTGGACAGCCCGAACCTTTAAGTGGATCTCACAAAGTTAAAAATCGTAATCATTCACGTCAAAAAAACCATGCACATCATGATATGTAAAGCAAAAGTATTCACACACACTGTATCTTTCACATAAAATGTTTATATTTTTCTATTTGTTCTTCACCTCTATTTCATTCATGCATAACATAGTATGAATTGAGATTTTACGGAGGGTGTCTTTCATGGGCAAGAAAAAGAAGGATTGTCTTTTTCATGTTGATGGTTTCGAAGAATGGATGGATCAATTTTGTTCTGATTCTTGTAGTAACTTTAGTTTTCCAAATCAAATCCATATTGACCTTTGTGAAACAGAGCAAGAATACATTTTGGAAACAGATGTACCAAATGCAACTGCACAAAATGTACTCATTAAAAAGATGGAGACAGGCCTAAACATTTGTATACTTTATAAAAACACTTCTTTACAGCGGATTGTGCCTTTACCTACTAATATCATTTATAACAAGATGCTAGCCTGTTTAGAGAATGGATATTTAGCCATTCATATTTCCAAAAACGAAGTTGCCAATAAGCATGAAGAGAAAGTCTTTTTTCGAATTAACGATTGATATAAATATAAGCCCGAGCAACATTTTAGTTTGCTCGGGCTCATGTTATTTCGCATGTATTTCTATTTTAGAATTTCTAATATATCTTTTTTTCATTAAACCTTTTGTCACTAAAAGAACTGGGAACGCTATGCTTGAAAATATAGCTAATGTTAAAAATACTATAAAGCCATTTTGATATCCATAATGATCGAGAAGTATCCCGCCAAACCAAGGACCAATTACTACTCCAATTCCTGAAAAGCCCATAGCTCCAAAATATGTCCCTTTCAAATGTGAAACAGCTATCTCATCAATAAATACATCTGTCATTGAAAACATTAATACTTCTCCGAATGTAAAAATAATTGTACATATAGCAGCCCCTAACATAGATTCTACTAGTCCAAATCCAAACAATCCCCCGCTCACAAATAACGTTCCAACCATAATAGATGCTAACGGCGTATACTTTTTACACATTTGAATAACAGGGTATTGAATAACTACTACTGTAACCGCATTTAAAGTTAGCATATATGAGAACAACTTTACTCCATCTTGAAATATATGTGCGTTTGCAAAATATTGAGATAGTGTCGTCGTTAAATGTGAAAAACCACTATTACTCAAAATAATCCCGACTAAAGCAACTAAAAATACTATGTCTTTTCGCAAAATCCGAACCGCACTTAACATTGTGACCGGATTTTCTGTAGTTACTTTCTTTTTATCAAGTGGATATTTCTTAAATTGAAACGCTAATATAACTGTATATAAAATGTACACTCCAGCGGCTACTAAAAAAGGAATCGTTGATTTTGCACTTCCAATCTGTAATCCAACAAGTGGACCCATCGCTACTCCAACATTTATTGCACCGTAACGCAAATTATATACGAGTAAACGATACTCTGGTTTCGTTAAATCTGATAATAAAGCTCTTGATGTCGGTTCAAAAAAAGAACGACATAATCCATTCAAAGCGTTTAATAGAAAGAAACTCAAAACATGATCTGCAACTGAAAATCCTATAAATACAAACACCCAAACGATCATGGACCATATTATAATCATCTTTCGACCAAATCGATCCGATAAATTGCCTCCAATAAAACTAGCAAACACTCCAATAAGCGCACTCGTTCCAATGATAGCACCGGTCATTCCAGCCGATACGTCTTTAACAGTCGTTAAATAAATCGCTAAAAAAGGAATGCTCATTGAAGTTGCAAACCTAGCAAATAATGTCCCTATAATGATACTCATTCCAAGTGGATGAATATGCTGTAACTTCCCCTTCATCTTTAAACCTACTCTCCCTTTTCCTACATAAAAAAAGAAAGCAAAGGATCTGCTTTCTTTTTCCTTTTTCTATACTTGAGATGTTTATACCCGAGCTGTTCTCGTTATTTCCATATCAATTCCGTATGTAAACTGTAATTCCTTACAAACATCTTTAATTAAAATAGCTACGTTATACTTTTCATTAAATTCTAAAACAATACTTTCTACCTCTTCATATGTATACTTATATTCGCCAGTAATTACACTTTTTAAATCAAAGCATTCATTAACACAAAGCTGGACGAGTAATTGTTCATACTTCTCTATGACATCTTCTTTTTTCCAAAGTAACTCCTTTACATATAACCGATCAAATTTCACACTTTCTCGATTACAATCCGTTAAAATCCGGGTCATCTCATTTAATTCTCGATATAATTCGGAAATATTTCTGCTTAAACTAAGCAACTTATCTACGCCGTTTTCATATGGCATTTTCATTCCCCCCCCCCCGCATTTTCTTCTTATTATAGCAAGAAAATTCTAAAAATAGTTTCTTTCTTCTGAAATATTAGGAAACTAATTTCAATTGCTTTACAATGAAACTAGCTAACACGAAAGGGGAAAGACAATTGGAGCAAAAATTATATTACAACGATGCTTATCAGCAAACCTTTACAACTAAAGTTATAAAACAAGAGCATGATACAGAAGGAAACTTATATGTTGTCTTAAATGAAACTGCATTTTATCCAACAGGCGGCGGACAACCACATGACACTGGAACTTTAAATGGTATTCCGGTAAGTAACGTTGAAGAAGTAAATGGAGAAATTCGTCATTTCATAATAGAACAATTACATACAGAAGAAGTAGAGGGTAAAATAGATTGGGAGCGCCGTTTTGACCATATGCAACAACATACAGCTCAGCACATTTTATCCGCTGCTTTTTGGGATCACTTTAACATACCGACAATCGGGTTCCACCTTGGAAAAGAAACTATAACCATTGATTTAGAAACTGCCAATCTTTCTACAGAAACTGTTGAGAAGGCCGCACAAATTGCTAATCAAATTGTTTTTGAAAACCACCCTATTCGTATTAAATGGATGAACTTAGAAGAGGCCAAAGCATTACCCCTTCGCAAAGAACCAACTATGACAGAAAATATACGCGTTGTTATTATCGCAAATTATGATTACAACGGCTGTGGCGGAACGCATCCGAAACACACTGGTGAAGTAGGTCCTATTCAAGTATTAGGATGGGAGCGCAATAAAGGTGGTATACGCTTAACATTTATAGCTGGTTGGCGTTCTCTTAAATTAATGGGACAACATCAACAAATATTAACCGATGTTTCTAAGCAATTGAACAGTAGCGAAACTGATATTCCAGCAAAAGTAGCACAACTTCTTACCTCTCAAAAAGAAAACGAAAAGGCAATACAAGCAATGAATGAAAAACTATTATTTGTAGAAGCAAATGAACTATTACAACAACCTGCAGAAATATACGCTGGAACACTTATCTCTCGAGCATTTACAAATCGCTCTATGCAAGAAGTCGCAAAACTAGCTGCTATTATTACGGAACAACAAGAACACGCAATTACATATTTCGTTATTGAAAATGAGGACAAATTACAATGTATTCTCGCTTGTGGTAAAGCAGTGACACTCGATATGAATACACTTTTAAAAGATGCCCTCCCTTCTATTGAAGGAAAAGGCGGAGGAAATAAAAAGAGTGCTCGTGGCGGTGGGAAAGCAATTATAAGTGGAGATGAGTTTTTAAATCGGCTTGTTTCTTCTTTACAGTCAGCAGTGTAGATTATTTTATAAAGTGGATGTCATTGAACTGTGTGACATCCACTTCTCTTTTCTGCTTCGTGCACAGTAGTACAGTAGTACAGTAAATGAAATTATATGAACGATTCTATAAGAAATATCGATTTCCCAACAAAATACGACAATAAACACAACTTATAGAGTAAGAGGAGGCTGTTCTAAAATAACAGCCTCCTCTTATGTTTACAAACCAATATTTTGTTTTAACCCTTGATAACTTCCTGCGTTCAAGAACTTTTCAGATGCAAGTTTAATGAACTTCTCAGAAAAACCATATCTACTCAATTCTTCTATCGCTACCATTTGTACATCATGAATTGGATTAAGATCAAATTCATGATGTACAAATGGTAGCGTAATTTCACCTTCAATCCTTTCAAGCAGAAACGTAATATGTAATAAAGATGGACTAGCATCTGGTTTATCACAAACATAGAGTAGCTTCTTAATTTTAACTTCTAATCCTGTTTCTTCTCTCATTTCTCGAATCATCGCTTCTTCTAACGTTTCACCATTCTCTACCCTTCCCCCAGGTAAAGACCAATTGCGATTAGCAACTTTTTGCTTTACTAGCAATACTTTTTCATCTTCAATTAAAATTCCCGTAACACGAACTTGCATTACACTTTCCATATGTAATCTCCTCTTCCCGTTATATTTACAAATTAATCCTTCTACAAAAAGAACATATGTTTTATAATTAAAGAAAATTATGGAAGAAAGAAGTTGTTACATCTATGCGTCCACCTTTAACAAAGTCTATATCACTTGAAGATTTCCAAAACTTTTATTGGTTAAAAGCAGAACTCCAAACATTTTGTCGTGAGCATGGTTTGTCAGCTAGTGGCTCTAAGATTGAAATAACCGAGCGTATCTCACATTATTTACATACTGGTAAAATATTAAAAAACAGCTCTAGTCAAAAGGTGAGTAAAGCTTCCCTCTCTTATAAAGAACTTTCTCTTCAAACGATTATTACTAACAATCACCGCTGTAGCGAAGATGTTCGTTCTTTTTTCAAAGAAAAAATCGGAGCTAACTTCCGCTTTACAGTAGCTCTTCAAAAATTTTTTAAAGAGAATGTTGGAAAAACATATGAAGACGCGATAACGTTTTGGTATGAAGAAAACGAACGAAAAAAAGATCCTACATACAAAACAACTATCAGCGCGCAGTTTGAATACAATCGTTTCACTCGCGACTTTTTCGAAGATCCAAATAACAAAGGGAAATCAAAAGCTGATGCTATCGCTGCTTGGAATGAAATAAAAGCAAAACCTGGTAGTAATGCTTATATTCCTCAAAAAGTAGAAAACTAGTCCCTTTCTAGTTTTCTACTTTCTCAAATAATAGCGCAAGCCCTATTCCACCACCAATTCCTAACGTCGTAATTCCATATTTCATATGCTCTCTTTGTGCTTGATAAAACAAACGTGTCACAAGCATAGCTCCAGATGCACCGTACGGATGACCGAGCGCAATTGCTCCACCATTTACATTTAATTTTCCAAAAGGAATTTGTAACTCCTTTGCACAAGCAACAATTTTTGAAGCAAATGCTTCATTTATTTCAAAATAATCGATGTCCTCTACTTTCATATTCATTTCGTTTAATAATTTGTTCACCGCAAATATCGGACCAGTCCCTGGAAGATTGGGATCCACGCCAACTACAGCACTACGAACGAAACGAAGTACAGGCTTGTATCCTAATTTTCGGGCTTGCCCCTCTTCCATTACAAGAACAGCACATGCTCCATCATTTACACCGCACGAATTACCTGCCGTTACTGTACCATTTTTCAAAAATGCGGGCTTTGTTCTTTTAATCATTCTTTCATAATTCATTTCTCGTTTTATAGATTCATCTAATAATCCATTAAAATAATGAGGTAATATCTCTTCTTGTATATATCCTTTTTCTAATGCTTGCAGCGTTCTTTTATAGCTAAGACAAGCATATTCATCTTGCATCTCTTTTGTTATGTTATATTGCTCTGCAACATACTCAGCCGCTAATCCCATATCTGGATCACCAATTGTTTCTGGTGAAAATCGCGCTCTATTTTGAAAAGGTGATGTACTTGTACTCTCTACTCCTCCTGCAATATAACAATTACCTGCGCCGCCTTGAATGAAATGACATGCGGTGCGAATCGCTTCCAATCCAGCGCCGCATTGCCTATCAATCGTTACACCAGGAATATGATAACCAAGTCCTGCCGCTAAAGCAGATAATCTTGCAACATTCCCTCCCGGCCCCACAATATTCCCTAATATGACATCGTCTATTTCTCTCTCAATTCCTTTACTTAAAAACGTAAGAAGCGGCGTTACTAATTGCTGAACTTCATAATCTTTCAACATCCCATTTTTCTTACCAATAGGTGTTCTTTTCGCTTCTACAATAACCGCTCTATTCATATATCTTCTCCCGGTTTTCAATCATATTTTTTGCTGCATTGCGAGCTATTTTCCCGCTATTTGTATAAGGTATTTCATCAACAAAGTACCATTCTTTCGGTATTTTAAAAGATGATAATCGTTGTAAGCAAAAACTCTTTAATTGTTGCTTTGTAGCACTTCCTTTTACGATAGCGACAGGCTTTTCACCCCAGTAACTATCTTCTACACCAACCACAACTATTTCTTCAACAGCTGGATGTGTCTGTAATACCCTTTCTATTTCTTCTGGATAAATATTAATTCCTCCAAATAAAATCATATTCTTCTCTCTACCAACAATATATATAAAGCCTTCTTCATCTTGGTAGCCCACATCCTGCACTGTCATCCAGCCACCTTCGGACAATTGCGGGATTATAGCTCCATCCGATACATAGCCCATAAAAAATTGATCACTTTTCACATACAAAGTTCCTATCTCACCTGTCTGTACTTCTTCTCCTGCTTCATTACATATTCGAACTTGTACATTATGACAAGGTTTCCCTACTGAATTCGGTTTTCTTTCACTCTCTTCATCAACCAATGCCGTTACAAAGCTTAGCTCAGACGCACCATAAAACTCATATCTTTTTGCATAAGGAAACACATTCTTCATCTTCTCTTTTGCTTCAGCTTCCCATTTCGCTCCTGACGAAATAATTTTCATTTCACTTTCAATTACTTTATTTTCTTTATACAAAGACTCAAGCATTGTAGGAACTGTATACATTACAGAAATATTCTCTATCCTTATACTAGATAGCACTTGAACTGGTACAAACTTTCTCATTATGTGTACCGTTTGCCCTAAAAACAATGCACTTATTGCCCCGTATAAGAAAAGAGAATGAACAAGCGTCCCAGCTATTAAAATAGAATCTTCCTTTTTCATATAAAAATCATGTACATTACAATCAAAACTATGTACCCACGACTGTTGAGCACGTAAAAATGCTTTTGCTTTTCCAGTCGATCCTGATGTAAATCCCATATAAAAAGGAGCGTTTTGTACATTTTCTACAGAATGATATGCAGGAAGATAGTTCTCAATCATTTCTTTCCATTCTTCAATCTCAATAATCCTTCCTTCTTCGCACGATATATCACTAAGCCTATACTGCTCCGCCACAATAATATCCGGTTTACTAATCGCTATTCTTTCTTTAAGTTCATCTCGTTTCCATTTTATATCTAGCGGCACACAAACCCATCCAGCCATAGCAGAACCCGCAAATAGTTGTAAAAATTCCATACTATTCTCTAATAAAATTGCTATCGTTTTATTCTGCGATTCTTTTTCATTCAACCAGTTTGCTACTTTACACACTGAATCAAACCATTCTTTATATGTTAATACTCTATCATTTTCTTTAATCGCTATTTTATTTGGTTGTAAAGAGGCATACTTTTTATATTCTTTTGTAATCCCCATATGAGACTTCCTTTCTTTACAAAATAATAAAAAGAAACACGCAAGTAACGTGTTTCTCCTTTTTCTTACCCTGCATTTGTAATTTTTTTATTCTTCAAAGCAGGCGTAATAATATGTTTCAATGAGCGATGTAATCTTGTCACAAGAATCGCTGCTATAGTCGCCTTTATGCAATCACCTGGTAAAAATACGGCACTTACTTTCATCGTTTCCCATACGGAAATATCCATTACGAAAGCTTGGACAATGATACCAAATACATAAACTACGAAAATACCACCAATTATATTAATGCATAGTACTTTTATAATAGAAACTTCACGTAAACGCTCAATTAAATATCCAATGACAAACGCTCCAACGATATAACCAAGTAAATATCCTGCACTTGGCCCAACAAATACACCTGGTCCCCCGCGCCCACCAGCAAGTAATGGTGCTCCAACTCCAACTATAAGTAAGAAAATAAGCTGACTTAACGCACCAAGACGTGAGCCTAACAACCCACCAGCAAGCATAACACCGAGTGATTGTAATGTAATTGGAACTGGTGTAATAGCAAGAGCAATTGGAGGTATTAACCCTAACACTCCCATAATAGAACTAAATAAAGCGACGAAAACTAAGTTTTTTGTATTCATATTTGCTTCTCCTATTTGTAAACTTGAAATGGATTTTAGGTAACATATTATAGGAGTTATATTATCTTTCTATTCACTCTTTGTCAACCTTATTTCCTCATAAGTTTACAAATGTAAATTCAATTATTTCTCTTTATGCAAATGCTCAAGTTCTTTTCGAAGTGCCTGTTTTAAAAACTTCCCAACAGATGTTTTCGGTATTTCTTCCATAAATACAATATCATCTGGTAACCACCACTTCGCAAACTGCGGTTTTAAAAACTCATATATTTCTTCTTTTGTAACCGTACTATTTTTCTTTTGAACAACGCAGGCAACTGGGCGTTCTTGCCACTGCGGATGAGGAATTGCAACGACAGCCGCTTCAAATATAGCATCATGTGCCATTAAAGCATTTTCAAGATCCACTGAAGAAATCCATTCTCCCCCGCTTTTAATAACATCTTTCGTACGATCAACAATTTTCACGCAGCCTTCCTCATCAACTGTAACAACATCACCAGTATATAACCAACCGTCTCGGAATCCTTCGACAGTACGATCATCGTTATAATAGCTTTCAGCGATCCAAGGTGCTCGTAAACATAACTCTCCCATCTCAGTACCATCCCACTTCACTTCACCGTTTGTACCGACTACTTTCATCTCTACACCAGGGACAAGATATCCTTGTTTTGAGCGGATTTCTAATTGCTCTTCATATGATAATTCTGTTTCATAACTTTTTAAACGTGCAAGTGTTACGAGTGGGCTTGTTTCAGTCATACCATATGCATGTACGAAAGGAACATTATATTTTTTCTCAAATGCTTTAATAACGCTTTTCGGTGCAGCAGCACCACCGCATAATATTCTCGTTATACTAGATAAATCGTAACTATTATTTTCTAACTCTTGTAATACACCGAGCCAAATTGTCGGCACACCTGCTGCTATCGTTACTTTTTCAGCTTGAATCATCTCTAATAAAATTTTTGGAGTAAACATTGGTCCTGGCAGAACTTGTTTAGTTCCAAACCAAGTAGCTGCAAAAGGAAGCCCCCAAGCGTTCACATGGAACATCGGTACAATTGCCATCGCCGCATCACTTTCCGATAAAGCAGCTGTATCCGCTAAACCGAGTGCCATACAATGCAAAACCGTACTACGATGCGTATAAACAACACCTTTTGGATTCCCTGTAGTCGCTGACGTATAACACATACCAGCAGGTGTATTTTCATCAATATCTTTTACAAATTGGAAATTGGGATCGCCTTCTTCTAATAGCTTTTCATAATGATATACAGGCTCCAGTGTAGTTTTTGGAAGTTCGTCTTTATCAGTCATAATAATGTAGGCTTGTACAGTTGATAATTGTGATTGAATATTTTCAACAAGTGGTACGAGATCTTCATCAATGAGTAAAATGCGATCTTCTGCGTGCTGAATAATGTATGAAATATGTTGAGGAGATAAACGAATATTAATTGTGTGTAAAACGGAAGCAATACCTGGAATAGCAAAATACGCCTCCACATGTCGATGATGATTCCACGCTAACGTTCCTATACGCTCGCCTTCTTTAATTCCTAATTTTTTTAGCGCACTTGAAAGTCTTCTCGTCCTTTCACCTAACTGCTTATACGTTAACGTCGTAACTGTATCATGTGTCCGTGAAACAATTTCTTTCTTCGAAAACAGTTTCTCTGCTCTTTCCATCATAGAACTAATTGTTAGCGGTACATTCATCATCATATTGTTTATAGCCTCCCTTTAAAGCGTTTTCATTTCTGTATATTATAACAGACTTCTACAAATAATTACGATATTTTTCTGTATTTTCTGAATTATTTCTTTGGAAATAATTCTAATAAATAAAAACCATGTTTTGAATACATACGATACAAAACATGGTTCTCTCCTATTTAAAAACTATCTACCTTTTTTCTTACTTTCTTTTTTAATTTAAAAATGACACGATTACTATATTCTTTATTTTCTACTAAAATCCGATACGTCTCTAACACTCCTAAAACACGAACAAAAAGATAAAACCCGATAGCAATAAGTACAACACAATAAGGATAATACTGCACGAGCTCTCCTGAAGTAATTCGTTTTTTCTCAAATAAAAATGGTATCGCTCCTGCCGCTATGAAACAAAGTCCAACAATTACTACTGCAGCATACTTCTTTTTAATAGTCGCATATCTTTTTGTCAATTCTTTTAAAAAGTTTGGATCAAATAGTAATTCTTCTTTTTTTAATACATTGTATCGACTCTCTTCTATAGTTACAGGTACCATCATTGCTCCAATTCCAAGGACAGCAATGATAATGACAAGGAATGTAGACATTGTTGCATTTTCTTTAAATAATAAATACGGTATTGTAGATAAAATAAGCAAGCTAAATCCTAATGCGATATATTTAGAAATTTTTTGCCCATACACTATATACCCTTCCGCCATTTCCTTACTTACATAATAACCATTTTCCTTTTCATTACTTTGCTCAGCAGTTTCTTTTAATAAATAGTCAAGTGATACTTCAAATACATTTCCAATCATTATTAACTTTTCAGTTTCAGGAAATCCTTGACCGTTTTCCCATTTACTAACTGCTTGCCTTGTTGTGTTTAATTTTTCAGCTAACGCTTCTTGAGAAAGGCCCTTTTCCTTTCTTAATTTAAAAAGCTTTTCACCAAATCCCATATGTGTGTCCCCCTTTGTTTTCTTACCTAAATTGTATGTAAACATTGCCCTTATCTCTATCTTCCTGCGGTTGCACTTTGTCAACTTACGGTTGCGATTGTGTTATATAGCGGTTTTAAATACGATTTAGCTGTTTTTCTTCTATAATTATGGCGTTAATAAAATAATTACTCTCAATGACCAATTATAACAATTAAAGGGAATTATTGTTATAAAAAATAAAAAAACTCCTTTATTCATTTAAAGGAGTTTTCGTTATGAACCATTCTAAGATGACTACTTTTTCTTCTATATATTTTTCTGCTTCATGTAATGAATGATGAGCATCTCATACAGTATATGTTTTTATCTCTTTTTTTAAGGCGTACTCATATATATGTAAAATGTCACTTATATTAAATTAACTTAATGTAAGATCTTTCGTATACGACGTTTTATATTACCACTTCTTAACAATCATAACGGCTTCTGCTTAAACTTTTCATAATTCCGTACCTTTAATGAAAGGATATTCCCGCAATCTGTACAAATATAAGCATCCACTGGTGAAGATGTGAACATCGTTTCCTTTTTCCGTATTTGTGCATAACCGATAAACTCACCTTCTCCTATGTTTTGAGAACCGCAATGAGAGCATGTCTGCACGTCTTTCTGTTTCATGAGAGCACCACCTTTAATCTGTTTCCACTCCCTTCGACAGTTCGCTTCCATTTCCCTTCCAAAAAACCTCTTATTCTCTTACATTTCAACAGGAATCTCAGAAGAAAAATCGTATATGTACTATGAACTATATTAATTGACGGAGGAATCGTATGAGTACAATTATGACAGTCAATACAGCACAAGAAATTGAAAACGCAGAAATACATATGCTTTCTTCTAGATTAGAGGTACTACAAACAATAAGCGGCAACCCAATGCAAGTACAAACGAAAAAGTTCGGGAGTGCCACTGCCTTTTCATCAAAAATAATTGCTGGTCCTGCTTTTAACACAGTAAAAGGCGTTACCTTTACAAATACAGATGAGATAGATGAAATCATCGCTTATTATCAATCACTACAAATCCCTTGCCGTTTTGAAATTACACCAGCGCAAGGTGCAACTGAATTATTTCAATACTTATCTCAAAAAGATTTTTATCAATCTAACTTCCATACCGCTTTATATAGTTTACCAAGAGAAGACTCATCGCTGCTGCCTTCTAACATTTCAGTACGCCAACTAAAAGAAAATGAATTTGATATTTTTGCAGACATATATGTACGTGGATTTAACATGCCATCCTTTACAAAATATGGTGTGCACCAAAATAACGAAATTCTCTACAATAAATCCGGCTGGCATTTTTTCATAGCCGAAGTTCAAAACACTCCTGCTAGTATAGGGGTACTTTATATAAATAAAGGTGTTGCTTCATTAGCTGCTTCTGCTACTTTGCCAGAATTTCAACGTAAAGGTTGTCATACCGCATTAATTCAAAAACGAATCGAGACCGCTGTTGCATCCAATTGCAATTTAATAGTTGGACAAGCTCGATTTGGTAGCGGCAGTCAAAATAATATGGAACGTGCCCATATGAAAATTGCTTATACAAAATCAATATGGACTGCGAAAGACATATAATTAACTTTCTTTTTCTTTCCATTACGAATGTATACATTTTATGACAATTACCTTTCTATCCTGTTACTCATTTGAATATTCAAACTAAATTTGTTACGCTATTACTAGATACATCATTCAACTTGCAATATGAAAAGAGAATTCTACTCAAACTACAAGGAGGAGAAATGTATGACTAAACATGATCATGGTTTAAAAGAAAAAGTAGAAGGTGCCATTGATAAGGTAAAGGGTGAAGTAAAGGAAGTTGTCGGGAAAGTAACTGACAATAAAAAATTACAAGCCGAGGGAAAATGGGATAAGGTGAAAGGCACTGCTAAAGATACTGTCGGTAATGTAAAAGAGAAAATACATGAATATAAAGAGAACAAATAAAAAAGAGCCACGATGTATGGTCGTGCAAGTAGTAAGTTACTAGATCTGAAAAGATTGTCAGCTACTCAAAAATGAAAATACAACCGAGAAAGTAAGAGAGTTTGTATTTTACATTTACCCATAAGATCATTTTAAAATGACAAATAGATGCCTCAAGGCATCTATTTGTCTATAAAGAACTATTTTACTTCTATTGTATAATTACCTAATCCTAATCACTCAGGTTTTTCCTTACTAACATTTTCTAACATAATGCCTTTGCTAGAGTATAAGATTACTTTTACATCTTACTTTGTGAAATTTGGTTTTAGGTCACCTGTATACGGTTCATGCTCAACAAAGATTTTTATATCTTTTCCATTCGCATCTTTCCCTATTCTTGTATACGTAAATTTATCTTTATTTAACTCTGTAAGTTCAAGGACCGCACCATATTTATTATTTCCTAACGAAACGTGAGCTCTTATTTTATTGTCATGTACAACATCGAAGAAACCATAATCCCCACGACTTATCCCTGTATTCATATTGAAAAACTCATATTTATTTGTATTTTTATCATATTTTGCTAGACTGATTAAGTTAGAGTTGTAGTTTGTTACATTATTACCCTGTTCATCTAATACCACTGTTCCGTTCCATAGAGTACTAGATAAGATTTCATCTCCATCAACGTCTGTAACTATTTTCCCCGTCGAGCTTTCTAAATTTTTATCAGGTCGGGTAAAAGAAAGCTCTTTTTCTTGATAAGGAACATGCTCAACAAATACTTCTACATCGTTCCCTTTTGCATCTTTCCCCATTCTTTTATATGTAAATTTCTCCTTGTCTAATTGCGTTAATTCAACAACTGCTTGATAATTTTGCGTTTCAGAAATTAACACTCTTTCCTTTCCATCGTTGGTTATAAAAAAGGTACCGCTATCATTACGACTCTCTCCTGTATTTGCATTAAAAAATTCATACCTTGCAGTTTTAGCATCATATTTTGCAAGCCCGATGAAATTTTGATTTTCTTTCGTTAAATCATTATGATCTTTGTCATAGACTTTTGTCCCTTTCCAGTTTGTTTCACCAAGTATACTAGCTAGTAGCTGCCCTTTCGTTTGTTGAGTTTCTTGTATTGCATTGTATAAAAATTGTGCATACTGTTCACGCGTCACATCCATACTTGGAGCGAATTCCCCTCCTCCTACTCCTTTTGCAATATTATTTGTTTGAACAGCACTAATTGCATTTCTTGCCCATGAGTTCGTTGAAACGTCATTAAAAGTATGATCACTCTTTGCCTTTAAATGAAAAGCATTTGTAAGAACCTGTGCCATTTCTGCACGTGTTAAGGATGCCTTCGGTCTAAAGTTCCCATACTCATCACCCTTAAAAACACCCATTTCTGTTAAAGACAAGATTTCCTTTATATAGCTTGTCGAATCTTCGCTTACGTCCCCATATGGGTTCTGATAATTTTTGTTTTCTGCCATATTAAAATAACGATACATTAAAGCTGCAACTTGTTCGCGTGTTACGTTATCTCCAAAACCAAATCTTCCATCATCATAGCCGAAAATAATTTTCTCACCTGTTAATTGATGAATCGCCTCATATGACCAGTGCCCCTTTGGAACATCTTTGAATACAACAGTATGATTCGTTTGTGGTGTAACCTCCTCTGCTTTCACCTCTCCATTTTTTTCACTTAATAGGCTTCCACCTAAAACTGCTGATATGATACATGTTTTTAAAATTGTTTTATTCATAGCTTCCCAATCCCTTCCTTCATTTAACAAAGAATTACACCCCTTATCTTCCAAAAGAAGATTCTATGTGAGCAATTCATGTTTTAAATTTTGATTACAGCTAATTGGTTACACCTCCAAAGTTCTTTTTCGTAGTATCCATAGCTGTTATATATAGAAATTATAAATAGCAACTATAAATTGCCCATAAATAAATTATTAAAAAAAGATAAAATTAAGATAATATATTTTTAATCTCAATCAAAAAAACGTTATTCTTTCTCATCTAGCTTGTTAAGAAAGAATAACGTTTTTTTAATTCTAGGGTCCCTTTTGGAAAAAAAGAGGTTTATTTTATATGTCCAAAAACAATTTCACGGCCTTTTCCAAACAAAACATCGGAAAAAAGCCGTGGCATATACTTATTTTATAATTGACGGAAGACGACCAAAATAGCTCTTTTTATTTACCCTCATTCTTCTCTAACACATACAAATCTTCTTCAATATTCGTTAATTTCTCACTTACAAGCTTTCTTGCATCTCCAATTGCTTGATTGTATGCAAATGGTCCTACTAACTTTATCATTTCTTCTATTAAACGTTCTGCTTGGAAACGTCCAATTTCATCTAAATCTTCTTCAACGAAAAATTGCTGAATTTGTGCTACAAGCTCTTCTTTTTTATCATTCGTTATTTTTATGTTCATCATCATTCGTTACTCCTCTATATTTAAGATAATACTTTTCTTAACTCTACCATAGAAAAGCGATTTCCTGGACAAGTTTTTGTAACCCCTTCTAACTCCCTATGGCCGAGTATATTTCCTTTCTCTATGGCAAACTGCTTCATAAACATTTTACATAAAGAATATAATGAATTCATTTGTGCAGTATTTGGATCATATTTATCAAAATTTCCCGTCATACATATTCCAATTGTGTCACTATTATTATCTTTCGCATGTGCTCCAATATGTAAACCTCGCCCTTCGACTACAGTTCCATCTTCTTCAATAAAATAATTGTAACCAATCCCGCTCCATCCTCTTACCTTTTGATGAAATTCGTGAGTTTTATACACATCCCAGCCATCTTCTGACGTATGGTGGATGATCAGTTTATTTACTTTTTCTAAAGGAACTAACTCATTTTGAAATGTTAAATTTGCACATTTAATTTCCATATGAACATCCTCCTCTTACAAATCGATCATAATAACTGTTTTATCATCTGGTCTTATTCTATTTTCTCCTTCTAACCTTTCAATGATTGCTACATATTCTTTTATACTATTCTTTCTTATATATGCTACAGTTTGTTCTAACGACCACTCTGGGTGAAACAATCCGTCTGAACAAATAAAAATCCCACTTACTTCAGCTACCTGTAATTCACCATATTGTAAATAATCCATAGCTTCTTTCATCCCATTTGCAACTGAGTAGCCGCTTGGCATATTTGCAAGATAGCGATTGTATTTTAACTGCTCCCGAACATCTTGAAAAACGTGTTCCTCAGGTATAGGTAATCCCTTTTCTCTATCTTCCTCTCTCTTCTTTTTTGCACGTTTACTAATTCCTTGAACCGTATCTTTCGTTAATACTCTCATCGCTCCATTTTGAAGTATTGCAACGATCATACAATCACCTAACTGTGCATATTCAAGTTTTTCGCCTTCTATTTGAACTGCTGCAATACATGTACACCAAAGATGGTCTTTTTTTCTCGTATCAACCTTGTACTCTAGCATCTTGTTTTGCAATAATTCATTCGCCTTTGCAACTTCACCTTGTAAACTATTAATCTCCCGTAACGAAGTAAAATGACTTGCAAATAAATGCGAAGCGATGTATGCTCCATTATGTCCTTCTTCATCACAAAACGGGACGAGCGGAGTTGCTCCATCACATACACCGTAAATCATTTTATCTTCATTACAAAAAAATGAATCCTCACACTCTTGTTTTAAAGGACTTTTCTGTTGATATGTTGTTATCTTCATATCTGTATCCCCTCCCAATTTATCAAACACTCGAACTATTTAGATTAATCTAATTTTCCAAAATAAACTGTTTTCCCCAAAAACTTTCAATTTCATATATAATCTTGAAATAATATGATTATTTAGTGAAGGACGGGAAAGAGATGGTCAGATTTCTTGGTGTTATTTTTGGTTCTATTATTATCGCAATTGCCTTTAATCTTTTCCTTATCCCCCATAAAATTTTAAGTAGTGGAATTGGCGGAATTGCTATTATTTTAGGGATTGTAACCCCTGTAAACACAGGTATTATTAACTTTGTATTGAACTTACCTATCCTTATTTTAGGATACATAGGTCTTGGAAAAAAAGTAATTTTTAACACGTTTGTTTCTGTAATTGTATTATCTGTTGCATTATACTATGTTCCAGTAAAAGTCGTAGCAACAGATCCACTTTTATCATCTGTATTTGGCGGTGTCATCGCCGGAGCTGGTATTGGTCTTGTCTTTAACTGCCATGGTTCAACTGGTGGATTTGATATTATCGGTATGTTGTTATCTCGTAAGCGAGATATTAAACTTGGTGGATTCCTTATTGCATTAAATACTGTTGTTGTTGTCATTGCAGGATTTTTCTTCACTTGGGATGTTGCCCTTACAAGCTTACTTTCAATTTATGTAACTGGTAAAGTAATTGATGCCGTTCATACGAAACATCGTAAAGTTACACTTATGATTGTAACAAATCAAGCAGAAGAAATGAAAAAAAAGCTTCTTTCAACTGTAGTACGTGGAATTACGTTACTTGATGGTGAAGGTGCTTATTCAAACGAAAAAAAACGTGTACTTATGACAGTCGTTTCACGTGAAGAATTAGCAAGTATGAAACTAACGATTTCGGAAATTGATCCTCATGCATTCGTTAATATTACGGAGACTGTTGAAGTATTAGGATTGTTTAGAAAAGTGTAAAAAACTAGGTGGACCTTCACCTAGTTTTTATTTTCCATAAATTCAATTCGATTTCCAAACGGATCTGACACGTAAAATCTGATTACATCTGGTCGCGCATGATCATCTATTACTTCAATACCTTGCTTTATTAACCCTTGTTTAAATTCATTAATTTTCAAAACATAAAAAGCTGGATGCGCTTTTTTAGCTGGATTAAAATTTTGCTCAACTCCGATATGAATCTCTTGATTTCCACACTTAAACCAACACCCACCACGCTTCTTTAATTCCTCTGGCTTTGGGATTTCCTCCATACCAATTTTATTACCATAAAATTCTCGCGCTTCTTCTTCACATCCTACTGGCGCCGCTACTTGTACATGATCAATTCCTTGAATATAATTTTTCATATTCCTTCCCCCTCTTCTATTCTAATGTTATAACGAAAATACATTCATGTAACTTAGAAAATATTAATAAAGCAATATAAGATTCTCTTATTACTACCCTTTTTTACCTTCCACTAAAAATAAAAAAGAAAATTTATTATATAATTTCCATTTTTTATAGAAATACACATTGCACCTATATTATAGTTAGTACTAGATTCATCTTTTTTAGATGCTAGTTGTACGGAGGAAATATTATGAGTCGTAAAAAACATTCATCTACTCAAAAAAAGCGTCACCCAAACGTATCGGAGCGCTTGCGAAACCATATACAAAATCGTTCTTTAGCAGAAATGTATGCATCTCTTTTTGAACATAACCCTGATAGTATTATTTCATTGAATTTAGAAGGAGTTATTTTACATATTAACCCCTCTGCGGAAAGAATATTAGGTTATACTTCTAACGAATTAGAGCGAAAAACAATCACTTCTATTTTAGAAGCACATATTTCTGATCAAGTGCTACAATACATAAAAAATGCTGCAGCTGACAATCAAAAAGAGTATATCGTCTCTATTTATCATAAAGACGGATATTTACTAGATGTCGTAACAAAATTAGTTCCTATTTTTGTTAAAAACCGTTTAACAGGTGTATACGCCATTATGAAACCCCTTGAAAAATCAGAAAGAATTAAGAAAGTATTACAAGAGAGTGAGAAACGATTACGCACATTAATGAATTCAATGCCTGCATTTGTTATTTTTAAGGATCATGAAGGACGCTGGCTTGAAGCGAATGACTATGCGCTTTCTTGTTTCAATTTCCATAACGTTCCTTATCATGGAAAAAGAGATAATGAACTCATTCAATATAACGAAGCATACCGCGAATCTTTTTTGCATTGTGA
Organism: Bacillus sp. FSL E2-8868; assembly: GCF_038005505.1. Classification (NCBI taxonomy): domain Bacteria; kingdom Bacillati; phylum Bacillota; class Bacilli; order Caryophanales; family Bacillaceae; genus Bacillus; species Bacillus sp. FSL E2-8868. The sequence goes on along the minus strand of NZ_JBBOTI010000001.1, from coordinate 1,203,050 downwards.
AGAAGTCGATGAACTAACATGGCAAAAAGGACAAATTCTTCACGGAGAGGAATTTATTATACATAGAAATGATTTCGACCTAGTTTTAAGCATTTCAAAAGTCCCACTCTTCCATCCTGATGGCTCACGCAAAGGTCTTATAGTGATGGGAAGAGACGTTACCGAACTAAAAGAAACTGAAAAGTTATTACGGAAATCCGAAAAACTTGCAGTAGTAGGACAACTGACAGCTGGAATTGCCCATGAAATTAGAAACCCGCTCACTTCATTAAAAGGATTTTTAACGTTATTACATCCAGAAATAAATGAGGAAAATAAATGGTATGTGGACGTTATGTTGAGTGAAATTTCACAAATGGAATCTATAACAAGCCAATTTATGGCGATGTCTAAACCACAAGTGTTATCTATTCATACATGCAACGTACAAACATTAATTGAAGAAGTTGTAACTTTTATTTTACCAACAGCAATTATGCATAGCGTTCATATCATCATGGATCATTTCGATTATATTTCTGACATTCAATGTGATAGTAATCAATTAAAACAAGTTTTGATTAACATATTAAAAAATGCAATCGAGGCGATGCCTGATGGTGGTAACATATTCATTCAAACAACTTCGTTAGAAAATGATTTTGTTTCAATACGCATTATGGATGAAGGTTGTGGGATTCCTGAAGAGCGCATGGCTCGTCTTGGCGAACCTTTTTATAGCTTGAAAGAAAAAGGAACTGGCCTCGGCTTAATGATGTGCTATAAAATCATTCAAGAGCATCACGGAAAATTATTCATTTCCAGTGAATTAAACATAGGAACAACTGTCGATATCCAATTACCGATTGCTACAGCTCAGCCTGTAACAAACTCTTAACTATGCTACATTAATATAGTAAAAGACATCTGTTATAAGTAGTCGAGTTATTGTGGAAAACATCTACACTAATACGTTAAAAAGCTCAAAGTCCCTATATGACTCTGAGCTTTATTTTTGTATACGATTTATTTTATTAAATCCACTCTTTTCCATGTTTACGAATAAACTGAATATCATTTTCATAATGTTCAAGATGCCCTTCATCTATCATCTTTTGGAAGTTCATATCGCCTTCTAGTGCTTTTCTTTTCATGTATTTACATAATCCTTCTAATCGTAGAAGTACCATCTCCAAATAATCCTCGGCGATGCCATCACTTTTATAGGACTCAAAAAACAATTTAACTCTTTGCTTTATGCGGTCTGCATGCTGTAATGAATTATAATAAACCGCCGCACCTGTTTCCTTATAATAAACTCTACTTAATGGGACACAAGTGTAAAGAGTATAGGCTATGTCCCAAAGTCTGGGTCCAGGACCAGCAACATCAAAATCAATAATACCTACTGGTTTTTCGTTATTAAAAATAATGTTGTATATTGCAAAATCATTGTGGCATACAACCTCTATTGTATTTGGAGTATTATCCATCGGTTTCCAATCATCTGATAACGGGAAATCACTCACAGCATCATGATAAAGACCGAGCATCTTCGCTATTTCTTTTAAAACCTCATTAGACCACATGTACTCTTTTAAAGGGTAATTACCAGCTTCTCCTTCAATAAATGATAATATCTCTCTATCTTTATCATCAATACCTAAAAACTTTGGTGCATAACTAAAACCTTTGTTTTCCAAATGATTTAATAGCTTATGAATTTTGGTACTGCCTTGCTTTAATTCTCGTCGAACAGTATCTTCCGAACGATATACGTTTGAGACATTCCCTCCCGTTAGCATTTCTTCATTTTCGTAGTTTGACATCTAATAGTTCCCCTCCATTATTCTACATTTTCTTTATATTTTAACATAACTTTCCTATTCTCTTTTAACCCCTTAAATTGCAACAAAAAAATCGAGTATAAAATCTTTATGATTTTACACTCGATTTAGTCTACTATTTATGCATGTGAAAATATTTTTTCATACCATTCTGTTGCCTTCTCTACTTCATTCATCGTTAATTGATGTCCTCTATTTTCCCAATGCATTGTTACATTAACATCTACATTTTCTAATAGCATCTTCAATTCCTCTGACTCAGAAGGTGAACAAATTGGATCATTTGTTCCAGCAGCGATAAATACGAATTTCTCTGCTAAATTAGGTAACTCTATTCCTCTTCTAGGCACCATTGGGTGATGAAGGACTGCACCTTTTAATGCATTTTCGTAATGGAATAATAAGCTCGCCGCAATATTTGCTCCATTTGAATACCCAACAGCTACGATATTATCTCTATCAAATTCATATGTTTTTGCTGCTTCATTTAAAAATTCATTTAATTCCTTCGTACGGAAAACAAGATCCTCTTCATCAAAAATACCTTCTGCTAATCGGCGGAAGAAACGAGGCATCCCATTTTCTAATACATTTCCACGAACACTTAATACAGAAGCTTCCCGATCAATTCTTTCTGCAAGCGGTAATAAATCTAATTCATTTCCTCCTGTACCATGAAGCAATAACAACACTGGTTTTGACGTATCTTTTCCTTTTTGAAAAACATGTTTCATCATATTCCTTTTCCCCTTTCAATCACTTTAATCTAGATTTCTCACTTCAAATGGTAAGAGTGTCTGTTCAATTTGTTTTCTATGTTGTTCATATCGATCCGGTAATTTTAACTCCTCACCCATCGTCTCTAAAGATTCGTCATGGGTAAAACCAGGAGGGTCTGTTGCAATTTCAAATAAGATTTCGCCGTGTTCTCTAAAATAAATTGCGTTAAAATAGTTTCGGTCTTGTACAGGGGTTACACCATATCCAAAGCGAGAAACATGCTCTTTCCAGTCTAATTGATCAGCATCATCACTCGCTCTCCAAGCAATATGATGAACTGTACCAACACCCATTTGCCCACGTCCAATTGTTGATAATCTCAAATCGATAATATTTCCAATATCAGCAGAAGAACGGAACCGCATAAACTCTCCCTCTTCTCCTACTTTCTCAAGACCCATAACATGCTCTAACAATTCAGCAGTTTTTTGAGGTTGTGCAGATAAAAGAACAGCACCGCCAAATCCTTTAATTGCTACTTCTGGCGTAACTTCCCCAAAAGTCCAATTATTTAATTCGCCCTCTTCTCTTTCAACTAATTCTATATGCAAACCATGTGGATCATCAAATTCTATATACTGTTCTCCAAACCGAGTCATTTTTGTATACGGTACGTCGAATTTTTCTAATCTATTTTCCCAAAACTCCATTGTACCTTTTGGTACGACATAAGACGTAATGCCTACTTGACCGTCCCCAATAATACCTTGACGAGCACCTGCCCATGGAAAAAACGTAATAATTGTTCCAGGCTTCCCTCCTGTATTACCAAAATAAAGATGATACGTACCTGGATCATCAAAATTCACTGTTTGTTTTACTAAACGCAATCCTAATACACCTGCATAAAAATCTACATTTTCTTGTGGGTGACCTACGATTGCTGTAATGTGATGAATTCCCATCGTTTTCTTTTCCATTTTCTCCGCCCCTTTTTATTTCATTTTAAAAACTTTTATACATTAAAATTCATTATTCATTTTGTCCATACTGCAAAGTAAAATCCATCGTTATGATTTTATCTTTAATTCGAGATATAAGCTGTGAAATTACGCATTATCTTCTATATCACTGAATTCATCTCGAATTCGAGATAATTCCAAAAAAATATTTACTCCATCTGAAATCTTTATTCGGAAATAAATTATCTCGAACTCAATATTTATTATAAGTTACTTACTTTTAGTTGTCAACAAGCACTTATTTTCATTTTAAATCAAAAGAGAGTAAATGCTAGTTAGCATTTACTCTCTTCGCTAATTATTTCGTTTCCTCTTCCAACACTGCTTCCATCTCGTTAAATTCACGATGAATTGCTTTCACTGGTTCTTTCGTTAATAAACTTACAACTATAACAGCTAATAAACTACAGAAGAATCCAGGTACCATTTCATACATAGTCGCTTTTAAACTTGGAATTTGTACCCAAGTAATAACAACTACTGCACCTACAATCATACCAGCAAGAACACCCCATTTGTTCGTTCTCTTCCAATATAAACTTAATAAAATGGCGGGTCCGAATGCTGAACCAAATCCTGCCCAAGCATAACCGACAAGTGTTAAAATTGTATCACTTGGATGATACGCTAAAACAACTGCGATCATAGCTACTACTAATACTGACAGTCTACCGATAAATACAAGTTCTTTATCACTTGCGTTACGACGGAAAAATGTTTTATAGAAATCTTCCGTTACAGCACTTGAAATAACGAGTAATTGCGAGGAAATACTACTCATAATCGAAGCCAAAATAGCTGACAATAAAAATCCAGTAATATACGGATGGAATAAAATGTTTGAGAATGTTACAAAGACCATTTCTGGGTCTTGTAATTTCTCATTATTTTTAGCGTAATAAGCAATACCAATTAGACCAGTAAGCATTGCACCTATAATTGAAATCGTCATCCAACCGATACCGATTCTACGAGAAGTTTTTAAATCTTTAACAGAGGTAATTGCCATAAAGCGAACAATAATATGCGGTTGACCAAAATACCCAAGACCCCATGCTAAAAATGAAATAATACCAAGAATTGTAGTACCTTTAAACATATCTAAATGCGATGCATCAACTTGCTTAATCGTATTGAATGTTTCTGTTACACCACCGACATCTGTAAAAGCTACAATTGGCACTAACACAAGAGCAATAAACATAATACAACCTTGCACAAAGTCGGTCCAACTTACTGCTAAAAAGCCACCGAATAATGTATAAGCAACAACGACACCGACAGTTACAAATAAACCAATTTTATAATCAAGATTGAAAGAATTCTCAAACAAACGTCCACCTGAAACTAAACCAGCTGACGCATAAAATGTGAAAAACACTAAAATGACGATAGCGGAGACAAAACGAAGTATTTTCGTACGATCTTTAAACCGATTTTCTAAAAAATCTGGAATCGTAATTGAATCATTTGCCATTTCTGTATACGTTCGCAAACGCGGGGCAAGAATTAAATAGTTTGCATAAGCACCTATTAATAAACCTATCGCAATCCATACACTTGATAATCCTGTTGCATACATCGCACCAGGTAATCCCATTAGCATCCAACCACTCATGTCAGAAGCACCAGCTGATAAAGCTGTAACTGCTGGACCGAGTCCCCTTCCGCCTAACATATAATCTGATAAATCGGATGTCTTCTTATAAGACCAATAACCGATATACAACATACCTGCCATATAAATAGCAAGCGAAACCATAATCTCAATCTTCACCAAATCTCTCCCTTAGTTATATAAGCCATTCAAAATTTCGAAAAATGACTTTTTCTATTTTCTTGTTTTCGCTTATGGTTCCCTACCTTAACAAACATTTTTTGTTCTTTCAAGTGAACAAGCCCTTTTCACTACATGTGAAAACCTTTATAAACGCCTTTATCCCAGTGGATTACCCGGTTTTTAAAATAAATTAAAGTAAAAATATTCAGAAAAAAATGGCGTTTTTTCACACCTTATTTTCATTCGTTTATTAGTTGAATTTTAAAAGAAAAAAGCCATACGAATGTATGACTTTTAATTTATTAAACATAGCTTATCTTCTATTTACTAGTAGGAAACAATTCTGAAAGAGGAACTATCCGCCCCACCTCATCTTTAAACACAATATGCTCTCTCGTTAAATGGCGCGGGCTCTTTACTCCCGCTGCTGCCGCAAGTGAGAACAAACTATATCTCATACTAATAACATAGTTCATTACTCGCCATTTTTTCTCATACGGATCTAATGCTTTTTGGTAGTGTGGATTCGTAGTTGCAACCCCCGATGGGCATTGCCCTGAATTACATTGAAGTGCCATAATACAACCGCTTGCCATCATAAATCCGCGTGCTGAATTTACGGCATCTGCACCGATAGCTAAAGCAATCGCCACTTTATCTGGCGTGATTAATTTCCCGGAGGCAAACACCTTTAATTTATTCCTGACACCGTAATGATTTGCTGTATCAATAAATGTAAGTAATGCCGGTATAAGCGGAAGCCCCATACTATCTGCCATCGATTTATATGTTGCCCCTGATCCACCTTCTGAACCGTCGATTGTAATAAAATCTGGATAGATGTTTAATTCTTTCATTGCTTTTAATAAATCTTCCAAAGGCTTTTGTTGACCAATTACAATTTTCATGCCCACTGGTTTACCACCGTTTTCTTGTAAATCTTGAATAAAATATAAAGCCTCTGCGGCACTACTAATAAATGAAAAACGATTTGGTGAATTAATCGTTTCTCCTTCTCGTACTTTCCGAACGGAAGCGATTTTCTCATTTACCTTCTGTCCTTCTAAATGACCACCACGTATTTTTGCTCCTTGCCCAAATTTCAATTCAAACGCTTTAATATTACTTTCTTTCGCCTTCTCCATAAATTCCTTCATCGAAAAATCCCCGTCCTCGTCACGGTATCCAAATAATCCCGGACCAATTTGGGCAATGATATTTGCACCGGTATGTAAATGTTCCGGTATTACACCACCTTCCCCCGTATTAATCCACGAACCGCCAGCCATCTTCGCGCCAAATCCACTTGCCAAAATATAATTTTCGCCAATCGCACCGTAAGAAGTTGCTGATGCGCCAAACATGCCATACAGTTTCCACGGATATTTGCGGTTTTCACCGACGATAATTGCATCGTCTTCTTCATATAACCAAAGATTCGTTGTATCCGCTGTCAATTTTTCTCTTCGTGAAAATAACCCTTCTTTATGAATCACATACTTTTTCCCTTCACGTTCTTTCGTTACATTCACACTTAATTCATCTGTTAATTTCGGAAATAATGTATTAGCGATATAATATCCAGATGCATCAAAATCTCGTTTTGATCCAAAACCGAGTATTTCTGAACGGTATTTTGCTAGAAACATTACACTTTGAAAATCATAACGTGAAAAGGGCTTTCCATCCGTATCATGATCAAACCAATATTGCCTAAATTCCGGTCCTATCTTTTCAAGTAAATAACGCATCCTTCCTAAGTATGGATGTAACTTTAATATAGAATGATGCGTCCGTTTTTTAATAAAAAATGTAATAATAAAAAAAATGATTAATAGTAACATCAATAAGAGCAATATACTAATAATAACGAGTAGCGTTTCACTCATCCCGCTTCCTCCTATGAAAATCCATAATAAAAGGAGAACACCTGATGTGTTCTCCTTTTATCTTTATTCAAATTAATGTAGCAAGATGCTCTTTCGCGTCATATTCAACCAAATTTTCAGCATTTTTAATTCGCTGAACAAAATCTGGATTAGCGATTAATGGTCTTCCGAACGCCGCTACATCAATTGTTCCTTCTTGCAGTGCTTCTTCTGCCTCTTTCGGATTCAAATTACCTACTCCTACGATAGTACTATCCCAATACTTTCTTACTAATTGATGAAAATTCTTACCGTCAGCAATAACTTGCGTATAATTCATCGTTGAAGGGTGAATCATCGTTAATCCAACTTCTTTAAACATATTTACAAACGTTTCAATTGCAAGTTCAGGATGTTCCCACATATAAGTAGGATTATCACCTTTAAAGGCAGAGAAGCGAAGAAGCGTTTTATCAGCTCCAACTGCTTCAATTACAGCCTGAACAACTTCTTTCATAAACGTTAACCTTTGTTTTAAGTCACCGCCGTATTTATCAGTACGTTTATTCGCAAATTCATAAGTAAATTGGTCAATTAAATATCCGTGTGCACCGTGAATTTCTACACCATCAAATCCAGCTTCGATTGCGTTTTTTGCAGCCTGTGCATATTGATCGACAACTTCTTTTATTTCTTCTATTGTCATTGCTTCTGGTGTATCAAACGGTTTACGAAAACGCGGAACATTACCCTCCGCAGCAATAGCAGACGGTGCTTGCGGCATTTGACCACCAATTATTTCGTGATGACTCATACGTCCAACATGCCATATTTGAGCAATAATCGTTCCGCCTTCTTTATGTACTGCCTCTGTAACAGGTTTCCAAGAATCAATTTGCGCTTGTGTATAAATACCTGGTACTCCCGGATTCCCTTTTGCTCTCGGGCTAATGACAATTCCTTCTGTAATAATTAATCCAATCCCATCAGCAGCACGTTTTTGATAATACTCTACTACATCAGTACCAACTACCCCAGTCTCATTATTTGCAAAACATCTCGTCATCGGTGCCATCGCTATGCGATTACGAAGAGACCAAGATCCAATTTGAATCGGATGAAATAACTTCGTTTCTTCAATATTTTCAAAAGACCCCCAAGCGTTTATATTTGTTCCTTCATAAATACTTGCCGCTTTATTATTTGAACTTGTCATTTTTCTTCCCCCTAAAAAAATCTAACTATAATCGCATCATACTTACTTTTAGATAGTAACGTCAATTTATACGCTCTTACGTAGGAATATTCGTATAATAAAACTAACCGTTTTTAACTTTAAGGATTCTGAAATTCAGGAATCTACTGTTTATTCTAATGCCCAGTAAGTGGATGAGGAAAATACTTATTAAGTGGATGTTTTCTTTTTTTCTAGTTTTATTACTATAGAATATATCGGTAATTAATTATTTAACTATTTACTAACCAAAAAGAACCTGTTTCCAATGTACTATGTTCAAACTTACACTAACGAGGTTTCAATAATTCATTTGTTTTTTAATTATACCAACGAAATTTTAGGAACTAATAAAAGACTCCTAGATAGTTGAAAGTATTTTTTCTTATTTAATTTTTAGAAAGAAGGATAACAATGAAAACAAAAGCTATCGTTTCTACACCCGAAAAAGATTTTAATATGCAAGAAGTATACTTAGACGAGATTAAAGACGATGAAGTATTAGTAAAAATTATCGCTTCGGGTATATGTCATACAGATGCAACAGTTTTAGACGGTACAATGCCAACACCAAAACCAGTTGTTTTAGGACATGAAGGTTCTGGTATTGTAGAAAAAGTGGGAAGTAATGTAACATCGGTTAAACCTGGTGACCATGTTGTACTTGGATTTTCTTACTGTGGTCATTGTGAAAATTGCTTAGATGGTAATGCTGCTGCTTGCGAAAATATGATTGAATTAAACTTCTCTGGAAAAAACAAACGCCATGTAACACCTATACACGATCTTAACAATAATGACATTTCTCAATTCTTCGGCCAATCTTCATTCGCATACCATGCCGTTGTTAATGAGAATAATACTGTAAAAGTACCAAAAGATGTTGATATACGTTTGTTAGGACCACTTGGTTGTGGAATTATGACTGGTAGCGGTACGATCCTAAATTCATTACAGCCAAAACCAGGTAGTAGCCTAGTTGTATTTGGAACCGGTGCTGTTGGCCTTAGTGGCTTAATGGCAGCTAAAATTGCTGGATGTACTACAATCATTGCCATTGATATTCATGATAGTCGTTTAGAATTAGCGAAGGAATTAGGCGCTACACACACGATTAATAGCTTAAACGAAGATCCAGTTGCCAAAATTAAAGAAATTACAAACGGTGGAGCTAATTACTCATTTGAAACAACTGGCGTAAATACTGTTACACTGCAATCCATTCAATGCTTACGAGTAAAAGGTACAATGGCAACTGTTGCTGTTGGTAAAAAGGATTTAACTTTAAACGTAACAAATGAAATTGTCGTAAAAGCTATTACAATTAAAGGGGTAGTTGAAGGTGATGCAGTACCGCAACTATTCATTCCAAAATTAATTAATTTCTATGAAAAAGGACTATTCCCATTCGATAAGTTTGTACAATTCTATTCTTTTGAAGAAATTGCTCAAGCATTTGAAGATTCTAAAACAGGAAAAACGATTAAACCTATTATCGTAATGGAGTAACATTTGTTTACTTTTTCCCGATAACTAACAAAACAAAAATATCCTGAAATGAAATAAATAAAATTAAAAAGGTTTCCTAAGTAGGAAACCTTTTTTAGTTGACCATATAAGGCTAACAATTCGTTTATCTCTTTTAAATAAAGAAAATAAACAATTATTATCTCCTCACATATGGAAAATCTCTTAACAATAGAAGTGGGAGTGGTTCAGTATTCTTCTAAAAATAATAACTTATATACCTAAAACAATGAAAGCCCTACCTCTCTTTCATCCTTACGGCTCCTCGTCCGTGCCAGTGTGAATCAGGATTGCAAAAATCAAGTAACTATTTTATCGAGTTATTTAATTAAACTTCGAACATTCGTAAAAGAAATTAAAAAATAAAAATGGATTAAATTGTAGTAATAACAAAAGAGGTTAATGCTCTAAAAGTGGTTTGAAAGAGTTGAATGTCTTTGAAATGATTGATTTTCTATAATTATATTCCCAAAAAATTCAAGATCTTTTTTGGGATGTAATACATTATCTACAATGAATCTTAACAAAAGCTTTTTATTTGATTTTCTGTGATACCTTCAATTAATCCCAGCTCACTAATCAAAAATTCATGTGCGTTATCTAACATTTTCTTTTCGCTTGCATTAAGTGCTTTTTCTTTCTGCATACGTAATAAATCACGTACAACTTCAGCACCTTCTTGTATTTTACCCGTTTTTATTTTATCAGTGTTTAATTTATACCTTTGTTTCCACGTAAGTAATCTATCTGATTCCCCATGCTGAAAAATATCTATTATGTTTGTTAATGCCTTTATATCTGTAACTGGTCGTATATTTGAACTCAATATTTTCCCCATAGGAATCATTACTTCCATATTACTAGCCGACATTTTTATAACATAATACTGTCTTTTTTCTCCTGAGATTTCCTTTTCTTCTATGGCTTTAATTATACCTGCTCCGTGCATTGGATAAACGATGTTATCGCCAATTTGAAACAAATAATCCACCTCCATATATGGTAACCTTCTCAATCTTAACACACATTTATTTTTTTAGCAAAATTTTTATAATATCACAAAATTATTTTCTATGTCAATTTATTTACACATAAAAATTCAAGCTGTACAGAAACACTAAAAAACCCGCGATTTTGTTACATTTCTACACCCATTTCCTCCAATTTTATATACCTTGTAAAACAAAAAAAACACATCACTACATATAAGTAGCGATGTATTTTTATATAATGACAAAAACGGTTGCTTCAAAACTTCACACACGATCCTTCGCTTATATACTAACCTGTTTACTAATCGTTTCTCGCGCTAAAAGAAAACTCATAATCACTTGCACAGCTACTCTACTCGTCATATCCCTAAAATCAAGAGTTGGATCAATTTCTACTATATCCATCCCTTGAACGAGTGGCTCTTTACCAAGGAATTCAATTGCATCAAGTAAAGTTGTACTATCCATCCCACCAGGGCCAATTGCTGGACAGCCCGGCGCAAACGCTTGGTCTAGTACGTCCATATCAAGAGAAATATAAATAGAAGTCACATCTTGTTTTCTTAATACTTCAATACTTTCTGAAATAAGATCTTTTATTTTTCGCTCTCTTACATCTTTCATTGTATACACTGTCACGCCATGCTCTTTTGCATATTCATGGTACGCTCGTGCATTTGAAAAATTACGAATCCCAATTTGAACGAGTTGTTTTCCTGTAATCACATCATTTTCTAGCAAACTACGGAACGGTGTACCATTTGATGGACCACCATCATCTAAATTACGTAAATCATGATGGGCATCAAATTGAATAATACCGACCTTCCCTTTACTATTTGCAAAACCAGTTATACTCGGAAAACTAATCGAGTGGTCACCACCAAGAACGATTGGTATCATTTTCGGATTTACTTTCGTCAAGTGACCAACTGTTTTCGCAATTCGGTTATGACTCTCTTTTATATCTGTCACATGCATCGTAATATCACCACAATCATGAAGAACACTTTCTTTCATATCGTGTTCTTCTGTAATTGCGTACGTGCTATATGCATCCAACATTGAACGAATTGTTTTTGGTGCAAAACATGCTCCTGAATGGCTAATAGATGGTTTAGAAAGGGGCGCTCCAATTAAGGCAGCACCGAATATTTCCACACCTTCCTCCCAATTTTTAATCATTTCGCTCCACTTCGTCACTTCACGATCGATAAACTTTGCATTTTTCTTTAAATAGTGGCCGTGCTCCACGATTGTTCACCTCTTGTATATGCGATATTCCCATTCTTCCATACTGTATTTACATGACTTACGCCGTAATGGTACGGTACATAAGCGTAATTATAAGCATCCCATAAAACTAAATCCGCCTTACGACCAACTCTAATTTTCCCAGCTACATCGCCTCGATTAATGGCATAAGATGAGTTCACTGTTACCGCATTCCAAACTTCTTCTGGTGTCATTTTCAGTTTCAGCATCGCAATGCTCATAATAAGCTGAATGTTTTCAGTTGGACAGCTACCTGGGTTAAAGTCTGTAGCTAAAGCAACTGCAACACCTTCATCAATCATTTTGCGGCCGCGTGCGAAGCTTTCTTTATTTAAATAGAAAGTTGTTCCTGGTAATAAAGTTGCTACTGTATTAGAATTCGCAAGCATTTCAATTCCTTTATCAGAAGCGCCAACTAAATGGTCCGCTGATGCTGCACCAATTTCAGCCGCTGCTTCCGCACCACCAAGAGGGTCGATTTCATCTGCATGAATTTTCACATCAAAGCCAAGCTCTTTCGCTTTTAATAAAAATTCTTTTGATTCTTCTACAGAGAACACACCTGTTTCGCAGAAAATATCAACGAACTCAGCTAATTGCTTCTCTTTCATTTCCGGTAATAAATCTAGCATCCATTGTAAAAATTCTTTCGATCTTCCTTTATACTCTTTCGGAACTGCATGAGCACCTAAAAATGTTGAAACTAAATCAATTGAATGCTCTTTTTGTAATTGTGCAGTTGCCTCTAATTGTTTCCATTCTGTCTCATCATCCAATCCGTAACCACTCTTCGCTTCTACAGTTGTAACTCCAAAAGATAGCATACGGTCTAAATGGAATTTAGCTTTTTGAACAAGTTCTTCTTTCGACGCTTGTTTCGTTGCATTTACAGTTGAAAGAATACCTCCACCTTGTTCTAAAATTTCCAAGTACGGAACTCCTTGTAGTTTTAGCGCGATTTCATTTTCACGAGATCCACCAAATACAAGATGAGTATGCGGATCAACAAGACCAGGAGAAACCATTTTCCCGTCGCAATCAATAACCTCTTTCGCTTGTAATCCTTTAGCTTCTTCCGCTGTTCCAACGAAAGTAACTACACCATTTTCAATTCCAACCGCACCGTTTTCAATAACAGGAAGCGTATTCATCGCTTCCCGTCTTAACAAGCCATCTTCTTGATCCATTGTTAGTAATTGACCGATATTTATTAGTAAAGTGTCCAGCATGTTTCTTCCTCCTTATTTCATCATTGGGATGTTAACGCCTTTTTCTTTCGCAGTTTGAACCGCTAAGTCATAGCCAGCATCAACGTGACGAACAACACCCATACCAGGGTCAGAAGTTAATACGCGTTCAATACGTTTTGCCGCTGCTTCTGTTCCATCTGCAACGATAACCATTCCAGCGTGAAGTGAATAACCCATACCAACGCCACCACCGTGATGAACAGACACCCAGCTTGCACCGTTTACACTGTTAATTAATGCATTTAAAATTGGCCAGTCTGCTACTGCATCACTACCGTCTTTCATAGATTCTGTTTCACGGTTTGGAGATGCTACTGATCCACAATCTAAATGGTCACGGCCGATAACGATCGGTGCTGATAATTCACCATTAGCCACCATTTCATTAATAATGCGGCCAAATTTCGCACGCTCGCCATAACCAAGCCAACAAATACGTGATGGAAGACCTTGGAACTCAACTTGCTGACGTGCCATACGAATCCAATTACATAAATGCTCATTATCCGCGAACTCGCGTAAAATAACTTCGTCTGTTTTATAAATATCTTCTGGATCACCAGAAAGTGCTACCCAGCGGAATGGTCCTTTTCCTTCACAGAATAATGGACGGATAAATGCTGGAACGAATCCCGGGAAATCGAAAGCATTTTTTAATCCTTCATCGAAAGCAACTTGGCGAATGTTATTTCCGTAATCAAATGTAATCGCGCCTTTTTCTTGCATTGCAAGCATTGCTTCTACATGTTTTTTCATACTTTCTTTTGATAATTGTACGTAACGTTCTGGATCTTCTTCACGAAGCTTCGCTGCTTCTTCTACTGTGTAACCTACTGGAATATAACCGTTTAATGGATCATGGGCAGAAGTTTGATCCGTAACTAAGTCAGGGATAATATTACGGTTTACTAACTCAGGTAAAATTTCTGCTGCATTACCTAATAATCCAATTGAAATAGGCTCTTTCTTCTCTTTATATTCGTTTGCAATAGCCAATGCTTCTTCTAATGATTCTGTATACTTATCACAATATCTCTTTTCAATACGACGATCGATACTACGCTTATCTACATCAATAGCAATTACAACACCGCCGTTCATCGTTACAGCAAGCGGTTGTGCGCCACCCATGCCACCTAAACCAGCAGTAATCGTTACAGTACCTTTTAATGAACCATCGAAATGTTGACGTGCCGCTTCACCAAATGTTTCATATGTTCCTTGTAAAATCCCTTGTGTCCCAATGTAAATCCAGCTACCCGCTGTCATTTGTCCGTACATCATAAGACCTTTTTTCTCTAGTTCACGGAAGTGATCCCAGTTCGCCCACTTCGGTACTAAGTTTGAGTTCGCTAAAAGAACGCGAGGCGCATCTTCATGTGATTTAAAAATTGCTACCGGTTTTCCTGATTGAACAAGTAACGTTTCATCGTTTTCTAACGTTTTTAATGAATCAACAATTGCATGGTAGCTTTCCCAATTACGAGCTGCACGGCCAATTCCGCCATATACAACTAATTCTTCTGGTTTTTCAGCTACTTCAGGATCTAAATTGTTCATTAACATTCGAAGTGCAGCTTCTTGAACCCATCCTTTCGTTTGTAACTCAGTACCTCTTGCCGCACGAATTGTTTGTTGTACTTTTTCCATTTCAATCTCTCCCTTTTCTCGTTTTATAGTGCTGCATTTACATCCAATCTTTCCTTTATTGAATAATTCGTTTTTAACCAATGCGCGATATTTTCAATATCCGTTGAGAATATACGGTCATTTGTAATAGATGGCACTTGCTGACGACCTTGATGATAGAACGTTTTTGTAACTGTACTCATGTTTTCAATTCCGCGATATTCTGCTGCTTGCATCGCACAGATCATCTCAATTGCAAGAACGCGTCTTGCATTTTGAATAATTTGATGCGCATGACGTGAAGCTATTGTTCCCATACTTACGTGATCTTCTTGGTTAGCTGAAGACGGAATTGAATCTACACTCGCTGGATGAGCTAACGTTTTATTTTCTGAAACGAGTGAAGCCGCTGCATATTGCATAATCATGGCACCTGATTGAAGTCCTGGTTCTGGACTTAAAAATGGTGGTAAGTCATTTAATTGCGGATTTACTAGGCGTTCAATACGGCGCTCTGAAATATTTGCAAGCTCCGCCATCCCTACTTTTAAGAAGTCCATTGCAAATGCAATTGGTTGTCCGTGGAAATTACCACCAGAGATTACTTTTTCACCGCCATCAAAAATAAGTGGATTATCTGTTGCTGCATTCATTTCAATTTCTAATTTTTCTTTCACATAATTTAAAACTTGCCAAGAAGCACCGTGAACTTGCGGGATACAACGAAGTGAATATGCATCTTGTACACGAAGTTCTCCTTGTTTTGTCACAAGTTTACTATCATGAAGAATATCACGAATTCTGCTTGCCACTTCGACTTGCTCTTTATAACCACGCGCTTTATGAACATTTTCATCGAATGCATCAATAATGCCGCGTAATCCTTCCATTGTCATCGATGCAATTAATTCTGATTGATAAGCACTTGCTTCAGCTTCTATATAAGAAAGAACCCCTTGCGCTGTCATTGCCTGCGTACCATTGATTAACGCAAGACCTTCTTTTGCTTCAAGTTCAATAGGTTCAAGTCCTTCTTCTGTAAGAGCAACCATCGCATGAACTCGTTTTCCTTTGTAGAACACTTCACCTTCACCTAATAAAACGAGAGCAAGATGAGATAAAGGTGCTAAATCACCGCTCGCTCCTAGTGATCCTTGTTGCGGAACGACTGGATGAATTTTACGATTTACAAACTCAAGAAGCATGTTTACAACAAGTGGTCTAACACCCGATACTCCTTTTAACATCGTATTAGCTCGTAAAATCAACATACCGCGTGATACTTCTTCAGGGAATGGATCGCCTATTCCGCACGCATGTGACTGAATTAAGTTGTGTTGAAGTGCTTTTACATCATCTTTTTGAATAAGTACATCACTAAACTTTCCAAATCCAGTTGTAATACCGTAAACGACTTTTCCGTCCTCTACAATTTTCTCGACAACTTCGCGGCACTCTGCCACTTTTTGCATACTAGTTGGGCAAGCTGTTACACCTTCACCTTCAAGTAACAACCTCTTCATTTCTTCAACTGTCAATGTGTGTCCTGTTAACGTAATCATTCTTTTTCCTCCTTATAAAGGCAAAAGGGGACCTTATCTTTTTAAGACAGACTTCTGTCCTAAAAAATAAGGCCCCCTTCTAACTAATAGACTATGGGCAAATCATATGTGATTAATTCCTAAACCAATCGCCTCATGCTCAGATCCTTTTACAGGTGCACCAATCGTTCCATAAAGTGCAACAGCAACCCATTCGCCTTCTTTTTTTCCGTCGTATGGTGTACCGCGCACAATCGCAAAGCGAAGTCCTACTGTACGAAGAACGTCTGCTAACTGAATTTGACCTCTCGTCACTCCGTACAAAGCTTCCATAATTGCATGATAAAGTGCATGTGTTTCTCTGTAAACATCTGTTTCAATAACTCGGTTGCTCTTAGCCGCTGTTTCCATTGCTGCTACTACTTTTTGCGAATTCATAGAACCAACTTTCCCAGTACAATATTTCCAACCTTTCGGAATAGATAATACGGGACTTTCATTCTCATCCGCAAGTGCCAACAGCATGGCCATACGACCAATTCGATGTGTTCCTTGAAGAAGCATGTGACTCTCTCATTTCTTTTGAATTATTTGAATATTACTTAATTTAAGAATATATGAAAACGGTTAAATCGTCAATAGTTTAAAATATTATTCAAGCAATTTTTTATCCCTCTCATACTTGTACTTGTGTACACAATTTATTTACAGATTTTTTTCAGACGTGCTATAGTCTCACTAACAGATGCAAAGGGGCGAAATTTCAGTGGCGAAGCGAAAAGATATTCATTTTCGAATTGAAGAAAAATTACTTACAAGGTTTGAAGACGCACTCCATTACGAAGGTTTAAATAAAACAGATGTATTAACACATGCGATTCAGCAATTTTGCATAAAGGTGGAATGTGAAAAAATGAATGATGTAAAACGCCAATACAACGTAAGTAACCATTTACAAACACGTATCGATACGCATAAACATTACGAAGAAAAACAAGTGAATGTAGATGAAGTCGTCATTGAACATTTACAACTCCAAGGTGAAGAAAAAATATTAGAGGTCGGGTGTGCTAACGGAAAATTTCTTTCCCTTTTGCAAACTAATGGTCATAAAGGACATCTAACTGGTTTTGATCAATCCGAAACTATGCTTTCTGAAGCTGCTATAACGAATAATATGATTGAATGGAAACTCGGTGACGCTAGTAAACTTCCTTTCGAAGCTAATTGTTATGACCTGCTAATCGCAAGGCATATGTTATACCACATGAAAGATGTCGAAAAAACTATTCAAGGATTCCATAAGATAATTCGTCCTGGCGGCGCCCTTTTAGCTACAACAAATTCTAAAGTTTCATTACCTCGTATAGATGAAATGTGTAACAAAATGTTAGTCACATTTGATTTACCGAAAACATCACCGTCAGTAGCTCCATTTTGTTTAGAAAATGGTAAAGATCTATTACACTCTGTTTTTTCAACTGTTGAAGAAACAATTATTCATAATGCACTTGTTTTTCATCATGCCACTCCAATCGTTAACTATATTTCTAGCATGTTCCCGTCGCTGAATATACCTGATAATATGTCCCTTCACACCGAAATGAAGGAATGGCTAAAAGAAGAAATAGAAAATGATTTATCATTTCATAACGGTATATGGCGCGATCCGAAAACGTTAGTTATTTATCGATGTAAAAAAGAAAAGAGCTAGCATTCGCTAGCTTTTACACGTTTTCCGGTAAAAGATTCTCCATCATTATATTGCCCTTTCCACTATAAAAATTTGTATTATGTTCATTCACTACTCCA
Source organism: Bacillus sp. FSL E2-8868 (assembly GCF_038005505.1). Taxonomy (NCBI): domain Bacteria; kingdom Bacillati; phylum Bacillota; class Bacilli; order Caryophanales; family Bacillaceae; genus Bacillus; species Bacillus sp. FSL E2-8868. The sequence continues at coordinate 1,184,574 of NZ_JBBOTI010000001.1, read as the reverse complement.
AAATAGGAGGCAATCGCTAGTCCAAATGGCACAAATGCATGTCCTTGTGCTGTAATAATATTTGCGTGCTGTACAACTTCTGTATACACAAAATTTTCTACTGGAAAACAATCTAATTTTTGATAATCTATAGTCACTGTATAAGAGATTTCTTTTAGTAAACCTGCCCTTGCTAACGCATACGGTCCAGCACAAATCGCTGCCACTAATTTTCCTTGCTCAGAAAATTGACGAATAACTGAAAAAAGCAGTTTCGCCTCTTTCATATGTATTTCATCTCCGTCCGGAATGATAATCCCCTCATATTCTTCTACACGCACTTCACTTAATTCTATATGCGGCTGTACTTGTAAGCCTGTTTCACTTATAATCATTTCTTTTGTTAAACCCGCTGTAATGATTTCATATTTCTTTTTCAGCAATGCTGTTGCTACCGTTATTTCAAACTCTGCAAATGTCGGATATACGAATAATAATATTTTTTTCATAGCCTTTTCTCCCTTAGCCACCCTATAAAATATGCCTCTAATTCGTCCACTGATAATATATTAGTGTCCACATAAGTTACGGGAAATTGTTTATACCATTCTTTTTCAACTTCTACTAATTTAAATTGTTCCTCAAATGTACTTCGATTTCTTGTCCTATCATTATTTCTCCTATCATACAAACTCTCTTTCGAAACATCTAAATAAAAAATTGCATCCGAACGGCATTCTCTTAATTTATACAATTCATCTTTTAATTCTGTTTCTATACCCCACTCTTTCCCTATCATCTTCGGATAAAAGAGTGTATAAAATTCAATATCTTCTGGTCCACGATCAAAAATCACGACTGAGCTTTTCACATTTTGAAACTCTTTTATTTTTGCTTCAATAAACATTTTTTGATTTGTAATAAACCCCTCTTTTGAGTTCATATCTAAATGTAATTCTTTTCTTTTTTCTACAATTGGATATGGATTTTCGTATATAATTGAAAGCTCATATTGCTCTAACCTTTTTGCCAATGTTGTTTTCCCACTTGCCATCGGTCCTTGGAGTGAAATTACGTATGTCATCCCTCTCATTCCCTTGTACTGTATTACATGAATAATAAACAGAATTTTGAAAACTATCAACAAGATATATATCATCTTGTTTCTTATTCTTATCTAACTTATAATAAAAAATAGAGATTATGACGGACGCAAAATAATGTAAGCTTGGAAATCCAAGCTTACATTATTTTTTGCTTTCCCTTTTCTTATAAAAAGAGTATACTAGATTAGAACGTATGTTCTTAATAATTACATACAGTAAGGAGATAGAACAATGGTATACGACACAAAAGCAATTTCTTGGAATGCATCTTTAAAACAACTTCAACGCCGCTATACAAACAAACAAGTTGACCGAAAAGAATTTGAAGATATTGAACTGATGGAATTCTTCCGCGATAACGACTACATTCCTTTACCTACACATATAAGCGGCCTATCAACAACACGTTTTACTTCTTACTCTATTTTCACAACTGAAGATAAAGATCGTAAAGTTGGCACACTCATCATTGAATATGTAGAAAATGACAATGATATTTTATGTGTTGAACAACTATACTTCGTTTAAATCACAACGCTTGGTCAAAATGATCAAGCGTTCTTGCTTTCTATGAATCTCATTGCTTATAATATAAATAAAATACAAAATATTGCTTTCGTTAAAGGAGGGCATACAATTGCTTGAAGGATGGTTTAGTTGGTTTATAGTCGTTTGGACTGTTGTATTATTAGGGCTTATGTCCATTGGTGGATATTTCATGTTCAGAAAATTCCTAAAACGGTTGCCAAAAGAAGACGGTATGTCCATTTTGGATTGGGAAGATCACTATATTAATAAAACAAGACACTTATGGGCTGACGAACAAAAACAATTGTTAGAAGAACTAGTAAGTCCCGTTCCGGAATTATTTCGCGATGTTGCTAAGTCAAAAATTGCCGGTAAAATTGGGGAACTTGCAATAAAGGAAAACGCTCCAAAAATTACACAAGATTTAATCATACAAGGATATATCGTTGCCACACCGAAGCGCGATCATAAATTTTTAATTAAGAAACTACAAGAAAAAGAGATTGATTATTCTAACTATAAAACTTTACTTGCAAAGTAAGCCCATTATTCCTTATAAAAAAGATTGCTATTTTATAGCAATCTTTTTTATAAGCTCAACTTACAGTTACTGATTTTGTAGCAATTAATCTCGCTTTCGCTAAATCTATCTGTAACCCTACAGCACTCGTATAAATCGTATCACCAGTACCTGTAATATTTACAGAGGTATATGTTGTATTCGCAGCAATTCATCCTGTTGCATTTATATTTGCAATATTAGATTCGGCTCAAGACACTTAAGCTAAGCGAAATTTCGTCATTAACATTCCACTTTCATGTTGTATCAGTACCATCAAGTGGAATGTTAATGAAGGAACGTCTCCTATACGATCCAACCTAATCTAACTTAGCCACCAATTACCGGTGATAAAACTTCAAACCAAATAGTATTCCTTATATCGGTCCATTCATAACGTCAAACTTAAATTGCTTCTTCGATGGTCGACAATTTATACATCACAACTAGAATTGAGGAAGTTACCTTTCAGTGATTAACAAAAAACAACGTCTAATCAGACGTTGTTTCTTTATACATATAACACTCTTTACGTTAACTTCATATCTTTTTCATTATAAAAACCGTCTTCTTTTTCCATTTCCTTCTGTAATTTCGTAAAGGAACGGTACATTGCAATTCTCCATGAAACGATCATTGCAAACGCAAGTAAGAAGAACATGCCACTAAGTTGTCCTAAATCAAGAGATTGGCTTAAGTATGTTTTAAATACAATCCGCACGACAAGTAATCCAATTAGTATAAAAACAAATGCTTTTGAACGCTTCAAATAAATCTCTTGTCCTCTAATTTCAAATTTAGATGTTTTAATAAGAAAAATAGAGAAAAACAAACCGACGCCAATTGCTTCTAACATTTCTGCTGGAGTTAATCGAAATTCAGGAAAAACAAACATCAACGCTCCCGTGCTCATAAAAAATGGGGGAAGTATAATTTTTTTCAATGTTGCAGGTTTCTTAGCTGCTTTTAAACGAATAAACATCGCACCGACAGCCATACAAACAGCAACGATACTTGATAACAGAACTATGTTCATATTTTCTCATCCTTTTTTGTGGCTATATGCAAAATATAATTTTATTATATGCTTTTCCGTTAGTATTTCCAACATTTTCACAGAATAATACTAAAAACCGGTAAAACCACCAAATAAACTTGAGAAATATACGATAATTTTCGTCATCCAGTTAAAATATAGGAAGATACCCATGACAATCATAACGTATCCTCCAATCTTCATGAATTTCATACTATTTCTTTTAATCCAAGACATTTTCGTAATAAAGAATGAAAGTACGAAAAACGGGATAGCAAATCCAAGTATGTAAGCAATCATATAAATCATTGCCGATTCTGGATTTGTTGCAGCTAATCCAATGACAGACACTAATATAGGCCCAGTACAAGGTGTCCATCCAGCAGCAAAGGCCAACCCAATTAGAACGGATCCAAAATAGCCACTCGGACGATTTTTAAACGTAAATTTACGGTCTTGCATTAAAAACTTCGGCTTAAATACACCGACAATAATAAGACCAAACACGATGATAAATATACCGCCTAACTGTCTAATTAAATCTTTATAATTTGTAAAGATGCCTCCAATAAAACTTGTACCAAATCCAATTGCAATAAAAATAATTGAAAAACCAAGTAAGAAAAACGCCGTATGTATCATACTTCTTTTGCGAAGCATTGCATTTTCTTCTTTCAATTCAGAAACCGACATACCTGTTATGTATGATAAAAATGCCGGATAAAGCGGTAAGCAACATGGGGATATAAATGATAAGAACCCAGCTCCAAACGCTAAAAAAATACTAATATCTTGCATTATTCCACTCCTCTCCTCTTCAATATTGTAGCAAAAACAATTGAAAATACTATGGACATTTCATGAATTCACTTTTCCAACATGACAATAAGAAAAACTACCCTTTCACACATTTTCTAATAAAACGTTTTCATTCCCTTCTATTATATAGAAAAATTTCAATTGAATTATGAAACTCTTTCTAATTGTTACTAACATAACAAAGGTTCCACAGTTTCTCAAATGATTAGCACATTACAATTGACTTCACACCTATTGGCCTTAAATTTTTTTTTCAAATGCTGTCTTTATACAACATAAAGCTGATTTTACAATACTTTAATTATTATTAATTTCAAGATTATGCATAAATATCATACTTTTATTATTATTCTATAAAATTTTGCACTTTTCTTTCATTTGACCCTTCATTTTTAATTTTGTATACTTCCCTCTAGTTATATATGTCCGTTACGGAACAATTTCATATAGATGGGAGGAATTTTTCATGCTTCGTTATTCTCTTTTAGTTTTATTAGGAGCGTGTAGTTATGGGGTTTTAGCTATTTTTGTTAAACTTGCATATGCAGAAGGGTTTTCACTTGGAGAGGTAATTGGTAGCCAGTATTTGTTCGGTTGGATTATTTTACTTGCTATTACACTTCTATTTTCTAGACATCGTGTTCCACTAAAACAAATGTTAATTTTATTCGTCGCAGGAACGTCTGCAAGTTTTACTGGAATTTTTTATTACGCTTCTTTAAAAACTGTACCAGCTTCTATTGCAATTATACTTTTATTCCAGTTCGTTTGGGTTGGGATTATCATTGAAGCAGTCGCAACAAAAACATTACCTTCAAGAGAAAAAGTTATTTCAGTAATCTTCTTACTTGCAGGTACATTTTTATCAAGTGGGTTATTAGAAACATCAGCTGGTGATTTCGATACGACTGGAATCATTTTAGGCTTATTATCTGCTGTTACATTTGCAACATACATTTTCGTAAGCGGGAAAGTTGCCGTTGAAGTACCTTCTTTACCACGTGGTGTCCTTTTAATGGCTGGCGCTTTAACTTTAGTCATGATCGTATTCCCGCCAACATTTATTTTTAACGGGGCGATCTCTCAAGGCCTTTGGAAATACGGCTTAGGATTAGGAATATTTAGTATCGTTATTCCATCTATTGCCTTTACAATTGGCATTCCAAAAATCGGTTCTGGATTAGCAACTATTCTTGGTGCAGCAGAACTGCCAGTTACAACAATTATGTCTGTATTCGTTTTAAAAGAAGCTGTACTATCTTCACAATGGATCGGTGTATCACTTATTTTAATCGGTATCGCAATTCCGCAAATTGCATACGCAATGCGTGGACGTTATAAAAAACAGCATACTCATAAAAAAGTTGCCGCATAAAACGAGAGAGGATTTTCATTTGAGAATCCTCTCTTTTATTATTGTATAATTAATACAAATACTTCACTTAAGAAAGAGGGCATAATAAGTGGCATCTATTCCTGATCAATTAACAGAAAAACTTATTTCCATTCGTCGGCATTTACATGAAAATCCAGAACTATCATACGAAGAATTTGAAACGACAAAAGCGATAAAAAATTGGTTAGACGAGGCCAATATCACTATTATTGATTCCAATTTAGAAACAGGAGTTATCGCTGAAATTTCTGGTAATAAAAAAGGACCGGTTGTAGCGCTTCGTGCTGATATCGATGCCCTTCCTATCCAAGAAGAAACAGACCTTCCATACACTTCAAAAATACAAGGTAAAATGCATGCTTGTGGGCATGATTTTCATACAGCTGCTATTATTGGTGCAGCCTATTTATTAAAGGAAAAAGAATCTTCTCTTAACGGAACTGTCCGCCTTATATTCCAGCCAGCTGAAGAAAGTAGTAATGGCGCTTGCAAAGTTATTGAAGCTGGGCATTTACGTGGCGTGCAAGCTATTTTCGGTATGCATAATAAACCTGATTTACCAGTAGGTACAATCGGCATTAAAGATGGGCCACTAATGGCCGGAGTTGATCGATTTGAAATTGAAATCCATGGTGTTGGTACACATGCAGCTGTGCCTGATGCCGGCGTCGATCCTATCGTTGCATCATCTCAAATCGTTATGGCACTTCAAACGATTGTAAGCCGAAATATTAGTTCTTCTCATAACGCTGTCGTAAGTGTAACAAACATTCATTCAGGGAATACGTGGAACGTTATTCCCGAAAAAGCAATATTAGAAGGAACTGTCCGTACATTCCAAGCTGAAACACGTGAAAAGATTCTGGCATTAATGAAACGTATCATTAAAGGCGTTTCTGATGCACTAGGTGTAAAAACAGAATTCCGATTTTATCCAGGTCCTCCTGCTGTTCAAAACGATAAAGTACTCACTGATTTTTCTATTCATATTGCAGAGAAAATGAATCTAAACGTTATCTCTCCTACACCATCAATGGCAGGAGAAGACTTTTCTTTTTACCAACAAGAAATACCAGGTTCATTCGTCTTTATGGGAACAAGTGGTACACATGAATGGCATCATCCAGCTTTTACAGTAGATGAAAAAGCATTGCCTATTAGCGCAGAGTATTTCGCCCTATTAGCCGAAGAAGCTATTCATCAATTATTACAAACAAAAAGCCGTTAAGTTACCCTTAACGGCTTTTGCTTATGCTGTTAAATCTCGTTTTATAAATACAGTATAGGAAACCCCTAAAAATACAGCTAAGTATAGAAGAAGCATACAAGAAGCAAATGGGAATGTTACTCCATCAATAAAGCTTCCACCCTTTAAAAGCCCATATAAATCTGTATTCGCTGGTAATAAATATTTCGCCCATTCATATCTTGCTGCCGGAATTAGCGCTATTCCCCCTGATAATGCAAGAAATAAAGAAATCCCGATTGCACCTCCGCTCGATCTCGTTAAAACGGAAATCATAAAGGCAAATGCAGCATACACAAGAGTTGGTAACCAAGATAAAATATAATATTTACTTGCTTCTACGAAAATATTTTGTTTTATTATATTTCCATTTTGAACGACAAATTCAGCCCAAGCTGGTTGTTGGAATTTATAAATAATCAACCCGCATAATACGGAAAAAATCATATTAAATATAAATAATAATGCCGCAAATATAACGATTGCCAAAAACTTAGATGTTAAAATTTTAAATCGGCTCGCTGGACGAATTGTTAAAAATTTATATGTTCCCCAGCTATATTCATTCGCAAAAATCGTACTCGCATATACGAGAATAAACGGAAGTAAAATTGGAAATACGATAAAACCTGTATCTCTCATAAATGAAAGCGGAGAACTACTTGCTGGCGCTGTATTCGTATCTAAATGCTTCATTTTAAGCTGGTATTCCTTTACAAGCTCGTCTCCTGACTTTTCTGTTAAAATATCCTCTTTTTTCATGCCGAGCTTTTTCTCAATTTCTACAGTGCGTTCTGTATAATCCGCTTTCCACCCTTTTGTTTCTGGCTCTAAATATTTTACCGTAACCCATCCTAATCCAATAATTAATACCGCAATAACTGCAAAAGGAATAATCGTTCGCTTTCGCTTAAATATTTTATACAGCTCGTTATAAACTAAATTAAACAATATCTTTTCCTCCTGTTAATTCTAAAAACTGCTCTTCTAGCGTTTTTCTTTCTTCATATACACGATAAACTTGAATGTTTTTCTCCATCAATGTACAAAGAATATTTGGAACTTCTTCATCTTTCACGTTTATAATTAATTCGTTTTCTTTTACTAAAACATCGTATTCTAAAACCTCTGCCGCTTTATTCGCATCATCTACACGTATATGTATTTCTTCTGTTTCTTCCTTTTTATCACTTTGAATATTTTGTGTTGCGACATATTCTCCATGCTGAATAATAATAACCCTGTCACACATTAATTCAACTTCTGAGAGTAAGTGACTAGAAACAAGGACAGCTTTTCCTTGTTCATGCGCAATTTTCTTTATGTACATCCGCATTTCATGTATACCACTAGGATCTAATCCGTTCGTCGGTTCGTCTAGTATTAATACATCTGGATTATGTATAAGTGCCTGAGCAATTCCTAAACGCTGTCTCATACCGAGTGAATATGCTTTTACTTTACGGTCAATTACTTGTCCCATTCCTAACAATTGCACTACTTCATCGATACGCTCTTCAGTCACATTCCCATTCATTCGTCCGAAATATGTTAAATTTTCATAGCCGCTTAAGAAAGGATAAAATTCTGGTGTCTCAATTACAGCACCAATTTTCGCAGCAGTTTTTTCAAATTGCTGTTTTACAGATTGACCATCAATCCATACTTCCCCTTCTGTCATACGGATCATTCCGACCATCATTCGCATTAATGTCGTTTTTCCAGCACCATTTGGTCCTAATAAGCCAACTACTTCACCTTTTTTCACTTCAAAACTAATATTTTCTACTAACGTCTTTGAACCAATTCGCTTTGTTAATCGATCAACTTTTACGATCGCTTGCTCATTTATCATTCCATACAACCTTTCTTCTTAACTCTTTTTTTCAGTTCTTCCCACTGTATCATGATTAATAACATGTGTAAAATGAAGAAAAAGCCATGATTTCTCATGCCTTTCTCCTCGTTTCATATGACTTTTCACCCTTTAACCTTTGTGTAAACCTACAACATTGCCACATTGATATTATAATGACGGTTATCATAACAACTGCTGTTATCACTACCGCATACATCGTAATCGGTGCATTGGTTATCCCTTGGATTCCTACTGCTTTCATAAAAATAATAATAAATAATTTCAAAAATAACATACCATGAATTAATCCGAAAACAAAAGCTCCTCCGTAAGTTAATAATTGCTCCTGACATAATAAACATAACATTTCTTTTCTTGTCATCTTCACTACTTCATACGATTTAAACTCCTCTCTTCTTACCTGTAAAAGAGAGGTTGTCATTTTATATGTAACGAAAATACACACAAAAACTATAAATAGAAACATAGCATAAAACCACTTTACAAACATAGGTGTATATTCCGCTTTACTTATTACAGCTTCATTAAATCGGAATGATATCATAAAAAAACAAATCATTGTATTCATAGCAATCCACATAAATTGTTTTAACCTTTTGGTAGCAAATATTTGTATATTTTTTCTCGCTAACCGAAATAAAGACATAATTTCCCCCTACCTTACTTCATAACATACGCATTCTATACTACTAGTGTATAAGAATATGACATTTTAAACATCGCACTTCAATCGGAATCTTTACTAAGTCTTTAGTCCTAGAAACCAAGCATATTTACCTCTTTAGCATTGAACAAAAAAACAAAAAACGGAAATGCACTTTAGTTACATTTCCGTTTTTTGTTTAACGAGGTGAATCTTTATATAACTTAATTATCATGACTACCTTGTAACTTCATCAACTATTCAGCCTTCGCATCTTCCACTTCAATCCTTTTTTTCTCTCTTGCAATTTTCAAAAACTCTAACAACTCTGGATTGTTATTCATTTTTTTATAAGCCACTGACATTTCTGCAACAAAATTAGAATCACATAACTCTTTATATACAACTTCTGTTTTATACAATTTATTTGCGGATACAGGTATTACCGTAATTCCAATACCTGCCGCTACAAGCCCCATAACAGTTTGATACTCCGTTGCTTCTTGTACAATGTGCGGACTAAAACCTACATCACGGCAAAGCGATAAAATTGTATCATATAACGCTGGCCATACTGGTCTCGTAATAAATACGAACGGTTCATCCCTTAAATCTTCGATATGTATTTCGTCCTTTTCAGCAAGAGGATGTGCCTTCGGTAAACATAACGTACATGAAAGTTTTTGAATTGGTTCTAACTCAAGTAATTGCGTTGGAATTGGCGGACGTAAAAATCCAATATCAATTCGATTATCATGAAGTGCATGCACCTGATCCGGTGTGGACAATTCATGTAATGCTACAGAAACTCTCGGAAATTTCTTTCTATACTCTCTGACGATTGACGGTAAAATATCATATATCGCCGCACCTACAAAACCAATTGAAAGTGATCCAACTTCTCCCCTTTGAGCACTTTGTGCAACTTCTACTGCTTTTTCAATTTGTTCAAACGCTTTTTTTACTTCTTTTAAAAACATTTCTCCTGCTTCTGTTAATTCAACCTTTCTCTTCGTTCTTGAAAATAACATAACTCCCATTTCTTTTTCTAATTGCTGAATTTGTTGACTAAGCGGTGGTTGTGTCATTTGTAAACGAGCAGCTGCTCGTCCAAAGTGTAATTCCTCTGCCACTACAACAAAATATTGCAAATGCCGTAATTCCATTTTGGACACCCTTTTCACTTTCGATTAATACATCTAATATATTAATAACATATAATTTATATATTAGACAAATATTTTGAATGAACGTATAGTAGAAATTGTTAATTCTTTTTTACAATTTTTATGTAAAAAACAAAGAGGTGGTTACTGTATGAAATGGTGGAAGTTAAGCGGACAAATTTTATTATTATTTTGTTTCGCTTGGACAGGTGAATGGATTGCAAAACAGGCACACCTCCCAGTTCCAGGAAGTATAATCGGTATTTTTTTATTGTTAATCTCATTAAAATTTAATATAGTGAAAAAAGAATGGATACAAGACGGTGCAGACTTTTTATTAAAAGAACTTATTTTATTTTTCATCCCTTCTGCAGTCGCTGTCATTCGTTACAAAGATACATTATCACAGTATGGAATCGATCTCATTTTAATTATCGTGATTAGTACACTTTGTGTCACTCTCGTAACAGGACTTTTAACAGAATTGCTATTAAAGCGGAAAGGATCAACACAATGATCGGCTTTCTTTGTTTACTATTAACACTATTCACATATTGGGTATCTAAAAAAATGTATCAACGCTGGAATTGGAGTTTGCTTTCTCCCCTTCTTGTATGCCCAATCATTTTAATCGCTTTATTACTTGGATTAGATACACCATACGAAACCTACGAATCTGGTAGTCATTGGCTAACAGAATTATTAAAACCTGCAACAGTTGCTTTCGCATGGCCAATCTATAAACATTTTGATCTATTAAAAAAACACGGCACTGCTATTTTAATTAATGTCATTGTCGGTTCTTTTCTATCTGTTATTACTTCCGCACTACTAGCTAATTTTTTTCAAATTGACTCTACAATAGAACAAAGTTTAGCACCGCACATTGTAACAACACCTATTGCAATGGCTATTTCAGAAATGATTGGCGGCATGTCACAATTAACAGCAGTTTTCGTTGTATTAACTGCCTTAACTGGAGCGTTATTCGGCCCTACACTCATACGCATATGCCGTATTAAAACAGCGCTCGCAAAAGGTATAATGCTAGGTACTAGCGCGAATGGGACCGGAACATCAAAAGCATTTGAAATCGGTCCTGTAGAAGGTACAATTGCAAGTTTATCAATGCTTTTAACAGCTGGAGCTAGTTTAGTTATCGTTCCACTTTTCTTATCTTGGATACACTAAAAAAGCAAGTATTTACACACTTGCTTTTTTATTTATATATCGGTATATTAGCTCGTAATCCTCCGGAAAAGCTAACGATAATTTTCCAACTTCATGTATCCCTTTCCAATCAATCTCATGTATTAACTCATCCGGATCTTGGATTTTCATATTACCGCCTATTTTTTTAACAAAGTAATAATGAACATACACCGGAATCCCGTATGTAATACCTTCTTTTTCGTATATTTTATTTACAACCTCCACATTGTAGCCTGTTTCCTCCCAAACTTCCCTGATACAACATTCTTCTAGTGTTTCTCCCTTTTCAAGTCCTCCACTTGGGACAGACCACCTTTTTTCTTCCCCTTCTTTTCCTTGCAATACCATTAAAATTTCATTTCTTTCATTCATACAAATAGCTGCCGTACCTATCCATCTCTCCATATACATCCCTCCCCTACTAAAATTCACCTTCTTTTTTATTTCCCCTTTGAAAAAAAAGAGGAAATAAGTAAAAAGATGCCGAAAGTTTACATCAACTTCATGAGCAGTCCCTTCTTAGAAATTCAAACCGGAAGGATGAAATTATGATTTCTAAATATGTTGTGGAATGTGTTTTTTGTGAAGAAAACCGAAAACCTCGGCAAGCCATTGTCACAGTGCCTGCTACTTCTCAGCTACTAGCCATTCAAAAAGTACGAGCTGAATGTAAACGTCGCTTCGGAAAAACTTTATTACTGCAAACAGAAATTAAAGAAGACTTACTCATTGAACAAAAAGAAAGCTGACCATTAATTGGCCAGCTTTCTTATCCGATCATATTTTCACATGAAGATTAGGGGCATCCTCTTTAAGGATCGGGATTTACCCATTATGTGCGTTCCATAATGGTCATCGAACAATATATTTCTATACAATAAACTATTGAATAGAATAGGGCAAAACTTGTTCGCATTTTTAGAAAAGGGATAGGGATATAATTCAAGTAATACTTCGAATACTCGAACTTTATACTCATTATATTAAAGCAAATCCTTTTATATGAGAAATATGAATTACTTATATAATTCATTCGTAAAATATATTAATAGTTTTCTTTACTCTACTAACAACATACATCCAGCTAATATTGGTGTCATAATCATCGAAAACCTTAGAAGCATGCGAGGTGCATAATTTGTAAACTTAGCTCCTATATATGCTCCTAACATTGTCCCGATTAAAACTTGTACTAATAATACATAATCTAAATACCCTTCCGAACTATATCCAAACCCACCTCCAATTGCGATTGGTAATATAACGAGCATTGTCGTCCCTACAGATTGACGGATTGTTAAACCTAATAGAACCATTAATCCGAGTTGGATAAAAGGTGCTGAGCCAATACCAAATGCACCTGCTAAAATTCCAGTCACCAATCCGAGGAATATACATTTAATCACGTTATCTTTCGAAAGTTCTTTATGCCCTTTTAAAGACGACTGTGATCTTTTTTGAAATATAATCAACCGAATAAACATAAAAATTGCAGATAAAAATAACATTCCCGCTGTAAACCAATGTAGAAGATTCGCTGGTATTAGCGAACCAAACTTCGAACCAATAAAGGAACCAATCGCTCCAAATCCCCCAACAATTCCGCCTATTACAAATACAACATTCCCTTCTCTATAATGACTTACTACCCCAGATAATGTCGTAAATGCCATGGCAGTTAGAGATGTTGCAAGAGCAACGTGAATAGGGATATGGAATACTAAAGTGAGTATCGCGATGATAAATCCAGCTCCTCCTGCTCCGACAAACCCTAATAAAACTCCCATTAATAGCATTGTTATAATAATTGCCACATATTCCCCCTCCAATATTCCAATTATCTATCACATGCGCACCTCTATACAAACAAAAAGCATCCTAAATGGATGCTCTTTCTACTTTTCTATATTAATAATATGTACTTACTCTTGATTAATCAAAATAACAGCTGGACCAGAAACAACTACTCCGGCCACTTCTATCTTTTCAAATTCCATCACTGTAATAGATATAACCCCTTCTCTTTCCATCAATTCCTTACTCAGGACATCAGTCGGTATTGATTTCACCGCCCTACCTCCTTTTCATTTTATACGAAATTACAAAAAACTACCCAATGCATCTAAATATATGCATCACCTCCACTTTCATTCCTTATTCCAGCCAAAATTCACATCCCCTTTCTATAACATATTGAAAAATAAAAAGCACTCGCCAAAGCGAATGCCTTTCCATTATTTACTCTCTATTACTTTTAACATTCTATTAATAAATGCTGCCGATTCCCCACGTGTTGCAGAACCTTTTGGCATAAACTCATTATTCTCATTCCCTTTTACGATACCTAACCCATAAACACGTTGAACCGCCTGTTTATCATACGCTAAATTTTGATCCGTAAATGGTAATGGAACTAAATTACCTTTAATATTTTTGTATTGCAATGCACGATCAATCATAATGACAGCTTCATCACGTTTAATCGTATCATTCGGAGCAAATATATCATTTCCTCGTCCACTTATAATCCCAGCACTAGCTGCACGATTAATACCATCTACTAGCGATGGATGAGCTGTGCTTAAATCTTTGAAATTCGATTTCCCCTCTGGTAATTGCAATGATCTTGAAACTAAATTCGCAAATTCACCACGTGTTACAAGACGTTCTGGCCAGTAAGAACCCTTACCGTCTCCAACCATAATACCTCTTTTATCTAATTCACGAATATCTGCTTCATACCAACCGCCAGTTATATCATCTTTATGATTCGCATCATAATAAGCTTTCGTTCCCTGTAAAAATGGCTCCCACGCATTATTCCTTATCATAATGGCCGGACAATTCTTTCCGCTCCAAAATTGATGTTTTTTCACATTTTCTAAAGGAATATTTAATTCCCCCATTAAATAGGCTGCTAGTTTGCGAGCATTTTCCACAGCTTTATTATAATCACCATCTTGATTGACAGCAATTTCAATTGCAATTGATTCTCTGTTACCGGTTCCTTCTGATCCATCTCCAGCATGCCAACCATTTTCATTTAATGGTAGATGTTGATAAATTTCTTTATCATCTACTGTAAAATGCCAAGATGCTGAACGGTCAGTCGTTCCTGTTGCTTGACTGTATAAATATTGTGCATGGTTTCTAGCATTTGCTCCAACACTATAATTATCTGTCTCATGAATTGTAATGTATTTTGGTTTCATCGCATAACCTGGACGAATATTTTCATTACCTGTTGGTACAATCATTTCCTTTAATGGTACACCGTAAATATCCGCTGTTTTCTCTTCTATTGGTGCAGTATACATAACCGCTGCACGTTTCGTACGAGTTGGAGTTGTGCTTTGAATAAGAGATGCTTTTGTACCCTCAAATTTTGCTGAAGGTGAATAAATCCATTTCACCTCATTATCTATTTGGACTTGGAACCACTCTCCAACTTGTCCAATTGCAATAATTGTTTGCGGTTGTAACACTTTCTCGTCTTTATATGAATTAAATGGTGCGGAATATGTAGCTGTCTCTTCATTAATTACTAACTTTTCGTTTGCCAAGTGATAAACTTCCTTAACCTCTACATTTCCTTCACTACTTTGTATCCACCCAGCTCCAGATTCTGTTTGTATATAGTAAGCGTTTCCTTTTTGTTTTTCGGCTTTCACTACTTGATTAGAAAGCTGAACACCTGTCGCTTTTTGTAACTCAGCAGAATCAAATAAAGATGCTGAACCTATTATATGTACAAAAAAATCTCCTTGTACTTCATTTGTTATTCCTTTGCTCTCTCCACGTCCATCTTCATCTTTCATATGGCTTTCAATACTTTTTAATGCTTGCTCGTCTGTTGAAATTGTTACGGTCTTTTCTACTGTGTCTGCATAGGAAAAACTTGGAATCGTTACCATACTAAATACAATTGATGCAGCTAAAACATTATAAAATTCTTTTTTCATACTAATTATTTAACACGTTTATATCTTAATTCGTGTTAACTTCCCTCCCTAATCTAAAATATTTAAGGCTATCTAGCAGACTTCTAAACTAAATAACCCTTTACAATATAACAAACTCTATCTCATTCGTATAGATAGGAATGACTACTATTTGCCTACTTTTTCTATATTGGAATATAGAAAAGAAGCTATAATATATAGCTTCTCTTTAAATCTCATTAATCTCTTTGCATCTCATATTTCACAACTTTACCATCTTTATCAAATTGCAATACAAGCCATTCACTATCTATAGAAATGAAACCTCGTTCATTCCCAAGATAATACAAAGTAGTAATTCCCTCTTCCCAACTTCTTGTTTCCATAGGGGGCCCTAATAATTTTGTGATTTCCTCGCTTGATTTCCCTATCAATTTATGCTGTTGTAATAGGTCATCTACCATATACACTCGTTTTTCTTCATAATTTAACCACCGATCCTGATTAAAGTTGGAAGTGTATGCATTTACACTTAATTGTACGATGCACGCTATTAATGGAATGAGCCCCACCATCATTACAGTAAACAGTTGTTTCTTACCCTTATTACGTTTTGCAGAAACATGCAAGCTAAACTTTTGAATAATAACTAATAGAACAAAAGGCATTACTACCACAAAAATACTCATTACACTCAATGACATATGAACCATATCAATAACAAAAATAAACGTAATATACATTAATATATACAAACAAAAATAAATGTATAATATACCCCTCAATATAGCGCCTTTACCTTTCTCCATTCATTCAACACCCCTACTTTATTTTTCACTTCACAACATAATTCATCTTGCCAATCATATCTCTAATCTTTTGTAGTTCTCGTGCTGTATATATTACTTTACTTGTTAAAACTTCATTTCTGAAAAACATTACAATTTGCTCTCTATTTTTAAATCTCGGCAATTCTTCATTAGAAAGATCAATAACTTCTTTTCCACTCTCATTTTCAAAATATACAATTGGTTTTACTTTTTCCTTTACAATATCTACTTGCATTTCTTCCAAACAATTATATAAAGTTTGAGATAGAATTTTCGCTTTATACGCTGGATTCCCTTCATTTCTTACTTGCAAAGTTAATGAAGTTCCATCCGTAATAAATTCAAATGTCTCTTCTTTTTCAATTTCATGTTGATACTTACCAATTTCCTCAATCATAAATGAATATATACCCGCATTTTCTTTCGTTAAGCCATGGATTAATTTCCCTGTCCATTCTTTCGTCACAAGTAGATAAATACCAGTTTTACATAAGATAAGGTGATGAATTCGATTATCATTTATGTCACGTTTATCTCTATATTTATTGCTTATCATAAAAACGTTCGGTATAATATGAAACTCTTCTTCTAGTATTATTCCTTGCTCAACGAAACCTCGCTTCATATAATGTAATATTTCATGCGCATTCACTTCAGCACCATTTTTGGTATATTCTCGTAAATCCGCAATTAAATTTTGAAACATATGTATTTCACTACTATGCTTATCTTGCATTTCACTACGTTCTTTACTATGTTGAACAGCCAATTGATTTTTCATCATACGCATATTTTCAAGTTCTCTAGCTGTATTCACTTGTAAATCATTATATTTTTTCTGTTCCATATTCTTTAAAGTATCCTGTTGTTCTTTATGCCCTGTAATCGTAGCTGCAATCTCATTTTCATACGTTTCAATCGCTTGTTTCTTTTCAAACTCTACTTGCTGACTCTCTGATTCTAACTGTTTATTTTTATAAAACAGTACAAACACTACAGCTAATAATATTAAAATCCCACCTATTAGCACATACTCCATATTATTACTCCTTTATTTCATTTCCGATTATTTTTAAACATATATCAATTACATTATACTATGTTATCAATATATACTTTGTAAAAATTATATATTTTTCATAAAAGGCACCTCAGTCGAGATACCTTTTAGATTCACTTTATTGTACACCATACTGAATATAACTTGAATCATAGTATACCCATTGATTTGTCCCTAAGCAAAGCCATCCATCTTGCTTACTCCATACTCGATATGATTCACCATGATGTAACTGTCTTATAACATTCCCGTTTAATGATGGAGCATCTCGCAGATTCACATTATCGCCAGTAATAGTTGCTACATAATGTTTATACTGAATATAACTTGAATCATTATATACCCACTGATTTGTCCCTAAGCAGAGCCATCCATTTTGTTCTCCCCAAACTTCATATGATTCGCCACGATTCAATTGGCGAATTACACTAGACTGTAAAGATGGTCCACTTCGTAAATTCACATTATCTCCATTAATTACAGCAACTCCGTATACTGGAGTCGCATTATTAGGCGTGGAAACATTCCCTCCACCACTTGCTCCATTTCCTTGTAAAGCTTCTAATGAAACAGCTGCTGATACGTCACAATTTCCTACACCTGAAATTTGCCCAGAATCTGTGTACTGCCATGCTGTCCACTCTGTCCATCCACCAGCATCAGCAGGCGGTATACTAGAATATTTGGAAATCCAAAGTGGAATGTCACTTAACCCGCTAATTCCAAATTCATTAATATACCAAATTCCTGTATATAACATTACATCTTTCCCAGTAGCTTGTTTCACATAATTTACGAAACTTCTTGCCCAATTCGATATAGTCGCACCCGTTAAACTACTATTGCTAGTATCCGTTGGCGATTCTAAATCTAAAACAGGAATTAAGTCCGTCTGATTACTCTGTAATATACTCACAAAATATTTCGCTTCTGAAATTGCATCATTTTGTTCTGGATGAGCAAAATGATATGCACCAATTAATACATTCGCATTTCTCGCAGCTTGTACATTTTGAACGAAAGTGGGGTCAATATAGTTCACACCTTCCGTCGCTTTTGCGTACGCCGCTGGAATGCCAGATGACTTCACAGCATTCCAATTAATATTTCCTTCCCAATGAGACACATCAATAAACGTAATATTTGAACTGGATCTATTTTGCATATAAAAGCTCCTATCAAATTTTGTTATTCTATATACAATATGTACAACTCTAGTTAAAGGACACGACAAACCTCTCACATATTTCGAAGATTTTATTACATTTTAATATCTGAGAGAATAGAAAAAAGGCCTTGTAATTCTACAAGGCCTGTTGCAAACTCCCTTTATTTTGTAGCAAGTACATATTATAGTAAAGTCCTTGTTTACTAAGTAACTCTTGATGTGTTCCACTTTCTACAATTTCCCCTTCATGCATAACAAATATTTGATCCGCATCTTGGATTGTAGACAATCTGTGCGCTATCGCTATCGTTGTTCTACCTTTTCGCATTTGCTGCAATGCCGTTTGGATAGCCTCTTCTGTTTCTGTATCAATATTTGCCGTCGCTTCATCTAACACTAATACTTTCGGATTGGTTGCTATTGTTCTAGCAAAAGCAATTAATTGCCTTTGACCACTAGAAAATGCAGCTCCTCTTTCGACAACTTCTGTATCATACTGCTCTGGTAATTTTTCAATAAACGTATTCGCTTGCACAAACTTTGCCGCTTCCTCTATCTCTTCATCCGTAATCTCTTCATTATACATACGAATATTTTGCTTTACATTTCCAGCAAATAAAAATGCATCTTGCAGCACAAGACCAATTTTCTTTCGAATTTCTTGTTCTTCGAACTTCTCTAAATCTACTCCGTCTATTACAATATTTCCTGATTTAATATTGTAAAATCTCATTAATAAATTCATAATCGTACTCTTTCCGCTACCAGTATGCCCTACGAAAGCAACCGTTTGCCCTGGCTTTACGTGAAAAGATACATTTTTTAAAACATCACGCTTTCCATCATATGAAAAAGTAACATCTTTAAACTGAATTTCCCCGTTAGCTACTCGTGGCTGTTCACTCCCCATTTGAACAGGAGCTAAATCTTTATCATCCATTAAATGAAATACACGCGATGATGAAACAAGCGCTTGCTGGAAGAAAGATAGTTTCATCATCATCTCATTTACCGGCTGGAAGAAACGATGAATATAGTTAACGAAAGCATATAAAACCCCTACTTCAACAGGACTCTTTAAAGCATCGATTCCGAATAAACCAAGTACTAACGCAATTGCTACAATATGAACAAGATCTGTTGCTGGACGTAAAAGTAATGCATCTAATTTCAATGTACGACGTCCAGCACTAAAATGTTTATTGTTCACTTCTTCAAATTCTTTTCTCATCCGCTTTTCTTGCCGGAACACCTGAACAATATTCATACCTTGAATGGACTCATTTAACTTTGCATTTAATATACTCAGCTGATTACGTACCTCTAAATAAAAAGCTGCACTTTTCCGTTGATACAACACCATAATTGCAAACATTACCGGAATTAATATGAGCGAAAATAGCGCTAATTTTACATCTAATAAAAACATCGCTACTAAAATCCCTACTAAAAAGACTACATTTTTCACGAATGTTGATAGTACACTAACATAAAAATCCTTAATCGCTTCTGTATCATTCGTTATGCGAGATACGAGCGTACCAATCGGCGTACGATCAAAGAAGCTTAATGACAATTTTTGAACATGTTCATACACTTCAACTCGCATATCTTGGACAATCTTAAAAGCGATATTTTGAAAGTACAATAAGTCTAAATAAGTAAATAATACTTTTAATAAATGAGCAATAATATACACTACAAATAGGGTTACAAGTGCTGATTGTTCAAAGTTACCTGGCACTAAGTGTTCATCAAGAAATTGCTTAATTAAAAAAGGACCCATCATTTCAGTTACAGTTGCACCAACTAGAAATAAAAATGCTAACGCCAATAACCCTTTATAGGGCCTCATATAAGAAAGCAACCTTCTTAAATCACTCCGTTTTTTCTCAGCCATCATACGCCTCCTTTCTCTACTAATGCCTCTAACTGCTGACTTTCGTACATTTCTTTATACCAACCATTTTCTTTCATTAATTGCTCATGTGTCCCTCGCTGCATAACCCTACCTTCATCAATAACAAGAATAAGATTTGCATGCTGAATAGCACTTAAACGATGGGCAGTAATAATCGTCGTTTTCTCTGCCCTTTCTCGTTTCAATGCAGTTAAAATAGTTTCTTCTGTTTTTGCATCTACGGCTGATAAACAATCATCTAATATTAAAATTTCAGCATTTGTTAATAATGCACGCGCAATAGAGATTCTCTGTTTTTGACCTCCTGATAGTGAAACGCCCCTTTCACCTACTACAGTGTCATACCCTTCTGGAAATTGAAATATATCATTATGAATACAAGCAATATCAGCAGCTCGGCTAATTTCTTTATATGTAGCATCGGCCTTTCCAAAAGCAATGTTCTCCCCAATACTCGCTGAAAATAAAAAGTGATCTTGCGGTACATATGAAATTGCAGAACGCACACCGTGAAGTGTTAAATCTCGAATATCCCGCTCCCCAACTTTTAATTCACCATTAAAATGATCATACTCTCGAATTAAACATTTTAATAACGTCGTCTTCCCTGCACCGGTACGCCCTACAACTCCTAACGTTTCACCTTTTCTTAAGTTAAAGTAAATATCTTTTAAGTTTAATAGTTCATTCTTTTTATAAGAAAACGAATCAACAGCAAACGAAACATCACCACTTGCTATAGCATGTATAGCATTTTCCTTATTCACTACATCTGAAGTTTGTGAAAATATTTTCTCCACACGATCATACGAAGCACGTCCACGCTCCATAATATTAAATAGCCATCCAAAAGCTAACATTGGCCATACAAGTGTCCCTAAGTACGTTGTAAATGTTACTAATTCCCCTACAGTTAATTCACCTCGTACGACTAATAATGATCCGTAACAAATTGCGATCAAAAATGAAAATCCGACAATTAGGGAAATCGTTGGATCGAATAACGAGTCAATACGTGCAACTAGCATATTTTTATGTACGACATCTTCAGATTTTTTCCGAAACGCTTGTAAATCCTCTTTCTCTTGTCCAAGTGAGCGAATTACCTTCATCCCACTCATACTTTCTTGTACTTTATCATTGATTTCAGAAAACGATTGCTGTGCCTTATGAAATCTTCTATGCAATAAAGTTCCATAATAATTTGTAGAAATAGCTACAATTGGCATCGGAATTAAACTTAATAACGTTAACTTCCAACTAATTGTAAATCCCATCGCTACGAGTACACATCCTCCAACAGCTAATGAATCAACGAGTGTTAAAACACCTGCCCCCGCAGTTTGCTGAATCGCCTGAATATCATTTGTCGCATGTGCCATCAAATCGCCTGTGCGACGTGATTGATAAAAGGATGGGCTCATCTTAGTAAAATGTTCATATAGATTCTTTCGCAGTTGACGAGCTAGTTTTAAAGAAGATCCAAAAATCATAATACGCCATAAATAACGTAATATATACATCATAATTCCTACAACTACTAATAGAATAACCCAGTTCAACAATTTTTCAGACGTTAATGTTCCACTATTAATTTCATCTACTACAATCCCTAGTACTCTTGGCGCTACAAGTTCAAGAAGCGCGACACCAAATAACATAATAATTCCGATTATGTACGCTCGTTTTTCTTGCTTAAAAAACCAAGCTAAATTAAAAAACACTTTCATATTTATCCTCCTCCCTTAAAATGAGCGATGTTTTCAGTGTAACAAAAATACAGAATATTTAAAAGTTTTAAATATGTTTTATAACCAAAAGAAAAGGGCACTCGGTAAGAGTGCCCTTTTGCGCTTATTTTGTTTGTTGCTTGTTCATCGCGCTCATCATTTGATTGATTTTCTTTTGGGAAGGTTTTTGTCCCATTTGCATCATCATCATTTTTAACATTTGTTCGTTAATTGGTGGATTTTTTTGTAAGTAATTCATCATGTATTTGCGGGCAATGAAAAATCCTAACGCCACGCCTGCTACTAGTGCTACTACGCCCACTAGAATACCTAACCACATTGGCATATCTTTTCCTCCTTCATGTTGTCTACCTTACAGTGTACTAAAACCTTTTCAATAAGACAAGATACTATTCGACATTTTTTACACATATGTTCGTACTTGTTTGAGAGGATTTAACCAACCGTACTTTTTATTTTCATAATCCATCGCTAAAAATGTTAACTCACACTTTCTAAGCACCTCAAAGAAAGTTGTTTCCATGGATACATTTCCAGAAGTATTTATTCGAATATATTGTGGTTTCACCATTATTTCTCCGTATTCGGCTCCTGTATAAAGCGTATGAGTATGATTTGTTCTTTCATATTTACCAAGAACACGCAAAGCTTGTTCTAATTTATGATGAATTTTCATTACTTGTAACGGCATCGTAATATACGTCATTTGTTTATATAATACTTTCTTCTCCGAAAGGAACCCAGATTCTGAAAATCGAGCAAATAAATCAAAAAACAAATATTCACGACCAAAGTAAGCTTTCGCAATATCCTCTTGAATTAAATACAATTCATACGTTTTCATTTTTCCCCTCCCGATCTGGACAACCTTTTCCCTACATTATATAAGAGAAGATTTGCAATGATTGTCTGACTACGGAGAGAGAAAAAACTTTTCCTGTCGAAAAAACTCAATTACATAGAAAAATCTCCCCATGCTGGAGAGATTTTTCTAAAATCATTAAAGCATTTCTTTTACTTTACGAACAACGTTCTCTACAGTAAATCCATACTCTTCCATAATCTTCTCACCAGGAGCAGAAGCACCGAATGTGTCGATACCTAGTACATCTCCATCAAGGCCTACGTAACGGTGCCATCCGAATGTAGCACCCATTTCAATTGCGAAACGTTTCGTTACTGCTTTTGGTAGTACAGATTCTTTGTACTCAGCAGTTTGAGCTTCGAAGCGATCCATAGATGGCATGCTAACAACAGCTGCATCAACGCCGTCTGCTGCTAGAGCTTTTTGCGCTTCGATTGCTAAGCTTACTTCAGATCCAGTTGCAATTAAGATTACATCAGCAGTTTCTTTCTTGCTTGCAGAAACTACATATGCACCTTTTGCTACTTTTTCATAAGTATCGTCTTTTGCACCTTCTAATGTTGGAAGATCTTGACGAGTTAACACTAATGCAGTTGGTGTTTTTGTAGATTCTAGAGCTAGTCTCCAAGCTGCAACTGATTCGTTACCGTCTGCTGGACGAATAACAGATACATTTGGCATTGCACGAAGCGCTGCTAATTGCTCAACTGGTTCATGTGTTGGACCATCTTCACCAACAGCAATACTGTCATGTGTAAATACATACGTTACAGGCAATTGCATTAATGCTGCAAGACGAATTGCTGGACGTAAGTAGTCAGAGAATACGAAGAACGTACCACCGTAAGTTTTTAAACCGCCATGAAGTGCGATACCGTTCATTGCTGCACCCATTGCGAACTCACGTACACCGTACCAAATGTTTTTTCCGCTGTAATCAGCTCTTGTAAAGTCTTTTTCGTTATTCATGTATGTTTTGTTAGAACCAGCAAGGTCAGCAGATCCACCGAAGAATGATGGTACAGACTCTGCAATTGCATTAATTACAGCACCTGAAGAATTACGTGTTGCTGCTTTTGATCCTAATTCATAAGTTGGTAAGCTTTGTTCCCAACCTTCTGGAAGAAGACCGTTCATTGCTGCTTGCAGTTCGTTTGCTAATTCTGGATATGCTTGTGCATATTCACCGAGCATCGTGTTCCACGCAGCTTGCGTCGTTTCACCAACATCTTGTACTGTTTTACGGAAGTTGTCATATACTTCTTCTGCTACATGGAAGTCTTGTTCAGCAGTCCAAGCGTATGCTTCTTTCGTTAATTTTGTTTCGTCTACACCAAGTGGAGAACCATGTGAAGCTGATTTTCCTGATTTGTTTGGAGAACCGAAACCAATTGTCGTTCTTACTTCAATTAGCGTTGGGCGTTTTTCGTCAGCTTTCGCTTCTTCAATTGCTTTTGCGATTGCTTCAATATCATTTCCATCCTCAACACGGATTACTTGCCATCCGTATGCTTTGTAACGATCTTCTACACTTTCAGAGAATGAACGATTTAAATCGCCATCTAATGAAATATCGTTTGAATCGTAAAGTACAACAAGACGACCTAATTGTAAATGAGCAGCTAATGAAGATGCTTCAGCAGAAACGCCTTCCATTAAATCTCCATCACCACAAATAGCGTATGTATGATGATCTACTACATTATACGCATCACGGTTGTATTTAGCCGCTAAATGTCTTTCAGCCATTGCCATACCTACAGCAGTTGCAATACCTTGTCCAAGTGGACCAGTTGTTGAGTCTACACCTGCTGTGTGACCATACTCAGGATGTCCTGGAGTTTTGCTTCCCCATTGACGGAAGTTCTTTAAATCATCCATTGTTAAGTCATAACCAGATAGATGAAGTAGACTGTATAGTAACATTGAGCCATGACCTGCAGATAATACGAAACGATCGCGGTTAAACCACGTTGGGTTATTTGGATTGTGTTTCATAAATTGAGTCCATAATGTATAAGCCATTGGTGCTGCACCCATTGGCATTCCTGGGTGACCAGAGTTTGCTTTTTCAATCGCATCAATGGATAATGTGCGAATCGTGTTGATAGAAAGTTGTTCGATTGAATGTGACATGCTATTCTTCCCTTCGCGTATGTTAGTAAACGTTTTATACATTTATATGATAGCTTCCCACGCAAGATTATACAACATGTATCGACAAATATGTTGATGTTTTTTTGATTTTTCATAAAAAACACAGTGATTTAGGGAATGTATGGGCATTCAATATGACATACTTTTTAATTGTTTTTATTTTAAAAATAAATATAATTATCTGTATATTTATACAAATATACTAATTTCTGATATATCTCCTTTTTGATAACCTTTAAAAATACAAAAAAGCATCTGAATTAGATGCTTTTAAAACAAATTAAATAATCCGCTTACGAATAAAACTTGAAATAAAATCAATTATAATTACCATTAAAATGATACCTAATAAAATAATTCCCACACGAGACCAATTACGTGAACTAAGTGCAAAAATTAATGGCGTACCAATACCACCTGCTCCAATAACACCTAAAATCGCAGCGGATCGTACATTAATTTCAAACCTGTATAACGTATACGATAGAAAATCCGGTAACACTTGTGGTAATACAGCATACCAAAGTATTTGAAACCGATTTGCACCCGTTGCTATTAACGCTTCCGTCGGTCCCTTATCTATATTTTCAATTCCTTCCGAATATAGTTTCCCTAACATTCCGATAGAGTGTAACCCTAAAGCTAGAACTCCGGCAAAAGAGCCTGGACCAACAGCTTTTATAAATAAAAGAGCCATAACTAATTCAGGAAATGTACGAACAAAACTAAGTACAAATTTCCCAGTTCCTGAAGTTAATTTTCCACTACTCATATTCGTTGCCGCCCAAAAAGCAAATGGAACAGATAAAAAAGCAGAAATAAATGTACCTAATATCGCAATTGCCAACGTATCAATTAAACCGTGTAATAAATCTTCACCATCTGGCAAAGATACATACGACCAATCTGGGTTCAATACGCCTGTCATAATTGCTTTTGTAATTTCTCCCGCCGTATTCTTTATTCCCTCTAACGGGACTCCTGAAAAGGCCCATACATATACAACTGTAAGTGCTATAAAAATAATCCAGCGATATATACTCGGTTTCTTCGGTTTTGGTACGATTATCGTCGTTTTACTCATTATAATTTCCCCCGCAACACTGTACTTATATAATCAATTAGCAATACAACAACAAGGGTATAAATAATAATAGAAGCAGTTTGTTGATATTGTAAAAATCCAAGTGTACGATCATAATATAATCCAATCCCACCTGCTCCTACTAAACCTAGAACAGCTGCTGCACGTACATTCACCTCAAATGTATAAAGTACATAGGAGACGAAGTGCGCTTTCACTTGCGGAATGACCCCATAAACTATCCATTGCACCTTATTCGCTCCTACAGCTGTCATCGCTTCTAATGGACCTGGATCAATTGATTCAATTGACTCATACAATAATTTCGCTACGAGTCCAACGGAGAAACAAGTAAGAGCCAAAATACCTGGAAGTGGTCCTATTCCAAAAATCGCTACAAAAATAGCCGCTAATAATAAATCTGGTATTGTTCGTATAAAATTTAAAATCAATCGAGCTGGACTGTACAAAAATACACTAGTAAATACATTACTTGCCGCAAATAGTGCAAGTGGAATGGCTAAAATCGCCCCTAAAGTCGTTCCAATAATCGCCATACGTATTGTATCTAACATTGCTGTTGTAATAATTTGAAAATAACTCCAATCTGGTGGCACCATTTCCTTCAATAAATCCATCATATTTGGAAAACCAACTACTAGTTTTGAAAATGATGCGTCGACCTGTACACTACTACCCCACAACAGTAAAATAACTAAAATAACCGTTAACATATGTTTCAATTTACTCGGCGGCTTCGGTATCGATTTCGAATATATCGTCACTTCATTCATTTAGCTGCCACCTCTAATAATGCGCTTTTCTGAGCTACGTCCCCATAAATTTCAGCGAATTTTTCATCCGTTGCCTCTTCTACTAATCCATCAAAAACAATTTCACCAGCATGTAATCCAATAATACGAGTAGCATATTGCCTCGCTAAATCAATAGAATGTAAGTTTACAATTGTCGTAATTCCAAAATCTTCATTAATTTTCTTCAAATCATCCATTACTTGCTTTGTTGTCAGAGGATCTAACGAAGCAACAGGCTCATCTGCCAATATGATTTTCGCTTCTTGTGCCAATGCTCTAGCAATTGATACACGTTGCTGTTGTCCCCCTGATAATTCATCAGCTCGTGCATATGCTTTTTCTGAGATATTCACTCTATTCAGCGCCTGGAATGCAAGCTCCACGTCCTCTTTCGGAAACAGACCTAACGTTGTACGCAATGTAGAATGATATCCAACCCGCCCAGCTAATACATTCTTCAGTACCGTTGATCGCTTCACAAGGTTAAAGCTTTGAAAAATCATACCAATATCTCGGCGCATGCGTCGTAATCCTTTTCCTTTTGCAGCAGTAATAGACTCCCCTTCAATAATGATTTCTCCTTCTGTGATTTCATGAAGGCGATTTACCGATCTGAGAAGTGTTGATTTTCCAGCACCGGATAGCCCGACCATTACAACAAACTCACCTTTTTGAATTTTCAAGTTTATATTATTCAATCCTTTTGTACCATTCGGATACACTTTGGAAACATTTCGAAACTCTATCACACATCTTACCTACCTTCTATGTATTATCAATAACTGAAAAACGGCAAACTAACTGAAATCACACACTTTCCAGTTAGTCGCCATTTCCATATGTATTATTGCGTTTTCACTTTCTTTCCATATTCACGAACAATATCAAATTTACTATCATCAGATTTAACGTATCCTTCATGTGAGTATACTTCTTTAATGATTTTGTGCCCTTCCTCATTCTTTCCTATTTCAATGAAAGCATCCTGTAATTTCTTGCTCCACTCTGCATCTAAATCAGAACGTACAGAAATCGTATCGTTTGGAATTTTCTCCGTAAATTTTACTATTTTCGTTTGATCGAATATATTCGGATAATCTTTTTTTACAATATTGCGAGCATCTTGGAATACAACAGCTGCATCTACATCACCATTTAAAAGAGCAATAAGTGACTGATCATGACCTTTTAATGTAACAGGTTTCACATCCTTTAGCGGATCGATTCCCTCTTTTAACAATACAGCCGCAGGCCATACATAACCCGCTGATGATGTTACATCTTGATAGCCAATTTTTTTACCTTTTAAATCTTTTACACTATTAATATTAGAATCTTTCTTAACAACAAACTCTGATTTATAAACATCTACTAAATCCTTTGTCGGAGCTCCAGTTTCATCATCTACCCCAAAACGTTGCGCCTGTAAAATTACGTTTGCAGCCTTTTTCTCATGCGCTAACACATACGCTGTTGGAGGTAAAAAGCCTACATCTACTTGCTTAGATGCCATCGCTTCTACAATTGTATTGTAATTCGTTGAAATACTAACTTTTACCGGAATGTTTAATTTATCACTTAATAGCTTTTCCAATGGTTTTGCCTTCGCCTCTAACGTATCTGCATTTTGAGAAGGAACAAATTGAACATTTAGTGTCTTCGGTACATAACCTTTTTTCGTATCTTCATTTTTACTTGCACTTGATTCCTTCGTTCCACATCCACTTAATAATCCCGCTGCTAGTACAACTGTTGTGCTCATTGCAAAAACTTTTTTCAACATGTTAATGCCTCCATTTTTCGTTGTTATAAAATAACCTTCCATAAACATGAAGAAATATATCACATATTTTTACAAATAATTGCTTATTTACAGAATCTTTACACATTCTATACATTCACATTAAAATTCTTTTCATATATTTGATATGATTAATTGAAAGATAACTATAGAAAAGGTGAATGGCGTTGAATCAAAATCAAATTGTAACTTTAAATATTTTATTAACAAGCGATGTACATGGTACTGTGTATCCAATTCACTACCAAGATAACTCCAAAGCAGAAATTGGTTTAGCTAAAATTTCTACTCTCATAAAAAAAGAACGTTCTCAAAATGCAAACGTTCTTCTGATTGATAACGGGGACTTCATTCAAGGAACACCATTTACTTATCATTACGCTACATACGAAAAAGATATGGAAAACCCAATGTCCTTATTAGCCAACTACTTAGAGTATGACATTGCAATTATCGGAAATCATGAATTTAATTACGGAATGGATATATTAAATAATGCTGTGGCTACTGCAAATTCCCCTTATCTATCAGCAAACATTTTAGATAAAAACAGAAAAGAACCTTATTTCGGGAAACCATATATAATAAAACATATTGAATCAAATATAAAAATTGCTATTTTAGGGGTGACAACGCATTACATCCCCCATTGGGAACAAACACATCATATTAAAGATTTACAATTTGAAGATGCATTTGAAACAACAAAAAAATGGGTTTCTTACATCCGTAAACATGAAAAACCAGATTTACTAGTCGTAGCCTATCACGGGGGATTTGAACGTGATTTACAAACCGGAGTACCGACTGAAGTTTTAACAGGTGAAAACCAAGGATATGCAATGTGCCATGAAATTGAAGGCATAGATATTTTACTAACAGGCCACCAACACCGAGAAATCGCTCACACCGTGATTAATGGTGTAACAATTTTACAGACCGGATGCAATGGACACTCAGTTGGAAAAGTAACAGTAACATTCGAAAAAGCAGAACAAAAATGGGTGAAAAAAGAGAGTTATTCAGAGTTATTGCCCGTACAAGGAATTGCGGCAGACCAAGATGTTCTTTCCTTGGTTGCCAATTATGAAGAGAAAACACAAAATTGGCTTGATAAACCTATTGGAATAATTTATGGGGATATGCAAATTTCCGATGCTATGCAAACACGTTTGCAAGACCATCCTTTTATTGAATTCATAAATAAAATACAGATGGATATAGCTAATGTTTCAATTTCTTGTACAAGTTTGTTTCATAATACATCTCCAGGTTTCCCGAAACATGTAACAATGCGTGACATCGTTTCTAATTATATTTATCCAAATACATTAAAAGTAATTAGAATAACTGGAGCGGATATAAAAGATGCTCTCGAACTCTCTGCTTCTTATTTCACATTAAAAGCAGATGGAACCATCATCGTAAACCCTACCTATATAGAACCAAAACCACAACACTATAATTACGATATGTGGGAAGGGATTTCGTATGTATTAAACATTTCAAAACCAATTGGAGAGAGAGTAGAGTCTTTGCAGTATAAAGGCACTCCTCTTAATATGAATGAAGAATATGACGTTGTTATGAATAATTATCGTGCAAGCGGTGGCGGGAACTTCTTTATGTTTCAAAATAAACCAGTAGTAAAAGACATACCAACAGATATGTCTGAACTTATCGCTAACTATATATTGAAGCATAAAAGGATAGAAGCAACGAAAAATGAAAACTGGAAAGTTATTAAATAACAATTTTAACAAATAAAAAAAGATGGGCTATGCCCATCTTTTAATTTAATTTTGCATTATCCTGCTTTTTTAAAGCTTTTAATTTCGCCGGTGTAACGTCCGTGCCTTCTTCGTTAACGACTTTAATTCCTTTTAATTCGTTTAACATATTTTGACGAAATCCTTTTAAATATTGTTCACGAAGCGATTGGCGCTCACGTTGTTCTTCTTCAGTTAAGCCTTCAGCTTTTGCTTTTTTCGCTAAGAAGTTAATGCGTTCAATGAGTTCTTGACTTGGCATCTCGAATCCCCCTTCTACTCAAAACTGATTATTATCATACAATAGTTATTCCTCTTTATCAAGCAATTGCTTTGTATATTCTACATACCTTCGATGTACAGTTGCTTTTGAAACATCATGACCAAAACCACGAAGTGTTGCTGCAATTTCTTCAAAAGTTAATTCATTCCGGCGCAAACGTACAATTTCCTCAATTGGCACTTCTTTTTTCTCACGTCCTACGCTTAAATGACGATTTTTCAAATTATTTTCTGGACGAAATCCTTTCTCCACTGCTCTTTGCATGCCACGTTTAATTTTTAAATTGTGGATCTTTCTTTGATACTCTTCAACGATCCCAATTATATTTAGCACCATCGAATCAGAATCTGAAAGCTGTAATTCACCACTATGCGTGTGCGTATAAACTTTTATCCCCTCTTTATGTAAACAATGCATTAATGCAATCTTTGCATTTCCTCTACCAAGACGCGTTTCATCTTGTATAAGTAGTACATCAACTTGTTCATCTCGAATTGTATCTAGCACTTCTAATATGCCATCACGTTCAATTGTATAACCGCTAGCCTGCTCCTCAATTACCTTTGTAACATCCATTTGATAGCGCTCAGCTAAATGCAATAATTCATCTTTTTGACGCAATAATGATGTTTCCTGTTCTTCTTTTGTTGTGCTCACACGTGCATAAATAATTGCATTCATTTTGAACCCTTCTTTCTCACTATATTTTCCTTATAGTGTATCATAAATTTGCCTTTCGTTCGAACTTATGTTTGTAGAATGTTTTTTCGCATGTTATACTTAATAATAAGAAAAATGAAAGAAAACGAGGTGTTAGAAAACATGGAAAAGTTAACGAAACGCCAGCAAGACATTCTCGACTTTATTAAGCTAAAAGTACAAGAAAAAGGATATCCACCTTCCGTACGTGAAATCGGTCAAGCAGTCGGCCTTGCTTCTAGTTCTACAGTGCACGGACATTTATCACGACTAGAAGAAAAGGGATATATTCGACGCGATCCAACAAAACCACGCGCAATTGAAATTTTAGGTGACAACCGAACGGAAACACAATCTGTTATTCAAGTTCCAATCATCGGAAAAGTTACTGCCGGTTTACCGATTACAGCAGTCGAAAGTGTAGAAGATCACTTCCCACTTCCAGCTAGTATCGTTGCTGGAGCAGATCAAGTGTTTATGTTACGCATTTCTGGAGATAGCATGATTGAAGCCGGTATCTTTGATGGTGATTTAGTTGTTGTTCGCCAACAACAGTCTGCATACAACGGTGAAATTGTAGTTGCTTTAACAGAAGATAACGAAGCAACTGTTAAACGTTTCTATAAAGAAAAAGATCATTTCCGTCTACAACCGGAAAACTCTTCACTAGAACCTATTATTTTAAAACAAGTGTCAGTTATTGGAAAAGTAATTGGCGTATATCGTGATTTACATTAAAAATAATAAAAAGAAGATAATTCCCTTATTTATATAGGTAATTATCTTCTTTTTATATTTTGATAGATTTCCGTTCATTCAAAAGAATGCGTTTCATTAATTATTAACGCGTTTCAATAGTAACATCTCCAGCAGCGGTTTTACCGCTAATCTTTTTACTACCATTACCAATCGTTATATTTTTATTGTCTTCATTAAAAATTGTCACGTCTCCAGCAGCAGTTTGCCCAGTTATAACTGCATCTTGTGGTTTTTCCAATAAAGTAATATCTACATCTCCAGCAGTTGAACTTACCTCTAAATCATATTTAGAATCATGATCAATAATATCTATATCCCCACTAGCCGTTTTTGCTGTTACTTTCCCTATTACTTTTTTAAAATTCACCTCACCAGCTTTTGTAGAGCCCTCCACACTCTTTGCTGTTACATGTTTCAAATCCACTTCTCCGGCGAGTGTTTCAACACTTACGCGGTCACTTTTCACATTACTTATTTCTATTTGTCCAGCGGATGAATTTACTTTTATCTCTTGATAAGAACGTTCAGGTACTAATATAGTCAATGTAGGCGTTTGAAATCCGAAATTGTAAAATGAAAAATCAAATGAAACACCTTTTTCTATTTCCCCTATGATTTTTAATGTATCACCATCTTCAGCAATACGAATCTCCTGTTTACTTACGTCTCCTTTTTGCTTTACATAAAAAGAGGAATCAGGAGATTTTTGGACAACAATATCTCCAGCATCTAACTTAACTTCTACATTTTTTAGCGTTTCGTTTTTAATTACGTCCTCTTTATCTCCTTTTTCTGCAGTTTGTACTGCTTTTTCATATGTTTGTGAAATCCCTATTACTCCAATAATGATACAAGCGATAGCTACTAATAATATCTTTTTCATCATCTACTCCCCTTTTATCATTTTGAAGTTCCAGACTACATAGCGTACACATAATCTTTTAAACCACTTCGTACTATAATAAGCTACAATACATAACAACAAACCTACTCCGACAAACGTTATACTAACGAAAAGATCCAACCATATAAAAGTGCCCATAAATACTTTTACAATAACGAAAAATGGTGTCACTACACTAGCAATACCACCGACCCAAAAGGAAAATATAAAAGCTATAATTGCAACTAACGGGCCTAACACGATAATAAAATTAAACAAACTAAGTCCAACCGCTGCCATGACAGCTCTTGTCACATTTGAAGTCGACGGATCTTTTTTCATTTCATCAAATCGATACATCGCAAGTAAGTCTTTCGCAATTACTTTCGGAGAGCCAAGACCCTTTATTATTTCTGATTCAGTTTTCCCTTCTTCTATCCCAAACTGAAAGTGCTCTTCATAATCGAATAAAATATCTTGTCTCTCTTCTTCTGGTAACTTTCTAAGATGACTTGATAATTCTTTAAGAAACTGCTCTTTACTCATCCCATTCCACCCCTTCAATAATTTCTTGAACACCTTTAGCAAAATCACGCCACTCTGTTACTAATAACGTAAGTTGCATCTCCCCTTGCTCTGTTAGTTGATAATATTTACGGGGCGGTCCTTCCGTCGATTCTTTTAAATATGTTTGAAAATATCCCTCTTTCGTTAAACGACGTAATAACGGATATACAGAACCTTCCGATATTAAAAATTTATTAGAGATTTGCTGAACAAGTTCATATCCATAACAATCCTTACGTTTTACAAGTGCCAATACACACAGTTCTAACACACCTTTTTTAAACTGAACGTTCAAGGACAATCCCCCTTTCTCATTTTAGTACTGTTCAATAAACGGTAGCTATTTTATCCATAATATACCACTTAGTATTGTTTATTGCAAGGTACTGAATTATATTTATTCCCTAAATTTACAAAACACAAATATAAAAGCCCGAATAAGACCTTTTGTAACTGACCATTATCCGGGCTATCATTCAACTAGAATTACAATAATACAAGATTTCATTCAATCTTTCTCCTCTATGAACCCACTTCCATTTGCGACCCTAATAAATTTCGAAATACACCTTTTCTCTCTTTAGCCAATTGATTAAATTCACCTTTTTGAACAATTTCACCTTTTCCTAAAACAATAACTTGATCTGCATTCCGAATCGTAGATAACCGATGCGCAATAACAACAATAGTCATCGTTCCTTTCAACTTTTCTATTGCTGATTGGATCTTCACTTCATTTTCAGTATCTAGTGCACTCGTGGCTTCATCTAATACTAAAATGGATGGTTGTCTTAAAATAGCTCGAGCTAGTACAAGTCGTTGACGTTCACCACCTGAAAGTCTCACTCCACGATCTCCAATCAGAGTATCAAGCCCCTTTGGAAGCATTCGTACAAATTCAGCTGCCGCCGCAAAATCTAATGCAGTCCAAATTTGTTCTTCACTCGCATTCGGATCAATCATCAATAAATTTTCTCTTATGCTTGCATTAAATAAAAAAGGATCTTGTGGCACATAACTAATAGCCCGTCTCAATGACAATAAGTTTTCACTTGTAAGAGGAGTTCCATCTATTAATACTTGACCTTTCTCTGGCTGAATCAATCCCATTAAAACATCGATTAATGTACTCTTCCCAGCTCCCGAATGTCCGACAATAGCCGTCATACTATTGATTGGTATTTTCACATTAATATTTTGAAGTGCATACAAATGCTCCTTCTTATTATACCGAAAATAAATATCCTTACATTCAATACCCTGTTCTATACAAATCGGCTTTATATGTTTTTGCTGATGTATATCCTGCATTTCAACTGCTTCATTACACTCTTCTTGTAATTCCCATAAAGATTTAAAAGCAGGAATACTTGCAGCAAGCTGTTCTAAATTTGACTGAATTGTCATAAATCGTGGCCATAGTCTCGAAAAAATGAGGATGATTAATAGTAATTGGGCCGGTTGAGCTTTAAATATACTTATTGATAATAATATAAAAAATGCAATTAAAATAGCCATTGAAACTTTATAAAACAATTGAGAGTTCGATCTTATTCTCATATACTCCATTTGTTCGTTACTCATCTTTCCTGTTATAGATTGTAACCAATCTAAACGTGATGCTTCCAAAGTATTACTCTTTATATCTTTAATTCCATTAAAATGATCTGTTATACCAGAAAGATAGCCTTGTGCCAATTTTGAGGTCTTACCGCCTAGTATTCGTGCTTTTTTTATAAAAACACGAGAAGCTACCAAGAATAATAAGCCGAAGACCAAAACAAATATAGTTATTTGGGGAGATAATAAAAACGCAATCCCCACCTGTATGAATGTAAACAGAATAGCAGCTAACAATTGTAAAATTAAATTAACCCCATAACTTACGCGAGCTAATTCTGTAGTTAATATATTTATTAGATTTGTTTTCCTTTTCTCTAAAAAAAAACTCCACTTCGCTTTTAGAATCATACTATATGTTTCTATTCTTAATTCTCGTACAAAGGCTTGTTGCGTTCTCGCATCCCTTAGCGTTATGTTTCTTTGTAGTAGATTTTGACCTAACACTATTAGTATATATATACCTAAAATAGAAATTAGACTTATTGTTTTAGGGGAATCCTGTAAAATTCTATAGACAGGTGCAATAAAAGCAGTCTCCTCACCTACATTGATTATTCCAGTCATACTTATCATAGGAATTAATAAAATAATACCTATCCCTTCAAGTAAACTTATTAAAACCATACCAAACAAATTCACATACAGAATTTTCCCTGCAGAAGAATATAATTTCTTCATAAAATATATAATATGATTCATCGATGTTCCCCCTATAACAAAGCAAGCTCCTTTGTTTTCCTCCAAAGACATAGAAACGGACGTAAAGGAAAATATAAAAAATGAAGAGATTTAGGTAACGGTAATGTTTTTGCATCAATTGGATAAGGATAAAGTTGGCTCAAAATAAATATAATTTTTTGCTGATTAGACATCAGTGAAAATAAATGTCTACTATGATAAGCAAGCACTTCTTCAGGAACAGGTTCAGAATGCAAGTTTATCATTTTCTTGAAATAAAACAGTGCTTCTTGTGCTAGCTGCTTCGAATGTTTTTTAGCTACTAATTCCGTCATTCTTTCATTTAGTCGTGTACCTAGCAATTGTGATGCCAAAATTAATGCTTGTCCTCCTAAATGAAGTATTTGGTATTTTCTCATTAATTTATGAATCTCATTCCAGTTAAGATCTTGATTGACAATTTTTTTTATGTCTACTAACCAACGTAACCTGGACCAACCATGTCTGGCACCATGAGATACAAGAAATAAAAATAAGTCTTCCTTTCCTAACATATATATCGAATTACTCGTAAGTGTACTTTTTCTCTTTCGCTTCCAAAGCTCTTCAAACCCAGGTTCCTTACCCGGTCCGGGATTTAACCTCCAATGAATTTCAAGTTTGATCCGCCTTGTTGGATGGAAAAATGTTATATGGTGATGCCTCCATTTCCAATCACTTAATATCGTTTGAATATAATCATCTTTCACATATCCTTGCTCTAAAAGTAGTTTTTCTACTTTTTCTAAATTTTGAATAGGAATGAGAACGTCCAAATCGCAGGATGTTCGCAAAGAAATATCTCCATATAAGTCCTGAGATAGTACAGGCCCTTTTAGAAACATCGTACGAATCTCATTTTCATTAAAAAGTTTATTTATCCGTTCCATTTCAGCACTTAAATAAAGCATTTGAAATGTATTATTTTTATATTTTCTATTTAAAGTTTGTACAACATGTGAAGGAATTCGTTCCTCATCTACCTGTTTAATTTTTTGATAGATCACCGGATAAACACGATGATGCATAGCTTGCTCAAGAAAAACCTCCCAATCAATATCTGCAAACCATTCACTACTGTAAGTTTGCAATGTTTCGTCATCTTGTAACTTCAAAATTGTAAAAAGAAGTTTCAATTCCTTAGACATGAACTCTACATTAAGAGCAAAATCTTTCTCCATTTTATTCTCCTTTAATAGTGTCCTCACTTAGCCTCTTTGCAAATGATCCAACAACAGTAAATTTCTTCATTCCTTCTGATCCAGTAACATAAAAAGAACCGCTCCGTAACCATGCATGCGCAATTAATTCCCCATGACTATCCTTAGCAGTTCCTAAATAAAGTGTACTCTCAATGTGACGTTTTTCGAGCATTTTCATTCCAGCTATAGCTTTAACAAGACACTGACTTTCCCAAAAAGTATAGCGACTCATAATAGAAATAGCTTCAGACACCTTCTTTAGTGTATCCCCGTGTGGAGGAATTTGAGCAACTGGTGTTTCGTTCATGTAATCCCCTAAAGAAGGTGCAACTTTGGAAAAGGTAATACTTTTTAATACACGCGCCCACCCTAAAAAAATAAAAGTCTCTAAAAATAAAAGCTTTGTTTCCCTGTTCAGTGATAAAAATATCCTTAACCTTTTCACAATATTCATTAATCCCTCCCTAACAATTCTCTTAAAGTTATGAATCTACTTATTAGGGTGGTCTTTTATTTGAATTAAACCTTCTTGAAACAAACACTCTAAAAAGGAAAGAACTTGCTCTTCACAATCTTTTCGTTCAATATTATAGTTAGATACTAACATAGTAACAAGCTGATTAATTATTATCGGCTTCTCAATAAGCTCCCATATTTCTCCGCCTATTTCTCCTAAGTTATAGTAATTTCCTTTTTGGACATTTAGCATAACTTTTTCTCCATCCATATCACTTACTATATTACCCTTACTTTGGACAACGTTATGTTCTAATGACATTTCTCTCGAGTGGACAACCATCAACCATACTCCCTTTCTGTATAGTATTTAAAATAACTTGCACTAGCTCATAAGCTGTAAATCTCGAATCTGGGCGTCTTAGTTGAAACATTTCCATTCCGCTTGCAATATCAGATGAAGTTTCAAAATGCCATTCCATCAATCCTAATTTAGAAATCAAAGAGCTCCTAAAAGTATGTCGGTATAATTTAAACAGACGTGTAAGCCCTTCTATCTGAGTCATCTCTATATCTTTCCCCTGTGTTTTTACTAATTCAATAACACCAGCAAGACGTAAAGGCTCGGGAAAAAATTGAGAATTCACAGGAACAGCATACTTCGTTTCCCTTTCAAACAAAGGGCTATATTGCGTTATTCCCATTCCAAACTCATCTAAACTTTCTTTCCATAATTTTTGTTGTGGGTAAGATGGATGGACTATTGGGGTATTCTTACATAAAAGAGACACAGCGACTATATCATCACTTAAAAACTGGTATCCTTTACTTAAAAAAGCCGAGGCTAAAGTTGATTTTCCGGCTCCTGAATCACCAATTAGAGCATATGCTTTCCCTTCTATAGCAATTACGCTTCCATGCAACGGAAGTACTTTGCGTTGCATTAAAAGTGCACCCATACAAGTCCCCAGAATATATAGTCGGATTTTATTTTCTTCCGCCCCTGGCATAGGTGAAAAAATAATTTTCTCGCCCGCTTGGACAGAAAATATTGCAGTCTGAGGAACATGAAACATCACTACATCATCTTCCACTACAATTGTTTTTTGCTGTTCTTCGCTATATTTATCCCATTGTTCAGATAAATCCGTTATTTCAATTTGAACATCCGCCATTTCTTTCTTTTCATTCAGCTGAGACAATTCGGGTAATGGGATTTCACTTACTATTTTTAACCCGAAGGCTTTGTATAACACATTCTCCATAGAATTGATCATCCTATTCACCCCACATTGTCAATTTTTTGAAAGCTCTTATATAACAAAGTTATATAAGAGCTTATTTTCCAGTGACTTAACTATACTTCACCGGATCATCTGGATCAGGTTGAATCGAGTCAGGATATTTATGTCCAGGCCCCGCCATAGTCATATTAATATTAAGTACTTCTAATACAGGTTGTTTCCATTCCTTTTTCATACGTATCACCTCCTTTCATATTGATTTTTTTATAAATCGATAGAAGATTAAGCTGCGCATTAAAACTCTAAAATCTAGATCAAATGCATACTCTGGTCGAGGTTCTTTACAGAGTTTCGAGATAGCTTTCTTAATTACCTCTACATTTAGAAATTCAGAGATTATTGGATCTACACTAAGTTCTTCAACTTCCTCAATGAATTCATTCCAAAAAGGAGCCATACGGTAAACACCATCTGCACCTTGAACACCCCGAACCCGTTGATTTAATCGTACTTTATCAGGAAGTAAATTTTTTGTAGCTCTCCGAATAAGAGATCGATCTACACCATTTTGAACATACTGTTCTTCCGGGACTGACAAACAAAATTGAACAATCCGTAAGTCATTTGTAGGATCGCGATCCCATAAAGCATAACGTAACGATAATTTCGTTTCATACGTTCCATTTATGCTCCAATAATATGTTTTTTCAAACTGTTCTCTTTTCATGTCATATGCATTTGAGATAGAGGTACCTGTTATATCAATATCCTGTTCTTTGAGTCTATCAAAAACATTCATTTTTTTTGCAAATTCCGGATTGATTATCCTAGGAAAAACATCTTGTTCCTCTGAAGAAAGTAACTGATGTAAAAATGGAAATGCCTTTCTTTTTACCACTTCAAAAACACGTGATTTTTTCACGCCTAGATTTCTACTATATAAATATAGTTCACGATAAAAACGCATCCAATGTAGCTTTTTTAACAACATTGCCTGATAATCTAAAATAGGCCCCCACGATACTGTCCAATTACCTCTTTGACCACTAAGGAGTACCCCTATTCCATGCTGAGATGCTTTTTCATAAACTCCACTCAACCAAAAAGTATTCTCAAAAAATTTATATGGCATCTCCATTGTTTCCAGCCAATCATCAATTTCCGATAGTGGGCTTCTCTCCGGCAGTTCTAAATAATAATCCTGTATATTCCCTACATGCTTTACAGTTGATTGAATAAATGGTCTTTCGTCGGCTATCCTACCTTTGTGTGTCCAATCTACAAATCCTTCTACTGGGACATAGCTAAACGTATGTAATTTTTTATTTTCAGCACGTAAATCCTTAGCAGCAAAGCTAACGACAGAACCAGAGTCTAGCCCTCCGCTCAAATGAGCTCCTACTTTGTGATGTGTTCTTAAACGTGCCTTCACTGCACTTTGATACACATCTCGAAATGCCTCTTCATACTCTTCATTTGATTTTAAATTAAGCATTTTCCCAGTAGTTGGTGTATAGTATCGCGAAAAATTAACTTTGCCATTCTTTACCGAAATAGTGTGTGATGGAGGCACCTGTTCTATATATTTATAAACTGTTTGCTGTGAATCTACTGATTCGAAATTTACAGGTATAGCTAAAAATTCAGCAATCCACTGCTCATTCAATTTTTTCTCAACATATGGTAGAGTAAATAACGGATTTATAATAGTGCAAAAAGCAAACTTTTCCTCACCACGATAAAAATAAAGGGTTCGGCTTCCCGAAAAATCTCTGGCTCCAAAAAGGGTTTGTTTTTTCTCATCCCAAATCATAAAGGCAAAATCGCCTACCAAATATTTTGGAGTCGCTTCCCCCCATTTCTGATAAGAGAGTAAAATCAACTCACTATCTGTCATGTTTTTTCTATCTGCATAATCCACTTGTAATTTTTCAAATAACTCATTACGATTATCAATAATAGCATCTGCTGTAATTGCCAGTTGCTTTTCGTAATTATAAAAGGGTAGTTGTTCACCAACAGATTCTGGTGTAATCCACTGTGCGTGACATCCCAGAAAGGCATTTTCTTTATGCCATATTTGAATATCATCAGCAGGGTACTTTTGTAAGTCACTCATTAACTGTGTGCCATGCTGAATCGATATAGTTTCTTCATTAAAATGAATAATACCTGTTATAGCACTCATTTTCCCCACCCCATATACAACAAGTTACCGCAAAGGTTCTTTTTTTATTTAACGCAACTTTTCTCCCTTGATTTAATTCTTTTTAAAGAACAAAAATATACATTTCAACTCCCAATCAACCACACATCCTAATCCACTTATAAACCTAGGTATAGATACATCTAAATTATCATTATATTACTTTCACGTCAATACAATAATGGAAATATACACCAAATCAACAACGTTAACATTCATTATAATGAACATTAATCCACTTGTTTCTCTGTGAATTATTCCCTGTTATATAATATTTATAATAGCCTCAATAACTCTCCGTTGATCCTCATCCATCATATTAGAACCCGAAGGAAGACAAATCCCCTTTTCAAATAATCTTTTAGATACATCATTATCTTTCTGATGAGAATAATACTTACTTTCTTTAAAAAGTGGCTGCATATGTAGTGGCTTCCAAGTAGGACGTGCTTCAATATTCTCTTCTGCTAAGGTTTTCAATAATTTTTCAATAGAGATACCAGATTCCTTTTCATCAATCATCATAGTTGTAAGCCAACGATTCGAGCGAGTATTTTCTAATTCCGGCATAAAACAAAATCCAGGTATGTGAGATAATTCTTCATAATACCGATTAAATATACACCTTCTAGTCCTCACTCTATCTTCTAACACTTCTAATTGCCCTCTCCCGACACCAGCTAATATATTACTCATTCTATAATTGTAACCTATCTCACTATGCTCATAATGTAGTGCTGGATCCTTTGCTTGCGTCGCTAAAAATTTTGCTTTCACTAATGCTTCCGCATCATCTGATATAAGCATTCCACCACCTGAAGTTGTAATGATTTTATTTCCATTAAATGAATAAACCCCAAACCTCCCGAAAGTACCGCTCGCTTTTCCTTTATATGTAGAACCTAGAGATTCTGCTGCATCCTCGATTATAGGAACATCATATTGATTACAAAGCGAAAGAATTTCATCTAACTTAGCACTCTGACCATATAAATGAACAAGAATGACAGCTTTCGGTAATTCCCCTGCTTTATTAGCATCATATAATGCAAGCGCTAGCGCTTGCGGTGACATATTCCATGTTTCTGGTTCCGAGTCAATAAACACCGGTTCAGCTCCCAAATAAACAATCGGATTCGCACTCGCTACAAAAGTAAAACTTGAACAAAACACTGTATCTCCCTTTTTAACATCTAATAATCTCAAAGCCAAATGAATAGCAGCCGTGCCTGAACTAACTGCAGCCCCACCTTTCACTCCTACAAAAGATGCAAGTTCTCTTTCGAATTCATCTACATTTGGACCAAGAGGGGCAATCCAGTTTGAGTCAAAGGCATTTTGAATATATTTTTGTTCATTTCCACTCATGTGTGGTGCAGAAAGATATATTTTCTCCTTACTTTTTATCACGATTCTTCATCCCCCTCTTAATTTACTACATTAATAACTTTTGCAGGAATGCCAACAACAGTACAATTAGATGGAAAATCATTTATTACAACAGAGCCCGCTCCAACAATAGACCAATTCCCAATTTTAACACCTGGAATTATAGTAGCTGATGCT
Source organism: Bacillus sp. FSL E2-8868 (assembly GCF_038005505.1). Classification (NCBI taxonomy): domain Bacteria; kingdom Bacillati; phylum Bacillota; class Bacilli; order Caryophanales; family Bacillaceae; genus Bacillus; species Bacillus sp. FSL E2-8868. The sequence goes on along the minus strand of NZ_JBBOTI010000001.1, from coordinate 1,141,638 downwards.
CCTATATGTGCCCCCTCTTCTATTGTGATAGAACCTGTAAGTGTAGCATGTGGTGAAATGTGAACAAAATCATCAATTATATTATCATGTTCTATTATTGAGCCCGTATTTATTATCGTATGGTTACCAATGATAGTATCAGCATTAACAACCACATTCGGCATAATTACCGTTCCGTTCCCTATATGCGCATGAGGACTTATAATTGCTGTTTTATGAATTACTGTAGCATATATGCCGATCGGTTGATTTAATATTCCGAAAATTTTCTTTCTCATTTTGTTATTCCCTATAGCAATAACAAGCTTTATATCATTAAAATTGTTGATAATTTCCCGTGCATCTTCAATTCCCCCAAAATAAAGGTTATCAATAATAGTTATACCTGTATATAGATCATCTAAATAACCGACTATCTCGTATCCTTCATTTGATAAGATGATATCCTTCACAACCTTACTATGACCACCACACCCAATTATCAAAATTTTCATTTCCCCTCCCCCTTTATCTCTATGTTCTCTCCAGTAAATCGCCCCATTGTTACATGCCCAACATGATTTATCCCTTCTGTTTTAAATACTTTCGTTATTGTAAGTACAATTATTTTCAAATCTAATAAAAAAGAACGCTTCTCTACATACCATACATCTAATTCAAACTTTTCTTCCCAAGTAATCGAATTCCTCCCATTTATTTGTGCCCATCCCGTAATTCCTGGTTTTACATCATGCCTTCTAGCCTGTTTACTAGAATATAAAGGTAGGTATTCCATCAATAATGGGCGTGGACCTACTAAACTTAAATCACCTCTTACAACATTTATAAGCTGCGGTAACTCATCTAAACTATATTTTCTAAGGATTTCCCCAAAAGTAGTCAGCCTATCTTGATCTGAAAGTAATTCCCCATTACTATCCCTCTTATCCAACATAGTTCGAAACTTATAAAGATTAAACGGTTGTCCATGTAGTCCCGGGCGCTGTTGTTTAAATAATACAGGGGACCCTAATTTCAGCCTAACTAAGATTGCTACTACAAGAATAGGAAGCAAACATACAAATAATAACAATAAAGAAATACATACATCAAAAATTCTTTTCATGTACTATCCTCCTTACTTATTTACGTTTAATACCCCTAACACGAAGGACCATTTAAAACTTTATATGCAATTAAACAAAACAAGAGGCAACTAAAGTTAGTTGCCTCTTGTTTTGTTTAATTACGTCATCTATCATTACTTCTATCTCATCAAATAGTTTAAACATAGCTAGCCTAAGTGAATATTTCCATGCGCTATCACTACTTACTTGCAAAGGATCTGTTACTCCATTAGTCCCTATAACTTTACACGTACGGATCAAAGACGCCATTAATATAATTATCCTTTTTTATATGTTCATCCCTTAACTTTATAACTACTGTGTCCACAATATTATCTTTAAAAATCAAAGTGATTGAGGATGAAATCTGAATTGCATTCAAGCCTATCATACTTTTATTTGACCTAAATATATTATTTTCTATTAACATAAACTCACTCGTAAATGTTTCATTCCAAAAATTAATTATACTGTCTGTCGATTCCGAATTAAGGTATTCAAATGCATTATTATTAAATTCTATTCTTCCCCCAATGTCCCATAAAAAAAATGCTGAGCCCCATCTTCCCCCTCTAAAATTACTATTTTTCACTTTTAGCATCGCTATCCGTTGAGAGGACTCAACAGTAAACAGATTATAAGCATCCCAACTAAATGAACATCCATTAAATTCATATTCTGCTTGAGGAGTGTTTGTAACAAATGATATTGTACCACTGTTCTCAAATTTACATCCCGTATATACTCCTGGTGGTAAATTCATAATGATTCCTTGCGGGTGTTTCGTATCTATAAAAGAAATATTATTTAATCTCCATCCATTTTTCATACCAGGTGATACGCCTGTCAAACTTGTACCCTCTACAGCCCCTCCTTTAATAACACAATCTGATATAGTTTGCGGTTCTGCTGAGAAACCAATTATTGCACCCAATTGTGAAAAAGTATGAAATAAATCTCGATCACTAAAAAATTCACATTGGTTGACTTGAATACAATATGCTTTATCTCTTCCCATTAACAATGCGCTATTATGGAAAGTACAGTTACCAATAAGCGCTTCTTTATCTCCTTGATCTATCGTGACTCGAGTAGCATACATTTGATTATTCGTAAAAGTTACTTCTCCGCTTAAAACACAACTTACTTCCCTTAAGTGATTATTGCTTATAATCACTTTCTCTACATTTTCGCCTACTACTAATGAATTGTTAGCTAATTTATTTTGAATGATATTAATATATCTACCACCGACTACAACAACGTTATATCCCTGATTATCATATATGTTATTACGCTCAATGTTTATATATTGATTTAATCGATATCCATCTTCAATATCTATTGCTCCCTGAGGTGCTGTACCTTTCATTTTGTAAATTTCACAATCTCTAATATAAATTTGTTTCGCTCCAGATACGCTTACCCCAAGCCTTCTACAATCATGTATTTTACATTTCTCAATAAATACATTTTTAGAGAATTCCGGAATTCTAACAGTTATTTTACAACCGTTTTCTGTAGGTACTGTACCTTGGTGAAGAACTATTTTCGCATAATCTGCTTCTTCTGGAACACTCACTTCTTCAAAAAACTTTACTCTCTTAGCAGCCGTTACAAAAGTATTATCAGCCCTATAAAATAACACATCATATAATTCTGTGTATATTTCTGAACCAGTTCCACCATAGCCATCTCCATACAAACCGAAATATCCCCATTTTATAATGCTACTATGATGTAAATCTATTTTTAAATTCGATCTAATTTTATTATCATCTACTATTAGGGCACCATTGACATCACTAATCCCACCCACTTCAAATGTACCAGCAAAATCATATTCTCCAATTTGTCCCCATGTACTTTCCATTGCTATACCATCGCCAGTACAATTTAAAATTTCCATATTATCTATTGAAATATAATTCATATTACTCCCCTCAGCAGGAGTCGTATTTCCAACTTCAATTCCATACCCCCATTCATGAGTATGAGGAATCGTTGTATAATCGTGTGTATTTTTATCCCCTTCAATCCTTCCATTTGTAACTCGAGAAAATTTTTGATTTCTTTGATATCGTACGATTGCATATTTAACTAATCCATTACTTCTTATTTTTAAAGTTGATCCACCTAAATTTAAAGTCATAAAGCTTTGTGGCTCAATTGGTGTATTTTCATCAATTAAATATGTCCCCAGGGGTAACACAACTTCTATAAATCCTTGTTGGGATGCCCATAATAATGCATTATTAATCCCTTTAGAAGTATTATCAGCGTCCGTTCCATCATTTTTAACATTCCATCTCTCTAACTCAAGAAAATATGTGCCTGAAACCACATTAGCAGATTCTGTTTCTCCAACCAGTGATTTTCTGGACTTAAAACCTCCAAATGTATTGCTTTTAAGTTTACTTACTAACCTCTCAAATGTATTCTCTGTTGATACTTTTACATTCCCTTTTTTCGTTCCAATAAATAACTCACTAGTATCTATACAAAAACAAAATTCTCCCTCACTTAACACAGGAAGATTACTTTTTAAAACACATGTCACCTGAAATTTTGCCATGATTTATATATAACCTCCAACTAAGATGCAAGCTGAATTTCACCAGAAAATTCAAACTTATATCAGTAGATTGGGATAAATATTTTATATTCTGCTTACATACGTATCCCTTTAATAGAATACTATGCATTATATAAATACTATGTTAGGGCTAATGATTCATGTTTTCTAATTAAAATCAGGTTTCATTTCATACTAACCGGTTTCAACAATATTATACTTCCTTATTAATTCAAATCAGTATAATGTCCATACTTTTTTATACCTAAATAACGTTTTGTTTCTTTTTAATTTGTAAAAACATCGTACTAAAGATGTTCCTTATATATTTAAATTCTGTACTTTTATAAAAAACTAAAACGTATATTACATTTGGTACTAATAAGCAAATTACACCTTTTCCGACTAACGAAATAAAAGTACTTCCTTCTATAAAATAATTACATATACTCGTAGTAATGAAACCTGTAACTATGGTTAAAAATATATAAAATACATATGTTGTAAAATAATTCAAAACCGATTTCTTAAAAAGATTTTTATATACAATATAAGGCTGAATCCACAGTACAGTAGCAATTGTACTTATCGCCGTGCCTATGAATATACCTACCAATCCAAAAATTTTAACTAATACAATAGATAAACTTAAATTGATTAACGCTTCAACTAACGGAATATACTTATCTTGTACAAATAATCCCGCTTTATTTTTAAAAATGGCTATCGCCGTCCGCATACCTGTTAAATAAAAGTTTATTAATATCACTACAAAAACTATGTTATTTAATAAATACTTCTTATCAAGCCACCACCCTATAAACGGCTCTAAAAGGTTATATAAAAATATGGTACAAAAAGAGAATATCCAAAAATTCACTAGATAAGTCACTTTAAATATAGAATAATTTTTATCATTATTCTCAGTAGCAATTAAATTCCCCACACTCGCTTCAATACCATTTAATATAGGACTTACTAGTGCTGATAATTGATTTATTATCATTGTGTAGTTAGAATATATCCCGACCATAGCAAGACCTATAAAAGAAGAAATCAATATATTATCCGTGCCAAATACAATATATCCTCCAATATTATGCAAAAACATCGCCTTTACATTTATAATTAAATTTTCTTTCGTATCTTTATCTATAGAATACTTCTTTTTTGTGTTTATATAAGGATAGTTCTTATTCACAATCCTACCGTTTACCACATTTTGAACTGTATATATGCTCAATTCTATAATTAAATACAATACATAATTTTGCGTATAAAGAAGTATAAATATTTTGAACATAGTAGTTAGCACTTGGAATACGAGATCCACCCTAGCTAATATATATCCCCTTTGATCCGCATTTATTAAAGACCTCTTATGAGCATTTAAATATGTGACTACATTTTTTGCTACAAATATTGAATAGATTATCGCGACATTTGATATAGACCCCCCATCTTTCATTAAATAGCTTAAAAACGGATATATCATCGCACTTATCGCTAGAATAATTATTGCCAAAATCTGATAGATTTTTTTATATAATTGAACAAGGGCTATAACTTTATGCTGATTATTTTCTGCCAAGGGTTTGTACAAATTGTATACTATACTTGCTCCTATACCAGCCTCAATTAACGCTAACATGGATAAAACATTAATTAATAAACCATCTATTCCTAAATACTCTATTCCTAAACTATCTAAAAAAACTTTCCTCGATATAAATCCTAGAATAACAATAACTATTTGAGAAAATATACTTATTGATATGTTCTTGATTGAATGCATCGTTCGCATGATTAATTCCCTTCATTAACTATATCTATTCAAAAAGTTTGAAATAATAAAATTATATTACCCTGGCAATAATTTCACTCTCATACTTTAAGTCACTAATTGCATTCACATTAGTTCCATTATCTACTTCACCAATATACTTATTTTTTACAGGCTGTTTTTCTGTTGCTTTCTTCAAAAACCATTCATACTCTACATCGATATGACCAATATCTAAAGTTTGATATCCATAAGAAGATAAATCATACGCTAATACCGTAGCTGTTGGACCTAGTGCAATTAATATTAATTTAGATTTTTTTTGGTTCTTTGCTATCTCTAAAATTTCTCTATACTTCGCAAAAGCATTTTTCGATGGGCATATTATCCTATCAATTGTTTTAACATTTTTAAAAAGATCGTTTCCTACCCCTAATCTACTTTGCACCCCTTCAATAACAATTACTTCTCTATCATCCCAAACATCTTTTATTTTATCAAAGCGAATTCCAGCCATACTCTTATCTTGATGGTCTATATATAACCTTGTAACTAATGCATCATAATATTCTTTATTCATACTTATACTCTTATAAATTCTGCTACGATTTAACTCTAAATATCTTTTCCAATATACTCTTGATTTTTCAGTGCACCAATTTAAATCTTTAAAAACATTCGGAATACAAACTAAATGCCCCACCTTATTACTCTTAATAATTTCATCCAGTCTATCCTTTAATTCATTTGAATACGGCTGAAAGATTAAACTTTCTCCATTTATAAGAGCGAATTCACCATCACCAAATCTACTTACTGAATAATTATTACCTATAATATAGTCAAGCGTTTCATCAAGAGTTTTCACTGTTGGAGGCTGCCTTTTCACTGTAATCATCCTGTTATATTGAATGGTTACCTTATTCTTCATTCCGATATATAAATAATATAACTTTAACAATGACTTCTTCATACCTGCCCCCTTTTTGCAAAATTGTTTATTAAAAATTTATACAATAATGGATGCAGCTTAGTCGCAAACAATAAGAACTTTACACTTTTCCCATACTCTTTTAAACTCATCGTTTTATAAAAATAATTATTCAATATACCAATAACCTTATAATATTTAACCTTATGTTCATTAAACCTTCCGCTCATTGATATTAAATTTAAAACTACCATCGAACAATTTCCTAGTTTTAATATAACTAAGCTATATAACTCCTTATAATATCGCTCCATAAATTTACACATTTCATCATAAATTAAGACTGAGTCAATTTTAAGCTCTTTTACAGCCCGATCCATCATGCTATTATCACGCTTTATATAATGATATTTAGGTTCTCCTATGAAACATACTTTTTTACACTTATGAATAACTTTATACGTAAATGCTGTATCTTCATATGACATACCTACTGGAAATTTAATATCCTCCAATAAATTTCTTTTAAATAGTTTAGTCCAAACGACTTCATCATACAATTTCCCTTCTAACATCGTCTTCATTGCAGTATTTCTATCGTGAATAATAAATGGATGGTTACTTGAAGTTACAATTCTATTACTGTAATGGATTTGACTACTACAAATAGCTATATCACATCCTTGTTCAACACACATACCATATAATAATTCATACATATCTGGTTCTATCCAATCATCACTATCCACAAACCCTATATAATCTCCCTTTGCATTTTCTAATCCGGCATTTCTCGCAGAAGATAATCCACCGTTCTCTTTATGAATTACTTTAATCCGCATATCTTTATCTGCATATCTATCACATATTTCTCCGCAAGTATCAGGAGAACCGTCATCAACAAGTATTAATTCAAAATCTTCAAACGTTTGTACCAATATAGAATCAATACATTTATGAATGTATCGTTCAACCTTGTATACCGGTACTATAATACTAATTTTAGGATTCATAATTGACTCCCTTCATTTAAATTCATCCAAAAACTCTATCAATATTTTCTATATTATTTAATTCTTCTGTCAACAAATTCGTCGTTATTTTTTCACATATTATCTTTTGATCTAAAAGATACTTAATTTTGTTATACAAATCTTCCTCATTCCATTCGACGATAAAACCATTATGCCCATTTTTTATTTGTTCATATGCCCCAGTAAAATTAGTTGTTACAATAGGTTTTTTTAAACATTTTGCCTCAGCTAAGGTGAGACAATATCCTTCATGTCTAGAAGTTTGAACATATATATCTGATTGATTTACATATGGATAAGGATTTTTTGCTGATCCTAATAATAGAAAATCCTGTTTCAAATTATACTTACCTATTAACGTCTCATAATACGCTCTATTTTCCCCTTCCCCGATACAGTACCACCTTACATCGTATCCGTCTTTACGTAACATTGATAAAACTTTAATTGCAAGGTCTTGACCTTTTTCTTTTGAAAGTCTACCTACTGTTACTATCTTCATACCTTTATATCCATTATCAAATTCTATTTTTTCTTTTGCCATTTCGTTTATTAAATCCGGAAGTACAATATTAAAAAAGACACTTGTCTTATTTTTAACTATAGGAAACTTCTCTATTAAATGTTTTTGCGCTTCTTTAGAAACTACAAATATATTATCTAGCTCATCGTATAATTTTTCATATAATTTGGTATTAATTTGATGTTGAAAAACATCAAAATGTACCCAAGAAATCTTCTTTTCTGAAGCTACTTTATTTACTACATAATAATCAATTATGTCTGTAGGTCCTTGATATGCTATTGCAATATCATATTTATTCTTATTATGTGGAATGTCTTTAAAAATCTCTTTATAGAAAACATATCTATTCTTTAATTTTTTAGATACCACATAAGATAGTAAAAAATTTAAAGCCTTAATATATCTTTTATTTTTAAAGTACTCTTTAATCGTTTTCTTTGGTGGTTGCATAATTTTAGGTTTTATACTTTCAAACCAAGCTGCTTCTTCTATCTTTACCCAGCTTGGTAATTGTTTTAAAAATCCCCCTTTCTTCTCCAACATCAATAACGTAACGTCATATTTGTCTTTTGGTAAAACAGATAACAAAGAAAGTAGTGATTTTTCTACCCCACCTATATTCATACTACTTATCATAAATAGCACTCTCTTCATAACTATCTCCTTCTACCATCAAAATGTTTTATAGCAAAATTAAAAACATCCTCTCCAAGATGTTTTCGCACGCAATACAATTCATAACGACTAACGTTCCATATTCTTGAAATATTATAAAAAGAATAATAACAATCCCGTATGAAACAGGTTATACATTAGAATCTGCTATTCTATATAACTTTTCCAACTCATCCCTCGTATCTACCATTTCTTTTTCTATGTTTTTTCTCAGCCGTCCTTCCAACAGTTTATCACCTAATATTTGTACAATTGCATCATACATTTGCTGCTCGTCAAATTGAACTATTAATCCATTGTGGTTATGGTTTATTTGTTCACTCGCTCCTGTAAAATTTGTACTAATAATTGGATTGCTAAAGCATCTAGCTTCTGCGAGTGTTATGCAGTATCCCTCATAACGAGATGGTTGTACATATATATCACATTGCTTCATAAAAGGATATGGATTTGACATTGCCCCTAAAAATATATAGTCACTTTGAATACCGTAATTTTCTACGAGTTTTTCATACATTACTTTTTCCTTTCCATCTCCTATACAATACCACCTAACCTTATAGCCAGCTTCTTTAAGCTTAGCTAATACCGATATTGTTAAATCCTGTCCTTTTTCTACACTCAATCTACCAACAGTAAGAACCCTTACTCCATCAAAATCATCCAAAAATCCGATTCCTTCATTTGCCATCTTTACTATCATGTCAGGTGAAATAATGTTTAAAAAAGTTCCTGTCTTATTAATTAATTCTGGCATCGTTTGAGTAAGTTTTTCCCTTCCTAAATCAGAAACTACAAAAATATGCTGGAACTTTTTATATACTTTACTTACAAAGTATTTGTTAAAATATATCTTTTCAATATCGAAATGTATCCATTGAACCTTTCGTCTAGCTTCTATTTTATTTGCAACAACATAACTTATAAAATCCATAGGTCCGGCATAAGCAACTGCAATATCATAGTTGTTGTTTATAACAGTGTACTCACGCAAACAATATCTAAAAATAACACTCCTTTCTTTCATAATTTTTGATACTAAATACCAAAAAGTTGTTTGAACAGCTTTTATAACTTTTCCTTGTCTAATAAAACTGCTTATAACGACTCGTGGTGGTTTATTTAACACCTCTTTTATTTCCCCGTAATTTGTTAAATATTCTACATGTACCCCATCTGGGATAAACTCCAAAAAACCCCCTTTTTCTTCTAACATCAAAATTGTTATATCATACTTATCTTTTGGAATTTCTGCAACCATATTCAACAAAGCCTTCTCCGTACCGCCTATATTCATATTTATAACCATAAATATAATTTTCTTCTTCATATTTCCTCCGAATCACCTTATCCTACTATTTAATAGAATACAATCTTCATTGATTAAAGATTCACTTTCCCGCTCTTATTAATAAGCTTTGGATTCTTAGATTTACTCAGGTTAATATTTTTCTAATAAGGCATACACCTTCTTAAGTTCCCCTTCCGTTCCAACCTGCTCATTCTTTAAGTTCTCACACAAATATTTCTTCAGTAAATTGTCCTCTATAATTTCTTCTATCCCTTCGTACACTTCTTCCGAATTCATCTTCACTATTAAGCCATTTTCTCTATTTTTAATTTGGTTATGAACGGTTATAAAATCAGTTACTACTATAGGTTTTTGAAATATTCTAGCCTCTGCTATCGCTAATCCATATCCTTCATACCTTGACGGTTGTACATATATATCACTTTGTTTTATAAAAGGGTATGGATTCTTGTGAGTACCCAATAGTATAAAAGTATCGTGTAAATTATATTTACTTATCATCTCCTCGAGTTTATTTTGAAGATTCCCTTCTCCTATTACATACCACTTAAATTTATACCCTTTTTGCTTTAATTTATAACAAGCTTCTACGGCCAGTTCATACCCTTTTTCATACACTAACCTACCAATAGTTAATATTCGTAATCCCTCAAACTGATCACTAAACCCCTGCCCCTCATTTGCCATCGATTTAATTAGAGTCGGCGATATAATATCATATACAACCTGGATCCTTGACTCTATTTTAGGAATTTCTTGAATCAATACTTCCTTACAAACATCGGACACGGCTACTATTTCATTAAATTCCTCATAATAGTTCAAATCAAAATCTTTATTATATGCAGCTAACCTATAATCTGTATTCACCCAGGCAATTTTTTTACTTGCGTAAACCTTATTTGCCACAAAATATGTCGGCATTCCTTGACTATAAGCTATGGCAACATCATATTTTCCCTTTAAATTATCCATCCCTTTAGACACCCATCTCCAAACTATTTGAGCTGCATGTAAATTATTATTTATGTATGGATTTCTAAGAGATATCGAAGCTCCAATTCTAAGAAATAACTCTTTAAAGTATTTATGTTTAATTAAATTTTTAAATTTCTCCGCCTGCCTTTTAATAACTATCGGTACATCTAATACGTTTACCTGCTTTGGAAGTAATGGCAAATACAATCCACTAGCAGAAAACATTAACAAATCCACTTCATATTTTTCATAATCCAATAAAGAAAGTAAAGAAACTAAACTTTTTTCTGCCCCTCCACTTTGTAACGAATCTATGACGAATAAAACTTTTTTTTTCATAACTATCACTACCCTAAAGTGTTTTTATTGCGCTCAAAATATTAAACATCATTTATTGATTCTAGCTTTATGAAAATAATGCATATAATTTATCAATTTCATTACGATTTCCGTATTCACCTTTAAGCGTATTTTCCGCCAGTTTTTCCCTCAGCTCTTTATCACCAATAAGTTTCTTTATTCCATTAGCTATCCCATTTATCCCCATCTCAGTTACTATTCCATCGACCCCATCCCGCACCTGACTATTAGCAGTTGAAAAATTAGTAATAAGTACTGGCTTTCCAATAATTTGCGCTTCACGAACTGTTACAGCTTTCCCCTCATACCTAGACGGTTGCACATATATATCACATGCTTTTATATATGGATAAGGATTTGTTTTTTTACCCAGTAAAAAAAATCTTTTTTCCAGATTAAGTTCAGCTAATAACTTCCTAAGTTCAGCTTCTTGTGCTCCATAACCAACTACATACCATTCAATATCATATCCCTGATCTACTAAATCTCTTAATGCATACATAGCAAGATCTATTCCTTTTGCATACGATAACCGTCCTACCGTAACAAGCTTTACTTTTTCTGATTTCACCTGTATTTCTTCGGTAATATCTTCTTGATAAGCTTGCTCACGCACGAACTCAGGAGATAGTATATTTTCTATAATTTCAACCTTTTTATTCACATTTGGTAAACTACTAAGAAATGAATCTCTACATCCTTCTGAAACAGCTACGATATTATCCATCTTGCTCCACATTTTATACTCCATGTCTGTATTAAGTTTTATATTTGAATAATCCGTATGGATCCAACCAATTTTTCTTTTCGCTCGAACTTTATCTCCAATAAAATAATGTGGCCATAAAAAACTAATTGCTACATCATACTCCTCTTCCAATTTCGGTATAAAGGGTAACGTTATTCTCCAACCATATTGAATAACAAGGTATCCAGCTTCTTCACTTTTTACATATCTACCATGTGCATCACCTAAAATTCTCCCCAAGGTTCTTGTCAATCCAATTGTAATTTGTCCTTCTTGCAATATTTGCTTGATAGATTTTCTAAAAGTAGTATATTGTTTTACTTCCTTTAACAAATTAGGCATTTTAGGCAACAAAAAAAGAAACTCTCCTTCGTGTTTAAATAACATCAAATCTACATCATATTTGCTATAATCGATTGTATTCAATAAACCGATTAAACTTCTTTCTACTCCACCAATTGCCATATCAAATGATGTAATGAGAATTTTTTTCTTTTTCATTTTCTAATCCCTCACCCAATTTATTGTAAATTTTTATAATAATAGCCTTACCTTCATCATATATAAATACTTACAATTAATTATGACTCCCTATACTCTACTCCATATAATGCTAACCAATCTGGAATATTATTCTTAATATCAAAACCTAATTCCGAAATCTTATTAACTACTATTTGTGTATTCAATTTTTCTTTTAATAAAGCTCCATGAATTTCTGCAGACCATATTTCCAGTTTTTCATCTAAACTAATAAACGATATTATTCCTAAACCCATATCGACATTTTTAGTTATTGTATTTGCTACTACGCATGGTATCCCCGCACATTGTGCTTCTAATGCCACAATACCGAATCCCTCGAATAAAGATGGAAAAAGAAAAACATCAAACATCCTTATAATTCTTGGAATATCTTTTCTTACCCCCAAAAATCTAATTTTTTCATAGATACCTAAACTTTTTGCTTCTAACTCAATAGAATCCTGTAACGGACCCTCTCCTACTAAAACAAGCATAAATTTCGAATCAGACTTTAATACATCTTTGAATACCTTTAACATAAAAATATGATTTTTAGATTCAGAAAAACGACCAATATGACCTATCACCTTCGCTCCAACTGGTATGTTGAATTCTTCTCTTACTTTATTACTATCCTGTATATCTACATTAACAAATTGATTAGTATCTATTGCATTTTTCACTATCTTTACCTTTGTATTACCTATATTTTCATTAAATAAAAAGCGTGCAGCTTCAACACTGCACGCACAATAATTTGTTCCAGCATAAGCAATAAGTGTTCGTAAAAAAAACAACAAAACTTTCCCTTTCATCCCTGATCCTATCGGCCAATTATTACTATGTGAATGACAAACTCTTATTTTTATACCAGCTATTTTGGCAGCAACAGCAACAAATCCCCCTTGGTAATCAGTATGTGCATGTGCTGCCACATATTGATTACTAGACATTACCTTAACAAGCTCTTTAATGTACGAAAGAGGGCCTGCCTGTCCTAAGCTAGATATTCGATATATTTTCCCACCCAATGCAATTATTTCCTTATCATAATCACATTCTTCACTTTTATGGGAAACAAAATCAAATTGTACCTTTTCTCTATCTACATTCCTATATACATTCATTAGCAACGCCTCTGCACCACCTCGGTCCATCGCACTAACGATATGCAACACCCTTTTAGGTCGTTCTAGTTTACACATTGAAAATTACTCCCATCTAAGAATGATTTTCAAATATACATTTTATCCCCAAAAATTACTCTTATAAACTATCCCTAAAGTAATAACATGTTCATATACAAAATAAATAAAGTAACATAATATTACTGCATAGTAAATTAACTTTTGGTCCTTTTCAATAAATACCTTTATAACCCACGATATCAATATCAATTGGTATAATCCAAAATATATGGAGAATCTAGCAAAAATCCAATTTTGAGTTGAAATAATCATAAAAACTAGACCTAATAATGCCATATTTACGATATAATCACTCTTCGGAAAAAGCTCTCTTAGTTTATGCCTCCCAATAAAAGCAAGGATGAGCGGGGTTGCTTCCACAGCAACTCGAAGAATATTAGCTCCCCCTTCTTGAAAATCCTTATAATGTCCATATTGAGTATCTCCTATAGTCGCAAAGAAAGCTTCTGCAAATTGATTAAATCCTATCACAATAAGCACCGCAAGAAGGAGTAGTATAAATGTTATTGTCGACCAAGCTTTCCTTCGGACTACAAAATAAATAGGAATTAATACAAGAGCACTTTGATGAAAAGTAGATGCAAACAGAACTATTAAAAAATATTTTTTCCAATTCCCATCTAAAATATATTTTGTGGCGGTAAAAATAATTGCTGCTGTTAAATACTGCCTCACTCCATTCATTGAAACTAAGTACATACCCGATGCTATATATACATATAAACTTAACTCAATCATTCTTGAATATTTATATAAAACTGCTACTATTAATATATTTGTTATTAACGCTGTTATAAAAATTAGAACTTGGGGATTATCCGTATATACTTTTAATATCATTTGTAAAATACTAAACCCAACATCCTTACTATTTCGAATATACCCCCAATTGAAATCAGTAACTTTAAAAGCATGCATATAAAAATACGTATCACCAATATTATTTCTAAAACCAGATACTAATACAAGAGAGGTAGTCGCCATTAAAATCAATAATCGATTTGGTTTTAACATCACAATTCCTGTAGTTACCGGCATAGCAAAATACCTTGCAAAAAATGCGAGTATGAGCACTATAAAAAGATTCATCCAAAGTATAGTCATTATTATTCCCTCTCATTTAACTACCAAATAAATTTCTATATATTTGCTTTCACTCTTGTTTTTACTGTTATATAACTATAAAGGATAACTCCAAATGGCAGTGCACAAAGTGTAAGCACTTTGCATGGTGACTCTTTTATAAATCTTATGTTTTTTGCTATAAAGCTACTTGATACATAATGTACAGCTTGCCTATATTTAAATAACCTATTTGTAAATGGTAGCTTCATCAGTTCCTTACGATAAAAAGCAAAACCTTTTGGATTCTGACGATACTGATTTAACATATTCATCGAAGAACCATCAGGCATATATTCAACATAGCAAAGAGCTTCATTCATCAGTAACATCTCATATTTCTGATCCAACATATAATATTTATATGCCAAACCTACATACTTCTCATTTTTAAAAATCGGATATGGATACTTCTTTGTTAGTTCTGTACGATATACTAATTTCTTATCTCCAGTTACACCATGTTTATTGTAGAGATTAAAAAGTGTAGAACGGTT
The DNA here is from genome assembly GCF_038005505.1 of Bacillus sp. FSL E2-8868. Classification (NCBI taxonomy): domain Bacteria; kingdom Bacillati; phylum Bacillota; class Bacilli; order Caryophanales; family Bacillaceae; genus Bacillus; species Bacillus sp. FSL E2-8868. The sequence continues at coordinate 1,126,258 of NZ_JBBOTI010000001.1, read as the reverse complement.
AAGATGTAATGGTAACTTTGAACCAATTACCTTCTCATCTTTATATAAATCAAGAGCAATTATCCCACTTACCTGTTCATTTCCATTTTCATTCCAAAAATTAATGATTTTCTCTACGGCATCACTGGGCATTGAATCATCTGAATCAATACATACATTGAGTTCTGTATCAATCATTTCATAAGCCGTATTATGAGCACCATGCATCCCTTGATTTGGTTGCCAATAATACCGTATGTCTATGTAATCTTCAGAAACCCAAGAATGCACTAACTCTTTTGTATTATCATCAGATCCATCATCTATAATAAGCCATATAAAATCTTTACACGTTTGCTGCTTCAAGCTTTCATAACACCCCTGAAGACAATACGCTCTATTATATGTAGGGGTAAAAACCGTTAGTTTTTTCAAATTTATCACCTCGATACTGCTACATAAAATTTTTGAGTGAATCCAGTAATATTTTTTATATCGTATCCTTTTTCAGCTAACGTAAATTGTGCAATGCCCCTCGATATCTTCCTATCCGCTATACTTTGTAATTTCCCTGTCCACTCTCTTACATCTAACAAAGAGCACTGTTCAACTAAATTCAAACCCAGATCTACATCTTGCGTAATAGTGTCTGATATAATACATGGTAAACCCGCCCCTTGCGCTTCAATAAGGGTAACGGGTAACCCTTCATAAATAGACGGAAAAATAAACATATCAAATGCCTGCAACAAGCGATTGATATCATCTCGTATCCCCAAGAATTTGACTCGACCTTTTATATTCAGTTTTTCTACTTTCTTCTCAATCTCTGATCGAAGAGGACCATCTCCCACTAACAAAAGAATAGATTTCGGTCGAGTTTCTATTAATCGAACAAAAATATCTATTAGAAAAGTATGATTTTTAGGATACGCAAATCTTCCTACATGTCCAATTACAAAAGCATCCTTATGAAGTTTCAGTTCTTTTCTTACTTGTTCTCTAATTTCTGAAGAAAATGCAAACTTATCACATTCAATTCCATTCTTTAAAATTTCAGTTGTACTTACCCTATCAGCAAACAACCATTTTGCCGCTGTAATTGAACATGCTAAAAAATGTGTTGCACATGGCACAATAAATGCTCCTGCATACCATTTATATATCTTCGCTATAGTTCCGCCTTCACTACTTGTACTATGGCTATGTGAAATCCTAACCGGTATTCCCGCCTTCTTAGCAGAACGAAGTACAAATCCACTCATTTTATCCATGTGTGAATGTACAATTCTATATTCTTGATGAGAGGTGAAAAAATTATCCAGTGCTTTTATATATCCTCTATGTCCAACGTTTGTGATATATGGAATTCTATGAATTTCCCCGCCTAACTTTACTATTTCTTCATCAAACACTCCTTCTTTACATGTTAAAAAATCAAATTGAACTTTGGAACGATCTATATTGCGATATAAATTCATAATTAAAGTTTCTGCTCCGCCTCTATTCATATTTACGACTACATGTAATACTCTTAATGGAGTGCCCAATTTAAATCCTCCATTTCACCCATAAATGTTGTATAGATTTCTTGTTTCTCCTTTAACACTTCATTTACTGAATATTGATTTTTAATACTAGTACATCCATACTGCCCCATCTGAGCTAATACTTTAGGATTTATAGAAATACCCTTTATCCTGTCAGCCATTGCTTTTATATCATCGCGATCTACAATCCAACCATTTTTATTATTAATAATCAATTCCCTATGTCCCCGGTTATCAGTAGCTACAACCGGAAGTCCACAAGCCATGGCTTCCATAATATTAACTGGCAAACCTTCCCTGTAACTAGATGCAACTGCAAGATCAGACATCTGTAGTAAGGAAGCTATATCATTTCTGTAACCGAGAAAATGAACCATGTTAGTCACTCCTAGTTGAGTAGCTATTTTTTTACACTCTTCCATTAACGGTCCTTCGCCAGCAAGCAAAAGCTTCGCATGTGGCATTTCATTTTTCAATTGTGCTAATACATGGATTAAAAAGTTTTGATTTTTATTCTTATTAAATTCAGCAGCATAAAACATTAAAAAATCTTGTGATTTATAGCCACATTGTAGCTTTAATTCTCGTTTCTCAATTTCAGTTACAGGAGTAAACCGTTGTACATCTATTCCTACACCGTGAACTAGCTTAATATCTCTCACTGGAAAGCAATGTTTAACTGCTAAATCATAATCTTCTTGGTTAATTGTTATTAGACAATCCGTATGAGAAGCTAGAATTCTTTCAATTGGATAATAAAGCAACCAATTCATATACGGTGATCCTTTACAAAAGTGAAATCCATGTGCTGTATATACGACTTTCGTTCCTTGCTGCCTGGCTTTCTGAGCAGCTAAACGAGCAATTACTCCTCCCATAGGCGTATGACAATGAATGATATGATATTTATTTTGATCAATAATTGATTTTAGTTTTTTATATGCGTGGATGTTTTGTATACTAAGAGGTGACCTTTGAATAGGAATATTATATTTTCGAGTTACGTACGGAAGATGTATATTCCCATTCGCTGCAACATGTACTTCCCATCCTTGTTCTGAAAACCATTTCAAATACGGTAAATGAAAAGCCTTAAAATGATAATCTACAGTCGCACAAAACAGAACTTTTTTAGACACCATCCCACGCACCCGTCTTATATAAATTTTTTCTATTGACCTGATACAGGTATTAACAGTTTTAAAGTTTTACGCTGATTTACTAACTTTAACAATCGTTTTCTTAATTCTACTTCGTTTAAATCTGTATAACTTGAAATAAACTCTTCAATTTCTTCTATACGAACATTCATTTCTTGTCCTACGTAAATCCTCGGATGAATTTGCTTTTCATTCATTTCATCTTCTTTTAGTAATTCTTCAAAAAGTTTCTCCCCTGGGCGTATACCAGTAAATTCTATTCCTATTTCATCCACAGAATTTCCTGATAATCGAATAAGATTTTTGGCAAGGTCGACTATTTTCACTGGTTCTCCCATATCCAATACAAAAATCTCTCCACCTTTAGCTAAAGCACCAGCTTGCACTACGAGTCTTGATGCTTCCGGGATTGTCATAAAATACCGAACCATATCAGGATGAGTAACTGTAACTGGTCCACCATTTTGAATTTGCTTCTTAAATAAAGGTATAACACTCCCTCTACTTCCTAAGACATTCCCAAAGCGTACAGTAACAAACTTTGTATGACTTATTTTATCTTTATGTTGAATTACCATCTCAGCTAATTTCTTTGTTGCTCCCATAACACTCGTCGGGTTCACAGCTTTATCAGAGGAAATCATAACAAACGTTCCTACTCCATGTGCTCTCGCTGCCTCTGATACATTCATAGTTCCAATCAAATTATTTTTAACAGCCTCTTCAGGATTATTCTCCATTAGTGGTACATGTTTATGTGCAGCTGCATGATATACAACATTCGGAAGATGTTTGCTCATAATTAATTGCATCTTCTTTTCATCTTGTATATCTGCGATTTCAGGAATAAACGTGCCTTTCATATCTCCATATTTTCTGTTTAATTCCATTTCTATAGAATAAATACTATTCTCCCCATGCCCTAGTAAAATCAACTTTTTCGGCCTAAATTTTGCAATTTGTCTACAAATTTCCGAACCAATCGAACCTCCTGCACCAGTAACTAAAATAACCTTGTCAGTTATATAATCTGAAATAATATCCACATCAAGTTCTACAGGATCACGCCCTAATAAATCCTCTACTTGAACATCCCTGAATTCGTTCACCGATACTTTACCCGTTACTAAGTCTTCTAACATCGGAAGAATTTGAGTTTTCACTTCTGTTTTTAAACATCTTTTCAAAATAACATTTTGCTCTCTTTTGTTTAATGAGGGGATTGCCAAAATAATTATTTCAATATTCAGTTTTTTAACAGTGTACTCAATTTGATTCATACCACCAATTACTGGAATACCCCAAATATCAAGATTATGTTTTTTTGCATTGTCATCGATAAATGCGACTGGCATTAATTCAGCGGCACTATTCTTCAACAACTGCCTTGCAACCATTGTCCCAGCAGATCCCGCACCAACAATTAACGTTCTTTTTTTATCACCCTTTTTTACATAATAAATATCTCTGTACATTCTCCATATAAAACGTGAACCACCAATTAATAAAATATGAATCATCCAAGTTACAACTAACAGCCGAAAATACATTTTTGGCATGATTAGTTGCTGCACAACTGCTGTAGCAATTATAGAAAATGTAACAACTTTGCATATAATGAGTAATTCTCCTATACTTGCATATTCCCAAGCTTTATTATACAACTTATATATTAAAGCAAATAAATGATGACTGACTAATAAAGTGATAGAGCTAATAATTGATGATAAAGTGATAACACTAAAGCTAGCATTTACAAAGAAATAACTAAAGAAAATAGCACTTAACACAATCATTGAATCCATTAAAAGCAATAACGATATCCTCCGCCGATACGTCATGTAACTTCCTCCTTTAATCAATTCCATACTTAACTCTTTCAAATTTAAAGTTTCTAACTATATTCTCTTTATTAAAAACACATAGTTAGAAACTTTAATAAAATAGGGGCATCTAACCCTCCCTCACATTACACTCTTGATGACTCGCATCTAAGGTTGTTTTCACAACCCACAGCATAATCGAGTGCCTCCGTTGATAGCGGTAAGGAGACATCACCACATCGTATCCCTTTAAAAAATTCTTTATAAAGAACATCCTGATATAAGGATATTAAATTCATTTTTCTAAAGTACATTTATGTTATTTATACTTTTCCATTCAAAATCGCACCTAATATCCTACTTTTCGTAAAACTTAACGCCCTTTTCGTTTCAAGCGCATCTTCATTCACAGTATGATTATAACGGATCACCAATAATACACCTTCACATTTATCAGCCAATACACTCGTATCCGTTACTTCTAGTACAGGAGAAGAATCAAATAATATAATATCGTATCGTTCCAGCGCCTTTTGAATTAACATATCCATTGCATCTGAACTAAGCACTTCAGATGGATTAAATGGTACTGGTCCGCTAGTTAATACATCCAGACTTTCCATCTCTGTTTTTTTCACGGCGCCCTCTAAAGTTGTTTTTCCGTTCAATATATCAATTAATCCAATTGTATTTTCTACTCCAAACATTTCATGAATCGTTGGTGTTCGTAAATTTGCATCTATTACCAATACTTTTTCACCTTTTTGTGCTATTGAGACTGCTAAATTAACTGTAATCGTTGATTTTCCTTCACCATACCTCGGAGAAGTTATAACTATAGTTCTGCTTTTATGAATAGATGAAGATAATTGAAGGTTTGTTCGAAGCGAACGATACTGCTCCGAAATTTTCGATCTTGGAGCGGTATGTACAATTATACTTTCTCCTTTAACTTTATTTGTTTTTCGTCTATTTTTGTAAGCCACTCCGTTCCCTCCCCCAATAATACCGTATTTTTTTTACTGAATTTGTCTTTCACATTTTTTCTATTCATTTTAGATATTCCGCCCAAAACAGGGACATCTAACAATTGTTCAATTCGCCGTTCCGATTTGATTCTCTCATCAAGTGAATTCAATAAAAAAATGAATCCAATACTGAGCACCATACCTATAGCGAATGCAATTAGTATCGTCTTAAGGTGATTTATATTTATAGGCATAGAATGTTTTTGAACTGGGTCTTCTGGTAATATACTCACATTATTAAAATTCAGTATATTCGCTACTTCTTTCTTATAAACAGTGGCTGTAGTATTTGCAATTTTATGAGCAAGCACAGGATCTATATCCACTACATTTATTCTCATAATCTGGGACCCTTGCACACTTTCTGTACTTATTTGTCCACTTAATGCACCTGCAGATCTGTTAATATTCAATTCAGCAGCCACTTTTTCTAATATTACAGGCTCATTTACCATCGCTTTCAATGTATTCATCGTTTCAGCATTAGCTTGAACAATAACTCTTGCTGAAGAGGCATATAATGGTGTTTTTACATATATAGTATACATCGCTCCTGCTACTGTTGTGAGAGTTGTAAATAATAGAATGATCCAAATTCTTTTCCGTATAATAGTAAATAGATTTTTCAAATTTATTTCCTTATCCATAACTTCCCTCCTCATTTAAAACCAATGAGCTTCAACTTGAAATTGACATCGAAAACTTAAGAAAAAAACAATATTTTCATTCTTTTTAATATACAAACATTTCTAGTTAATGCCATTTTAGTTCTTTATACAGAACGAGTCAACACAAATTATTTTCACTAAATTACTTCCTGATGACACTAAAAAAAATGCGACAATATTCGTGTTTTTTCACTGTAGATAAATGACGAAAAAGCCCTAATACCGTAGTATTAGGGCTTTTTTCTCTCTTAGTATAGAGACATATATTGGTCGCGTTCCCATTGGTGAACTTGCGTGCGGAAAATATCCCACTCAATTTCTTTTGCTTCAATGAAGTGCTCAAGTAAATGATCACCTAATGCGCCACATACGATTTCATTAGATTGTAAAGTAACTAACGCTTGCGCTAATGTTGCTGGTAAGTCAACGATACCTGCTTCTTCACGCTCTTCTTTTGTCATTACGTAGATGTTACGGTCTACTGCAGCTGGTGGAGTTAATTTGTTTTTAATTCCATCAAGACCTGCTGCTAATAATGTAGCCATTACTAAATACGGGTTTGCAGCTGGGTCAACACTACGTACTTCTACGCGTGTGCTAATACCACGAGATGCAGGGATACGCACTAATGGACTACGGTTTTGTGCAGACCATGCTACGTAACATGGAGCTTCATATCCAGGTACTAAACGCTTGTAAGAGTTTACAGTTGGGTTTGCTACCGCTGTAAATGCTGGCGCATGTTTTAAAATACCTGCGATGAAGTGACGAGCATCATCACTTAATTGTAAATCACCGTTTTGATCGAAGAATACGTTCTCACCATTTTTAAATAGTGATAAGTTACAGTGCATACCTGAACCGTTCACACCGTATAATGGTTTCGGCATAAATGTTGCGTGTAAACCATGTTTACGAGCAATCGTTCTTACAACAAGCTTGAATGTTTGAATGTCATCACATGAGCGAATTGCATTTGCATATTTAAAGTCAATTTCATGTTGACCTGGCGCAACCTCATGGTGAGATGCTTCAATTTCAAAGCCCATTTCTTCAAGTTCAAGAACGATATCACGACGACAGTTTTCCCCTAGATCCATCGGCGCAAGGTCGAAGTATCCACCGTTATCGTTTAATTCTAATGTTGGATTTCCTTTTTCATCAACTTTAAATAGGAAGAATTCTGGCTCTGGTCCAAGATTGAAATCTGAGAATCCTAATGCTTCCATTTCTTTTAACACACGCTTTAAGTTGTTACGTGGGTCGCCATCAAATGGAGTACCATCAGCATTGTAAATATCACAGATTAAACGAGCTACTTTACCTTTTTCAGCTGTCCAAGGGAAAATTACCCAAGTATCTAAATCCGGATATAAATACATATCAGATTCTTCAATACGTACGAAACCTTCAATAGAAGATCCATCAAACATCATTTTGTTATCAAGAGCTTTTGTTAATTGGCTCACTGGAATTTCTACGTTTTTAATTACCCCTAAAAGGTCCGTAAATTGCAGACGGATATACTTTACATTCTCTTCTTTCGCCAAACGGAAAATATCTTCTTTTGTGTACCTAGCCATTATAAATTCCTCCTTAGTCCCTCTAAACACCTTCAGAATCAGTTATCTTTAGTGAAAAAACCTTGAAATGTCACCTTGTCGCAATGAGGTCCGATTAAATCTACCTGTATGTTGTAGTTCATCTCGAAGAATTTTGCGAAGCTCGGATTTTGAAATTTCTTTCGTTTCTTCTTTTACTTTCACTGCTTCTGTTTGATTTTCTTTCATTTGCAATACTTGTTTAATTCCGGCCATATTTAAGCCTTGATCTAACAAATCTTTAATTTCCAACAATTTATCTACATCGTTAAATGAAAATAATCTACGATTCCCTTTTGTACGGGTTGGAAAAATAAGATTATGCTCTTCATAGTAGCGAATTTGACGTGCAGATAATTGTGTTAAATCCATTACAATACCAATTGGAAACAGCGGAGCAGAACGTCTATCTTCTTTCATTGTTTCAGTTCCTCCTTCGCCTTAACTGTTTCTCATTTTATACCATGTTATGTTTAGTGTCAATAGATGTTAGCTTTTCTTACATGATTTTTTTGTGAATTTTTTCATTTTTTTCTAATGGCACAAATCATTACTTTCACACGAAAAAAGCTGCCGAAATCGACAGCTTTCCTTTAAGAAATTGTTAATAGTTTTTTTTCAATTAACGCATCAATCGCAGAACAAATAGCAATCTTTACATGCGAATAAGTTAACCCACCTTGCACGTAAGCAACATAAGGCGGACGAATCGGACCATCAGCCGACAGCTCAATACTTGCACCTTGAATAAACGTCCCCGCAGCCATAATTACATCATCTTCATAACCCGGCATATAGTTTGCATATGGAGTGAAATGAGAATTAATTGGAGATGCATATTGAATCGCTTGACAGAACGCAATCATACGATCTTTATCATCAAATTGAACAGACTGAATTAAATCTGTTCTTGGTGCATTCCAAGCTGGTGATGTATTCATCCCTAACTTCCCTAAAAATGCAGCTGTAAAAATCGCACCTTTTAGCGCTTGTCCCGCTACATGCGGCGCTAAGAAGAAACCTTGATACATTTCTTGCAAACTGTATAAAGATGCCCCTGCTTCCGCACCGATTCCTGGAGATGTTAGACGATATGCACACGCTTCAACATACTGCTCTTTACCAACAATGTAACCACCAGTTTTAACAATTCCACCGCCAGGATTCTTAATAAGAGAGCCTGCCATTAAGTCCGCACCAACATGACATGGCTCTTCTTCTTCAATAAATTCGCCATAGCAGTTATCTACAAATACAACAACATCAGGTTTAATCTCTTTCACAAACGCAATCATCTCTTTAATTTGTGAAACAGTAAACGACGGACGAGTAGCATATCCTTTTGAACGCTGAATACCAATCATCTTCGTATTACTATGGATCGCAGCTGCAACAGCTTCAAAGTCCACAAATCCCTCTTCAGTTAACGGAACTGCGTTATAACCAATATTATATTCTTTAAATGAGCCTACACCTTTTCCGCGTACACCAACGATTTCTTCTAACGTATCATATGGTTTTCCTGTTATGTATAGCAGTTCATCTCCTGGACGTAAAATACCGAATAGAGCTGTCGAAATTGCGTGAGTACCTGAAATAATTTGCGGACGAACAAGACCCGCTTCTGCCCCAAATACATCAGCATACACTTTTTCTAACGTGTCACGACCAATATCATCATAACCATAACCTGTCGTCGGAATAAAATGCGAATCGCTAATTTTGTGTTTACGAAAACTTTCTAATACACGAAATTGGTTACTCTCAATCACTTCATCCACATGTTTATGTACTTCTATAATTTGACTTTCTACTTCTTTTACGATTGGAGCAATTTTTTCTCCATTTTTCAAACGATCAAACATTATTTTCTCCTTCTTCCACTAAAAATCTCTTTAATTGCCCCTTAAGCGATGAATGAGCAAATATATACCCTGTACAATCATATACAAATTTATCTTCTAGAAACTCCATTTTAGTTAATATTGTTTCTGTCTTTAAAAGCGTTAATAACCTACCTTCACTCGGAGGGATTTCCACTTGATAATCATCCATTTCTTCCTTCATCTTCGTTTCTAGCGCTTCTTTTATACGCAATAAATCACTTTCTTCAAAAGCACTAGTCATTAAGAAATCACTTTTCGGAAATGGAATGAAGTTTTGATGCAATTTATCTTTTTTATTATATAACGTAATAATAGGAATACGATTAATTTCAAGGTCCGACAATAATTGTTTTACTGTCTGCTCATGCCCTACATAATTAGGATCTGCAGAATCAACAACATGTAAAATAACATCCGCTTCCCCAGCTTCTTCTAACGTAGATCGAAAAGCAGCAATTAGTGACGTAGGTAAATCTTGTATAAAACCAACCGTATCAGTCAAAAGCACTGTATAACCAGAAGGTAGCGGCATCTTTCTTGTCGTCGGATCTAGCGTTGCAAACAATAAGTTTTCTTCAAACGTATCAGCTTCCGTTAATCTATTAAACAACGTAGATTTTCCTGCATTTGTATACCCAATTAACGCAACTTGAAACACTTTATTATCTTTTCTTCTCTCACGATATCTCTTTCGATGCTCCACAACAACCGCAAGTTGTCTCTTTATTTCATCAATACGAGATCGAATATGACGACGATCTGTCTCAAGCTTCGTCTCTCCTGGTCCCCTTGTACCAATTCCACCACCAAGACGCGATAAAGCAAGACCTTGTCCCATAAGGCGCGGCATTGTATATTGCCATTGAGCTAATTCTACTTGAAGCTTACCCTCTCTCGATTTCGCACGTTGCGCAAAAATATCTAGTATTAACTGCGTTCGGTCAATCACTCTCGCATCTAATACTGAAGATAAATTCCGAATTTGACTTGGTGTTAACTCATTATTAAAAACAATAACAGCTGGTTCTAATTCTTCCGTCAACGCTGCAAGCTCTTCTAGTTTACCTTTTCCTATATAAGTCGCCGGATGAAACTTCGGGCGCTTTTGCGTCGTTGATACTAACACTTCCGCTCGCGCAGTTTTCGCTAGCGATGCAAGCTCTTTCATGGAATGCATAAATTTTTCATCATCATCTTGTGGCAATTGACAGCCAACTAATATGATTTTTTCTTTTTCTTCCATCAAATATGTTCACTCATCCTTTTCGAAATTTAAACCTTCTAATATAATAGCAGAGGAAGCACATTTCATCTAGTTAGCGGGGGAGAAAATTCATGGCATGGGAGATTTTTAGCATCATAGGCACAATCGCTTTCGCACTAAGCGGAGCCATTGTTGCAATGGAAGAGGATTATGATATTTTCGGGGTATATATTTTAGGAATGGCAACCGCATTTGGGGGAGGTGCCCTTCGTAATTTATTAATCGGTTATCCAATCGTCGCGTTTTGGCAACAAGACATGTTATTCCAAATCGCACTATTATCAATGACGATCATTTTTCTTTTTCCTAATAAATTAATTAAGCATTGGAAAAAGTGGGAAAACATCACAGATGCCATCGGCTTATCAGCGTTCGCCGTACAAGGAGCTCTATACGCCCAAAAATTAAATTTACCAATTAGCGCTACAATTGTAGCTGCTGTTTTAACTGGCATTGGCGGCGGTATTATTCGTGATCTTTTAGCACGTAGAAAACCTCTCGTCCTTCGAGCTGATGTATATGCGTTTTGGACGATTTTAGCCGGTTTTTTGATTGGCGCTAAAGTCATCGTTAGCGATTGGGCTCTATACACCTTATTCATTTTAATTGTTTGCTTCCGCATGGTTTCTATTCATTACAAATGGCATTTACCGCATAGACGCATCGATACAAAGGAGCGCTCAATGCATAAATAGCAATCTAACCTCTTTACATATCGTAAAGAGGTTTTTCTTTTCTAACGAGTTTTTCTTTACATAATGTTTATACTAATTTTTAAAGCGAGGTGAATGCAAATGACAAACCATGTTAATAAAGGAGCTCAAAAAAGCTCAGTAAACCAATTTGGACATGATCCAAATTCAGCGCACGAAAAGAGCGCTAAAATGGAACGTCTTCATAAAACTCACCAAGAAAAAGCAAAAAAAGAGTAAACGAACTTATGCATAAAAACAGACGCACAGTTTACGTACTGTGCGTCTCCTCTTCAAGCATTAAATCCATACTTGATATCCCAATTAAATCATATTTATCATACGTATCCTCTTGTAACAATCGCATAGCTTGTGTACGAATCGATTTTTCAACAATATTCCGTACGTATCGCCCATTACTAAACGATGTAATTTGCGACGAATACTTTACCGCATGTAAATGATCTCGAAATTTCCACTCCGCTTCTTTAGATAACTGATATTCACGCTCCTCATACATTCTCTTTCCAATTTCCAACAGCTGATTTACCGAGTAATCCGCAAATTCAATAATAAATGGAAAACGAGATTGTAACCCTGGATTTAATGAAAGAAAATGATTCATCTCTCTTGAATATCCAGCTAAAATTAATACAAAACCGTGCTGCTTATCTTCCATATGCTTCACAAGTGTATCAATAGCTTCCTTCCCAAAATCCTTCTCTCCCCCCCGCGCTAAAGAATACGCCTCATCAATAAACAAAATACCTCCCATGGCCTTTTTTATTAAATCTCTCGTCTTTTGCGCTGTATGACCGATATACTCCCCCACAAGATCAGCACGTTCTGCTTCAACTAAATGCCCCTTCGATAAAATATTCATCTCAAACAACAATTTCCCTATCATTCTAGCAACGGTTGTCTTCCCAGTACCGGGATTCCCCCTAAATAACATGTGAAGCACTTGCTTCTCAGATTTCAACCCCATCTCTTGCCTTTTTTTATTTACATAAATCCAAGCATAAATTTCTTTTATTATCTTTTTTATTTCATCCATCCCAACAAGCTTTCCCATCTCTTCTTCAATTCTCTGCAACATCTCATGTTTAGTAGTGGTTTCACTTGAAATTACCGTTTTATTTTCTGATGCCGGTAACGAAATTTTCTTTCGATGGTTTAATACAATATTAATTTGATTGTTATTTTTCTTACGCATCGATTGCTCCATACAATCACCTCATTTTATCCACTCACCAAATATTATTATTCCAGTCCCTCTTGCAAATGCCTATTTTCAGAAAAGTTTGCTATAATATAAGAAATAATCAAGGTGGTGGGACTATGGAAACAACGGAATTCCATGATACAATACAAGCCTTTTCTATTTTTTTATTGAATAAAGGCCGAAAGTCTTCAACCATTAAACGTTATGTTTATGACATTGAAGATTTTGGACATTGGTTAGAAAAAAACAAAAAGCTCCCTTCCAGTAATATATGGGCAACACTTTGTACAAAAGACTATGAAGATTACTTTTCAGACTTAAAAAAGAATCGACACTACTCTGAGAAAACAATGCATCGTGTATTTATTGTATTAAATAGAATGCATCATTTTCTTAACATTCCAAATCCATTGAATGATATGGAAATTACTATTCAACCAAACCGTGCATTGCGTAATGAAGATTTCATTTCATCCGATGAAGAAAAAAGATTAAAGCATATAGTCACTTCATTAGAAGGACTTTCAGAAAAACAACGTCCCGTTCGTCCATTATTAATGGATCGTAATATCGCCATTTTAAGTATATTAATCGACTACGGACTATCCTTACAAGAGCTTACAGCATTAACTATGCATCACGTTCATTTTGAAACTAATACACTTTCTATTCCAGCAACCGCAGGAGTAGAAAGAACAATCACATTAGCAATCGAAGACAAAAAACAACTGTACACATATTATAAAAGTATTCCAGAACCAGTTCGTCCTAAATACCATAGTAATGACCCGTTGTTTGTTGCATTCGATTTTAACCGCGGAACATACAGATGGGTATACGAAAACGATGCACCAAAAGCACTAACAGAAATCGCTATCCAAAAAATGATCCGACTTGAAGTAGCAAGAGCCAATTTACGTAAAGGCATTTCTGGACAACATTTCCGGAACACGTTTATTTTACGCCTAATAAAAAAACAAACCCCAGAGCCAGAAATCATAAAATTAGTTGGCTTCAAATCAAAAATTTCACTAAAGCGATATTATCAATATGCTGAAAATAAAAAAAACGCCCTATAATAAGGCGTTTTTTTTATTTTTTCTCGAAAGAATCCATTTCACTATGACCATTTAACTACTCTCTGCATCTACTATGATGAGTTTCGTTCACATTCTTATTAGAAAGGAGAGATTTAATGTCTCGCTTTAACGACAATCAAAATAAATACTCCAATCCATGCTTTCCAACTAGCGCTGGACGAATTCCAACTACCCCAACGATTCCAATTACTAAAGCGCAAATTAGAACATTCCGTGCAATCATTAACGATTTAATAAAAATAATCCCTAAACTTTTCGCCAATCCATCTCCCAAAAACATTGAGAATCTAATAGATACATTGCACCTACTAAGCAAATTCATCTGTTCACTAGACACTACTTCCGCTCTGAAAGCACAAGGATTAGCCATCATTAAAAACTTAATAACTATATTAAAAAATCCAACCTTCGTAGCAAGTGCTGTATTTGTTGAACTTCAAATTTTAATTAATTATTTACTTTACATTACAAAGTTATTCCGAATTGATCCTTGTACACTCCAAGAACTCCTTAAATTAATTGCAGAGTTACAAACTACTCTAGTTAATTCAGCTTCGTTCGGCAGAGGACCTACTGGACCTACTGGACCTAGAGGTAACACGGGCGCTACTGGCGCTACCGGACCTAGAGGTAACACGGGCGCTACTGGCGCTACCGGACCTAGAGGTAACACGGGCGCTACTGGTGCAACCGGACCTAGAGGTAACACGGGCGCTACTGGTGCGACCGGACCTAGAGGTAACACAGGTGCTACTGGTGCGATCGGACCTAGAGGTAACACGGGCGCTACTGGTGCGACCGGACCTAGAGGTAACACGGGCGCTACTGGTGCGACCGGACCTAGAGGTAACACAGGTGCTACTGGTGCGACCGGACCTAGAGGTAACACAGGTGCTACTGGACCTCAAGGTCTTCAAGGTAACACAGGTGCTACTGGTTCCACTGGACCTCAAGGTGCTCAAGGTAACACGGGTGCTACTGGACCTCAAGGCGTTCAAGGTAACACAGGTGCTACCGGTTCCACTGGACCTCAAGGCGTTCAAGGTAACACAGGTGCTACTGGTTCCACTGGACCTCAAGGTCTTCAAGGTAACACAGGTGCTACTGGTTCCACTGGACCTCAAGGTCTTCAAGGTAACACAGGTGCTACCGGTTCCACCGGACCTCAAGGTGCGCAAGGTAACACAGGTGCTACTGGACCTCAAGGCGTTCAAGGTAACACAGGTGCGACTGGTTCCACTGGACCTCAAGGTGTTCAAGGTAACACAGGTGCTACTGGTTCCACTGGACCTCAAGGTGTTCAAGGTAACACAGGTGCTACCGGTTCCACTGGACCTCAAGGTGCGCAAGGTAACACAGGTGCTACTGGACCTCAAGGCGTTCAAGGTAACACGGGTGCTACTGGACCTCAAGGCGTTCAAGGTAACACAGGTGCTACTGGTTCCACTGGACCTCAAGGCGTTCAAGGTAACACAGGTGCGACTGGACCTCAAGGTGCTCAAGGTAACACGGGTGCTACTGGACCTCAAGGCGTTCAAGGTAACACAGGTGCTACCGGTTCCACTGGACCTCAAGGCGTTCAAGGTAACACAGGTGCTACTGGTTCCACTGGACCTCAAGGCGCGCAAGGTAACACAGGTGCGACTGGTTCCACTGGACCTCAAGGCGCGCAAGGTAACACAGGTGCTACTGGACCTCAAGGTAACACAGGTGCTACCGGTTCCACTGGACCTCAAGGCGTTCAAGGTAACACGGGTACTACTGGACCTCAAGGCGTTCAAGGCAACACAGGTGCTACTGGTTCCACTGGACCTCAAGGCGTTCAAGGTAACACAGGTGCGACTGGTTCCACTGGACCTCAAGGCGCGCAAGGTAACACGGGTGCTACTGGACCTCAAGGTAACACAGGTGCTACCGGTTCCACTGGACCTCAAGGCGTTCAAGGTAACACAGGTGCGACTGGTTCCACTGGACCTCAAGGTGCTCAAGGTAACACGGGTGCTACCGGTTCCACTGGACCCCAAGGCGTTCAAGGTAACACGGGTACTACTGGACCTCAAGGCGTTCAAGGCAACACAGGTGCTACTGGTTCCACTGGACCTCAAGGCGTTCAAGGTAACACAGGTGCGACTGGTTCCACTGGACCTCAAGGCGCGCAAGGTAACACGGGTGCTACTGGACCTCAAGGTAACACAGGTGCTACCGGTTCCACTGGACTCAAGGCGTTCAAGGTAACACAGGTGCTACCGGACCTCAAGGTGCTCAAGGTAACACGGGCGCTACCGGACCTCAAGGTGCTCAAGGTAACACGGGTGCTACTGGACCTCAAGGCGTTCAAGGTAACACAGGTGCTACCGGTTCCACTGGACCTCAAGGTGCGCAAGGTAACACGGGTGCTACTGGACCTCAAGGCGTTCAAGGTAACACAGGTGCTACTGGACCTCAAGGCGTTCAAGGTAACACGGGTGCTACTGGTATAGGAGTTACCGGACCTACTGGACCTTCTGGTGGCTCTCCTGGACCTACTGGACCTCAAGGTAACACGGGTGCTACCGGACCTCAAGGCGCTCAAGGTAACACAGGTGCTACCGGACCTCAAGGTGCTCAAGGTAACACGGGTGCTACCGGACCTCAAGGTGCTCAAGGTAACACGGGTGCTACCGGACCTCAAGGTGCTCAAGGTAACACGGGTGCTACCGGACCTCAAGGTGCTCAAGGTAACACGGGTGCTACCGGACCTCAAGGTGCTCAAGGTAACACGGGTGCTACCGGACCTCAAGGTGCTCAAGGTAACACAGGTGCGACTGGTATAGGAGTTACCGGACCTACCGGACCTTCTGGTGGCCTCCTGGACCTACTGGACCTCAAGGTATTCAAGGTAACACAGGTGCTACCGGACCTCAAGGTGTTCAAGGTAACACGGGTGCTACCGGACCTCAAGGTGCTCAAGGTAACACGGGTGCTACCGGACCTCAAGGTGCTCAAGGTAACACGGGTGCTACCGGACCTCAAGGTGCTCAAGGTAACACGGGTGCTACCGGACCTCAAGGTGCTCAAGGTAACACGGGTGCTACCGGACCTCAAGGTGCTCAAGGTAACACGGGTGCTACCGGACCTCAAGGTGCTCAAGGTAACACAGGTGCGACTGGTATAGGAGTTACCGGACCTACTGGACCTCAAGGTAACACGGGTGCGACTGGACCTCAAGGTGTTCAAGGACCAACGGGTGCGACTGGTATAGGAGTTACCGGACCTACTGGACCTAGCTTCCCAGTAGCAACAATCGTTGTAACAAACAACATCCAACAAACAGTAATCCAATTTAATAACTTTATTTTTAGTACTGCAATTAACGTAAACAATATTATCTTTAACGGCACAAATACAGTTACTGTTATTAACGCTGGTATTTATGTAATTAGCGTATCTATTTCTACAACTGCGCCAGGATGCGCTCCACTTGGAGTAGGAATTTCAATTAATGGAGCAGTTGCTACTGACAACTTCTCTTCAAATCTAATAGGCGACTCACTTTCATTTACTACAATCGAAACATTAGCTGCTGGAGCAAACATTTCTGTCCAATCTACTCTTAACGAGATTACGATCCCTGCAACAGGAAACACTAACATTCGTCTTACTGTATTTAGAATCGCTTAAATTTCACTATTTATTGTTTATGACAAATAAAAAAAAGAGCGAGAAACTCGCTCTTTTTTTGTTATGTACAATAATTCATTACTACTCTAATTCAATTGAAACATTTTTTTGTGGTACAAATGTAGAAATTGCATGTTTATAAATAAGCTGTTGCTTACCTTCTGTTTCCAGCAGGACTGTAAAATTATCAAATCCTTTAATTAATCCACGAAGCTGGAAACCATTTAATAAGTACAGCGTAACGAACGTATTCTCTTTACGGAGTTGATTTAAAAACTGATCTTGAATATTGATTGATTGCTTCATGTCGAATCCTCCTCTTTTTCTCTACTTACTATTATTCGACTTTAGTTGTAGCTTTCCTTCTATGTATCGTAAAATTTCTGACGTTTTTTCACCATCAGTAACATCGAACCACGCGACATCCATCTTATTACGGAACCACGTTAATTGACGTTTTGCATAACGGCGTGAATTCGTCTTTAATTGTGATACCGCTTCTTCTAAAGATACACGATTCTCAAAATAATCATATATCTCTTTATAACCAATCGCTTGAATAGATTGACAATCTCGCACTCCTCTTTCATGTAAACCTTTTACTTCTTCTAATAAACCTTGTTCAATCATTAGGTTAACACGTAAGTTAATGCGATCGTATAGCATTTCTCGATCCATTGTCAAGCCAATTAATGAAACATCGTACAGTAACTCATTTTCTTGTTTTTCGAGCTGGTTACTCATTTTTTCACCCGTCGTGTGAAAAATTTCTAACGCCCGAATAACACGCCTTACATTATTGGCATGAATACGCTCCGCACTTTCTGGATCTACTTCTTGCAACTTTTTATGTACATATTCCACACCGTGTTCTAATGCTAACTTTTCCATCTGTTCTCGGTATGTAGCGTCCCCAGCCTCATCTGTAAACTGGTAATCGAATAGAACAGATTGTATATAGAGACCGGTTCCACCAACAATAATTGGTAATTTCCCGCGCTCTGTAATTTCTCGAATGCACTTACGGACACTTTCTTGAAATTCCGCCACAGAAAATGAATCTTCCGGATCTTTTATATCAATCATATAATGTGGAATTCCGTCCATCTCATCTGTCGTCACCTTTGCAGTCCCGATATCCATCGTACGATAAATTTGCATGGAATCACCACTAATAATCTCACCATTCAACGCTTTTGCAAGATCGATACTTAATTTCGTCTTTCCGACAGCAGTTGGCCCAATGATGACAGCAACTTTTTCACGTTGCACTTCTCCCATATCATTCAACTCTCTTTATGTAATATACTCCATCTATTGATTATACCCAATCTTACCAATTTTAACGGCATGATTGCAAGTTCTTTGAATCCAGTACATGAAATTACACAAAAAAAAGAGCATAGCTTGTCCAATTCTGCATATACATGATAAAAAATAGCTCGGAGAGGGTGCAATGACTATGAAACAAGCGACTATCGATTTTCCATTATTAATAAAAGACCTTATTTTAGCTACTGCTACAAAAGAACAAAATTGTTCACAAGAAGAATTATACTTCGCACTAAATTGTTTACTACGTTCCTTTCATTCTACTCTTCAAGAAACAACGTTACATCCAGAAAATAAAAATACAGAGTATATACAAACTCAATTTTGCACCGCGTATAAAATTATTACAGGTAAAACAATTTACCCTTTTCAATAATTCTTATATAAAAAAAGCGGCCGCTTAGACATTTTCAAGCAGCCGTTTTTTATTTTAATAAATTATTTTATAACTTTCACTTTAACGGATTTACGCCCCCAACTATCAGCAGTGCTATCTGAACCAACTAAAACATCAATACGGTTTCCTTTAATCGCGCCACCAGTATCTCCAGCAATTGCTTCTCCATATCCTTCCACCCACACTTTTGATCCGAGAGGAATTACTTTCGGATCAACAGCAATAACTTTCATATTTGGATTCGCTGTTAAATCATGCCCCATCGCAGTTAACACACGACCACCATATGTGCCATTTTCACTCGGGTGAGCTGTGTAAGCTGTCGCTTCTACTGTTATTTCACGACCAGCAGGTTCACTTGTTTCAGTAGATTTCGCCACTGGCTTAGTTGCCGGCTTCGCTTGCGCTACTGGTTTACTTGATGCTCCACTTTTAACTGATTCCTTTCCGTTAACTGCCGTATCATTTTTAGCCGGCGCTTTCACCTTAACTGATGTATCATTTTTAACCGCCGTTTTCACCTTAGTTGGCGCTTCATCTTGAGCTGGAACTTCTTTTCTTTCAATAACAGGTGCTGTACCTGTTAAAAATGGTATGTGAACATACGCCGCTTTCCCGCCATATTCGAATTGTAACCATTCGTTTTGTACTTGATTTGTCGTTTCAATCAAGTCATCTTTTTTAAGCGTGCCAAGAATCTCTGAATCAGTATTCGCTCCAGCACGAATGTTTAATACGTTTGCTGTTACATAATAAGAACTTTTCGTAAACTCAGCACTTACAAAAGCTTCTTTACCATCTAATTTAATTTTGAACCATCCGTTTTCTGTATTTATAACATCTAATTTATTTCCACTTAACATTTTACCTACAAGTTTTGATTCTACAGTTGGGTTTTCTCTAACGTTTAATACATCTGTTGTTACAATCGTTTCCGCTTTAGCAGAACCTACAAAAATCCCAAGACCAAAAACTGCTGCTGTTGCTATACCTAATAATTTTTTCATGAATAGCCTCCATTTGCTTTGTTTTCGTGTTCTCATTATAGCAACAGTTTTTTGTAGAATTTCGAAAATCACACAATTACAAAGCATTCGTAATAAACGATTAATGATTTGTAACATAAATTTCCATATTAAAGAATTGTATTTCTACCAAAATTAGCAATAGTTTTCATATATTTCTCACAAATTAGTATAAGAATTTTTTTCCAGAAAAAATTACAGTATTACTTTTTTGTTACAAAAAAATCACTTTTCATTACATCTTTTACCAAAATCCATCATAATCCAATTATTAAATTACTTTTTGTAACGAAAAAGGAACAACTCCTATTAGCTGTCCCTTTTTATCTTTTATTTAACTTTCTTCTTCCAAACACCTATCATAATAGCTGAAACAATCGTCCCAATTAATATAGAGAAAATGTATAGCAACGGTTTATTCACTAATGCGATAACAAACAATCCACCATGCGGTGCCGGCAATGTAATTTGGAATAACATAGATAAGGCACCCGCGATACTTGAACCAACAACACAGCTTACTATTACTCGAACCGGATCGGCAGCTGCAAATGGAATCGCACCTTCTGTAATAAATGATGCTCCCATAATATAATTTGTTAAACCAGATTTACGTTCTGCTTCTGTAAATTTTGTTTTAAAGAATGTGGTTGCGAATGCAATCGCAAGTGGCGGTACCATACCACCAGCCATAACTGCTGAGTGCACTCCAAAATTCTGTGCTTCTATTGCAGCAATACCAAATGTAAATGCCGCTTTATTAATTGGACCACCCATATCAATTGCCATCATACCGCCTAAAATAAGTCCTAATAATATAGCATTCGTACCACTCAAACCATTTAACCATCCTGTTAACATTTCATTTAATGCTACTACAGGCGGATTTACTACTTTTTGCATAACAACTCCTGTAATCAACAATCCAAAGACTGGATATAACAAAACAGGTTTAATTCCTTCTAACTGTACTGGTAATCCTGAAAATAATCTTTTCAATCCTAAAACAACATATCCAGCTAAGAAACCAGCAATTAATCCACCTAAAAATCCCGCATTCGCTTGTGCTGCTAAAAACCCACCTACAACACCAGGCATAAAACCAGGACGATCAGCAATAGAACTCGCAATAAATCCAGCTAAGATTGGTACAAGGAATAAAAACGCACCTGTTTTTCCTCCCCCAATAGACATGAACAATTCAGCTAAAGGACCTTCCGCTTTTATACCACCAAACGAAAACGCTAGTGCAATTAAAATTCCACCACCAACAACGAACGGAAGCATATTACTTACACCGCTCATTAAATGCTTATAAATTCCTAGCCCTTTTTCTTTCTCTACATTTTCTGCCTTCCCATCCTCTTTTACCCCTTTAAAGATTGGTGCATCTTGTTTTATAGCTCGATTAAGAAGGATTTCAGTTTTTCTAATCCCATCGGCGACTGGTACTTGAATGACATGCTTCCCAGCAAAACGATTCATTTCTACTTGTTTATCTGCAGCTACAATAATAGCCGTTGCGCGTTCAATGTCCTCTTTCGTTAAATCGTTTTTAACACCTGTTGATCCATTCGTTTCAACTTTAATCGCTATTCCTAACTCTGCTGCTTTTGCTTTCAAACTATCCGCAGCCATATATGTGTGAGCGATACCAGTCGGACAAGCTGTAACAGCTAATACGTATGGCTCATTCCCTTCCGGCTTTGCTACTTCAACTTCTTCGTCTTCTTTTTCATTCTCTTTTTCATCAAATAAACGGAGAAGCTCATCCTCATCCTTTGCTTCTAATAATTGCTTGCGGAACCCTTCATCCATCAATAACGTAGAGAGACGAGATAACGTTTCTAAATGAGTATTATTCGCCCCTTCACTCGCAGCAATCATAAAAAACAGATGTGCAGGCTGTCCATCAAGCGACTCATAGTTGATACCGCTTACACTTCTACCAAAACAAATCGATGGTTGTTTAACGGCATTCGTCTTCGCATGAGGTATAGCAATCCCTTCCCCTATGCCAGTTGTACTTTGTGACTCCCGCTTTAAAATAGCTTCTTTAAATTCAGCTTTACTATTTAAACGATTTGCTCCGTCTAATTTCTCAACTAATTCATCTATGACAGCTTCTTTATTTGAAGCTGTCAAGTTCATAATAACTGTATCCCTTTTTAATAGTTCTGTAATTTTCATATGTTACTTCCCCCTATCGCTTAGTTACAATTACTTGCGACAATAATTCTTCTACTTTTTCTTTTTCACATAAATCAGCTGAAAATGCTGTTGCACTCCCTGTTGCAACGCCATATTGAAATGCCTTTTCAATATCTTTTGTCTGTTCATATTTACCTACAAATCCTGCAACGAGAGAATCTCCGGCCCCAACCGAATTAATTACAACACCTTTTGGAACAGTTGCTTCATATATACCTTGTGCCGTAAATAATAAAGCCCCATCTCCAGCCATTGATACGATAACATGCTCTACACCTTGTTCAACTAATTTTCTTCCAAACGGTAAAACATCTTCTACTGTTGAAATCTCTACTCCGAATAACTCACCAAGTTCATGATGATTAGGCTTTATTAAAAATGGTTTATTTTTAATTACATGCTGCAGCGCACTTCCACTTGCATCGACTACTACACGAATACCTTTCTCAGCTCCGAGCGCTGCGATTGATTCATAAAAAGTAGTTGAGATAGACGCCGGTACACTTCCAGCTAGTACAACACACTCTCCCTGCCTCATACTTTCGATTTGTTTCATTAATTGTTCAAATTGTTCATTTGTCACATTAGGACCTTGCCCATTTAATTCTGTCTCTTCTTGCCCTTTTATTTTCACATTAATTCGGGAATCACCGTCTACTTGGACGAAGTTTGTTGTTACACCTTCCGCCTGTAATACATCTTTAATAAATCGACCGGTAAATCCACCAGTAAATCCAAGCGCTACATTTTCAACACCTAAACGATGAAGAACACGAGAAACGTTAATGCCTTTCCCTCCAGGAAATTTCATATCTTTCTCTGCTCGATTTACTGCGCCTAAATCGAAGGAATTAACTTGTACTACATAATCAATAGATGGGTTTAAAGTAACTGTATAGATCATTGTTTATCAGCCTCAATTACATTGGTTTGTCTTTTATATTTTTCTAAATCAATTTCTAAATGGTTTGTAATAATATTCGCTTCTTCAACATTGGCAATTTTCGCAAATGCAACTTCTGAGAACTTACTTTCATCAATTAAGAAATATCCTTCGTTCGCAAATGTTAATGCCATTTGTTTTAAAAGTGCCTCTTCTGGATCTGGAGTTGTAAAACCAAGCTGTTCATGTACACCATTTGCTCCTAAGAAACATTTATCAAAACGGTACTTTTGCATACTTTCCTGTGCCATAGCACCAATTAAAGCTTTCGTCCTACTCTTCATCATCCCGCCTAGTAAATACGCACGAATATTATTTTCAACTAAAGCTTCAATATGCATAAGTCCATTCGTTACGACAGTAACATCTTTATTTATTAAAAATGGAATCATTTCAAATGTTGTACTTCCTGCATCTAAATAAACGCAATCCCCTTGTTCAACAATACTAGCCGCATACTTGGCAATTTGTTGTTTTATTTGAATGTTTTTGGATGATTTTTCAATCATCGTTGGCTCCTGTCCTTTTCCTGTTAAAACAGAGGCACCACCATGAACTCTTTTTAATAACCTTTGTTTTTCTAATTGTGCTAAATCACGACGAATTGTCGATTCAGAGCTTTCTGTTCTTTCAACTAATTGTTGTAATTTAACAACCTTCTGCTCTTTTACAAGTTGCAATATCATTTGATGACGTTCAGGAGTTAACATTTTATTCACCTCTTCTTTGATTACAGTATAATGAAAACGATCACAAAAATCAACCATAAACAGTCAAAAATAATCACTATCAATCAAAATCGGTTATAAATAAAAAAAGAAACCTATTTGATACAACAATCAAATAGGTTTCTTCTCTCGCTTCACTTATAAAGAAGCTTTATAAATTGCAAGAACATCATCTTTATTTAATTTTTTAAAGTTACCGAATTCACCATAAGCCATCGCTTTATCCGCCATTAAGTCAATTTCACTTTCTCTAATAGCGTAATCAGCTAATGTTACTGGAGCTTCAATTGAAGTCCAAAATTGACGTAACGCCTCAATTCCCTCTAATGCAACCTCTTTATCTGTCTTCCCACCTGTTTCTACATCGAATACACGAATAGCGAACTGTTTAAAGCGACTCACATTTTCATCTATAACATGCTTCATCCAATTTGGGAATAGAATCGCGAGTCCGCCCCCATGCGGTATGTCATGAACAGCAGAAACTGCATGCTCAATATTATGAGTTGCCCAATCTCCTTTTACTCCCATCGCTAAAATGCCGTTTAACGCCATAGTACCGCAATATAAAATTGTTTCCCTATGCTCATAATTTTCTAGATCACTTAAAAGCTTAGGAGCTGTTTCAATTACTGTTCTTAAAACAGATTCACAATAACGATCTTGTAATTCTGTATTCATGCCGTGATGGAAATATTGCTCTAATACGTGCGACATAATATCGACCATACCATAAATCGTTTGATCTCTCGGCACAGACGAAGTATGTAGTGGATCTAAAATTGAAAACTGAGGGAATGTAACTGGACTGCCCCAGCCGTACTTTTCATTCGTTTCCCAGTTTGTAATTACAGATCCTGCATTCATTTCAGAACCTGTTGCCGCAAGAGTGAGTACAGTACCGAACGGTAACGCCTCGCTAGCAAATGATTTTTTCGTTACAATATCCCATACATCTCCATCATATTTACTACCAGCAGCAATCGCCTTCGTACAGTCGATTACACTTCCTCCGCCAACCGCTAAAATAAATTCGACTCCATTGTCTTTACAAATTTGAATCCCTTTCTTTACTGTTGATAAACGAGGATTCGGTTCAACTCCTGTCAACTCAAATACTTCCGCATTTATATCCTTTAAAATAGAAATCACATTATCATAAATACCATTTCTTTTAATGCTGCCTCCCCCGTACACGAGAAGAACTTTTTTACCGAACTGTGGAATTTCCGTTTTTAACTGCTCTAACTGTCCTTTACCAAAAATAAGTTTTGTCGGATTACGAAATACAAAATTTTGCATATATCTTTACCATCCCTTCTATATAAAAAGCAACTATACTTTTGTATACCACAATTTTTTCATTTCACAAAAATATTTGCCTAATAAAAAAATCCCAGCCTACAGGCTGAGATTTTTTTTATTGATAATAAGGTGAGATCATTAAGTAAACAATAACACCAGATAAACTCACATATAACCAAATCGGCATCGTCCAACGTACAATTTTACGGTGACGTGTTAATTGATTCGTAAAACCAAACACAAGTGCAAACAATGCAAGCGGTACAATAATTGCTGCAAGGATAATATGTGTAATTAAAATGATGAAATACACATATTTAATGAATCCTTCTCCGCCAAAATGTGTTGCTGGCGCCAAGTAATGATACGATAAATAAGAAACACAAAATAGCAACGTCGTTGTAAATGCTGCTAGGATGAAACCACGGTGCATTTTCACATTCTTCTTAATAATAGAGTATAAAGCTGCTAATAAGAATACGAACGTAAAGCTATTAAAAATTGCATTTAACATTGGTAAAATTGTTACATCAAAATGTACTTCTCCTTCATAGCCAACAGGTCCAAAGAACAAAAATAAAATAATCGCATTTACAATTACAGAAAGCGTTATCACAATGGGAGCATAGCTTTTCTGATTCGTTGATTGATCCACCAAAATGGTCACTCCTCTTCCTTCAAATATGTATACGTAACCTCACTATTTTAACATATTATTCACAGTGTAAATGTGACAATAGTTTGACACAGTAAGACAGGGCAAAGAAAAAACCCTTCTTAACAATACTTCTTAAGAAGGATTTTATCGCTTTATTATTCAAATAGCAATGCGATTAGTTTTTGTTAAAAAACGTACTGCTATACGCTTGATATATTTCAGACACTTGATATCCCATTAATGAAATTGCTGTTAATGAAAAGAAACCAATCATAAGAAATCGAAACCACATATAAATCTCCTCCTTGTATTTAGCTTAAAAAGCAGTCGCTATATTACAAGTTGAGTGGCACTCTTCATCGTCACTTTCCTTTTTCTTTACAATTGCTGTTATAAATCGAATCATAAAGAAAATCACAAAAGGAAATTGTTCATAATTTACCTTGGCATAGTTTGGCAACGGCTCGCGCTGCACATCGAACGGAGATGAGAAGGAATAGAACATACCTTGCTCTTCCATATATACAATTACAATTTTCATACAAAACATTATTCCTAGAAATGAAACAATATCTTGCCATTCTGTCGTATATAAAAAGTTATAAAGCTCTAATACGTACTCTTCCATCGTCATCCCCCCTTCCTTTTTTACCATTTTGCTCGCCTTCATATAAAAAGTCAAGAAAAAAGTTTATATTCACTATGACAATAGTAATTACTTGTTTCTATGATTATATATGATTCTTTTATAGCAATGATTGGGTGTAACTCTCTTCTAAAACAAGAAATTAGAATCGAACAGATTCCTCATTCTTACTTTTAGGATTCAACAATGTACTATTTTTATTTCTATTAAAAATAAAATAAGAAATTATTATAAGAACAGTAACAAGCATTGTTAAAAGCGCTTGTGAACGTAAAGATTCAATTGCGAGCATGGCAACTAAAACTGCTATAATCGCAGCAATTGTAACATATGTTACATATGGAAAAAGCCACATTTTCACTTTCAAATTTTGTTGTTCCGCTTTCCCCATTTTTTTACGTATCTTGAAATGTGAAACTGCTATAACGAGATAAACGAGTAACGCAATCCCGCCAGATGCATTCACTAAAAATAAAAATACTTTATCTGGAGATATGTAACTAAAAACAACTCCAATGTAAGCAAAGAAAGTTCCAAATAAAACCGCCCGAACTGGAACACCACTACTATTCAATTTCAAAAATGCCTTTGGCGCATCTCCTCTTTCTGCCATTGAAAAAAGCATTCTTGAGTTCGTATATAAACCCGAATTTAAACAAGAAAGTACAGCTGTTAAAACGATAAAATTCATAATTTGCGCTGCCGCTGGTATCCCTATATGTTCCAGTACCGCCACAAATGGGCTTTTTAGTATGTTCGCCGAATTCCACGGAAGGAGTGTAACAACTACAGCGATCGATCCAATGAAAAATACGAGAATACGCCAAATTACACTATTTGTTGCTGTTTTGACTGCCTTTACAGGTTCGGCAGACTCTCCAGCGGCCACTGCAACAATCTCAGATCCCATAAATGAAAATATAACGACGGTGATTCCAAGTAACACCGAACTTATACCATTTGGCATAAATCCTCCTTGACCTACCAAATTCGAAGTGCCAGGTGCTTCCGTTCCTGGTACAAATCCTAAAATAACAGCTAGTCCAAGACAAAGGAACAAAACAATACTTATTACTTTAATAAATGAAAACCAATATTCAAATTCTCCAAATGATTTCACCGAGAAAACATTCGTCAACGTTAATAAAATCGTTAATATTAAGCTTAATAACCAGAGTGGGATTTCTGGAATCCAGTATTGAATAATACCAGCACCTGCTGTAGCTTCTATTGCAATAACAATTACCCAGAAAAACCAATATAGCCACCCAATTGTATAACCTGCCCATGGACCAATTGCCTCTCTTGCATATGTTGCAAATGAACCACTTGTCGGATTAATAGCTGCCATTTCTCCTAGCATTCTCATAACGAAAATAACTAGAAGTCCTGCTAATGCATATGAAACGATAGAACCTGGACCCGCTGAATGCACAACCGCGCCACTTCCAACAAACAAACCAGCTCCTATTACGCCACCAATGGAAATCATTGTAATGTGGCGTATTTTGAGGTCTTTCTTAAGATTTTTATCCAACTCTTGTACATCCCCTTCCAAACTTAATTTTGAAATTTATGTAAGAGTATTATGTGAAAAATCTTATCCTATACTTTAAAATATATCAAAATATTCTGAATTTAACAATCGCAATTCGACCTCCTTCAAAAATTATTTCATTAGGTTTAATAATTTCCCATACACAATTGTTGAGAAAATTATAGTCACCTTACAAGAGAATGAATTTTCAGATATCATTAAATAAACAAGATTATACATCTAGACAACTTTTTGTATAGGAGTGTTGATATGTTAAACAAGTTCAAATTCATTTGTTGTACTTTAGTAATTTTCTTACTGCTACCGCTAGCTCCCTTTCAAGCACAA
Source organism: Bacillus sp. FSL E2-8868 (assembly GCF_038005505.1). Taxonomy (NCBI): domain Bacteria; kingdom Bacillati; phylum Bacillota; class Bacilli; order Caryophanales; family Bacillaceae; genus Bacillus; species Bacillus sp. FSL E2-8868. The sequence continues at coordinate 1,097,492 of NZ_JBBOTI010000001.1, read as the reverse complement.
GCAGCAAACAATTTAGGATCAAAATTACTCGTTGGATACTGGCATAACTTTGATAACGGTACTGGCATTATTAAATTAAGAGACGTTTCACCAAAATGGGATGTACTCAATGTATCTTTCGGTGAAACTGGTGGTGATCGTTCCACTGTTGAATTTTCTCCTGTGTATGGTACAGATGCAGAATTCAAATCAGATATTGCTTATTTAAAAAGTAAAGGAAAGAAAGTAGTTCTTTCAATAGGTGGACAAAATGGGGTCGTTTTACTTCCTGATAATGCCGCTAAGCAACGTTTTATTAATTCCATACAATCTCTAATTGATAAATACGGTTTTGATGGAATAGATATTGACCTTGAATCAGGAATTTACTTAAACGGTAATGACACTAATTTCAAAAACCCAACGACTCCTCAAATCGTAAATCTTATTTCGGCTATTCGGACAATCTCAGATCATTATGGTCCAAATTTTCTATTAAGCATGGCTCCTGAAACAGCTTATGTTCAAGGCGGCTATAGCGCATATGGAAGCATCTGGGGTGCATATTTACCGATTATTTACGGAGTGAAAGACAAACTAACATACATTCACGTTCAACACTACAACGCTGGTAGCGGGATTGGAATGGACGGTAATAACTACAATCAAGGTACTGCAGACTACGAAGTCGCTATGGCAGATATGCTCTTACATGGTTTTCCTGTAGGTGGTAATGCAAATAACATTTTCCCGCCTCTTCGTTCGGATCAAGTCATGATTGGACTTCCTGCAGCACCAGCGGCCGCTCCAAGTGGCGGATATATTTCCCCCACTGAAATGAAAAAAGCTTTAGATTATATCATTAAAGGAATTCCTTTCGGAGGAAAGTATAAACTTTCAAGTCAGAGTGGCTATCCTGCATTCCGTGGCCTAATGTCTTGGTCTATTAATTGGGATGCAAAAAACAACTTTGAATTCTCTAATAACTATAGAACATATTTTGATAGTCTTTCCTTGCAAAAATAATAAAAAACAACAATAGGTTTTATATGACCTATTGTTGTTTTTTATCTATGTAAATTACTTTTTCACTTCTACATGATGAAGAAATTCTTTTCCATCTCTTGAATAACTATTCACAAGACTTAAAAGTAACTTCCCACCAACCAACATCGCACGTTCATCAAACTCGAATTGAGGATGATGGTGTGGATATGTTGCCCCTATTTCTTCATTACCGGCACCTGTGAAGAAAAATGCTCCTGGAACATGTTCTAAGTAGTATGCAAAATCTTCTCCGCCCATAATAGGTGGTACTTCCATGACCCTTTCTTTGCCAAGATCGTGTTCCGCGACCGTCATAAAATGACGTGTTTCAGCTACATGATTTATTAATATTGGATAACCTCGTTTATATTGAATATTAACTTCAGCATGAAGGGACTGACAAATCCCCTCAACAACTCGTCTAAATTCCTTCTCCATATATTCTCTCACTTCAGGATCTAACGTTCGAATGGTTCCTGTAAACGTAGCAGTATCCGCAATAATATTATCGGCTTGCCCGGCATGGAATGTACCAACTGTTAAAACTGCTGATTGAAGTGGATCGACTTTTCTACTCACTAAAAGTTGCAACTGATTAATAACTTGTGTTGCAACGATAATAGCATCTACAGTATGATGTGGCATACCGCCGTGACCGCCTCGCCCTTGAATCTTCACTTCAAAAGTATCAGCTGCCGCCATCATTGCTCCAGCTTTCGTTCCAACAATTCCTAAAGGCATCTGAGAAGATAAATGTGTACCAAAAACAACATCTACTCCTTCTAAACAACCATCCTCAATCATGGCAATTGCTCCGCCAGGCTCTTTCTCTTCTGCATGTTGATGAATAAGGACTATTTTTCCTGAAAGTTGGTCTCTGTTATCACTTAATATTTTTGCAACTCCTAAAAGTGTTGCTGTATGTCCATCATGGCCACAAGCGTGCATTACACCAGGAACCTTTGATTTATATGAAACTTTCTTTTCATCTTGAATAGGTAGTGCATCAAAATCAGCACGTAGCGCCATCGTCTTCCCAGGTATTCCACCTTCAATTACGCCGATTCCCCCTCTTCCCCCGACATCTGTTTTCACATCAATATGAAAACTTTTTAAAATTTCAGCTATTTTTTTCGGTGTTTCTATTTCTTGAAACGATAGCTCTGGGTATTGATGAAAATCTCTTCGCCACGAAACCATTTGATTATATAAACTTTCCAATTCTTTATGCTATGTTTCTATCATAGAAATTCCCCTTTCTTTTTAACAGTTTAAATAAAAAATACATAATATTCTGTATTTAATCAATAAAAAAAGAGAACTTTCTTTAAAAGTACTCTTAATTCTTCAAAATATTAAACGTTCTACTTCAGTCACTACTTTGCTTCAATACAAATAGTGAAAGTTCCGGTACACTCAAAAATCTAACAGGCATTCGAGTCGTTCCAATACCACGATTTACGTATAAATGTAACAGCTTACTCTTCCCTTCTAATTCATACATACCTTCAACATGACTCTCAGCTAGTTTTGTAGTAATTAAAGGACCTACAAAAGGAATTTGAACTTGTCCTCCGTGACTATGTCCTGACATTTGAAAATCGACTGGATAACGAGATACTTTATCTACAACATCCGGCTCATGTATTAATAGCATATTGAAATCTTGTTGTCTTAAGTTTTTTAAAGTCGAGTCTATTTGTGGCTTCCCTAATAAAAAATCATCCAAACCTGATATTGTAATATACTTGCCGTTTTCCCCTTTAATTTTCTGCACTTCATTTACTAACACAGAAAAACCAGCTTCCTCCATATACTTTTTGTAAAATAAACTACCGCCCCCACCTCTATCATGATTCCCAAACACAGCATATTTTCCTAGGGGAGCTTTAATTTTCTGCAAAATAACCTTTGCTTCTTCTCTTTCCGCACTATAGGATCCAAACTTATCTATTAAATCTCCTGTAAAAACTACTATATCTGGATGTAATTCATTCATCTTCTCCACCAAATTTTCTAGTTGTTTCAATGTGAAATCTGGTCCTAAATGTACATCTGAGAACTGCAATATTTTTTTATTATTAAACTCTTTAGGAATTGTAGGAGCTTCTATTTCATTCCACGTAACTGTTACTAGTCTTCTTTCTATTTCAGTCGCATAGAAATACAAACTTACTGGTATCATTAATATACTTATGAAACTAATAATAAATATCTTTACGATTGATTTTTTTCGTTCTTTTTTTACATGATGCGTATTCATGTTCTCACCTCTAAAATCACTTTAAATCCTTATTGTTACATTAATGTGACAACATGAACAATGTTCGTTATATCCAATTTCAGCCCCACTCACTTTGACAAATTTATACAGAAGTCATATCATTTTTTTATCATACATAGATTCTTTAAAATGTTCCTTCTATTCATTCTATCATTTTATTGAGGAGAGATTATTCATGTCTGTATTTACACCAGAAGAAATTACGGAACTTGCTGCTAATTCTGGAAGAAAAAAAGCTCATTTATCATTGCTCCCTATGCTAATTCTCGGTTTTTTTGGTGGTGCTTTCATAGCATTAGGATATTTACTTGATATCCATGTTATCGGAACAATGCCAAAATCTTGGGGATCATTTACTAGCTTTTTAGGTGCTGCCGTATTCCCTATCGGTCTTATACTCGTTATCCTTGCAGGCGGTGAATTAGTAACTGGCAACATGATGACCGTTTCAATGGCATGGCTTCACAAAAAAATCGACTTATTTCACTTCATACGAAATTTAGTTATTGTTACGTTTAGCAACTTCATAGGTGCTATATTCGTCGCTTATTTTTTTGGTCATATCGTCGGCTTAACGGAGGGAGCTTTTTTAGCAAAAACAGTTTCTATTGCACAAGCTAAACTACAAGATACACCACTGCAAGCCTTCATTTCTGCAATCGGGTGTAATTGGCTCGTTTGTTTAGCTGTTTGGCTCAGTATGGGAAGTAAAGAATTTATCGGAAAGATTGTCGGTATTTGGTTCCCTGTTATGACTTTTGTTGCGATTGGATTTCAACACGTTGTAGCCAATATGTTTGTCATCCCAGCTGCAATTTTTTCTGGTCATTTAACTTGGGTTGAATATTTTCCAAACTTCATTTTTGTTTTCTTCGGAAATTTAGTAGGGGGTATGTTATTTGTAGCATTACCTTATTTCATATCTTATAATAAGAAACTACCTTCCAATAAAGAGCAAACTGCATTAAAGAAAAAATCTGTATCCGCTTAAATTGAATGTCTATAAATTGGTCCTAAAAATATTACAAATTTCATTTTTTTTGCGAATATATGTACGTACACTTGTTCTCGAATGTTTTATACGTTATAATAACAACTTAAATAGCATTATTTACATATGAGGTGAAAAACATGAATAAGACAGAATTAATTAAAAACGTAGCACAAAACGCTGAGATTTCTCAAAAAGAAGCTACTGTAGTTTTACAAACTGTAGTAGAATCAATCACTAACTCTTTAGCTGCTGGCGAAAAAGTACAACTTATCGGATTCGGTACATTCGAAGTTCGTGAAAGAGCTGCTCGTACAGGCCGTAACCCACAAACGGGTGAAGAAATGCAAATCGCAGCTTCTAAAGTACCTGCTTTTAAAGCTGGTAAAGAACTAAAAGAAGCTGTAAAATAATGAAAAATAGCCTTCTCATTTATGAGAAGGCTATTTTTTTCATGACATAATTAATAAAAATCTGACCATTATGCTGCTTATTTTGTTCCTTTATGCAAATAAAACCTTTGCTTTCAAAGAAAGGTTTTGCTGTAATACTCGCCTCTGTATACATATCCCTATGCTGCAAGTTCACTGCTTCTTTTTCTAACTTCTGTAGTATGTATGATGCTATCCTTTTTCCTTGATAATCTTTATGCGTAAATAAGCGATCTACGTAATGATCATCATTATAATCCCCAAATCCCACTATCACACCTTTATAATCAGCAACGTAACAAATATTCTTTTCTAAAGACTGTAGCCATCTCTCTCTATCTAGTCGCTCCGGGGCCCACGCCTGTAGCTGTAACTCGTTATAATCTTTTGCATTCACCGTATGAACCGTTTCATAGAACAATTGTAATACTTGCTCTAAATCCTCCTTCTGGAATGTTCTAATTTTAATATCTTTAAACATATGTAAAACTCCTTATCAAACTAACTCTTTTATTTCGGTTATCCGGATAATTATTTCGTGTTTATTTTCGAAACAGTTTCTTCCACTATATATGATTCTACTTCTGCTCTTTCTATATTATATCGACTTTTCCTTCTAAACGAACAATAAACAATACTCATACAAAGTATTGTTTATTGTAAAAAAGCATATTAAATTCGCTTTATAGCTGAAAGTGTTTAAGATTTCAATTTAACTCTTTGTAATCTTAATGCATTTAATACGACTGATACAGAGCTAAATGCCATTGCTGCACCTGCAACCCAAGGAGCTAAGAAACCGAGCGCCGCAATTGGAATTCCTAGGCCGTTATAAGCTAACGCCCAGAATAGATTTTGCTTAATATTTCTAATCGTCATTTTACTCATAAAAATTGCATCAGCAATACTATTTAAATCACCACGGATTAACGTAATGTCTGCCGCTTCCATAGCTACATCCGTACCTGTTCCAATTGCCATACCGATATCCGCCGTAGCAAGTGCAGGAGCATCATTTATTCCATCTCCAACCATTGCTACTTTCTTACCTTGCGCTTGAAGTTTTTTCACTTCTTCTGCTTTTCCTTCAGGTAATACTTCTGCAATTACGTGATCAATACCAACTTGCTTAGCGATTGCCTGAGCAGTTTGTGTATTATCTCCTGTAATCATAACAACGTCTAGACCCATTTTCTTAAGTCTTGCGATAGCTGCTTTTGAAGTATCTTTTACAGTATCTGCAACGGCCACTATACCAGCATATTCTTTATTGATCGCAATAAGCATTGCTGTTTTTCCTTCTCGTTCTAGCTCTTCCATCGATTTAGAAACTTCTTCAATATCAATATCGAATTTCTTCATTAATCGACGTGTACCAATTAATAATTGTTTCCCTTCTACGACTGATTCGATACCGAATCCTGGAATCGCTTCAAACGTTTCTGAACTTGGGATATCAATTTTCTTTTCTTTAATTCCTTCTACAATCGCTTCTGCAAGTGGATGTTCAGAATTTTTTTCTGCCGCACCTACTAAACGTAGTATTTCTTCTTCATGGAATCCATCTGCTACAATTACATCTGTTAAAACAGGCTTCCCGTTTGTCACAGTACCTGTTTTATCTAGAATAACTGTATCTAATCGGTGCGTTGCTTCTAAATGCTCTCCACCTTTAAATAAAATACCATACTCAGCTGATCTTCCTGATCCCGCCATAATAGATGTAGGTGTTGCAAGACCTAATGCACACGGACAAGCGATAACAAGTACTGCTATCATTTTCTCAAGTGCTCCGCCAAAATCACCAGGTGTAACAAATATCATCCACACCGCAAATGTAATAATAGCAATTACAACTACAACAGGTACGAAAATACCTGAAATTTGATCTGCTACCCTTTGAATAGGAGCTTTTGAACCTTGAGCCTCTTCTACTACTTTAATAATTTGAGCTAATGCAGTATCTCTTCCTACCTTAGTTGCTTTAACTTTTAAAAATCCATTTTTATTCATTGTAGAGCCAATTACTACATCCCCAATTGTTTTATCAACTGGAATACTCTCGCCTGTTAACATCGATTCATCTATCGCTGATTTTCCTTCTACAATTTCTCCATCTACTGGGATTTTTTCACCAGGTTTAACATAGACAACATCACCAGCTACCACTTCTTCGATTAAAATTTTCATCTCTGTTCCATCTCGCACAACTGTGGCAGTTTTCGCTTGTAGTCCCATCAACTTTTTAATAGCTTCTGATGAACGCCCTTTTGCTCTCGCCTCAAATAATTTACCTAAAATAATTAAAGTAATAAGTACCGCACTCGTTTCAAAATATAAATCTGTCATATGTTCTGAAGAACCAATCGACCTAATACTTAAATAAACACTATAGAAATAAGCTGCGGACGTTCCAAGTGCCACAAGAACATCCATGTTTGCACTTTTATTACGTAACGCTTTATAAGCCCCAACATAAAACTGGCCTCCAATTATAAACTGTACTGGAGTTGCAAGAGCTAGCTGCACCCAAGGGTTCATAAGCATATCAGGTAAATAAATAAATGATGTAAATGAGAAATGACTTACCATTGCCCACAGTAACGGGAATGATAAAATAAACGAAATGATAAATTTCTTCTTTTGTCGTTCAATTTCTTGTAAGCGATGATCAGTTGATCCATCTTGCTCATCTGATTTCACTTCCAATTTATATCCTAATTTCGTGATTGCACTCTTCATTTCATTTACATTAATTTCATCAGGATTAAAATCTACTGTAGCTGATTCCAAAGCGAAATTTACTGTCGCTCCGTTCACACCTTCTAACTTATTTAAACGCTTTTCTACTCTATTCGCACATGCTGCGCATGTCATCCCTGAAACAGTAAACTCAGCTTTATCACTTACAATTCCATATCCTAGCGACTCAACTTTTTCCTTAAATTGTTGTGGATTTGTTTTATGGGGATCATACATTATTTTTGTTTTTTCAAGTGCAAAATTTACATTTGCATCATGAACACCTTCTACTTTTTTCAGGCCTTTTTCAATTCTATTTGCACAGGCTGCACATGTCATGCCTGATATTTGGAGATTGGCCTCTTTTTGTTCATTCATGTCTCTCACCTCTATATACCCTTATAAGGTATAATTTTTAGCAAAATAAATCGTACTCCATATAAAGTACGATTTATTTCTATATTAAAAATTATTATTGAATTTCATAGCCTTGATCTTCAATTACAGCAACGATATCTTTTAACGTTACAACTGATGAGTCGATAGTAACTTCAACAGTTCCTTCTGCTAATTGAACTTTTACTTGTTCAACGCCGTTTAGTTCTTTCACATTACTTTCAATAGAATTTACACAATGCCCACAAGACATACCCTCAACTTTTAATGTTAACTGTTCCATTTAAAATCCTCCTCTTGTTTATTCATTGTTTATTAATCACAACTACATCTTACCATACCCCCCTAAGGTAATCAATGGTTTTGTATCATGATTTTTATTTTTTTCTAAAATCTTTATTTTTTTGCTCCAATTATGAATTTATATATCTTCTCCTATATAAACAAAAGCCAAGCTAGTCAAATACTAGCTTGGCTTTTATGCTTTTGAAAAACGTTCAAATACTGTCATTAATTCTTCAATTGCTTCGTCACCATTACCATTTTTAATAGCTCCTGAAACACAATGACTCGTATGATTTTTTAAGACACCCATTCCTACTTTTTTCATCGCTGCATTAATCGCAGAAATTTGAACTAAAATATCCACGCAATAACGATCATTTTCAATCATATTTTGAATACCACGGACTTGGCCTTCAATTCTCTTTAATCTATTTATAATTTGTTCTTTTTCTTTTTCTGATCTATGTGTTACTGATTCATGGTCCTTATGATCCATATTATCACCTTCTTAAAGTTTCTCTTCATCCAATAAAACAATTGCTTTTATGAGTATACCAATTATATCATCAAATATCTATGTAGGATACCCCATATGAGTATATTTTCGCTTTATGATTATTCTTAACACATCATTAGCTTCTCAGTCTCAATTAATATGATACCCTTTCTTTTTTTCAAAAAAACAATAATAAGCAGGGATTGTCCATCCCCGCTTATTATTCATCCACAAATATAAAAGTCTCAATTTTCACACGTGTAAATTGAGACTTTTTTCTTCCTATATATAATTATTGCTGATCACATACTTTTGTATCATTCACTACTGAAGTTCCTTCAACGGTTACCGTATGAAAACAGTCATTTACACGAACTGTCACAACATTATCTTGCCGATCAATGATATGGTATTCATTAAAATTTTTATTCAGAGCACTGCGAATTTGTTCTCCTTCATAAATTGGAATGCCATGTGATAAAACCCAAATAAACCCAGCGATAGCAAGAATAGTTTTCATACGATCTACCTCCTTGAGAATATAGTGAACTTTTAATCCATGCTTTTTCAGCTCTACTAATCATGAATGGAATGAATCAAGCCTTTTTGGAAATAAGTTCATTTCTTCTATTTTATGTTTATGCTAATTGTGACCGAATTGTGACAACTTTTTGTCTATTTAGACGAAAAGTTGAAACAAAACTTTCAAAAAGGACAATTCTACTTATAAAAAAAGGTTATGGAATGTTTCATCCGTAACCTTTTTTCAGCCCTATTCTACAACTCATCCACCGTACTTCATGTGATTTTTGTAGAGTTATTTTATTTTTATTCATCGACATCAAAACAAAATCTTGAAAAAACTTCCCACACGAGTTCATTTCTACTACTTACCCGAGTCTTTTCAAAAATGGATTTTAAATGATCTTGTACCGTGTATATAGATATACAAAGTTCATGGGCTAATTCCTTTGTCGACATACCTGTAAGAATTTTACGTATTACTTGCTTCTCACGTGTTGTAAAACTATACACTTCCGTAATAAGCGGAAAGATTTCTTCCGGTCTTGCTCTTTCGAATAGAACAACATAACCACCCTGAAAACTACTTGTACGTTCTAACTTACTGGCCCGAATGATTAAAAAATGTCCATAGGCTAAAGGTATACAAACTTTTTCTTCTCTATTCATACAACCTACATTATATTCGTTAGCCTTTACTTTCGAACAAACCGCACGTATTGGCCTTGGTATTTCTTTTATATTTAACTGTTCATACTTTCTAAGATTTGAGAGCCAATCGCTGCCATCTTGATTCCAATATAATAAATTAAAATCCTCACTTAATATAATCGTGCCTGTCCCTATTACCTTCTCTTCTGAAAAAGGTTTAGGAAATACCTTTTTTAAAGCCTCTCCAGCAATTGGGACTATCGTTGCCAAATACTTACAATCATCTATATGAAAAGCGGGACTTGTACTCCCTCGAAATAAACTAAGATGCCCAAAACAGTTCCCCTTACTCATACAAACGCCCCTTAATTCATCTCCAAAACTTGCTGGTTTTAAAATATTTCGGTATCTAGAGCTTTTCTTTTGTTCACCATTTGTCACCATACTAAGAGAAGCAACATGAGGATGGTGTTCTGATAAATATTTAAATTTATTAAAATCATCTTCTAGAAATTCATTCATAAACAATTGTGGATGAATCTTTTCAACACTTTCATCCGTAAATGCCCCAGTAGATAAAAAAGAAATTGGGTCTATAGCTGTAAAACAAGCGGCGTCAAAATCAATGACTCTACGTATTAAGTGGAGAAATGACTCTTGAAATGTCCTTATAGAACTTATACGATTCGCTACCATTGTAATTTCTTTCGTTATTTTTTCATACATCCTCTTCCCCCCAGATTTATGGGATTGTTTCCCTTCATAATTTCATTCCATAATAAACCTATAATACACATACTTAGGAGGTTAAAAATGAATTGGAATGATACTACCGTAAATTCATATGAACAAAGAATTCCATGTAAAATCCCAGGCTACTACAACCTATATGAAATGATGAATTATTTCTTGTTTACTACACTCCCTAAAGAAAATATGAATCCAAATTTACTAGTTATAGGTGCTGGTGGTGGACAAGAAATTCTCTCAATAGGCAAACAAAATAGCAACTTATCTTTTACAGGTGTCGATCCATCTGAAAGCATGCTACAGCTAGCTAAAAAAAGAATTGAAAGCGAAGGCATACAAAATCAAATTCACTTTGTACATGGAACTGTCCATTCATTATTAACCAATCCATTATTTGACGCTGCTACTTGTATGCTTGTTCTTCATTTCATCCCAACTATTAAGGAGAAAAAAGAGCTTCTTAATGAAATTAGTAGTCGCTTAAAACCTGGTGCTCCATTCTTTCTCTCTACAATAAATGGTGTACCCCATACAAGTATGTTTTCTGCACAATTGAATGCTTGGCGCAACCACATGATGCAAAATCAAATTCCATTAGAAGATTGGAACCGATTTGAAAATTCTTTTGAAACAGAAATATTTCCTATTTCCGAAACGAATCTACTAGCTATCATGAAGGAATGTGGCTTTATTCACATCACTCGCTTTTTCAGTAGCTTTTTAATTGATGGATACGTTGCCTTTAAACAATAATGAAAAAAGGTAAGCAATTGCTTACCTTTTCCCTCTTCTATAGGTGACTAATAAACCTTAACCCTTTACTTAAAGAAGTCGGCACAACTGACGCATGATTTTCCCCTTCAGCTTCATAAAACGTAAATCTAAACTGATCGTGTTTTACTTGGAGAAGGCGCTCTGACAATTCGTTTGCCCCTACAACCATATGCTCTCGTTCCAATGACCCAACTGTAAGGAATACTCCCGTTTCAACTTTAGCATTGTTTAATTCATTTATAAGATTCTTTTCTTTTTCAAGCACCGATTGGTTATTCCACCAAATAGATGGACTACTTATAAAATAATTTTGAAAGGCATTTACGTTTGTGAATAGTATATGTAAAGCAAATAGACCACCTAAAGAATGTCCAAATAACGTTTGCTTTCCTTTATCAATCTCAAATTCCTTTTCAATTTGTGGTTTCAATTCTTCTTCAATAAAAGTAAAGAAATTATGCGCTCCCCCTGTTTTAGGCCACGGTTTACCGTCCGGTTTTAACGGGGCATCTTTTGAAATTACGACAGGTGTAAGATCATAGCATCTTTCTTCTCCTGAAAATGCCCCTTCAATACGATAACCAATACCTACTATAATAGCTGGTGAAACACCTGTTTTCTCTGCTCTAACTGATTGTATTTTAACCGCTTCATGGAATGTTTGAAAAAAGGCATTGCCATCTAATACGTATATAACAGGATATCCTGACTCTGGTGCTGGCTGCCTCGGCTTTGAAATATGAATTTGATATTCTTTACCTTCTAATTTTGAATACATTTTCCACTGTTCTGTATTAAATGTAATAACCTGCTGTTTTTCAATAGTAGTATTCATCTTACATCCCCCCTTCTTAACTCGTTACATATATTTCTACTTTCTCTTCTTGAGATACAACGCTATCGTAACCGAAACAAACAGGAGACCCATTATACGGATCAATCATGACACGTGCATCAATATGAAATACTTCTTTTAACACTTCATTTGTAATTATTTCTTCTGGGCTACCAGTTGTAACGATTTCCCCCTCCTTCATTGCAATAATTTCATCTGAAAACCTTGCTGCATGGTTAATATCATGTAATACCATAACGACCGTACAATTATGTTCTTTATTTAACTTCTCCACAATTTGTAATACATCTAATTGATGAGACATATCAAGATATGTAGTTGGCTCATCTAATAGCAACACTTCTGTCTCTTGTGCTAAAGCCATCGCTAGCCATACCTTCTGTCGTTGACCACCTGATAAATTTGCAATTTGTCTCGTTCGAAATTCAGAAGTTTTCGTTATTTCTAATGCCCAATCAATCATTTCTTTATCTTTTGAAGTTAACTTATTTACGTTATTTCGATGTGGATAGCGTCCATAAGAAATTAACTCTTCTACTTTAAGCTCCCCTGGTGCAATTGGAGTTTGCGGAAGTAAAGCTAACTGCTTCGCAATTTCTTTCGTTGGAATTGTATTTAAATCCTGTCCTTGCAAATATACTTTACCGCTCTTTTGCTTTAAAATTCTTCCCATTGTTTTTAACAATGTCGATTTCCCGCACCCGTTTGGTCCTATAATTGTCGTTACTTTTCCTTCTTGTATTTCCACATTTAAATCGCGAAACACTGTAAGCTTTTCATAACTCGTTTCTAAATTTTTTGCACTTAAAATACTCACTTTTATTCCTCCTCTTACGCTTTCGCCTTATAAAGTAAATATAAGAAATACGGTACACCGACAATAGAAATAACGATCCCAACAGGTAACTCTACAGGGGTGAAAACTGTTTTTGCAATAAAGTCTGAAGCTATTACAAGGAACATTCCGATTACTCCACACGTAGGAATTATATATTTATGCTGAATACCGACGAGCCTTTTCGCTATATGCGGTGCCATTAATCCAATGAAACCAATACTTCCTGAAACAGCAACACATGCACTCACAAGTCCGATACTACTTAATAGTAAAATGGATTTCTCTCGTTCTACTGCAACACCTAAACTTGTAATACTCGTTTCTTCCAATTGAAATAAATCTAATAAATAAGCTTTCTTTTGTATAAGTGGAATTAAAATGATAAGCCACGGTAACATAGCAACAATATACTTCCAGTTTGCACTATATATGCTTCCAGACACCCAAACTGCAGCCATCTCGAAATCAGTTGACTTCATTTTGAGCGATAAATACATAGAAAACGCTCCAAATCCAGATCCAATTGCAATCCCTGTTAATAAAAGACGTTGCGAGTCTAACTTACCGTTTTTCCAAGAAAACAGATAAATTATTATAGCGGCTCCTAGCCCACCGACTAAACCAAACATCGGCATCATCATAATAGAAACCCAGTCTGTGCTCTTTAATTGTCCTTGAAAGAAAAACATAAAAATGACAATGGCTGTTCCTGCCCCGGCATTTACACCTAAAATACCTGGATCTGCCAATCCATTCCTCGTAATCCCTTGAATTACAGCACCCGCAACACCGAGGCCTAATCCTACTAATCCAGCAATTACAATGCGCGGAAGGCGAAACTCAAAAATAACTAAATCATGGTCTGGTACTGGATCTATTCTAAAGAGTGTTTTAAATACATCTGTAATCGTAATATCAAACGTACCATTCGTTAAACTAATATAAATAGCACATAATATTAAAAATATACTAATCCCCATTGTCATTCCAAAACGTTGACTTGAACTTTTAAGCATGTCTCTCTCCTCCTCTTGTACGGATTAAATAAAGGAAGAAAGGAATTCCAATTAAGGAAGTAACGACTCCAATTGGTGTTTCAAATGGATAGTTTACAAATCTACTTAAAATGTCACATAATGCTAAGAAAACTCCACCAATAACGCCTGCGCAAGGCAAAATCCACTTATAATCTACCCCAATTATAAAGCGCGTAATGTGTGGAATAATTAAACCTACAAAACCAACTTTCCCCACTAAAGCAACTGCTGTTCCTGTTAAAAAAATAACTGATAAAATTGCCATCGCTTTAACTAGTTTTGTACGCTGACCTAGATTAATAGAAACTTCTTCTCCTAAAGAAAGAATGGTAATAGATTTTGATATTAATAGTGCTAAAATTATACCAATTATCCCAAATGGTATCGTGATTTTAATGATATTAGGGTCCACTTGATCTAACTTTGCATTAAACCAAAAACTAACATTTTGAGAAATTTGGAAATATGAAGCCATCGCAGCCGATACACTACTTAAAAATGTTCCAATAACTGTCCCTATAATTGCTAATCTAACAGGGGATAAGCCATTTTGAAGGAGTGAGCCAAAACCAAACACTATACCGGCTCCTAGTGCAGAGCCAATCATTGAACATAAAACCATACCAATCGATGACATTCCCGGAAGAAAAATCATACAAAGTGTAATAACAAAGGCTGCACCATCCGTCACACCCATAATAGAAGGGGATGCAAGATAGTTCCTTGTCATCCCCTGCATAAGTGCTCCTGATATGGCTAGAAATGCTCCGACTAAAAGAGCTGCAACTACCCTTGGTAAACGTGAAGTAATAATAATATTATGATTTACATCGCTTGAATCAAAATGAAATAAAGCATTCCACACTGTTTCAGCATCAATGTTTTTCGCCCCATATAAAACAGAAAGTATAACTGTAAATAAAATCAATATGGGTGCTATACATAAAATGGTTACTGGTACCGCATTCGTTTTCTGCATATCATTCAACGCACCTTACTTATTGTATTATTTAGATAAATTTTTCACTGCTTCTTTTAAGAATGCTGTTTTACTCCAAGCTGTGCCACCTTGGGCCATTGGATCTACAACGTTTACAAATACTTTCTTTTCTTTCGCAGCATTCATACTTTGCCAAATTGGATTGCTTTCAATTTCTTCTAGCACTTTCGGGTTTTTATTTTCACTTGCCTCATATTGTAAGAAAACATAATCTGGGTTAAGTTCAGCAAGTTTTTCAAATGAAATTTTCTCTTGTGCTTTTACAGTTTTAAGTTGTTCTGGAGCAGTTAGTCCAAGATCTTTATAAATTACAGGGTTGAAGTATACTCCTTCTGGATATAGGAATAATTCATTTGCTCTTAGTCTAATTACAAGTACTTTTTTGTCTTTTAACTTATCTCCTAATTTTGCTTTTGCTTTTTCAGCGTCCGCATTGTAATCTTTAATAATTTTTTCTGCTTTATCTTTTTTACCAGTTAATTCTCCCATTAACTTTAAGTTATCTTCCCAATCTGTTGAAACGTGTGATACCGGGAACGTCGGAGCTACTTTCGTAAACTTTTCAGCTGTTTCTGCTGGGAATTTCGTACTAGATGTAATAACATCCGGTTTTAATTGAAGTAATGTTTCAAAATTAGGTTGCATTTTTTCACCCACAGATTTTGCACCCTCTAATTCTTTTTCAAGATACTTTGGTAATTTACCACCTACAGTAATTGCACCGACTGGTTTAATTCCAAGTACTGCTGCATCTTCCATTGACTCTAAACTAGCTGTCGCAATTTTATCTACTTTTGCTGGTACTGTGTATTCTTTACCTAAATATGTAATTTTTCGTTTTTCATCTTTTTTTGTTTCCGTAGCTTTTGTCTGTTGCTTTTGTTCCCCTGAAGTTTTATCCGTACTATTACATGCTGCTAAACCTACACTTAAAACTGTAACCATCCCTAATGTAAATAACTTCTTGTTCATCTTTATATATCTCCTCTCAAAACTTGTAAATAGATTATTTTTATATGAAAACTTAACTACATGAAACTTGTCCCAAACATATATTTCATTAGATTAATAATTTTATCCGGAACTCATTCTCATTCACTTCCCCTAAACTATAATTCTTTTACACTTCATCCATCGATAACCTTTTTCAATGATAATGATTATCGTTACTAAGTATATATTTAATATGCAATTATTTCAAGAATGATTTGAAAAATTTTAACAAACTGAATTAAAAAGAAGTATCCGCCTATTATTAGCGAGATACTTCCTTTTTTAGAAATTTATATGTAATTCAACTGGACAATGGTCTGATCCCATTATTTCACTGTTAATTTTCGCCTCTGTTATTTTGTCTTTCATTCTTTCCGAGACAACAAAATAATCTAAACGCCATCCAATATTTTTTGCTCTCGCTCCCATACGATACGACCACCACGAATATGCTCCTTCCTGATCAGGATAAAGGTAGCGATACGTATCAACAAATCCTTCTTCTAAAGTACGTGTAAACTTCTCCCTCTCCTCATCAGAGAATCCAGGGTTTTTACGGTTACTTTTTGGATTTTTTAAATCTATTTCTTTATGTGCGACGTTTAAATCTCCGCAAAAAACAACTGATTTCTTTTCATTTAATCGTTTAATATAGGCCCTGAAATCATCTTCCCATTTCATTCTGTAATCTAAGCGTTCTAATCCACGTTTGGAGTTTGGTGTATATAACGTTATCATATAAAAATCTTCAAATTCTAACGTAATAACTCGTCCTTCTTGATCATGCTCTTCAATCCCTAAACCATATGTAACAGAAATCGGTTCTTTTTTCGTGAAAATAGCCGTTCCTGAGTAGCCTTTTTTCACAGCATAATTCCAATATGTATAATATCCCTCGGGATTTAAATCAATTTGTCCACTTTGTAATTTAATTTCCTGTAAACAAAATATATCTGCATTAGATTCTTCTAGATATTCTAGAAATCCACCTTTTGCAATAACTGCTCGCAAACCATTTACATTCCATGAAATCAACTTCATCTATGTTCCTCCTCTTGATGTGCATTTTCAATTTTCATGCTAACACAAAATAGATACCCTATCATAGTTTCATCTTTGTAATCTTGCTCTTACATTCGTAAATACGTACATACGTACTTTATTCAGGTTATACTAATGCCAGAGGTGATGTTCTGTGCATAATGAAGAGTTCACAGTAACAAATGAGTATTGGCAAGCAATTATTCATAATGACTCCACATATGATGACAAATTCTTTTACGCTGTAAAATCAACCGGTATTTTTTGCCGACCATCATGTAAATCGAGAATACCGAATAAAAACAATGTACGTATTTTTCTTAAGGCAGAGCAAGCATTACATGAAAATTTTCGTCCGTGTAAACGTTGTAAACCAAACGGGCTAACTTTACCTAATGAAGAATGGGTAGAGCAAATTAAAGAATATATCCAAAAACATTATTGTGACGTGCTAACCCTCGACTTACTCGCAGAAATATGCCATGGTAGCCCTTATCATCTACAACGCACTTTCAAGAAAATTGTAGGGATTAGTCCAATAGAATATATACAGCAATTCAGAATTAAAAAAGCGGCAGAATATCTTTCACATACAAATCAATCCGTTAAGGAAATTAGTACTGCTGTCGGGATAGAAAACTCGGAGTATTTCGCAACTTTATTTAAAAAGAAAACCGGATTTACTCCTACTGAATATCGAAAAAAGAACGAAATGAAAGAGGGATACAATAATGAATTCCTATAAAAATAAATCTATATATTGGGCGCTAATTACACATAAAAATTGGTGCTTGCATATTGCTGCAACTGAAAATGGACTATGTTTCATTGGATCTCAAGACGAAAACTTTGAAGAACTAAATTTGTGGGCTAGAAAAAAACTGCCACAGCATATATTGACTCACAATCCAGATTACCTGCTAACATATACGAAAGAAGTTATCGAGTATTTAGAAAACAAGCGAGAAACTTTTACATTCCCTATTGATGCTTACGGAACTGAATTTCAATTATCTGTTTGGAATACGGTACGTGAAATTCCTTATGGAAAAACATATTCTTATTCAGAAATTGCAGAAAGAATTCAAAAACCTACAGCTGTACGTGCCGTTGCTTCTGCTATTGCTGCCAACCCACTTCTTATTACAATTCCTTGCCATCGCGTTATAGGAAAAGATGGAAAACTAACTGGTTTTAGAGGCGGATTAGAAATGAAGAAAGAATTGCTTACATTAGAAAAGTTACCGGTGGAATTCATATGACAGCAGAATATAATAGCGCATTGACTTTAGTAGTTCCAAAAGAATTTAGTTTTCAAGAAAACTTACGCTATCTATCGCGTTCTAAAAATGAATGTATGTTTCATATTGAAAACAATAAAATCTATAAAGTCATTCCTGTTCAAAACATAAATCCATTAGTTGAAATTGGTTTGAATGCCAATAGTAATATTCAAATACGTTTTTTAGGAGCATCATATGTCTCTGAAAAATGGGCACACGATGCCGTATCTAACTATGTAAAAGAGTGGTTTGATTTAACTACTGATTTAGCTCCCTTCTATAAATTAGCTAAACACGACCCACTCCTTCAAAAACCCATTAAAGAATTTTACGGTCTTCGTACTTTGGGAATTCCGGATTTATTTGAAGCACTATGCTGGGGGATTCTAGGTCAACAAATCAACCTCACATATGCCTATACTCTAAAAAGAAGATTAGTCGAAAATTTTGGCGATTATGTAGATTGGAACGGTAGAAAACATTGGATATTCCCATCACCTGAAGTAATAGCAAATTTAGATGTAGAAGATCTCGCAACATTAAAAATGACTACAAGAAAGTGCGAATACTTAATTGACGTCGCGCAGCTCATTACAGAAGGTAAATTATCAAAAGAATCTCTATTACAAATACAAGATGTGAAGCAAGCTGAAAAACAATTAACTAGCATTCGCGGTATAGGGCCATGGACAGCTCACTATGTTTTGATGCGTTGTTTACGATTCCCTTCAGCTTTTCCAATTGATGATGTTGGTTTGCATAATGCAATTAAATTTATAACAGGTGCCGAAAAGAAACCGACTAAAAATGAAATAAAAGAATTTGCATCAAATTGGACAAATTGGGAGTCTTACGCGACTTTTTATTTGTGGCGGGTGCTATATTAAAATTTCCTAATAAAAAATAGATAGGGAAACCTATCTATTTTTTCACATGTAAAAACTTCACACATACTGGCTCTGGAACATTTACGTCCGTCTGTACAAGCGTTAGCTCACCTGTCATTTCATCCCTAGCAAATAAAGTCAAAGTATTAGATCTTTCATTCGCTGCAATTAAAAATTTTTCATCCGGATCTAAAGAAAAATCACGTGGCCAATCCCCTTCTGTCGATACTGTTTCAATAAAAGCGAGCTCTCCATTGTGCTCATTCACTCGGAAAACCGCGATACTATTATGTCCCCTATTTGCTGCGTAAACAAACTTGCCATCAGAAGAAATGTGAATTGCACTTCCGTAACTATCTTTTCTAAAATCTTCAGGTAATGTAGAAATGTATTGTTTTTCTTTAAAACTGCCACTCTTTGCATCATATTGAAGTACAATAATCTCTGAACTTAATTCTGTCATAACATATGCATACTGCGCACTTGGATGAAATATAAGATGCCTTGGACCACTACCATGTTTTACAGATAACCGTGTAACTTCTATTAGTTCTCCATCACTTTCTTTATATGTAATCACCTTGTCTATTCCTAAATCAACTGCTACTACATATTTTTCATCAGGAGTAAAATCTATATAATGAGCATGTGCCTTTTCTTGCCTTTCCTTATTTGGTCCTGACCCTTTATGTTCTACAATTACCGTAGCAGCATTTAAACTTCCATTATCCTTTTTCACTAAATAGGACTCTACTGTTCCTTTATGATAATTAGCTGCTACTACTATACTATTCTCCCGATTCACACTTACATAGCACGGCGATGCCCCTTCTAAAACTTGCATGCTAATCGAATTTAGATTACCGGATTTATTATGAATAGAAAAACTAGCAATTCCACCTAACCCATTATCTTTCGCAACAGAATAAAGGTACTCGTTGTTATGACTAATCGTTACATATGTCGGACTTCCTATATGAGCTGCTAATTCAATCCCTTTAAGTTCTCCGATGTTCGTATCAAGTATAAATTTATAAATCCCCTTACTCTCTGCTTTGGTATATGTCCCTATATAACCATGAAACTGATTTTCACTCATAACATTTCCCCCTTTTACAAACGTCTTGTAACAAGTTTCACTTTGTATTTTTTACTATAGAAAAGAACCAAGTAGCACTTCATTACTACTTGGTTCTCTTTTTAAGCTTGTTCTTCAAATCGTCTTACGATTTCTACAATTACTTGAACAGCTTTTTCCATAGTATCTACCGAAACATACTCAAATTTACCGTGATAGTTTTCACCACCAGTGAAAATATTTGGCGTTGGTAATCCCATATATGATAATTGCGATCCATCTGTTCCACCGCGAATTGGATGAATATTCGGTTCAATATTTAAACTTTTCATTGCCTCATACGCAATATCAACAATTTCTCTCACCGGTTCAATTTTTTCAAGCATATTATAATACTGATCATTCATCTCTAAAACGATTGCATCTTCGCCGTACTTCTCTTGCATGTTTTTCACAATATCTTTAATGTTATTTTTACGCGCTTCAAAATGATTACGATCAAAATCTCGAATAATATAGTAAGCTTTACTTTGCTCGACATCACCATTTAAAGAGAGTAAATGATAAAACCCTTCATATCCCTCTGTATATTCTGGCGCCTCTTCTACTGGCAACTGTCTATCGAATTCCATAGCGAGTTTACTTGCGTTACGCATTTTGTTTTTCGCTGTTCCAGGATGTGTATTTGTCCCTCTAAAAGTTAATTTGGCACTTGCAGCGTTAAAACTCTCATATTCTAAACCACCTAATGGACCTCCGTCCATTGTATAAGCAAACGATGCACCAAACGCTTCTACATCAAAATGCGATGGTCCACGGCCAATTTCTTCATCCGGTGTAAATGCTACTCTTATTTTTCCATGCTTAATTTGCGGATTATGTATTAAATAATTCATTGCGACCATGATTTCTGTAAGACCAGCTTTATCATCTGCTCCAAGAAGTGTTGTACCATCAGTTGTAATAATTGTATGTCCTTTATATGATGGTAATTCCGGGAACTGTTCAGGTGTTAACACAACATTTAATTCTTCATTTAACGTAATCGCATTACCATCAAAATTTTCATGAATTTGTGGTTTTACGTTTTTCCCTGTAAAATCTGTTGCTGTGTCTAAATGAGCTAAAAAGCCGATTACAGGAACATCCTTATCTGTATTAGCAGGCAGTGTTGCCATTACGTAACCTTTTTCATCCATCGTCACTTCTGATAACCCAATCTCTTTCAACTCTTCCACTAATAACTTACCAAACTCAATTTGCCCTGGTGTTGTAGGCACTGTATGACTTTCTTCATTTGATTGTGTATCAATCTTTACATATCTCGTAAATCTTTCAATAAGTTCTTGTTTCAAATTCGTTCACTCCTTTTATAGTTCTCTCTCTATTATAATCCTTATAACGAAATATTTTAACTTTTTTGACTGTGAAAATATATATCCATTTACATTTTTAATAAATCATAAAAAGACATAACATTTGTACATTTAAATTCAAACATGTAATATACATCATTATATATTGGGAGGTTTTAAAGATGAGGCTAACTCTCTTTCGCTATTTTCTTTTTTTCCTAGGATTAATTTTTTTTGGACTTGGAAATGCTCTCGCAGTCAAAGTTAAATTCCTCGGTTTACATCCTTGGGAAGTTTTAAATATGGCTCTCTACCAACGGTTTGGGTGGACAATTGGTACTTGGAGTGTCATATGTGGATTATGTCTCGTTCTTATCTCTTTACTAGTAGATCGAAAATATATAAACGTGGGCACATTTTTAAATGCACTACTTATCGGTCCTATTATGGACTTTTTCTTACAATCAAAAATCCTTCCAAACGCTAGTGATTATTTATGGATAAACTTACTCATTTTATTTTCTGGTATTGCAATTACAGGAATTGGGGGCGGCATGTACGTCGCGGCTGGCATTGGTGCTGGACCCCGCGATGGATTCATGCTTACCATTTCTGACAAAACTGGGTTATCTATTAGCCGTGCTCGAATCATTGTAGAATGCTTTGTACTAGTCATTGGATTCATGCTAGGAGGTCTTGTTTTTATCGTAACTTTTCTATACACTTTTATTCAAAGTCCAATATTCCAGCATTCATTTAAGGTATTTCAAAAACTCTTACATACTTTAAATAACAAAAACAAAGAACGTATTAGTGAAAATATTTAAAACTCAACTTAATGCAAAAGAGTGTGTTTTAAAAGTAATTTTTAAAACACACTCCATATACCCCATTTCATTCTTCTCTCCATAATCTCTCTACATTCATTAATTGCTCTTCTTTAAATTCTAGCTTATATATATCCGGTTTGGATGTATTCATTAAAAATTCAAGTCCATATTGATTATCAAAATAGTTCATCATTAGTGTCATTACAAGCCCATGTGTACCAATTACAATTTTATGTCCTTGAAAATTCATTAATATTTCTTTTAACACTCTCACTACTCTTCGCTGACAATCCGCATATGACTCTCCATCTGTCAGTGCATATTCTGGATTAAAAAACATCTCCTTTACAAGTGGGTACACTTCCTTATCCGATATAATTTTATTTTCATTTGAAAACTTACACTCTTTAAGATCTTCATATACTAACATTTCTTTTTCATGGAGATTCGCTGACTCTTCTATCGTTAACATAGCCCTCTTATACGGACTTGAAATGAAAGTATTAATTCCCTCTGTTTCTAATATCTCAGTTATTCTTTGAGCATCTAAAATTCCCTTCTCAGTTAATCCACGTGTTCTTTCATTTCCTTCTAATTTTGGCGATTCACCATGCCTAACCATATAGATATATGTATTCATAATTCCTCCCTTTTCTATATCCCTCTTTAAAGACATGACTATCAACCCATAAGAATATACGTTCTTATTTCATATCTTTCCAGAACAAATTATCAAATGTTAATCTTCAGATAAACTCACAAAAAAACTTCCCCCTTGATTTTATCCCATTCAAGGAAGCTTATATATATTTTCTTTTACACTATCAAAACTCGAAACGTCTTTCTCCTCTAGTTTCGCCACACCTCATTCTTCTATTTTCATCAATACAATTCTCCAACCATCCGGATCTTCTATCGTTATCCCCTTTTTTTTCCAATACGGATTTTCTGGTTCTACTTCACCATACCCCATTGTATGCAGCCTTTTACTCACTTTTTTCATTTCACTATCTTCTCGCATGTAAAATACAAGTAAGTTATCTTTTGTTGGAGCTGGACATGGGCTCCCATCTATATATCTTGTAAATTCTAAATGATATTCTTCATCTGGTAGTCCAAACATGACGCCATCGTAACCTTCATGACCGTAAAATTCACCTATACGCTTTAAACCTAATCCTTTTTCATAGAATGCTATAACCTCTTCAAACTTATCTGTTGGACGTGCTATTCGAAACTTCACCCAATTTTTCATGCTTTTCCTCCCATACTAAAAACGTAATGAATGACTATATTTTATTGTATATACTTAAAACATTTTTGAAATCCCTCATTAGTATGAAAATAGATACATACAAAGGTGTTACTTACTAGCCTATAACAATCAAAAACTCACCTAGAAAGAAAATCCCATCATTTTATATGCAAATTTGCATCTCCACTTGCAAAGCACTAAAAAACCTTTAAAATATACTGGATGACTAAATATACAATTCCCATCTAAAATCTTGATACACTAAAAATCATTAAATGTAGTGTTTTTTCATTTTCAAGAATTATTGCACTCTTGTTTTTTTCCTTATAAGCATGCTTTTTATAAGGAAATCTGATACAATCCTTAAGTAATATTATTACGTATAGATATTACGAATATAGTACATACTTAAAGAAGGTGATTTTTTTGAAATTAAATAAAAATTTACAGCTATGTATATTAATCACAACATTAATATGCTATTCAATCTATTTTATGTTTTTCTTTCTGTTCCCTACTAATTTTTCAAATTTCAATGTACGCTTCGCTTCACTCATCGTTGAAGTCATTACATTTATATCGCTAATTTACTCTATATACTCTAAAAAAGTTAGTTCAAATCCTTTTTGGATATGTATTACAATTGCAATTGGTAGTTTTTTATTAGGAAAAGTAGTATATACGTATCAAGATACCTTTTTCGAACTTCCAATACATCATTTTACTATTTCTGATGTATTTTACATGTTTTTTCTATTCTTCTGCCTTATCGCTTTTTGCTATAAGATCTTAAAAGAATGCACTGAATGGGAAAGAGCTTTCTTTATTTGTGATATATGTATAGTACTTACTTCCATATTCACATTAGAATGGTATTTATTTAATCAGCCAAATTTAAATATATTCTCACTTTCACTCGGAGATATTTTCCTTTCATTTCTATATCCAATTGCAGATCTATTATTTCTTCTACTAGGTGTTAGTCTCTTTTTCCGCCCAACAATTTTTAAGTCCAAGCGGAAAATTTATATCTTTATTTTTGTATTGATTAGTTCTGCAACTTTTAACTATATTTATTTTTACTTAAATACCCATTTATCAACTGACACTATAACATTTTTACGTCTTTTATATAGAATACCTATATTGCTTATCGCAATAGCTGGGTCTATTTCAGAAGATGATAATAGCCATAAAAATTATTTCATTGTAAACCCTATACTAGGAAAAAAAGTATTAGTCGTATTTCCCTATCTTGCTGTTGCAATACTAATCGGGTTTACATTAAAAGAACAAACATCGTCTTCAACTCTCATTACAGGAAATTGTATCGCTTTTGTTTTCGTACTTATTCGCCATTCTATTGTGCGTATGCAAAACGACACCCTAACAAAACGTTTACAAGTATTTAATGCTCAACTAGAAGAAAAAGTTACTTTAAGAACTTCTGATTTAGTCCATAAATCAGAGGCCCTATCTCAGAAACAACAAAAATTCAAATCATTATATGAATATCATCCTGATCCCATTTTTACGATTGATTTAAATGGAATATTCTTAAATGTAAATAAAGCAGGAAGCATACTACTTGGAGCACCAACGAACGAGTTACTTGGTGAGACATGTTTTTCTATTATTTTAGATGCAGATAAACATAAACTGATATCTGCATTAGAAAAAGTTAAACAACAAGAATCAGCATCCTTACAACTTAGTTCTCAATATAAAGATGGCTTTACTTATTTTTTATACGTTACCATCGTTCCTATTATGATAGATGGACAAATTTCAGGAAGCTATATTATGGTAAAGGATATTACCGCACTAAAAAAACAACAAGAAGAAATAAAATATTTAGCATTCCACGATACTGTAACGAAAATTGGGAACCGATCCTTTTTCCATAGGAAGTTAAGAAAATTTATAAAAAATGCTCAAACAACACAAAGTGAGTTTGCATTATTATATTTAGATTTAGATCGCTTTAAAGTAATTAACGATACACTTGGACATTCGTCAGGTGATTACATATTAGAAGAAGTAGCAAAACGTTTCCAATCATGTCTTCCATCACATACTCATCTGTCAAGAATCGGTGGTGATGAGTTTACAATCTTAATTGAAAACTATACTGACGAAGATTCCTTATTCGAGTTATGTAACCAATTATTTGAAAGCATGGAAAAGCCGTTTGTCATACATGAGCATAAATTAACTTTATCACTGAGTATCGGTATCTCCATTTATCCACATTCCGGAATCGATACCGCTACACTTCTGAAAAACGCTAATGTTGCAATGTATGATGCAAAGGCAAAAGAGCTTAACTCTGTCTCTATCTATGACGATGTAATCGCTAAAAAAATCGAAAGACGATTACGATTAGAAAAAGATTTACCAAACGCAATACAAAATGAAGAATTGTTCCTTTTGTATCAACCTCAAGTTGATAGTGAATCTAATAAAATTATCGGTGCAGAAGCTTTAATCAGGTGGAATCATCCTGAATTAGGTGTTATTTCTCCATACGAGTTTATTCCGATTGCAGAAGAAACACTACAAATTATTCCAATAGGAAAATGGACATTACAGCAGGCTTGTGAGCAAATGAAACGTTGGCACGCACTCGGATATTCGCAATTAAAAATAGGGGTAAATTTATCTGCTAAAGAATTTGAACAAGAAGGCTTTGTAAAATCTATTTCTTCTACTTTAGCAACTACAGGCTTACCAGCAAGTTCCCTTGATCTAGAATTAACAGAACGAATTGCAATGATGGATGAGAGAGAAACATTGATAAAACTGCGTACACTAAAAAGTTTAGGGATTCACATTTCAATCGACGACTTTGGTACAGGTTATTCTTCCCTAGCCTACTTACCTTTATATCCAATCGATACGTTAAAAATCCCAAGAGAATTTATTACAATGTCTGAAACGTGTGAAGATGGAATGGAAATCATTAAAACAATCATCACATTAGCAAATACATTAGGAATGTCCGTCATTGCTGAAGGCGTAGAAACGAAAGAACACGTAAATTTCCTTCAAAAAAATAAATGTCAGTTTATTCAAGGTTACTATTACAGTAAACCTATTTATGCCAATGCATTTACTAAGCTGTTAGAAAACGGTATTCGTCCATAGTAAATCAAAATGCATATAACTCTATACGGAATGTAATCGTTATAGGTAATAATGAATTTGAACAACTATAGTAAAAAGGAAAGAAGATACCTTCTTTCCTTTTGTTTTGTTTTTCTATTTAAATTTCTATTACTTCACCACTTCATTTATTATATCTATTAATTGATGAATCCCCTCATCATTTGTTTTCTTATATCCATTCATGTTTTGAATATATCTCTCCTTATTTACATACAACTTATTTACCACATCTGTAAATGTACTGGTGCTTATTCTATCTTGAAGTAATACTTCCGCATACCCTTGCCTAGAAAAATAGTCAGCATTTAAAACTTGATCCCCTCTACTGGAACCATTAGTTAACGGAATAAGCAACATCGGTTTCTTCAAATATAACAATTCAGAAATAGCAGTAGAACCCGCTCTGGAAACTACAACACTTGCCATATTCAGTATATGTGGCAACTCTTCTCCTATATATTCAAATTGCATATAACCTTCCATTCCGATAGAAGGATCCACCTTCCCTTTACCACACATATGAACAATATTAAAACTTAATAATAATGTATCTAAACTTTTCCTTACCATATCATTTATCCACTTAGCACCTTGACTCCCACCCATTATTAACAATACTGGCTTATCTTGCTGAAATTCACAATACCTTCTTCCTCGTAATACGTTACCTCTCTCAATTTCTTCCCTTACAATTGGTCCTACATAAACCTTCTTCTCGTTACTTACATTATCCCCTGTATGAGGAAATGTTGTGCATAGTTTTGTAGCAAAAGGTAATGCTATTTTATTTGCAAGTCCTAACGTGCTATCTGGTTCACGTATTACGATAGGTACACTATTTAACCATGCCCCTACAACTACAGGAACTGAAACAAATCCTCCTGCAGAAAAGATAACGTCAGGCTTTATTTTCTTAATTAATTTATAACTTTGTAAGCAGCCTTTTATAATTTTAAAAGGATCTTTAAAGTTCTCCCAATCCCAATATCTCCGGAGCTTCCCCGTTGAAATACTATTGTACTTAACATTTTGAACTAATAATTTTTCAATTCCATTTTGAGATCCAATATACTCAACTCCCCATCCTTTTTCTATAAATTTAGGAATCAATACCATATTAATCATTACGTGTCCGGCTGTACCGCCCCCAGTAAAGAGAATCGTTTTATTCATAGCTTATATCCCACCTTTATCATTAAAAGTCTAGCTTTATAGTAATCTTTCAAATGTACATTAACTTACGATGATTTATATAAATCTTTAACTCCAGACCTATGTCTTGCAAAAGATCTTTGATGAGTTCATAAAAATCATTTCCATACTCACTACATTCATACTGAGTAAAGACTTGGATTACAGGACTAGTTCCTGTATATATTGTTTTGGGTTTTCGATTAACCTTTTCCACATATGCTCGACATGTATTTATCGCCTCATAGATGCGCAAAACATGTTCTTCTTCATCTTTCCAATCCAGCGTATCAACAATCGAAAGCGATAGCATATTTTGATTATTTATAGTCTCATAACAATTCATATATTTCTTACATCCTTTTATATTTTTCATTAAATGCAGACGTCACTACACTTCGCATACTCAAGTACATCTTTTAATGATTGCTGAAATGGGATTTCTGGAACCCAACCTAACTTTTTTATATCCTCTAATACTAAACTTTCATTTGAGCCGCTCTCACTATTCTCTGTTTCTTTTATAGTAAAATTCAACTGTGTTAATCCTTTATATTGTTCCAATACATCTAATAAAGAGCGTTTTACTCCTGATCCAATATTATATTGTTTTCCATTTATACCATCACGTAATAACACATGATACGCTTTAACTGCATCACGTACATCTAGAAAGTCTCTACTATCTTTCAAACTGTTTACTTCAATAATCGCTTTACTTCTACCCGATTCTATATCTATCATTTTTTTTGCGAGAATTGAACAAACACCATTCGATACTCCTGGACCAATTAAATTTGAGGGCTTTGCAATGATAATATTTGAATCCATTAATCCGCCCCAAGCCTCCGCAATAATGACTTGCATAGTTTTACTTAAACTATATGGATTTGAAACTTTTATGTTTTTCATACTATCTGCTTGCAATGCAGATCCTATAACTAATGTTTTACAATGCGAGGCTTCCTGCTTAATGGCTTCTAATAAATATAAAGTCCCTATTACGTTAATCTCTATATATTCCAGAGAAGCTGTCCAAGACTCATTAACTGAGTTTCTTCCTGCTAAATGCAATACATAGTCTGGTTTTATTTGTTTAATTACCTTCATTACTTCACTCTTATTTGTTAAATCACAAGTAATACCATTTTCGATTTTTTTTCTATGTGAACGATTTTGAAACATAGGAATTACATGAAAGCCCTGCTCTAAAAAATATTGGCAAGCATGACGTCCTGTGAAGCCATTTGCACCAGTTATTAAAAGGCTCGCATTTCTTTTCATCGTAAAAACCCTCCTTTTTCTAACATTTGTTTCACCTCATGCTTTGTAAGTAAGTCTTGTTGAGAACTAAAACTCTTCACATCCACAAGCGGATAACTAGCATAATATTCTTGAAGTCCTTCTATAGGAATAGTCGGTAGTACCACAAAATAATTTTGATCAAAACTAATACTTGTTTTACTCTCTACCTCAGATAAAAGCATTTCACTTAATTTTTCACCAGGTCTTATCCCTACCTCTTTTATCTTCACGTTTTCTTTTTTCGAATCTTCAATCAATATTCTTGCTAAATCCGTTATTTTACATGCTGGCATTTTCATAACAAAGATTTCTCCTCCTCTTCCTTCAGATGCTGCTTTAAATAACAATCCAACAGCATCTTCAATGGTTAAGAAAAATCTAGTCATATTTGCATCGGTAATCCCTACTTTTGAAGATTGCTTAATTTGCTTTTTAAAAAGCGGTACCACACTTCCACTCGTTCCTAAAACATTTCCGCCACGAACACAAATGAATTTTGTTTTCTTCGTTTGCACATTCGCATGAACCATTAATTTTTCACCAATTGCTTTTGTCATCCCATACGTATTTGATGGATCGGCCGCTTTATCAGTTGAAACATATATAACTTTCTCAACTTGATTCTGGATAGATGCTTCAATTACATTTTGCGTACCATGTATATTTGTTTTTATAGCTTCATAAGGATAATATTCACATACTGGAACATGCTTTAAAGCTGCAAGATGAAATACATAATGTACACCTTGGCAAGCATATACTAGTTGCTCTTTATCACGAATATCTCCAATAATAAATTTCAGTCTCTCTTCATTTATAAACTGTTGCTGCATTTCAAACTGAACCGTTTCATTCCTTGAAAAAACTCTAATTTCTTTCGGTGATTTTTCTAATAGTTGTTTTATAAGTTCATGTCCCCACGAACCTGTACCACCAGTAATTAAAATTATTTTATTAAGCATTCCTTTTCCTCCTACCATACATTTCAATTCAAATTGTATTCATTAAGGTTATTGAATTATTTTCAATTGATTCAAATCATAATCGTCGTTTGTTACATTTAATTGACAAAATAAAAAAACAGAAACTATTTTTTAATAGTTTCTGTTTTTCATTTCACTTCTTAGCAATTAGATTTTCTTTATACTGTTTGAATGATAACTATATTACTGGTTTAAAAAACACCGCTCATTTATTTCTTATACTCGTAATAAAATAAAGTGAAACTTTAATTAGTGGGGAATTTTGTCCATCCCCCACTGATTATTAGTTGAATCAATCGGGCTTTTACGAGCAGCCCCACCCTCACCTAACTTCTTTGCTTTAGCCGACTTTTGAGATGGGAGTCTTACTGCTCGTTAATAGCGGGATAAATGGAATGATTCATAACCAATACCACATTTAAACTCATAGAAAAGGGAGGTAATGGAATGTACCAAAGCAATTCAAACAATACGTCTAAAGAATTCTCAAAAGCACTCCCTCTCTCCCTATTCGACGTGAAAAACGAGTTACAACAAAAAAGCGATCTCATCTCTTCTGTTACCATATATAAATTAACGAAAGAAGAGCAACTTATCATCGATAAAATTAAAGCTCAGACAAAAGAACTAAATAAAAATAACGTCACAAGAACACGTGCATACTACCAATTTTACATTCAATATCCAGAAATACATTGGGCACTACTTGGGCATATCGTATCACGTAACGGTGGCTGGAATATGACAGATTTAAAGGGAGATTTATATACGAGGCTTTTATCCGAGAAAGATCAAATTACATTTTTCTCTTTTTTAGAAAGAGGAAATTGGCTCATTTTCCAAGATGTATATCCTCAATTTTTACTATATGAGCAAAGTGTAAAAAAATCAAAAAAGCTATTTCACCTTCTCACTCACTTAAATGTTTCTACATTTATGGAAACAATGTGGAACGATTTTTGGAAAACAGGTAACAAAAAAACATTAGCGATCGCAACTATTATTAATGAACAAAACTACTTAGAAAAAAGAGTTATTCAAAATGCACACTTTAAAAAGACTGTATTAAATAGTATTGGATTTAAACTCTTTGATTTTTTTCAGTTTAATCATATCCTTTTCCCATTTTACGAAAATGATAAAAAGCAAAAAGTATTACTATTTGGTGATACAATGAAACATTTCACTTCTTTGCATGAACGAATTTCACTTGGAAAACGGTTGTATTCATTGTTATTTCGGGATACACATATTTTATCTCAAATAATAAACTGGGTCCATCACCATCCACATACAGGCTCAAGAAAAGATTACTGGCCTCATTTATTTTCTAGTGTAAATGAATCTTTTTCACGTGAGTTTTATAAACGCCGAATAAAGAAATGCCAGTTACGTAGTGACGCGTATCGTATATACAGCCCTGCACTCATCTATGCATGGCGGGATATGAAACATGAAGAAGTTGAAAATGAAGATTGGTTTAACGATTGGCAAGTTGTAAATTATTTAGTTGATAAGGAGGAAAATATAAATGGAAAAATTACAGAAGACTACTGCAAAACACTCGAAAAAATTGAACTCGCAATTCTCGCAAAGAAAAATGTCCTCCTTCGAGAAGAAGAATGATTTTTTAGCATTATTAGTTACAGTCTTACTTTCTTCTATTATTGGAACTTGCTTAGATGCTTTCTTTGTGCATACACAAATATATTCCTTTCCAGTTAGACCTTTCTCATCTATATTTTCAGTTAACATAGGCTTTACGTTGTTTGTGCTACCAATTTTAACAATCATTTTCATACAAATTTCAAAAACATTATCTGCAGTTTCTAGAACTATATTTATTATTTTAATAGGGCTTTGTGCTAGTATTTTTGAACAAGTTGCTGAGCGGTTAGGTTTATTTGTACATAACGGGAATTGGCATCATGCTTATTCTTTATTTGGATATATCATTTTCTTTTCTCTTATTTGGAAATTATATACTTGGATGCAAAAATAAAGAGACCGTTATAATAACGGTCTCTCCTTAAGCATAATCTTCAGTTACTGCTACTGAACGACTTTGAAGGCTTTTTGATCGCAAACGATATGCAACTACTTTCTTCTTATATTGCTTTACTACATCAACGTGTTCCTCGTAGCTATATATAGAAAATCTAATCTCTCTTTTTCCTTTCTTCGTCTCCATGACTATCGGTGTACCATTCCCTTGCGGCGGAAAATAATGTTTATCTAAAAATAAAGCCTCGTTAAATTCATGAATAACTTGAAGTTTCATTTCTCCTTCTATACTTTCCCCATCTACCGTTACAGTAGTATTTTCCTCATCAAGTTTTTGGTGTAACTCAAATCTACTAATAATTGATTCTACAACAGAAGTTGGCATACTAGAAACTAGTACTTTAAGAGCACCAAAAATAAATAATGTAACTATAAACCATGTTGTCATTTTAATCATCTCCATTACGCTCTAAAATGAGTAGTATTATGCTCCTTATTACGATTCATTAATTTTCAAAATAAAAATTTCACTCCATAAGGTACTAATATACTAATAAGTATCCCTGTTACAATCATCGTTACCGAACCGATAGTTGCCTCTTTCTCTCCTTCTTTCACTAGACGGCTCACACCAATAATATGTGATGCACAGCCCATCCCCACTCCTTTTCCAATCGTACTTGTTATTCGGAAAAACTTAAGTACTGTCGGTCCGATAATAGCACCTGTTATTCCTGCAACAACTACAAAACTAGAAGTCATAGATGGAATGCCACCAATTTGATCCGCTAATGAAATGGCAATAGGCATTGTCGCTAATTGTGGTAAAGTTGTTAATATAAGTTCCTTATCTATATTTAAAATTCCACCAATCACTACATTCATACTCGTTAAAGCCACTATACCTATCACTACGCCGATTAGTATCGCTAAAAAGTTTTTCATAAGTATCTCTCGCTCTTTAAATAGAGGTATGGCTAACGCTACAATTGCAGGACTCAAAAAACCTGAAAGAATGTCTCCCCCATTTTCCTTATACTCATGATGAGAAATACCAAATATCAAAAATAAGCAAATCATAATTGCTGTAACTGTTAATACCGGTAACGTAAATGGTAACGTAAATTTTTTATATAACTTTGTCGCCAATAAATAAATTACTACAGTAATAATAATTAAGACCATTTGAATCGTGCACCTTGTCGATTTTATTTTTTTGATGTTACTAATAATTGACTTACATACCCTGAAACAATCAATGTTACTACCGTACTTGCAACTACTAAAAGGAATATAACACTCCCCTTACTTAAAAGAAAAGATCCATATTCCATTAATCCTGTTGTCGAAGGAATTAGAAATAACGGTAAAAATACTATTAACTTTTCTGCCCCTACCTCAAACCACTTTAATGGAAAAATACGAGTAGAAAGGAGTAGAAACAATATTAACATCCCTATTAAACTTCCTGGCATCGACAGATGGAATACTCCTTGAATCCACGTACCAGCTAAGCTAAACACATATAGCACGCCTACTTGAAGTAAAAGCGTCACGTACTTCATTTCTTTCCCTCATTTCCATATTACGCTTCGCTATTATGAAATCTCATTTAATGTTTCCGCAAACCTTGTAACTCCAAGCTGAATTTGTTCTACATTCGCTCTGCCAAAAGTAAATCGGATATAGTCACTTTTCGAACCTAGGACGCTTCCTGGGACAAATGCTACACCATTTTGTATAGATTCACCTAGTAAATGATATTCATCAAACGTTCCTTGCACTTTGCACCATAAATGTATTCCGCCCTCAGGAACAAAAAATTCAATCTGATCCCCTAATATTTCTTCAAGCTTTCTAATTAACTCATCTCTTCTTTGTTTCAGTTGTCCACGGAGCATCGTAATATGCGTATGAAAATCCTCAGATTCTAAAAATTGGTTCGCTACCCACTGTGTAAATACACTATGACCGAAATCAACTTGCTGCTTCGCATCTGCCAATCTCTCAATTACGCGCGTGGGGCCAATTACCCAACCAATACGTAATCCTGATGCAACAATTTTTGATAATGAGCTCACATAAAGAACATTCCCATTTTGATCCATTGATTTCAATGTTGGATTCACTTCTCCATTAAAAGAAGTCAAACTATACGGATCATCTTCTACAATCGGTATACCAAATTCAGAAGATAGTTCTAAAACCTTTTTACGTCTTGCCAATGAAAGTACCGTTCCAGTTGGATTTTGATAATCCGGATTTAAAAACACCATACGAATGCGATGCTTTTTGTGCAAATCGATTAAGTCATCTGGATTCATACCATGCTGATCAACTGGTAAACGGAATATTTTTAAACCTGCTGATTTAAACATCGGAAGTGAATAACAATAGGAGGGATCCTCAATTGCAATCGCATCTCCAGGCTTTAACAAACATTGAACGATAAGATTAAGTGCTTGCTGAGCTCCAGATGTAATAAGAATAGAGCTTGAATCTGCTTCTATTTGTTTATATTGCTCGACATGTGCCGCAATGGTTTTTCGCAACATTTCATTTCCAAGCGGATGGTCATAACCGAGATTTCCCATAAATGTTTTCTCCGACAAAATTGTTCGAAATCTATCACTCGGAATTAAATCTGATGACAATTCACCACTCGCTAAATTGATTAAATCATCTTTTTGTGTTTCCGTTCGAATTTGTTGAACAAGTGGTACATTAGGTAAGAACGATCCATCCTCAACGTACCTACCCCAGTTCGGTATTCGTTTATGTGACACACCCCATATATCTGTATTCACCCGAGTGCCGCTTCCTTTTTTCCGTTCTACTACCCCAAGTGATTTCAATTCCTCATAAGCAGCTACGACCGTACTCCGGTTCACTTGTAAATTCTGTGCTAACATACGCTCGGAAGGTAATTTTCTATCAGAAGGGAATTCACCGGTAGAAATGCCTCTTTCAATGTAATCAGCAATTTGTTTATAAACTGGTATCTTATCTTCACGATTCGGTTGCCATTCCATTTAGTTCCCTCCTCTCCAAGCTGGTGTCCTGAACTCATTAATAACAGTATTCACTGCAAAAATGGTATTAATCAAGCGCATGATTTAAAAATGCCTCTACCGTCACATTAAAGCTAGTAGGCTGTTCTAAATAAGGCAAGTGCCCACTATTTTTCAACTCAACGAAAGTCACGTTTCTCAGGTGTTTTTCAAATTCTCTCACATACTTTTCCGGAACAAAATAATCATTCTCTCCTCGTATTATTAATGCAGGACATGCAATGTTAGAGAGGTATGGTCTTTGATCGTAATCAACTAATTCAGCGAATAGCCTTTGAATATGCGTCGGATGAATCGTTTGTAGGGATTGATGAAATCCTCGGACAATTGCATCATTATCTTCTACTCCCATTGCTCTCAATAACGTATCAGCCCAAGTTTTCCCTTTATCCTGCAAGCTAAGTAAATCATATACTTCAAGTCGTTCTTTACGATCTGCCGGTTCTAAATAGGGAAATGCATTTACAACAATTAAGCTAGAAACAAAACGTGGATATTGAATAGCAAAATCGATACCCACTCTAGCTCCTTTTGAAAGACCACAAATTGTTACTGATTTTAGCTTTAAATGATTACATAACTCATATAAAACATTTGAATATTCTTTAAAACTAATTTCCATCCCTTCGGATTTCCCATGCCCAGGTAAATCGAGTGAGATTACGGTCCATGTCTTCTTGAAGTATTTTCTTTGATATAACCAATTATTCGAATTTCCTCCCAGACCGTGTAAAAACAATATGACAGGACCCGATCCTTCTATATTGTAAAAAATCTTTCGATTCTTATATTCAAAATACATATTCATCACCTTCAGATGTAGCATCACATATTTTTATCTTTGAATGAATATATCCAAAACGGTTCTCTTTCTAACCACTCAACTGTGCCTGAAATACCGTCTTCATACTCCCTTTCCAGCTCATCCACTTTAGTTGTAAATTGTGATGCATGTGCTCGTAATGCTTCCAATTTTTTCGGAACATATTTTTTCACTTCATTTTTAAAATCTGGAGGTCCTATTTCGTCTTCATGATTTTTCGAAAAAGCTACAGCATAAAAGGCTGGTCGTTTACTTTCCGAAATATTAGCTAAGGCCTCTACTACTGCTTCCCCTGTTGCATCGTGATCCGGATGAACTGCATACCCAGGATAGAAAGAAATAACTACAGAAGGATCCAATTCTTCAATACAGTTTTGAATCAAGCTTCTTAATTTTCCAGGCTCTTCAAATTCAAGAGTTTTATCACGATATCCCATCATACGTAAATCTTCAATCCCTAAAATATTTGTAGCTCGCTTTAACTCTTTCTCTCTAATTGTATATAAAGATTCACGAGTTGCAAAAGGTGGATTCCCCATCGCTCTCCCCATTTCACCAAGTGTTAAGCAAACATAAGTAAGAGGGACTTTCTGCTCAGTATAAGCCAAAATTGTTCCAGCCACGCAATACGACTCATCATCCGGATGCGGGAAAACAACTAAAACGTGGCGCTCATTTTTCATCAATATATTAACTCCTTCATCATATACAAACTTTATAAAATAACGACCGCATACCAAGTAACTCCTACAAGAAGCACTAAAAGAAGAATGACATAGATAGCGGATAAGTTTTTCACATTCCTCTTTGTAGACTTACCGTAATTCTCTTCTACATTTCGTGCGACTAGTACGGTCCCAAATAGTGATACAACTACAATAATAACAACTAGTGAAATCGCAAAACTCATTGTCTTCCACCTCTCTAAGGCCAGTCTATTTTAAAGCATGAATAAAATACTACCTTTCTTCTCTTATCATAATAGAAGTTTGTAAAAAACGGACCAACCACTTTTGTGTTTTTTTGCTCATCCACTTTAAAAATAAAAAGCAACTGCTCACTTAGGACCAGTTGCTTTTTTACAAGGCTACTTATATTCATTTTCAATTAAAATTAATTCGATTTAAAAGTTTGGTCTTTTCATAATGAAACATTGATTGAGATAGCTCGAAAATTGTTCCATTTACAAGATAAACTGTATTTTCAATAAGAAGCGCTGGATCACCTTCATTTAGTTCTAAAAGCTTTGCATTTTCCTTATTTATTTTTTCACAACTAATAACTTTATCGGCAAAGCCAATATTTAATCGTAAATCTTCAATGAAATAACTGTATACAGAACTTAATGCTATTTCTTCATTCAAATAAGGAATGATATCTTTTTTGAAATAACTTACTTCAATAGAGAATGGTTTCCCATCTACAATTCTTACGCGCTTCAAGAAATATAACCTAGTTCCAATCTCGCATTGCATCCGTTCTACTATCTCTTCATTTGCCTCTATTACTTCAATCTCTAGCACTTTCGTTTCAATATTTTGTGAAACGAGATTTTTCGTTAATCCGCGTAAACTTCCTAAATTAATGTAATCTGTTACAGAAGTTTCACGTAAAAACATACCACTACCTTGCACTTGAAAAATATAACCTCTATTCACAAGCTGACTAATTACTTTCCGTATCGTATTACGGCTTACTTCAAATCGATTCATCAACGCTTCTTCTGTAGGTAATTTTTTCGTTTCATTAAAAAGCCCATCTCGAATGTTTTGCTCTAACACATCTGCAATTTGTTTATACTTTGCACTCATACATTTTCTCCTAAAATACTCTTTTATCTGTTATAACTCTTCTCCTCTCGTTTCGATCACATGTTTATACCAATGAAACGAAAGTTTCTTCTTACGTTTTAAGTTATCATTATGATCGACAAAAATAAAGCCATATTGCTTTTTATATCCATTTAACCAACTTAACAAATCAATAACTGACCATGCATAATAACCTTTTAAATTAATTCCCTCTTGAATTGCACACTTCATTACTTTTAAATGCTCTTCAATAAATTTAATTCGCGGAACATCTACAATTTCTCCGTCAATGATTGGATCTTCATCACCAAGTCCATTTTCCGTTACATACATCTTTATGTCACCGTAACGCGCTTTCAACATATGCAATCCATCTAAGAAACCTTCGGGAGATATTTCCCAACCCCATTTGGTATATGTTTTATCATCCATTTTTACTGTTCGATAAAAACCATCAAAAGAAGGATTACCTGGAGCAAGTGTTGAGTTTTCTCGAGAATGCTCCTCGCTCTTTATATCCATATCATATCTTTCTACTCGTATTGGCTGATAATAATTCAAGCCAATAAAATCATTTTTTTCGGCATTTTGTTTAATGATTTCTAATTCTTCAACCGTCCAATTAGGAGTCCACCCATTTTCCTTTAATTGTTGTACAACATAAGACGGATACTCACCTTTTAAAACTGGATCGTAGTACCAATACGTTTCATATTCATTCGCATGATTTGCTGCTAGTATATTTTCTTTTTGATCATCCACACTATAAGCAGGTAAGAAAACATGTGTAATCCCTATCTCCCCATACTGTTTCAGCTGCTTGTACACCGCAACTGTTTTCGCATGCGCATAAAATACATAATGAGTCGCTTGAAAATACTTTGGAACATCATTTTGTATTCCTGGTGGATGTGCACCTTTTAAATAGCCTAATCCACAAAACATTACTGTTTCATTAAAAGTAATCCAATGTTTCACTCTATCACCAAATGCCTTAAAGCAAATTTCTGCATACTTTACAAAAGCCTCTGCTGTTCGTTTATTCGTCCACCCACCATCTTTTTCTAACGGTAATGGTAGATCCCAATGATATAAAGTGGCAAACGGTACAATCCCGTACTTTAAACATTCATCAATTAAATTGTTATAAAATTCAATTCCTTTTTCATTTACCTCTCCATCTCCAGTCGGCAATATTCTCGCCCAAGAAATCGAAAAACGATACGATTCCAATCCCATCTCAGCCATTAAACGAACATCTTCCTTATATCGATGATAATGATCAACCGCTACATCACCATTTGTTCCATCGTATGTTTTGCCAGGAATTTTTGAAAACTCATCCCAATTCGTAACACCTTTTCCATCCTCATTCCATGCACCTTCTACTTGATAAGAAGCTGAAGCAGCTCCGAATAAAAAATCATGTGGAAACTTCATAATATATACCTCCGTTTCATTAGAATAAATCAAATTCATTACTATATATAAAATTTATAGGTACAAATTTTATATGTAGTAATTATAGCTTAAGTTTCGATTTTTTTCTATCATGAACGTACGATATGTAAAACTATATTTGATGTTAATTTTTAGAAAACAAAAAAGAAGCGACGTATTTCATCGCTTCTTACTATGACAATCTTTACTCTTTTACAAGTGACTTATTCGCTCTTATAACTTCTTGATAAAGTATTGGGGACCATTTTTCATTTATATAATCTTGAATTACCCAGCCAACTCTCGTAGGATTCTTTTGCTTCATATAGCTTGCAATTTCAGGATTTATGTAGGACGCATAATAATATGGACTATTCCATGCTGTACCACCAGAAGACAAGCTTGTAAAATTAATATATAGATGATTACACTCTTCACTGTTGTTAATCGTTTCATTTATAGTATCTTTAATAGATGTTACTTTCTCATCATAACTCACTTTATATTTATCTTGTACTGTTACATTTACATTTTGATTTACAGTTGTCGTAAACGTGTCATTATCTGGCCAATAAAAATTATTATATCCTCCAGATTCATTACTACCACTGTATCTTTTTAGTAGCACAATTTTCCCTCGAGCATCTCCAAGTCTTATATTCCCTTCTGTTTTTAAAAAGATAGGATCAAGAAAATAATTTTTTTCAAACGTACTACTAAATGAATCTTCTGCCCCTTTCATATCCTCATACTCTTTTTTTAAAGACATAATAATCGTTTCACTTGGATTATCTTTTAAAAATTGTTTCGCTTCATTTATAAATTCATGCAATGTTACATAAAGATATAATGGCCCATGATGAAGAACTATCGTATTATCATCTGTTAAACGCCCTCTAATATCAAAAATTCTAGCTCCGTGATCCATTTTGTAACGAAAATTATATTCTTGCGTCATTCCCCATACTTGCTTTATCGGATTTTGCAACTTGAACGTTCCACTATCATGTGTTCCTGGAATTGAAATTCGTGCTAACGGTACGTTATCGGGTATAGGTTACATCCATTTTGACCAGTTTTCAAGCCCATTACCAGCGCTAGCAGCAACTGCTTGCTTATCATTGAAAGCAAATACAAATGTGCTAAGTATAGTACTACATATGAATAATTTCAAAATAAACTTCTTATTGCTCATTTTTATTCCTCTCTCTTTCTGTTTTATATCACACTTATTGAATATAACATAAGCTACTTAATAAATAACATTTCATAAATATGGAATATTGCATATAAGTAAAATTTAAAAACATCCACATATTCTCATCTCAATGCATTAAAAAAATTTAATATCCCTTTTCACTAGATAAATTATAGTAAGCAACAACTCGAACTTCAATGGGCTTTCATATGCAATATTTCATATTTGGGTCCTACATGATATAAATAAAAAACTTATAATGATTATTTATTCTATACGTGCTAATATACTTATATTAAAATATAAATACATATCTTATATACTCTGAACTACATTACTCAACAGTTAAAACTTAATTTTTTATTGGGAGGATTTACAATGAAATTATTAAAAATAAAACATATAATTCCTTTATCTGCGGCAGCAATTACATTCGTATGTAATCAAGGTGTAGCTGAGGCTTCCACCATTCATACAGTAAAAAAGAATGATACACTTTGGGGTATCAGTAAACAATATGGAGTTTCAATACAATCTATTAAACAAGCAAATAATAAAGGAAAAGATCAAACTTTTATTGGTGAACAGTTACATATTCCAGGATCCATGAAATCAAATGAGGTCACTGTTCATCAAAACGACAAACCTAAGAACATCTCTGGACAAATTATTTATCAAGTACAGCCGGGAGATTCATTAGAAATTATAGCAAAGCGTTACAATGTTACCGTTCAATCTATAAAACAAATTAACAATACAGTCGGAAACAAGCTTTATACAGGACAACATTTAAAAATCAATTCAAGTATTTCAGAAAAAGAAAAAGACTTAATGGCACGCTTAGTTACTGCTGAGGCAGGTGGCGAATCATATAAAGGAAAAGTAGCGGTGGCGAAAGTTATCTTGAATCGTGTAAATGCAAATGGTTTTCCAAATACAATAACAGGTGTTATTTATGAACCTATTAAACGCGGATATGCATTTACTCCTGTTACCGATGGTAGAATTAATCAGCCTGCAAGCGCAGAAGCAAAAATGGCAGTAGAAGAGGCTATCTCTACAAATGGAATACATTCTGATTGGCTTTATTTTTATAATCCAAAAACTTCAACAAACAAATGGATTACGACACGTCAAACAGCAGCGGTAATCGGTAACCACGTCTTCGCTAA
The DNA here is from genome assembly GCF_038005505.1 of Bacillus sp. FSL E2-8868. Taxonomy (NCBI): domain Bacteria; kingdom Bacillati; phylum Bacillota; class Bacilli; order Caryophanales; family Bacillaceae; genus Bacillus; species Bacillus sp. FSL E2-8868. Next base: position 1,055,525 of record NZ_JBBOTI010000001.1, on the reverse strand, counting down.
ATAAAACTATAATTCTCTTCAAATTTATGCACTTAACAACTATTTCCAATGATTAGCAGACCTCTTCACTTAAAAGGTCTGTTTTTTTTTATATGTAAGATTTTATTAATCATATGACATAGTGATCATTTAAATCTATTTCTTCTTTCAAATAAAAACATTTGTATTTACTCCACCACTCGGAGAAATTAAAAAAGCATCAAGTTCAAAAACTCCCTGTTTATTAATAAAAGCTATTTCTTAACTTCATAAAAGTGTTATACACTAAGAAAATAAAAAACAAACTATTCGTTAGCAGGTGAAAGAATATGTATGATGTTACAATTATCGGAGCTGGAGTAAGTAGCATCTTTATGGCTTATTCATTAGCCCAAAGTAACAAAAAGATTTTAATTCTTGATAAAGGTAAAGCGCTAAAAGATCGCCATTGTCCTTTAGACCAAGGAAAAGTGTGTAATTGTACTACATGTGATAAATATTTCGGATTTGGTGGTTTAGGAAAATCTGAAGGGAAATTTAATTATACAAATGGATTTGGTGGCGAACTTGAGCAAAAAGTAGGTAAAAAAGCTTTTATACAACTCATGGCTGAAGTAGATGAAATTCTATGTCAGTTTGGTGGAAGTTCCGTTTCAAAATATTCTACAGAAAATCTAAATCTCACTAAGAGAGCTGAAGCGTGTGGTTTACAAATGCTCACAACAGAAGTAAGGCATCTTGGCACTACACTTTCAAGTAACATTTTTCAGCAGCTCTACGAATTTTTACTTACGAAAATAAATATCCGATTTCATATAGATGTAGAGCATATCATAAGGCAGAAAGATCATTTTAGAATAGCTACAAATCAAGGGATAGTTCAATCTAAGCAACTCGTATTTGCAACAGGACGTTCCGGGGCTGATTGGTTAAAAGAAATGTGCTCTTCCCTTGAAATTGCACAGGAACAAACCCGTATAGATTTAGGTATTAGGGTAGAGATGAAAGAACATCAATTACGTTCTATATTAAAAGATACATTTGAGACGAAACTTTCTTATCAGCATGAACATTTCACGGCTACTACTTACTGTATGAATCCAAAAGGACGCATTATTCGAAAGTACGAAGAAGGTTTAGTTATGCCTGACGGTCAAAATTTTCGAGAGCAAGGAACTGGCACTTCTAACTTAAATTTCACTTTATTTATCCCACGCTATTTTCCAACTCTCAAAGAAGCAAATGTATACGCAAGTTCAATTATTAAAAGCATTAACCAAGGACGAGATCGGATTGTTATACAGCGTTTAGAGGACTTAATAAAGAAACAACCTACAGCGGAGAACAACATGAAACATAATCGTATACAGCCTACACTACACGGAGATTATGGAGATTTGAATGAAGAAATTCCTCAATTATATATTGAAGGAATCAAAAAATTTTTATTACGTTTAGAACAATTTATCCAAGAACCTATCGATAAAGATACTTTATTATATGGAATTGATGGAAAGTTCTATGCTCCTACAATAAAAATCAATAACCACTTTGAAACAAGTATGAATGGGCTATTTTTAATTGGAGATTGTTCAGGCGTCACTCACTCATTATCTCAAGCAGCTGCAAGTGGTCTGTATGTTGGAAAATATTTATCAGGTATTTAAACTTTTTAATTAAGATGCCAATCAAATGTTTTAAGTTTCACCAACACTTTACTTATCTAATAATAGCTTTAACGAAATTATTATCCCTCCCCCGCTGATGATTAAGCCACAAAGAATCAGGATTTTACGGGATATATTGAAAACACATGAAAAACTACATTCTATATAGAATGTAGTTTTCTACTAATTAATATAACCGTTTTCTTCAAGTTGACTTTTCTGAAATTTCAAACTTATTGAATGTCAACGGTTTAAAAACCATCTATTCATTTTCACTTTCATTTGTTCGATATTTTGTAACATCGCCGTAGTGTTTAATATGTTAGGATGTCTATAAGTATTTTTTACTACGACTATGACTTTTTCTGCTCTGTTTCAAAAAAATTAGATGTATGTTACTTCGCTTTAAAATTCTCCATTGTATGTATATGAATACTTCAAATTATTACCTTTAGAAAAATATAATCTAAATGGTTCACCACACTCTAATAGTTATAAAAACATAATATATAACCTTAGTTAAATAAACTCTATAAAGAAGGTGTAAAAATGAAGAATAAAATAAATTTACAAATGCAAAATATAAGCTTTGTTTTAATAATTGCTTTAGCAGTATGGTTAAAAACATATCTTATTACGCGATTCAGTTTTGATTTGAAAATTGAGTCTTCCACACAAGAACTTATTTTGTTTATTAGCCCTCTAGCTGCATCATTAGCATTTGTTGGATTAGCATTATTTGCAACTGGTGAAAAGCGAAATTATATAGCGCTATGTATTAATTTCTTATTAACTATAGTTCTCGTTGGAAATGTAATGTTCTATGATTTTTATAGCGATTTTGTTACGTTACCAGTACTTGGACAAACATCTAACTTTACACAGTTAGGCGGCAGTATTAAAGAAATATTAAACTACAAAATTATACTCGCATTCGTAGACATTATTTTCTTCTTTATTTTGTTAAAGAAGAAATCGATAGTCTTTAAAACAGGACGTGTAACTCATTCTGCACGCTTGTTATATTTTCTCTTAACGATTGGTGTATTTTTTGCAAATCTACAGCTTGCAGAAAAAGAACGACCTGAATTATTAACGAGATCCTTCGACCGCGTAATGCTTGTGAAAAATTTAGGACTATACACTCATCAAGTATATGATTTAACACTACAAGTAAAAGCTGGATCCCAAAAGGCACTTGCAGATAGTAGTAAATTACAAGAAACTGAAAACTACGTAAAGGCAAACCATAGCGAGCCGAATCCTAACATGTTTGGTGCAGCTAAAGGAAAAAACGTAATTGTCGTTACTCTTGAATCCTTGCAAACCTTTTTAATAGGTGCATCCGTCAATGGTCAAGAAGTTACACCGTTCTTGAATGAATTCATAAATGAAAGCTATTACTTTGATAACTTTTTCCACCAAACTGGTCAAGGAAAAACATCAGATTCTGAATTTCTAATAGATACATCGTTGTATCCATTAAATCGAGGAGCTGTATTCTTCACGCACGGTAACAACGATTATACTGCGACTCCAGAAATTTTACGTCAGCAAGGTTATTTCACTTCTGTATTCCATGCGAATAACGCAACATTTTGGAATCGTAACATTATGTACTCTGCTCTCGGTTATGATCGTTACTATAATGAACTTGATTACAAAATTACACCCGAAACAAATTTAAATTGGGGATTAAAAGATATCGAATACTTTGATCAATCCGTAGATATATTAAAAACTGTTGATCAACCATTTTACGCTCGTTTCCTTACTTTAACAAACCATTATCCATTTACGTATGATGAAGATACAAAATTCATTGAACCATACAACTCTGGTAATGGCGTATTTGATCGCTACATCGTAACAGCACGTTACTTAGACGAATCAATTAAAAAATTTATTGAGCGTTTAAAAGCCGAGGGAATGTATAATGATTCTATTATTGTGTTATATGGTGATCATTATGGCATTTCTGAAAAACATAATCGCGCAATGGCACAGTTTTTAGAAAAAGATCAAATAACAGAATTTGATACTTTAAATTTACAACGCACACCCTTATATATTCATATCCCTGGCCAAACAGAAGGTCAAACTATTTCAAAGCCTACGGGACAAATTGATATGAAACCTACTATTCTAAATTTATTAGGGGTTGATACTACTAACGATATCCGTTTTGGTCATGATATGTTTTCAGATGAATATAACGGATTTGTTGTTTTCCGTGATGGCAGCTTCGTTACAGACAAGTATGCATATACAAATCATACTTTTTATAATCGAGAAACAGGTGAGATTGTAGATTTACCAAAAAAAGAAGCTCAAGAAATGATTAACCGTGCACAAAATGAGTTACGAATGTCTGACAAAATTATTGAAGGCGATTTATTACGTTTCTCAGAAAGTAATAAAATTAAAACTGGAGAAGTAAAAACTAAAATTAAAGAAACTGAAAAGTAATCTATATAAAGAAAGGGAGCAACTCATTACGGTTGCTCCCTTTTCCCCTCTTATAACACATGATGCAATTTTATATAAAAAACTTGATATATTTTACTTTTATTCTACGCTTGTTTCTAAAGTTAAATCTGTATAGGCATTATCCTCACCTATATTTAAGATTACTTCACATTGACGTAATCTCAATTCAAAGAGCGTTATAGGATCATGATAAACTTCAGGGTTTGATTTCATTTTATGCAGTTTATCTTGTTTTTCTTTTATTTCTAAATGAGTGTTTTTTACAGCTTGTTCCAACGAGCCAAATGGATTTCTAAAGAACATATTAATATCCCGCTCTTGTGTGTTTTCAAATAGCTCAAACTGCAAGAAAAATTTCTTCATAATAGAAGCCGTTACATCGGTATAATCTTCATTTTCTAAATACTGTTTGTATTTGTTATATAGCATAGCTTTATTTTTAGGAAGAACTCCAAATAATTTACCGGCACTTTTCAGTAAAAATTGTGCTGGCGTAAATCGGCGTAAAATATTTACTTCTTCCATTTGTATTCTAGTTGTCATTCTATCAGTATCTCTGCGCCAGTCATCAATTACTTTAAAGTCACATTCTAACTGTATTCGATTTTCTCCAAATAAAGAATTAAGTCCTTCACTGGTTTCTGCTAAGTACAATTGACTTTGAAGGAGCTCGTTATTAGAAGTCGCAATCCAATTTTGCATAGAGCGAGCAAGATTAGGTAATACAGTTTGTTCTAGATATTGTTGCACCCTTTCATTCATCGCTGTATTTAGTTCAATATCAATGTGCCCAAAATCACTTTCTTCACTAATTAAATCGGAACAACTCTGCAATAGTTTCGGAATATGTTCTGTAAGATCATTAGTAATTTCGTTTTTCATTGTACGATATGTTTCTGTAATTAAATGAATTTTTTCCTTCTCAAAAGCAGTAAGGTTATTAATACAAGCATTTAGTTTAACTAACATATCTTCATTCCAATTAATAGAATCCACTAGATTATTTTCCCTCTCGACGCGTTTATCCAAAAGATATGTAATTGTTTTTCGAATGAAAAACAATAGCTTTTCAGTACGTTCTGCATCGATATTTTTATGGTTAAAGTTAAAATGAATAAACTCAGTTAAATCGTTTAGTTGTTTACTATTTGTATATAACGAAGAATAAGGGAAAACTCTTGCATTAGGGAAATATGTATTTATTCTCACTTGCGTATCTTGTATAACTCTTTTTGCTTCTGCTTCATTGTAAATGTTATCGATTTTATTTAATAAGAAATGAACTTGTAGATTTGGTGTATGTTCTTGGATACTTAATAGAATGTCACGTTCTTTGTCAGTAAAAGGTGAATCCGTATTCAATACGAATAATAATTCATCTACAGAGTTTAAATATTCAAACACCTCATCTCTCGCGTCATTGTTCCTATTAAAGCTAGGTGTAACAACGAATGTAAGTTTATTTTTACTTAAAAACCTGCATGGTAATTTAAATTCAACACACGCTCTATCTCTATATGTTTGACGATGCACTGCCATCATGTTATGGAAATCAGAGAAATTCTCAGTTGTTGTAATTTCCGAATCTGTTATAGCGTTAATTTCTGTATAAGCGTCATTTTTAAAAACAACTACATTTGAGATTGAGTTTTCTAATATATTTTCTCCTAAAATAGAGTTAATAAATGAAGCTTTTCCGTTCCCTGAAGTTCCAGTTACTAATAGGCGATTTGTTCTTAAATCTGCAAGCTCACCAACTAACCAGCTAAATCGGTTACCCATTTCTAAATCATGTTCTTGTGCCCAGTGTGTAATAGATTCAAAAAGATGTAAACTATACTCTAAGCCATTCACATGATTAATAGAATATGACAGTAGGTCTTCTGCATCTTTTATATCCGCTGAATCTATTTTAGAAGGAAAAATCTCATCCCATGCCAATACTGCTGCAGATGGAAATACAGCATGAGATGGATTGACTACCTTTAACCAATTTGTTAACAGGTTTGGAATGATATCGTGTAATTGTCTAAGCATATATTGACCTTGAATTAATTCAAAGTATGTTTCTTCGTAAAGAGAAGAAATTTCGTCCCATATATCGGACGAATGTATTTCGATATGTATGAAAAATTCATTTATTGTGTTGAGCCATAATAAGTAATTTTGTTCATCTTTATAGCTGTGCCAAAGTGATGAAACAATTTGCGTAAATTGTACTTGATCTACATTATTTAATGTAACTAATACTTTATAAAAATAGTCTGGTGAAATATTTTTAGTAAATCCTTTATCGATATATTCTTTTAGAACCTCAAACCACGGATAAGATTCTGTTCGAATTAACTCGTTCACAGCAAGCTCTACTGCACTATCAAAATCTTGCTGTTCTTCATAAAAGGAACGGGCAATTGTTGTGACGTTTGGATAATCGGGATTTAAAGAAACCGCTTCTTTTATAACAGCGAAAGCTGAATCAAAATTATTTTGCTCGATGTAAAGAGACAGTAATTGCAGTACAATTTCAGTCATAAGTATTTTATTATCAGTAGTAATGGAAGTATACACGTTTTCAGCAACTGATAATTGGTTAAGTTCGAAGTAAGCATCCGCAATATTTTTTTGTGCCCATGGCGCTAATTCATTACTAACTTTCTCCCATTTAAAAATAGCTGCTTCAAAATCTTGATGGTGATAATAAAATTCACCTTGTGCAAAACGAATATAAGATCCATCAGAAATCTCATTTTTTTCTTCGTTTACATAAGCTTCTCCAAGTACTTGAAGAGGTGGGTGTGTTTCATTCTCCATTAGGAATGTTTCATAATACATCTTTTTTATTAATTGCTTTTCTAATCTCATCTTTTCCCCCACTATATCTCGAAAATACATTTTTTGAGATATGTCAATACTTTTTTGTATGTATGCTTTTTATCTTAACAAAGAATTCCTTTTGAAAAATTTCATTTTCCTTTCATTTTTCAAGTAAGATTGAATTTTTATGAGAAAAGTTTCAGTTTTTTTTCAATTCCCTTTCATTTGTGAAACAACATTAAATGTTCCTAATAACCTAATAACACTATAATATTCCAAATTATATTATCAGGAAAACTATATATATATTACATTATAAAAACAATCTATAACGAATATATATGCAAGATTCCCTTCGCTAATAAATAAAAGAAATCATTATAATATATTTCTCACATTGTTTTCCTTTGAAATATTTCAGTAGTTACGTAATTAAATTCCATTAACCTATATAAATAACTAGTCCAAAAAAAATCTATATGCATATCATGTTATAGTAAAGAATTCAGGAAATCCTAAAAAGGAGGCATTTTCATGTTTGAAGATAAATCTAAAATAAATTACCCATATGAATTTACTGAAACTACAACAGTCCCTCTAAAAAACCCCATCAATAAAACTTTCAAAAACGGCTCTGGTACACATACTTTCCCAATTAAAAAACACTATAAAGAACAGGTGCTATATACGGAAAAAATTAATAATAATAATAAAAATAAATAATCATATAGATCCTTATAACAATTAACAAAGTAAGAATCTATGTTTAGCCGTGCATAGTTACTCTTTTAATAATGTACAACCTTTATTTTAAAATCCACGTACCTTTTAAAAAGTGCTGATATACAGCGCTTTTTTATACATAAATAATGGAAGAACTTGAATTATAAATATAAGGTATGGATTTTTTTCCATACCTTTTTTGTTCTTTGCTATTTATAAATGGAGTACGCTCATGTTTACTTTGCATAATAGCACTTTAATGGCCCTTCTAGAAATCGTTGTATTGAATTTATATAATACCTTGAATATTTTACGTCTATTTTCTCTTAAGGGATATTTATTCAGGTTATTTATTAGATTATCAATTATTTCCCTTCCGATCCCTAATCTTTATAGACATTATTGCTCTATTATATATATTTTAAAATTTACCAAACGCAGTTTCAAAGCTACTTAGTTTTCATAAAATATTTTTTGTTTCCGTTGGAACGAATAGGCTTTAATCTCATCTGTATCTAAATTTTCATGAAATAAATGAATAGCTATAATTTGTCTACAATCGTAGGTATGATAATAATATGTTCCGGACTCCATACACATTACGCTTGTATAAATGGTATTATCTAACGTACCTTCTTCTGTTATTACTCCGCCTTTAGGAACCTCGCAATTTGATAAGATATGAAAAAGGGCTGATACTCCCTCTTCTTCGCTATCTATACCTTGAATGTTTTGTTTGCCATATGCTGCCCGCACAAACCTTGATGGCGGGGTGAAATCCCCAGGAAGTCCCATTGAGCCTGAACCCTGACCAAAAGCACTTAATGGTAAATTACTCCACTCTGTTGGCGAGAATGGCTGCGATTTAAGGCCAATATATTGTCTTAAATTTTGTAAATGCCAATCAAACTCCGGACTATTCGTCATCACTCCTAGTGGATTGTCATACATTTTTAATCCTTCATTTGTCGGCTCCAGTACAATACAATCTCCCCATTTATCCGCTAAAATCCAATGTAGTGGTGGCGTAAGTCCTAAATCCGGTAATGGTATATCCAAAAAGGTAAGGCTATCTACAGATTTCTTTAACTCTTTGACAGAATTGAATTGTGTAAGACTCCAAGTCACAAAATCAAATGGAGCCAGATTCGTTTTGTTATTATCTATACTTTTACTATAAGTAGCGAATCCTGGAAAATAGAGTGTTGCACATGTCATACCTGCTTCATTTACTCCGTCCGCCATAATGACCCTTCCTTGATGATTAATCCCCATTCCGACCGTAGCATGTTTCGTATTGATGATTTCACCAGTTATATTATTCCACTGGTAATGTCGAGGAATGATTATTACTTCTTGATTCAAATCTAATGTAAAATCCATCGTTCTTGCAAAAAGGTGCTGACCGTTTTTTGTCTGTAATGTCAAACTAGTACACATAAAGAACACCCCATTTTATGATTTTATCTACACTTTACATAATTCTGATAAATCTGTAAATTAAAAACCCCTTTCCTTACAAAAAAATGAGAAAGCACATATAAATTACAAATAGGTTATCTCTAGTTTATAAATGAATTTTTAAAATATAGTTGCAAAAGAATGATATTAAAAAGGAGCGACTTGTTACTATCGCTCCTTTTTATTTCTCTCAATATTTTATTAAAATAACTGTAGAGAACATTGCTATTACATATTTATTTTATTTTCTTTCAACACATATAAATAATACTAGGCACTTTCAAACCGTTTCAAATAACTCGGAACGAACTTTTTCTCTTTGGACATTAACCCTACATAACCCTCTTAAACATCTTCTCCAACTCATAAGTAGAATGATGCACCAGAATCGGTCTTCCATGCGGACATGTATATGGGTTTGTTGTTGTACGAAGTTCTTCAAGTAAAGCGAATATTTGATCGTTCGTTAAATATTGATTTGCTTTAATTGAAGCTTTACAGCTCATCATAATCGCTGCTTCTTCACGTAATTTTTTAATATCAACTTTTTTTAGTTTGACGACTTGCTCCATCATCTCATCAATGATTTCTGTTTCTTGTCCTTTCGGGAACCACGTTGGATGCGAACGAACGATAAAGGATTGATGGCCAAACTGCTCTAAAAATAGTCCGACTTTTTTTAATTCTTCTAACTGCTCTTCGACACGTAAAAATTCGGTAAGAGATAAATCGATGCGGTACGGTACAAGTAATTCTTGTACTTCTTGCGTAACTCGTCCCACTTTATCACGGAAATATTCATAATTGATGCGCTCCTGCGCAGCATGCTGATCAATCATATATAGCCCGTTATCATTTTGAGCGAAAATATATGTTCCGTGCATCTGTCCAATTGGATAAAGCGGCGGTAAGTCATTACCGTTCATTTCAATCTCTTCTATCTCCCCGACTTCTTCTTCCAATTCCTCTAATTCAAAATCGTCATCGTTGCTAGTCCATTCCTTTTCCTCCCGAACCGTTTCCGGCTTAGAGGATGGCTGCCAGCTTTGCTCTTCTCTTACGAGTGACTGTGGTGGTTGCCATTCTTGCTTCGGCGGTTGCCACAGTTGTGCTGGTTGTTTTACAGTCGTTGTTTCTTCTTGTTTCTCATCCATTCCTGTTGGTAAAACGATGTTAGGCATAGATGATTCTCTCGGTTTTGTATGCTCAAACTTGAACTGTTCTTGCACACTTTCATCTTTTTCTTTTTTCTTCGTTGTTACACCAGCATCTGGAATGAGTTGTATTTTTTTGAATGCCGATTGCAATGTTTCTTCGATAAGCTTTAGCAATTCTTGTTCTTTACTAAAGCGTACTTCTAATTTTGCTGGATGTACGTTGACATCAACAAGCATTGGATCCATTTCAATTGATAAGAAGCCGATTGGGTATCGTCCGATTGGCAATAACGTATGATATCCTTGCTGAATTGCTTTCATTAATACGAAATTTCGAACGTAACGGCCATTTACAATCGTTGACATATAGTTACGCGACGCTCTCGTTACTTCTGGTAATGTTACATATCCCTTAATTGTAAAGTCTAGAGATTCAGCTTCAATCGGAATAAGCTTCTTCGCAACTTGAATGCTGTAAATCGATGCAAGTACTTGTCTTACATCACCGTTTCCTGATGTATGAAGCAATTTCTTTTCATTATGAAACAGTTTTAACGATACTTCTGGGTGAGACATTGCAATACGATACACGATATCTGTAATGTTCCCAAGCTCTGTATGAATAGTTTTCATATATTTAAGACGCGCTGGTGTATTAAAAAATAAGTTTTGTACAGTAATATCTGTTCCTTTTCGGCTTGCCGTTTTCTCTTGTTTTATAATGTCTCCACCTTTAATACTAAGGTGTGTACCAGGCGCATCACCTGTGCTCGTAATTAACTCTAATTCACTCACTGAGGCAATACTCGGCAGGGCCTCTCCGCGGAAACCGAGCGTTCTTATACGAAATAAATCATTTTCATCTTTAATTTTACTCGTTGCGTGTCGTTCAAATGCAACGATACAATCTTCTTCAGCAATACCATCTCCATTATCGATGATGCGAATCTTCGATAATCCAGCTTCTTCTAAGTGGATTTCAATAGATGTACTATTCGCATCGATGGAATTTTCCACGAGTTCTTTTACAACTGAGGCAGGGCGCTCTACTACTTCCCCTGCCGCAATTAAGTTAGAGAGTTGATCATCGAGTTTGCGAATTTTCCCCATCTACTTACTCATCCTTTCTTTAACTTTTTCTGTAAACGATACAGTTCATTCATCGCTTCTAAAGGCGTCATATCGAGTAAATCAATCTTTTTAATTTGTGCAAGTACTGCCGTTTCTTTTGCATCTAGAACTGACTTGTCTTGTTTTTTCGAAGACTGTTCTCCACCAAAGAATGATAATTGCGATTCTTCCTCAGTCTCTACTTTCGTCTCTTGTATTTCTGCTGGTTCTTCTTTTACAACAACTGGTTCTGGAGCGACTTCTGGCACTTTCACTTCTACTCGTTTCGGAATAACAATTTCTTCCTGTCCTTCTAGTTGTGCTAACACTTCTTTCGCGCGAGCGATTAAGCTCTCTGGAAGCTCGGCAAGTTGAGCAACGTGAATTCCGTAACTTTTATCAGCCGCTCCATCTTGAATTTTATGAAGGAAAACTACTTTTCCATTCTCTTCAATTGCTGAAACATGTACATTCTTTAGTTGGTCTAAACTTTCTTCTAACACTGTTAATTCATGATAATGTGTAGAGAATAATGTTTTCGCACCAATTTGGTCATGAATATGTTCAATGATTGCTTGCGCAAGTGCCATACCATCATACGTAGATGTACCGCGTCCAATTTCATCGAATAAAATTAAACTTCTCTCTGATGCATTTGCAATTGCATTTTTCGCTTCTAACATTTCAACCATAAATGTACTTTGACCTGAGATTAAATCATCCGCTGCACCAATTCTCGTAAAGATTTGATCGAAGACAGGTAATACTGCTTCTGTCGCTGGTACAAAACAACCAATTTGTGACATAACAGTAACAAGTGCTAATTGTCTCATATACGTACTTTTACCAGACATGTTCGGTCCTGTAATTAAAAAGACATCCATCTTCTCCGGCATAATACAATCATTCGGTACATACAATTTCCCGTTCAATACTTTTTCAACGACAGGATGACGACCATCTTTAATAAAGATTTCGCGCTTATTTGTTAAAACAGGTTTTACAAACTGCTCTTCTTCACTAACTGTCGCAAAGCTTTGCAGTACGTCTAGTTCACTAATTACTTTCGCTAAATGCTGTAATTTCGGAATGAATACTTTGACTTCTTCGCGAAGCGCTGTAAATAAATCGTATTCTAATTGTACAATTTTCTCTTCTGCTTCTAAGATTAATGTTTCTTTTTCTTTTAATTCATCTGTTATGAAACGTTCAGCATTAGCAAGCGTTTGTTTACGCTCATAGCGCCCTTCTGGAAGTGCTCCAAGATTCGATTTCGTTACTTCAATGTAGTAACCGAAAATACGGTTGTACCCGATTTTTAACGATTTAACTCCTGTAATATCACGCTCTCGTTTTTCAAGCTCAGCGATCCACGTTTTCCCGTTTTTACTAACGTAACGATATTGATCAAGCTTGTCATTATAACCGTCTTTAATAATATCTCCATCTTTAATAGAAAGCGGTGGGTTTTCTTGAATACTTCTTCCTAGTAATTCAGTTAAGCTCTCACATGGATCCGCACCTTGAATTAACCTTGCAGCATAAGCATTATCTAACAGACTAATCGCTTCTAAAATAGCTGGTACTTGCAGTAAAGAACGTCTTAATTGTAATAAGTCCCGTGCATTTACATTACCAAATGCAACTTTCCCTGCTAAACGCTCTAAATCATATACTTCTTTTAATTTTTCTTTTAAATCTTCACGTAAGAAGTAATCATTTACAAATGTTTCAACCATTTCTAAACGCTCTTCTACTTTTTCTTTTTGGATTAGCGGACGTTCCATCCACTGTTTTAACATACGACCACCCATAGCCGTTTTTGTTTTGTCTAATAGCCATAATAATGATCCTGTTTTTTCTTTCGTGCGAAGTGTTTCTGTCAGCTCTAAATTTCGCTTTGAATGCACATCAATTTTCATAAATTGATTCGTGTAATAAATTTCTACTGGTTGCAAGTGATCTAACGAACGTTTTTGTGTTCTTATCACATAGTTAAATAAGCGTCCAATTGCTTTAATTAATTTTGCTTGGGAAACACTTTTCACAAGATGTTCTAATCCTTCTGGAATAGTTATTGTATCTTCATACGAAATCGTCATTTTTAATGTTTCAGTTAACTTATTTAATTCATCTTTTGAAAATGTAGAATCTACAACAATTTCTTTTGAACCAGTCGCATACACTTCTAATAAAATATCTTCTACTGAACCAGTTAATAACGTCACTGTATTTTGTCCAGTCGTTAAGTCATTACAAGCTAGCGCATAAGATCCATCTTCGAAATGTGTTAATGCTGCTAAGAAGTTATTCTCCTTCTCGTCTATTGTACGCCCTTCCATCATCGTTCCTGGCGTAATTAGTTGTACTACTTCACGACGTACTACACCTTTAGCTGTTTTTGGGTCTTCCACTTGCTCACAAACAGCTACTTTATATCCTTTTTCAACAAGTTGTTCAATATAATTTTTAGCTGCATGATGCGGTACACCACACATCGGTATACGTTCACTACTACCACCATCTCGGCTCGTTAATGTAATTTCAAGTTCATGAGCTGCTTTAACCGCATCTTCAAAGAACATTTCATAAAAATCACCTAATCGGAAAAATAAAAAGGCATCTTGATAGTCTGCCTTAACCTTTAAGTATTGCTGTATCATAGGCGTATATTGCGTCATGTCTTTCCTCCATAATTCTTACATAATAATCTATATTCATATATGTCACACTTCACGGACATCCATATCTCCTATTCCAGGAGTCTTTCCTCATTATAGCACATTTCATAAGGAATCATGTTCATGCAGAACCACTTATGTACTGTAAAAAGCTAGGAAGAACTTCTCCCTAGCTTTCTCTTACTCTTCTTCTGCATCGACGATAAAGTTCGGATCTAATTCTTCAAACTCATCATCATCGACTTGGAAATCCTCGTCTGATTCTACGCAACCTTCAGGATTTACACTTACACAAATTTTCGTTTCCCCAACTACTTCTGTTACAAATTCACGTTCTACCGTCACAACAATTTTATTACCATTTGGCGATACAAGAGCTTCTAAACAATTTGGCGGCTGAATTACACGAGCGATAATTTCTAAATCGTCACCAGAGAAGTTTTTATCACGATACCCAATACTTACTTCATCATTGTAGTTAACACGTTCTGTTACAACTTCAGTCTTTGTGTTTCCATCAAATGAATACCAAGTGTTTACATCATAGAAACCTTCAATTTCCACATGTTTTCCATTCTTTCTCGCTTCGTACGAATGGTTAATTACCCAGCACCCTAAAATACTTGTTGGCTCATTATTCGATTCACATGTATGCGTTGACTTTGTATACTTACGTCCTTTTCCAACCACTGCTTTTGTAATAATCTCTCTAAATTCGGACATTCGTAACCCTCCTCAATCACTATTCACTTAATCATATGCGTGACAATAGCGGAATGTGTCATTCTTTTTTTTGAGAAGAATTTCCGATATAACCCACTAAAAAAAAGAGATGTCAATAAGACATCTCTTTAACAACCACAATTTCCTTTTTTACTTTCTACTGCTGCACCAGTTTCACCCTTCAACACATCGCCGCCAGTTGAAACTAATATTTCATCTGTTACATTGTTAGAAATGGTACTAGCAACTAGCTGTAGTAAGTCATTTACATACGTTTGTGAAGATTTAAACTCCTGTACAACTGGGATATTATCTAACTTATCTTGAAGTGCATCAATTTCAGCTTCTACTTTTTTCAAAGCTTCCCATTTCCCATAATGTTGCAAGTTTACTGCTTGTTTTTGCAAAGCTTTTATTTCATCAATTGCTCGCTTTACATTTTCATTTTTATGAATTTGTGCTTCTGCTCGCTTAAAGAAATCGACTTCTTCTGTTTCAGAGATCATTTTCGCTAATTCTTTCGCTTGCTCAACAATTTCATCTTTCGTATATACTTTCATCTATTATTTCACCTCAATCGGCTCCTTAACCAATTCCCCGTTAAGAGACCAAGTTTTTGCTTCCGTTATTTTTACTTTCACAAGCTGACCAATTAAAGATTTTGAAGCAACAAAGTTTACAAGTTTATTCGTACGTGTATATCCCGCAAGTACTTCAGGATTATTCTTACTTTCTCCCTCAACTAATACTTCTACAATTTGACCTATATAACGCTTATTCTTATTAACTGCATATTCATTCACTAGTGTATTTAAGCGTTGCAATCGCTCTTTCTTCACTTCCATCGGAACATTATCTTGCATTTTTGCAGCTGGTGTACCTTCACGCGGAGAATAAATAAATGTAAATGCCGTATCAAATCCTACTTCACGATATAACGACATCGTCTCTTCAAACTGCTCATCCGTTTCATTTGGGAAACCAACGATAATATCAGTCGTTAGCACTGCATTCGGAATGGTTTCTTTAATTTTTCGTACAAGCTCTAAATAGTGTTCTCGCGAATATTTACGCGCCATAATTTTAAGCATATCTGTACTACCAGATTGAACCGGTAAGTGGATATGTTCTACTAGGTTACCACCTTTTCCAAGAACATCAATTAAATGATCATCAAAATCACGTGGATGACTCGTTGTAAAACGAATACGCGCGATATCGATTTTACGAAGTTCATCCATTAAATCGCCAAGACCATATTGTATATCTTCAAAGTCTTTACCGTATGCGTTTACGTTTTGTCCAAGTAACGTAATTTCTCTATAACCGTTCGCAGCTAGATGGCGAATTTCTTTAATAATATCTTCTGGACGTCTGCTACGCTCTTTTCCGCGTGTATACGGTACAATACAATATGTACAAAACTTATCACAGCCATACATAATATTTACCCAAGCTTTAATATCACCACGACGTACTTTCGGAAGGTTTTCAATTACATCCCCTTCTTTTGACCAAACTTCAACTACCGTCTCTTTTGAGAACATTGCGTCCTTTAAGATATACGGTAATCTATGAATATTGTGTGTACCAAACACCATATCTACATGCTGATTTTTTTGCATAATTTTATTTACAACAGATTCCTCTTGAGACATACAACCACATACACCAATTATAAGATCCGGATTTCTTCGCTTTAATGATTTTAAATGACCAAGTTCACCGAACACTTTATTTTCAGCATTTTCACGAATTGCACAAGTATTTAATAAAATCACATCTGCCTCTTCAGTTGAAAAGGTTGGCTCATATCCAAGTGTTGTAAAAATCCCAGCCATTACTTCTGTATCATGCTCATTCATTTGACAGCCATATGTACGAATGTAAAACTTTCTTCCTGCGCCAAAATCGCGAAACTCTTTAGGTAGGCCAAAATCTCTTTCAATTTTAACTTCTTCTTTCCCACGCTTTTTCGCCAATTTCAAGGAAGGTGGTTGGTATACACTTTCAAAGTATTTACTATAATCTTTCTCTTCTTTTTTCGTAGAGGAATTTGCTTGTCGACTTGCTAATCGTTGTTGCTCGTTCATCGGTAATCTCCTTTCACCCTTAACTATACACACACTCTGTAGTCCATTTTAATGCGCTTAGACCCATCTCAATGATGTTAGATAGCATGAGAGATAACTTGCCCTTTGAAACTTGAGTAATCGATCTAATCATCCGTAAGAATGAAGTCTTCCCCACACAAATAGACATTCCCTTTTTTTATTTCATCTTGTCCTACCCAAAAGTATATTGCTTTATCCCTATACACATTATCATAGTATAGAGCCTTTAGCCAACTTTAACGAAGAAGGCTTCTTATCCTATATTTCATTTCACAGTTATTGAACATGCTATTTTTATACAACGATTTATATATTATTTTATCATTCTGAATTTTCTAAGTAAACAAATCTATTAATTATTTTTATTCACTCAAAAAGAAGGTTACCAAGCGGCAACCTTCTCTCCGATTATTACATAAATTCAGCAACAAGCTCATCAAACATTTTCTGATCCATATTCAAATCAGCTTGCACTAAAGGTTTTTCACTATAGTCTTTTACAAGCTCTTGGTAAGAAGGCTGCTTTGTGTTTTGATAAATTAAACCTGTTACTAACCCGTTCTTTTCCATTAATGTTTGCATAGCCATCATGCGGTTAGATGGATCATATCCTTCTACTGTACTTAGTTTCGTTAAATTCTCTTTAAACCAATCATAAGTATTTACTTTATTGTAAGTAACACATGGACTAAATACATTAATTAATGAAAAGCCTTTATGGTTAATACCAGCTTCAATAATTTGCGTTAATTCTTTTAAATCACTTGAAAAGCTTTGCGCCACAAATGTCGCACCAGCTGTTAAAGCCATTTCCATAACATTTAGTGATGGTTCAATTGAACCTTGTGGTGTACTTTTCGTTTTAAATCCAGCTTCACTACGTGGTGAAGTTTGCCCTTTTGTTAATCCGTAAATTTGGTTATCCATTACGATGTACGTAATATCAATGTTACGACGAATAGAATGGATTGTATGTCCCATACCAATCGCAAAACCATCACCGTCACCACCGGATGCAATAACTGTTAAATCACGATTTGCCATTTTCACACCTTGTGCAATTGGAAGAGCACGTCCGTGAATACTATGCAAACCATATGAATTAATATACCCTGAAATACGACCGGAACAGCCGATACCAGAAATAACAGCTAGCTCATCTGGATTTAAACCAACGTTAGCTGCCGCACGCTGAATCGCAGCCTGCACCGAGAAGTCTCCGCAACCTGGGCACCAGTTTGGTTTTACACTGTTACGAAAGTCCTTAAATGTTGCCATTTAATACAACCCCTTTTTTACATTCGTTGTAAATCTCTTTCGGCAAGAATGGATTTCCATCGTATTTTAAAAGACTAGAAATTTTCTCGCCATTGCAAAGATTCATTTTCATAATGTTAGCAAGCTGACCAGTTGCATTGTTTTCTACTACTACAACACGCTTCGCTTTTTTCACAAGTGGATCGATTTCAGCTGTTGGGAACGGATGAATTAAACGTACATGGGCATGGTTTACTTTCATTCCTTCTTGTTCTAAACGCTGCATTGCCTCTTCGATCGCACCACGAGTTGAGTTAAAGCCTACTAACAATACGTCTGCGTCATCATGCTTAGCATTTTTGTAAATAGGGGTATTAAACTGTAAATTCGCCATTTTACGGAAACGTTTGTCCATTTGATCTTTACGATTTAACGCTGATTCAGATGGTTTACCCGTTTCATCATGTTCTACACCTGTAACATGGTGAATACCATTTTTCATACCAGGTAAAACACGTGGTGAAATTCCATCTTCTGTTACTTCATAACGCTTGAAGTATGCTTTATTTTCACGTTCTGGTAATTCTACTTCTAAATCAAGCTTACCACGACGAATTTCCACTTTATCTAACTTAAGTGGTTCTACTGTTTGCTTTCCTAAAGAAAGCTGTAAATCTGTTAAGAAAATAACAGGCACTTGATATTCTTCTGCTAAGTTAAACGCTTCTACAATATCATAGAAAGCTTCTTCAACTGTACTTGGCGCCATTACGATTTTTGGAATTTCACCATGTGTTCCGTAAATCATAGCCATTAAGTCAGACTGCTCTTGTTTTGTTGGTAAGCCCGTACTTGGACCACCGCGTTGTGTATCAATGATAACTAGCGGTGTTTCAGTAATACCTGCTAAACCAATTGCTTCCATCATTAAAGAAAGACCAGGACCAGCAGATGCTGTTAATGTACGAACACCAGCGTAGTTTGCACCGATCGCCATTGTACAAGCTGCGATTTCATCCTCAGTTTGGATTACTGTTCCGCCGACTTTCGGTAACTTTTTAATTAAATATTCCATAATTTCAGATGCAGGTGTGATTGGATATGCAGACATAAAGCGAGCACCACCAGTTACCGCACCAAATGCGATTGCGTCGTTTCCAATCATAAACATGCGTTTCTTACCGTCAGCTTTTTCAAGCTGCATCATGTTTACTTTCTCACCAAGCAATTCTTTCATGTATTGAGAGCCGCGTTTAATTGCTTCCATATTCTTTTGAACGACTTGCTCTCCTTTACGACCAAAGATTTCTTCAACAACCTCTAAATAAGCTGTTTCGTCTAATCCTAATACCGCACTAGATGCCCCAACAGCAACCATATTTTTCATTAAAGATGTGCCTAATTCTGAAGCAATATCTGTAAACGGTATCACATATAGATTTACATCTGTATTATCAGGTATTGTCGGATTAAATTTCGCATCCGCAACTACAATTCCGCCCGGACGTAGTTCGTGGAAGTTAAAATCAATTGTTTCTTGATCAAAAGCAATTAAAATATCTAAATCATCTGAGATCGCGC
Organism: Bacillus sp. FSL E2-8868; assembly: GCF_038005505.1. Taxonomy (NCBI): domain Bacteria; kingdom Bacillati; phylum Bacillota; class Bacilli; order Caryophanales; family Bacillaceae; genus Bacillus; species Bacillus sp. FSL E2-8868. The sequence goes on along the minus strand of NZ_JBBOTI010000001.1, from coordinate 1,035,768 downwards.
GTACTTCTGTTGTACTTACACGAATTTTATTATTTGTATGGCCGCCTTTAATACGTGATGAGAAGTGGCGGTAACCGTATAGGTAATATCCTAATCGGTTTAATGCAATACAGAAGATTTCCCCTGTACTTTCAATTCCTTCACCTTGTTGGCCTCCAACTTTCCATGAAAGTTGACTAATCATCTCCTACACCCCTTTTGGCTGCATTCATTGTAGTGTATTTTTTTACAGTATTAGTTTAGCATTTTTTATGCAAATAAACTACAATGGACGCAAATTATGCCTCTTCTGTTTTCCCTGAATCTTTAGTATAATGCTATTTCGTTTACCATTCTAGTATTAGGTCTTAAAAAAATCAATAAATTCAAGTGAATTTATTTTAATTATTCTGAATTTTTAAAACATATTCTTTAGAACGTTATACAGTCAACAAAATTTTTATACAAAAATCGCTCTACAGTTGATTCATTATACTTTTTACACAGTTGATTAATTATATTTTCATAATCCCTATATACTTCTACACCTACAACAGTTTCTAAAATCCCATCAAAATCAGAACCGAATCCTATATTTTTTTCTCCACCTAATGAACAAATATATTCCACATGCCTTAATATATCTGCTATATTCGCTTGTCTTTCATTCGTTAAAAACTGCGGTACGAAAGTAATACCAATAATGCTATTTTTCTTTATAAGGGCTCTTATTTGTTCATCGCTTAAATTGCGTGGATGCCCACAAAGTTGATAACAGTTTGAATGAGATGCAATTGGGTTTTTAGCAATTTCAATAACATCCCAAAAGCTTCTTTCATTTAAGTGAGACACATCGGTCCATAAATGTAACGTATTAAGTTCTTGTACAACTTGTCTACCAAATGTAGTTAAACCTGCTCCACGTGCCTCTAGCGCTCCATCAGCTAACAGATTGGCATAGTTCCATGTCAATCCAAAGGAACGTACACCTAAGCGATAAAACAAACGTAATTTCATCTCTTCTTTTCCAATTGCTTCGCATCCTTCTAATGTTAATAATGCTCCAATCTCGTCCTGTTTTAGCATGTTAATATCGTTTTTTGTCTGAATAAACTTCATTCCTGGTAGCGATAGAATTTCATTATGAAAAATATCTATCATTTGCAGCGCAACTTCAAAACGCTTTTCATACGCTACTGTTTCTGGTATATATATAGCAAAGCATTGTATACTTCCTTTTCTTTTCATTAATTGTTCAAATGTAATATGTAATTGTGAATCGTTTTGAAAGTCTTTTTTTCCCTTTGCACTCCATAACTGAAAGAGTACATCGCAATGTGCATCAAAAATTTTCATTTTCATTCCTCCATTACAAAAACAACCTGTTTGCATACATGCAAACAGGTTGTTTCAACTTAACGAGGTTCTACAATTAATTTTATCGCTGTACGCTCTTCACCATCAATCATAATATCTGTAAACGCTGGGATACAAATCAAGTCCAAACCGCTAGGCGCTACAAATCCTCTTGCAATTGCTACTGCCTTTACCGCTTGGTTCAATGCACCTGCACCAATAGCTTGAATTTCTGCTGTTCCGCGTTCGCGAATAACACCTGCAAGTGCACCAGCTACAGAATTAGGGACCGACGTTGCTTTAACTTTTAATATTTCCATTCCGCGTTTCCTCCTCGTTTCTATAAAAAGTAATAGCAATTATTTCACTTTAACTTATATTCACGAGGAATGGCACGTATTCCTGCTAAATTTCTGTAATTTTTCTAAAAAATTAAAATATAAAGAATTCTCTAACTTTTCGTTAAAAATCAGTCAAAAAATGGCTGGTCATCATTAATTAAAATGCGCTCAATTTTCTTTGCTTTCCCTGTATTAGGATCCACATCAATTAACACTGCACTTAATTGTGTTCTACCATTCGTCACTTCAAAACGCACTGGTAAGTTCGTTAAAAACTTCTTCAATACCGCTTCGCGATCCATACCTAAAATCCCATCATATGGGCCTGTCATACCAACATCTGTAATATAAGCTGTTCCGCTTGGTAAAATACGATTATCAGCTGTAGGAACGTGTGTATGTGTACCTACTACCGCTGTAGCACGACCGTCTACATACCAACCTAACGCCTGCTTCTCACTTGTTGTTTCAGCATGAAAATCAACAAAGATAATGTTTGTACGTTTTTTTGCAATACTGATTAACTCATCCACTTTACGGAATGGACAATCAATTGGAGGAAGGAAAGTACGTCCTTGTAAGTTAATAACTGCAACTTCTGTTCCATTACAATTTACAAAGATAAGCCCTTTTCCCGGCGTTCCTTCTGGGAAGTTAGCTGGTCTTGCAAGATATTTTGCATCATCGATAAATTCAAATACTTCACGGTTATCCCAAGCGTGGTTTCCAAGCGTAACCGCTTGTGCCCCGCACTCTAAAAAGTTTCGATATATTTTTTCCGTAATTCCACGTCCACCCGCAGCATTTTCTCCATTAATAATTGTTACTGTCGGTGTATATTTCTTCTTTAATGCCGGTACGTACTGTTGAATCATGTCTCTACCAGGAGATCCTACTACATCCCCAACAAATAATATTCTCATATGTCTTACCCTTTCTATGTACTACATTTTTTATTACCATACTATAACCTTAAAGCTATTTCCTTACAACAGTTACAATTTATCTATTATAAGTTTCTTTCACTTGCATACTGCTCATAAATAATTTTCTTTATTTTACCCAATTCCAACACAAAAAAATAAAGTGGTGTTTCACCACTTTATTTTGCGTATTCCACTGCACGTGTTTCACGAATAACAGTTACTTTAATATGTCCTGGATAATCCAGTTCATTTTCAATACGTTTTCGAATATCACGAGCTAAACGATGAGCTTCTAAATCATCAATTGTATCTGGTTTTACCAGAATACGAACTTCACGTCCTGCTTGAATTGCGAAAGATTTTTCTACGCCTTCATAAGACTCTGAAATTTCTTCTAACTTTTCAAGACGACGAATGTAATTCTCAAGCGTTTCACTACGAGCTCCCGGTCTTGCAGCTGATAATGCATCTGCTGCAGCAACTAGAACTGCAATGATAGAAGTTGGTTCTGTGTCACCATGGTGAGATGCGATACTGTTTATTACAACAGGATGCTCTTTATATTTCGTTGCGAGTTCAACACCAATTTCAACGTGGCTACCTTCTACTTCATGATCGATTGCTTTTCCGATATCATGTAATAGACCAGCACGTCTTGCTAGTTTTTCATCCTCACCAAGCTCCGCTGCCATAAGTCCAGTTAAGTATGCAACTTCCATAGAGTGTTTTAAGACGTTTTGTCCGTAACTTGTACGGTATTTTAAACGACCTAAAATTTTAATTAAATCTGGATGTAAGCCATGAACACCCACTTCAAACGTTGTTTGCTCTCCGACTTCACGAATATACTCGTCCACTTCACGTCTTGATTTTTCGACCATCTCTTCAATACGCGCTGGGTGAATACGTCCGTCCTGTACTAGTTTATCAAGAGCGATACGAGCTGTTTCACGACGAATCGGGTCAAATCCAGATAGAATTACAGCTTCTGGTGTATCATCGATAATAAGGTCAATACCTGTTAACGTTTCTAACGTACGAATGTTACGACCTTCACGTCCGATAATACGTCCCTTCATTTCGTCATTTGGAAGATTTACAACCGAAACGGTTGTTTCAGCAACATGATCAGCTGCACATCTTTGCATTGCAAGAGATAAAATCTCTTTTGCCTTCTTATCCGCTTCTTCTTTCGCGCGAACTTCACTTTCTTTTACCATAACGGCAATTTCATGAGAAACTTCACTTTCCACTTTACCAAGAATAATTGCTTTCGCTTGTTCGCGGGTCAGATTGGAAATGCGCTCTAATTCTGTTTGTTGCTTTTGAACTAACTCTCCCACTTTGCTTTCCAACTCTTCAATCTGTTGTTGTTTCGCTACAAGAGATTCCTCTTTCTTTTCTAACTGTCGCTCGCGGTTATCGAGCGTTTCGTCTTTACGATCAAGGTTCTCTTCTTTTTGCATTAAACGATTTTCTTGTTTTTGTAATTCGCTTCTACGGTCACGAATTTCTAATTCAGCTTCTGTACGAAGTGTATGAATTTCATCCTTTGCTTCTAAAAGCGCTTCTTTCTTAAGTGCTTCAGCATCACGATTCGCTTCGTCTAGAATACGTTTTGCTTCATTAGCTGCACCATTAATCTTCGCTTCAGCAATAGACTTTCGAACAAAAAAGCCAACAACTGCACCGACTGTTGCAAGCAAAATGGAGATGAGTATCCAAACTGTACTACTACTCATGATTTCACCTCCCCTTGCTATGAATGAAAAAAGACTGTCGGCATGTACATTGAATTACAACGTACAGCAAAGACCGTCGTCCCGCTTTTTTAAGGGACTTTCTTCATTTCACAATTAAAATGTCATATTATTATTTCGGCAAGATTTAAGTCTTACTCCGAATATTACTTCTCTTCTTGAGAAGAGTATATCGTATATAAGAAAAAATATACATTCTCATTGTATCTATCGCAATTTTCATTGTCAAGCGTTGTCTACTTTTACTTTCTTTACCTTAAGCCCTGAATCTTATATGGATTTAAAAAACAGACAGCATATTATCCTGGAAAACCTTAGAAAATCCCAATTCATTCACTTAAAATATATGAATATTCCCCTTTACACATAGCCTTTTGGATAGAATAAATATTTTATCTCCAGCTATATATAGCGCTTTCATAGTGGATTAAAAAATAAAAGACACGGGACCGTGTCTTTTATTTTTTAATCTTGACGAGTTGAATCTTCCGTGTCTTCAACACCAGAGTTTTCACCAATTCCGTGATGTTCACGAACAAAGAAGGCAATTTCTTCTCTTAAATCCGTATTCTCTTTTAAGAATTGCTTCGAATTTTCACGACCTTGTCCTAAGCGTTCTTCATTATAAGAGTACCAAGCACCGCTCTTTTGAACGATATCAAGTTCAGAAGCCATATCTAAGATTTCACCTTCTCTTGAAATACCTTCTCCGTACATAATATCAACTTCAGCAACACGGAATGGCGGTGCTACTTTATTTTTAACTACTTTTACTTTCGTTTTATTACCAACAATATCGTTACCTTGCTTTAACTGCTCAGCACGACGTACTTCAAGACGGACAGTTGAATAGAATTTCAACGCACGACCACCTGGAGTTGTTTCTGGGTTCCCGAACATAACCCCAACTTTTTCACGAATTTGGTTGATAAAGATTGCGATTGTTTTTGATTTGTTGATTGCACCTGAAAGTTTACGAAGTGCTTGTGACATTAAACGTGCTTGTAAACCAACGTGAGAGTCACCCATGTCCCCTTCGATCTCAGCTTTCGGTACAAGAGCTGCCACAGAGTCAATTACGATAATATCAACCGCTCCACTTCGTACAAGTGCTTCTGCGATTTCTAGTCCTTGCTCCCCTGTATCAGGCTGTGATAATAGTAATTCATCTATGTTAACACCTAATTTTTGTGCATATACAGGATCCATTGCATGCTCCGCATCAATGAACGCTGCTTGTCCACCTTGACGCTGTACTTCCGCGATTGCGTGTAATGAAACTGTTGTTTTACCTGAACTTTCAGGTCCATAAATTTCAATAACACGGCCACGTGGGTATCCGCCTACCCCTAGTGCCACATCAAGTGCTAAAGAACCACTTGAAATTGTAGAAATTCTACGCTCCGCTTGTTCTCCTAATTTCATAATTGAACCTTTACCGAATTGCTTCTCTATTTGTTTTAACGCCATATCTAATGCCGCTTGACGATCGCTCATTCAAAATTCCTCCTTAACTAAATTGCTAATCTTATTATACCTATTTTCAATTCAATTTGCCAACAAAAATCGAACATTTATTCGTTTTTTTATTTTATATCGAATAAAACTAGGTTTTCCAACAAAAAAAACTAGAAGAAATTTATATCTCTTCTAGCTTTTTAAATAAATGATAAAATCCATATTTTGTAGAGCGTTCTCTAATTTGTTGACGACTTCCACTTAAATTAAGCGAGAAGACTACAGCTGGTTCATCTTTAATCACCAATCCAATAAATACTGTTCCTGGTTCTTTATGCTCTGAAGCATCCGGTCCTGCCACCCCAGTGAAACTAATTCCGATATCTGCTTTTAACAGTTCCTTTACATTTTCAGCAAGATAGCGAGCACACTGTTTACTAACCGCGCCATCAGTACGTAACACTTCTTCAGGTACATGTAAAATTTGTTGCTTCACATCATTTTGATAACAAATGACACCGCCTTTAAATACAGACGAAACACCAGCATTTTCTGTTACTTGATTTCCAAAAAGACCACCTGTTAAACTTTCTGCACACGCTAAAGTTAACCCTTTTTCCTTCAATAGCCTTATTGCCTTGTAATGAAGGAAATCTTGGTCATATCCGTAGAAAAATTCTCCTACTCTTTCTAAAATCAAATCTTCCACATGCTGAATCAGTTTCTCCGCCTCATCAGCATCATGATGTTTGGCAGTTAAACGTAATGTCACTTCTCCATCATTTGCAAGTGGTGCAATGGTTGGGTTCGTTTGTCCATCAATTAAATCTTGAACTTTCACCTCTAATTGAGATTCCCCAATACCAAAAAAACGAAGAACACGAGAATAAATATTTTCCCCCGTTGTAAACTTACATAAAAAAGGCTCTACGTAACTTATATACATCGGCTTCATTTCTTTTGGTGGTCCTGGTAATAAAATATAAACTTTTCCATTCGTATTTAATCCCATACCAGGCGCCATACCGTGATCATTCGCAAATACAGTCGATCCATTTAAAACGAGCGCCTGCTTTTTATTATTCTCCGTAAATTCACGGCCTGTACGCTTAAAATAATCGCTTATCGATGTTAATGCCTTTTCATCATACACAAGCTCTTCATCTAAACTAGACGCTATTGTTTCTTTCGTTAAATCATCTTTTGTCGGTCCTAATCCACCTGTAAAAATGAGCATATCAGCTCGTTCTTCAGCCAATTCAATTGCCTTCTGTAATCGCTTGTTATTATCCCCAACAACAGTATGGTAGTACACGTTAATTCCGATTGAAGCTAACTTTTCAGATAAAAACTGGGCATTTGTATTTGCAATTTGTCCAAGTAATAATTCCGTTCCAACCGCAATAATTTCAGCATTCATCCCAATTCCCCCATAAACTTCTATTTTGAGTTTACAAAAGCATCTTTATTTTTCCAGAAATAATCCCATCCTGAAATAACGGTAAAGAATAATGCAATCCATATGAAAATATCTGCAACTGGAATATGAAGTAGATTTAACGGTACATCATGTAATAAGTATGCTGCAATTGCAATAATTTGTGTCCATGTCTTAATTTTCCCTAGCTGATTTGCTGCAACTACTTCCCCTGTCCCAGCAAGTACAAGGCGTAAACCTGTTACTGCAAACTCACGGCTTATAATTACAATAACGATCCAAGCAGGTACATATTGCATTTCTACCAATGTGATAAGTGCTGCCGAAACAAGTAATTTATCTGCTAACGGGTCAAGGAATTTCCCTAAATTCGTTACAAGATTATACTTTCTTGCATAATGTCCATCAATCCAATCTGTAGCCGAAGCAATAATAAAGATAAGTGCCCCTACTAAATGTTGAATTGGTAACTCTACATCACCAATTATAAATGAGCCCCACTCAAAGGGCGCTAACATAATTACCATAAAAATTGGAATTAAGAAGATTCTAGATATTGTAATTTTATTTGGTAAATTCACAGCTATTCCTCCATCATGTCAAAAACATTTGTTCATTGAAAAAAGTCATCGAAGCGATGACTGTTATTGCGCAGCTTGCCCTATCCCTTGGTTTTTTATCACCAATCTTTGGTGATATTCTTTTGCTGGATCTAATGGGAAAGTAACCACTTGGCCATTCAGTTTAATTTCAACATTCGGTGCACTTCCAATATTAAGCCGCACTTCTTTTACTGTTGATAAATCACGTTTTTCTGTTTGACCACTTTGTACTGTAGTGTTTAGAATTTCGTTACCCGCATCATCTTTAACATCTACATAGCTTGCACCCTTCGCTGAAATTTCCAGTTCTAATGTTTTATTATTATGAATTTCCAAAGTAGATACCTTACCACTCGTTCCAACTACCTTCACTTCTTGTTGTCCAGTTGGTTGCGCTGGTTGCTCTTCTTTCTTTGGTTCTTCTTTCTTTGGTTCTTCTTTTTTTGGTTCTTCCGCTTTCGCTTCATCTTTCTTCGTATCTAACGGAGAATTTTTTGCTTTTTGAACCTCAATTTTCTCACTTTGAGCATTTTGAACTTGCCTATCATCTTTTCCAGTTAACGCTTGAATAACAAACCAGACTACCACTCCAAATGCGATTACTAACAACGCAATCAAAATTTTGGGCATATGATCCGCAATTGGCCATGATGAAGATTTTTGCATTGTTTCTTGTGTTTTTTGTCCAGTTGATACTTGTGGAACTTCACGTTTTTCAGACTGTGGTATCGTACTCTGATATTCCACAAGCAGTTCCTCTCCATTTAATCCAACAGCATCTGCATATTGTTTAATGAATGCACGCGCATAAAAAGCTCCTGGCAACACATCATAATTGCCTTCTTCAATCGCTACTAAATGGCGTTTTTGAATTTTTGTAATCTCATGCAGCTGATCAATAGATAAGCCTTTCGCTTCTCTTGCTTCTGTCAGCTTTTGTCCTAATTCCGTCACTACTAACACCTCAATATTTCTTTAAAAGTCGAACATAGAGAAATTGTTTTGCGTACCTTGCTCAATTTCATCTACTAAATTATATTGAATTTCTTCATCATAATCGTTACGCAATTCGATAATATAATCAAAATCATCCAATGTGTATTCTGACTGACTCACAAACACATCCGGATGTTCCACAACTTTCGTTGCAGGCAATCTCATGATTTCACGAACGAGCTGCCAGTGTCTTTCATTTGCACGCTTTGTCGACACAATTCCATCTAGTATGAAAATATTATCGTCGCTATACTCATCTTCAATCAATTGGCTACGAACAGTTTGCTTAATGAGAGTAGATGATACGAATAACCATCTCTTATTTGCACAAACACTTGCGGCAACAATAGATTCTGTTTTTCCGACACGAGGCATTCCTCGTATCCCAATTAATTTATGACCTTCTTTTTTCATTATCTCCGCCATAAAGTCTACAAGCAATCCTAATTCATCACGCACAAATCGAAATGTTTTCTTATCATCTGCATCTCGTTGTATGTACCTACCATGTCTAACTGCTAGCTTATCTCTAAGCTTTGGCGGACGATATTTCGTTACCGTTATATTATCCATCGTATTTAAAATTGATTCAAGTCTAGAGATTTGCTCTTGATTATCACACATAAGCAAAAGTCCACGTCGTGCATTATCTACACCATTAATTGTGACAATATTGATGCCAAGCATACCGATTAACGAAGAAACGTCACCAAGTAAGCCAGGTCGGTTTTTATGTATTTCATATTCAAAATACCATTCAATCATCCAAGATCACTCCCCTACGCTTACTTTACACCTACGTACTATATTATATGATTTCACCTTAATAGGGAAGCTAAATGTATAATCTATTCCTCCTAATTACTATACAAAAAAAGTAGAGAGGAGAAGCTCCTCTCTACTTTTACTTATGTTGTACAAACTTCACCATTAAATTTGCAATTGTATGTTGCTCTTGTTCATCAGCAACTTTCCAAAGCTCAGACAATAATTTTTCTTGATCGTTGCGCGCTTCTACTTCATTTGCTAAATAATCACCAACACGAAATGCCATATCTGATACGGCACCACCATCAAGCCCTTTTCCCCCCGCTTGTTCTAAACGTTCTCCTAAAAAGCTCTTCCACTGATCAAAATTATCTAACACTGACATGTTTAAGCACCTCACTATTTTAGTAATAGAATCATGCTTAATTTGTACAATTTCTTGTTTTTTATGTAAGAATTTTTTAGCAATGCCAACCGCCATTCACTCCGATAATTTGCCCCGTAATATAAGAAGCTCCTGGCGAAACGAGGAATGATACTGTTTTTGCTACCTCTTCGGGTAGTCCTATTCTACCTAATGGAATATCTTCAGCAATTTCATTTTTATCATCTTCTGAAAATACATTTAACATTTCTGTTTCGATCGCACCTGGCGCTACCGCATTAACGCGCAATCCACTTAGAGAAACTTCTTTCGCTAAAGCCTTCACATATGAATTTTGTGCACCTTTCACCATTGAGTACAGCACCTCACAAGACGCTCCTATTTGCCCCCAAATGGATGAAATAACAACAACATTACCACTTCTCCGCCCGATCATCGGTGGAAGCGCCATCGATAAAAGTCTATATACACTCTTCACTTGAAGCTCCACCATATAATCTAATTCTTCATTCGTAACATCTGTTACTAATCCAAATATACTCTTTCCAGCTGCGTATACAATAACATCAATAGGATGTTCGATTTGTCCCCACAATTTCTCTGCTCCATCGATAGAAGCTAAATTTGCTTGCACAGGAATCACTGCATCAAACTCCTTTTGTAACCCCCTTATCTTCTCTTCGCTTTTATTGTAATGAATATAGACTGTATAACCATCCTCGATTAACTGCTTCGAAATAGCAGAGCCAATCCCTCCGCTTCCTCCAGTTACTAATGCATACTTTTTCATAAATTCCCTCTCTTATCTTTTTATGTATAAATAAATAATACCCTCATCTTACCATTTGGCAATAACCAAACGTTAGATGAGGGATATAGATACTGCGTTTTTTATTCACATATTACTTCATTTTTTTGGTAACACTTGGCAGACACTCATTTTCTCTTCAATTAATAATGTTTTTGCTGCTTGTTGTAGGTCTTGAACAGTTAATCCTTCTAACACTGTAAGAGCATCAAATAAACTAGATTCATTAAACGCATATCGTGTAAACTGATTTGCAATATATTCAGGTGAATTCAACGATCGTAAAAATCCGCCAATTTTCTTTTTCTTCACCCGTTCCAGCGCAGTCTCATCTAACTGATCATAATTCGTTTGTAGTAAAATACCTTTTAATCGCTCTGCCAATTCATCAGGGTGCTTCGTATCTCCACCAACCATTGCAAAACCGAAGTTATTTTCTTCTGTATAGTCATACGAGAACGAATCATCAATAAGACCTTCATTATATAAAGATTCGTAATGAACTGACCCTTTTCCAAATAAATAATCTAAAAGTAATGTAAGTGCAATTTCTTGTTTTAACAGAGCTTGCCCTTTTTCTTTTAAATTCGTTGCCTTAATACCAACTAAACATTTTGGAGTTTGAACAGGCATTGAAATAATCTTTTTCTTTTCATTTACTTCTTCTGGTTCCTCTTCAAAAGAGCGAACGATTTCTGGTTGATTTTCGTAATCTTTTTTCGCTTGATTTTCACGAACTAAATCCATTGTTTTTTCAGGATCAATCGCTCCAACAACAAATAATAACATGTTGCTCGGATGGTAAAAAGTCTCATAACATTCATACAGTAGGTCTTTTGTAATTTTACTAATAGACTCAATCGTCCCTGCAATATCAATTTTAATTGGATGTTTCACAAACAAACTATCGATTAACCCAAAGTATAAACGCCAGTCTGGGTTATCTTGGTACATTTGAATTTCTTGACCGATAATACCTTTTTCTTTTTCAACCGTTTTTTCAGAGAAATACGGTTCTTGTACAAAGTCTAACAACGTATTTAAATTTCTCTCTACATTTGATGTACAGGAAAAGAGATAAGCGGTTCTTGTAAAAGATGTAAAAGCGTTCGCTGAAGCACCTTGTTTACTAAACAATTGAAACGCGTCATGGTCCTCTTTTTCAAACAATTTATGCTCAAGGAAATGAGCAATTCCATCTGGTACACGAGTCATGTCTTCTTTTCCAAGCGGTACAAATGTATTATCAACAGAACCGTACTTCGTCGTAAATGTTGCAAATGTTTTGTTGAAGCCTTGTTTCGGTAAGATATATACGTCTAATCCATTCGGAAGTTTTTCATAATATAGCGTCTCTTTTAATTGCTCATACACAATTTTCTCCATTTATTCTCCCTCCGTTCCATGTAAAAAGTAAATTGTATCTAGTTCAATATTATTAGCAACTTTCACAATCTCTTCTTTCGTCACGCTTTCTATGCCCGTTAGCCATTCTTCAACTGGACGCGTACGCTCTGAAATCACCCCGTGATAAAGCATTTCAACAAAACCACGTGGTGTATCAATTGCCTCTAAGATTTGATTTTGAATTACACTTTTCGTTTGCTGAATCTCTTCCTCTGAAAAATCACCGCTTTGCATTGCTTTCATCTGTTCTTTAATAATTTCAACAGCTTTTTCAAAGTTCTTCGCTTCAATTCCAGACATAACGAAGAGCAAACCTTTATGACTTTCAAATCTCGATGCTGCATAGTACGCTAAACTATTTTTTTCACGGACATTTACGAATAACTTCGAATGAGAAAACCCTCCAAATAATCCGTTAAACAATTGTAATGCAAAATAATCTTCATCTTTATACGTAATGAATGTGCGATAGCCGATATTTAATTTACTTTGCTTTAGTTCTTGTTTTTCAACAATTTCTTTTTCTTCATTATTTCGTTTATGAAGAAGTACATTTCTCTCTTTCATAGCGCGAGGTGAGATCGAAAAATACTTATTTACAAGCTCCACAGCATCTTCCGAAATATCACCAATGATATATAAATCCATTTCATCTTCAGCTAACACTTTTTGATAATATTGATACAAACTTTCATTTGTAATAGAAGCAACACTTTCTTTTTTTCCATTTGCACTTAAGCGATATGGTTCTACTTTGCACATTTCTGCAATTAAACGCTCATTTGCATAACGCATTTTATCATCATAAGTAGCTTCAATTCGTTGCAAGAGTGCTCGTTTCTCACTTTCTACAATAGAAGATAGAAAACCGTCCCCTTCTGTTGCTGGATGTAAAACAATATCAGATAACATAGAAAGCGCTTTTTCAAATAACGGTGGTGCATCGCGTAAATATGTTTCATTTGCAATGTCTACATAAATAGAGATGATATGGTCTTCCCCTTTTTTACTTACATCTACCGCTAAAGAAGATCCATATAATTCTTCTAAATATTGACGAAGACGAATTACAGAAGGCAGTTTTTCTGTCGCACTTTGCAATACGTACGGCAATAGGGCACGCTCTGTCACCGTCTCCTCATTTAAAGGTGCTTTAAAACGAAATACAAAGGTATTTGTTTTAAATTTATCAGTCGGAATAATATGTACTCGCAAGCCACCTAATTCATGCAGTTGCTGTTCCATTAGTTTCATTAATAGCCCTCCTTTACGTATGTAGGAATATTCCTCTTCAATATACAGTTTTTAGAAATAAAAAATCAACTTTTCTTCCTTATTATGCTTACATTTGAGTCTTTCTAAAAACTTTAATATGTAAGGAACATAGTAAAATTCCGTATTAAATATATTCTATGTAAAAAAGCCCGCACTAATGTGCGAGCTTTTTTTATACTTTCTAAATACTCATCGTTTTCCTTTTTCATAAGGCGTTCCTAATGCTTTCGGAGCTTCAGATCGGCCTACAAAACCAACAAGTGCTAATATTGTAAATACATACGGTAATATCGTTAAGAATACACTTGGAATTTCTTTTAATATAGGAATTGTACCACCTGTTATCCCAAGTGATTGAGCAAATCCGAAGAACAATGCTGCTCCAAGAGCACCAAGTGGATTCCATTTACCAAAGATCATAGCTGCTAGTGCTAAGAAACCTTGTCCAGTAATTGTAGCACCTGAGAAGTTACCAGAAATCGACATTGCGAAGACCGCACCACCCACTCCTGCAAACATTCCAGATATACAAACTGCAATATAACGCATTTTATATACATTAATCCCCATCGTATCTGCTGCCATTGGATGTTCACCAACAGCACGTAGACGAAGACCGAACGGTGTTTTATAAATAATGTACCAAACAACAAATGCTAAAATAATGGCAATATACGATGTTAACGGTACGTTTGAGAAAAATATTTTTCCGATAACTGGAATATCTGATAGACCTGGGACATCGATTTTTTCAATACGGTATTGAATAAAATCTGTCTGCCCTTTATCAAAAATCTTCTTAATCGCAAATACTGTTAAACCAAGAGATAAGAAGTTAATCGCTACACCACTTACAACCTGATCAGCACGGAACGTAATAGATGCTACCGCGTGAAGTAATGCAAATAATCCACCACCAATTGCCGCAAATAGTAATGCAATCCATGGAGTCATCGTTCCCCAAGTATCACCCATTAATAAGGTTGTAACAATTCCAACAAATGCACCAAATAGCATTAGTCCTTCTAACGCAATATTTACAACACCTGATCGTTCACTAAATACACCACCTAATGCTGTAAAAATTAAAGGTGCTGATGTATATAACGTACCTGTCACAAGAATGGCTAATATATCTAAAAAGCTCATTTATTTCCCCTCCTTGCTCATGCGTGTAAGCGCCCATCTTAAAACATAACTACATGCAACAAAGAAGATAATACATGCAATAATTACGTTAATAAGTTCTGATGGTACATCTGCCTCAAAGTTCATTTGAGGGGAAGCACTTTTCAAACCACCAAATAACAATGCTGAAAGGATAATACCAAATGGATTATTTCCTCCAAGAAGCGCTACGGCAATTCCGTCAAATCCAATCCCTGTAAATGAAGACATTGCTGTCATGCTTTGGAATGTTCCTAACCCTTCCATTGCTCCACCAATCCCAGCAAATGCACCAGCAATTGTCATGGAGAATACTACATTACGAGAAACCTTCATACCTGCATATTGAGAAGCATGTTGATTAAATCCTACTGACTTTAATTCATAACCTAGAGTTGTTCGATCTAATAAGAACCACATTAAGATTGCTACTAAAATTGCAACAATAATTCCCCAGTGAAGACGTGAACCATCAGTTATTGCAGCTAACCAATCTGAAGATAAAGATGCACTCGCTTTAATATCGTATGTTTTATCATTGCCCTCATGTAAAAAGCGTTTAATTATGTCATACGTTACATATAACGCGATATAGTTCATCATTATTGTTACAATAACTTCATTAACCTTAAACTTCCCTTTTAAATAACCAGGAATAAAGCCCCATATTCCACCCACCATTGCTGCAAATAAAATAGATAATGGAATATGAAGAAACGCTGGTAGTGAGACCGCATAACCGAACCAAACTGCCGCAAGCCAACCAACTAATAGTTGACCCTCTACCCCGATATTAAATAAACCTGTACGAAATGCAAACGCCACCGATAATCCAGCAAGAATAAGTGGTATCATAGTGCGAAGTGTCTCACCAATCGCACTAGCACTGCCGAACATACCTGTCCAAAGCGCACTATAACCAACAATTGGATCATAGCCACTAACCAGCATTACAATCGCTCCAACAATTAAACCAAAAATAACGGATAGTACTGGGACTAAAACATTTATCGTTCGCTCTGTTAAAAGTTTTTTAGCCATTTGTACCCACCTGCTCTTTCTCTGTTCCTCCAGCCATTAGCAAACCAAGCTGTTGTTCATTTGTGCCTTTCGCATTCACAATTGCTACAATTTTCCCTTCATAGATAACCGCAACCCGATCACTCACATTTAAAATTTCTTCTAATTCTAAAGATAAAAGAAGAACCGCTTTCCCATTATCTCTCTGCTCGATTAATTTTTTATGAATAAATTCAATTGCACCTACATCTAAACCACGTGTTGGCTGTGCTGCAATTAATAAATCCGGATTACGATCTACTTCACGTGCAATAATAGCTTTCTGCTGATTCCCACCAGATAGAGCACGCGCTAATGTTTGTTCGCTAGGTGTACGTACATCGAACTGTTCAATAAGTGCCTTCGCTTTCCCTGTGATTTTGCTAAAGTTTAAAATCCCCTTCTTTGAAAATGGATTTTTATAGTACGTTTGCAAAACTATATTGTCTCTAACAGAAAAATCAAGAACTAGTCCGTGCTTATGACGATCTTCTGGAATATGACCAATTCCTTCTTCTGTAATTCTTCGAACAGGCCAATTCGTTATTTCTTTCCCTTTAATTGCAATAGAACCTGACTCAACTTTTCGTAAACCAGTAATTGCTTCTATTAATTCGCTTTGTCCATTTCCATCGATTCCTGCAATACCAACAATTTCCCCCGCACGAACAGTTAAGTCAAGGCCTTTTACAGCAGGCAGTTGGCGTGCATCGTGAACAACAAGATTTGCAATAGAAAGTACCTCTTCTTTGGGCGTAGCGTCTATTTTTTCTGTTTTAAAATTCACTTGACGTCCGACCATTAATTCTGCAAGTTTATGTTCATCCGTATTTGCAACGTCAACAGTTCCAATCCCTTTTCCTTTGCGAATAATTGTACAACGATCGCAAACTTCCATAATTTCTTTCAATTTATGAGTAATAAGAATGATAGATTTTCCTTCTTGCACAAGCTTTTTCATAATTTGAATCAATTCATGAATTTCTTGTGGTGTTAACACTGCAGTCGGTTCATCAAATATTAAAATTTCCGCTCCACGGTAAAGTGTTTTTAAAATTTCAACACGCTGTTGCATACCAACAGAAATATCCTGTATTTTCGCGTATGGATCTACAGCTAAACCATATTGTTCAGACAACTTTTGAATCTCTTTAGCAGCTTCTTCAACAGCTATTTTCCCTTTTTTCTTCGGTTCATTACCGAGAATGATATTCTCTGTAACTGTAAAATTATGAACAAGCATAAAATGTTGATGGACCATCCCAATACCAAGATCATTCGCAATATTCGGATTTGTAATTTTTACAGGCGTTCCTTTAATTTTAATTTCACCCTGTTCTGGCTGATACAAACCGAATAGTACATTCATCAATGTGGATTTCCCTGCACCATTTTCTCCAAGTAAAGCATGTATTTCTCCCTGTTTTACTTGCAGCGTAATATCATCATTCGCTACAATGCCTGGGAATACTTTCGTAATATTATTCATCTCAATTACGTATTCCATTTCGTTCCTCCTTTTAACAGGGAACATTCCCCTATTACACTATTAACTTATTAAGCAATTTGGAAGTTTTATACATACAAAGGTTAGTTCTAAGAACTAACCTTTGCTATTTCTCTATCTTTATTTTTTTAGAGAAGCTTCATATTCTGTATATTCTTTATCTGTAGCTGGTACTTTAATTTCTCCAGCTGTAATTTTCTTTTCAAATTCTTCTACTTTTGTTAAAATCTCAGGGTTAACTTTTTTCACGTTATCAGTTGTTTTTGCAATACCAACACCGTCATCTTTTAAGCCAAACGCTTCAATTTTACCACCTTTTAATTTTCCATCTTTCGCTTCTTTTGCTACTTTTTGTACAGCGATATCAACACGTTTTACCATTGAAGTTAATGTTACGTTTTCAGGCATACCTTCTTGATTTTGGTCACGGTCAACACCGATTACCCAAACGTTTTCACCTTTTTTCTTACGGTTTTTCGCTTCAGTGAATACACCGTTACCTGTACCACCAGCAGCATGATAGATAACATCTACGCCTTGACCATACATTGCTGACGCAAGAACTGTACCTTTTTCAGGCTTATCGAATGCTTCAGCATATTCAGATACGATTTCAATATTTGGATTCACTGCCTTAGCACCAGCTTTAAATCCATTCTCGAATTTACTAATTAAATCACTCTTCATTCCACCAACAAATCCTACTTTATTCGATTTTGTTGACATAGCTGCCACCGCACCTACAAGGAATGACCCTTCATGATCTTTAAATGTAATACTTGTTACGTTTGGTGCATCTACAACAGTATCAACAATTGCAAATTGTTGTTTTGGAGATTCTTTTGCTACTTCTTTAATTGCTCCCTCTAATTTATACCCAATACCGAAAGCTAAATCATACTTATCTTTTGAAAATTTCTTTAAGTTCGGAATATAATCCGCTTCTTTTTCAGATTGAAGATAACGATAATTTGTCTTCTCTTTTAATCCATTATCTTTACCAAACTGTTGTAATCCTTCCCAAGAAGATTGGTTAAATGATTTGTCATCAACGCCCCCAACATCTGTAACCATACCAACCTTAAACTCTTTATCCCCTTTTTTGTCACTATCCGCTTTATCCGAGTTACCACATGCACCTAACACTGTACTTGCTGCTAACGTTAACGATAATAAAAGACCTGTTTTTTTCTTCATACTAGAAACCCCTCCTGAAATGTTTTGTCTAATGATTCATACGCTGCTGTCCCTTACTTCTTGCTGTCACCTCCCTAAAAAGGAACTTCCCTACATACGTTTTCTTAATACGTGGAAGCTAAACTTATCAGCTCTAAAGTAATTAATAGAATATAAGATTGGCTCATCATTTTGATCATAGTGCATTTGTTTTAAAACTAGCAGTGCCGTTTCAGGTTCACATTCTAAAATCGGTGAAATTTTCGGGTGATAACCAATCGGTTCAATGTGAGCAACTGCGTATGTGATACGCTTGTGCGTATTATTATGTATTACTGTAAGCAGCGATTCCTCATTGTATCCCGATAAATCTGGTAATATCTCTTTTGCCAGTTTATCAATGCAATATACAACTGGTTCCCCATCCGCTGTACGAACACGTTCAATCATTACTGCGCTAAAAGCATCTTCACAATTAAATTTCTCTTTTTCTTCTTCTGTTAAAGTTGTTGTAGATGATGATAAAAAGATTGTTCCTGGTGTTTTCCCCACACTAGAAATCATATCTGTAATACTAGAAAGTTGCTCTATTCCGGAAGAAAATAACGGCTTCGCATTTACAAATGTCCCTACACCATGTCTACGAATAACAACATTTTCTTCTTCTAAAATACGTAGTGCTTCCCTTAAAGTTGCCCTACTTACACCAAGTTCTTTCGCTAGATCAAACTCTGAAGGTAACTTTTGTTTTTCTTTGTAAGCCCCATCTTTAATTTTTCCTTTGATGTGATCAATCACCCGCAAATATAGGTGACGACTATCGGATTTTACTGACATAAGACTCCCCCGCATTTCAATTATTCGACCTCTGATGTAAGACTTCTTTTCTCTTTTTTCAACTTACAACATAGTATAAATTACTAAATACTAAAAATAAGCGTAATTATCGAATAAATATTAATAATTTTTCAAGATGAAATTTTCACACTTTATTCCATAAAAAAAACTTTGTACCATAAACATTTCTCATATAGAGAAAAAGTTCGGCACAAAGATTCCTTACATCCTTTGTTACACACTTTTCCCCTCATAGTCTAGCAATTCATGGTTGCCAGGTAGAAACTTATGGACCTTATCTCCAAGATTATATGAGGCAGTGATTCTTTTCGAAGTAATCTTACCACTTGCTCCCATATGTGTCAACAGATTTCAACATTTTTCTACATTAAATATCGAACGTTTTGAAAACCAAAACGATAAGCATTCGTATTCTAAAGGACCCTTAAAAATGTAAGCCCTTTCTTAGTCGATGACTATAGTATATAACAAAAACAGCATATAAAAAAGCCTAATTGTAAAAACAATTAGGCTTTTTTTAAGAACTTTTTTCTTGCACATCTTTAATGAGTACTCCCCTTGGTTTACTACCTTCATAAGGACCTACTACACCATTCATTTCCATGGCATCAATTAAACGAGCTGCTCGCGTATATCCTACTCTAAATCTACGTTGTAACATAGAAACAGATGCTGTTTGCATTTCTACTACAAGCTGAACCGCTTCATCGTATAATTCATCTTCTACTTCCTGCTTTGTTTCAGGAACATCTTGTGGAATCATATCCTCTTGATATTGCGCTTTTTGCTGCGCAATAACAGATTCTACGACTCTCTCAACTTCATCATCTGATAAAAATGCCCCTTGTACACGAACAGGTTTCGATGCACCAATTGGTATGAATAACATATCTCCACGACCTAGCAACTTTTCTGCACCACCACCGTCAAGAATCGTTCGAGAATCTATTTGGGAAGATACAGCAAATGCAATACGCGATGGAATATTCGCTTTAATAACACCTGTGATAACATCAACTGACGGGCGCTGAGTCGCAATAATTAAATGAATACCAGCAGCACGTGCCATTTGCGCTAAACGCATAATCGCATCTTCTACATCCGAAGAAGCAACCATCATTAAATCAGCTAACTCGTCCACAATTACTACAATATATGGTAATTCAGGTTGTTTCGCTTCCGATTGGCTATTATGTTCTTTAATATAATCATTATATCCTTCAATGTTACGCGTACCGCTATGCGCGAATAATTCATAACGACGCTCCATTTCACTCACAACTTTCTTCAAAGCCTGTGATGCTTTTTTCGGATCAGTTACGACTGGTGTTAATAAGTGCGGAACACCGTTATATACATTTAACTCTACCATTTTCGGATCAATCATCATTAATTTTACTTCATGCGGTTTTGCACGCATTAAAATACTTACAATAATTCCATTAATACATACACTCTTTCCACTACCAGTCGCACCAGCTACTAATAAATGGGGCATTTTATTTAAACGTGCCAATACAGCCTCTCCTGTAACATCACGTCCAAGACCGATTAATAACTTCTCTTCTGGGTGGTTATTCGCCTTTGAATCAAGAACTTCTCTCAGCGTTACCATAGAAACTTCTGAATTCGGAACCTCAATCCCTACAGCTGATTTCCCGGGAATAGGTGCTTCAATACGAATGTCTTTCGCTGCTAAAGCAAGCGCTAAATCATCACTTAAACTAACAATTTTACTTACCTTTACTCCCATATCAGGATACACTTCATATTTCGTAACTGCAGGACCTCTATGTACTTTTGTTACTTTCGCTTTCACACCAAAACTTTGGAATGTACGTTCCAATTTACGAGCATTTTCATAAATTTCCGCATTTTCATTTGTAACTTGCTTATTTTGGGGAAACTTTAATATATCAAGCGAAGGAAGCTTATAATCTTTATTTTCCACATTAGAAAATTGCATAGGAGGTGCTTTCGTTTCACCTTCTAGCGATTCAACGATTTTTTCTCCTCGTTTCTTGTGAGGTTGTTCTTCTGGCGCAGGCGGAACTGCCTCTTCAATAAACGGAGGAGTGATTAAATCATTTTCTTCTATCTGCTTTTCCGTCTCTTCACGTACTGGATAATTCTCAGTAAAATTCGAAATAATTGGTGGACCAATTTCTATTTCTTCTACTGGCTCAATAGCTTCTTCTTGTTCAGCAACACGTTCACGCCTCTTGCTTCTTGTTGTTTTTTTCTTTTCAGTTTGCTCGGCGACCCTTTGAGATTTCCAATCTTTATAATCCCCTTGCATTACTTGAAACTGACTTCTAAGAATTCTCCCTACCGGAGCAAGTACTTCTCCAATATGTTTATTTGTTATACAAAGTATTCCAAGAATAACTAAAATAATTCCAATGATATATGCCCCTACTTCGTCAAATAAGAAGTAGCACGTTGCGAACATCAATGCACCGAACATACCACCACCTAAATGAACACTATCCGGGCCCTTTTTCATTTCAAGGAAGAAGTAATCTTTTGTACTAACAATTACAGAAGTATTTTGCACAGCTCCATCTTTCGTAAGCAGGTTAAATAATGTAATATGACTAAACATTAATATTGCTAGTACAATTAAATAAACACCTATTAGCCGTTTATTTAAAAGGTTGGGCCATCCCCGCTTTATTACAAACGCAACAGATAAAGCTATTACACCTAACACACCAATTATGTACCACTCACCAAAGAAGAAGCGAAAAAATAACACAAACGATTTCCCTACAACACCTAGCTGTAAAATCGTAATAATCGAAAGTGCAAAAAGAGTCAACCCGACGATTTCATAATACAAAGTTGGCTTTATCGTACGTCTTGCCTTAGCCTTCGTCCCTCTTTGCTTTTGTTTTGCCATTTCTTCACCTCGTGTTCTAGAAATTAAGTACAACTTTCTTATAAAAAAGATCTACTTACATGTCTTTCTCTCTATTTTTCAGGTCTTTATATCTTCTATTTTTACACTTCTTGTAAAATGTTAAATAAACAGAAGAAAGCAGCCTACTCATGGCTGCTCAACCGTCTTGTTTTTTATATTATACCATAGCTCCTAAACAAAATCCTTCTTTTTGCTAAAAGGTAATTTTCTGTCCAGGCTCAAACTCTAGGTAGTGAGACGGATTCGTACTTAATACACGTACAATAGAGTAACATTGATTATCCTCCTCAGAAACCACTAATTCCACGCCATTTATATTCACAACTTTTTGGCTTTCGCATTGTGAATAATCGGCCGGATAAACAAGTTGCTCTGGCATAATTGTATATAAAATCATTGTAGCATTGTCCCTTCTGTACTATTATCCTTGCGTTCATCAATTAATTCGTTTAATTTTCGAAGTGCGCTACCAATACCACCGACACCATCTATAAGACCATACTTCACTGCATCTCCACCTATTACATTCGTCCCAATATCTCGCGTCAAATTCCCTTTTGCAAACATAAGCTCTTTAAAACGATCTTCCGTTACTTTCGAATGCTTTGTCACAAATCGAATGACTCTTTCTTGCATTTTATCCAAATACTCAAATGTTTGTGGCACACCTATAACAAGACCTGTTAAACGAATTGGATGAATTGTCATCGTCGCTGTTTCGGCAATAAATGAATAATCAGTTGAGACCGCAATCGGTACACCGATTGAATGCCCTCCTCCTAAAACAAGAGATACAGTTGGTTTTGAAAGCGAAGCCACCATTTCAGAAATCGCTAATCCAGCTTCAACGTCACCCCCAACTGTATTTAATATTAACAGTAAACCTTCAATTTTTGGATTTTGTTCAATCGCGACAATTTGCGGAATGATGTGTTCATATTTTGTTGTTTTATTTTGTGGTGGCAACTGAATATGACCTTCCACCTGCCCAACAATTGTTAAGCAATGAATACGCGATTCATTCATTTGTGGTACATTTGTCTGTCCAAGTTGCTGAATTTTCTCCACTATAGAAGCCTCTTTTGGAACTTCTTTCGGCTCAGCTTCTTTTTCTTCATTTGTATAACGATCACGTTCTGTCATATCGCATCCCCTTTCACTCGTATATAACTATTATTTCTTAAGTTATGAATTTCATTCGATAGGGTTAAAAAAGAAAAAGATCACCTGTAAAGGTGACCTTCTTTATACTTCCATAATAATCGGTAAAATCATTGGCTTTCTCTTCGTTTCTTCGTACAAGAACTGCCCTAATAATTCACGAATATTTTGTTTCAACATAGACCATTCAATTGTATATTCTTTAATTGATTGTTCAACAATCATACGTACAATATCTGTGGATCGTTCGATTAATGCTTCTGATTCACGAACATATACAAAGCCGCGTGAAATAATTTCTGGACCAGAGATTATTTTCTTTTCATCCTTACCAAGTGTTACAACAACAACTAAAATTCCATCTTGAGATAACATCTTTCTATCTCGAAGAACGATGTTACCGACGTCACCTACACCTAATCCATCAATTAAAACATTACCAGCTTGCACTTTACCAGCTAATTTTGCTTCATCGTCACCAAAAGCAATTACATCGCCTTTTTCTACGATAAAGATATTCTCTCTCGCAATACCTACATCTTCCGCTAAATACGCATGTGCTTTTTGCATACGGAACTCACCATGTACGGGTACAAAATACTTCGGCTTCATTAAATTTATCATCAGCTTTAATTCTTCTTGGCTACCATGACCTGAAACGTGAACTTTTCTTTCACCGTAATAAATAACCTCAGCACCAGATCTAAATAACAAGTCAATAATTTTTGATACAGATACTTCATTTCCTGGAATTGGAGAAGCTGCAATAATAACAGTATCACCTTTACGAATTGAAATTTGTTTATGAGCTTGTTTCGCCATTCTAGAAAGGGCTGCCATCGGTTCCCCTTGACTACCAGTCGTTAAGATAGCTACCTTTTTTTCCGGGAAATTGTCTATTTCTTGTAATGAAATAACCATACCTTCTGGAACATCTAAATAACCAAGACGTCTTGCAATATCTACCACTTTCACCATGCTACGTCCTACTACCGCTACTTTCCTTCCAGTTTCAGCAGCTGCATCAAACACTTGTTGAATACGGTGTACATTCGATGCAAATGAAGCAACAATAATACGTCCTTCTGAACTATAGAATACTTTAGAAATCTCTATACCAACTTCTTTTTCCGAACCTGTATAACCAGGACGTTCAGCGTTTGTACTATCAGATAACAAGCAAAGTACGCCTTCATTTCCAATTTGCGCCATTTTCCCAAGATCTGCTCCACTATTTCCGATTGGAGTTTGATCAAATTTAAAGTCTCCTGTATATACTACAGCACCTTTTGATGTATGGAAACAAACACCCACAGAATCCGGAATACTATGTGTCGTTCCGAAGAATGACACATTTGTTGAATTAAACTCTACTGTTGAATTCGAGTCAATTGTTTTTAAGTCTACACGGCCTAACATTCCTGCTTCGCCAAGCTTTTCTTGTATAAGTCCTACCGTTAATTTCGTCGCATATACTGGAATAGATAATTTACGAAGCACATAAACAATTCCACCAATATGATCTTCATGACCATGGGTAATAAATAGTCCTTTTACTCGCTCTTGATTTTCTACTAAATATGTAATGTCAGGAATAACAATATCAATCCCAAACATTTCATCTCCCGGGAACATCAATCCGGCATCTACAATAAAGATTTCAGAATCAATTTCAACACAGTACATGTTTTTTCCGATTTCACCTACTCCGCCAAGAGCAAATACTTTAACAGACTCATTCTCTTTTCTCTTCATGTTGTTGCCTGGTTTAAAAATCTTGCAAACACTGATTTCACTAAAATTGCAGAGACACCAGGGGAAACTCTACAACCACCATATATTCACCGTCCAAGACGAATGTCCTTACCGTTATGCGATATCATGTCCTTGTTAATTTTTTAAACCAGGTTTCACCTCTCTTTCATTATATAAATCAAATATCTTATTCGATATGATATGAAAATTTCATTAAATCTTAATTTTTACCAATTTTGCTAAGCATACCCGTACTAAGCTACTTAGCCATATTATAACTGATACAAGAAATAGAACACAAGTTAAATTATGCGAAAGACAAGAGAAGACACTAAAATGAGATTATAATTTAAGAGGGCAAAATTCATATCAGTTTTACTATTTTCCCTACGTAATAAGAGTTTGATGGAAAAATATTCATGTAAATTCTTTACATAAACATGAAACGATATTCACTAAAAAAATCTTATCTCTGTAATCAGTTTCTTACTAATTCTCCCCCCTGCCATCCCCTTCTTATTACAGCCTATTAACTATAGCTAATTTTCAGCACTTACATATAGTTAGTCAAAATAAAAATGACCTAGTTTCACACTAGGTCATTTTTATTAACGAGGAATAGATTGCATTACGGATTGTAACGTTATTCTTTCTTCTTCCGTTAATGGAAGAAGTGGCAAACGTACAGAACCTACATCTAATCCCACCATTTGTAATGCTGTTTTTACTGGTGTTGGGCTCGGCGCCATAAATAGTGCATCCGTTACTTTTACTAGTAATTGATGTAATTTCTGCGCTTTTTTGAACTCTCCAGCTTGGAATGCAGCAATCATTTCTTGCATTTCATTCCCGATAACATGAGATGCTACAGAAACAATACCTTTTGCTCCAATTGCCATAGCTGGTAATGTTAAACCATCATCACCGCTGTATACTGCAAAGTCGTCCGCTGTTTTTTCAATGATTTCTGTCATTGTTAATACATCGCCGCCTGCATCTTTAATCGCAACAATGTTTTCTATTTCTGATAAACGAACAACTGTATCAACGGAGATTTGTACAATAGATCGTCCTGGAACATTATATAGCATTACCGGAAGCGGAGTGCTTTCAGCGATTGTTTTAAAGTGCTGGTACATCCCTTCTTGACTCGGTTTATTATAATACGGTGCCACTAGCATAACTGCATCAACACCAACTTCAGTTGCCTTTTTTGTTAAATCGACAGAAGCATGCGTATTATTGCTACCTGTTCCAGCGATGACGGGCACCCTTTTATCGACAACAGATACGACATGGCGATATAACGCTACTTTTTCTTCTGATGTTAATGTAGGAGATTCTCCAGTCGTCCCTCCTACCACGATTGCTGTTGTACCGTTATCAATTAAATAATTTACCAATTTCGTTGTCTTTGCAAAATCGATATTACCATTTTTATCAAACGGTGTTACCATCGCGGTTGCAATTGTCCCAAAATCTATCATGATCTCACTCCTTATTGTTCCAGTTGCTTTTCTTTTGAAAGCTCAAATGCACTATGTAATGCATTCACAGCCTCCACTAAATCGGCTTCTTTTACAAGAACCCAAATTGTCGTATGACTATCTGCTGATTGCAGAATTTGAATACCTTTTTCCGCTAAAGCTGTGACAATTTTCGCTGTAACCCCTGGAATACCTGCCATTCCAGCACCAACGATTGAAACCTTCGCACAATGCTCTGTCACCACTGGATCATATCCAAGTTGCTTTAAAACCTCAACTGCACGCGCTGATACACTATCCTTTACTGTGTAAGCTACACCAGTAGGAGAAATGTTAATTAAGTCCACACTAATCCCTTCATTAGCCATTTCTTTAAACACGTGTTGTTGTAAATCATATGCAGTTTCTTTTGCAAGCACTTTAATTTGCGTTACGTTTGACACATGGGCAATCCCTGTAACAGGACGTTCTTCTACATCCTGCCCTTTTGTAGCACCATCATATGCCGCAATAAGCGTACCTTCACTATCAGAATACGTAGAACGTACACGAAGTGGTACTTTTGCATGCATCGCAATTTCAACCGCACGCGGATGAACAACTTTCGCACCCTGATAAGCCATGTTACAAATCTCGTTATATGTTACAGTTTGAAGATGACGTGCATCTTTTACGATACGAGGATCCGCAGTCATAACACCTTCAACATCTGTGAAGATATCGATATATTCAGCATGAAGCGCAACACCTAATGCTGAAGCTGAGGTATCACTACCTCCGCGTCCAAGTGTTGTCGTATCTCCATTTTTCGTTTGACCTTGGAATCCAGTCACGACGATAACATCTACATTTTGTAACTCTTCATGTATACGATCGCAATTCATTTCAATAATCTTAGCATTCGTAAAGTCATTATTCGTTACAAAACCAGCTTGCGCACCATTTAATGCTGCTGCTTTTATACCATTCTCATTCAACATGTTAGAGAAAACAATTGCTGAGATTAATTCTCCGCATGATAATAATAAATCTTGCTCACGTTTAGAAATATTAGGTTCCTCTTGATTTACAAGACTTAATAACGTATCAGTTGCATACGGTTCACCTTTACGGCCCATTGCTGATACAACAGTAACTACTTTATAACCAGCAGCTAACGATTTTTTTATATGGTGAAGCGCATGCTTGCGCCCATTGTCATCACGTACTGATGTACCACCAAATTTTTGAACAATAATTTTCATATTTTGCACCTTCTCTTAGCCGTTTACACTAATTGTAATTTTACTAAGCGCTCTGCAATTTGAACAGAATTCCATGCAGCGCCTTTTAATAAGTTATCAGATACGACCCAAAGGTGGAATCCTTTATCATTATTTAAATCTTTACGGATTCTTCCAACGAATACTTCATTTTTACCTACTGCAGTAGCTGGCATTGGATATAACTGCTCTGCTGGATTATCTTGCAGTACAATACCTTCTGCATTTGCAAGTAAGTTTTTCATTTCTTCTACTGTTACGCCTTCTTTATCTACTTCAATGTACACAGACTCGGAATGACCCGATACAACTGGTAAACGTACACATGTCGCAGCTACTTCTAATTCAGGCATATGCATAATTTTTTTCGTTTCATTAATCATTTTCATTTCTTCGAATGTAAATCCATTATCTTGGAATTTATCAATCTGTGGAATAGCATTAAAAGCGATTTGGAAATGCTTTTCGTCACCTGATACAGGTAAAACATTCGCCTTTACTTCTTCGCCATTTAAGATTGCTTGTGATTGTTCATGAAGTTCTTCAATAGCTGCCGCACCAGCACCTGATACAGCTTGATATGTGGAAACGATTACTCGTTTTAAACCATATTGCTGGCGAACTGGTTCAAGAGCTACTACCATTTGAATTGTAGAACAGTTTGGATTTGCAATAATACCATTATGTTCTTTTAAATCATTTTCATTTACTTCAGGTACAACAAGTGGCACGTTTTCTGTCATACGGAATGCACTTGTATTATCAACAACAATTGCACCGCGCTTTGCTGCTTCTGGCGCTAATTGTTTCGATACAGATCCACCTGCACTAAATAGTGCAATATCTACTCCTTCAAAACTTTCAGGAGTTGCCTCTTGAACTGTAAATTCTTCGCCTTTAAATACAAGTTTCTTACCTGCAGATCGTTTAGATGAAAGTAACGTTAACTTCCCAATTGGAAATTCTCGTTTCTCTAAAGTATTTAACATTTGTTCACCAACTGCGCCGGTTGCTCCAACTACAGCGACATGAAAAGTTTTTTGCTTTTCCATCACTATGCCCCTTTCTAGATACCAATCCTTCTATAACTTAGAATTAGAAGGAGCTTACAATGCCCCCTCTAATCTTAATAACGTTAATTTTATCATATTCTACAGTAAGAATGATGGTTTCAACAAAAATTGTACGTTTTTTTCGTTTTTTAATTCATATATCTGAATTTTTCTACAACAACAGGTTGTAATTGTTTTCCTTGTAGCGCTTCCAATACTGTATCTTCAAGTAACTCCATACGAGCTACCATTGAGTTCGGTTTTTTCTCTGGTGCATCTTGGCCAAATGGTACGAAGTAGATGTCTTTTGTAGCCATTAGGCGCATGAGATTTACTCCATTAAGCCCTAAAGCATCATTCGTCGAAACAGCCAATACGACAGGCTTCCCATTTCTAAGCGTCGCTTTTGCTGCCATTAATACTGGAGAGTCTGTCATTGCATTTGCAAATTTACTCATCGAATTCCCTGTTAGTGGTGCAATCACCATGCAATCTAGTGGAATTTTCGGTCCTAGTGGCTCTGCGCCAACGATTGAATTAATTGCCTTAAAACCGGTTATTTCTTCGATCTTTTTAATCCATTCTTCCCCTTCGCCAAATCTAGTATTTGTTGATTGGACAGTATAAGAAACAACGGGACGTACTTCTGCACCTTCTGCAATTAACTTCTCTAAATGTGGCATAACTTCTTCATACGTACAATGTGACCCTGTAAATCCGAAACCAATTCGTTTTCCCTTCAAACTCATTTCTCATCATCCTCCTTTGCGATTGCATCTGCTATTAATAACTGAGAAAGAACATTCGCTAATATTTGTCCTGCTGTTTTCGGTGCAACAATCCCAGGAAGACCAGGTGCTAATAGTGCCTTCACTCCACGCTTCTCCGCATAGCGAAAGTCCGTGCCACCTGGCTTAGAAGCTAAATCAATAACTAGCGTATGAGCTGGCATTTTTGAAAGAACATTCGCTGTCACAACAAGATGCGGAATTGTATTAATAACAATATCGATATTACCTACTTCTTTCTCTATGTCTTGCATATGAAAAGGAGAAAACATCATTTCTGTAATACGAGCAATATGTTCCGAACGTCTCGCTCCAACTTTGACATGTGCTCCTAATGATTGAAAGGCTCTTGCAACACTCATACCAGTTCTACCAAATCCTAAAACCATTACATTCGATCCATGAATTGTGTAATCAGTATGTTGAATAACCATCATTAGTGTACCTTCTACGGTCGGAATAGAGTTATAGATTGCAACATCATCACGATCAAATAATTTTACAAGTTTGCGATTTGTAGTAGCTACGAGATTTTCCAAGTAAGGTGTACCAATACCTGAATATATAGTGAAGTTTTCTGGCGTCTTTTCAATTTGTTCTTTCGTTATGGAAACTTTCTCATTTGAAAAAATAGTATCTACTTCTCCTCTGGCATTCGTCCCTGCAACCGGCAAAATAATTGCATCTAAGGAAGTGAAATTTAAATCTTGTATACTTTCCTTTGCTGCCCCTGTGAAGCCATGATCTAACTGTTCAAACCCTATTAATGAAAGTTTCGCGTCCAGTTCGACTAGCTTGCGAATTACTTCTAGCTGCCGTGCATCTCCTCCTATGACAGCAATATGCATCTCAGTCAACATTCCCTAATTCACCTTCTTTTTCTTTCATTTATAAGAAAAATGCCTACTTTTTCTTTTTCCTCCACATCATATGTAATGTACGAGTTTGAGGTGATTGAAAAACAAAAAGCACACGTGATTTATCTTCTTTATATAAAGATAAAAAAAAGACAACCAAAATGGTCATCTTTCACTATGATCTTGAATGGTTCGTAAGATCGCAAAGTATCATATCATTTCCAACCTTCTTTATTTTGCTCCATTCTACTCTCACTTCTTGCTGTTCTCTTTTAAAACCTCCCCATTTCCCAGCAGGTATAATAAGCGCTTGTATTTTTCCATCTCTCTCATCAATTTCTAAATCTGCATGACCTAAAACTCCCATTTTTTCTGCTCTTTCTAAATCCACAATCTCTTTGCCACTTAATTCACTTAAACGCATTAAATCTCCCCCTATCCTACTTTTTATGAAGGTTATCCTATAATAAGTACCTATTCTGCATATATAAAAAAAATAACCGTATCTCATATAAAAGAGATACGGTTATTTCCGAAAGCGAATGAATTACAAGATCGATTAAAGTTTCATTCCTTTTGGCAGTTTTCCATCCGGACTAATAAGTGCCGCAGAGAATTCATCGGTAAACATATTGCGAATTAACTCGTCTACATTTTGCTTTGTTACAGTGTTTACACTTTCAATAATCTCATCAAGAGAACGATGTTTACGAAGAAGCAATTCGTTTTTACCATTACGGCTCATACGACTATTCGTACTTTCTAAACTTAACATTAAGTTTCCTTTTAATTGTTCTTTACTGTTAACAAGCTCTTTTTCTGTAATACCTGTATTTTTCAACGTATTTAACGTTTCTTGCATTGTTTCATACAGTGTATCTAATTGTTTACTACCTGTTCCACCGTAAAGTGTTAACATTCCTGTATCTTCATAAGAAGAGTGATAAGAGAATACTGAGTACGCTAACCCGCGTTGCTCACGTACTTCTTGGAATAAACGGCTACTCATACTACCGCCTAAAACATTATTTAATACAATTAAGTTATAAATATCTTCGTGTCCCATTTGCAAGCCTTTATATCCTAAACATAAATGAGCTTGTTCTGTTTCCTTCTTACGTGCTACTTTATTGAAATGGAAAATTGGGCTATGTACTTGTTCACGGTTTGTTGTCCCTTCGTAACTACCGAAATATTGCTCTACAGTTTGTAAAAATGCTTCATCAATATTCCCTGCAATTGATACAACAACATTTTCAGGTGTGTAATGATCTTTCATATATTGACGTAACGTATCACCTGTAAATGTTTCAAGCGTTTCTTCTGTTCCTAAAATAGGATATCCAAGCGGATGCGTTTCATATGTTGCTTTCGTTAACATATCATGCACAATATCATCTGGCGCATCTTCGTACATTTTTATTTCTTCACATACAACATTCTTCTCTTTTTTCAGTTCTTCCTCATCAAATGTTGAATTAAAGAACATATCTGCTAAAACATCTAATGCATATTTAGCATGCTCATCTAGCACTTTCGCATAGTAACATGTATATTCTTTTGAAGTAAAAGCATTTACTTGTCCACCAATGCTATCAAATGATTCTGCAATCTCTCTTGCACTTCGCGTTTCTGTTCCTTTAAAGAACATATGTTCCAAAAAGTGTGAAACCCCATTATTTTTTTCATTTTCATTTCTTGAACCTGCGTGGATCCATATACCAATCGCAACCGAGCGTACAGTTGGTATATTCTCCATAACAATTCTTACACCATTTTTACACGTATATTTTTTAATCAAAAACTTTCCTCCTAATGCCAGTTTCTCTAAATAATTGCTATTATTTAATGATAACAAGTTTAGAGATGAATGTCATGCAAATGTATTTAATCCACACGTTTTTCATCTAGTAATTCTGTAATATTCCCCACTTTATATCCTTGTTCCTTTAAATTTTTAATCATAGTATCTAGCGCTTCTGTTGTAGATGAAGTAGGATGCATTAGCACAATAGCACCTGGATGTATTTTTCGCATTACTCTCTGCAATAGCACACCCGGTTCTGGCCGCTTCCAATCAATTGTATCTACAGTCCACATAATCGTCCCCATTTGGAAATCATCCGCTATTTTTACTACCTCATCCCGAAAGCTTCCACTTGGCGGAGCAAACCATCTCACTTTCTGATTTGTAGCTGCTTCTATCATTCGATTCGTTTTTTGTAATTGATCTCGTATTTCATCTGTAGACAGCGTTTTCATATTAGGGTGTGTATAAGAATGATTTCCTACTTCTTGATTTGCATCGACAATCATTTTGGCAAATCGTAAGTTTTCTTTCACCCAGCGTCCTTCTAAAAAGAAAGTCGCCTTCACATCATGTTTTTTCAATATCTCTAATATACGTGGCAAATACTCATTACCCCAGGCCACATTAATTGTTAATCCCACCATCTTTTTATTTGGATGTCCTCGATAAATGGGAGCTGGTGGTAAATCTTCTAAGTGAACACTCGGTGATACTTCCTTAAATTCAAGTTGTTTTTGATCAAACTTCTTGATTTTCTTCATATTATTATAGGACGCTTCTATATCCACTTGTTTTCCATTATACCCAGGCGTCGCCTTCCAAATCTTATCAATCATCGCATTTTGCGGCATAATCTCGTACTGTTTTACATGCTTTTGAATCTCTTCATGCAAGTTATCCTGCGCAAAAACGGAATAAGAGCCACAACCCATATATAAAGAAAATATAAATATGTACGCTAATATACGAGCTTTCATATAAACCCTCCCATTAACTATAAAAAAGAAACCATTTTCTTCTTATCTTTGTTAATTTGAGCGTTATGATGAAAACTATACCTATACTCACATAAAAATCTAAATGAATCACATTTTTTACATAACAAAAAAAGCCAGCTAAACTGGCTTTCACTTATTGTTGCTCTTGTGCGTTTTCTTCTTTAGCTGCTTCTTCTTTAGCTGCTTCTTTTTCTTGCTCTTCTTTTAGCAATACTTTTCTAGATAAGTTTACACGACCTTGTTTGTCAATCTCGATAACTTTAACTGAAATCTCATCACCGATTTTCACAACGTCTTCTACCTTACCTACACGCTCAAGTGCAAGTTCAGAAATGTGAACAAGTCCATCTTTACCGCTAAATAATTCAACGAACGCACCGAATTTTTCAACGCGTTTAACTTTTCCTAAGTAGATTTCGCCTACTTGTACTTCGCGAACGATATCTTCGATAATTTTCTTCGCTTTTTCATTCATCTCTTGATTAATTGATGAAATGAATACTGTACCATCTTGCTCGATGTCAATTTTAACGCCAGTTTCTTCAATGATTTTATTGATTTGTTTACCACTTGGTCCAATAACATCACGAATTTTATCTGGGTTAATTGCCATTGTAATAATCTTCGGAGCATACGCAGATAACTCAATGCGAGGTTCAGCGATAACAGATAACATGTGATTTAGAATGTGCATACGACCAACTTTCGCTTGTTGTAATGCTTCTTCTAAAATCTCACGAGATAAACCATCGATTTTAATGTCCATTTGTAGTGCAGTTACACCTTTTGCAGTACCTGCTACTTTAAAGTCCATATCACCTAAATGGTCTTCCATTCCTTGAATATCTGTTAAAATTGTGTAATGCTCACCAGATTTCACTAGACCCATTGCAATACCAGCAACTGGTGCTTTAAGTGGTACACCCGCATCCATCATCGCTAATGTACTACCGCAAATACTCGCTTGTGAAGTAGAACCATTTGACTCTAATACTTCAGATACAAGACGAACTGTATATGGGAAATCCTTTTCAGATGGAAGTACAGGTTCAAGAGCACGTTCTCCTAGTGCTCCGTGACCAATTTCACGACGACCTGGTCCACGCATTGGTCTTGTTTCACCAACACTAAATGAAGGGAAATTATAATGGTGCATAAAGCGTTTTGACTCTTCTACACCTAGACCATCTAAAATTTGCACATCGCCTAATGCACCTAATGTACAAATACTTAATGCTTGCGTTTGTCCACGTGTGAATAGACCAGAACCATGTGTACGAGATAAAATGCCAACCTCTGATGCTAAAGGACGAATTTCGTCACCTTTACGACCATCTGGGCGGATTTTTTCAACTGTAATAAGACGACGTACTTCTTCTTTTACAATTTTATATAAAATCTCACTTACTTGTCCTAATGTATCAGCATCAGCTTCCTCAGCTTCGTAATGCTCAATTACACGCTTTTTCACTACGCTAATTGCATCTTCACGTGCATGTTTTTCGTGCACTTGAATTGCAGAATGCATATCTGTCTCAGCCATTTCACGTACAGCTTGGTTCAAATCAGCATCCACTTCATAAAGTTTCACTGCTGTTTTCTCTTTACCGACAGCTTGTACAATCTCTTCTTGGAATGCAATTAGACGTTTAATTTCATCGTGTCCAAACATAATTGCTTCTAACATTGTTTCTTCAGGTACTTGATCCGCTCCTGCTTCAACCATGTTAATTGCATCTTTCGTACCAGCTACAACAAGGTGCATATCACTTTGTTCTTGCTGTTCTACTGTTGGATTAATAACGAACTCGCCATTAATACGACCAACTGTCGCACCTGCGATTGGACCTTCAAATGGAATATCTGAAATAGATAATGCTAATGAAGAACCAAGCATAGCTGCCATTTCAGAAGAACAGTCTTGATCAACACTCATTACGATGCTGACAACTTGTACTTCATTACGGAAACCATCTGCGAAAAGTGGACGGATTGGACGGTCAATTAAACGACTTGCTAAAATTGCTTTTTCACTTGGACGGCCTTCGCGCTTAATAAAACCGCCTGGGATTTTTCCAACTGCATATAAACGCTCTTCATAGTTTACTGTAAGCGGGAAGAAATCTACATTTTTTGGCTCTTTTGATGCAGTTGCTGTAGATAGAACTGCTGTGTCGCCATATCTTACTAATACTGCTCCGTTTGCTTGTTTTGCAAGCTGACTTGTTTCAATTGTTAGCTGACGACCAGCTAAATCTATCGAGAAGACTTGCTTTTCCTGACTCATTTAAGTACCCCTCTCAATTTAAAATATTCAATTCTTCTATGTAAATGGGTAGTATATCACAATATTCTTTCCTCTAGTATTGCCGAAAATTAAGTAAGCTATAAAGAGTAGAAGATATATTTTTACCTAACAAAAAAGCGGGAATATTCCCGCTTCTTTGACTATCGACGTAAGCCAAGCTTTGTGATTAATTCACGGTAACGTGTGATATCGCTATTACGAAGGTAAGTAAGTAAGTTACGACGTTTACCAACCATCTTTAATAGACCACGACGTGAATGATGATCCTTCTTGTGAGTACGTAAGTGCTCGTTTAGAGTGTTAATTTGCTCCGTTAGGACAGCAATTTGAACCTCTGGAGAACCAGTATCAGTCTCATGAGTTCTAAATTGTGCAATGATTTCATTTTTACGCTCTTGTGTTAAAGCCATCCTATTTCACCTCCTAATAATTAAACCCCCAGTTACCTAGCAAGCATCGGTGAGTCGCAATGCCAAGTAATGGTTGTCATAAAGTACATAACATAGAATACTACTTTTCATTTGAAAAAGCAAGTATATTCTTTACGCTCGCAAAATATTCTTGGGCAACCTTTTTATCTTGAGCGATTTGCGCAACTAACTCATCAATTCCATTAAACTTTTTTTCTTCTCTTATACGCATGTGCCATTCCACTGTAACACTTTGATCGTATATGTCTTTATTAAATTCAAATAGATGCACTTCAATAGATAATTGACGCTCATTCTCTTTGAAAGTTGGTTTATATCCGATATTACATACACCATCATGCCATTCATCATGAACCTTCAACCTTACCGCATATACACCTACAGGTGGCAACAAATATTCATCACTTAAACCTACATTTGCAGTTGGGAAACCAATTTGACGTCCACGCTTATCACCGTGTACAACTGTTCCTTCTACCGTGTAAGCTCTCCCTAAAATAGATGGAATTTGTTCCATTTCACCGTTTCGAATTAACTTTCGTAATGAAGTAGAACTTACTTTTTCTTCTTGATATTCAACTTTTTCGATCACGGTCTGTGTAAACTCCCCTCTTGCATGAAATGGTAAAGTCTCCATCTTCCCTTTTCCTAAACGTCCATATGAATAATCAAAGCCTGCTACTACATGCTTTACATTTAAACCAATAATATACTCATCGACAAACTGCTGTGGTAATAATCCAGCAAATGGCTCATCGAATTTCACCACATATAAGATATCAATTCCTAAACTTGCGATGATTTCTTCTTTAAGGCGCATCGGTGTAATATACTCCACATGCGCTTCTTTTTTTCCTAATACAACAGATGGGTGTGGATGGAACGTCATGACAGCACTTTTACATCCTCTTTCATCCGCTATTTTTTTCGCTGTTCGAATCACACGTTGATGTCCTAAATGAATGCCATCAAAATATCCTAATGCCATTACAGTAGGTGGTAATTCTATTTTATTTTGTTCATGTGGATGAGTTAAATGAATAAGTTTCACGCTTGAATTCACCTTTTTCTGTAATAATCCTTCCAATAATTCATTATAGCTTTAGTTCTTGATTATTCACAAGTACTTTCATTGGCTTTAGCATTCCAGGGTGTTTTGGGTGATGTTCATAAATTGCTAAGCAACGATCATTTTTATCAAATACTGTAATAAATGGTGCTGTTGTTTCTAATTCATTCTTTAAGAACATACCGTTCTTTATTTTTTCAGCTTGCTTTTCATCTACAACCATTTTTGGAAACTTACTTAGCGCCTCATCAATTGAGATGAAAATAGACTCTACTGTTCCATTTTGCACGTTTTCTTCAATTTCTTCAAATGATATGCAATCTTCTAGTAAAAATTCACCAGATGCTGTTCTTACAAGGTGAGACATATGTGATGGAAATCCAAGTTTTTCACCTATCATTACTGCTAGTGTTCTTACATATGTTCCTTTACTACACGTTACACGGAAACGAAATGAAATATTTTCCCCTTCAAAAACTTCACGTTCATCAAGTAATACAAATTCATGAATTGTAATTGTACGAACTGGACGTTCAACTTCTTGTCCTGCCCTTGCATATTCGTATAGTTTTTTCCCGTTAACTTTTACAGCTGAGAACATCGGCGGCATTTGTTCAATTGTCCCTGTTAATTCCGCTAGTACCTCTTCTACTTCTTTACGTGTAATGACACGATTTACATCTTGTTTCTCCACAACTTCACCAGAAGCATCTTCTGTTGTTGTCGAAAATCCTAATGTCACTTCACCTTCGTATGTTTTTGTTTCACTTGTTAAAAATTGCGCAATTTTTGTTGCACGCCCAACGCAAATAGGTAATACTCCTGTTACATCTGGATCCAGTGTCCCTGTATGACCAATTCGTTTCTCACGCAATATCTTTCTTAATTTGAACACACAATCATGTGATGTCATTCCCTTTGGCTTATGTAATAATACTACACCTTCCATATACTCACCTCATCATTATTCTTTTGTAGTAATTGCAATTATGCAAAACTTATTTTACATTGAAAAAATGGATAGACAAATGTCTATCCATTATTCTTCACGTTTACCGTCTTTATTAATTTCATGTAAAAGTGTATCAATTCGATGACCATATCCGATAGACTCATCAAACTCAAAGGTAATTTCTGGTGTTTTACGAAGACGAATACGTTGGCCAATTTCTGAACGAATAAAGCCTTTTGCCTTCGCTAAACCTTTTAATGTATTTTCTTTCTGTTCTTCGTCACCTAAAACAGAAATGTATACTTTAGCAATTTGTAAATCTCCACTCACTTGTACATCTGTTACTGTAACAAATCCAATACGTGGGTCTTTAATTTTACGACTGATAATGTCGCCTAATTCTTTTTTCATTTGCTCGCCCACACGGTTCGCACGTAATTTCATAACTCTTCACCTCATTCAATACCATTCCAAATGTGTTATCGTACGTTCAATTTCAGGAAATGAATCGATATACTCAAGTACACGATTCATTTCTTTTTCACAGACAACACGATTTGAGGATACGGAAACAATTGCAATTTCTGTACGTTGCCATACATCTTGATGCCCAACTTCAGAAACAGCTACATTATAGCGCTGTTTCACACGAGTTAACACACGTTGCAAAATTGCTCGTTTCTCTTTTAAAGAATGCACATCGTAAATCATACACTCGAATGAGAGTGAAGCGATAATCATCGCTTCACTTCTTCCATAACGTATGCTTCAATGATGTCCCCTTCTTTAAGATCATTATATCTCTCAATTGTAATACCACACTCATAGTTTTGTGCAACTTCTTTTACGTCGTCTTTGAAACGTTTTAACGTATCAAGTTTTCCTTCGAAGACTACTACGCCATCACGGATAATACGAACGCCACTATCACGTGTAATTTTACCGTCTATTACGTAACAACCTGCGATTGTTCCAACTTTTGTTACTTTGAATGTTTGACGAACTTCCGCTTGACCGATTACTTTTTCTTCGAATTCTGGATCCAGCATACCTTGCATTGCTGATTCAATTTCTTCGATTACTTTATAGATAATACGGTGTAAACGAACATCAACTTTCTCTAATTCAGCTGTACGCTTCGCATTCACATCAGGGCGTACGTTAAATCCAATTACAATTGCATTAGATGCAGAAGCTAAAATAATATCAGATTCTGTAATCGCACCTACGCCTGTATGGATAATTTTCACTTTTACGCCTTCAACATCAATTTTACGAAGTGATGCTGCCATTGCTTCTACAGAACCTTGTACGTCTGCTTTCACAATTAAGTTAATTTCTTTTACATCGCCCTCTTGGATTTGTTGGAATAAATCTTCCAGGCTGAATTTAGATTTCTCACCACGTTGTGCAACTAACGCTTCTTGTGCACGTGATTCACCAATTTGACGAGCTTTCTTCTCATCAGCGAATGCCATGAAACGATCTCCCGCTTGTGGCACTTCATTTAAACCTGTAATTTCAACAGGAGTTGATGGACCAGCAACTTTTACACGACGACCAATATCACTTACCATTGCACGAACACGACCGAATGATGTTCCAACAACAATTGGATCTCCAACTCGAAGTGTACCGTTTTGAACAAGTAATGTCGCGATAGTTCCTTTACCTTTATCAAGCTGTGCTTCAATTACA
The DNA here is from genome assembly GCF_038005505.1 of Bacillus sp. FSL E2-8868. Lineage (NCBI taxonomy): Bacteria > Bacillati > Bacillota > Bacilli > Caryophanales > Bacillaceae > Bacillus > Bacillus sp. FSL E2-8868. Next base: position 995,951 of record NZ_JBBOTI010000001.1, on the reverse strand, counting down.
GTACCAGCTGCATAGCGATTTGGATTTGCTTTATATTCTTCTACTTCACTCACAAGAAGGATCATTTCTAGTAAGTTGTCAATTCCCTCGCCTTGAATCGCAGAAATTGGTACGAAAATCGTGTCTCCGCCCCAAGCTTCTGGAACTAATTCATATTCTGTTAATTCTTGCATTACACGATCAGGATTTGCCGCTGGTTTATCCATTTTATTCACAGCAACAATAATTGGTACTCCAGCTGCTTTCGCATGGCTAATCGCTTCAACTGTTTGTGGCATAACACCGTCATCAGCTGCAACAACAAGAATTGTAATATCTGTTACTTGTGCACCACGAGCACGCATTGTTGTAAATGCCGCGTGACCTGGTGTATCTAAGAACGTAATTTTCTTATCATTTACATCAACTTGGTATGCACCGATATGCTGAGTAATTCCACCAGCTTCGCCAGCAGTTACTTTTGAATTACGGATAGAGTCAAGCAATGTTGTTTTACCATGGTCAACGTGTCCCATAATTGTAACAACAGCTGGACGTTCTTTTAAGTTTTCTTCATCATCTTGCTCATCGATGAATGTTTCAAATTCAGTTTCACTTACAACTACTTCTTCTTCTACTTCAATACCGTAATCAGTTGCAATTAACTCAATTGTATCTTTATCTAAGTCTTGGTTAATTGTTGCCATAATTCCTAGCATGAAGAGCTTTTTAATAATTTCAGATGGCTCTTTGCTTAACTTTTTAGCAAGGTCACCTACTGTAAGGCTTCCAGAGAAAGTGATTTTATCTGGTGTTTCTACTATTGGTGTTTGTTGTCTTCCAGCAAAGTTATCTTGACGTTTATCTTCATTTGCTTTGCCTTTTTTCTTATTCTTATTGCTGTTCTTTTTACTGCGAACAACTTTCTCTTCTACTTCAAACTCATCTGCAACAGAAGGTTTTTCCGCTCCAGCGCTATATTGATTATCTAATTTGTTTACTACTTCATCTTCTAACATTGTCATATGATTCGAAACCTCGATATTCATCTCTTTTAGTTTTGTCATAAGATCTTTACTTGAGATATTATTTTTTTTTGCATATTCATGTACTCGAATTTTACTCATACCTTCACCCCCGGTAATTTGTATCGAGCATGCTACGTAGCTTTTTCGCAAAGCCTTCATCTAAAACAGCTACAACGACTCGCTCGTCTCTCCCAATCGCATGCCCTAATTGTTGTCGATTTTCGACTTTTCTCATTGGTATGTTGTAGTACGTGGTTTTATCAATGATACGTTTTGTAGTGTTCGCTGACGCATCTTCAGAAAGCAATACTAGCTTTGCTTTGCCACTTCGTACTTCTTTTAAAACGAGTTCTTCACCCGAAATAAGTTTTCGAGCGCGGTTTGCTAGTCCTAAAAATGATTTCCAATCAGACACTTATTTCGACTCCTTCTCAACAAGCTCAAGAAGCTCTTCGTACAGAGAACTGTCGATTTTCGCTTTTAGATGATGTTCCAAAATGTTTTTCTTTTGGGCTTGAATAATGCTTTCTTTATCTTTTGATAAATATGCACCTCGTCCTGATTTTTTTCCTGATAAATCAATAGACACTTCGCCCTCTTTGGAACGAACAATGCGAACTAGCTCTCGTTTTGATTTCATCTCTTGCGTCGCAATACATTTTCGTAACGGAACTTTTCGATTGCTCATACTCATCACCTCTATTCGATTTCGTCTTCAGCTGAATCGAATCCGAATGCGATTACGCTATCTTCTTCTGTCACAATACCAAGTTGTTTCGCATCAGACTCACTTTTAATATCAATTTTCCAGCCTGTTAATTTAGCTGCAAGACGCGCATTTTGTCCACGCTTACCAATCGCTAATGAAAGCTGGTGGTCTGGAACAACAACAGTTGTTGCTTTCTCTGCTTCATCTACAAGTACTTTAACAACCTGTGATGGACTTAAAGCATTTGCAACATATTCAACTGGGTCATTCGACCAGCGAACGATGTCAATCTTTTCACCTTTTAGTTCATCTACAACGCGTTGTACACGTTGTCCTTTCGGTCCTACACAAGAACCTACTGGATCAACATCGATATTCTCTGCATATACAGAAATTTTAGAACGGTCGCCTGCTTCACGTGCTACAGAGCGAATTTCTACAGTTCCATCATAAATTTCTGGAACTTCCATTTCGAATAAACGTTTTAAAAGACCAGGATGTGTACGTGATACGTAAATTTGTGGTCCTTTTGTTGTCTTTTCTACTTTTGTAATAAATACGCGAATACGATCATGTGGTTTATATTGCTCATTTGGCATTTGCTCACTTACAGGTAATAAAGCTTCTACTTTACCTAAGCTTACATAGATGAAACGAGCATCTTGGCGCTGTACAATACCAACCATAATGTCTTCTTCACGATCACTAAATTCTGAATAAATTACACCACGTTCCGCCTCACGAACTCGTTGTGTTACAACTTGTTTTGCAGTTTGCGCTGCAATACGACCAAAATCTTTTGGCGTTACTTCAATTTCTAGTACGTCACCATCTTGGTAGTTTGGATTAATTTGTCTTGCCTCTTCTACAGAGATTTCAAGACGTGGATCAAACACATTATCTACAACGTCCTTACGTGCTAAAACTTGAATTGTTCCCACTTCTGGGTTAAAGCTCACACGAACGTTTTGTGCTTGGTTAAAATTGCGTTTATAAGCAGAGATTAATGCTGCTTCAATCGCATCAATAATAATATCTTTGCTAATACCTTTTTCTGACTCTAATACGAGCAAAGCATCTAACAACTCAGTGCTCATGAAGATCCCCCTTCTTACTAAAACGTAACAGCAAGTCGCGCATTTGCAACTTTATCCATTGGAATTTGGATTTCTTTTTTACGTGTTTTAATTGTTAATAGTAGTGTAATTGTATTACCGTCGTAGGAAAGTAGCTTTCCTTCAAACATCTTCTCACCATCAATCGGCTTATATGTTTTAATTGCCACTTGTTTTCCTACCGCTTGCTGGAAGTCTTTCTCTTTCTTTAATGGACGTTCCGCTCCAGGAGATGATACATCCAAAAAGTAAAGATGAGGAATTGGATCCTCTTTATCTAAAGCTTCGCTTAAACGTTCACTTACCGCACCGCATTCTTCAATTTCGACTCCCTTTTCAGAATCGATGAATACGCGTAAGAACCAGTCTTGTCCTTCTTGCACATACTCTACATCTACAAGTTCAAGATTTAACTCTTCAACGATTGGCTGCGCAAATGCTTCTACAATTTCTGTGACTTTCTTATCCATAAACAGCCTCCTTCCTGCCGCCATGTACCATCTACAAGAAAAGATCCCGTTCATAAAGACGGTCTATCTTATTCTTTCTCGTTAGCTAACAAAAGCCCCTGCCGTTAAGCAGGGAATATCTGTCTTAGTATTACCAAATTTAAGAAGTAAAACTTGTAACAAAATATGTATATACGACAGAAATATCTTTACTATCTACATAAGCAAAATGTAGATAGTAACACGAAAGAGTGGGTTTCCCCACTCTCTTTTTCACAAAATATACATGACATGGTTATCTCGGTTTATAGTATACCATAGCAAATGTTGATTTGCAAAGATTTTTCCTACCTATTAGAACAGTGACAATTGGTTTTGATCCGGTAAATCTCCTAGACAACCTTGACCATCTAAATACTCAATAATCGTTTTAGAAACCTTACTGCGCTGCTGTAAGTCTTCTTTTGATAAGAAATCACCATTTTTACGAGCTTCAACAATACTGAAAGCTGCGTTTGTACCAAGACCGGGAACTGCATTAAATGGAGGAATTAAAGTATCCCCATCAATTATAAATTCGGTTGCATGCGAGCGGTATAAATCAACCTTTTGGAATGAATAACCACGCTCACACATTTCAAGTGTCATTTCTAGTACCGTTAATAAACTCTTCTCTTTCGGTGCTGCATCCAATCCTTTTTGTGCAATTTCATCAATTTTTACACGTATGGATGCTGAACCTTTCGCCATCGCCTCTACATCAAAGTCATCTGCACGAACTGTAAAATATGCCGCATAGAATAAAAGTGCGAAATGTACTTTAAAGTATGCAATACGTACAGCCATAAGTACGTAAGCAGCCGCATGGGCTTTAGGGAACATGTACTTAATCTTCTTACATGAATCAATATACCAACCTGGTACATTGTTATTTCTCATTTCCTCTTCCCATTCTTCTGGTACACCTTTACCTTTACGCACCGACTCCATGATTTTGAAGGCTAATGATGGATCCAAGCCTTGATAAATTAAATATACCATGATGTCATCACGACAACCGATAACTTCACTCAGTGTACACGTACCGTTATAAATTAATTCATTCGCATTACCTAACCATACATCTGTACCATGGGACAGTCCAGAAATTTGGACAAGCTCTGAAAACGTCGTTGGTTTCGTTTCTTCTAACATTTGTCTTACGAATTTCGTACCAAACTCTGGTATACCAAGTGTACCTGTTTTACAGTTAATTTGTTCTTCCGTTACCCCTAAAGACTCTGGACCAGAGAAAATTTTCATTACTTCTGGATCATCCGTTGGGATTGTTTTCGGGTCAATACCACTTAAATCTTGAAGCATACGAATAACAGTCGGATCATCGTGTCCTAATATATCAAGTTTCAATAAATTATCATGAATTGAGTGGAAGTCAAAGTGCGTTGTTCTCCACTCAGCACCTATTGAATCAGCCGGAAACTGAATTGGTGAAAAGTCAAAAATATCCATGTAATCTGGTACAACGATAATACCACCTGGATGCTGTCCGGTCGTACGCTTTACACCTGTACATCCCGCAACTAAGCGATCAATCTCTGCATTTCGAATTGTTAAGTTATGATCATTAGCATAACCTTTCACATACCCATAAGCGGTTTTTTCCGCAACCGTACCAATTGTTCCTGCGCGGTATACATAATCTTCACCGAACAGTAATTTCGTATAGTTATGGGCGCGTGGTTGGTATTCTCCGGAGAAATTCAAATCGATATCCGGTACCTTATCCCCTTTAAATCCAAGGAACGTTTCGAAAGGAATGTCATGCCCATCTTTCACATATGGAACATTACATGTTGGGCATTCTTTATCTGGTAAATCAAAACCAGAACCTACAGAACCGTCATTAAAGAACTCTGATTGTTTACACTTTGGACATACATAGTGCGGTGGTAATGGGTTTACTTCTGTAATTTCCATCATCGTTGCAACAAATGATGAACCTACCGATCCACGCGAACCTACTAGATAACCGTCCACTAACGATTTTTTCACAAGCTTATGTGAAATTAAATAAATAACGGCGAATCCATGTCCAATAATACTTTTCAATTCTTTTTCCAAACGAGCTTCTACAATTTCCGGTAGTTCATCTCCATAGATACTTCTTGCCATTATATAGCTCATATCACGTGTTTCATCATCAGCACCTTCAATTTTCGGTGTGTATAAATCATCTTTTACTGGACGAACATCACCAATTAATGATGCGATCTTGTGTGTATTTGTCACAACAATTTCTTTTGCTTTGTCTTCACCTAAGAATGAAAAACAATCTAGCATTTCATTTGTTGTACGGAAATGTACAGGCGGTAATGAATGGCGATTTAACGGATTAGCTCCTCCCTGCGAACTGACTAAAATTTTCCGATATATCGCGTCCTCTGGATCTAAATAATGCACATTCCCAGTAGCAACAACTGGTTTATCTAACGTCTCACCTAGTTTTACTAAGTTAGAAATTATTGTTTTTAACTGTCCTTCATCTCGAACGAGTTCACGTTCCACTAAATGACGTAACACTTCTGGAGGCATAACCTCAATGTAATCGTAAAACTGTGCAATTTCTTCTACTTCTTCAGGCGCTTTTTGCATCATAGCTTCAAATACTTCACCTTTGTCACAAGCTGTTCCTACTAAAATGCCTTCGCGATATTTTTTTAATAGTGATCGTGGTACACGTGGTACACGATAAAAGTAATTCAAGTGAGAATATGAAACAAGTTTATATAAGTTTTTCAACCCAACATCTGATGTGGCAAGTAACGTCATGTGACTTGGACGCCCACGTTTATACGCATCCCCTTGTCCCATACTATCGTTTAGTTGATCGTGATATTCAAATCCCTTTTCAATCACATCTTTTAACATCTTCACAAGTAAATATCCCGTTGCTTCTGTATCATAAATCGCACGGTGATGTTGCGTTAATTCAATATCAAGCTTTTTACACATCGTATTTAATCGATGATTTTTCATTTCTGGGAATAAGAACCGTGCAAGTTCTAACGTATCAATAACTGGATTTTTCGTTTTTTCTATCCCAGCCTTTTTAAAACCTACGTTAATAAAGCCCATATCGAAGCTTGCGTTATGAGCAACAAGTGTATGGTCACCCATCCATTCCTCAAACTTTTTAAACACTTCGTCCACTTCTGGTGCATCAGTTAACATATCATCTGTAATACCTGTTAATTCAATAATCGTCGCCGATAATGGTTGATGAGGATTTGCGAAAGATTCAAAGCGATCAATAATTTCTCCACCTTTTACCTTTACAGCAGCTAACTCAATGACTGTATCATATACAGCAGATAACCCTGTTGTCTCAACGTCAAAGACAACATATGTTTCTTCTGCAAGTAGACGATGTGCTTCGTTATATGCTATCGGCACACCATCATTAACTAAATTTGCTTCTACACCATATAGAACTTTAACTCCAGCCTTTTTACCAGCAGAATATGCTTCTGGGAACGACTGTGCAACAGCATGGTCTGTAACTGCAATAGCCTCATGCCCCCATTTTCCGGCTTGGGCAACGAGCTTAGAAACAGAAGTAACAGCATCCATTTGACTCATTGGAGTATGAAGATGAAGTTCTACTCTTTTTTCTCCTTCTTTTGCTTTATCTTTACGAGAAGGTCCCGTTATTTCATTTATATCATTTGCGATCATAACTAAATCACGCACGAATGTATCATTTTGAACTGAACCACGCGCTTTTACCCAAGTTCCTTTTTTCAAGGATTGTAACATCGGGATATCTTCTTTATCACGTGAGAACATCTTAATCATAATAGAGTCCGTATAGTCAGTTATCTTTAAAGTTAATAATGTACGTCCACTACGAAGTTCTTTCGTCTCTACATGGAAAACATACCCTTGAACGGTTTTTCTTCTTTCTTCATCTTGAATTTCACGCAGCGGCGTAATCTCTTCATCTGGCTTAATAAGATAACCAAGCACAACTGGTCCTTCATGAACAACATCACTTTCTTCAGCTTGCCTTTTAGCCATCTCTTCCATAGCCTGTATAACTCGTTGACGATCTTCTTCCTGTGTCTGCTCACGAAACTTTTGCATTTCTTCTGCATTTTGCTTTATATGTGTGTCTAACTGAAAACGCGGGAATCCAAAAGCTTCGTATTGATCACCTACTGGTTTCGCAACGTTTTTCTTTAAAGTAGTAGATTCCAGCTCATTATTCACATTTAATAGCAACTTCACGCCATTGACCTGCGGAAGTTGCTTCTTTAAGTACGCGAACATAGGTGAAAATGTAATTCGTTCTGTACAAAGCGGCCAATATGCCTTTACTTCTTCTTCTGTAAATTGTTTATTCTCTGCTTCTAATGCAAATGTTGTTCTTGCAATATGAGAAAATGATTGCTTAAGCTTTGTTTCTAGCAACTCATATAATTCTGTCGGCAAAATACGTGGCACTTGTAAGTCAAAATGCCAACTTTTATTCGCTTTATCAATAACTAGCTTTTCAATACCACCGCCATGTAAATATTGATTTATAAGGTCTTCTGGTATTTGCAACTGTTGGAGCAAAATTTGAAATCGCTCTTGTTGTTCATTTGTTAATGACATAAGCACTCTCCTTCCATTTGCTATTATAAATTGAAACGTACTACAAAGAAAGATTTCTTCCTTCTTCTTTTACAAAATACGTTTACAAAGAAAGAGAAGGTACCTCATTACGAGGTACCTCTTCTTATTTTAAAATATTAGCAATATATGTTTGAAGTTCTTCTACTTTCACTTCTTCAGACTCGCCTGTAGCACGTACTTTCACTTCTACAATACCTTCATCTGCTTTTTTACCAACTGTAACACGAACTGGAAGGCCGAATAAATCTGCATCTGCAAATTTAACACCTGCACGTTCTGCACGATCATCTAGTAATACTTCGTATCCTTGCTCTTGTAATGAGTTATAGATATTTTCACCCATTTCACGTTGTGCATCAGATTTCATATTTACTGGAATTACATGCACATGGAACGGTGCAACAGATTTTGGCCAAACTAAACCATTCTCATCATTAAACTGCTCTGCGATTGCTGCCACTGTACGAGATACACCGATACCGTAACAACCCATAATAAGTGGTTTTGTTTTTCCGTTTTCATCTAGGAACGTTGCGTTCATTGCTTCACTATAACGAGTTCCTAATTTGAATACATGACCAACTTCAATTCCACGTGCGAAAAGAATTGTTCCATTTCCATCTGGAGATTGGTCTCCTTCTTGGATGAAGCGTAAATCTGTATATTGACTTACTTTAAAGTCACGTTCTGGATTTACATTTACATAATGGAACCCTTCTTCGTTCGCTCCTGAACATCCGTTGACAATTGATGCTACAGCATGGTCAGCGATAATTTCGATATCCCCTGTAACACCAATCGGTCCTAAAGAACCCACTTCACAGTTTAATAACTCTTTTATTTCTTCATGTGAAGCAAGCTCAACGACTGAAGCTCCGTATACATTCTTCACTTTTACATCATTGACTTCATGATCGCCACGAACAAGTACTACTACTAATTTCGCATCTACTTTAAACACCATAGATTTAATGCATTTTTCCGCTGCGATATTTAAGAATGCAGATACTTCTTCAATAGCTTTTTGATCTGGAGTTGCTACTTTTTCAAGTGCTTTTTCGGCTTCATCACTCTTCGTATACGTAGCAACAACAGGAGCCATTTCAATATTTGCCGCATAATCAGATGTATCAGAATACGCAATTGTATCTTCACCTACATCAGATAACACCATAAATTCGTGTGTATCTTTTCCACCCATTGCTCCAGAATCAGCGATAACTGCACGGAAATTCAAACCACAACGAGCAAAGATATTAGAATACGCTTTGTATAAACCGCTATATACTTCATCCAAACTTTCTTGTGTTGCATGGAAAGAATACGCATCTTTCATTAAAAATTCTCTTCCGCGTAATAAACCGAAACGTGGTCTTTGCTCATCACGGAATTTTGTTTGAATTTGATATAATGTTAATGGTAGTTTTTTGTATGATTTAATTTCATCACGTACAAGATCTGTAATTACTTCCTCATGAGTTGCCCCTAGCGCAAACTCGCGAGCATTACGATCTTTCATACGCATTAATTCTGATCCGTAAGAATACCAACGACCTGATTCTTGCCATAATTCAGAAGCTTGCATAGCTGGCATTAATAGTTCTACTGCCCCTGCGCGCTCCATTTCTTCACGAACAATACGTTCTACTTTGTGTAACACTTTTAAACCAAATGGTAGAAAACTATAAATACCAGAAGCATTTTGACGCATAAACCCTGCGCGAAGTAATAATTGATGACTCTTAATTTCAGCATCTGCTGGAACTTCACGTAATGTAGGACTGAATACCATACTTTGTTTCATTTATTCGCACCTCTTCATTTTACTCTTACACGCAATAAAATCCCTCACCTCGAGTTAGGTGAGGGATTTTATTCTATGAGCTCTATTTCATTATAAACTTCTTCTTATTTTACAAGAAAAACTTACGGATGTCATTCCATGTTACAACTAACATAAGCAACATTAATAATGCAAACCCAATAAAGTGAACCATTCCTTCTTTTTGACGATCAATTGGTTTTCCTCGTAATGCTTCAATTAAGAAGAAGAACAAACGTCCACCGTCTAAAGCTGGGACTGGTAATAAATTAAATAAACCAAGGTTAATACTTAAAACTGCCGCTAAACTTAGTACACGCGTAAATCCATAATCTACAACTTGATCTGTTAGATTATAAATTCCTACTGGACCTGACAACTCATTAATAGAAAATTGACCCGTTACTAATTTCACAAGAGAATCAAAAATTAGTTTCGTCCATTCGTATGTTTGTTCAAACCCTGATTTAATAGAACCCATCACTGTTTTCTCTACAGGAGAATAAACACCAATTCTACCAACTTCGTCTTTTCCTTCTTTATCAAGCGTTGGTGTTACTTTCACATTAAATTGCTCACTATCACGCTTTACATGTAACGTAATTTCTTTATTTGGGTTTTCACGTACAATCGTTACAACATCTTTCCATGTACTAGTGTTCTTCCCATTGATTGCTTGAATTGTATCGTTTTCTTTTAATCCAGCTTGTTCTGCAGCACTATTCTCCATTACTTTTCCGACCATTGGTTTGTCAACAGGAACTCCTTGTACAAATCCAAGAATCACAAAAATAACAAATGCTAGAATAAAGTTCATTGCAGGACCTGCAAAAATTGTTAGAGCACGTTGGCCCAATTTTTTAGAGCCAAATTGTCTATTGTACGGAGCGATTTGAATTTCTTCTCCCGCAGAAATGATACGAGCTTTTTCATTTACTCGGAATGTTTGCAGCTCTTCCTCGTACTCTTCATAACCCAAAATTGTAAGATTATGCTCTAAATCAGCTTGTTCGACTTCAATGACACGAACATTTGGATATTTTTCATGTCCGTCAAAAACTAATTTCACAACTTCGTCTTTTTCATTTAATACAAGTCCAACCTTTTTTCCAGGTTTTAACTCAACTGTGTCCGCATCCTCGCCAGCCATTCTTACATAGCCACCAAGGGGCAGTAATCGAATCGTATACACCGTTTCATTCTTTTCAAATGAGAATATTTTCGGACCAAAACCAATCGCAAACTCGCGGCACAAAATACCTGCTCTTTTTGCGAAATATAGATGCCCTAGCTCATGGAAAAATACGAGTGCACCGAAAATTAATATAAAGGCAATCGCTGTATTCAATTCCATAACCACCTTTGCTAAATTTGTTCCATCACAAACCGTCTTGTGGCTGCGTCAATTTCCTGAATTTCCTCTAAGCTCGGACGTGCAATGACAGTGTGATGGTGCATTGCTTTTTCAATGAGGTCTTCCACTGTTAAGAAACCAATTCTCTTTTGTAAAAAAGCTTCAACAGCTACTTCATTTGCCGCGTTCATTACAGCCGGCATACTTCCACCTGTCTTTCCAGCTTCATACGCAAAACGTAGACAACGGAAACGCTCTTGATTCATTTTCTCAAAATGCAATGTTCCCATTTCCCATAAATTTAACTGTTTCGTGTCTGAAAGAGGCAATCTATCAGGATATGTAAGCGCGTATTGAATCGGTACTCGCATATCAGGTGAGCCAAGCTGTGCCATTACACTACGATCTTCAAATTCAACCATAGAATGAATAATACTTTCTTTATGTAGAACAACATCGATTTGCTCATAAGGGATACCAAAAAGCCAGTGTGCTTCAATTACTTCTAGCCCCTTATTCATCATTGTAGCAGAATCAATTGTAATTTTCGAACCCATTGACCAGTTTGGATGACGAAGTGCATCTTCTACGGTCACTTGATGCAATTCATCTCTCGTTTTATCACGAAAACTTCCGCCTGAAGCAGTTATAATTAAGCGAGAGATTCTTTTTTCATTTTCACCATTCAAGCATTGAAAAATCGCTGAATGTTCACTGTCTACTGGAAGTAACGATACATTATTTTTTCGTGCTGCTTCCATTACAAGATGCCCTGCAGTTACTAACGTTTCTTTATTTGCAATTCCAATTGTTTTTTTCGCCTCAATTGCGCGGAGTGTCGGTAACAACCCTACGCTACCTACAACAGCATTCACTACAATTTCTGTATCTGGGTGCAGCGCTACTTCTAATAAGCCTTCGCTACCATATACTACTTTTGTATTACCAGAAACAGCTTGTAATTTTAAAACATCTTCCTCTCTTTGCACAGAGACAATTTGCGGGGAAAATTCTTGAATTACCTTTACTGCATAATCAACATTTTTCCCTACAGAAAAAGCAACGAGACGGAATTGGTCTGGGTGCGAGCGTAACACATCTAATGTTTGTGTACCGATTGATCCGCTTGCACCTAGTAAACTAATGTTTTTCATGACTCCAACCCCTCGTTCATTTATTAATTGTATTGTAATAAGAAGTATAGAATTGGTAACACAAATAACCAACTATCTGTTCGATCTAAAATACCACCATGTCCAGGTAAAATTGTACCTGAATCCTTTACACCATAATGGCGTTTAAATGCAGATTGCACTAAATCACCAATTTGTCCAAAAATAGAAATGATAATCGTCAGAACGATTAAAACTCCTACATTCGCTTCAACTGGGAAGAACATATTGTAAACAAGTGCAACAACAATTCCACAAACAATACCGCCTAATGAACCTTCAATCGTTTTATTCGGACTAATTTCTGGCCATAATTTTCTTTTTCCAAATGCTTTCCCTATGAAATATGCACCTGAATCAGTTGCCCATATGACAAATAGTGCACAGAACACATATTTGATTCCTAATATTCTCGTTTCATTTAAATATAAGAATCCCATTCCAACATATGTCGTTGCCATAAGTAAAAATGAAGCATTGTCAAAAGTAAATGTATTCTTAGAAAGGACTGTATATGATAAAAGTAATAAAACAATCACAAATGTGATTTCTAATTTACCTAACCCAATCCACGTAAACAGTTCTGATGCACTACTCGGAATTAAAATAATCCACAATAATACTGCAGCTAAAACTGTTGGTACCGAAATAAGCGTAAGCTTGTTCATACGAATTAATTCATATAAACCTATAGAAGCAAGTGCATACACTAAAACTGTAAAAGGCACGCCACCGTAAATTACGATGGGAATGAATAGCGCGGCAGCAATCACTCCAGTAATAATTCTCTGTTTCACTACCAAACCCTCTCTTTCTACACGCCTCCGAATCTGCGCCCTCTATGTTGAAAGTCTGTAATCGCATTTAGCAAATGTTCCTCGGTAAAATCTGGCCAATACACATCTGTAAACCAAAATTCCGAATAAGCAATTTGCCATAACATGAAATTACTAATACGTAGCTCTCCGCTTGTACGGATTAACAACTCTGGATCAGGTAAAGAACTCGTCATTAAGTAAGAAGAAATCTTTTCTTCACTTATTTCTTCCGAACGAATTTTTCCTTCCTCACTATCTTTCATCATATGTTGCACAGCAGAAACGATTTCATCTCGACTTCCATAGTTTAACGCGAAATTAAGAATTAATCCCGTATTCTCTTTCGTATCTTCCATGGCTTTTTCCATCGCTCTGCGCGTATGCGTAGGAAGACGATCTTTTTGCCCTATTACTCGGACTTGTACATTTTCTTCAATCAACTCTGGTAAAAATGCACCTAAAAATTCTTCTGGAAGCTTCATCAAATAATCAACTTCTTTTTTCGGTCTTTTCCAGTTCTCAGTCGAAAAAGCATAAAGAGTTAATACTTTCACATCAAGCTTACTTGCAAATTTTGTGATTTTCTTCACAACTTGCATACCTTCATGATGACCAGCAATGCGAGGCATGGCTCTTCTCTTTGCCCATCTTCCATTACCATCCATAATAATAGCAATATGTTCTGGGATATATCCTTTTTTCACTTTTTCAATGAGATGATCAAACGATGTGACCTTTTTACTTTTAAAAAAAGGAAACTTTTTAAACATCATTCATACCCTCCAACAAGCAGACGTATGCCTAAAAGTGTAAAAAGACCCCCTTAAGAAGAGGGTCATATTTGCGAAATTATCGCTATTACACTTCCATAATTTCTTTTTCTTTGTTTTTTGCGATTTCGTCAACTTTTGCAATATATTTATCTGTTTCTTTTTGGATATCTTCAGTATATCCTCTTAAATCATCTTCTGTAATGTCGCCAGCTTTTTCAAGCTTCTTAAGGTCATCATTACTGTCACGACGTACGTTACGAACAGCAACTTTTGCTTCCTCAGCATATTTCTTCACAACTTTTACAAGATCGCGACGACGCTCTTCTGTTAATGCAGGAAATGCAATACGAATTACAGTTCCATCATTAGAAGGGTTTAAGCCTAAATCTGCTTTTAAAATTGCTTTTTCAATATCACCGATAGAAGTTTTATCATAAGGTTGAATTACAAGCAAACGTGCTTCTGGAACTGTAATGTTCGCTAATTGCACAACTGGTGTTGGTGCACCATAGTAATCAACTTGTACCTTATCTAATACAGACGAGCTTGCACGACCAGCGCGAACTGTTGCTAATTCACGAGAATAAGCAGCAACTGCTTTTTCCATTTTTTCATTTGAAGACTTCAATACTTGTTGTCCCATAATTTATTTCCCCCTTACAACTGTTCCAATATTTTCGCCTAAAACGGCACGTTTAATGTTACCTTTTTCCATAACCGAGAATACAATTAATGAAATATCATTATCCATACATAAAGAAGAAGCTGTAGAATCCATTACACCTAAACCTGCTTTTAATACATCTAAGTAAGTAAGTGTTTCGTATTTCGTAGCTGTTGGGTCAATAGATGGATCTGCACTATATACGCCATCCACATTATTTTTCGCCATTAAAATAACGTCCGCTTCGATTTCAGCTGCACGTAATGCTGCTGTTGTATCTGTAGAGAAGTATGGGTTACCTGTACCTGCAGCAAAGATAACAACACGTTTTTTCTCTAAGTGACGAATTGCTTTACGACGAATGTAAGGCTCTGCCACTTGACGCATCTCAATTGAAGTTTGTACGCGAGTTTGAATTCCAATATTCTCTAAGCTATCTTGAAGAGCTAATGAATTCATAACTGTTGCTAACATGCCCATGTAATCTGCTCCTGCACGATCCATGCCCATTTCACTTCCAATTTTCCCACGCCAAATGTTACCGCCACCAACAACAACAGCAACCTCTACATCAAGTTCTGCAATTTCTTTCACTTGTTCCGCAACTGACTTAATAACAGCTGGGTTAATTCCAAATCCTTGCTCGCCAGCTAAAGCTTCTCCACTCAGCTTTAAAACGACACGATTATATTTTGGTTTACTCATAATGAACCTCCAATTGCTTACATCTTTATTTTAAAAAAGGGAACACAATGTGTTCCCTAATCTGTATTAGTTGTTACCTTTTACTTGGTTCATTACTTCTTCAGCAAAGTTGTCTTCGCGTTTTTCGATACCTTCACCAACAGCGTAGCGAACGAATCCTTTTAATGTTCCGCCTTTAGACTCAACGAATTGACGAACTTTCATGTCAGGATTCTTAACGAATGTTTGGTCAAGTAAGCAAATCTCTTCAAAGAATTTGCCAAGACGGCCTTCTACCATTTTCGCAACGATTTTTTCAGGCTTGCCTTCGTTTAAAGCTTGTTGTGTTAATACTTGACGCTCATGCTCAACTTCTTCAGCTGTTACAGCATCGCGGTCGATGTATTTAGGGTTAACTGCTGCGATGTGCATTGCTACATCTTTAGCAGCTGCTTCGTCAGTAGAACCTTCAAGAACTGTTAATACACCAATACGTCCACCCATGTGTAGGTAAGCGCCGAATGCATCAGCATCAGTTTTTGATACGATTTCGAAACGACGAAGTGTAAGTTTTTCACCAATTTTAGCGATTGCTTCGTTGATGTGCTCTTCTACTGTTTTGCCGCCTTCGATTGTTTGAGCCATAGCTTCTTCAACGTTAGCAGGTTTGTTAGCTAATAAGTGAGCAGCTAATTCTTTAATTAACGCTTGGAAACCTTCGTTTTTCGCAACGAAATCAGTCTCAGAGTTTAATTCTAAGATTAAACCTTCGTTACCGTTTGTTTCGATGAAAGTTAAACCTTCAGCAGCGATGCGGTCTGCTTTTTTAGCAGCTTTCGCAATACCTTTTTCACGTAAGAAGTCAATTGCTTTCTCCATGTCGCCGTTAGTTTCTGTTAAAGCTTTTTTGCAGTCCATCATACCTGCGCCAGTTTTTTCGCGAAGTTCTTTTACCATTTGTGCAGTGATTGCCATATTTTTCATCCTCCTAAAATATGTATTTATACCTTTTATAAAGGTGTTTATACCTTAAAAAAGGTGATAAAAGGCCGAACCCCTTATCACCTTTCCAAATTTGTTACGCAGTAACAGTTTCTTCACCTTGTTTTGTTTCAAGGATCGCGTCTGCCATTTTAGATGTAAGAAGTTTTACAGCACGAATTGCATCATCGTTTGCTGGAATAACGTGATCGATTTCGTCCGGATCACAGTTTGTATCAACGATACCGATGATTGGAATGTGTAATTTGCGTGCTTCAGCAACTGCAATACGCTCTTTACGAGGGTCTACTATGAATAATGCACTTGGAAGACCTTTCATATCTTTAATACCGCCTAAGAATTTCTCAAGACGCTCTAACTCTTTTTTAAGTTGAACAACTTCTTTCTTAGGAAGTACTTCGAAAGTACCATCTTCTTGCATTCTTTCGATATCTTTAAGACGCTTGATACGCTTTTGGATTGTTTGGAAGTTTGTTAAAGTTCCACCTAACCAACGTTGGTTAACGAAGTACATACCAGCACGAGTTGCTTCTTCTTTAATAGCTTCTTGTGCTTGTTTTTTAGTACCTACGAATAAAATGTCTCCACCTTCAGCAGCGATGTCACGCATCGTTCTGTAAGCTTCCTCAACTTTTTTCACAGTTTTTTGTAAGTCGATGATGTAGATACCGTTACGCTCTGTGAAGATGTAACGCTTCATTTTTGGGTTCCAACGACGAGTTTGATGTCCGAAATGAACACCAGCTTCAAGCAATTGTTTCATAGAAATTACTGACATAATTTAGTTCCTCCTAAATGGTTTTTTTGATATCCTCCGTTTACTTCATCTCTAAGCGAAACTACGAACGTAGCACCAACACTTAAATCAGTAAACGTGTGTACTTTGTACTGACACCACTGCTTACTATATCATACTGAAATATTACAATCAAGTCGAAAATGCGAACAATGTAAAACTTTCTTTTTTTCACGCTCAAATCCTAGTATTACCAACCTTCAATTCCTTTAAGCAAGGAATTGAAGGTTAATTAATAGTTTTCTAATGAATGTTGTCATGACGCCTTACGTAAGCAAAATCATTCACTTAAAAAAACAAAAAACTCTCCTCAAGCGAGGAGAGTTTTTTTATAAATTAGTTTGTTTTTAATTTAGCAAGTTCCTGTAGAAACTTGTCGTTTAGCACTTTAATGTATGTTCCTTTCATACCTAAAGAGCGAGACTCAATAACACCAGCACTTTCTAATTTACGTAGTGCATTTACGATTACCGAACGAGTAATTCCTACGCGATCAGCAATTTTACTTGCAACAAGTAAACCTTCTGTTCCATTTAATTCTTCGAAGATATGCTCGATTGCTTCTAACTCACTGTAAGATAATGAGCTAATCGCCATTTGAACAACAGCTTTACTACGTGCTTCCTCTTCGATTTCTTCTGCTTTTTCACGTAAGATTTCCATACCTACAACAGTTGAGCTGTATTCAGCAAGAATTAAATCATCGTCTAAGAACTCTTGACCAAGACGAGCTAATACTAGTGTACCTAGACGCTCACCGCCACCAACGATTGGTACGATTGTAGTTAAACCTTGACCGAATAATTCTCTATTTTCTACTGGGAATGCTGTGTAGTCACTATCCACACCTAAATTTGAAGATGTTTCTGTAACATTGAATAAACTTTGCGTATACTCTTCTGGGAATTGACGCTCTGCAAGCATGTGCTTCATACGTTCGTTTTCGATTTGTTGGTGAATCGCATATCCTAATAATTTACCGCGACGACTTACAACGAACACGTTCGCTTCAATTACTTCACACATTGTGTCAGACATCTCTCTAAAGTTTACAGGCTTTCCTGCTGCGCTCTGTAATAACGCATTTAATTTTCTCGTTTTTGCTAATAATTCCATTTCAAAATTTCCTCCTACATGTTACTTACATATTTTTTCATCACTTGGAAACTAGGGCGAGTCACCTGATGACACTATTACAAAATAAACTGGCTCACATCTTTATTTTTAGCTATTGTCGCTAATTTTTCCTCAACATATTGAGGTGTTATCGTTATTTTCTCTAACGTAATTTCAGATGCCTCAAACGATAAATCTTCAAGGAGCTTCTCCATAACAGTATGAAGTCTTCTCGCTCCAATATTATCTGTATCCTGATTAACTTGATAAGCAATCTCAGCAATCTTACGAATAGCTTCGTCTGAAAATTCAATTTCTATACCTTCAGTCGCTAATAACGCCGTGTACTGTTTAATTAGCGCATTGTCAGGCTCGATTAATATTTTAACAAAATCATCCGCCGATAATTTTGTTAATTCTACTCGAATCGGAAATCTCCCTTGCAATTCCGGAATTAAATCCGACGGTTTAGACATATGGAACGCTCCAGCTGCAACAAATAAAATATAATCGGTTTTTACTGATCCGTATTTCGTTGCTACATTCGATCCTTCTACAATCGGTAAAATGTCACGTTGCACACCTTCACGCGATACATCTACGCTATTCGACTGCTTACCAGCAATTTTGTCAATTTCATCGATAAAAATAATCCCGAGCTGTTCAGCACGATAAACAGCCTCTTGTGTAACTTCATCCATATCAATTAAGCGCTGTGCCTCTTCATTTGTCAAGAGTTTTCTTGCTTCTTTTACAGAAAGTTTACGTTTTTTCGTTTTTTTCGGCATGATACTTCCTAGTGCATCTTGGAAATTCATTCCCATTTGTTCCATGCCAGTTCCTTGCAACATATCAAACATAGAAGACTGTTGTTCCGTCACTTCGATTGATATCACTTCATCTTCAAGAAGGCCTGCCGCAAGCTTTCTTTCCACATCTTGACGTTTCTTTTCGATTTCATCATCTTCCTGTGCATCAGATGTTTGGTTTGAATTTTGATTACCACCAAAAAGCATTTCTAATGGATTTTTAAATCCAGATTGCTTCTCCGGACTCGGCACTAAAATTTCAACAAGACGTTGATTCGCTTGCTCTTCTGCTTTATCTTGAACTTTAACTACCATTTCCTCTTTCACAATGCGAACAGACGTTTCAACAAGGTCACGGACCATCGACTCTACATCTCGACCCACATATCCAACTTCTGTAAATTTCGTTGCTTCAACCTTAATAAAAGGTGCTCCAACGAGTTTCGCCATTCGCCGTGCTACCTCTGTTTTACCAACACCTGTCGGTCCAATCATTAAAATGTTTTTAGGTGCAATTTCATCACGTAAATTTTCAACTAATTTACTGCGACGGTATCGATTTCGTAGAGCTACAGCAACCGCTTTCTTTGCATCTTTTTGACCGATGATGTATTGATCTAATTTTTCCACAATTTGACGCGGAGTAAAATGTAAATGCATATAAAATGCCTCCCTTACGATTCTACAATTCTTCAACAATTATGTTGTGGTTCGTATAAACACAAATATCGCCTGCAATTTCTAAACTGGCCTTCGCAATTTGTTTCGCTGTTAAATGTTCACTTGCATGTTGCTTTAAAGCACGACCAGCAGCAAGTGCATAATGTCCGCCTGAACCAATTGCTAAAATACCATCATCTGGTTCAATCACTTCTCCTGTACCTGAAACAAGGAGCATCGTTGTTTTATCCATGACAATGAGCATTGCTTCTAGCTGACGTAGCATTTTATCACCACGCCATTGTTTCGCCATCTCAACTGCAGCGCGCTGCAAGTTGCCATTATACTCTTCTAATTTTCCTTCAAACATTTCAAAAAGAGTAAATGCATCAGCAACTGATCCTGCAAAACCAGCTAAAACTTTCCCTTGGAAAAGTTTGCGAACTTTGCGAGCTGTATGTTTCATTACAACAGCATTTCCCATCGTTACCTGACCATCTCCAGCCATTGCACATTCTCCATTATGATGAACTGCAAATATCGTTGTAGCGTGGAAATTTCCCATAGAAAAAACTCCTTTATATGTTTTTATAGCCTTAAAAGCAATTTATGCCCGCGGGTGATGCTTCATGTACACAGAACGCAATCTTTCTTTAGAGACATGCGTATAAATTTGTGTGGTTGACAAATTCTCATGACCTAATAGCTCCTGCACAGTACGTAAATCCGCTCCTTCATCCAACATATGTGTAGCAAATGTATGCCTTAACATATGGGGACTTATCCGCATTGTAAGTGAAGCTTTCTTAATGAGTTCGTTCAAAACATAACGTACACCCTGATCTGTTAACGGCTTACCTTTCGCATTTAAAAATACCATATGAGATTGTTCTTCAGTCTTTTGAGCTAACTGTTTTCTCCCGTTCTCTATATAAGTAATTAAAGCATCTTGTGCATAGCTTCCGAACGGAATATATCTTTGTTTTTTCCCTTTTCCCATCACTAAAATTGTTCCCACTGCAAAGTCAATGTCGGTAAGTTGCAAATTAACGCATTCGCTTACACGAATCCCAGTTGCATACATCAACTCTAATAAAGCTTGATTCCTTTGACCTAATGGTGCCCCTGTATCAGAAACTTCAAACAATTCCTCTAACTCTTCAGCATATAAAAACTTTGGGATTGACAATTCTTTCTTGGGAAGTGACGCAAGTGCAAACGGATTATCTTTTTGATAACCTTCACGCATCAAAAAACGATATAAACTTCGTAAGCTTGATACTTTTCTTGCGACAGATTTACGGGCTAACTTCTGATCGTGCAACGTCGTCAAGTATAAACGAACATCCGCGTATGTAACATCTAAAAAAGAGGATATGCCTTCTCGCTCCATAAATTGCACAAAATGTTCTAAATCATTTTGATAACTTGCAATTGTATATTTTGAATAATTTCTTTCAATTTGTAAATATCCAACGAATAATTGTAACAATTTCTTCACATTCACATCCATATAATTCACCTCAATAAAGGCTACTAAATCGTATCACAACTTAGTAGCCTTTGCAAGAAATTTAATTAAATATTTACAAAATTTTGAATTGTTTCCAAAGCGCGTGTAGCATATGCTTCATTTCGCTCTTGTTTCTTTTTAATTTTCTTCTCTAACGGTGTAAATAAACCGAAGTTTGCATTCATTGGCTGGAAGTTTTTCGCATTTGTCGCAGTAATATAATTTGCCATACTTCCCATTGCAGTTACAGGTGGTAATACAACTGGCTCTTCACCTTTTACAAGTCGAGCAGCGTTAATACCCGCTAATAATCCTGATGCTGCTGATTCAACATAACCCTCTACACCAGTCATTTGACCAGCGAAGAATAAATCATCACGTTGTTTATATTGATATGTTGGACGAAGTAAATTAGGCGAATTAATAAACGTATTACGATGCATTACACCATAACGTACAATCTCTGCGTTTTCTAGTCCTGGAATTAGCTGTAACACTTCTTTTTGTGGCCCCCACTTTAAATGTGTTTGGAAGCCTACAATATTATATAATGTTCCTGCTGCATCATCTTGACGTAATTGAACAACCGCATACGGTGTTTTCCCTGTTTTCGGATCTTCTAACCCAACAGGCTTCATCGGTCCAAATACTAACGTCTGTCTTCCTCTACTTGCCATAACTTCTACTGGCATACAACCTTCAAAGAAAATTTCTTTTTCAAATTCTTTTAAAGGCACTGTCTCAGCAGCAATTAAAGCCTCATAAAAACGATCAAACTCTTCTTCTGTCATTGGACAGTTTAAATATGCCGCTTCACCTTTATCATAACGGGATTTTAAATATACTTTATTCATGTCAATGCTGTCTTTCTCAACGATTGGCGCTGCAGCATCATAGAAATAAAAATAATCTTCACCTGTTAGTTTTTTTAATTGTGCAGAAAGATCCGGAGACGTAAGTGGACCTGTCGCGATAACAGTTGGTCCCTCTGGAATTTCAGTGATTTCCTCATTCATTACAGTTACGTTCGGATGATTTTTCACATATTCAGTCACTTTCGCCGCGAATTCATGACGGTCTACAGCTAAAGCACCTCCTGCTGGTACAGAGCACTCATCAGCTGCACGAATAATGACAGAATCCATTAGACGCATTTCTTCTTTAATAACACCAACAGCATTTGTCAATGTGTTTGCGCGAAGTGAGTTACTACATACTAATTCAGCAAATTTATCTGTATGATGAGCTGGTGTTTGCCTTACTGGTCTCATTTCATATAATTTTACTTGGACACCACGCTTTGCAATTTGGTAAGCTGCTTCGCTTCCTGCAAGACCTGCGCCAATGACGTTTACTACTTGTGTTGTCATATATATCACCTTTCCTTTTCTTCCCGAAAAAAATGTGAGCAGTTACGCTCACATTTGTTGTTCTTCTTCATAATCACACGAAATACATTGTACTTGCACGCCTTTTTTTAACTTTTTCTCTACGAGCATACCTTCACACTTCGGACATTTACGACCAATCGGCTTATCCCAAGATACAAAGTCACATTCTGGATACGTACCGCATCCGTAGAAAAGGCGTTTCTTTTTATTACTACGGCGTTCAATAATTTGCCCTTTATCACACTTCGGACAAGTAACACCGATTTCTTTTACAATCGGTTTTGTATTACGACATTCCGGGAAATTTGAACAAGCCATAAACTTCCCATATTTACCCATTTTAAAGACCATCGGGTGACTACATAATTCACAGTCTTCCCCAGCTGGTTCATCTTTAATTTCCACTTCACGCATTTCTTTTTCCGCTTTTTCTAAGCGCGGTTCAAATCCTACGTAGAAATCATCAACAATTTTCACCCAATTTGCATTTCCTTCTTCTACTTCATCAAGGCTTTGCTCCATATTGGCAGTAAATTCAATGTTAATAATTTCTGGGAAAAACTCTAAAATAAGTTCGATTACTATTCCACCAAGCTCAGTCGGAACGAAGCGTTTATTATCTAAAGCAACGTATCCTCGTTTTTGGATTGTTTCAAGTGTCGGTACATAAGTAGACGGTCTCCCAATTCCAAGCTCTTCAAGTGTTCTTACTAGACGAGCCTCTGTGTAACGCGGCGGAGGCTGTGTGTAATGTTGCTTTGGTTCTATATCTTTTGAAAATACAGTTTCACCTACTTCTAACGGTGGCAACATCTTATCCTTTTCTTCCGCACCATCATCTTTCGACTCTACGTACACTTTCATAAATCCTGGGAACTTTACAACTGATCCACTTGCACGGAACTGAACATTGTTATTAATGAGTTTCGCTGTAACAGTATCCATTATAGCAGATGCCATTTGACTTGCAACAAATCGCTCCCAAATCAGTTTATACAAACGGAGTTGATCACGACTTAAGAAACTTTTTAGTTCCTCTGGCTTTCTCATTACCGAAGTAGGACGAATCGCCTCATGCGCATCTTGTGCTTTCGACTTTTTCGTTTCTTTCCTCTTCTCTGTTCCTATGTATTCCGCACCAAACGCCTCAGTAATGTAATCACGAGCCTCTGTTTGAGCTGTTTCTGAGATACGTGTTGAATCAGTTCTCATATACGTAATAAGACCTACAGTCCCTTGTTTTCCAAGATCTATCCCTTCATACAGCTGCTGTGCAAGCATCATTGTTTTCTTTGCTCGCATATTTAACTTACGCGCTGCCTCTTGTTGCAAGGAAGATGTTGTAAACGGTAATGCAGGGTTACGCTTTCGCTCTTTTCGCGTTACATTTTCAACCGAAAACGCATTGTCTTTCATCTTTTCGATTATTTCGTTCACTTGTGCTTCGTTCGTTAATTGAACTTTTTCACCATCTACACCGTAAAAGCTTGCTTCAAATGTGTCTTTCCCTTTCACAAATTCTGTTTTAATTGTCCAGAATTCTTCAGGTTCAAAACTTTGAATTTCTTTTTCACGTTCGATGATTAAACGAACTGCTACAGATTGTACGCGTCCTGCACTTAATCCTTTTTTTACTTTCTTCCATAATAAAGGACTAATATTGTAACCAACAAGACGATCGAGTATACGCCTTGCCTGTTGTGCATCTACTAAATCCATATTAATTGCACGAGGATATTTAAATGATTCTTTTATTGCATCTTTTGTAATCTCATTAAATACAACTCGGCAATCTGATTCAACGTCCACATTTAACGTATTTGCTAAATGCCAAGCAATTGCTTCTCCTTCACGATCCGGATCGGCCGCGAGATAGACTTTCTTTGCTTTTTTTGCCGCTGATTTTAAATCTTTTAAAACGGGACCCTTACCACGAATGGTAATATACTTCGGAGTGAAGTTATTCTTTACTTCTATCCCCATTTGGCTTTTAGGTAAATCGCGGACATGTCCCATGGACGCGACGACTTTGTATTTTTTCCCTAAATATTTTTCAATGGTCTTCGCCTTAGAAGGCGACTCCACGATTACGAGGTAATCTGACATGCTAGTGCCTCCTTAAGAGGTGGATTCAAGTCTTCATCAATCTTATTGATTTCTCTTGTTTTTGTCAATCAAGAATGAATATACCATACAGCGACAATCTACCATTTGTCAATAATTGTTTAATAAAAACATAAAAATATATGGTTAATTTAAAATTTCTTCAAGGATATCCTCCGCATTTCTTACTAGCTTGGCGCCTTGTTGAATTAGATGATTCGTTCCCGCTGCACTCTCTATAAATATAGGTCCAGGAAGCGCAAACACCTCTCTATTTTGTTCTAGCGCAAGGTCTGCAGTAATAAGGGATCCACTTCTCGTTTTTGCTTCTACAACTAAAACACCTTTACTTATACCGCTAATAATTCGATTTCTTTTTGGGAAATACCATTTTTTCGGCACATAATGGGGCGGATACTCTGTCAATAACAATATATAATCTTTCCACGTGTCATATAAACCTCTATTCTCCTTTGGATACATATAAGATAATCCATGTCCTAATATTGCAATGGTCGGGCAATGCTGCCTTACTGTAACTTCATGAGCAATTGTATCTATCCCTCTTGCAAACCCACTAACAATAAGCCATTCTTTTTCAAGTAAAGGTTGTAAAATAAACTTCATACTCTCCTTTCCATATAAAGACGGTTCTCTCGTTCCAACAATCGCTAATTTATTTACTTTATTTAGAAAATCTCTTTCTCCTTTTCCGTATAAAACAAAAGGGGGATCTTGTATTTCTCGCAGTAATTGTGGATAGTCCTTATCCCATATTGTTATATAAAATATTTTCTTTTTTTCTAACTGGGATACATATTGTTGGAGATTTGAAATTTGAAGAAAATTTACTAGTTCTAAAGATTTTTTCGAGGATATTCCAGCGTAATATTCAAATTGTTTCGGACTAAAAGTGTATATTCCCTTCAGTTCTGGATCAACATATAGTAGTCTCTCCATCGCCTTCCAATGATCCGCCAACATGTAATGAAGGTGCAATAAACGTTCTCTTTTCATCTCAATTCTCCTTACCCATAATTTTTATTATGTAAACAAAAAATGTGTAAAAAGACACCTTCTAATAAGAAGGTGTCTTTCAAAAAGATTAGTAGTTTTTACAAGTCTCAAATAATCCCTTTTCTTTTAAAACAGAGATTAATGTTTCACCCATAACAGCTGGTGTTTCCGCTACTTTAATACCACAAGCTTCCATTGTTTTAATCTTTTCAGCAGCAGTTCCTTTGCCGCCAGAAATGATCGCCCCAGCATGACCCATACGTTTGCCTTCAGGCGCTGTTTGACCACCAATGAAGCCTACAACTGGTTTTGTCATATTAGCTTGTA
Organism: Bacillus sp. FSL E2-8868; assembly: GCF_038005505.1. NCBI lineage: Bacteria > Bacillati > Bacillota > Bacilli > Caryophanales > Bacillaceae > Bacillus > Bacillus sp. FSL E2-8868. Next base: position 969,973 of record NZ_JBBOTI010000001.1, on the reverse strand, counting down.
CCCATTCTGCTGCTTCTTCTTCTGCCGTACCGCCGATTTCACCAATCATAATTACAGCATGCGTTTCTTCATCTTCATTAAATGCTTTTAACGCATCAATAAAGTCCGTACCGTTAACAGGGTCTCCCCCGATACCTACAGCAGTAGATTGGCCAATACCTTCTTGCGTTAACTGATGTACAGCTTCATACGTTAATGTACCAGAGCGAGATACGATACCAACATGACCTTTTTTGTGAATATATCCTGGCATAATACCAATTTTACATTCGTCAGGTGTAATGACACCAGGGCAGTTTGGTCCAAGTAAACGTGTATGTTTACCCGCCATATATCTCTTTACATTTACCATATCTAATACAGGGATTCCTTCAGTAATACATACTACTAAATCAACCTTTGCATCAACAGCTTCCATAATTGCATCAGCCGCAAAAGCGGGTGGAACGTATACAACTGAAGCGTTTGCGCCTGTTGCTTTCACAGCATCTTCTACTGTATCAAATACTGGTACGCCTTCAATATCAGTGCCACCTTTACCTGGTGTTACACCACCTACAATTTTCGTACCGTATTCAATCATTTGCTTTGTATGGAATAACCCTTGAGAACCTGTAATACCTTGAACAATAACTTTTGTATCTTTATTAACTAATACGCTCATTTTTCTCCCCCGCTTTCTATTAGCCCACTAGTGAAACAATTTTTTGTGCACCGTCTGCCATAGATTCTGCTGCAACAATATTTAAACCAGACTCATTTAAAATTTTCTTTCCTAGCTCTACGTTTGTACCTTCAAGACGTACAACTAAAGGCAACTCAAGACCTACCTGCTTCGTCGCTTCAATAACACCTTCTGCGATAACATCACACTTCATAATGCCACCAAAAATGTTAACGAAGATACCCTTTACATTTTTGTCAGAAAGGATAATTTTGAATGCTTCTGTAACTTTTTCAGCTGTTGCGCCGCCACCAACATCTAAGAAGTTAGCCGGGTCACCATGGTAATGTTTAATGATATCCATTGTAGCCATTGCTAAACCTGCACCATTAACCATACAACCGATATTTCCATCTAAAGGAATGTAGTTTAAATCATATTTAGAAGCTTCAATTTCTTTTGAATCTTCTTCTTCAAGATCACGAAGTTCTAAAATGTCTTTATTGCGATATAACGCATTAGAATCAAAGTTTAATTTTGCATCTAACGCCATAACTTTACCGTCACCTGTTGTAACAAGTGGATTAATCTCAGCGATAGAGCAATCTTTTTCGATAAACGCACTGTATAAGCCCATCATAAACTTCACAGCTTGTCCTACAAGTTCTTTTGGAATATTGATGTTAAACGCGATTCTACGCGCTTGGAAACCTTGTAAACCTACTGCTGGATCAATATATTCTTTAAAGATTTTTTCAGGCGTTTTTTCTGCTACTTCTTCAATTTCTGTTCCACCTTCTTCAGATGCCATTAAAACAACTTGAGAAGTTGCACGATCTAATACAAGACCTACATAATATTCTTTTTTAATATCGCAACCTTCTTCGATAAGTAAGCGTTTTACTTCCTTACCTTCAGGACCTGTTTGATGCGTCACAAGTGTAGTTCCTAAAATGCTTTCTGCATATGTACGAACTTCTTCTAAATTTTTCGCAACTTTTACACCGCCAGCTTTGCCGCGTCCACCAGCGTGAATTTGCGCTTTAACTACACATACTTCCGTTCCTAATTCTTTCGCTGCTTCTACAGCTTCTTCTACTGTAAATGCAACCTTCCCGTTCGGAACGCTAACCCCATAGCTTCTAAGGACTGCCTTACCTTGGTACTCATGGATATTCATGGTCCCATCCTCCCCTGTTTTCCTGTTTTACTCGAAAAGTTTTTTAATGTTTAAAAAACATTACATTGCCATTGTATAAGATGATTGGCACGCTGTCTACAATAAAGTGTCAGAAAACTGAAATCGCTTTATTCTTTTTCGAAAATAATAATGTTTATATACCAAAATAAAAAATAAGCTGTGAATATACAGCTTATTTTTGAATCATATCTTTAATTGGCGCGAATGATTTTCGATGTTCTTCTAATACTCCATGTACTTCAATCGCTTCTAAATGCTGTTTCGTCCCATATCCCATATGTTGTTCGAATCCATATGCAGGATACTTTCCTCCTAACTCTTTCATCATGCGATCTCTCGTCACTTTCGCAATAATAGATGCAGCTGAAATAGAGACACTTTTCGCATCACCTTTAATGATTGATGTTTGCGGAATTGATGTAGGAAGCTTCATCGCATCGATTAATAAATATTCTGGTGTACATGATAAATTAGCAACGGCATCTAACATCGCTTGCTTCGTCGCTTGATAAATATTTATTTCATCAATAACTTGTGGTGATATAATTCCAACTCCAATCGCAATTGCATGATCTTTAATTTCATCATAAAAACGCTCACGTTTCGCTTCACTTAATTTTTTCGAGTCATTTAATCCTGGAATATAAAAATCTTCCGGAAGGACGACTGCCGCCGTCACAACCGGTCCTGCTAACGGCCCACGACCCACTTCATCAATACCAGCAATGTATGTGAGCCCTTTTTCACGTAACTCATTTTCGTACTTTGACATTTCTAGAAATTTTTCTCTTTCTTTTTGCGCTAACTCTTTTTGTTTATACCACTTCAAAATTAGTTTTTGAACACCTTTTCGCTCATCTTTCACTAACATTTGAAAACGCTCGTCTTCTTCATTCATAATTTCTTGCAGCAAACATTCCGCTTCATGAATAGTCATTTTTTGCATCTATTTACACTCCTTTTAAACGTAACCAAAAAGAAAAGACGTACAAACGCACGTCTTATACTTCTTCTACTTTTTCCGCATCTTCTACCTGCTCTGCAAACTCTTCTGGTGTTTCAAATGTCATTTTTCCTAATCTTCCACCACGAAGCTCACGAAGTATAAGCTCAGATGTTTTATCATAATCAATCATTCCGCCGCCCATTAAGCAACCTCTATTTTTTCCAATTGCATCAAATAACTCCACAATTTCTTCTGGAATGTCATTTAAATTATATCGCTCTTTTAAACGTTCCGGATAATGTTTTTCCATAAAACGTAACGCATAAATAGCTACATCCTGTAGATTTAATATAGAATCTTTAATTGCACCAGTCGTCGCTAAACGAAGACCAACTAATTCATCTTCAAATTTAGGCCACAAAATACCTGGTGTATCTAATAATTCCATTTCTTTCCCAACTTTAATCCACTGCTGGGCCGTTGTCACACCAGGACGATCTCCTGTTTTTGCTATATTCTTCTTCGCTAATTTATTAATTAGTGTAGATTTACCAACGTTTGGAATACCTACAATTAAAGCACGAATTGCTCTTGGTCTAATGCCTTTAGCAACCATTTTATCGAATTTTTCTTTGACAAGAACTTTACAAGCTGCTGCAATTTCTTTCATACCTTGTCCAGCTTGCGCATTAATTGAAATTGCCTTTTGACCTCTTTCATCAAAATATGCAATCCACTGCTTTGTAAGACGATCATCCGCCATATCCGCTTTATTTAAAACAACAAGCCTTGGTTTATGTGTAATAATTTCATCAATCATTGGATTACGAGAAGATAAAGGTAATCGAGCATCTACAAGCTCAATTACAACATCAATTAACTTTAATTTTTCTGTTACTTGGCGTCTAGCCTTTGCCATATGTCCTGGGAACCATTGAATTACCATGTTGCCACCTTCTTTTTCTTTTATTTCACAATACGCGCATCTTTTAACGGCCAATATAGCATATTTGCTTTACCAATCACTTGGTCCATTGAAATTGTACCAATCGAACGGCTATCTTTACTAAAACGACGATTATCGCCTAAAACAAATAATTGACCTTCTGGAACAGTTTTCTTTCCTGTCATTTCTTCAAGAGTAAAATCATATGTAAGCGGTCCGTCAGCAAGTTGTTTTTTCTGCTTATCTAAATACGGCTCCTCATAAGGTTTCCCGTTAACATATAGTTTATCATTACGGTATTCGATTTCGTCGCCTGGCAGGCCAATAATACGCTTAATATAATCTTTTTCTTCCGTCGCTCGGAATACAATAATATCAAAGCGTTTCGGATCACCTATGTGATAGCCAATTTTATTAACAATCATTCGATCACGGTCATGTAAAGTCGGCGACATCGATACACCGTCTACGAGAATTGGGGCAAAGAAAAACTGTCTAATTACGCCCGCTAATACAACAGCAATCAAAATTGCTTTGATCCATTCCCAAAGTGAGCTCTTCTCTTTCTTCATGCTTTCCCCTCCACTGTTATGTAAGCTGCTCGTATTATACCAAAATTTCATATAGATTGGAAAAAGGGAGCTTGTGTATTTACAAGCTCCCATACATGTCTTATCGAATTTCTTTAATACGTGCTTTTTTACCGCGAAGGTTACGTAAGTAGTATAACTTAGCACGACGTACTTTACCACGGCGAAGTACTTCGATGTTCGCGATTCTTGGCGTGTGAACTGGGAATGTACGCTCAACACCTACACCGTAAGAAATCTTACGAACTGTGAATGTTTCACTGATTCCGCCACCACGACGTTTAATTACAACACCTTCGAAAAGCTGAATTCTTTCACGAGTTCCCTCAACTACTTTTACGTGTACACGTAAAGTGTCTCCAGGACGGAATGAAGGAAGGTCAGTTTTCAATTGGCCTTTTGTGATTTCTGTGATTAATTGTTGCATATTAAATTCTCTCCTTTAAACAGATGCTCTTATAAAGTCTTATTAAATTACAGCGGAACATCGTTAATACGGCTACTGATTTCAGTAGCACAAATGTTATAATAGCATATTGCTAGGACTGTTGCAATAGAAAATATATCAAGCCCTTATCGGTCTTCTTTAATCTGTTCCAGCCATTTCTCTTCTTGCTTAGATAATTCTCGTTCTTTCAGTAAATCCGGTCTACGTGTGTATGTACGACGTAGTGACTCTTTATGGCGCCATTCATCAATGTTTTTATGATTTCCTGACATTAGTACATCCGGTACCTTCATACCACGAAAATCAGCAGGACGTGTATAATGTGGGTGTTCTAACAAACCTGTGCTAAAAGAGTCTTCCACTTGTGACGTTTGATTCCCAAGCACTCCTGGCAAAAGACGTACAACACTGTCAGTGACTACCATAGAAGCCAATTCTCCACCCGTTAATACGTAATCCCCAATAGAAATCTCATCTGTTACAAGATGCTCACGAATTCGTTCATCGTATCCTTCATAATGGCCACATACAAAAATAACATGCTCTTCTCCAGCAAGCTCTTCTGCCTTCTTCTGCGTGAAACGCTCTCCTTGTGGACACATTAAGACGATTCTCGGCTTACGGTCTGTTTCCTTCGTTAACTCTTCTACTGCGTCAAAGATAGGTTGCGGGGTTAATACCATACCAGCGCCCCCACCATACGGATAATCATCTACACTATTATGCTTACTAGTTGTATACTCACGAAAATTGACAACACGAAGCTCTACCGCTTCTTTTTCTTGTGCTTTCTTTAAAATTGAAGAACCAAATACACCCGTAAACATATCTGGAAACAATGTTAAAATGTCAATTTTCATTATAGTAGCCCTTCCATTACATGAATGGTTACTAATTTATTTTCAATGTTAACTTGAAGTACAACGTCATCAATATAAGGAATTAACAAATCTTGACCCTTTGGACGTTTAATCACCCAAACGTCATTCGCACCAGGAGATAGAATCTCTTTGATTGTCCCTAACGCTTCTCCTTCTTCCGTTACAACGTTGCAACCAATAATTTCATGGTAGTAGTATTCACCTTCAGCTAGTTCGCCTAACTGCTCTTCTGGTACTTTTATTAAAGAACCTTTTAACTTCTCTACTTCATCTACATTGTTGTATCCTTCAAGTGTTAATAAATCAAATGTCTTATGTTGACGATGAGAAGTTACCTTCACTGTAAGGTAGTCTGTACCTTTCTCATCCCATATGTATAACGTGTTCCCTACTTTATATCGCTCTTCTGGAAAATCAGTACGAGAAATAACACGAATTTCTCCTTTTACGCCATGAGTATTTACAATTTTCCCTACATTAAACCATTTTGTCATAAATAGTATGTCACCCCTGGTTTCTATATAAATTAAGCATTTCCATTTTATATATGGACCATGCAATTTCTCTTTAAATGTTAAAAAAGGGAGAGGAAATAACTCCTCGCCCTTTTTACGTTTATTGAATTTCCAGTGTGACGTTCTCATCATTATGATGTCCCACTGAATACAAGAGCATTCTAATCGCTTTCGCAACTTTCCCTTGCTTTCCAATGACTTTTCCAACATCCTCAGGATGTACAGTTAATCGATACTTTATTTCTCCGTTGCAAAGTTCCTGTGTAACTTTTACATCTCCAGGATGATCCACAAGAGGTTTAACAATTGTCTCGACTAACATCTTCATTGTCATTGCCTCAATTACTTACCTTGTTTAGATAAGTGGAATTTCTCCATGATACCTTGGTTAGAGAAAAGGTTACGAACTGTATCAGATGGTTTAGCACCATTTCCTAACCATTTTAATGCTGCTTCTTCGTTGATCTTAACTTCCGCTGGTTGAGCAACCGGATTGTAAGTACCGATTTCCTCAATGAAACGTCCGTCACGAGGAGAACGAGAATCTGCAACAACTACACGATAGAAAGGAGTTTTTTTAGCTCCCATACGTTTTAAACGAATTTTAACTGCCATTTATAAAGCACCTCCGAATTTATTTCACACAGATAATTATATTAGCAAAAAGACTATTGCTTTGTAAAGTATTTTTTCTTAACAGAGCCATCTTTTTTCCTTACATGAATGGAAACTTCAATCCACCTAGTCCTTTTTTCTTACCTTTTTGCATTCCCGTCATCGTCTTCATCATTTTTTTCATATCATCAAATTGCTTGATTAGACGATTGATTTCTTGTACCGTTGTACCGCTACCTTTGGCAATGCGCTTTTTACGACTAGCATTGATTATTTCCGGTTGTTCTCGTTCTACTTTAGTCATAGAACGAATAATTGCCTCAATATGCCCAATTTGTTTTTCATCAACTTGTGCATTTTTCAGCCCTTTAATTTTATTTGCACCAGGAAGCATTCCTAACAATTCGTCAAGCGGTCCAAGTTGACGCACTTGTCCAAGTTGTTCTAGGAAATCGTCAAGCGTAAACGAAAGCGTACGCATTTTTTGCTCAAGTTCTTTTGCTTTCTCTTCATCAACTGTAGCTTGCGCTTTTTCAATTAATGTTAAGACGTCGCCCATCCCTAAAATACGGGATGCCATACGTTCTGGATGGAACGCTTCAATTGCATCTAGTTTTTCACCCATACCAGCGAATTTAATTGGTGTATTTGTTACAGCCTTAATAGATAATGCCGCACCACCGCGCGTATCACCATCTAATTTCGTTAATACAACACCTGTTAATCCTAACTGTTCATGGAAACTTTGTGCTACATTTACCGCGTCTTGTCCTGTCATCGCATCGACAACAAGGAAAATTTCATCCGGTTTCGCAACTTCTTTGACTTTCGCTAATTCACCCATTAGTTCTTCATCAATATGCAGGCGACCCGCTGTATCGATTAAAACGTAATCGTGATGATCTTCTTTTGCTTTCGCAATCGCTTGTTTCGCAATTTCAACCGGACTTACTTGATCTCCTAAGGAGAAAACAGGCATGTCCAATTGCTTCCCTAATGTTTCAAGCTGTTTAATCGCTGCTGGACGGTAAATATCCGCTGCAACAAGCATCGGTTTACGATTATGCTTTTTACGAAGCAAATTTGCAAGCTTACCTGTCGTCGTTGTTTTACCCGCACCTTGCAGACCAACCATCATTATAACAGTAGGTGGCTTATTAGCAACAGCAATTTTGCTTTGCTCTCCGCCCATAAGTTCTGTAAGTTCTTCCTGTACGATTTTAATTACTTGTTGTCCAGGTGTCAAACTTTTCATTACATCTTGTCCGACAGCACGCTCAGACACACGCTTTATAAAATCTTTTACTACTTTAAAGTTAACATCCGCTTCTAAAAGAGCTAGACGAACTTCTCTCATCATTTCTTTTACATCGGCTTCAGAAACTTTTCCTTTGCCGCGGATTTTTTGCATTGTCTGTTGAAGTCGGTCGGCTAATCCTTCAAATGCCATATTGCCGCCCTCCTAATCTAATTTTTCGATAGCTTCAACAACTTGTTTCATTTCTTCATTCACATGCTCTTCTTCGCTGAGTAGCTGTTTTAGCTTTGCAACAAGTCGCTGTCGCTCTTGAAACTTTTGAAGTAATACTAATTTATCTTCATATTCTTCAAGCATCGCTTCAGTCCGTTTAATGTTATCATACACGGCTTGGCGACTTACATCAAATTCTTCCGCAATTTCACCAAGAGATAAATCATCTAGATAATAAAGCGACATATAACTTCTTTGTTTTTGCGTTAACAACGATTGATAAAAATCAAATAAATAGTTCATTCTCGTTGTTTTCTCGAGCATGTTGGATCATCCTTTGTTAAGTGATTTCCCTTTACATGATTTAGTTTACATGGAGTATAAAAGAGTGTCAAGTTTTTTTCTTAACATCACATATTTTTATAAAAAAAGAAGCGGAAATACCGCTTCTTTCACTTACACTTCTTCTGTTTCTACTACGTTCGCAAACAAACCATAAACATATTGTTCTGGATCAAACTGTTGCAGATCATCCATTTGCTCTCCTAGCCCAACAAATTTCACCGGAACATCCATTTCGTTACGAATCGCTAAGACGATACCACCTTTAGCAGTTCCATCTAACTTCGTTAAAACAATACCAGTAACATTCGTTGCTTCACGGAATGTTTTCGCTTGGCTTAAACCATTTTGCCCTGTTGTTGCATCAATAACAAGTAATACTTCATGAGGAGCCCCTGGTACTTCACGCTCAATTACACGCTTCACTTTCTCTAACTCATTCATTAAGTTTACTTTATTTTGTAAGCGTCCCGCTGTATCACATAGCAATACATCCACTTTACGGGCCTTTGCCGCTTGTACAGCATCATACATAACAGCCGCTGGATCAGATCCTGACCCTTGTTTAATTACTTCTACACCAACACGATCGCCCCATACTTCTAATTGCTCAATCGCCCCAGCACGGAATGTATCTCCTGCCGCCAATAGGACAGACTTACCTTCTGATTTAAATTTATGTGCAAGCTTACCAATCGTCGTCGTTTTCCCCACACCATTCACACCAACAAATAAAACTACTGTTAATTGATCCTCTTGTATGTTAACTTCATTACTAAAATCGCTGTCACCTTTGTAAATGCCCACTAGCTTTTCAGAAATAACAGCCTGTACTTCTTTCGGATCTTGAATGTTACGACGTTGCACTTCTTCTTTCAACTGATCAATTAATTCCATCACTGTCGAAACTCCGACATCCGCACTAATTAAAATTTCTTCTAATTCTTCAAAGAAATCTTCGTCTATTTTGCGGTAACGGTACACTAAGTCATTTACTTTATCAGCAAATGAATTTCTCGTTTTTTCTAATCCTTGTTTAAACTTCTCTGTTACCGTATCCGTTTGTTTTGAAATTTTTTCTTTTAATTTTTTTAAAAAGCTCATACTTCCCATCCTTCCTATCTACTTGCAACAAGTTCTTCGCCATCATCTAAACGAACAGAAACAAGCTTCGACACCCCTGATTCTTGCATTGTTACACCGTACAATACATCAGACTCTTCCATTGTACCTTTTCGGTGTGTAATTACAATAAACTGCGTTTCATCACTAAATTTCTTTAAATACTGCGCAAAACGAGCAACGTTTGCCTCATCAAGAGCTGCTTCCACTTCATCTAGAACACAGAATGGAACTGGGCGTACTTTTAAAATACCAAATAAGAGCGCAATTGCCGTTAAAGCACGCTCTCCCCCTGAAAGTAAACCTAAATTTTGTAGTTTCTTCCCTGGTGGTTGCGCTACAATATCAATACCCGTATTTAGTAAATCTTCTGGGTTTGTCATTACTAAATCCGCTCTTCCACCTCCGAATAATTCAGAGAATACAGATTGAAACTCTGTTCGAATCCCTTCGAACGTAGTAGAAAAGCGTTTTTTCATCTCTTCATCCATTTCCGTAATAAGTTGATGCAATGTCGATTTCGCTTCTTCTAGGTCATCTCTTTGCTCTAATAAGAATGTATGGCGCTCTGCTACACGTTCATACTCATCAATTGCCCCTAAATTTACTGCGCCTAACTCTTCAATGGATAGTTTAATTAGTTTCACCTTTTTACGTGCATCTTCTGCAGGCATCATCATTGTATACTTAAGTTTTGCTGCTTCAAATGAAATAGTATATGTTTCACGTAAATGTTGCAATCTATTTTCCAGCTCTACATCAAGTCGGTTAATTTTCACTTCTTGATCTTTCAGCATCTCAAGAATATATTTATGTTTACCTATTGTTTCTTTCACACCGCGCTCTAAATGCTCGACTCTTTCTTGCAATGATACGCGTTGTTCACGACGAGAACGAATTAACTCCGAAGTTTGATTACGATCATACGCTTTCTTCTCAATCATATTCGTAATTTGTTCTTCGCCACTTGAATTAGATGTCATCTCTTGCTTTAAGAACGCTAAATCTTCTTTCGTTTTTACAAGCGTCGCATCAGTCTCTTCTTTTTCCTTCGTCAATCGTTCGACTTTTTCTTTTTGATTAGACAAACGTTGTTGTTGTTCAGCAGCTTGTACTTTTAGCTCCGTCATTTCCTTCTGAACTTTTTCTTTTGAAGAATATTGTTCACTTTTTTGTTTCGTTAAAACGACGATTTTGCTATCTAATTCCCCAATCTCAGCTTGAAGAGTCGCTAAAATCTTTTCTAACTCTTCTTTGCGCCCTTGCATTTTTACTTGATCTTGTAAAAATCCTTCAATCTCTAAATCGTAAATCGATAAACGATCATTAATACGATGTTCATCTAATTCTAAACGATTAATTTCTTCTCTTAGCTTCTGTTCATCTACACGTTCGGTCTCTACACCTTGGCGTAACTCTCGTATTTGTACTTCTTTTTCTTGAATCTCTTGCTTTACTGCTTTAACAAAGTTTTCTAGCTTCGTTGTTTTTTCTTCCATGTCAGTTAGTTTTTTAGTCCACTCTTCAAGTTCACGTTGACGTCCCAATAAAGAGGATTTCGCCTGTTTTACAGCTCCACCCGTCATAGAACCACCCGGGTTCACTACGTCACCTTCGAGTGTTACAATACGATAGCGGTATTGCAGTTGTTTCGCTAACTCATTTGCTCCGCGTAAATCTTTCGCAACAACAACTGTACCTAATAAACTTGAAACTACATTCTCATATTTATTATTGTACTGCACAAGTTCTGCCGCTACACCGACAAACGATGGATGCTGATTCACAATGCGTAATTGATCAAATGATAGCGATCGGCTTTTAATAACAGCTTGAGGTAAAAACGTTGCACGGCCATGTTTATTTTGCTTTAAAAATGCAATTGCATTACGAGCATGCTCTTCTGTTTGTACTACGATATGTTGCATCGCAGCCCCAAGGGCGATTTCCATTGCGATTTCATATTCTTTCGGCACAGTCAGAAGTTCTGCAACAGCTCCCTCAATACCTTGTAGTCTATTTTCTCTAGCCTTTAATACTTCACGTACCCCTTGATAGAAGCCAGAGTAGTCCTCTTGCATCTCTTCTAACATTTCTTTACGAGAGCGCGCCTGTTGCACAAATTGATACGCTTGATACAGTTTCGTTTCATTTTCACTATACTGTGACTTACATTTCCCAAGTGCCGTTTCTGTCTTCTGTATGTTAGAAATAATGCCAGCTATTTTCTCTCTCGCTTGCTCATAACTGTCTACAAGTTTCGCCTTTTTCGCTGTAATTTCCACACGCATCTGTACATACTTTTCATTTTCTTCATCAAGTCGTTCGTTTTTAGAGTTTTGCTGTTTTGATTGTTCTTCAATCATAGATAATTCATTACGAAGACTTGCTTGTTGATTTAAAAGTTCAATATAGTCACCTTTTAAATTCTCAATTTGTTCCTCTAAATTCTCAGCAAAAGTCGCAAGTAATTGCTCGTTATCATGCAATTTCTTCTCCAATTCTTTTACTTGATTCACAAATTGCATTAAAGCTTCTGTACTTGTTTCAATTTCACCATCATAACTTGTAGTTTTCTCTGTTAACTCAACAATTAGCTTTTCAAGCTGCGCACAATGTGTCGTTGCATTTTGCTTTCTTTCCTTTAACAGCTCGCGTTGCCCTTCTAGTTTTTCTAGTTCTTTACTAGACAGAAGTAGAACTTCTTGTAAGGAATTTACAGATTCATCAACGGCTTGTAATTGCCCGCGTAATTCCTCAAGCTCTTCTTCACTTTTTTGTAAGTTCGCCGACATTTTAGCTTCTTCATCTTTATTATGCCCAAATTGATTTCGAAGCGCTTCCCACTTTTCATGTAATTCTTCAATTTCATGTACAATAAGCGCAGCTTCTACTTTCTCTAATTCTTCTTTTTTCTCAAGATAATCTTTCGCAATAGAAGCTTGTCTTTCTAGTGGTTCTACTTGACTACTTAATTCGTGAATAATATCTTGTACACGATTTAAGTTTTCTTGTGTTTCCGCCAATTTCCCTTCAGCTTTCTTTTTACGAAGTTTATATTTCAGCACACCCGCAGCTTCTTCAAATACACCACGACGTTCTTCTGATTTACTACTCAAAATCTCTTCGACTTTCCCCTGGCTAATAATCGAAAAAGCTTCCCTTCCCATACCAGAGTCCATAAATAAATCAATAATATCTTTTAATCTACAAGATTGTTTATTAATATAAAAATCACTATCACCCGAACGAGATACACGACGCGTTACACACACCTCGTTATACTCAATCGGTAAGCGTTGGTCTTCATTATTTAAAGTTAATGTAACTTCAGCAACATTAACCGCTCTTCTCGTATCACTGCCGGCAAAAATAATATCCTCCATCTTTGCACCGCGTAATGACTTTGCAGATTGTTCACCAAGTACCCAGCGAATTGCATCAGTAATATTACTTTTCCCGCTCCCGTTAGGTCCTACTACAGAAGTTACACCTGGAACAAAATCGACAGATACACGCTCAGCAAAAGACTTAAATCCTGCTATTTCTAATCTTTTTAAAAACACGAAAGGCCTTCCTCCTATTCTCCGTTGTTGTAAACGTTGTCTGTACGAAAACAAACTACTATACGGATTTCCCACTCCTTTTATTTATAAATAAAAGGAAAGTTTCATTCTATGCATAAGGAATCCCCCTCATTCAAAGGGGGATTCCTCATGATTGTTCTTTTAATTTTTTCAATGCTTCTGCAGCAGCTTGTTGCTCTGCCTCTTTTTTTGACTTGCCACTTCCAAGACCTAATGCCTCATTATTTAAAGTTACGCGGGACACAAATTCTCGGTTATGGGCCGGTCCTTTTTCTTGCAAAATTTGATACTCAACATTGCCACTACCATCACGCTGAATCAATTCTTGCAATTGACTCTTATAATCCATCACATGAGAAAAAGCACCTTCATTAATTTTTGGATATACAACTTCTTTTAAGTAACCCCAAACTGTTTCTAGCCCTTGATCAAGATAAAGGGCACCAATAAACGCTTCAAAGACATCCGCTAATAAAGCTGGTCGTTCACGTCCACCCGTCATTTCCTCACCTTTCCCTAATAAAACAAGGCTACCAAATGACATTTCGTTTGCAAAACGAACAAGAGATGGCTCACATACAATAGCTGCACGTAGTTTTGTTAACTCTCCTTCGCTCATTGTCGGATATTTTTGAAACAGATACTGTGATACAGTGAGTTCCAATACAGCATCGCCAAGAAACTCAAGACGCTCATTGTCCTCATGCGGTTTTTTTCGATGCTCATTCACATACGATGAATGCGTAAACGCTTGAATCAATAATTTTTCATCTGTAAACGTAATACCTATCTCTTCTTGAAATACTTTAAAAGCTTCACGATATTTTGCTTCGTATTTTTTTTCTCTATGTTTTCGGTACGGCATAGGTCCCTCCAGATATAAGCCGAGAAGCCCCGTTAAAAAACGGGACTTCACTTAAGCATTATAGATGACTCTCTATGTAAGTCACAGCATCGCCAACAGTAGCAATCTTTTCAGCATCTTCATCAGAAATTTCCATTTCGAATTCATCTTCTAATTGCATTACAAGTTCTACTACATCTAGGGAGTCTGCGCCTAAATCTTCTTTGAAGCTTGCAGCTGGTACTACTTCAGTTTCTTCTACTCCTAAACGATCAACGACAATTTTGGTTACACGCTCTAAAACATCTGCCATTCTATTCACCTCCCCTCAAATATTATATAAAATATTGTCCAAAAAAACTAGGTGAAATCGATTCTTTTATTACATTACCATACCGCCATCAACATTTAACGTTTGACCTGTAACATATTTACTTTGATCAGAAGCAAAAAACGTTACAGTATTTGCGATATCTTGTGCTTCTCCAAACTGAGCTGCAGGAATTAATTTTAACATTTCGGCTTTTATATTTTCATCTAATACATCCGTCATATCAGTTGCAATAAACCCTGGAGCAATTGCATTTACAGTAATATTTCGGCTCGCTAATTCTTTTGCTGATGTTTTTGTTAATCCAATTACACCAGCTTTAGCAGCAACATAATTTGCTTGTCCTGGGTTTCCTGTTACACCAACAACAGAAGCGATATTAATAATACGTCCATGACGTTGACGCATCATATAGCGCGATACTGCTTTCGTACATAAGAAAACACCTTTTAAGTTTGTATTAATAACTGTATCCCATTCTTCTTCTTTCATACGCATTAATAAATTATCTTTTGTTACACCAGCGTTATTTACAAGAATATCAACTTGTCCAAACGTATCTACAGTTTGTTTCACCATTGCAGTAACATCATCAGCATTTGCAACATCTGCTCTTACTGCAATGGCATCTGAACCTAATTTCTTTATTTCATCAACTACTTCATTCGCCTTTTGCTCATTACCAGCATAATTTACTACAACATTTGCCCCTTGTTTCGCTAAATCAATAGCAATCGCACGACCAATCCCACGTGAAGCACCAGTTACTAATGCTACTTTCCCTTTTAACATCAGCTTTCTCCTCTCAAATTTGAAATGGTATCTTTTAATGTCTCTTCATCATATACCGCATATGCTTTCACTGAAGAATCAATCGACTTCATAAGACCAGCAAGTACTTTTCCAGGTCCGATTTCAATAAATGTATCTACCCCTTGATTCACCATATACTCAATAGATGGGTACCATAATACAGGCGAATAGAGCTGTTCAATTAGCTTTGCTTGAATATCTGTACCACGCGTAATAACATCTGCCGTAACATTTGCAATAACAGGAATATTCGTGTCTTGAATTGTAATTTCATTTAAAACACTTTGGAATTTCTCAGCAGCTGGTTTCATAAGCGAGGAATGAAACGGTCCACTTACTTTGAGCGGAATTGCTCTTTTAGCACCATTTTCTTTCGCTCTTTGAGAAGCAAGCTCTACTCCTTGCTTTGTTCCAGAAATAACAATTTGCTTCGTACTATTCATATTAGCAATTTGTACTGCATATCCTTCACTTGTTACTTCTTCTGTAACTCGTTTCAGCATATCCGGATCCGCACCTAAAATAGCTGCCATTGCACCTTCCCCGCCTGGAACAGCTTCTTCCATATATTCCCCGCGTTTCCTTACAGCATATACAGCGTCTTCGAATGTTAATGCACCAGCAGCTACAAGAGCGCTATATTCACCTAAACTATGTCCTGCGACAAAATCAGGTGTAATATCATACTCCTTCAAAGCTGTTAAAATTGCAAAGCTCGTTGTTAATAGTGCCGGCTGCGCATTTGTTGTTAATGTTAACTTTTCTTGCGGTCCTTCAAAAATCACTTCTGAAAGAGAATCATGCAAAACCTCATCCGCTTTTGCAAACACTTTCGCAACCTCTTTATTATTCTCCGCTAACTGTCTACCCATTCCAACTGCCTGTGAACCTTGGCCCGGAAAAAGAAATGCTATTTTTCCCATTTCAAATCCTCCTCTTATTGAAGCGGCTCCTTCTCCATTACACTTGAAATTGTAGGAATTACTTCTTTCG
This sequence comes from Bacillus sp. FSL E2-8868, assembly GCF_038005505.1. Taxonomy (NCBI): domain Bacteria; kingdom Bacillati; phylum Bacillota; class Bacilli; order Caryophanales; family Bacillaceae; genus Bacillus; species Bacillus sp. FSL E2-8868. The sequence continues at coordinate 953,664 of NZ_JBBOTI010000001.1, read as the reverse complement.
CTACCATTTCTCTCGTTTGACGAATCGCACTAAATATCGATTGGTCATTAGAAGAACCGTGAGCCTTAATGACAGGAGCTTTCAATCCAAACAACGCCGCTCCCCCATACTCCGAATAATCCATTTTATCTTTCAATACCATAAGTTTTGGTTTTAATACCGCTGCTGCTAATTTGCTCGTAAACGAACTCATTAATTGTTCTTTTAACATAGAGAATAACGCAAGTGCTGTTCCTTCTAATGATTTTAGCGCTACATTACCCGTAAAACCATCACATACAACAACGTCTGCTACACCTTGCAATAAATCTCTTGATTCAACGTTTCCAACGAAATTAATTGGTGCATCCTTGAGCATAGCAAAGACTTGTTTTGAAAGCTCGTTTCCTTTACCATCCTCTGTTCCAACGTTTAAAAGTCCAACGCGTGGATTTTTAATTCCTCTTACCTTCTCTGCGTAAACAGAGCCCATTACTGCATATTGATATAAATGAATTGGTTTTGCATCAACGTTGGCTCCAACATCTAACATAACAAAACCTTCTCCATCAACAGTTGGCATTGTAGGTGATAAAGCTGGTCGTTCAATTCCTTCCATACGACCAACAACAAACAATCCAGCTGCCATCAAAGCTCCTGTACTACCTGCTGATATACAAGCATCCGCTACGCCGTCTTTTACTTGCTGCGCCGCTAGTACCATTGAAGCTTGTTTTTTTCGACGAACCGCTCTTACTGGTTCGTCTGTCGATTCAATTTTTTCGTCCGTATGAAGTATAGTAATTCGCTCTTCACTCGTTAAATATTGACGAATTCCCTCTTCTTTCCCTACTAACGTAATATGTAAATCTGAGTATTCCTTAATAGCTTTCATTGCTCCTAATACTACAGCCTTTGGTGCATGATCGCCGCCCATTGCATCTATTGCGATTTTCATAAGTTGTTACCTTCCTCACTATAATTACTAGATCGATACATTTCAAAAGTGCCTGTAAAGACAAGTTCTTCTCCAACAAAACTACGCACTTTGACAACCGTCCGTCCTTTATCATTCTCTACATCTTCAACACGTACTTTTGCAACAACACGCTCTCCTAATTTTACAGGACGAATATATCGAATGGTGGACTTTGCAGTTAAAGCTAATTCTTCATCAATAACCGCAACAGCTAGTGAGTTTGCTTGTGCAAACAAATGATGCCCACGAGCAATTTGATTTCTTTTAAATACATGTTCTACCTTTACTTCAAAGATAGAAATCGCATGTCTATCTAATTCTATATCAATAATTTCTCCGACAACCTCTTCTAACGGTAAAGATTTCACATCTTCTTCATGTTGTTTTGTAGCCACATGCTTAATTCGTTCTCTTAATTCAGGAATAGATAATTCCATACGATCAAGACGAACAGTTTGTATGCTCACTTGAAATTTTTCCGCTAAATCTTCATCCGTTATAAAAGGATTCGTTTCTATTGTTTGTTGTAATAATTCTTGTCTTTCTTTTTTACTTCTTCTTTTTTTCATACCGCACCATCCATTTTTATGACTAGGTACTAAAAGTAGTATATAATCATTAAAAGTAGAATGCAACAAAAACTTTTGCAGACTACTTTTAATCGAGCTTCTCTCCCTGGAACACACCTGTCCCATCAAGATAAGTACGCAGCGAAGCATACTGATCATTATGCCAAAACGCTTCTGAATCAACTAGTATCGCTGCATCTTGTCTTGCTGTTTCTAACGCCCGATAATCATGTACCATATCAGCAACCTTAAATTCTGGTAGACCACTTTGCTTACTTCCAAAGAAATCCCCAGGACCTCGTAACTCTAAATCTTTTTCTGACAATACAAATCCATCATTTGTTTCAGTCATAATGCGCATTCTTTCTTTTCCCGTTTCTGATTTCGGGTCCGCAATTAATAAACAATATGATTGTTCACTACCACGCCCAACACGCCCCCTTAGCTGATGGAGCTGTGATAAACCGAAACGTTCCGCGTCATAAATAACCATAACAGTCGCATTTGGTACATTCACGCCTACTTCAACAACTGTTGTCGACACAAGAATTTGCACTTTATTTTCACTAAACTGTCCCATTATCTCTTCTTTTTCTTGAGATGATAGTCTCCCATGCATTAATCCAACTTGGCATTTCCCTTGATAATGATGAGTCAGCATACTATGTAAGTCGATAGCATTTTGTACATCAAGCTTCTCAGACTCTTCAATAAGAGGGCAAATAACATATGCCTGTCTTCCTTTTTTTATCTCTTTCTCCACAAAGCCGAGGACACGATCTAACATATCATGTTTTGCCCAGTACGTTTCGATTACCTTTCTACCAGCTGGCATTTCGTCGATAATAGAAACGTCCATCTCTCCAAATGCAGTGATAGCTAACGTACGCGGGATTGGGGTCGCCGTCATAAACAATACATCTGGGCTTTCACCTTTCTCACGTAAAACCCGGCGCTGCGCCACACCAAATCGATGCTGTTCATCGGTAATAACGAGACCTAACCTATGAAATATAACTTCGTCTTGAATTAAAGCGTGCGTTCCAACAAGGATGTCTACTTCTCCCTGTTCTAATCTCGACAAAATTTCTCGACGTCTCGCACCTTTAACAGAACTTGTTAGCAATTCAACCTTCATACCGAAATGTGAAAACGTCTCCGCGAGCGACTGATAATGTTGCTCGGCTAAAATTTCTGTAGGAACCATCAAAGCACCTTGATAATGAGCCAATTTCGCCGCATAAAGAGCAATCGCAGCAACAACTGTTTTCCCAGAACCTACATCCCCTTGCAATAATCGATTCATTCGGTACGGAGATATCATATCTTTCATTATTTCATCTACAACCCGGCGTTGTGCACCAGTTAATGGAAACGGAAGCGCATCAGTAAACTCTTGCAATTCTACTAATGAAATTTCCTTTTTCGTCCCTTTCGAGTTTTCCCTTTCCATTTTCCGTAATGTTTGCATTTTCAACTGAAACAAGAAAAACTCCTCATATACAAAACGGCGACGCGCTTGCTTTAAGTCTTCCTGTCCCACTGGAAAATGTAACCCTCTGAGCGCTTCATAGCGTGATAATAATTTATATCGACTTAACAAACCATCTGGTAACACTTCGACTATAGAATCTCCATACTCCTTAAATGCTTGTGCAACAAACCGGCGCATCTGTTTTACTGTCAGTTTTCCTTTCACTGAATATACAGGTTCTACTTCTTGTTGTCGTACAACCGGTCCAAAATTCAGTTCTGATACAGCAATTGTTTGGCGATGCTGATCCCATTTACCAGTAATCGTTACCGTTTCATCTAAATTTAACTTTTGTTTATAGTATGGTCTATTAAAACATACAGCTGTAATTAAATAACGACCGACGAGAACACGAACTGTAAGACGTGACTTCTTCTTCCCATAATATTGCAGTAAAGGAGCACTATGAACTTTCCCCTCAACCGTTACACGCTCGTCATGCTTTACTTCAGCAAGATCTTTCATCGCATAGTCTTCATAGCGGTACGGAAAATGTTCTAATAGATGAGAAACTGTATAAATTCCCATCTCGTGTAACAACTCCGATGTTTCTCCTCCGATTCCCTTTACATCCGTAACAGGAACTTGTACAATTTCATTCAAGATTCTCACGCTCCGTCACATTATTTTCTTTGATTCATTCTATTGATTATCCATTATTATCATTGACATCTGTAATCGCTCTCTTTCACCTTATATATTCTATCATAGGCATTCTAAGAGAAACTACTCTAATCCCTCTATATAAAGTGAAACTATAATCAGTGGGCGCTTACGGGCAGTTAATCTCCCACTTAACTTCTTTGCTCCAGCCGAATATAGGGGGTGGAAGTTTTACTGCCCACAAATAGCGGGATAAAACAAAGTTGTACAATACGTAAGAAAAGAGCCTCACTATTAGCAGCAAGGCTCTTTTCTATCATCAATATGCTAGCCTTTTGAATAAAAACTAGTAATAAACTTCATATCACTATTTCTTATCCATTAGCAAGTAAGTAACCCATTTATTTTCAAATCGAATCTTTTCTTATTCTACAGAGAAGATGAAAGAATACACCGGTTGGTTCCCTGCATGTACTTCTACTTCTGCATCTTCAAAGTTCTCTTCTACAAACGCAACTAATTTAGCCACTTCTTCATCTGTTGCATCTTCACCTTGTAGAATCGTTACGATTTCAGAATCTTCATCAATTAGCGCTTCTAGTAATTGCTTTGCAGCTCCTACTTTCTCAGCATTTGTAGATACAATTTTCCCATCTGCAATACACATGAAATCATCTTTTTGAATCGCTACACCGTCAATTTCCGTATCACGAACAGCATACGTAATCTGACCTGTTTTCACATGAGTTAAAGCTTCTTTCATGTTTTCTTCATTCTCTTCTAGCGTTCCAACTGGATTAAATGCTAACATTGCAGCCATACCTTGAGGAACTGTTTTTGAACGAATAACAATAACTTCTTGTTCTACAACTGACGCTGCTTGTTCTGCTGCCATCACGATATTCCCGTTATTTGGTAAGATGATGATTTTTTCAGCATTTGCCTCTTCAATCGCCTTCACAATATCCTCCGTACTCGGATTCATCGTTTGGCCACCTTCGATAACTTTCGTTGCACCAATGCTCTCAAATAGAGTTTTAATACCCGATCCCATAGCTACAGTTACAATACCATACGGTTGTTTCTCTATTGGCTGATTCGTTTGTTCAGGTACCATGGTAGGTTCATCTAATAAAGCAGTATGCTGTTCACGCATATTTTCTACTTTGATCTTAATTAGACTACCGTAACGTTGTCCATAGTTCATAGGATCTCCAGGATGTTCCGCATGAATATGAACCTTTACAACCTCATCATCCGATACAACAAGTAGTGAATCTCCGTACACACTAATATCTTCACGGAATTTTTGTTCAGAGAAATTATGTTCCTTCATTTTTCCAGGCTCTAATTTCACCATGAATTCCGTACAATATCCATACTTAATATCTTCTGTACTCAATTGGCTTTGTACACTACGGTGATGTTCTGCACGTACCATGTCATTCATAGATGGTTGGGCAGGCATATTAGAAGAAATCGTTTCTCCTTTTAAGTCAGCTAAAAATCCTTCATATACAACAACAAGACCTTTACCACCGCTATCTACAACGCCAACTTGTTTTAATACAGGTAATAAATCTGGCGTACGATTTAACGATGCGTTTGCTTCTTTTACAACGTCTTCCATAAACAAAACAAAGTCGCGCTGTTTTTTCGCAACTGTCACTGCATATTTACCCGTTTCTCTTGCAACCGTTAAAATCGTTCCTTCAATTGGTTTCATAACCGCTTTGTAAGCTGCCTCTACTCCAGCTTCTAAAGCTGCAGCAAAATCAACTGTCGTTAATTCTTCTTTTTGTTCAATGGATTTAGAGAAACCACGGAATAACTGAGATAAAATAACCCCAGAGTTACCACGAGCTCCCATTAATAATCCTTTGGCTAAACTTACACCGACTTTACCAGCATGCTGCGAAGGATTTGCTTTCACTTCACGTGCGCCTGAAGTCATTGATAAGTTCATGTTTGTACCGGTATCGCCATCTGGAACTGGGAATACGTTTAATGCATCAACAAGCTGAACATTATTTGTTAAATTATTGGCTCCTTGAATGATCATTTGTGATAAACGTTTTCCATCAATTTTTTGAATTGACACAGATTTTCCTCCTTAATGCACATTACAAGTTTATTACTTTAACTCCTTGTACGTAGATGTTTACAGAATCTACTGCTAGTCCTACAGTTTGATCTAATGTATATTTCACTTTAGTCTGCACGTTATGTGCTACTTCTGAAATTTTCGTACCATAGCTCACAATAATATACATATCAATATGTACTTCATCTTCATTTTTACGAACAATAACGCCTCTAGTGAAGTTTTCTTTTCGTAAAATTTCTGTTAATCCATCTTTTAACTGATTTTTTGATGCCATACCTACGATACCGTAGCAATCTACTGCGGCACCTCCAGCAATTGTTGCAATTACATCTGTACTAATATCAATTTGACCGTACTTCGTTTTAATTTCAATTGACATCTCGTTTCCCCCTTCATAAATGGTGAAAGTGAGCTAGACTACTTTAGTTACTATCATATAATCTTTTTAAAGAAAATTCCATCGTTCTTTCTTTTTCACTCTCATATTTTATGTTTTAAATTACATTTTTTTATGATGAGCAAAATAGTCCATTGTTATTATACAACATGTACCACTATAATATGTCAAGCAATTTTTCTTGATTTCACCTTTTCTTCATTGACATATAGTGTCAAGTATTTTTTCTTGATTTCTTTTTCCTACGGTGTTGCATTCTCTTTTTAGTTGTGTTAAATTATAGTAGTGTTTTTAGCATCGCATAAAAGACTAATATTGAAAAATTACGTATGTTACGGTAGTTAAGGGAGGGAAATATAAATGGCTCGTGTTTGTGCTATCACTGGAAGAAAAGCTCGTTCTGGTAACTCTCGTTCTCACGCAATGAACGCTACAAAACGTAAATGGGGCGCTAACCTTCAAAAAGTTCGCGTACGCATCGACGGAAAAGTTCAACGTGTTTACGTTTCTGCTAGAGCATTAAAATCTGGCAAAATCGAACGTGTTTAATAATAAAAAAAAGAGCCGCTAGGCTCTTTTTTTATTATACCATTGGAAAAAGCACCGGTAATAGGTGCTTTTTTTAGTCTTTTTTGAAGGTATTTAACATCGCACGAACAATTCCACCAAGAAATTTAGGTAACTTAATTGTATAAAATCTCATGGTTTCCCTCCTAATCCCCATTACTCCACTTGTTCACTATATGATGCAAGGAGCAAAATTGTTTCTTCAATCAGTGCTTCTTATCATCATTAATATGCCAGAAGTGAATGAAAAAGTACCTTTTTCCTCAACGAGTTCATTACTAATACAAAGTGTCGATCCCCACTCTATTGTTTTATTAGTAAGGGGATACTTAAAACCGTGAAGTGTAATACCTTCTACCCTTTCAGTAACTGGTACAAATGATACGTATGGAAAATGTTCGTTTCCTTCAATTATATACATACCAAACTTTTTCACCATTATTTCATTTTTATTGTCCACAATACACATTTCTATATTTACTTCTAATCCCTTTAAAAGCATCTGAATATTTGCTAAACCATGATCAAGTCTTCCACCAGTAGCACCAAAAATACGAATTAATTTTGGTTTCTGTTCTAAAGCCCAGCTAATTGCAATTTCTAAATCTGTTTGATCTTTTTCTCGCGGGACGATATGTAATTCATTTGTTTGTTGCCTCATCCATGCTAATTCCTCATCAGTAACTGAATCATAATCCCCAAACGCAACAGCCGGAGTGATTCCTCTTTTCAACAAACGGTACACTCCTCTATCAACGGCCGCCCAAACTACTTCTTCATTTTCATACCGCGAAAAATCTGCGCAGTATTCTGCAGGTCCTCCCGCTAAAATATGAATAATCATTTTTCCTTCCCCTTCTATTGTAAAAAGGCAATCTGCCATTCGGTAGATTGCCTTTCTCCTTATTTGCCACTCTAACATGTATAAATAGTGAAGTCTTAATGAACTAGAAGCTTCACTAGGATAAAGGTTCGTTCATTCTTTATCCGCGAATTACACGAATTGCTTCACCGCGGTCTTTTTGATTGTATACTGCTGATCCCGCTACAAGAACATTCGCTCCTGCTTCAATACAAAGTCTTGCCGTTTCAGCGTTGACACCACCATCAACTTCAATTTCCACTTCTAGATTTCGCTCTTTAACCATTTCTGCAACTTGTTTGATTTTCGGTAATACAGAATGAATAAACTTCTGCCCGCCAAATCCAGGATTTACTGTCATAAGTAATACCATGTCTATATCTTCTAATACATGCTCAATCGTTGAAACTGGAGTATGTGGATTTAATACAACCCCTGCTTTAATGTCATGAGATTTAATTAACTGAATTGTACGATGTAAATGAGGACACGCTTCTACATGAACAGTAATAATATCCGCTCCCGCTTTTGCGAAAGTTGGGATATAGTTATCAGGATTTTCAATCATTAAATGTACATCTAACGGTAATGATGTAATCGGACGGATTGCTTCTACAATTAATGGTCCAATCGTAATATTTGGTACGAAATGCCCATCCATTACATCGACGTGAATATAGTCAGCTCCGCCTTTTTCTACATCTTTAATCTCTTCCCCTAATCTTGAAAAATCTGCTGATAAAATCGATGGTGCAATTTTAATCATGACTAATACCTCGGCTTTCTCTCTCTAATTTCTTCTACGAATTGTTTGTAATTCTTATAACGATATTCGGTAATCTTTCCTTCTTCCACCGCAGCTTTCACCGCACATTTCGGTTCAGCAAGGTGTGTACACCCTCTAAATTTACAGTATTGGCTCGCTTCTTTCAACTCTGGAAAACAATATGTAAGATCTTCTACCTCTATATCTATGAAATCAAGCGAACTAAAACCAGGTGTATCCGCAACAAGTCCGCTTCCAACTGTAATTAATTCTACGTGTCTTGTCGTATGCTTTCCACGTCCTAAATGTGAAGAAATATCATTAGTTTTCAATTCTAAATCTGGACGTAATACGTTTAGCATTGAAGATTTCCCAACACCAGATTGGCCTGCAACGACGGAAATACAACCTTCTAAGAATGGTTTCAGAATATCAATACTTTCCGATGTATTTATAGAAGTAAACAACACATCATAACCCATTTCACGATAATCATTTGCATAAGATTCAACAGTTTCTTTCATTTTTTCATCTACTAAATCCATCTTACTAATACAAATAATTGGTTTAATGTTATGATATTCAATTAATACTAAAAATCGATCTAACAGTCCTGGATTAAAATCTGGTTCTACCGCAGAGAAAACAAGAATAGCTTGATCAACATTAGCAATAGGAGGTCTAACAAGTTCATTTTTCCGATCAAATACTTCTAACACATAACCTTCATTCGGATTATCCGCTTGAAAAACAACTTGGTCTCCTACAAGTGGCGTAATTTTGTTCTTTCTAAATACACCACGCCCACGACATTGTGTAATCCCTTCCTCATTCTGCACATAATAAAACCCACTTAGAGCTTTTACAATTTTTCCTTCTGGCATATAATTCTCCTTTATTTTGTATAAAATGAAACTGCAATTAAATATGAATAGACTAGCGTTCTGTAAACAATTAGTTCAAAGCCCACCAAATATATATCCAGGTTCATATATTTAATCTACCATCAAATTTGAAATATTATTTACAACAGTATCACTTTTACAGCTTTTTGAATCATATATTTTTGCCTGTTATACAGTCCACGATGTAGACAGCATAACAGGCAAGAGTAATAAATTCCATCTTCTATATAAGGACGATGGAATTCACTATTATTGAGCTGGATATGGTACTTCCTTGTCCATAATCGTTACTCCATCTCGGACAATTTTATAGTGTCCCTTTGCACCTTCTTGAATTACAAATTCTAAAGAAATAATCGCTGACTCAGTAATTGTTCTCGTTTCAACTGGTTTATCCATTTTTTGCTGCATATCTTCTTTATAAATTTCTATTGTTTGCGGCTTTTTCTCACCTGTTGCAGAAGCTTCATATGGGATAGAAATGTTATCCACTTTTACCGTTTTCGTCACTTTAGGCTTCGGACCATCGGAGATAACAATCGATACTTTATCTCCTTCTTTTAAAGGTGTCCCAGGCTTTGGTAACTGTGAAATAACAAGACCTTTATCAACCTTATCTGAATACTCTCTTTGTATATCAGAAACAAGCTTTCTTTCATTTAAATAACCTTTTACACTATTTTCAGTCCATCCTGAAAAATCACCTGGTCTTATTTGATAAGGTCCTTTACTTACCCAAATTTTCAGTTCTTGTTCTGTCTCTATAACCATTTGATCAGGCGTTGGTATTTGCTCTACAATTTCACCTTTCGGCTTATCATTTTCAATATAATTTATTGTAACTTGTTTATATTCTTCTTCTAACTCAGCTCTTATACTCTCGAAATCTTTTCCTGTCAAATCACGCATCTTACTTTTCTTTTTCCCACCTGATTGATAGATAGTAATTTTAGAGTTTTCTTTCACTACTCTTCCTGCTATAGGATCTGTTTTTATCACTTTTCCGGCTTCAACATCATCTGTATATACAAGATTAGGTTCAGTAACTTCAAAACCTTTTTCAACTAATGTATTTACAGCTGTCGTATATTTCATACCAGCCACATCAGGAACCTTCACATCTTTCGGAATAAAGAAGCCTGGAATAACAGTAAGTGCTAATGTTATCCCTATCGCTAAAAGTAAAAATGTTGTAATTAAAACTTTCAGCCATTTATTATTTCGCTTTTTCTTCTTACCTGATTTGGTCTCTTCTTTTCTTACTTGTTCATCCACTTTACTTCCTTTTAATACAATCGTTTCATCACTTACATTTTGAAATAGTTGTTCTTGTTGAATAATTGGAATCGCTTTCGTTGCTTCCATATCTTCTGGTATGTAAAATGGTTGTTCATTTATTCGTTCTGGGTATAGTGCTGTTTCAATATCTCGTTTCATCGCGTTAGCAGATTGATATCGATGGAACGGATCTTTCGCAGTTGCCTTTAATATAATATTTTCAACACTTTGTGGAATATTGTCATTCCATCTTTTTGGAGATGGCATTTCATTTTGTAAATGTTTTAACGCAATTGCAACAGCAGATTCACCAGAAAACGGTTGTCTTCCTGTTAACAATTCAAACATAACAATCCCAAGTGAATAAATATCTGATTGTTTATTCGCTATACCGCCGCGCGCTTGTTCTGGTGATAAATAATGCACCGAACCGAGCACCGAATTTGTATGTGTAATTGTTGCTGCACTTGTAGCTGTCGCAATTCCAAAGTCTGTTACTTTGACCACTCCGTCATCTCGAATCAAAATATTGTGCGGTTTAATATCACGATGTACAATCTCAAAATGATGGGCGTGTGCCATAGCGGACGTTAACTGCTCCATTATATCAAGAGCCTCTCCTATCGGTAACATCCCTCGATCAATTATGTATTGCTTCAATGTTCGTCCAGGTACATATTCCATTACAAGATAATATATATCATCCTCTTCCCCAACATCATACATATTCACAATATTTGGATGCGACAACGTTGTAACAGATTGCGCTTCTCGATGGAAACGTTTAATAAACTCTTCATTATTTGAGTAGTCGAGTCTTAATATTTTTACCGCTACATCTCGGCCGAGTATATCATCATGAGCTAAATATACATTGGCCATTCCTCCACCGCCAATCATTTTCAGCAGCTTATAACGGTCATTTAAGCGTTTTCCAATCAGCACGTTGCACTTCACCTACTTTCGTTTGTCGAATCCGTATAATCAATAATAACGAGGGTAATATTATCTTCTCCACCACGATCATTTGCTAATTGAATGAGATGCTCTCCCTTCGCCTCGAGCTGTTCATTCAATTGTAAAATTTGTTGCATATCAGCAATAGAAACTTTGTTAGACAATCCATCCGAGCAAAGAAGTAATTGATCATCTTCTTCAAGCACCAATGTTTTAACATCTAATCCAACTGTTTCTTCATTTCCTAATGCTCTTAACAAAACATTCTTTTTCGGGTGATATTCTGCATCTTCCTTTGAAATTTCGCCATGTCTTACAAGTTCATTTACAAGCGAATGATCTTCCGTTACAAGCGCCATTTTCCCCTCTGATACCATATAACAACGACTATCTCCTATATGACCTATCGTCACAAAATTCGATGTACAAATGGCTATTATAAGTGTTGTTCCCATGCCATTACATTCTGCATGCTGCTGAGAGTAAGCATATATGCGCTCATTAATAATTCCAACGTTAGTATGTAACCACTTTTCTACCTTTTTAGGCTCATTCATATTATGCGTTTGCTTCCAATAATCATGGAATAATTGAATAGCCATCGAGCTAGCTACATCGCCAGCTCGATGACCTCCCATTCCATCTGCTACTACCGCTAAAATATTTCCATCTAAATTGCGAAAAACTCCTGCACTATCTTCATTATGTTGACGAACTTTTCCTTTATCCGATAGAAACACGGCTTTCATCTAGTCACCTCGTCTCTTCTTTGCGCTCCTTTGCACGCAACTGACCGCAGGCTGCATCAATATCATGACCTTGTTCACGGCGAATGGTTACATTCACTCCACGATCTTTTAGCGTCTTTTCAAATAAGAAAATTTGCTCTCGTGGCGTACGTACATAATCACGTTCTGGCACGTAGTTTACCGGAATTAAGTTTACATGACATTTTACACCTTTTAAGAGCGCAGCAAGTTCTTCAGCGTGCTCAACTTGGTCATTTTCTCCTCCAAATAAGCCATATTCAAATGTAATACGACGCCCTGTTCTATTTACATAGTATTTAACAGCTTCCATTAAATCAGGTAGCTTATAAGCACGGTTGATCGGCATTAATTTTGAACGTATCTCTGTATTTGCAGCATGCAATGAAATCGCAAAATTAATTTGCATATCTTCTTCAGCGAACTTATAAATTTTTGGAACAATTCCACTTGTTGAAACTGTCATATGTCTTGCACCAATATGAATTCCTTTTTCATGATTTACAATGCGTAAGAATGACATTAAGTTATCATAATTATCAAATGGTTCTCCAATTCCCATAACAACAAGAGAACTTACACGTTCTTCTGTTTCATCAAGCGCACGCTGAACTTCTACTACTTGCGCTACAATTTCTCCAGCCTCTAAGTTTCGTTTTAACCCACCAAGTGTAGAAGCACAGAACGTACAGCCAATGCGGCAACCCACCTGTGTTGTTACACAAATGGAATTTCCATATTCATGTCGCATTAGTACAGTTTCAATAGAGTATCCATCGTATAACTGGAATAGGAATTTAATCGTTCCATCCGAAGACGTTTGTTTTACTAAAGTGTTTAAAGTAGTAATATCAAAGGAATTCGACAATTTATCGCGCAATCCTTTAGCAAGGTTTGACATATCCTCATAATTTTTTACACGTTTTTTATATAGCCAATCAAAAATTTGTCCTGCACGGAACTTAGGTTCTCCTTGTTCCTTTAACCAATCTTGCATTTCATGAAGTTGTAAAGAATAAATTGATGGTTTCTTTGTTTCTAGATTTTTCTTTTGTTTTTTTACAGTCGTTTCCATGATGCTACACCTTCTTTCTTAAACAAGCAATATAAAAGCCATCTGTTGCAAAATAATGTGGTAAAATTCGTACTTGACCTTCATCAATATACGGATTTAACTTTTCTGGCATGCGATCTTTTATCGTAGTATCCCATTCAAATTCAGGATGCTCTTGTAAAAATTGCTTTATTACTTGTTCATTTTCTATTTTTTCAATTGTGCACGTACTATAAACAAGGCGACCACCTTGTTTTAACAATGGTGCTATTTTTTCTAGTATCGCAAGTTGAATCGTTGATAACCTTTCACTATCGCCCTTACCTTTACCTAACTTAATATCAGGTTTACGTCTAATAACACCAAATCCAGAACATGGTGCATCTACTAATATTTTGTCAAAAGATTCATTTGCAAAATGCTCTTGAACTTTTCTAGCATCTAAAGCCATCGTTTCTACATTTTCTAAACCAAGTCTCTTCGCCTGTTGTTCAATTAAACGTACTTTATGTGCGTGTAAATCAAGCGACATTACCTTACCAGTTCCGTCCAAACGCTCTGCAATATGAGTTGTTTTTCCGCCAGGAGCAGCACAACTATCTAGAACTGTATCTCCTTTATTCGGTTCTAAAGCACGTGCTACAAGCATTGAGCTTTCATCTTGAATAGAAAGGAAACCTTTTTTGAACGCTTCTGTATGTGCGACATTTCCTCTTTCAATTTGAATTGCATCCTCTGACAATTCGCCACGTTTTGCTTCTATACCCTCATCAGCTAATAACGCAACCGCTTCTTCTACCGTTACTTTATCAACATTTACACGTGCTGTTGGTACAGGTGGCAACATATTTACTTCACACATTTTCTCTGCTGTCTCTAAACCATATTCGGATGCCCATTCTTGTACAAGCCACATTGGATGACTCGTTGCAATCGCAAGTCGTTCTACTGGATTTTCGATTTCTTCTAACGAAGGTACACCTTCTCGCTGAATCGAACGCAATACTCCGTTCACCATGCCTGAAATCCCTTTATGCCCACGACGCTTTGCAATCTCAACTGCTTCATGAATAGCCGCTCTTTCTGGAACTCGGTCTAAATATAGCATTTGATATAGAGATAGGCGAAGCAACACTCTTACCCACGCTTCAACCTTTTTTCTTAAAAATGGTTGTAAATAATAATCTAGTGTGTCACGACGTTGAATTGTTCCATATACCATTTCAGTTAATAAACCAATATCTTTTCTGTCAATTGTATTTTTTTCAATCAAATTATTTAAAAGTAAGTTGCTATATGCACCACTTTTTTCTACTTGAATTAAGCCATCCAGAGCTAATTCACGAACATTTTGTCTCATGCATTTTCTCCTAACTTCGTACCAATTTCAGGTTTTGTTCCACGTAAAAATTGTGAACAACTCATACGCTTTTTACCAGATGGTTGCAATTCAGTGATTTTAACGCCTGTCTCGTTCCCTGTTGCAACAACAAACCCATCTTCTTCAAGAGCTACTATTGTACCTGGTTCAGCTTTCTCTGTAATAGAGACCTTCTCTCCCCACCATACTTTAATAACTTGTCCTGCCAAAGTCGTATAAGCAACTGGCCATGGATTCAATCCGCGAATGTGATTGTATACTTCTTCACCTGTTTTTGTCCAATCAATTATCTCTTGCTCACGTTTTATATTATATGCAAACGTCACTTCAGCTTCACTTTGTTTAATTGGTTCTAGTTTACCCTGAATTAGTAAAGGAACCGTTTTAGATAAAAGGTGTGCTCCTGCTTCGCTTAACTTATCAAATAATGAACCTGTTGTTTCACGCTCTTCAATTTCTACTTCTACTTGCGTTAATATATCGCCCGCATCTAATTTTTCTACCATATACATAATTGTAATACCTGTTTTCTCTTTACCTTCCATGATCGCATAATGAATTGGTGCACCACCGCGAAGTTCTGGAAGTAATGATGCGTGGACATTAATACATCCATACTTTGGCGCTTCTAAAATTTCATTCGGTACGATTTGTCCAAATGCTGCTGTTACAATTAAGTCTGGCTCTAGTGCTAATACTTTTTCATATTCGTCTTTTTCACGAATTTTTAACGGCTGTACTACTGGAATACCATGTTTCTCCGCTTCTACTTTAACAGGAGTAGGTGTTAAAACCTTTTTTCTACCAACTGGACGATCAGGTTGCGTTACAACACCAACTACGTCATATCCGTCCTCGATAAGACGACGAAGCACCGGCACAGAAAAGTCCGGTGTCCCCATAAATACTACTTTCATCATTCAAAAACCGCTCCTTTTAAACCTATTCTAATTCGCCTGCTTCATAATACCTTTTCACTTTAGATGTAAATAAAACACCGTGTAAATGATCGATTTCATGCTGAATTGCACGCGCTAAGAAGTCATCCGCTTCTAATAAAAATATTTTACCGCGACGATTTTGTGCACGTACTTTAATGTAATCTGCACGCTCCACTTCACCATAAAGTCCCGGAAAGCTTAAGCAGCCTTCGGGACCTACTTGTTCACCACGTTTTTCTAAAATAACAGGATTAATTAATTCAATTTTACCCGTATCATCACCTATATCAACAACAGCAACTTGTAAGCTTACACCCACTTGTGGCGCAGCTAGACCAACTCCGTCTGCAATTAACATTGTTTCATGCATATCTTTTAACAATTTCACTAACTTTTTATCAAAGTTAATTACTCTTTCGCATGGTGTTTCTAACACTTCATTTGGATGCTTTACAATTTCTAAAACTGCCATATTTCCCTCCGCTACATTAACATTGTTGGATTAAAATCAATTGAGATTTGTAGCTCTTTTTGCATTTCTGCTTGATAATGTTCATTTACCATTTTGAGCACGTTCTTTAAGTTTGGTTCCCGTTTGTATTTTATCATGCATTGGTAACGATATCTATCTTTTATCCTTGGAATTGCTGAAGCAACCGGCCCTAACACCATTGTTTGCCTTGAACAATGCGTTCGTAAATGACCGACAATTTTTTCCGTCACTTGGACTGCCTTTAATAACTCCGGATGAGATACAGTTACAAGTACAACGTAGTAATATGGCGGATATTGTCTCATTTGCCTCATTTGCATTTCGTGCTCATAAAATACATCATATTGTTGATTCTTTGCTAATTCTACACTGTAATGTTCCGGCGTATACGTTTGAATTACAACTTCACCTGGCAATTCATGTCTTCCTGCACGTCCACTTACTTGTGTCAATAGCTGATACGTCTTTTCACTCGCCCGAAAATCAGGTAGATGAAGCATCGTATCCGCCGTTAAAACGCCAACAAGCGTCACCTTCGGAAAATCAAGCCCTTTTGCAATCATTTGTGTTCCAAGTAATATATCTGCTTTCTCTTCACCAAACGCCTTTAATAATTTTTCATGCATTCCTTTACGGCTTGTTGTATCCACATCCATTCGAATGACCCGCGCCTCAGGGAATAGTTTTGTGATTTCTTCTTCAACCTTTTGCGTCCCTGTACCAAAGAAACGAATATACGTACTATTACAAGCAGGACACTCCGTTGGCATATTTTCCTCATGACTACAATAATGACACTTTAAACGATGGTTCATTTTGTGATATGTCAACGAAATATCACAATGCGGACATTGTACGACATACCCACAATCACGACACATCACAAACGTAGAATGACCCCTTCTATTTAAAAAGAGAACCATTTGTTCTTTCTTTTCTAATCGATCTGCTATTTTTTCATGCAGTGCCTTTGAAAACATTGAGCGATTTCCATCACGAAGCTCTTCACGCATATCAACAATTTCTACAGTCGGCAAAGCTTGCTTGTTCATACGTTTTTCCATTGTAAGCAACCCATAGACACCTTTTTTCGCTCTAGCAAACGATTCAAGTGTCGGCGTTGCACTTCCGAGAACGATTGGACACTTATGATATTGTCCTCTCCACACTGCTACATCTCTTGCATGATACTTTGGGTTATCCTCTTGCTTATAACTTGATTCATGCTCTTCATCAATAATAATGATTCCTAAATTTTCGAATGGAGCAAAAATAGCTGAACGCGCACCAACTACAACTTTCACTTCTTTTCTTAATATCTTTCGCCATTCATCATATTTCTCGCCAACAGAAAGCGCACTGTGAAGAACTGCAACTTGCGAACCGAACCTACCTTTAAAGCGATCTACCATCTGGGGCGTTAGCGCAATTTCAGGAACAAGCACAATTGCTTCTTTTCCTTTCTCGAGCACCGCTGCTATAGATTGTAAATATACTTCAGTCTTACCACTTCCTGTAACACCATATAGTAAAAATGGATTGTAAGTTTCATTTGTAATTGATGACAAAATCGGTGTAATTACTTGTTTTTGTTCCTCAGTAAGCGGAAATGGTTTCGTTTGTTCAAAATCATCATCGTCATACGGACTCCGGTATACCTCTACATACTTTTCTGAGATTAGACCCTTTTTAACAAGTGCTTTTATTGGAGCATCTGTTATTTGTAATTCTTCTGTTAAATTTTTTAACGGTACACTTTTGTAGTTTTCTACAAAATAATAGAGTACATCTTGTTGTTTTTTACTTTTCAGTTCAAATGCTGCTAATTCCAATTTATCTGCCGGCAACTCCGGTTGAACTACTCTTTGTTTCTTCTTCTGCACTTTATCCTTTACTTGATAAACCACTTCAGTCGTACCATTTTTAATTTCTTGTTGAATAGTGCGATATAGGTGCGGCTGTGCTTCGATAACTTCCCAATCTATCGTTTCCTTCCCTTGAAATAAAGAAAGAATTTCTGGTGCTACTTCTTCTCGGTTACGAAGTTGCAGACGCTTTTTATATGTTGCTTTAATCGCCGTCGGAAGCATCACCTGAAAAGCTGAAATCATATAACATAACGTTTCACTTGTAAGCCAATACCCAAGTTTTAATAATTCATCATTTAAAACCGGAGTGACATCTAATATTTCATACAACGCTTTTAACTTTTTACTTTCTAGTTCAACCGAATCCTTTATGCCAATAATAAAACCTTGCAATTTCCTCGGACCGAATGGGACTACTACACGCATTCCTGTTTGCACGATATCTTCCCATTTTTTAGGGATAATATAATCAAACGGTCGATCTGTTTGACGTGCAGGTACATCAACAATTACACTTGCAAACTTCATACATAATCATCTTCTAACATCATTTCTATTTGCTTTAATATTTCACGAGCCACTTCTTTCTTCGTTAAAAGTGGCAGCTCAATGATTTCTCCATCTTTTCTATACATTGTCACAATATTTGTATCCGTACCAAACCCAGCTCCTTGCGCTTTCACGTCATTCGCAACAATCATATTTGCATTTTTCTCACGTAATTTTCTCGTTGCGTATTCCTCTATGTTTGTCGTTTCAGCTGCGAAACCGATAAGTAACTGTCGGTCCTTCTTCTCACCTAACGTTTTTAAAATATCCACTGTTCTTTCTAATTCAATTACAGCATCGCCATTTTTCTTTTTCATTTTATTATCATGAACATATTTCGGACGGTAATCTGCAACGGCTGCTGTTTTGATGACAACATCCACACTCTGATAATGCTGAAGGACTGCCTCTAACATATCTTGTGCAGATTCTACTTGTATTGTTGTGACATGTAATGGTGACTCTAATGCTGTCGGTCCTGACACAAGTATGACATCAGCACCTAAGCTTGCTGCAACTTCTGCGATCGCATACCCCATCTTTCCAGAAGAAAAATTCGTCATAAAACGAACCGGATCAATCTTTTCACGTGTCGGTCCAGCTGTTATTAATATTCGTTTTCCTTGCAATGGTTGTTGTTCCGAGAAAGCCTCTTCTAATCGTCCAATAATTGCTTCAGGTTCTTCCAGTCTTCCTTTTGCTACATAACCACATGCTAAAAAACCTTCCCCAGGCTCAATAAATGTATATCCTAATGTTTTTAACGTCATCATGTTTTTTTGAACAATTTTATTTTCATACATATGCACATTCATAGCAGGTGCAATCCACACTGGAGCTGTAGTAGCTAACAAAGTAGTTGTAATCATATCATCAGCAATACCGCCAGCTAACTTTCCAATGCAATTAGCTGTAGCAGGTGCAACAAGTACAACATCTGCCCAATCCGCTAAATCAATATGAGCAATAACAGCCGAGTCTTTCTCATCAAACGTATCCGTATATACATCATGGCGAGAAAGTGCTTGAAATGTAAGAGGCGTAACAAACTTCATTGCCGACTCACTCATCATTACTTTTACAAGAGCGCCAGCTTGTGTCAATTTACTTGTTAACGCAGCCGCCTTAAAAACTGCAATGCCTCCTGTTACACATAGAAGTATCTTTTTCCCTTTTAGCATATGACTCGTCCTCTTTCTTTTTCAAACTTATTCTACTGAAATAGAATTTCCAGCTCGTCAGTACCAGTATTTCGTTCCGTCTTTTTCGATTCCTTTTCATCCCTATCGTAAAAAAATAACAACCTACTTGTAAATAGGTTGTTACCGTTACATAGAAAATTATAAAGTCTATGTTTTAATTTGTCGAAAAGAATGTCTTAATCAATTATTGTGTCATCGCTTGGTACATATTTTAATACTTCTAAATCGATTTCTTCTAATGCTTTACCTACACATTTATAAGAAACAGGCTTTTCAATAACACAATTGTCAGCAATTTGCATTTCACGTGCACGCTTTGCAGCTACTGTTACAAGTGTATATTTAGAATCGATTTTTGTTAATAATGAGTCAATTGATGGATTTAACATAATTATAGACCCTCCGTCATTTCTTTATAGTATTTTGCCACTCTTTCGCGGCGGCAATGTTCACCAACCACAATTGCTTTAATTCGGTCGCAAGCTAATTCAACTTGATCGTTTTCTACAACATAGTCATAAGCGTCCATCATTTCGATTTCTTCTTTCGCTACAGTTAAACGATTTTCAATAACATCTTCAGTTTCTGTACCACGGCCGACAATTCGGTTCTTTAGTTCAGATAAACTTGGAGGTGCTAAGAAAATAAATACACCTGCTGGGAAGGCTTTCTTAACTTGAATTGCTCCTTGCACTTCAATTTCTAAGAACACATCTTTTCCTTCTTGTAACGTTTTTTCAACATAATCAATCGGTGTTCCGTAATAATTACCAACGAACTCAGCCCATTCAAGTAACTTTTCATTACGAATCATTTCTTCAAATTCTTCTCTCTCTTTAAAGAAATAATCCACACCATCTACTTCACCTTCACGCGGTTTACGTGTCGTTACTGAAATAGAGTACTGAAAACGTGTGTCTTCATGGCTAAACAGCTCTTTTCGAACCGTTCCTTTCCCGACACCAGAAGGTCCCGAAAGAACGATGAGCAATCCTCTTCTACTTCTCATAAATATGTAAAACCTACCCTTCCTCACTTAAATCTTCTTTATTATTCAAACGATGTGCAATCGTCTCTGGCTGAATTGGACTTAATACTACATGCCCATCATCCATAACAATAACCGCCCTTGTTTTTCTCCCATACGTAGCATCAAGCAAAGCATTATGTTCACGCGCTTCCTGTACTGTCCGTTTAATAGGAGCTGACTCCGGACTTACAATAGCAATAATTCGATGAGCAGATACAATATTTCCGTATCCAATATTTAAAAACCGCATGGCCATAGTTTGCGCCTCCTAGTAAGTCTATCCGATTTCTCCACCACGTATAACTTTATATATTTTTTGAAAGCTACTCAATATTTTGTACTTGTTCACGAATTTTTTCAAGGTTATTTTTCATTTCTACGACATATTTTGAAATTGTTAAGTCATTTGCCTTAGAACCTATCGTATTAACTTCCCTATGCATCTCTTGCACGATGAAGTCCATTTTCCTTCCAACAGGCTCTGTAATTTGCAGTGCTTCACGAAATTGATCTAAATGACTTTGTAATCGAACTAATTCTTCGTGAATATCTGAACGCTCTGCAAATATTGCTACTTCTGTCAACAATCGTTGTTCATCTAAATCTTGATTATGTAATTCTTTTAAGCGATTTTCTAATCGTTCACGATATTTTTGTGTAACAATTGGTGCATGTGGAATAATTGCATTTACACAATTATGAATCTCTTGCAAACGATATGCTATATCTTTATGTAATCGTTCTCCTTCGCCATCTCTCATCGTTTTCAACATATGAGCAGCTTGGCGAACAGCTTCATATAAACCGGTTTCAAATTGTTCATTTACATTTTCTATTTCTTCAACTGCCGTTACTTCTGGCATTCCCATTAGTTGCCCGAGTGTAATAGAATCTTGTAATTGAAATTTCCCTTTTATATCTTCCATAATGGATTGGTACTGCTTGAGAAGTTCCCAATTCACAGTTAATTTTCTTTCAACAAGCCCTTCACCTGTTATACTAATAGACACTTCAATACGTCCACGGCGAACTTGCTTTGCAATTATTTTACGAATCTTGTCTTCAAACGCCATCATTTGCTTCGGAAGCCGAATACTCATTTCTAAAAAACGATGGTTCACCGACTTCATTTCTACTGTTATTTGAAAAGTATCGTTTTCTACCTTCGATCTTCCAAATCCTGTCATACTACAAATCATCTTTATCACATCCAAGCCATGAAATAACTCAATGAAAAAGGCAATAGAGACAAGGCTCTACTACCTTCTGTAAATTATATCATATTTTCATATCATTGACTATTTCAAGTTTAATCCCTTCTTATATAACAGCGGCTTTTTCTTTTTCTCCTTTTTTCTTGTTAATAAGGATCCTACTAATAAGAAGGTCGGAATAGATGATAATCCTCCAATTAACAACCAATCTCGTGCTTGTATCGGCATTGTGCTAAAAATCGGCTGTAATGGTGGATAATATATAACTACAAGCATTAACAGTAAAGAAATAATAACCGCCCCTACTAAATATATATTTCCAAACGGGTTGCGGTGAAATATAGAATGTTCACTACGACAATCAAATACATGAATAAGCTGAGCCAGTACTAATGTTGCGAAGGCTACCGTTTGTGCATACTTCAATTCATTCGGATGCTGGTTAAATGCAATAATAAACGCTACTAATGTCACTGCTCCGATTAGAAAACCACGACTTATAATTTTCCACGCAAGCCCTCTAGCAAACACCCCTTCTTTCGGATGGCGTGGTGTTCTCTTCATCACATCTCCTTCAGCCTTATCCAAACCTAATGCCATCGCTGGTAAACCGTCAGTAACTAAGTTCACCCATAAAATTTGAATTGGAACCATCGGCAATGGCAGTGCAAGTAACATCGCAAATAACATAACTAAAATTTCACCAACGTTAGATGCTAACAAATACCGAATAAACTTCCGAATATTTTCATATATGTTTCTACCTTCTTTAATCGCCGATTTAATCGTAGCAAAGTTATCATCTAACAACACAAGTGACGAAGCTTCTTTTGCAACATCTGTCCCTGTAATTCCCATCGCAATCCCTATATCAGCTGTTTTAATAGCTGGAGCATCGTTCACTCCATCACCTGTCATAGCTACTATATGTCCCTTATTTTGTAGCGCCTTAACGATTTTCAATTTATGCTCAGGAGACACACGAGCGAATACATACGTATCTTCTACAATATCTTCTAATGCCTCTACATCCATATTCGCAAGTTCTACACCTTCAACAACGCGTCCACCCGCCGGTAAAACCCCTAGCTGTTCCGCAATTGCCATTGCCGTCACTTTATGATCTCCCGTAATCATTACCGTTCTAATACCAGCTTCCTTACACTCTTTCACCGCTTGCGCCACTTCTAGTCTTGGCGGATCTATCATTCCTTGTATTCCAACAAGCATAAAATCCTGCTCGACTTCTCTTTCATGTTCAATTGGATCTGTAGCTTTTAACGGTTTAAATGCCACCGCAATCGTTCGTAAAGCTTGACTTCCTAAACTATGAATCGCTGCCTGCACTTCTTTTCGATACATTTCACTTAAAGGCTGCTGCTTATTTCCCCACAAAATTGTTTGACTCATCTGCAAAAGAACATCTGGTGCTCCTTTTGTAATAACAAATTTTTTACCTTCACGATCACGAACGATAACGCTCATCATTTTTCTAGTTGAATCAAAAGGAAATTCACGAATGACTTCAAACTTTCCTTTAAGAGCTTCACGTGATATTCCCGCCTTCATTGCAGCAGCAACGAGAGCTCCCTCTGTTGGATCTCCATCTAACACATACGTCTTTTTCTTTTGAATAACATTCGCATTATTACATAAACAGCCAAATGTAAGTAGTTGATACAGTGATTTCGTCTTAGTAGGGTCAATTACTTCTTCACCTTTCATAAACGAACCTGTTGGCTCATAGCCTTGACCTGTTACTTTCCACAATTCTCCGCCTGACCACATATGTGTTACCATCATTTTATTTTGTGTCATTGTTCCTGTTTTATCTGAGCAAATAACAGAAGCACAGCCTAACGTTTCTACAGCTGGCAACTTTCGCACAATTGCCCTCTTTTTAATCATACGCTGTACACCAAGTGATAGCGCAACCGTAACGATAGCTGGCAATCCTTCTGGAATAGCTGCAACAGCAAGCGAAACCCCAGCCAAAAACATGTGATACACTTCATTCCCTTGATATACACCAGCTAGTACAACAAGAGCCGTCAATATAAGAGCAACAATAATTAAAATTTTTCCAAGCTGTTCTAATCTTCTTTGTAATGGCGTTTCCATTTGCTCAGCATTTTGCAACATATTTGCAATTTGCCCCATAGCTGTATTCATTCCAGTCGCTACGACTACCCCTGTTCCAGCACCTCTCGTTATCATCGTCCCCATAAATGCCATGTTTTTTTGATCACCAATTGAAACATCTTGACCTTGTAACGCATCTACCTTCTTTTGTACAGGCAATGACTCTCCTGTAAGAGCCGATTCTTCAATATATAAACTTGAAGATTCCACAAGGCGAACATCCGCACCAATACGGTCACCACTAGAAAATTTAATAATATCACCTAGTACAAGCGCTTTTGACGGCGCTTTTATCCACTTCCCATTTCTTAGTACAGTAACTTGAGGAGCTGCCAATTCTTTTAAAGCTTCCAACGATTTTTCAGCTTTCCTCTCTTGGAAGAAACCGAGGACACCATTAATAATAACAATTGCAACAATTGCAATCGAATCAATATACTCTCCTAAAAAAGCTGAAATAATTGTAGCACCAAATAAAACAAGTACCATAAAATCTTTAAATTGCGCTAAAAACACCATAAGCGCAGAAGGCCGCTTTGCTTCTTGCAATTCATTTGTGCCAAATTTCTTTAATCGGCCCTCTGCTTCTTGCTCTGTAAGACCTACCTCCACATTCGTATTCGTTCTTTCCTCCACTTCATGTGCTCGCATTTCATACCAGTTCATCCTGCCATCGACCTCCTGATTCCAGACATACTCTAATGAAAGCTTATTCAGCCTCGTCCAAAAAAATGCTATAATTAACTTTTAGTTAGAAAGGAGTGTTCATTCATGGCATTCGATGGATTATTTACAAGAGCAATTACACATGAAATTGCAAATTCTCTTCAAACAGGAAGAATTTCAAAAATATATCAACCCTCAAAATATGAAGTTTTATTACATATTCGAGCAAACGGAAAAAACCAAAAACTAATTCTTTCATCTCACCCTACATATGCGCGTATGCACTTAACAAATCAAAACTACAATTCACCAGCGCTACCGCCGATGTTTTGTATGCTTCTTCGCAAACATTTAGAAGGTGGATTTATTGAAAAAATTGAACAAATTGACTTAGAACGTATTATTCAAATTACAGTCCGCAGTCGCAATGAAATCGGTGACGAATCAGTAAAAACATTAGTAATCGAAATAATGGGACGACACAGTAATATTATCTTAGTAGATACGAAAACAAATGTTATTTTAGATAGCTTAAAACACGTTTCTTTAGCGGTAAACCGACATCGTACTGTATATGCTGGAGCTGAATATGTTGCCCCACCGGCACAACATAAAGTTAATCCGCTTCTTATCGAAACAGAAGATGATTTTATTAAACCGCTAGACTTTTTATCTGGCAACATGGACAAACAACTTGTCGGAGCATTCATGGGAATTTCCCCATTATTTGCAAAAGAAGTTGTAAAAAAAGCAGGTATGGCAAATGAAAAAGCATTATCTGAAGCTTTCTTCAGCTTGCAAAAACCTTTGCTAACACATCAGTACGTGCCAGCAATGATAACAGCAAATGGAAAAGAGTTCTTTTACCTATTCCCTCTTTCTCACTTACAAGGAAACGAAAAAACATTTTCATCTGTTAGTGAATTATTAGATCGTTTCTTCTTTGGTAAAGCAGAGCGCGATCGTGTAAAACAACAAGCTCACGATTTAGAACGCTTTATGCAAAATGAAAAAACAAAAAACGAAAAGAAGCTAATTAAACTAGAAAAAACATTACAAGATGCCGGAAAAGCAGATAAATATCAACTATTTGGAGAGCTACTTACAGCCAATATGTACGCTTTGAAAAAAGGTGATAAAGAGATAGAAGTCGTTAACTATTACGACGAAAATGGTGGGACTGTAAAAATCACATTAAATCCTTTAAAAACACCATCTGAAAATGCACAACGCTATTTCCAAAAGTACCAAAAAGCGAAAAATTCAGTTGCTATTGTAGAAGAACAAATCGTAAAAACAAATGAAGAAATTCTTTATTTCGATAGCTTACTTCAACAAATGGAGGTTGCTTCTTCAAAAGATATTGAAGAGATTCGTGAAGAACTGACCGAAGAAGGTTATGTACGTAATCGTAAGAAGAAAAACACAAAGAAAAAACCGACAAAACCAGTATTGGACAAATATTTAGCTAGTGATGGCACAGAAATTTTCGTCGGTAAAAACAATAAGCAAAATGATTATTTAACAACGAAATTCTCCCGTCGTGATGAAATTTGGTTACATACGAAAGACATACCTGGGTCCCACGTTGTCATTCGTTCTCTTGAACCTACGGAAGAGACTTTACACGAGGCCGCTAAAATCGCTGCTTATTACAGTAAAGCAAAAGATTCTAGTTCTGTTCCTGTAGATTTCACAAAGGTACGCCATGTCAAAAAACCGAGCGGTGCAAAACTTGGATTTGTTACATATGACAATCAACAAACATTATATGTAACACCAGATGCTGATACAGTAATGAAATTAAAAGCGTAAATATTAAAAAATGCGTTGCTTGCTAGCGACGCATTTTTTATATGGTTTCAATTCAGTTCATATATCCATTCACTCATTCATAACATCTTTCTTCCCTTCAATATTGTCAAAAAAATTGACAGTGTCATTTCACATCTGTATAAATTTTTTTACAGTATGTATATAAAGTGCACCTCCAATCAATATTTTTTCATCCCCCTACTGATTATTGAAGTAATCTTGATTTTATGAACAAACCGCCTCTCACAAATAGCGGGCTAATTTTTCATCTCCCCTAAAACATATGTAGTTCCTACTATCTTTTTTCCTCAAATATATATTTTGGCACGCTATTTGCTTTATTCAATACTGTGAAAAGGGGGAAATTAACATGACTTTAAGAATTAATAAAATCCAAAATCAACTACAAAAATATGAAATTGACGGATTACTTATTACAAAAAAAGAAAATCGCCAATATGCAACAGGCTTTACAGGCAGCGCTGGCGTCGTCTTAATCTCTGCGGATAAAGCGGTTTTTATAACTGATTTTCGCTACGTAGATCAAGCGAAATCACAAATAAAAGACGCTGAAATTGTTATGCATAAAGGAAATTTAGAGAAAGAAGTTGCAAATCAAGTATCGAAATTAAACATTCAAAAACTTGGAATTGAAGAAAATAACATGACATTACAACAATATAAAAACTTACAAAAATACGTACATGCGGAAATGGTTCAAGTGTGCGAAATCATCGAAAATATTCGTATTATTAAAGACATGCCTGAAATAGAAACAATGAAAATCGCAGCTAATATTGCTGACGAAGCATTTCACCACATCCTTACGTTTCTAAAACCAGGAATAAGTGAAAATGATGTACGAGATGAGTTAGAATTTTTCATGCGAAAAAAAGGGGCTACATCCTCTTCATTTCAAATCATTGTAGCTTCTGGTGTTCGTTCTTCACTTCCTCATGGAGTTGCATCAAATAAAATAATCGAACGAGGCGACGTCGTTACATTAGATTTCGGTGCACTTTACGATGGATATTGTTCCGATATAACACGTACTGTAGCAATTGGGGAACCATCAGAAGAATTCAAAAAGATATACAATGTTGTACGAGAAGCGTTAAAACGTGGGACGGAAGCAATTAAACCTGGGGAAACTGCGAAAAGTATCGATGATATAACGAGAGATTACATTACAGAACATGGATACGGTCAATATTTTGGACACTCTACCGGTCATGGTCTTGGGTTAGAAATACATGAACCTCTTCGCCTATCCCAAGAAAGTAAGGCTACTTTAGAAGAAGGTATGGTTGTTACCGTTGAACCTGGTATTTACATACCGAACTGGGGCGGTTGTAGAATTGAAGATGATATCGTCATTACAAAAGACGGATATGAAGTTATTACAAAATCAAATCGGGAACTAATTGTTATCCCTTGTTAAAATCATAGAAAAAAATGCCACCGAATAAGGTGGCATTTTCTTTTATTCATTAGCGAATAGCTTTTCGTTTACTTTTTTAGCGATTACCGCTACCGACATTAATATACATATTAAATATAGCAATTTCGCAATAAATAACCACCCTTGAAACATTACAATTCCATCTATTATCTCATTTCCTTTCAATAACAAAAACGGAATTGTGCTAATTATAATGACAAACTCGATGCTGAAAACAATTTTCTTTTTTCGGCTATATGCTTTCCATTCCTTCCAGCGATACATAGGTGCAAAAATCAATACTCCTATACATAATATAACTGGCACCCATTCACTTTTAAGAAATTGCCCTGAAATAACTGATAATAGTAAACAAACGAGCACACCATAATACCGATACGATAAACTTAACTAAATCTATGCAATTCAATCAAATTTACACAAGTTAGTGCTTCATCGTGTTCTCGCAACCCCGAAGGGACGAGGGGTATAACACTCCACACGAGGCAGTATCGTTACCTCCTATTATCAAGCTTTTATTTTACCCATCTTGATAAATTTATCGAAGCATTTAAATCTCTATCATGATGGCTATTGCACCCAACACAACGCCACTCACGTATTTTTAAACTCCACTGTCCTTCTGGTTGAACTGAATGGTCGTATTTTACTCCGCAACATGAGCAAATCTTGCTTGAGGCGAACCATTTATCAGCTTTTACATACTCAATGCCATACTTCTCGCACTTGTATGACAAACATTGAAAGAAGAAGTTTAATTTTTGAAATAAAAATGCTTTCGATAGTTTTTTGTTTTTTAACAGGTTTGAGATAGGTAAGTCTTCCACAACAATTCTCATTGGTTTGGTTTTCACCAATTTAGCTGTTGCTTGATGGATATGGTTATTTCGGATATTCGTAATTTTCCTAGATAACCGCAGGTGCTCAGTTTTAGCTTTTTTATATCCGGCAGATTGAATTTTTACACCTTTTTTAAATCTCCTAGACATATCTCTTTGCGCTGACTTTTTCCTTTTCAAAAATTTTTTAACCTTAGCATCTTTGTTTATATTTCGTTCTTTCGTACCATTAGAAGCTACAAACAGCTCTTTTAAACCAACATCCACACCAATCGACTCATTGGTTAGTTCTTGGGATTCAAAATCTTCTTGGAACCCTACACTAATCCACCAGTGACGACCATCAAATGTAACTCTTGGATTGGATGGTTTTTTGTTTCTTGGTAGTTGTTGGCTTGTTTTTACTTCTCCAATGGACTGAATATGAACTACTTTCTTTCCTATAATCAGTCTTTCATAATTGGCATAAAATCCTTGGATTAAATCTTTTTTAGATTTATAAGAAGTGTGATAACCATTTTTGTACTTTTTGAACGAATGTTTCCTCGCCGTATCAAAATCTTTTGAAGCCTGTTTGGGAACTTGTGCGTTGATGTCATTTAACCACTCATATCTCTTTCGCTTCTTGATCTTTGTAAATCGTTTCTGTAAAGCTAACTGTGAAACAGATTTTCCAAATAGCTTATAATATCTATCACTCATTCTTTTACAATAGTTATAAGCGAATCTTGCAGCACCAGCATGGTTTCTAAGCACTTTTTCTTGTTCAGGCGTTGGAATCAGTCTAACTTTCTTCGCCAATATCATCAGAAGCCTACTCCTTTACTGTGCGATTATTCGAGCACTCACCTTTTAGATAACGAAAGATTGATCCTTCTGAATAGTAGCGTGTTCCATCAGCATTCTCCTAAGACTACTAGGATACAAACCTGTTAATTCCGATACTTGACTAACTCGTGAAAATTTCATTATTATTCTCACCTCATTGAACTTAACACAGAACGTACGTTCGATATTTTCAATAAAGTTTGATAGATTCAATAAAATTTATCTTGTTCAACTAAGGGCGCAATTCCTTAGCCAGTTCTCTTATGAACTTCTCATGTTTTCACATGAGCGCAGACTATATGTTTATCTACTTAAAGATAGAGGATTTTTCCACCACCATAGGCTTGTGATGTACTCTCGTCAGTTATACGAGATAGTCGTTGAACGTTCATCTTATCCATTTTGACTTAGATGATTCGAGGCGGAAGACCCATTGTTCTAATGTTTAGGATTTAACCTTGCACGATCTGATTGATTTTTTCTGCTTTCGCGACATTCACGCTCGCTATTTCTAGCCACGTTGTAGTTCAATCAGCTTTAGGGATTGCCCGCAGTTAACCCTCACTACTAGCCAATCACTTGACTAGCAGGGCTTACTGATATATTTAATTAACTTTGGTTATAATTGGTTAAATAAATCGTAACAGTTAGTTACCCTATTTTCTCTCTCATTCGTACTCCCCCATTCTACTTCTTCTTTAATATGTAACTTGCTATACTTATAACAATTCTTAGCAAAATAACAACTACAATTACAAGATAAAGAGCTTTTGCAGACGACAACCATTGTTGAAAAATAGACATTTTCTCCATTTGCTTCTGACCTTCTATTAAAATAAAACCTACGACAAACGAACTAACAACAATGATACCTATCATAATTCCAATACTTTTCTTGCTATATTGTTTCATATCATCCCAGTTATATAAAAGTACAAATACAAACCCGAAAACAGGTATGATACTGATCCATTCATTGTTTGTGAACAGATTTAAAATGATTAATAGACTACAAGAGAGGATGAATCCCCAAAATCCAATTTGTTTGCGCATATGCCCCCTCAAATTCCATTTTTAGGATTAATTGTATTGTAACACCCATTTACTATTTTTACCATTACAGTACATGAAATTTCACTTTTTCTTTTTCCTATACTCACATACTTTCACTGCTTTCATACAATAAACTACACGAATGCCTAAAGGATGTGAATGTTATGGGAGTTGAATTAACGCTGTTACATACTCTCTATATTCTTTGTTTACTCACTATTATTGCCTTTTTTATTTTTAGAAAAGATATAAAATAATCCTTTCAACATCTTTCTTATCCTTCAAGTCAATTCCCTACTTATTTACTCGTAATAAAAAACAAACCCCCTTTTCGCCGAGAGTTTGTTTCCTTCATTTAATAAATACTTTTTACAAAGTTAAAAAATAAACTAATTGACTTGTTATACAATACATTACAATTAAATAGATTAATAACCTCAACTACCCAAACAATGAATTGCCAACGTTAACAACAGTAACAATAAGAGTAATAATATGTAAAAATAGCACTTTAAGCTATATTGATAATAGAAAGTATTCTCCTATTTCTTTTATATCTTTGATTTATTTCGTGCTCGATATTTATTTTCTGTAATCAATGATGTCACAAAATTATCCAATATGACATCCACCACAATACGGGCCTCTTCCTTAGTTGTACACTCAATTTTCCCCTCATCATTTAAGTTCAACTGAATTGTACCTTCTTGAATCAATTCTACAATACGTTCCCTACTTATTGTCTCGAATTCATAATCAGCTGCACGGGCCAACTTCTTTTGTAGCATGACTTGCGATTCAATAAATTGCCCTAGATCTGTACCATCAGATAAAATATCTAAGTCTCCTATTTGCTCAACAACCCTTTCAGCAGCTTCTCGGAACTTTTCATAATACTTAAATAATGATAAGATTTTATTTTCATGATACAAGACTACATTATTTTCAAAAATAATACCGTCCCATTGCTCATCAAGATAGAGTTTTTTATTTCTGCCATCCTCTATAATATATCGGCCTCTTCCCACATCATAAGTAAGAATCGTCTTTCTTTTCAAAAGCACACCTTCATTTAATACCTTCAAAAAATATATAGGTGTTTCACCAATTTGAAACTTAGCAATTAATGCTTTTGGCTTAAAACCTTCACGATTAATAAGCTCACTTGCGTTGCTCACACCGTGTCCCCTAGTAATAGTGTTAGCCCATTCATTTAGCTGATTTAAATTTTCTAAACTTATGAACCTTTTTAGTGTACTTCCTTCATCATCTGCCTCCGACATATTAACCAACTCATATTCTAGCAAGTTCGACAAGAATGGTTGGGTCACGTTTAGTAACCAATCCTGTACCTCACCTTCAACAACTAATTCCGCTGGATTACACTCATCATAAACAGAGGCCGTACCTTCTCTTAGTTGGGTACCTACAATAAAAAGTCTAAAAGCATTTTGGTCAGTATCTCGGATTTGGCAAAATTGTTCCTTAAAAGTTTCAAGATTTAATTGCATTCTATGTTCCACTCCTATTTAAGCCACTTAGCAAAATTTTGTTCTCTACTAGTCGATAGCATGTTAAACTCTCATCAATTTTTCTTTCTAAATTTTTTTCATGACTAATGATAATTACATTTCCTAATTCACATTCGACTGCATACAATTTCATTCCAAATAAAGTAATCAAAGGATTTATATACAACAAATCAGAATTTAAAGATAACCACATAATCATCGCAATCAAGATACAAAAAATCACAATTTCTTTTGTGCTCTGGGTATTTAAACTAACCAGCGGCAAAACATACGTCATCAAATATACCAAAACATCTTTATCTCTAGATTGTATTTCCTTTAAGCGTATATTAATTTGGCCAACTCTGTTCCTTTGAGTATTCTTAATTTCATATATGACATAAATACAACACATCAAAGAAATCAAAAACATTATTATAGACATGAAACTCAATATTCCCTTTGAACTTCCTATTTCCAGCTCGAAGAGAATGCCTGCAAATTTCCAATATTTCATTACATAATAAAAGAATTCAAAGTTACAAAACTTGATCAGTAAAACTAAAAACAAAGGAAAATACGCTGACATTACTAGCGACATCCGGAACCATAAAGGATTAACCATATAAACGCCTCCATTTGGCCGATAATTATACATTACCAAACATTCACCAATTATACATTAAATTAACATAAAATCTGCTATTACTTAAATTTTAACACGAACTAGAGTTCGAATCCGTTTCTCAACACATTAAAATTTTTTCTACTTATCAAAATAAATGAAAATATATTAGTCCTCAAATATAAAATGCAGATGAACACTATACTTAAAATAATCCTACTAATAATATATTCGGCTCTCCCCCGAAACTTTTCACCAATAATTATCGGAATGATTGTCATTACTATTGCTACGATATTTATTTTATACGTTAGCCACTATTTTTCTAACTAGTTTTAAAATGATATATACTACACCCAGAAGCCGTTTTCCACATATACCCATTTAATTCCTTATACTCACATACTTTCACTGCTTCCATACAATGAACTTCACGAATGCCTAAAGGATGTGAATGTTATGGGAGTTGAATTAACGCTTTTACATGCTCTCTATGTTCTTTGTTTACTCACTATTATTACCTTTTTTATTTTTAGAAAAGATACGACGATCATTTGTATCGTTTTTATCTTTTTATTAGCATTAACCGCTACAAGTTCTATCCCTCTTGCCATTAGTGGTATCTTTCAAAGTTTCATTTACGCCATTACCGAGCTATTACCAACTATATTAATCATCTCCATTATCGTATCAATGAGCAATCTACTCGTTCATACCGGCATAAATGATACGATGATTTCACCATTTACAAAGATGATTCGGACACCTGCACATGCCTACTGGATTATCGGTCTTTTAATGATGACAATTTCCTTTTTCTTTTGGCCTTCTCCAGCTGTCGCCTTAATGGGGGCCATTTTATTACCAGTCGCTGTACGCGTCGGCCTTCCGCCAATTGGAGTCGCAATCGCTATGAACTTATTCGGACACGGCATCGCCTTATCTGGTGACTTCGTTATTCAAGGTGCACCGAAATTAACTGCAGATGCTGCTGGTCTTCCTGTTTCCAGCGTTGTTTCAGCAAGTGTGCCCCTCGTTATCGTTATGGGTATTGTGACAACTTCCGTCGCATTTTTCTTCTTACGAAAAGAATTTCATACAGGCTTATCTATACAAGAATCTATTCCATCAACTGAGTCTTCTAAAACGCTCACTTCATTATCTCCTCAGACAAAAAAATGGATCGCTATTTGTATTCCGATCGTATATGCCATAGATATTCTTTGCATGATTCAATTTAAACTACAAGGAAGCGATGCAACTGCACTTATCGGCGGGACGACTGTTATTATGATTATCATTATTTCTCTCATCGCCTACAAAGGTAATGGACTGAATAAAACGACCGATTATTTTATAGAAGGGCTCCAATTTGGATTTAAAATCTTTGGTCCAGTTATCCCAATTGCTGCACTCTTTTATTTAGGAGATAGCGGCTTTGTGAAAATTATCGGGGACTATTTACCGAAAGGTTCACATGGAATCATTAACGACTTAGGAATCGCCTTATCTCAAATTGTTCCTTTAAACCAATATGTATCGGCAGGAACATTAACTATCGTTGGTGTCATAACAGGCTTAGATGGATCTGGCTTTTCCGGTATATCACTTGCTGGTTCGATTGCCAATCTTTTCGGAACAGCACTTGGGCATGGAACAGCTACATTAACAGCACTTGGGCAAATTGCAGCAATCTGGACTGGCGGTGGCACTTTAATTCCTTGGGCGCTTATTCCTGCCGCTGCCATATGCAAAGTAGATCCGTTTGAACTTGCGCGCCGAAACTTTTTACCAGTTGTGATTGGCTTAATCGTCACCACGATCGTTGCGATGTTTATTCTATAGCGTAAGCGAGTATTCTCTTGCTTACGTTTTTCATTGTGAAATCAATCATTTATTACTGACTTTCAAAAGGGATTATGTATATGTTAGCGAAGTTATATTAGGAGAGTATTTATTTCAAAACGTTTACGAGAAACAGATTACTTCAATTAGAAAAGGGGACATAACTATGAATGAATTGATTTTTGTCTTATTAATTTGTCCATTACTTATCTTTATCGTTTCTGTTATTGGAACACGTAGAACGAGAACGTACTATGTAATGCCAATTGTAACGTTTGCTAGTTTTTTAATAGTAGGTGCTATCGCCTTCCCTCCAAAGTTTTTCTTTTGGGTCGGTATGTATAGTATCTTCTCATTTATTATTTCTTATATGACTCTATTGTTTGTGAGAGGATATGAAGTTGCAGAAAACAATAAGTAGTTATTAGTGAGGAGATTGTAATATGATTTTCTTTGATATCGATGGAACTTTACATAAAATTTTAGCAATGATATAAAAAAGACGACCACGTTCCCCCGCGGTCGTCTTTTTTCGTGTTACGCTGTAATCCAAGCTTCGTTTGCTGGATTTTTACGCCACTCTTGTAACTTTTTCGTTTCAGCTTGTCCGATCATACCTTTTTCTGCTGCAACTTCAGTTAATGCACTGTAATCACTTAAAGAATATGATGCTACGTTTGCTACTTCTAGTTTCTCTTTTCCTGACTCAAGCTCGTATGTGAAGATTGATACGATTCCTAATACTTCACAGCCAGCTTCGCGAAGTGCTTCTACACATGTAATTGCACTACCGCCAGTTGAAATTAAGTCTTCTACTACTACTACTTTTTGACCTTTTTCAGCTTTTCCTTCGATTTGGTTCCCTTTACCGTGACCTTTTGCTTTACTACGCACGTAGCACATTGGTAAATCCATACGATCGCTTACCCATGCAGCGTGCGCAATACCAGCAGTTGCTGTTCCTGCAATAACTTCTACAGTTGGGAAGTGCTCTTTAATTAACTCTTCTAATCCAGCTGCAATCGCTTGGCGTACTTTTGGATAAGATAAAGTTAAACGATTATCACAATAAATTGGTGATTTTATACCAGAAGACCAAGTAAATGGGTCATTCGGTTGTAAAAATACTGCTCCAATTTCTAATAAATGCGATGCGATTTCTTTTTTCATACTGTTACACCTTCCCACTGTTGTTTTACTGTTTTATACGCTTCAAGCGGATTTTCTGCTTTTGTAATACTACGTCCAACTACGATGTAGCTTGAACCAAGTTCCCTCGCACGTTTCGGTGTTGCTACGCGCACTTGGTCATTTACATCATCGCTTGCAAGACGAATCCCCGGTGTTACTGTTACAAATTCATTTCCGCATACTTCACGTAATTTTGGTACTTCAAGTGTTGAACAAACAACTCCATCAAGTCCACTTTCTTTCGTTAATTTTGCATAATGAGCAACCGCTTCTTCTAACGTTTTCTCAATGCCAATCTCTTTTTTCATCATAGCTTCCGAAGTGCTTGTTAATTGTGTAACGGCAATACAAATCGGTCTCTCTTTTCCTTCTTGCTTACCTTCCTCTAATCCCTCAATCGCAGCTTTCATCATACTGCTTCCCCCAGCAGCATGAACATTTACCATATCTACATCTAGACTAGCTAGGCTACGCATAGCGCTTTTTACCGTATTCGGAATATCATGAAGTTTTAAATCTAGGAAGATTTTATGTCCTTTTTCTTTTAAGTACGTAATAATTGCAGGACCTTCTTTGTAAAACAACTCCATACCAACTTTGACAAATAACTCTTCCCCTTCAAAGTGGTGTAAGAATTGTTCTACCTCTTGTTTCCCTGGAAAATCTAGTGCAACGATTAACGACTGTGACATGTTTGCTTCCAGCTCCTTCCTTGACATTCCGAAATATGATCAAATCCTAATTCATCTAGTAATGCTGGTAATTCTTCAATAATTGTCGGACATACGAACGGATCGATAAAGTTCGCCGTTCCAACTGCAACCGCGCTTGCGCCAGCATAGAAGAATTCAATTACATCTTCCGCTGTTTCAATACCACCCATTCCGATGATCGGAATGTTAACAGCTTGACTTACTTCATGTACCATACGAATTGCTACTGGCTTAATCGCAGGCCCTGATAGTCCGCCCGTACGGTTTGCTAAAATTGGTTTTGCAGTTTTTAAATCTAGACGCATACCAAGCAATGTATTAATCATCGTTAAACCGTCCGCACCCGCATTTTCAATTGCTTTTGCAATTTCCACAATGTTTGCCACGTTCGGTGACAATTTCACATATACCGGTACTTCAGAAACCTCTTTTACTCGCTTCGTTAAATCAGCAGCAATTTCAGGATTTGTACCAAAAGCGATACCACCCGTTTTTACGTTTGGACAAGAAATATTTAATTCTAGCGCATGAACATTAGGTGCCTTTGAAATCGCCTTCGCAACCGCTACGTAATCCTCAGCTTGTGAACCCGCAACGTTTGCAATAATCGGAAGATCAAATTGCTCGAGAAAAGGTAATTCAGAATTCATTACCTTTTCTAATCCAGGATTTTGAAGCCCGATTGCATTTAGCATTCCGCCTGGTGTTTCAGCAACACGAGGCGTTGGGTTTCCATAACGAGGTTGTTCTGTTGTCGCTTTAATCATAATTGATCCAAGTACACTTAAATCATAGAACTGTGCATACTCACGACCAAATCCGAAGCAACCAGATGCTGGGATGATTGGATTTTTTAATGATAACCCTGGTAATTCAACTTGCAATCTGTTCATAGTACAACCTCCCCGATTGGAAATACTGGTCCGTCGCTACACACCTTCTTGTAAGAATGTCCACTCGGATCTGCTTGCAAATGGCATACACATGCGAAACATGCTCCGATACCACAGCCCATACGTTCTTCTAATGAAATGTAGGCTTTTCTCTCCTTATAGCGTCCTTCTAATGCACGAAGCATCGCTAAAGGTCCACATGAGTAGAGAATGTCAAAGTCAATTCCATAGCTATCGATTACATCTGTTACAAACCCTTTTGTACCATGTGTACCATCAACTGTTGCAACATACGTATCACCAAGTTCTGCGAATTTCTCTTCATAGAAGACAACATCTTTCGTTTGGAAACCTAAGATGTGAATAACGCGTACTCCTTTTGCTACAAGACGCTGTGACAATTCATATAGTGGTGGTACACCAATTCCCCCACCAACTAATAGAGCCGTTTGTCCAGATTCCGCTTCTTCTACAGGAAATCCATGACCAAGTGGTCCTAACACATCTACAAGTTCACCTTGTTTTCTTTTCGCTAATGTTTTTGTCCCTTGTCCTTCCGCACGATATAGCATTGTAAATTCGTTCTTGTCTTGATCGACATTACAAATACTAATTGGGCGGCGCAGAAGGGGCGTAATGCCCTCTGCTACCTTAATGTGTACAAACTGTCCTGGATCGTTCATTTGCTGCACTAAATCCCCTTGAAGCACTAATTCGTAAATGTTTTTTGCGATTTCTTTTTGGTTAACGACGATCATATTTTGCTTTTGCATCATGCATGTACCACCTCGTGACGCTTCGTTTGCGTAATTTCTTTCATTGAATGAGCTGAGAATGTCATAGATTCTAATACTCTCAAGATTGCTCTTGTTGTATCAAGTGATGTTAAGCAAGCCACACCATTTTCTACTGATTCACGGCGAATGCGGAAACCATCACGCGCTGGTTGTTTTCCTTTTGTTAATGTATTGATTACAAACTGCGCTTTCCCTTGACGGATAATATCAAGTAAGTTGTAGTCTTCAGAATCAATTTTGTTTACAACTTGCACCGGAATGTTTTGTTCTGTTAGCGATTGTGCTGTTCCTGCTGTTGCTAATAAGTTATAGCCGATTTCATGGAAGCGTTTTGCAATTTCCAGCGCTTCTTCTTTATCTTTATCCGCTACAGTGATGATTACTGATCCGTGCGTTGGAATGTTAATTCCTGAAGCAACAAGTCCTTTATATAATGCTTTTTCAAGCGTTAAATCTTTACCCATTACTTCCCCTGTTGATTTCATTTCAGGCCCTAATGTTGTATCAACTGAGCGTAGTTTCGCAAATGAGAATACCGGTGCTTTTACATACACTTCCTTCTCTTCTGGGTGATAGCCAGTTCCATATCCTTGTTCTACAAGGTTTTGACCTAAAATAACTTTCGTTGCGATATTTGCCATCGGTACGCCTGTAATTTTACTTAAGAATGGTACTGTACGGCTCGCACGTGGATTTACTTCAATTACATACACTTCATCTTTGAATACTACAAACTGAATGTTTAGTAATCCAACAATGTTTAAACCTTTTCCAAGCCCAATTGTATGTTCAATAATTTGTTCTTTTAGTTTTTCAGATAAGCTCTGTGGTGGATATACTCCAATTGAATCCCCAGAGTGAACTCCAGCGCGTTCGATATGTTCCATAATACCTGGAATGAATACATTCTCACCGTCTGAAATTGCATCTACTTCAATTTCTTTACCAACCATATAACGGTCGATTAATACTGGGTGATCTGCGTGAACTTTAACCGCATTTTTCATGTAGTGCAGTAATTCTTCTTGACGATATACGATTTCCATCGCACGTCCACCTAGTACGTAAGATGGTCTTACTAATACTGGGTAACCAATTTTGTCAGCGATCGCTACTGCTTGCTCTACAGTCGTTGCTGTTTTACCAACTGGTTGCGGGATACCAAGCTTTGTTAAAGCTGCTTCAAACTTATCACGATCTTCTGCACGGTCTAAATCTTCAAGTGATGTTCCTAAGATTTTCACACCATGTGCTTCTAATTTAGCCGCTAAGTTAATTGCCGTTTGTCCGCCGAATTGGACGATAACACCTTCTGGCTTTTCTAAATCGATAATGTGCATTACATCTTCGATTGTTAATGGTTCAAAGTATAATTTGTCAGAAATACTGAAGTCTGTTGAAACTGTTTCTGGGTTGTTATTAACAATGATTGCCTCATATCCAGCTTCTTTTATTGCCCATACAGAGTGAACTGTTGCATAATCAAACTCAACACCTTGACCAATACGGATTGGACCAGATCCTAGTACAACTACACTCTTACGATCTGTTACAATCGATTCATTCTCGTCACCATATGTGCTGTAGTAGTATGGTGTTGCAGATTCAAACTCTGCCGCACAAGTATCTACCATCTTATAAACAGGAGTCATATTGCTTTCTTTACGCATATCGTAAATTTCACGCTCTGTTTTGTTCCAAGCATTGGCGATGTAATGGTCACTGAAGCCCATTTCTTTAGCAGATTGTAACACTTCCATATTTCCTACATTCGCTTTTACTTCGCGTTCCATGTTTACGATATTTTCAATTTTTTGTAAGAAGAAGAAGTCCATTTCACACCATTCGTTGATTTCTTCTTTCGTTACACCTTGACGGATTGCTTCTGCTACAACGAACAGACGCTCGTCATCAGCTTTTATAATACGCTTTTTCATCGTTTCTTTATCAAGCTCTTTTAAGTGGTCTAACTCTAGGTGATAAACGCCAAGCTCTAAAGAACGAATCGCTTTTAATAATGATTGTTCTAAGTTACGTCCGATTGACATAACTTCACCAGTTGCCTTCATTTGTGTACCAAGTGTTCTGTTTGCTGATTCAAACTTATCAAATGGCCAACGTGGAATTTTTGAAACAACATAGTCTAATGCTGGCTCGAAGCAAGCATATGTTTTTTGTGTTACTGGGTTTATAATTTCATCTAATGTTAAACCGACTGCAATTTTCGCCGCTAGCTTCGCAATTGGATATCCAGTTGCTTTAGATGCTAGTGCAGACGAACGACTCACACGCGGGTTTACTTCGATTACATAGTATTGGAAGCTATGTGGATCAAGTGCAAGCTGAACGTTACATCCACCTTCAATTCCTAATGCACGAATAATTCTTAATGAAGTGTTTCGTAACATTTGATACTCACGGTCACTTAATGTTTGGCTCGGTGCTACAACGATAGAATCACCTGTGTGAACCCCAACCGGATCGATATTTTCCATGTTACATACTACAATCGCGTTATCATTCGAATCACGCATTACTTCATATTCAATTTCCTTACAACCGGCAATACTCTTTTCTAATAAACATTGTGTTACTGGACTATGTTTTAATCCACCTGATACGATTTCAATTAGTTCTTCTTCATTATTACAGATTCCGCCACCTGTTCCCCCCATTGTAAATGCTGGGCGAACAATAACTGGATAACCAATTTCTTTTACAAATTCATGTGCTTCTTCCAGCGTATGAATAATCGTGCTAGATGGAATTGGTTCATTTAATTCCTGCATTAATGTACGGAATAAATCACGATCCTCGGCTTGCTCGATTGCTGATAATTTTGTTCCTAAAATTTCAACTCCGCACTCTTCAAGTATGCCTGATTTCGCAAGTTCAACAGCCATGTTTAGG
The DNA here is from genome assembly GCF_038005505.1 of Bacillus sp. FSL E2-8868. Classification (NCBI taxonomy): domain Bacteria; kingdom Bacillati; phylum Bacillota; class Bacilli; order Caryophanales; family Bacillaceae; genus Bacillus; species Bacillus sp. FSL E2-8868. Next base: position 912,372 of record NZ_JBBOTI010000001.1, on the reverse strand, counting down.
CCTGTTTGACCACCTAATGTTGGTAGGAGTGCATCTGGACGTTCTTTACGAATGATACGGCTTACGAATTCTAATGTTAATGGTTCTATATATACTTTATCTGCTGTTGCAGTATCTGTCATAATTGTTGCTGGGTTAGAGTTAACAAGGATTACTTTGTAACCTTCTTCTCTAAGAGATTGACAAGCTTGTGTACCAGAGTAATCAAACTCTGCTGCTTGCCCAATTACAATTGGTCCTGATCCGATTACTAAAATTGTGTTAATGTCTAGGCGTTTTGGCATAACTCTTCCCCTTCTTTCTTGAAGTTTTCAATCATTGCTAAGAAATCTTCGAATAAATCATTTGCATCTTCTGGTCCTGCAGAAGCTTCTGGATGGTATTGCACTGTAAATGCTGGGAACTTCGTATGACGAAGACCTTCTACTGTTCCATCATTTAAAGCAACATGTGTAATTTCCAGTTCTGTATTTCCAACTGATTCTTCTTCTACTGCGTAACCATGGTTTTGAGATGTAATTGCTACTTTTCCAGTTGCAAGATTTTTTACTGGATGATTTAAACCACGGTGACCGAATTTTAACTTACTTGTATTCGCACCAGATGCCAGGGCGAACAATTGATGTCCTAGGCAAATCCCGAATAAAGGAACTTTACCAATAATTTCTTTTAACATTTCAATTGCTTCTGGTACATCTTTTGGGTCCCCAGGTCCATTACTTAACATAATTCCATCTGGGCTAAGGCGTAGAATTTCTTCTGCTGTTGTATTGTAAGGTACAACAATTACATCGCAATCACGCTTATTTAATTCTCGTAAAATACCATGTTTCATTCCGAAGTCTACAAGTACAACTCGGTGTCCACGGCCTGGACTTGGATATGGATCTTTTGTTGATACGCGTTTCACATGATCTGTAAAGACAGTTGCTTTCAATTGGCTAACGATGTCCTCTACATCCACATCCATATTGCAAAGACGTCCGCGTAAAGTTCCATATTGACGAATTTTTCTTGTTAATTTTCTCGTATCAATTCCTGCTAATCCTGGGATATTTCTTTCTTTCAAGTAATCATTTAACGAAATTTCATTACGGAAGTTTGATGGATGATCACAAATTTCGTTTACGATTAAACCATTTACAGATGGGTGAATTGATTCAAAATCATCACGGTTAATGCCGTAGTTTCCAATTAATGGATACGTAAATGTTACGATTTGACCGCAGTATGATGGATCAGATAAAGTTTCTTGATATCCAGTCATCCCAGTTGTAAATACAACCTCACCTGACTTTTCTATTTCTCCTCCGAAACCTTTTCCAATTAATACTGTTCCATCTTCTAAGATAAGTTGTCTTTTCATACTAATGCACTCTCCTTTTGCCATGCGATCTTACCACCAACGATTGTCATAACCGGCCAACCTTGGCATTTCCAACCTGCGAATGGTGTGTTTTTTCCTTTTGATAAGAATGTTGTTGGATCAATTTCTTCTTCTTGTTCTAAATCGATAATTGTAATATCAGCTGTTCTACCTTCTGTTAGGCGCCCTGCTTCTAAACCGAATGTGTCAGCTGGTTTTTCTGTTAAGAATTGAATCAGTTGCTCTAATGTAATGATTCCTTTTTTCACAAGGTTCGTATATAAAAGCGGGAATGCTGTTTCAAAACCAGTAATTCCGAACGGTGCTCTTTCAATCCCTTGCGCTTTCTCTTCTGCAGTATGCGGTGCATGGTCAGTTGCGATCATATCAATTGTTCCATCTAATAGTCCTTCAATTAACGCTGCATGATCTTCTTTTCCTCGAAGCGGTGGATTCATTTTAAAGTTAGGATCAGCCGATGGGATATCATCTTCACATAATACTAAGTGATGCGGTGTTACTTCTGCTGTCACCTTAATTCCAGCACGTTTCGCGTCACGGATTACACGTACAGATCCTTTTGTACTTACGTGACATACGTGGTAGTGACAATTTGCAGCTTCCGCAAGTAAGATGTCCCGGGCAATATGTACGGATTCACATACTGATGGGATACCGTTTAATCCGTGTTTCTCAGAAAACTTCCCTTCATGTACACATCCTTTATTAATAAGTGTGTTCTCTTCACAGTGTGCAACAACTGCCATATTTAATTTCGATGCACGCTTCATTGCAGCTAACATCATGCTTGCATCTTGCACGCCTACGCCATCATCAGTGAAAGCAAACGCTCCAAGTTCTTTTAACGTTTCAAAATCGGTCATTTCAGAACCTGCTTGACGTACTGTAATTGCTCCATATGGTAATACATTTACATGTGCTTTTTCTTTAATACGCTTTTGCAGGTCTTCCATATGTTCTTTACAATCTGGTACTGGGCGTGTGTTTGGCATTGCGCAAATTGTAGTAAATCCACCTTTTGCTGCTGCAAGTGTTCCTGTTTCAATTGTTTCTTTATGTTCACCACCTGGTTCACGAAGATGAACGTGTACATCTACTAATCCAGGTGCGATTAACTTTCCATTTACATCGATTACTTCAGCATTATCTGCCGTAATATTTTCTGCTACCTTCGCAATTTTACCGTCTTGTACGAGAAGATCTGTTGCTACAATTGTTCCTTCTGCATTCATATAACGACCATTTTTAAACAAATAATTCATGTTTCATTCCTCCTAATACATTTGGTAATGCGCGTTTTAGTACAGCCATTCTTACGTAGACCCCGTTTTCCATTTGCTTGAATATGCGTGAGCGTTCACACTCGACAAGTTCACTCGCAATTTCAACATCACGGTTTACAGGGGCTGGATGCATAATAATGCTTCCTTCTTTCATACGTTTTTCTCTTTCAACTGTTAACCCATGTTGCTCGTGATACTCTTTCATAATGTCTGTTTCATAATGGTCATGACGCTCATGTTGTACACGAAGTAACATCATCACATCCACTTCTGGAACAAGTTCATCTAAACTCTTGTACGTTCCAAATGTGTTCTCTTCATCTTTCCACTCTTCTGGGCTTGCAAAGTAAATTGTCGCGCCCAGTTTCGTTAATGCTTCTGCATTAGAACGTGCTACTCGGCTATGACGAACATCCCCAACTATTGCAATCTTCAAACCTTCAAATCTTCCAAACTCTTGTTTAATTGTTAGAAGATCGAGTAGACATTGCGTTGGATGATTTCCACATCCATCTCCAGCGTTCAAGATTGGGATATTCACCTGATCTTTTAATTCATCGAAGTAACGATCTTGCTCATGGCGGATGACTACCGCTTTTGTTCCGATTGATTCTAGTGTTCTTATCGTATCGTATAAAGTTTCTCCTTTTTGTACGCTAGATGCATCTGCGGAAAAGTCTAATACTTCAAGTCCTAATCTCTTCTCAGCAACTTCAAAGCTAAATCTCGTCCTCGTACTATTCTCAAAGAACAAGTTCGCAACAAATGTTTGCTCTGTCGTTTTTCTCTCTTTTCCATTCGCGAAATCTTCTGCGTCTTTTAGGATTTCTGAAATTTCTTGTTCCGATAATTCACTCATCGTTAACAAATGGCTCATCGTCATCCCTCATCTTTCTGTTTTTTATGATAACACCATTGAATTTATATAACAATAACTGTATAAAAATACCCTAGTCTTTGAGACTAGGGTGCGTTAAAGTAGCCACCCTTTTCTATCTCACAGGACTGAATTAAAAGGTTATTTTTATGAAGCAATCTGCTTAGATTGTTTTGTTTTATTTGTTTGTTTTGTCTCTGGTAGTAGTAGATTTAATAGTACACCTACAATTGCTGCTAGCGCCATTCCTTCTACTTGGAACGATTCACCTACGTGCAGTACCGCTCCGCCAATACCAATTACTAGTATAACTGATGCAATCATTAAGTTTCGTTTGTCACCTAAGTCTGTTTTATCGTCTACCATCATACGTAAACCACTTGATGCGATTACACCGAAGAGTAAGATTGATACACCACCCATAACTGGTGTTGGAATCGAATGAATCAGTGCTGAAATCTTCCCGATAAATCCAAACATGATTGCGAACACTGCTGAACCGATGAATAAGTATACACTGTATGCTCTCGTAATTGCTAGCACACCGATGTTTTCACCGTACGTTGTATTCGGTGGTCCTCCTATTAGTGATGCGATCAATGTTGCTATCCCATCACCGAAGATTGAACGATGTAAACCTGGTTTTTCAATTAAATCTCTTTTAATAACATTTCCAAGTACAATTTGATGTCCGATATGTTCTGAAATTGTTACAAGTGCAACTGGCACCATTAAGAGTACAATTTTCCATGAAAACTCCGGAGTATATGTTACAAACGGTACTGTGAAGTCTGGTATGACAAACCATTTTGCCTCAGCTACTGGCTTTAAATCTACTAGCCCTTGGAAGTAAGCGAATATATACCCGCCGATGATTCCAAGTAGCACTGGTATGATACTGAAAAATCCTCTCCCGAATATGGAGCAAATGATTGTAATTGCTAATGTTACTAATGCTACTGAAAAGTGTGTAATGCTATACTTACCATCCGCACCGTTCATCGCCATGTTCACTGCTGTATGTGCTAAAGATAAACCGATTACCATTACGACTGGCCCAACTACGATTGGCGGAAGTAATTTCATAATCCATTCTGACCCAGATTTCTTAATTCCGAGTGAGATTAAGATGTAAACAAGTCCCGCAAGCATTCCTCCAAGCATCGCTGCTCCAGGTCCACCTGCTGTTTTCGCTGTAATAATTGGTGCAATAAAGGCGAATGATGATCCTAAATACGCTGGTACTTGACCTTTCGTTATTAGAAGAAACGCTAGCGTTCCTAATCCACTTGATATTAAAGCTACTGATGGATTCAGTCCTGTTAAAAACGGAACAAGCACTGTTGATCCAAACATCGCGAACAAATGTTGTATACTTAATAATAACCATTTTCCCGGTTTCGGTACTTCATGAATGTCTAACACTGGCTTTTGCTCCATTGTTACATCCTCCTTCAGTTTTAATTTTTGCAATAAAAAAACTCTTTGTGCCTGTGCACAAAGAGTCCTACACTTTCGTATGCCAAATTTGACATATGAAAGCCAAGACCCTTTGGCAGCCTCACAGGACTACATTTAAAAGGGCTTTACTTATCGTATATGCTTACTCGATCTTGTTGATCTGTCTCTTGCAAATCAACTTCGATACGCTCTTCACTAGATGTTGGAATGTTCTTTCCTACATAATCAGCGCGAATTGGTAATTCACGATGACCTCTATCAACAAGAACAGCCAATTGGATTTGTGATGGTCTACCTAAATCCATAAGAGCATCCATTGCTGCTCGAACTGTTCTTCCTGTATATAACACATCATCCACAAGGATAACTTTTTTCTTCGTAATATCTACAGGAATATCAGAACCTTTTACAAGTGGTTCTTTATGTTTCGATTGTAGTGTTAAATCATCACGATACAACGTAATATCTAACTCTCCTACTTCCATCTCTTTTCCTTCAATTTGACCAATTCGTTCTGCCAAACGTTGTGCAATAAAAATTCCACGTGTTTTTATTCCGACAAGAACACAATTATCGACACCTTTATTTCGTTCCACGATTTCATGACTAATTCGTGTTAAAGCGCGGCGAATCATTTGGTCATCTAAAACGACAGCTTTCTCTTGCATGCTCTACACCTCCAAGTTTTTTTCTTGCGTGAGAGTAATGGTATAAAAAAAGTCCTCTCAGCGTGTGCGAGAGGACTTTTGAAAAAAGGGTACAACATACCCTAAGTATTTCAAACCGTTACCTTCTCAACCTCACGGGGCTGTGTTAAAGGATCATTATTTAACTGTTGTCAGTATCTCAGTTTTCTTATGATTTGTCAATACTATTTCCGTAAAATATTTAGCGCTTCTTCAAACACTTCTGGAATCGGTGCCTCAAACTCAATATATTCACCAGTACGAGGGTGATCGAAACCTAAAATCCCTGCATGAAGTGCTTGTCCATTCATATCTAATGTTTTCTTCGGACCATACTTTGGATCCCCTGCAAGTGGATAACCAATATATTTCATATGAACACGAATTTGGTGTGTACGTCCCGTTTCTAAGCGGCATTCTACAAGTGTGAAATCCTTAAATCGCTCTAACACTTGGAAATGTGTAACTGCATTCTTACCATTTTCATCAACAGTCATACTTTGACGTTCTTTTTTATCACGACCAATTGGAGCGTCAATTATTCCTTTATCATGTGGAATTACACCATGTACAATCGCTTTATAACGTCTTGTTACCGTTTTTGCTACAAGTTGATTTACAAGTGATTCATGCGCCATATCATTTTTAGCAACCATTAATAATCCAGATGTATCCTTATCAATACGGTGTACTATACCAGGACGCATTACACCGTTAATACCTGATAGGTCTGTACAATGATGCATAAGTCCGTTTACAAGCGTACCCTTCGTATGCCCTGGTGCTGGATGTACTACCATGCCACGCGGCTTATTTACAACTAGTACATCGGCATCTTCATAATAAACTTCTAAATTCATATCTTCCGGTTGAATATCTAACTCTTCTGGCTCGGGAATTGTTACTGTAATTTCATCATTTCCTTTTACTTTATAATTCCCTTTAACTGATTTCCCATTTACTGTCACAACAGCATCTTTAATCCATTGCTGCACTTGTGAACGTGACCATTCACTGTTTATTTCTGCAACGAATTTATCAATTCGCTCGCTTTTTTGTTCTTCTGCAACTGTTACTTGTACTACTTCACTCATTCAATTACTCCTTCGCTTTCTTTCCTTCTAATACTGTTTGAATAATAATTAATACAACTCCAATACATAATGCTGAGTCAGCTATATTGAATACCGGATAGTTGTACGAGAAAATATACACGTGAATGAAATCCACTACTTCTTGTCTAAATACACGATCAATAAAATTGCCAATTGCTCCGCCTAAAATTAGACCTAATGAAATACCTAGAAGCTTGTCCGTTTTCGCATATTTTTTCATATAAAATACGATAAATGCTACGAAAATGACTGTAATAATGTAGAAAAACCACATTTTATTTTCTAAAATACCCCAGGCAGCTCCTCTATTTCGATGAGATGTTATGTATAATACATTATCGATAATCGGAATGCTCGTACCCAATTCCATGTTCTTTACAATTAGCCACTTCGATATTTGATCGATGGCAATGACAAATAACGCTATTACATAATATATCATTTTCATTTCCCCCACAAAGACAGTGTACCTCAAAATTTTAGCATAGCTGCTACCTTTTCACAATGAACCTTTGTAGAAGAATAAAATAAATTAAAAAAAGGTAACATAATATCGTTGTGCGTATTTCATACATTTACCTTTTCATAGAAAAATTCATGAATAGTACGAGCAGTCGGCATTGTTTTCATTTGTTTTGTAGAAATCGCTCTTCCAGTTTCTTCACAAATACCGTACATATCTATTTCCATTTTAAACAATGCACGTTCTACATCTTTTAAATCCTCTTTTATATCATGTAATAGCAATTTTTTCTTTGTCTCTTCCTTTATTTCGTATCCAAGTTCTTGCCCAAATTCCATATAGTATGTGTGCATTACTTCTTTCGCCAATCTATCTTGCAACTCTTTTCTCATCAATTGTAATTCTTCTTTTATTTCCATATAAATTTCATTCACGTGTACATTCCTCCCAGCTGCAATGTACAATTAGTGTGTCCGAAATTTCCACGCTTACCTCACACACATTTTTCCTTCATAGGAAAGAGAGTGAAAGTTATTTTGATATATCATCAACAAAAAACTGACTGCTATTATGAGCAGTCAGCTTTTTTTCATTATTTTACATAATTTTCTTTAACAACCGTTGCACAACGCTCACATAATGTTTCATGTTCTGCATCTTTACCAATTGTTTCTGAAACAACCCAACAACGTTCACACGTCTCACCTGTCGCCTGTGCTACAACTACAGCTGTATGCTCATACTTTGGTGCATCTGTTGGTGCTTCTTCAATTGTACCACCAAGTTTATACTCAGAGACGATGAATAATTGCTTTAAGTCTTCGCTAATAGACTCTAACATAGCCTTCATTTCTACAGTCGGATATAGCGTAATGCTCGCATTTAATGACTTACCAATTACTTTCTCATTACGAGCTACTTCTAACGCTTTTAAAACGTCATCACGTAATGTCATAAATGCATCCCATTTTGCTCTTAACGCTTCTGAACCCTCTACTTCTGTAGCTTCTGGCATATTAGTTAACTGTACGCTTTCTTCTTCTGCACCAGGAACATATGGCCATACTTCATCAGCTGTATGAGGTAAGATTGGCGTTACAAGTTTCGTTAATGCAACAAGAACATCATATAATACAGTTTGAATTGCACGACGATCCGCGTGATCTGCACCTTCAATGTATAAAATGTCTTTTGCAAAGTCTAAGTAGAATGAACTTAGATCAATTGTACAGAAGTTGTGAATTGCATGATATACAGCAGCAAAGTCATATGTTTCATATGCATCTTTTACTTTTGTAATTAAGTCATTTAACTTCACTAACATGTAACGATCTACTTCACGAAGTTCAGCTACCGCTACTGTATTTTCACTTGGATTAAAATCATCTAAGTTTCCTAATAAGAAACGGAATGTGTTACGGATTTTACGATACACTTCTGCTACTTGTTTTAAAATATCATCTGAAATACGTACATCAGATTGATAGTCAACAGAAGATACCCATAAGCGTAAAATGTCTCCGCCTAATTGATCCATAATTTTCTTCGGTACGACGATGTTTCCAATCGACTTACTCATTTTACGTCCGTCACCATCTAGTACGAAACCATGGCTTAGTACGCCTTTATACGGAGCTTTACCAGTTACAGCAACTGCTGTTGATAATGAAGAGTTAAACCAACCACGATACTGGTCAGATCCTTCTAAATATAAATCAGCTGGACGTTGTAAGTCTTCGCGCTCTTCTAATACCGCTTGGTGAGAAGAACCTGAATCGAACCATACATCCATGATGTCTGTTTCTTTACGGAATTCACCATTTGGGCTACCTGTATGTGTAAATCCTTCTGGTAATAAATCTTTCGCTTCACGCTCGAACCATACGTTAGAACCGTGCTCACGGAATAAATCTGCTACATGATTAATTGTTTCATCTGTAATAATTGGATCACCATTTTCTGCATAGAATACAGGAATTGGCACACCCCATGCACGCTGACGAGAAATACACCAGTCACCACGGTCACGAACCATATTATGAAGACGAGTTTCTCCCCATGCTGGTACCCATTTTGTTTCCGCAACAGCTTCTAATAATTCTTTACGGAACGCTTCAATAGATGCAAACCACTGCGCTGTCGCACGGAAAATAATTGGTTTTTTCGTTCTCCAATCATGTGGGTATGAATGCGTAATGAATGTCAGTTTCAGTAACGCACCTACTTCTTCTAATTTTTCCGTAATTGGCTTGTTAGCTTTATCATAGAATAAGCCTTCAAATCCAGGTGCTTCATTTGTTAATACACCTTTATCATCAACTGGGCAAAGTACTTCTAAGCCATACTTTTTACCAACAACGAAGTCATCTTCCCCGTGTCCTGGTGCTGTATGAACACAACCTGTACCTGCATCTGTTGTTACGTGCTCTCCTAGCATAACTAATGAGTCACGATCGTAGAATGGATGTTTTGCAACTGTATACTCAAGTTCGCTACCTTTTACCGTTTTCACAACTTCAGCATTTTCCCACTCTAACGTTTTTGCAACTGTCTCAAATAGTTCAGAAGCGATGATATATTTCTCATCATTTACTTTCACAATAGCATATTCAAGTTCTGGGTGAACAGAAATACCTAAGTTTGCAGGTAACGTCCAAGGCGTTGTTGTCCAAATAATGTATTTCTCATCACCTTCTAATACGTTCTTTCCATCTTTTACAGGGAATGCTACGTAAATAGATGCTGATTTTTTATCTTGATATTCAATTTCAGCTTCTGCTAAAGCTGATTCACTTGTTGGAGACCAGTAAACTGGTTTTTGTCCTTTATAGATATAACCTTTTTTCGCCATGTCACCAAACACTTTAATTTGTTGTGCTTCATAAGCTGGCTCTAAAGTAATATATGGATTATCCCAATCTGCACGTACACCTAAACGCTTAAATTGTTCACGTTGACGTTCCACTTGCTCATATGCATACTCTGCACATAACTTACGGAACTCAGCAACTGTCATTTCTTTACGCTTTACACCTTTATTTGTTAAAGCTTGCTCAATTGGTAAACCGTGTGTATCCCAACCTGGTACATATGGTGCACAGTATCCAGTCATTGATTTAAAACGAACAATAAAGTCTTTTAACACTTTATTTAGTGCGTGTCCCATATGGATGTCACCATTTGCATATGGAGGTCCATCATGTAGTACAAATAAAGGACGGCCTTTCGTATGCTCTTGTACCTTTTCATAAATATTCATTTCAGCCCATTTTTCTTGCATTGCAGGCTCACGTTTCGGTAAATTCCCACGCATCGGGAATTCTGTTTTTGGCATTAGTAATGTATTTTTGTACTCCATGCTCAATTCCTCCTTAAATATATAAACGACAGACCTTAAAAAAGGGAATAAAAAAGAGACCTCTCATCCCCAAAAAGGGACGAGAAAGTCTCCCGCGGTACCACCCTAGTAGACCATATACAAATGCATAAGGTCCTCTTTATATTCTTAACGCGAATATACGCCTACGCTTACTAAATTTGTTCAGCGCGGAACTCCAGGGTGATATTCCCATTATCTCCTTATCCTGAGCTTACACCATCCTCAGTTCGCTATATAAGGTATGAAAAAGGTACTTATCCCTATCTTCGTTTTTCTTAATAAATATGCTGTTTAAAATTATATGTAATAATGAGAAAAACGTCAAGCTTACACTGTTTCTTCTTTTTTCAACAGTTCGTCCACTTCGTCTTCTAATTCAATTAGTTTATCCCAATCATCGTTGTTTAACATTTCAAGTTGTGTTTCTAATAACATACGGAAACGAGTTCGGAATACTTTCGCTTGTTTCTTCAACTCTTCAATATCAAAAGCAACTTTTCTTGATTTCACTAACGCTTCATTAATGATACGATCTGCATTTTTTTCTGCTTCACGTACAATTAATTTTGCTTCTTTTTGTGCATTACGCTTCACTTCTTCAGCAGCTTCTTGTGCGACAATGATAGATTTGTTCAGCGTATCTTCAATATTAGAAAAATGATCTAACTTTCCTTCTAATTGTGCAACCTTTTCTTCTAAAGCTTTTTTCTCACGAATGACTAATTCATAATCTTTGATGATTTGATCAAGAAACTCATTTACTTGATCTTCATCGTAGCCACGAAACCCGCGACCAAATTCTTTGTTATGAATATCTAATGGTGTTAACGGCACAACGCCACCTCCAAGTAGTTATCTAAATTTCCTCTTTCAATTATATCTTTTCTTCGACAAAATAAGAGAATTTCCTTCTAAAAAACCAATCATTTTAGTATACCATACAAAACTCTCCATTTGTCGCGCTTCGTTTTACCTTCTACAGAAAATAATTTACTTCGTCCATACCCTCTAACCGAGAAAACATCCCCTGGAAAACATTCATACGAAGTTTGCTCTACTGTTTTCCAATTGACTTTTACTAAGCCACCTTTTATAAGAGGCTGTACCTTCTGCCTAGATATATGTAGCATTTCAGCTAATAAAACATCTAGACGAAGTGACGAAACAGTCCCAGATTTTTCTCCCCATTTTTCACCTACACGCAAAATTTTCTCTACTTGTATAGGAGAGAGTGTGACTTTCATTTTCCCTATTGATTGTAAGTTCATTTCAATATACGATACAACTTCTTTGGCAACTGCAATTTGGGCACGGTCTTCTTGAAGCAAAATATCACCACATTTTTCCCTTGTTAAACCAAGCGACATGAATGCACCTAATATTTGCCTATGTTCTAGCGTAAAAAACTTGGAAGGATAGTCAATTTCTAATACTTCTACTTGAAATTCCTCTTCATTTAATTCTAGATAATCTGGATAAATTAGTGCTCTTTTCCGTTCGGCTTCAGGCATCGCACCATCAAACCGTACAGCTACATCTCCTTGCCCTATTACCATAGAAACAATTTGTTGCTGTCTTGGATCAAGAAAATCTGTTAACTTGACTTGATGGTACTCAGCAGCCTGTTTCCACTCTAATACTTTATCCACAAAGACCTCTTCATCAGGTCTAAAATGCTCATAGATGCTCATGTATTTAACCTCACACTATAAAAAATAGTTGAATAAACTCACTAAACCACCTCTAGCAAGTTTCAAGGCAACAATAGCAACAAGTGGAGAAATATCAATCATACCAAATGGTGGAATAAACCTCCTAAACGGCTCTAAATACGGTTCGCAAATACGCGCAAGAAAATCTCCAAAAGCTGATTCCTTTGCGCCAGGAAACCATGATAGGAGAATGTAAATAATTAGTGCCCACGAGTAAATCTCGATAGCAGTAAGTAACACTGTTAAAACTGTTGTCATGGCGTATTACCACCTCTTTATATTTGTCTCTTCTTCTTCACCGAATAACTCTGAAATCGCACCAACGATATCAACATTTTCAGGTGTACACATAAATGTTTTCGGGCCTATTTTTTGAATATCCCCGCCTATAGCGTATACAGTACCACTTAAAAAGTCAACGATACGTACAGCTTGATCTGTAGACATTCTTTGCAAATTAATTACAACAGCTCGTCTACCTTTTAAGTGATCCGAAATGCCTTGCGCTTCCGAATATGTACGTGGTTCTAGTAAAACAACTTTTGAAGATTGCTTCGCTGTTTCAATACTCACTACATTTTGCTTCGGTTGCACTTTCGCAAACGGAACATCTTGTTGTTCTGGGGGATCTTGTTGCTTTTTCATGTCTGTTTGCTCCTTTTCATAACTATATTGAGCTGCTTCTTTTTCTTCCGGTGTGTCAAAAAAGAAGTATTTTACTTTTGACCAACTCATAATAACTTTCTCCTTCCTCCTACGCTTTTCCTACTAAAACCGTTCCCAAACGAATATATGTAGCGCCTTCCTCAATTGCAATCGTGTAATCATTTGACATTCCCATTGATAATTCTTTACATGGTGCATGTAATAATTCTAGCTCCTGCACCTCTGTTTGTAGCATGCGCAATTCCTTAAAGCAGCGACGAATCTCTTCCTCTTCTCCTGTAAACGGAGCCATTGTCATTAATCCTACCACTTCAATCTTATCCAATTCTTGCAAACTTTGAATAAAAGAAATTGTTTCTTCTATCGCCAATCCTTGCTTTGATTCTTCAGATGATGTTTTCACTTGAATAAAGCATTTAACTTTCTTATCAGCACGTTTTTGAATTTCTTTTGCAAGCGAAAGACGATCTAATGAATGTAAATAATCAATCTCATTAATGATTTCTTTTACTTTTCTCGTTTGCAATGATCCAATAAAATGCCAATTCACTTTTGAACCGAAATGCTCGTATTTTTGTAAGAAACCTTCATTTCTATTTTCACCTAAATCAATAATTCCTGTTTCAATTACTTCGCTTGTTTTTTCAATCCCTACAGTTTTTGTAACTGCAACGAGCTTAATATCTTTCATCGAACGTCCAGCTCGTACACAAGATTCTTTAATTACTTCGTTTACATCTGCTAAATTCCCTTGCACTGTCACTTACTTCACTCCTCCTTAAAACCTATGAAACTCAACATTCTCCCCGTCTTACCTTGATCACGACGATGAGAGAAAAATAATTGTTCTTCACAGCTTGTACAAAGAGATGACATTACAATATGTTCTTCTTTTATGCCTGCTTGTACACATAATATACGATTAACTTCTTTTAAATTAATTGCATACTGACCATCAGAAATTACTTTATGAGGAACAGATCCGTTTACTACTTGCTGTGCTGCTGTTAATACACGATCATCAACAACATAACAACATGATCCGATTGCAGGACCAATTGCGACATGAATTTCATCACTTGAAACACCTTCTGCATTCCACTTTTGAATCATTTCTTTCGCAATCTCTGTTACAGTCCCTTTCCACCCAGCATGCGCAAGTCCTATCATATCATGTGATGGTGCATAAAAATAGAGCGGAACACAATCAGCGTAACAAGATGTTAAGAGAACATCTTTGTTAGTCGTATAAATGCCATCCGTTTTTGGAATACCGTCTTCATATGAATAAACGCCTTTCCCTTTTTCTTGCAGTCCTACTTTCTCAACATGATGGTCATGAACTTGTTCAGAGCAAATCCATTTTTCTAATGGTTTTTGTAACTTATTAGCTAAAATGCGTCTGTTTTCATGAACATTCTCCACGATATCATTCACATGTAATCCTAAATTCATCGCATGAAAGGAGCCTGTACTTACTCCACCATCTTTTGTCGTAAATCCAACAGTAATGTTTCCAAGTTCTTTCCACGCTTGTAAATACAGTATACCGTCCGCATATTTAAATGGTTCTCTCATAAAGCGACTCCTTTTAATTAAAATAACAGAAAAAAGTATGGTACTTCCTGTCTATTTTACCATACTTTTATTTTTTCATAATGACAACAGAAAAAAAAGAGGAATTTGTAATATTCTTTATGAAATTGTCGGTGTTTGTATTGATTCTGTTACAGAATTAACATGATCTACTTTTACAAGTATGACATCTTCTCCAATTTTCATAATTTGCTCCCAAGGAATCACAAATTCTACTTCCTTCCCAAAGAGTCCAAGCATTCGTGCCTGCTTAGAAATAATAACCGCCCTAATCTTTCCTGTGTCTATATCAATATCAATATCTCCAATATTCCCAAGCCTCTTTCCATCTGAAACATTTACAACATCCTTCATTTGAAACTCCGAAATCCGTATCATATTCATCCTCTCCCTTATATCATGAATCGTAAGTACGCTCTCAAATAAAGTGAAACCTTAATCAGTGGGATTATCCCCATCCCTACTGATTATTAACCCATGCCAATCGGACTTTTACGGGCAGTCCCGCTTCCATCTAACTTTTTACTTCAGCCTAATTTCGAAGCGGATAAACAGTATATAACCGCTACTAATAGAACATCCATTTTATTTTCATTATATGAACCTACCCAATCTACTATGAGCGCAAAATATTATATATAAAAAAGACCTCACCATAACTGGTGAGGACCTTATCCTTGAATCGTCTTATTCATTTGCTTAATAGCAGACTTCTCCAAACGTGATACTTGCGCTTGAGAAATTCCAATTTCTTCGGCAACTTCCATCTGTGTCTTTCCTTGAAAGAAACGTTTTCGAATAATCATTTTTTCACGATCATTTAAACGCTTCATTCCTTCTTTCAACGCCAGTTCTTCAACCCACTGCTCGTCCTTTTGTTTTTCATCCTTTAATTGATCCATAACAAAGATAGGATCTCCTCCATCGTTATAAATCGGTTCAAATAATGAAACCGGATCTTGAATCGCATCTAGTGCAAAAACAATCTCTTCATGTGTCACTTCAAGAACTTTCGCAATATCCATTGCTGTTGGTTCTTTTGAATTTTCAGCAATCAATTTTTCTCTTACTTGCAACGCTTTATACGCAATATCTCGTAATGAGCGAGATACACGAATTGGATTGTTATCACGCAAATATCTGCGTATTTCTCCAATAATCATCGGCACAGCATACGTTGAAAACTTTACATTTTGGCCTAAATCAAAGTTATCAATGGATTTCATAAGTCCAATGCAACCAACTTGAAATAAATCATCAACATATTCTCCTCTGTTATTAAATCTTTGGATGACGCTCAGTACAAGACGTAAGTTTCCATTCACTAATTTCTCTCTGGCGCTTATCTCTCCACTTTGCATTTCACGAAATAATTTACGCATCTCTTCATTTTTTAGTACTGGAAGTTTAGCTGTATCAACACCGCAAATTTCTACTTTGTTTCTCGTCAAAGTGTTCCCTCCTATCGGGAGTTGCTGTACAGTGTAAAGTATTTCCTTTGAAGGGGATTTTATGCATACGGTTTTTCCATCATTTTTCACAAATATCATATTTCCTAATGCACAAAAAAAGAATAAGACCAGTCTAGATACCGACTGGTCTTATTCTTCACACCATTTTATTAAATTCTTTTCGTAATCTTTTTATAATTCTTTTTTCCAAACGAGAAATATAAGACTGTGAAATTCCAAGCATATCAGCCACATCTTTTTGTGTCTTCTCTTCGCCACCAGCGAGTCCAAACCGAAGCTCCATAATTTGTTTTTCACGGTCATTTAATTGATGCAATGCTTTCATTAAAAGATGACGATCTACAGTAGCTTCTAAATCTTTTGTAATAATGTCATCATCTGTACCTAAAACATCTGATAGTAACAGTTCATTTCCGTCCCAATCAATGTTAAGCGGTTCATCAAAAGAAACTTCCGAACGATTTTTATTATTTCGACGCAAATGCATTAAAATTTCATTTTCTATACAACGAGATGCATATGTTGCTAATTTAATTTTCTTTTCTGGATTAAATGTATTCACTGCCTTAATAAGACCAATTGTTCCTATACTAATCAAATCCTCAATATTGATCCCTGTATTTTCAAATTTTCTTGCTATATATACAACAAGCCTTAGGTTACGTTCAATAAGCATCGACCTCGCAGCTTGATCTCCATTTGGTAATTTATTCAAAAGAACTGCCTCTTCTTCTTTCGTTAACGGCGGTGGCAACGCTTCACTTCCACCAATATAATAAATTTCATCGGTCTTAATTCCTAATTTCAGCAATACTTTATACCAAAGGTATACCAAATAAAATTTAAATTTCACCATATTATCCCGCCTCTCGTAATTAAGCAATTACCATCTTTTGCGAAATCAACATTTTCGGATGTACAATGCATTGATACTCTCCATTAGTAGATAATTGTTGTGTACTTAATCCAATCAGTACTTTGTTTACAACAACCGAACTACCTTCATGATAAACTCGCACACAATCTGGCTTAATTGCCCATAAAAATTGATTCTCTACTCCTACTGCTCGGAAAGGAATTAAACGTAGTTTCGTCGCCCATCCAGAATCATTTTCTGGTATTTGAGGAATTTCTGTTTTGGAATAAATTTGTTCTGTTAACCAAGCTGGCAAACAATGTTCTAATGATGAAATATGCATAATCATAACGGGTGTTTTCGTTAACGGGTCATAAAGTTGGTTCCCACTATCAATTAGACCTGCTAATTCTAGTTCCTCTCCAGCTAATTGAATTTCCACTTTCACGATTTGATCATAGTGTATCTTTGTGACCTCTACGCTTTCTATACGCTTTTTAGAAAAATAATAAATTACTGGAAAACCAAAAATAACAAATACCCAACTAATTGGATCACCGTAAGAAACTGATTTAGATTGAACTAATCCATTTACCATTTCGTTCGTTTGCAAAAAGTAATGCGTTCCAATTAATCCTCCACCAACCATAAAGGTTACAAAATAGAAAGTAAAAACAGTTTGTGTATAATTTCTAAATGTCGAAAACCCAAATGCTGTATACACAATAAGTAACGAGTACAATAGTTTCATAATTGGATGTGTCATCATAGAAGCAAAAGGCGTAAAGGCGAAAATAACAATAGTTGAACCTATAAATGCCCCTAACACAAGCCTCCATCTTTTGATTCTCTTTTTTAACACGGTGGCTGTTAATAAAAGTAAAAGAAAATCAATGCAGGCGTTTAACAACCAGACAATGTCGGCGTAAACAACCAAACAATTCACCTCTTTTTTTAAGTTGAGACTAGTATAATGCATATCCAATAGGAAAGTGTGTCAATTGGTGGAGGGATTTTTTTGTTATTTTGTGATTTCTAGACATAATCTGTCGGTAAAAAATAAAAGTGTATTTTTCATAGAATAATATAAATTTTTTACTTGTATACATAATAATTGAATTATATATATATACAAAGTTTATCTTGCTATTTGCGGGCAGTAAGACCTTGCCTCAAAATTCAGCTATAAAAAAGGACAGAAGTTAAGTGGGAGTCGGGCTAACAATCATTTTTGGATGAACACCCCCGACTAATTAAAGTTTCAATTTATCACAGCTTATGGCTTAAAAATAGGACTGGGCTCTCCATATGCAAAATAATAAAAAAAGATCTGCTTAGCAGATCTTTTCCATTTAGACAACAAAAAAAAGGAGCATGAAAGCTCCTTTTCTTTTATCGTCTACGACGGTTACGTAAGAATGCTGGAATATCGATGTCATCTGAATCTGTATGACGATCATGCACAACCGGCTCTTCACGTTTCATTTCACGCTTAACTTCACGTTGTTTTGAAGGTTGAGCTACTGGTTGTTGTTGCTGTTGTGTGTGATTCGCAGTCGGACGGATAATTGGTTTTGGTGGTTGTGTCGAAGCACTATCATCAAAACCAGTTGCAATTACAGTGACAACTATATCATCTTTTAATCCTTCATTAATAACAGAACCGAAGATCATATTTACTTCTGGATCCGAAGCTGAAGCTACAATGTCTGCTGCTTCTTGTACTTCATATAAACTTAAGTTTGCGCCGCCCGTAATGTTCATAATAACACCTTGAGCTCCATCAATAGATGTTTCTAGTAATGGACTAGAAATCGCTTTTTTCGCAGCTTCAGCAGCACGATTTTCACCATTACCAGAACCGATACCCATTAAAGCAGAACCTCTATTAGACATAATTGTTTTTACGTCTGCAAAGTCTAAGTTAATTAGACCTGGTGTAGCAATTAAATCAGAAATACCTTGAACACCTTGACGTAATACGTTATCTGCTTCACGGAACGCTTCTAACATTGGCGTATTTTTATCAACAATCTCTAATAAGCGATCATTTGGAATTACGATAAGTGTATCTACATTTTCTTTAAATGACGCAATACCAGATGCAGCTTGAGTTGCACGTTTACGCCCTTCAAATGTAAATGGACGTGTTACAACACCAACTGTTAACGCGCCTAGTTCTTTTGCAACTTGAGCAACAACTGGAGCTGCACCAGTTCCAGTTCCGCCGCCCATACCAGCAGTTACGAAGACCATATCCGCGCCACGAAGCGCTTCTTGAATCTGTTCTTTACTTTCTTCTGCAGCTTTTTTCCCTACTTCAGGGTTTGCGCCTGCACCAAGTCCACGCGTTAATTTTCCACCAATTTGCATTTTCGTTTCAGCTTTTGATAGATTTAATGCTTGTGCATCAGTATTCACAGCGATAAAGTCTACACCTTGTACACCGTGTTCAATCATACGGTTTACAGCGTTGTTTCCGCCACCGCCGACACCGATAACTTTTATATTCGCTAATTGATCTTGAGTAGTATCAAACTCTAACATGTCGAAATCCCCCTAGAACCTCATTTTTCGTGTCCAATTTTAATCCCATAAATAACGGAATGCACGTTTTACTTTTGACATCATGCGGTCATCATTTTGATTAGTATTGTTTTGATTACGAGTTTTTTGTTTCGCAGGTTGCTGTTGTACCGGCATTGGTGCTGGTACTGGTTCAAAATGTTCTTGCTTTTCCTGCACATTTTTCCCACGTAATTTAGCTTTTTGATAAGAATGTTTAATTAATCCAACTCCACTTGTATATTGAGGCTCACGAACACCAATATAATCAGGAGTTGCTATACGAACATTTTCATGTAAAATATCGTATGCAAGATCAAGAACACCTGGCATAGAAGCTATCCCACCAGTTAGTACATATCCAGAAGCAGCTTGCTTTACTCCTAACTTATGCACTTCATCTTGAACAAACATTAAAATTTCCTCTACACGAGCCTCTATTATATCCGATAATTCCAACTGAGAATATTGTTCTGTTTGATCGCTTCCCATAATAGGAACCGTAAACATCTCTTCTTCAGATGCTGTATCATAAAAAGCATGTCCATATTTCAGCTTAATTTGATCTGCATTTTCTGTTGAAGTTTTCAGCCCAATCGCTATATCCTTCGTTATATGATCTCCACCTAATGGCAATACGCTCGTTGCTTGCAACTCTCCATCTTTAAAAATAGATAAGGTTGTAGATCCTCCGCCCATATCAACAAGGGCTACCCCTCTATTTCTTTCATCCGAAGATAACGCAACTGTCGCTGCCGCTAAAGGTTGCAGACAAATATCAACAATTTCAAGACCTGCTTTTTCTACACAACGAAGTAGGTTATGTAGTAAAGTTCTCGAGCCTGTAATAAGTGTACCTTCCATTTCTAATCTTACACCGATCATCCCGCGTGGATCGTTAATCTCGTCAAGACCGTCTACAATGAACTGTCGAGGTACCACATCAATAAATTCACGTTCAGGAGCAATTGACACAACTTGCGCTGCATCTAGAACGCGTAAGACATCTTCATTCCCGATTTCACGATCTTCATTTGAAACAGCGACTACTCCGTGACACGGGAGCAACTGTACCTGGTTTGCATTGACACCTACTACAACTTGCTCAATGTGGATACCCACCATGCGCTCAGCTTGTTCAATTGCTTTTTTAATTGATCGAACAGTTTCATCTATATCAACTATCGATCCCTTTTTCAAACCATTTGATTTTACGTTTCCAACACCAATAATGTTTAAGCTATCATTAACCATTTCACCAATGATGACTTTAACATTGGATGTACCGATGTCAAGACTAACATATATTTCATTGCTGTTCATTCTTTGGCACCTCCTTCTTTATTTATACCATACAACTCAATATATGGAACAACAATCGCAACTTTACTATTTATAAGAAAAATATTCAACGTCTTTGTACGTTTCCCTTTTTTAACCCTATATTTTTCTTATTTTTATTTAACATTCATTTAAGAATATCGCAGTAACCTGTGAATAACTGCTCTATCTTGAAATAATTATATTCCAAGTGTAAAGATTACCGCCAAGTATAAGTCTACACTAAGATGTACTTGTAGAAAAGTGAAACTTGTACCAATCCTAGTATGAATCTAAGAAAATTTACATTTTTTTCATCAAATTAAGCATTCTTGCAAATTAGCATCCATATAAAAGAACGTTTGTTTCATTTCATACGTAATAACGCAGTAAAAACTATCATTCTATTCTTTCTTTTCTTCAGCACCTAGTTCCTTCGTATATGCACCCACTTCTAAGTCAATTAAAACCTTCTTACCAGGTTCAATTGTTTTTAAAATAAGTGGATAAGCTTCCATTCGCTTTGCGAAATTTTGAATAGTGGTGCTCACTTCATATCCTTCATTCATATATAAAGTAAGATGATCTTCATTTGCGTTCGTTGGTGTATAACGGATTTCAGAAATAGACCTTAAAATAGTTGGCGTTAATTTTTCTAGTTCTGCAATTAATTCCTTCATTTTTTCCTCTTTAAATGGTTCAAAAATTGGTGCTGCAACTGGAAGCTTTCCGTTCGGAAGTACATCGAGTGTTTTCCCATTTTCTAATAACGGTTGTAATTTCCCATCTTTGTTTATATAGCCAATTGTTAAATATTCTTCGATATGAACATCAATTTTGTTTGGGAAACGTTTTTTTACATTTACCTCTTTAATTTCTTTTCGTTTCGTTAAGTTTTCTTCTGCTTTATGTGCTGTTACTCGGAAATAACTCGTATCATATGTCACACCTGATTCCTTCATAACTTGTTCATCTGTCATATAATGATTTCCAAAGACACTTATCTTTTTTATATTACTAAGCGGAGACCGAAAATAAATTAAAAAGAGTACTAATAAAAATAAAATCGATATGTATAAAATTAACCGATGATTAACAGGTTTCTTATTTTTTTTATTTTGATTCTTTAATTTTGGTACACGATCTTGTAGTTTAATCACTTTACTATTTTTCATGTACGATCCCCCTATGTAACATAAAGAACGGCATGTTCCTCATGCCGTTCTTATCTTCTTATTATAACATAAATGATAATGAGCGGAACGAACAACCGTTATCTTCCAATTATTTCTACTTCTGTATGCATATCAACACCAAATTTATCTTTAATTGTACGCTTTACCAATGCGATTAAGTCTAATACATCTTGCGCTGAGGCCACACCAGTATTAACAATAAAATTCCCATGCATTTCAGAAATTTGAGCTCCACCTATTGTATAACCACGAAGCCCTGATTTTTCTATTAAATCTCCTGCAAAATAGGGGACTGGATTTCGAAATATACTTCCTGCACAAGGGTGATTCCAAGGCTGCGTTTCACGGCGATACTCTTTATTCTTTTGCATGCTTCTTACAATTCCCTCGCGTTCGCCTACCTCTAATTGGAATTCAGCTTCCAAAACAATACCAGGGCGTTTCATTTGCAATACAGATGTGCGATAAGAAAAGCCCATTTCGGTATTCGTCAACCAATTAATTGTTCCATTGTCAAACAAAATACGAGCTTTCGTTAATACACTCGATATGTCGGACTTATGAGCGCCTGCATTCATATACACTGCACCGCCAACACTTCCTGGAATACCACTTGCAAATTCCAGGCCCGCTAATCCCTGTCGACTAAGTAAAGTTGACAATTTAATAAGGGGATATCCAGCACCGACTCTTACTCTATGTTTTTCGACTTCTAAATGGTCTAATCCTTCTCCTAAACGAATAACCACACCTTCTATACCTTGATCAGATACGAGAAGATTTGAACCACGACCAATTGCAGTCCACCTTGTCTTGTACTTCTTTACTAACTCTAGAGTCTTCTCAATACCAGCAACATGCTTTGGTACAATTAAAATATCAGCTGGTCCGCCTATTTTCATAGTCGTGTAACGCGCTAACGGTTCATTAACTAACACGCTACCAACATTTGCTTCTAAAAGCTCTTTTACTAATTGTTCCATAGACAATCTCCCCCATATCAAGTCTCCTTATTACAGTAATATGCGGGGCGTTCACCTAATGTTATTTTTTAATAAGCTTGTTCATTACTTCATATAGCTTATTTGCTGCATCTGGAATACCAAGTTGCTTAGTAGCCAGTTTCATATTTTGTAATGTTTGTGTATCCAATAAAATCTCATCAATGTCACGAATAAGCGTTTCAGATGTTAAATCTTTTTCAAGTAGCATTTTAGCTGCTCCTTTATCAACAACTGATCGTGCATTTTTTTCTTGATGGTTATTTGTTACGTACGGACTTGGAATTAATACACTCGGCTTTCCTAACGCTGTTAATTCTGCAAGCGTTGTAGCCCCCGCCCTTGAAACAACAAGATCTACACCCGTCAGTACCTCTGGCATATTATGAATAAAAGGTTTAATAATAACATTATTCGGATTCCCTTTTTGTTTCACGGCTTCCATAACTTTATCATAATGTACTTCGCCTGTTACATATAATACTTCGTAACTTTTATTCCCAAATTGTTCAATCGCTTCTACAAAAGCATCGTTAATCGGTCTAGCCCCCCGGCTCCCACCAAAAATAAGCACGGATTTTTTAGAAAGGGATAGTCCTACCGAACGTTTTCCTTTCATTCCATTTTGGTCCATTACTTCTGATGCACGTGGATTACCTGTCATAACCACTTTTGACTGTGGAAAATGTTCTGCAGCTGCTTCAAAACAAACTGCAACTTTATCGACATAACGACTTAAAAATTTATTCGTTACACCAGGTACACTATTTTGTTCATGGACAATAGTCGGAATACCTAATTTAGCCGCAGCATATACAACTGGCCCACATACGTATCCACCCGTACCAATCACAATATCAGGGTTAAAACGACGAATATATCGTTTACTATCTTGAACACCTTTTAGGAAACGCATCACGGTTTTTACATTATCAAGAGATATTTTTCGTTTAAATCCACTTATAACAATAGATTGGAACGGAATACCCGCTTTCGGTACGATGGTACTCTCTAATCCATTCTCTGTACCAATGTATAAAAATCTTGCTTCCGGATTTAGTTTTTTTATTTCTCTAATTAAAGCAAGAGCTGGATAAATATGTCCTCCAGTACCCCCACCACTTACTAATACTCGCACTACTGATTCCTCCACTTCCCTGTTCTTATTCAATCGTATTTATTTCTATATACATATTGTATTTTCACACACACACGAAAAACCCTGTCTTTTAAACAGGGTTTAATAGCGAGAATGGCGACTTATATTCAATAATACACCTACTGCCATTAACATTAAGGTCAAACTTGATCCACCATAACTTAAAAATGGCAAAGTAATACCGGTAACAGGCATCAGTCCTGTTACAACACCAACATTAATCATTACTTGAATCGCAATCATCGCCACAATACCTACTGCTAAAAACGTACCATATAAATCTGGCGCTCCTAATGCTATACGAATCCCACGCCATAATAATAGACTAAATAATAATAACACAAATGAACCACCAATAAAACCTAATTCCTCGGATAAGATTGCAAATATAAAGTCTGTTTGTGGTTCAGGTAAATAAAGAAATTTTTGTCTACTTTGTCCAAGTCCAAGCCCAAATAAACCACCAGGTCCAATTGCGAGTAACGATTGGATAATTTGAAATCCACTTCCGAGCGGATCCGACCACGGATCTAAATATGATGTGATGCGTTTCATTCGATATGGCGCTGATGCAATTAACCCTACAAATCCCGCTGCACCAAGCAAACCAAACATTGCAAAGTGAAAGACCCTTGCTCCCGAAATAAATATCATAATAATACATGTCCCAATCATTACCGTTCCCGTACCAAGATCTGGCTGTAACATAATTATCCCAAAAGCAAGAAATACAAAACTAAGAGCCGGTAGTAAACCTCGTTTAAAAGATGTAATTAATTTTTGTCGTTCCGCTAAAAATTTTGCTAAGAAAATAATCATCGCGAATTTCATAAACTCTGACGGTTGGATAGAAAATGCCCCGATTCCAATCCAACTTCGCGCCCCTCCACGAACGAGACCTACTCCAGGAATAAGAACGAGAATAAGAAGAACGAAACAAACTAGTAAAATTACTTTTGAATACGTACGCCATACCCAATAATCAATTTTCATCAGAAAAAACATAGCTACTACCCCAAGACTTGCAAATAACAATTGTCTTTTTGCAAAAAAGAATGAAT
Organism: Bacillus sp. FSL E2-8868; assembly: GCF_038005505.1. Classification (NCBI taxonomy): domain Bacteria; kingdom Bacillati; phylum Bacillota; class Bacilli; order Caryophanales; family Bacillaceae; genus Bacillus; species Bacillus sp. FSL E2-8868. The sequence goes on along the minus strand of NZ_JBBOTI010000001.1, from coordinate 887,117 downwards.
CCCCCATTTTATAAGAGGCCCAAACCGCACTCGCACTATAAACCATAATCATTCCGATTGTTAACAACGCAAGTGTAACGATGATGAGAATAAAATCAGGCGTTTTCTTCATTACCCATGAACACCACCTCTTTGGGCAGAACCTTTGCCCTATGTAACAAAACATCAGTAGGTGTTAGCCTACTGATGTTTTGATTTACTTTATATAAGTTTATGCACAGCTTGTATAAAAATGTCTCCTCTTTCTTCAAATGTTTTAAATTGATCCCAGCTTGCACATGCTGGTGAAAGAAGAATTACATCACCATCGGTAGAATGATCATAAGCTTTCACTACTGCATCATCTAAAGTATCGACACTTTCAATTACATCTAATCCTGCTTTTTCTGCCGCTCTTACTAATTTTGGTGCAGTTTGTCCAAATGTCACAATCGCTTTGACATGTTTAAAATATGGAATTAAATCATCAAATTCATTACCACGATCAAGTCCACCAGCCAATAATACAATCGGTTGTGTAAATGCAGATAATGCTTTTTCTGTCGCTAGCATATTCGTCGCTTTTGAATCATTATAAAATTTACGATTATTAATCGTTGTTACATATTCTAAGCGATGTTTTACACCTGTAAAACTTTTTAACACAGCAGTAATTGCTTCATTAGAAACACCTAGTAATTTAGCAATACTCATTGCTGCTAAAATATTTTCTAAATTGTGCTTACCAGGTAAAACAATATCACTTACTTTAACTACTTTTTCGCCTTTAAAATAAAGAGCGTTATCTTTTATATACGCACCATCTTCAATTTCTTTCGTCGTCGAAAATAATACTTTCTGTCCTTTACTATATGCCGATAACGCCATGACATCTGCATCATCTGCGTTAATTATACTATAATCTGCTTCAGTTTGGTTTTTGAAAATATTCGCTTTCGCCAAACCATACTCTTTCTTCGTCCCGTGATAATCTAAATGCGCTTCAAATAAATTTAAAAAGGCTGCAATTTTTGGTTGGAACGATTCCACTCCCATCAATTGAAACGATGAAAGTTCCGTAACGACAACTTCATTTTCCTTCGCCAATTGTGCAACTTCACAAGCTACAGTACCTATATTCCCCGCAATAACTGGGTGCTTTTGTCCTTCTTTTAACATTTCAAACGTTAACATTGTCGTTGTTGTTTTACCGTTAGATCCCGTAATCCCAACAAACGGTGCTGCTGAAATGGAATATGCTAATTCAACCTCAGTTACAATTGGAATTTGTTTTTCTTTCGCCGCCACTAAGAGTGGATTAGAATATGGAATTCCTGGATTTTTTACGACAAGTGAAATGTTTCTCTCCAGCAATTCTAATGGATGCCCACCACACACAACATCCATTCCTTCCGCTTGTAACTCAGCTGCAAGCACATTACCCGCTAATGGTTTCCCATCATTTACAATGACGTTTGCCCCTAACTTTTTTAATAAAGTAGCTGCTGCATAACCACTTTTAGCAATACCTAATACAAGAACATTTTTATTTTGATATTCAGTTACAGTTTTCAATTACATCCACACCCCGATATAAATTCCTAGCACAGCTAATAAAAATCCTACAGACCAAAACGTTACAACAACGCGCCACTCTGACCAACCACATAATTCATAATGATGATGTAATGGACTCATTTTAAAAACACGCTTTCCTGTTGTTTTGAACGAAATAACTTGGATAATAACAGATAAAGTTTCCGCTACGAATACACCGCCAATAATAACGAGTAACAATTCTTGTTTTAACAAAATCGCTACAGCTGCGATAGCACCACCTAAAGCTAGAGAACCAGTATCCCCCATAAATACTTTCGCTGGATTCGCATTGAATACTAAAAAGCCAAGTACAGCTCCTACGACTGCCATACAGAAAATCGCTACCCCAAATTGTTCTTGAGCTACAGCAATAATACTAAATGCTCCGAATGCAATAGCAGCTGTTCCTGATAATAAACCATCTAAACCATCTGTTAAATTAACCGCATTTGATCCACCAATAAGCATAAATAATACGAGAACAAAATACGCCCAGCCTAATTCAAATTTAACATCAGTTCCTGGAATCATGATATACGTGTGAAATGCTTGCCCTTTTCCAATTAAAAAGAACGCAATAGCAATTACAAGCTGACCAATCAATTTTTGTTTTGATGTTAAACCAAGATTTCTTTTCTTTACTACTTTTATGTAGTCATCTAAAAATCCGATTAATCCGTACCCAAATGTAACTAATAATAACAATGATACTTCTGCACCTAAATTGTTAAATTTAATCGCCATAATAAGCGTAGTCACCATCATAGATACATATATGACAATACCACCCATCGTTGGTGTCCCTGATTTCTTTTGATGTGACTTCGGTCCTTCGTCACGAATACTCTGTCCGAACTTTAACTTTCTTAAAAATGGAATAAATAATGGCGAAAGGGCAACAGAAATTAAAAATGCTACCCCAGCCGTTACTAATAAACCTTGTTCAAGCACATGTAGTCCTCCTCTCATGCTGTTACACTTCGTTGTTTAAACGCTCCGTGATTGCTTCTTTAGCAACTTCACGATCGTCAAAATGATGAACTTCTTTACCAATAATTTGATACGTTTCATGCCCTTTACCAGCAATAATAATAATATCTTCTGCTTTTACTTTCGAGATAGCGGAACGTATCGCTTCTTTTCGATCGACAATTACTTCATAATTATTCCCATTCACATCATTTACCATATCATCTAAAATAGCCTTCGGATCTTCACTTCTTGGATTATCTGATGTATAAATTGCATGAGTTGCATATTCGGTTGCGACACTTGCCATTATTGGTCTTTTCGTTCTATCTCTATCACCACCGCAACCAACGATACAATATACATCGCCTTTTGCAAACTGTTTTGCTGTTTTTAGTACGTTCTCTAAGCTATCAGGTGTATGCGCATAGTCAACAATAACTGTGTAATTTTGTCCACCATCTACAACTTCAAAACGTCCAGGAACGCCAGCAAGCTCTTTAATTACATCAATAATTGTTTGTAAGCTCACTCCTGAAACAAGACCTGCTGCTGTAGCAGCTAACACGTTGTATACATTAAACTTACCAATTAATTTCATCGTAACATTTACAGTTTCATACGGTGTTACAAGTGTAAATGTTGTACCGCCACTCGTCATTACGATATCTCGTGCCATAATGTCGCTTGCAACATCTATACCGTATGTTACAACAGTAGCTGCTGTACTTCTCATATACTCTTCTGCTACTGGATCATCACTGTTTAATATAGCGTATTTTTCACGATTATGATGATAACTATTGCCAAGCTGTGCGAAAAGCAACCCTTTCGCATGTTTATATTCTTCCATCGTTTTATGATAGTCTAAATGATCTTGTGTTAAATTCGTAAATACTGCAACATCATAATCGCACCCGTGTACACGGCCAAGATCTAAAGCATGAGACGAAACTTCCATTACTGTGCTATCCACACCTTGTTCAACCATTTTTGAAAATGTCTGTTGAAGTGTTAGTGCATCTGGTGTTGTATTTTTCACCTCAAATGTTTCATCACCGATTTTCATATTAATCGTTCCAATTAGCCCTGTTTTATGACCATGTGCGCGCATAATTTCATCCATAATATGCGATGTTGTTGTCTTTCCATTTGTACCTGTAATACCGATTAAATGTAACTTGTGTGTTGGTTGGCCATAAAAATAATCAGCTAAAACCGCTAGCGAACGAAAAGTATTTTTCACAAGTACAACTGGAACGTCAACATCAATTGGTCTTTCCGCAACAATAGCAGCCGCTCCTTGTGCGGCTGCTTGCTTAGCAAAGTCATGGCTATCAACCGTATATCCTTTCATACATATAAATAAGCTTCCCTCTTTCACTTTACGTGAATCCGCTTCAATAGATGTTATTTCTGGATTTTCTGTTGGAACAACTGGAAAATCATGCAAACATGATACAAGTGTATGCAACTTCATTTCACTAAACCCTCTCTACATTGTTTATTTATCTCTTATTTTAGCAAGTAACACGTTACCTCCTAGTTATATAAAAATAGGAAGTAAGTGCTACTATAGTCTAATCAATAGATTTATTTATTAATGAGACACTTATCGTCTCAAGTAAAGCAATTTTTCTATAAAGAACTCACTTCCACCAATTGTACCATAAAACACAATCAGTTACCTTTAATTCCCGAAGTAAATTCTAACTTTTGAACCCTCTTTTACTTTAGCTCCTGCTTCTGGTGATTGTTTAATTACTTTCCCACCATCACCACTTATATCAAGCTTCAAGTCTACAAGTTGCGTTTGTAAATCTTTCTTTTTCATACCAATTAAATTAGGAACTTCCACAGTTGGTGTATCGCCCCATTTATATTCTTTCTCAACTTGCTCTTTTCTCGGTTCCACTCCCATTACAGGAAGTGCGTCACGAAGAATATTCCCAACAATAGGTGCTGCTACAACTCCACCAAATTGAGTGACTCCTTTTGGATTATCCACTGCTACATAAACAACAATTTGCGGATCGTCAGCTGGAGCAAAACCGATAAATGATACAATATAGTTATTATCTAAATATTTTCCATCTTTCACCTTTTGAGCAGTTCCAGTTTTTCCACCTACACGATATCCATCAATATAAGCCCCTTTACCCGAACCTTTCGCTACAACATTCTCTAATGCGTAACGAACTTTCTCTGAAGTTTCCTTGGAAATAACTTCCCTTTTCGCAACAGGTGTCTTTTTGCTGACAACTTGATTATTCTTCGGATCAATAAATTCCTTCGCTATATATGGCTGATACAAAGTTCCACCATTTACAGCGGCCGCTACAGCTGCTACTTGTTGAATCGGTGTAACAGAAACACCTTGCCCAAATGAAGTCGTCGCTTGCTCGACTGGACCAACTTTATCTAAATTAAATAAAATCCCGCTACCTTCACCTTGTAAATCAATTCCGGTCTTCTGTCCAAACCCGAAATTGCGAATGTATTTAAACAATCGATCTTTACCAAGACGATCACCGAGTTCAATAAATCCTGGGTTACAAGAGTTTTGAACTACCTCTAAAAACGTTTGGCTACCATGGCCTCCAGCTTTCCAACACCGCAATCTAGCTCCACCAACTTCAGCTGCCCCATCATCATAAAATGTATCTTTCTCTAAGTCTACTAAATTTTCATTCAAGGCTGCAGCTAATGTAATAATCTTAAATGTTGACCCCGGCTCATACGTACTCCATACAGGTAAGTTTCTGTTATATACTTCCGGAGAAACACTTTGGAAATCTGCTGGATCAAAACTTGGTCGACTTGACATACCTAAAATTTCACCATTTTTCGGATTCATTGCAATTGCTATCATACCATCAGGATTATACGTTGATTCCGCAATATTCATTTCTCTTTCCATAATCCTCGTAATGCGTGAATCAATTGTTAATCCTAAATTCAAGCCGGCTTCTGGTTTTTTGAAATCATCTCCAACGTTAGGCATTCTCTGTCCTTTCGCGTCTGCAAAAAATCGCACATGACCTTTATCACCATTTAGCTCTTTATCATAATATTTCTCTAGTCCCATAAGCCCTTGATTATCACTGCCCGCAAATCCTAATACGTGTGATAAAAAATTACCGAATGGATAGTACCGGATAGAATCCTCTGCGATGTACACACCCTTTAAACTTAATCCGCGTACTTCTTTCGCTTTGTCATGCGATATTTTCCTTCCGCCTTTATCAAGCCTTACAATCGATTCTTTTTTTGTAATCCGCTTATAAACATCATCTTTTTCCACACCTAATACTGCAGCTAACTTCTCTGCAGTCTCTGCTGGTTTTTCAATTTGCCTCGGCACAACAAAGACGGTCGGTGCACTTTTATTCGTAGCAAGCTCCACACCATTTCGATCTAAAATTTTCCCTCGCTCTGGTTCAAAAGTAATATTACGACTCCATGAATCCTTCGCACGATCCGTTAACATATTTCCAAGAAAAAATTGCACATATCCAAGACGAATATCGATAATGGTAAAAATGAGTATACCCGATATAAGTATAAAAATAAGTCGTTTTCTAACTGTTACATTTGATACACGCATATTGGAACAAGCCTCCCTTACGCCTAGCTTGTTCCAATATATGCTTGTACTTATTTAATTAGAACTTCTTCCCTATTACCATTATGGCTTTTCTGCTTCTTGCTGCGGTTCAAGTGGTGGTACGAGTGTTACACCTAATTCTGTACCAGGTTGCAACAATGTCCCTTCCGCTACACTTTGCTCAGTTACATATCCTGTACCAGAAGGTTTTAAGTTAAGCTTTAATGTTTTTGCTAAATTCATAACATCACGCAGTGCCCATCCCTGTATATTTGGCATTGTAGGTTTATCTCCTACTAAGAAGACTCGATCACCCTTTAATGTTTGTTCAGTTGCTTTTGGCACTTGCTGCTGCACTTTACCTTCACCTAATACGATTGGACGAAGTTTTGCTTTATCAATTGCTTTTTTCGCTTCTTCCATCGTTTTTCCGGTTACATCTGGCACGACAGTTTGTTGTTCTTTCACATATTTTTTCGGGTCTTTTACTTCATTCGGCTTAATCTTTAAGTACTCTAAGCTATTTTTCGTTACATATTTAAAGATATCTGCTAAAGGTTTAGCCCCGTTTTCATCATCTTTTAATTTTGGTTGTTTAACGGACACATACACAACAAGTTGCGGATCGTCCATCGGTGCCATACCTAAGAATGAGAATATATAATTCTCTCTTCCCGTCATATAGCCACCTTTCCCGTCAGGAATTTGTGCTGTACCTGTTTTCCCCCCGACTGAGTACCCATCAACTTTATATGCAGTTCCTGTTCCTTTCGGTGATGTAACAACACGTTCTAGTAATTGCCTTACTTGCGCTGCTGTATCTTTGGAAACAGGTTTTCCTACTTCTTCTGGCTTATGCTCTAGCTGTACTTTACCTGTTATTGGATCCACAATTTTATCAATTGTATAAGGTTTCATCATTTTCCCATCATTTGCAATCGCTGTTGCAGCTTGTACAAGTTGAATTGGTGTAACTGTAGAACCTTGTCCAAACGCTGTTGTTACTTGTTGTATTTGTTGATCAAATAAAATTGTATTTGACCCTTCACCAAGTAAATCAATGTTTGTTTTTTCATCTAATCCAAAATTATGAATATATTTCCGGAAACGATCTGGACCAAGTTTTTGATCACCTAAAATTGCAAACGCTACGTTTGAAGAGCGCTCTACCCCTTCGTCAAAAGTAATAGAACCCCATCCAGCGCCGCCGTTATGATCTTTTATTTTGCGATTACCTACTTGATATGTACCAGACTGATAAAAGTCTTGTCCCTTGTATACACCTTCATTAATGGCCGCTGCTAATGTGAAAATCTTCATTGTTGATCCTGGTTCAAATGCATTTGCAATGGCATCATTATAAAAATATTTATTATTCTCTTGGTTCGGATCATAACTAGGTTTACTAGACATCGCTAATATTTTCCCTGTCTTCGGATCCGCAACAATCCCTATTAAATTTTCTGGTTCATAATGTTTACTCGCTTCTTTCATTGCGTCTTCTAAATAACTTTGAATACGTTGGTCAAGCGTTAAATACACATTATCTCCATTTTTAGGTGCCTTTACATTCACTTTCCCGCCGTCAAGAGATACTCCTTTACGGTCACCTGTATAAGCTACCTCACCATTAGAAGCCCCTAAATACTTATCCAAACTCTTTTCTAAGCCAAATTGACCTACTGCGATTCCATTAGCATCAGGTCTGGCATGACCTATGACGTAAGATGCGAAATCACCGTTTGGATACACTCTCGCATTTTCGGTAATAAAAGTTATTCCCGGCAATTTCAATGCTTCTATTTGTTCTTTCTTTTCTTTCGTCAAGCCCTTACCCAATGTTCCAAATTCCACTTGACTTCTATCTTTATTTAAAGCGGCTAAGATCGCGTCTTCGCCCGTTCCGAGTACTCCAGCGATTTTCTTTGCAGTATCCTCTTTATCCTCAACAGGCTTAGCACCTTTTAATTCCGCTACCATTCTATAGGAATTTGCGTCTTGTGCTAGCACATGACCATTTTGATCATAAATTGTTCCTCGATTCGCTTCGAGAACTCCCTTTTTACTATGTTTCTGCTCAGCAAGTTTCTTCAAATCATGATTGTCCACTGTTCCTGTTGCTTGTATGTAAAAAAATCGGGCTAATAACAGCAAAAAGAGCAGGAGGAAAAATATCATAAAATAACCTGCTCCCTTATTGGTATGAAATTTGGTCATATTTCTCTTCATCTTTTCTTCACACCTATTTGCCTTACTTTAGGCCTTTCACATTATTCGCATTAATTTCTAGCCCGTGTTTTTTTGCAACTTCAGCGATACGTTCATAACGACTTAACTTCTCTACTTCAGCCTGCAATTCTTGATTTTCCTTTTGTTTTTTCACAATTTGTTCTTCTATCGTCGCTGCTTCTACATTAACTTGATATAGACCCGCTTTATTCCCAATAAAAGCTACACAAGCATATAATAAAAACCCAATAAACGTTACGTACAATAGCTTTTCAATTCTTGTAATTTTCGTTTTAACTTTTGGCTTAACCATCTGCTGTGGCGGCGCTTGAATTTGTACCTCTTCTTGCGCCTGTTGTTTATACTTTACAGCTAAATTAGTCATACCTCTCTCTCCTTTTTATCGTTTTTCAGCGATTCTCAACTTCGCAGAACGCGCTCGATTATTTTCTTCTAATTCAATGTCAGAAGGTAAAATCGGTTTCCTTGTAATAAGCTTTAATTTCGGCTTAAATTCATCCGGAATAATCGGTAGTCCCTGTGGTAATTGCGGCGTTGTGCTATTTCGCTTAAACGTCGTTTTACAAATACGATCTTCTAAAGAATGGAATGTTATAACACTAACTCTTCCACCAGGCTTGACCATATCAATTGCAGATTCCAACGCTTCTTCAAATACTTTTAATTCATCATTTACAGCAATACGAATCGCTTGAAATACTCGCTTCGCAGGATGTCCACCTGTTCTACGTGCCGGAGCTGGAATACCTTCTTTAATTAATTCCACTAATTCTCCTGTCGTTTCAATAGCCTTATTCTCGCGATAAGCTTCAATTTTCCTTGTTATTTGCTTTGAAAATTTTTCTTCTCCGTATTGGAAGAAAATTCTTACGAGTTGTTCATATGACCAGCTGTTCACAACATCATATGCTGTTAATGGGGCATCTTGATCCATCCGCATATCTAACGGTGCATCATGATGATAACTAAAGCCACGCTCTGGTGTATCTAATTGTGGGGATGAAACACCTAAATCGAATAAAATCCCGTCTACTTCTGTGATACCTAATTCATGTAGTTTTTCAGATAAATAACGGAAGTTGCTCTTCACTGTTACAAATTGTTCACCATAAGAAGAAAATTTTTCCTTCGCATTTTGAATCGCTATTTCATCTTGATCAAATGCTATTAACTTTCCACCATCTGTTAGCTGAGATAATAAATAAGAACTATGTCCTCCTCCACCCAGTGTACAATCTACATATGTACCACTCGGTTTTATATCTAAGCCATCTACTGTTTCTTTCAAAAGTACTGTTACGTGTTTGAACATTGCTGCACCTACTCTTTTTCCAATTAATTATGTTAAATACATTTCTCACTCTACAAACACAATTTACTACTAGAGGATGAAATGCTACTAAAGAACGACTCATTTAACTTCCAACAAGGTAGTACGCTATACAAATCGCTATTTTATTTTATTATATACTAAATTTTATCATTTTTTGCGGGAATTTAAACAAAAACCTGTCGAAAAAGATATTAATCCGTTTACATTTTGTGCTATTTTGTCATATATATATACCTGATACATAGCGATTCATTACATTAACATAAGATGGATAATTCAGAAACATTTCACTTCACAGTTAATTCAACAGAATAAAAATAAAATCCTGCTCAAAAGAGCAAGATTCTATAGTTTTATTACATGATGTTTTCCATCCCACGAAAAAGATTGTTCCATTACCCGGTCAACAAAATCAAGGCCGAACTGATTTAAATAATAACACACATTCCACACACGTTCTTGCGGTGCTCCTAATGGACGAAGCGCGAATTGTAAACGGCGGAATTTATTCAGTTGAACCTCATGTTTCTTCTCAACATTTCTTTTCAACATTTTTTCTAACAGTTCAATTTGCTCATTAATTTTCAGTTCATTTTTCCCCGCAAACTCATTTAACCCTGGATCTATTTTTTTCACGAATTGTTGTAATGATGTATGAATATCCATTATTTCTTTTTTCGCTTCTATAAATCGATCGTCTATCGGTTCCTCTATTTGATTAGAAAGCCAATTGTCACGCAGATTATCTATATTATTTAGAAATGGATCAATTTCTTGCAAATCTAAATCATATAAATCTGTCGCTATATCTCGCTCCATATAAGTAATTGTAAGCCGCGGAACAACAGGTGGCATTTGGAAACCTGCCGTATGAAACACTTGTTGCAATTCACTCCAATAAGCTAACTCCCCTGGACCGCCAATAAACGCTAACGTAGGAAACACATATTCTTGCATAAGAGGGCGCGTTACAACATTATTACTAAAACGTTCTGGACTTCTTTCCATCTCTTCCATCAATTCTTCATACGAAAATGAATGCACTCCATCTTTTCCAATAAACTTCCCTTGATTCTCTTCAAGCAATACTCGCTCATTATCAATTTCCATAAATATATGCACTGCATTTGTCTTCGTTTCAATAATCGGTTTAAATCCTAATTCCTTAAGTACTTCCTGTTGATTACGAAGCCCTACTTGAATTTCTTTATATTTACTTATAATTTGTTGTAAAAACGGCACTTCTAATTTTCTTAATGCAGGATGATGTGAATCTACAAGAATTAAACCAGAATTTGCGAACATTTTCGTAATAAGGTGCGCAAAGAAATCTACATATGTATGCGATTTACCTAAAGCATCATCAACAAATTGTAATACATCCTTTGTAAAATTCGTTTCCGGATATGTTTTAAAAATCTCTTCGACCCATTTTCTACAGTCTTCAATAGAAAACTCAGACTCAGAAGCACTCGCCTTTTTCGGATAACGATCATGAAAAATGGTCTTTTTTATTTTTTTATTTTTCGTTACAAATGTATGATTAATTTCATCCATATCATGGTCTTCACCAGCAATCCAAAAGACAGGAACAACCCGAACCCCTAAGCTCTCTTCTTTTTCTTTTGCAAGCTGTAAAATTGAAATGATCTTATGAACTGTATAAAGCGGACCAGTTAATAACCCAGCTTGTTGTCCAGCTATAACTACATATGTATTTTCATCTTCAAGCGCTTTTATATTTTGAATTGTAAATTCTCCCGCTTGCAATTGTGTATTATATTCTAATAAATGCGTTACTAAATCTTGACGGAAAAACTCTCTCTCACGTAAATCATGTAAACGCTGTTTAAAAGCATCCTCTGTTAACAGATAATCAAAACATGACTGTATCTCTTTTTTACCGTTCATATAGTCCGCTACAACACCTTGTAGTGGAACAGAGATTTCTTTTATCTCCATATAATTCTTCCTTTCGTATCCTGTTCTCTCACCAACCCACATTGTATTCAATGTTTCACGTAAAAGCAAAGAAAAACACTTATAATTCCATTCCTTTTATTGCATTGAACAAAAATTGAAGTGTCGGAACAGATTGTTGTTGTTCCTTAGCTTCTTCCAATACATATCCAACAATCGCATTAACTTCCGTTTGTCTATTCGCTCTTACGTCCGCTAACATAGATGAAGTATTATGGGATGTTTTTTCACATACTCGGCATACCATTTTCCATAGCATTTCCTTATCTTCTTCTTTAACAAGAAATGCAACTTCCTGAAATACTTGCTCCATCATTTGATAAAAAAGTGGGTTTGAAATTAACTCCCCGTTCTCAACCCGCAATAATGCCGTCAACGGATTAATACATACATTGACTACTAATTTATTACGCATAATCCCCTTCCAATCATCTTCTATCTGAATCGGAAAATAATCAAAAGGAAAACAATTAAATACCTTTTTAAAACAACTAGATTGACCACGCACTACACCAAACTTTGTAACACCTATTCCAGTATGACGAACTGTATGTCCATCCTCTTTTTTTGCACCATGCTCCACAATCCCGACTGCTATACGTTCATTTCCTATTTTTTGCATAACGTGAAGATGTGACATTCCATTTTGCAAAAAGATTAATGACGATTCTCCCTGCACAAAAGGTAATATATCAGTTACATGATATTGCTTTACAGCAATAAATATATAATCTAACTGTTTATCCAGCATACTTTCTATCGGTAAAATAGATGGAAATACCGTTTCACGTTCTCCATTCCTAATACAAGTTACACCCGTTAAGTTTAATTCTTCTGCTTGCTTATCGTTTCTTGTAAACAACGTAACATCTTGATTACTTTTTTGTAAATAAAATGTATATAGGAGACCAATAGCTCCCGGTCCAACAATTCCAATTTTCATCTTCACACAAAGAACTCATATTAACAAGTGATATAAGTTCCCTTGCCTTTCCCCCTTTATATCTTATTAAATTACAATTACATAGTTGAGGATTCAATTACCTTTTAACAAATGCAACCTCTTCTTTCACTACGTATATACTACCTATATACATAGTTCTATTCTTAGTTTAGCAAATCCTCAAAAAAATAATGAAAGAAATATTCTATCTTCTTCATAAAAATTTAAAAATGAGTTATAATATTATTATAAATATTTTAACTTTTCTGCATTCAACAAGATAAGAAAAGGACGTGATGTAATGGGATTCCCAAAAGTTGAACGCTTGCTCATCAATTATAAAACATTAGATGAATTTAAAAAATTTAAAGGGTGCGGAGCTCAAGAACTATCCATGTTGGAAGAATTACAAGCAAACATTATTGAAAATGATAGTGAGTCTCCATTTTACGGTATTTATTATGGTGGATCGCTAATCGCACGTATGAGTCTATATATGAAAAGGAACGGTGGAGAACCATTTGAAATTACAGGTACTTACCTAGAACTTTATAAACTTGAAGTATTGCCGACTTTTCAAAAACAAGGATTCGGACAAATGCTTGTTAATTATGCGAAACAACTACAATTCCCAATTAAAACGATAGCACGTATCCAGTCATCTGGTTTTTGGGATAAATTAAGTTTCCAGCCAGTATCAGTAACTGATGGTGATTTTTATATTTGGCATCCAGAAACAAATTCGAATGCGATTACAAACGAAGAATCTGCATAAGAAACAAAAAAAACAGCTGTTACGCAGCTGTTTTTATTTCTTTAATTTTTCTAATTCTCCATTCGAGCGAGCGCCATTTCTTTCTGCTACCATTACACTTCTTTTTTGATCGATATAATCAAGTAATGTTCTATATTCTTCCTCATATACTGATAATCGCTCCAGAAGATGTTCTTTCTCTGTTTGCAACGATTCAATTTGTTGTTGCAACACCATTAAAGAGCTTTCATCTTTATAATTTCGCAAAAATTCAATAACATCATTCAATGTAATTGATGTAGGCTCTACTACCTTTGTCTCTTTCACTTCATAATTTTCTACTTTACGAAGTTGCTTTGCTTCTTCAATACGTTCTTTGTATTGCTTTCTAACATAAGAATTCCATCTAAATCCACATGCTGCTGGTGTGCGAGACAAATGTCTCCCCACTTCTTTAAAGGCAGAAAGTTGCGTTCCACCTTCTTGAATATGCCGGAGTACTACTTCTGCCAGAAGCAAATCTTCATCATCAGTCCAAGCATCTTGTCTTGTTGTCGCCATCTCTCTAGTCCTCCCTATGCATTTTTTATTAAGCATATGCAGTTACTAGAAAAGATAGAATACAACAAATAAAGAATAAGACAAAAAAAAATAAACGTAGAAGATATCTTCTACGTTTATTTTCCCGCAATTACTTGCTGATTACTTCTTTACCTTTGTAAGTACCGCATGCTTTACATACACGGTGAGCTAATTTCGCTTCACCACAGCTTGGGCACTCTACCATACCAGGTACTGATAATTTGAAATGCGTACGACGCTTTCTTTTTACTGTTTTAGAAGTTCTTCTAAAAGGTACAGCCATTCTTCCCACCTCCTTAAAAGAAATAGTTATTTTCATATGAAGGCCTAAACCAGTCTTCCGATTATTTGTCAAAAAACTTTGCAAGTCCTGCTAATCGTGGATCAACAGTCTTTTCTTTGTTTTCTTCCGAAATCACTTGCCAGTCTTGACCTTGCATCGGTGCTCCACCAGAAACATCATCACTGAAAATTTGCATTGGAATCTCCAAAAGTATATTTTCCTTGATTACGGGCAGTAAGTCAAGTACTTCTCCTTCTAAACAATGAATTTCAGCTTCTGTTTCAAATTCTTCTTCCGAAGTTTGGAACACCTCAGTTGTTTTAATGTCAAATGGTAATGTCACATCTACTAAAGAGCGAGAACATGGTAAAACCATGCTTCCAGTTATATGTAGATGAAACGTAAACTTACCGGAGCCAAAATCAACTCTTCCTGTTACATGAGCAGGATTAATTTCACGAATATCTTTCTCGACCTCTTTTAGCTCACTTACATCTACCATTTCATTTAATGTCAATCCTTTATTTCTCAATTTATTCAATTGATGGATGGACCATTTCATATCATATCACCTCAAGGCAACAAACAAAATTATAGCTAGCCATTTTATATTTGTCAATGTTTTTTCTTTACACTATAATGAAGTCATCATAGGAAATAATATATAGACTATCACGTTTTCCAAAAAGATGCTACATCGAAAGGAGAGATTACCATAAAATCCAGTGGTATTGTTGTTGAATATAACCCTTTTCATAACGGTCATGCTTATCATGTGCAACAAACAAAAAAGTTAACACAGTCTGATATTATTATCGCCGTTATGAGTGGTCCTTTTTTGCAGCGTGGTGAGCCCGCACTCATCTCCAAATGGTATCGTACCAAAATGGCCTTAACAAACGGCGTAGACCTCGTTGTAGAGCTTCCATATGCATTCGCAACACAAAAGGCCGAAACTTTCGCAAATGGCGCAATTTCGATTTTAAACGCCCTTGGTGTTTCTGAAATTTGTTTCGGTAGTGAAGATGGACAAGCTGAAAATTTCTACAATACCATCGCTATACAAAAAAATGAAGAAGAGACTTTTAATCGTCTTGTGAAGCAATTTATGAATGCAGGTAATAGTTATGCGAAAGCTACATCTGAAGCCTTTCTACACATCTTACCACCCGAAAAAAACGTAGATATGTCACAACCAAATAACATTTTAGGCTTACAGTACATTAAAGCAATTCTCTTACAAAACAGTTCGATGCAAGCACAAACTATAAAAAGATTCGCCTCTCATTATCATGATGAAACATTTCACGATCAACATATTGCAAGTGCAACAAGTATTCGCAAACAGCTATTTAATGAAAACAGTTCCTCTACAACTATTGAGCCTTTTATCCCGAAAATGACTGCTTCTCTTTTAGAAAACTACAAGCAAAACTACGGGACGTTACATAACTGGGAAAAATACTTTTCATTTTTTAAATACAAACTTATGACGATGTCTTCAGAGGACTTACAACATATATATGAAATGGAAGAAGGTTTAGAGCATCGTATTTTATCAAAAATACAAAACAGTTCATCTTTCTATTCATTCATGGAAGCATTAAAAACAAAACGTTATACATGGACTAGATTGCAAAGAGCTTGTACACATATTTTAACAAATACAACGAAGGAAGAAATACACAAAGCAAATGTAGAGCAACATGCGCCGTATATCCGTCTTCTCGGAATGTCACAAAAAGGACAAACTTATCTTTCTAGAAATAAGAAAAAAATAGAACTCCCAATCCTTACTCATACAAAAACATTCGAACATCCAACTTTAGACATAGAACGAAAATCAAATGCTGTATATTTCTCCATAATGCAAGAACCTTTGCGGACACAACTGCTAAAACAAGACGCAACGCATCATCCAATTCGTTATGATGAAATAACGAAAAAATTCCTATAAGAAAAACCTCTCTTCTTCAGAGAGGTTTACTTTGTTTCACCCATTTTTTCCAAATACGTTAATGCATCATCCAGTGTGTCCACCGGTACAATTTTCATCTTCGTTTTAATATCTTTCGCAGCTTCAAGAGCATCTTTATAATTCGATTTCTCTACACCTTTTTCATTTGGCGCAAAAAACACTTCAGCTCCCGCATCACTAGCAGCTACTACTTTTTGCTGAATACCACCAATTGGACCAATTTCTCCTTTATCATTGATTGTACCTGTTCCAGCTATTTCATGTCCGTTTGTTAAATCTTCTTCAACGAGCTGATTATAAATTTCTAGTGTAAACATTAACCCCGCTGATGGACCGCCTATTTCATGGGAATCAATTTTCACTTTCGGATCTACTACTAACTCTCTTTCCGTAACGATAGAGACCCCTATACCGACGCGTCCATTCCCATTAGGGATCGTCTTTACATTTAAATTTTCTTTAAACTGTTTTCCGCCCCGCTTGTATTCAATATTTACTGTGTCCCCTTCTTTTTTCCCTGTCATATACTCAATAAATTGTTCCGTCTTGTCGAATATTTTTCCATCGACAGCTATAATAACATCTCCAAGCTTAAGCTTTCCCTCTGACGGCATACCCTTTGCTACACCAGCAACTAGTACACCTTTATTTTCAAAAGAAACAGAGCGATTTGCACGTTTATAAGCATTATAGATTGCTGCATTTTGCGAATCTTTCATTGCATAATTTTGGCGAAATTGATATTCTTCATCACTCTCGCCTTTTTGCAATATTTCTTCCGCCTTCGAAACGTGTGTATATTTATTAAATTGCGCGGCTATTAAGTTCACCACATTAGCAGGTCCCATTGAGACAGTGACAAGCATGAAATCACCAGACTCTTTAGTTCCACCGTCAACTTGCACGTACGGCGCTAATTTCGCGGCCATACCTGGTTTTGTCACATAATACGGCAAGCGCACATAAACAAGTAGCATCGCCAATATAACCCCTATTAAAATTGCATATATAAACCGAAAACGCTTAAACATTATGCTTCTCCTTCCACTGCTCAATTAGTAAATAAATGTTTGAAATATGTTGTTCCGCTTCCACTTCTCCGACCCTAATAATGTCTTCAATATGTGTAAAAGCACGCGAACTAAATTGTTCCACTGCTGGCCGCATCATTAAATCTGATGCTATTTGCCGATTCATCACAAGTTCATGTTGCATAATTTCAATACTTTGCATAATTACATCATAAATCGATGTAACCTCTCCATTCACCTTAATTGGAGATACATCAACAGCAATAACAATATCAGCACCTAAATCTTTTACAACCGATACGGGAATACGGTCAATTACCCCTCCATCCACTAATAAGCGGCCATCTATTTTTTCTGGAACAAACACCCCTGGTACAGATATACTAGCTCGAACCGCCTCCGCAATCGGACCACTTGTAAAAACAACTTTCTCCCCCTTCAAAATGTCAGTAGCCACAACAGCTGTCGGGATATCTAACTCTTCTAAATTTTTATTATATGTAAACATTTTAATCATATCTTTAATACGTTTTCCAGCAATAAATCCCATTTTAGGAACTGTAAAATCCAAATAATATTTCCTTTTAAAAACAGCGGCCAATCTATACAGTCTTTCAACGTCACAACTCGCTGCATAAAATGTACCAATTAACGCTCCTATACTACTACCTGCTATCATGTGAATAGGGATGCCAGCTTCCCTTAACACTTTTATTACCCCTATGTGAGCAAAACCTTTTGCACCTCCGGATCCAAGCGCTAAACCGATTTTTGGTTCCTTCATTTTTCTCACCCTTTAATTTTTTTCATTCCTTTTTCATACTTATGGTCTAAATTCACCACATATCCACGTATACTGAAATGAACGTTTTTGGGACAAAGGGGGATTTTCTTACATGTACGAAAAATGGAAAACTGCTTTTCTTACCATATCAATGTTGTTTTTAACCTTTTCTCTTGTACTTCACCCCCAAGATGCTTTGCAAGCTTCAATTCGCGGGTTAAATATATGGTGGGAAGTTGTATTCCCTTCACTACTACCGTTTTTCATCATTGCGGAACTTCTAATCAGTATTGGTATTGTAAAATTTATCGGTGTTATATTAGAACCACTAATGCGTCCACTGTTTCGTGTTCCAGGGGTAGGCGGATTTGTTTGGGCAATGGGAATGGCTTCAGGATTCCCCGCTGGCGCCAAATTAAGCGCTAGACTACGCAAGAGCAATCAACTAACACAAATTGAAGCGGAACGACTCGTATCTTTCACAAATTCTTCTAATCCACTTTTTATTTTCGGAGCGGTTTCTATTGGTTTTTTCAATAATCCGAAATTAGGACTCGTATTAGCAGCAGCACATTATATAAGTAACTTTATCGTCGGATTACTTATGCGCTTTTATGGTAATAACGATACTTACATAAAAGACAAACATACGAATCAAAAGCGTGCCTTTCAAAACCCTTTTTCCATCCTCCACCAAACACGTATGCAAGAAAAAAGACCAATCGGAAAACTACTCGGTGACGCTATCGTTTCTTCTATTCAAACATTGCTCATGATTGGTGGGTTTATTATTTTATTCTCTGTTTTAAATAAAATGATTACTGTTTTCAAAATTACAGAAGCGCTTTCTTTTATTATGCAACATATTTTATCATTCTTCCAACTTACATCCCAATTTAGTATTCCGATATTATCCGGTATTTTTGAAATGACGCTCGGAAGCCAAATGATTAGTCAAATTAATGAATCAACACTTCTTCAACAAGCGATGGTAACAAGCTTCATTTTAGCATTTAGCGGTCTTTCTATTCAGGCACAAGTAGCAAGCATATTAGCGGAGACAGATATCCGCTTTAAACCATATTTTTTAGCTCGAATTATCCAAAGTATTCTCGCTCCTATTTTCACTTTTATATTTTGGGGACCATTTTATGAAAAAGTTCATTCTTTCTCGCCTACGCAAGAAGATCTTCCCGTATTTTTATTGAATCATTCTTATACACTAACTGATATTTGGACATCATTTATACACTACGGACCAATCTTCACCTTATTTTGTTTATATTTATATGTCATCTTATTGTTTTTACGCATTTATAAAGAAAAACCCCGTTCACTTTAACGGGGTTTTAAACTTTTCTTTTAAAGCACGCTCTACAATCGGAGGAACAAGGTCTACTACACTTCCACCATATCTCGCAACTTCTTTCACAATACTTGAACTTAAAAATGAATATTGATTATTTGTCATAATGAAGAAAGTTTCGATACTTTCGTCTAGTTTTCGATTCATTGAAGTAATTTGCATCTCATATTCAAAATCAGAAACTGCTCGTAAACCACGTAATATTGCATTTGCATTACGCATTTTTGCATATTCCACCAATAATCCACTATGTGAATCAACTTTTACATTCGGAATATCCTTTGTCGCCTCTCGAATTAACTCTAGGCGTTCTTCTACCGAAAAGAATGGTTTTTTTGATGAATTGTTTAAAACAACTACATATACTTCATCAAATACTTTTGCTCCCCTTTTAATAATATCCAAATGTCCAAGGGTAATTGGATCAAAACTCCCTGAAGAAATAGCTATACTTGTCATTCTGTCCCCTCACCTTCATACTTATAAATCGAAATTGCTGTAATCCCGTAGTTTTCTGCCCGTACTTTTACAAGTTCTCCTATAGAATCAGGTAAAACCACGTCATCTCCATGCTCTGCCATAATGATGCCATCTTTATTTAACAATCCATGTTGATCCATTACACTAACTAAAGACACGATTTTTTGAGCTTTATATGGAGGGTCTATTAGTATAAGATCGAATGATATTTCACGCTTTATAAGCGCCTTTACCGCACGCTCTGCATCATTTCGGTACACTTCAGCTTGTTCTTGTAGTCTACAGCTTTCTAAATTTTGATGAATGACTTTTATCGCTTTACTATCTCGGTCAACAAAAATCGCTTTATCAATCCCTCTACTTATGGCCTCAATTCCAAGACCACCGCTACCACCAAATAAATCAAGAGCGATACCACCATCATAATAAGGACCTATCATATTAAAAATAGATTCTTTCACTTTATCTGTCGTTGGACGCGTTGTATTACCAGGTACCGCTTTAAGTGGGTGCCCTTTACATTTTCCTGAAACTACTCTCATCTGTTGTCACTACCTTTATTTCAATCTATAGAGCGATTACAGCAAATTCATTTCAATTCGGTAACCGCTACCGATTCATACTATTTCATACATTTTTTCATTAATCTGTTATTTAACTAATTGAAAACCTCAGTTAAAATAATCGCTCGCTATTTCTTTCATATCCATTTCACTATTTGCAAGCAACAACCCTCTATGTACATCAGTTCCACTTTACCTTTTTTATCCTATCATAAAATAAAAAAAAGAAAAATAAAAAGCCTAACATAAATTTTAATTTCATTATGTATATCTTCATTTTAGATTGGACATAAATAAATATAACAACATCATTTTCGATGTTGTTGCCAACCGCGGAGAAGACTTACGTTTCCCCATAAGTTCTTCCTCCGGTTTCTCCTCTCCCTTTGCCTTCTTACTAGTAGTACATACTAGTATTAGAAGGGCCCTGCTTTGCAGGGTTTTTTTATTTGTCTACTTTTCATTTAAAAAGTGAGGTGGTACAGTAAAAGAAAGAGGAGGAAAAAATATGATTCAACGCTTTATAGAACTCGGAGAAGGCTACTCTGACTTATATGAATTACTTGAAATTGCCAAAACAAACCAAGAACGTGTAACACATATGTTACAATTCGAAACTGTAAAAAACGAAAAAAAAGTGTGTTCACTTGTTGTAATACTAAAACCGACAACTACTGGTGATTTCCAACCATTATACATATGTCGTGAAGGCATTCCTGTACTTGAAAATAAAAAAAGTAAACGTGTCG
The DNA here is from genome assembly GCF_038005505.1 of Bacillus sp. FSL E2-8868. Taxonomy (NCBI): domain Bacteria; kingdom Bacillati; phylum Bacillota; class Bacilli; order Caryophanales; family Bacillaceae; genus Bacillus; species Bacillus sp. FSL E2-8868. The sequence goes on along the minus strand of NZ_JBBOTI010000001.1, from coordinate 865,887 downwards.
TTTTATTTGAAGAAATGGCGGAACAAATAGGGAAAAAAGTTACTCCCTTTACTGTAAAACCATCAACAACTTTCCCTGAAAAAGAACTATTTTTTAATCATCTAATTGGTATTTTACGAATGAACAATTTCATTCCTCCAATGAAATAACACGTTATTTCAAGTAAAAAATCCCCTGCTAAATTTAGCAGGGGATTTTTTTACTTAGCTATAATCGTATTCTTTTGCCCGATCAGGACGCGAATTTTCGAATTCCGTTTTTAAAAATGGGCGATACGACTGTTCTACTTTTTTTACAAAAGGAAGTTTATTCAATTTTTGCATCATATGCTCAATTTGTTCCATATCACAATATACAACGGCATATTTCAAACGTTTTGATATGTAATGAATGTTACCATATTTCCTTAAAATCTTGGCATGTTTCAATGAATGTAAATAAACAATCATACTTTGTCGTTGCCCGAACATAATCTTCTCCATCTTCTCCTTTTAAAAACTTATATTCTTATATTTTATGAAAACCAATCATAAATTTATGACATTAAAGAACAAACTCTGTATACGTTTTCTTCTATATTCTAAAAAACGGGGTAAATTACCCCGTTTTTTTACAACCACAACCGCCTCCGGTACCACAACCACCGCCACAGCCACCCGCATCAAAAAACGGATTTCCTGTTGGAACTTTAACGGAAGAAGATACCTCAGAACCAATTGCTACACTAACTTCATCTAATAACTTCTGTAAAGCTGTTTCTGCTCTTTTAAAAGTTGCAACCTTATCATGCATATCTACAGAACGCTTTAATTCCCTCATTTTCGTCGAAACGAAAGTATAATCAGGATGATATTTACCAAAACGTTGCACTTCTTCGTATCGCTCTTTCATCGCTGTAAATTGCTGAATTAGCGTCTGGACTTCTATATCTTCTTGTAAATCCTTATAATACTTACGGTAATCTTCTGCTATATCTGAACAGATGATCGCTTTTGCAAGCTGCTCTGCCTTATCTAAAATCAATACGCTTTCCAGCGTCGCTACAATCATGAGAGACACCTCCGAGTATTCATCATAACACATTTGGAACAGAACTACTAATTGAAGTGTCTCACCTAAAAGAAAGATATGATTCTAATTACTTTTCATACAATCTCCTTGCACTCTTATACACTAATATGCTCCGCAATATTATATTTAAGAACATCCCATTTCCCGCTATTCTCTTTCACGTAGCTAATACATGCGTTTTTTAACGGCGTTTTAAATGTAATTTCATTTGGTGCAATTGCGTGTAAAATAGCTTTTATTGCATGTGAATGCGCAACAATGATAATACGTTTATCTCCATGTGCTGCTGCAACCTGTTGGAAAGCCGTAAAACAGCGCTCTACGATTTCTTCATCCTGTTCCATTCCTTCTACATTACCTTCTGTAATTAACTCTCTAACGGCCGCAACTGGTTTCCCAGAAGCTTCCCCAAAATTACGTTCCATAAATCGCTCATCTAATAAAATAGATGGTAATCCAATAGCCCCAGCAATTTCCTTAGCTGTTTCTTGCGCTCTAATTAACGGGCTACTTATAATTATATCCCACGATTCCGCTTGCAAGGCAGCTGCACTTTGACTCGCTTGCTTCTTCCCAACTTCATTGAGTGGAATATCTTCGCGCCCTTGAATAATCTCTTGAAAGTTCCAATCAGTTTGTCCATGTCGTACTAAACAAATTTCCGTCATGCTGCAACTCCTTTTTTAAATAATCCGATTCTATTGTAACAAAAGTTTTGCATAACGGACATAGTTTTCCCTTCCAATTACGTTGTATTTTGCTGCTTCATATACTGGAACATATCAATCATAATTGAAGCAACGGCCAATTGATTTTGAAATTTTTCCACTTTATCTGGTATCGTTTTTTTGAAATGCTGCATGGCAGCTAACTCAAAAGCTTCTTTTTCTTCTGGGTTACGCGTCAATTTCCGGTACCAGTATGGCTGTTCCCGAATATAGCGAGCTAAATCCTCATCAGCTTTTATAAACTCCATAAGCTCTGCTCTCATTCTCTTTCCCCCTAATCCTTTTGAAAGAAAAAAGGATTATTTTCAGAAGTACTTTGTTCTTGCTGCGCACGGTTTCCTTGAAATTGTTGAATAACTTGTTGCACGCTACCAATCGCACTCGTTACATTTGCTAAATGATGTTGCATTTGTTCTACGTCTAGCTTTTTAAAGAAAGAAAGCATTTGCCCCATCACATCAGCAGTTTTTTCCTCTTCTGTTCGATTTTCTTTTTCTTCTTTATTTTCTTTTACCGAAGAAAAAGCAGGTGCTCCATCAGGTCTATATGCTGTCCATATTTGATCTTCTTCACCAAGTAAGTACCATTCTTCATAAAATTGCTGCCATGTTTTTTGACCACCTCTAACCTCATGAACCATTTTAGGGTGATGGTTTACAAACTCTTTAAACTGTTGAACCGATGGATGTAACGGCCCTTTTGTTGTTGGCATAATCCTCACCTCTTCATGTATATCTACTATATTGTAAGAAAAAAAAGGCACATGGTTCGCCTATTTTTAGACGATTCATGCACCTTTTTATCTTCCTATTTGTGGACAATTAAAGCCCGATTGGTGAAGACTAATAATCAATGAAGGATGCCCCGACTGATTAAAGTTTCATTTTATTTTCGGATAAAGTTTTGAGTATAAAATTTATCATATACCCCAACACCTAATCCAGTAAATTGTTCGTTTAATAAATTCTTTCTATGCCCCTCACTATTTAACCAACCCTGTACCGCCGCAATTCCATCACTATGTTGCGCCGCTATATTCTCACCAGCAAGTTGAAAAGCCACTTGCCCACGTTGCAAGCGATCTCCTAACGTACCAAAAGTAGGTGAATCGTGCGAAAAATAATTATTATCCTTCATATCTTTACTATGGCCAAATGCAACATCTGCAGTTTGTTGATCCAATGTTAACAACGGTAATTGATGACGACTCCGAATAATATTTGTTAAATCGAGAATTTGTTGCATATTTCCATTTTCTACTTGCTTCATTTTTTCTGGCGTCAGCGGCTGTTCCGCTATTAATTCACCTGAATAAACAAGTTGATATGGTCTTTGTCGTAATAACGTTTCATCATCCATATAACGAAGACCAACAAGCTCATGTGTAAAGTGATCAAAGTATAATTGTGCCCATCCATCTTCTACAGGTACTAGCGGTTGTTCCATTACTTCCGTATCAGATAACTCAAATTGATAACTATTCTTTCCTCTTTTTAATGAAATCTCATGTGAAAGTGGATTCTTTTTATATACCTCTTCATACTTTTCATTTATATAATAGGGAGCCACCTTAACTTGCTCACCAGCAACATACGCCGTTACAACTTTACGTTCAGCAACTCCAAATTGAACATACTGAGCTAAATCTTGATTATACACCCACCATTCATATCCATAAGCAGACGGCTCTATTCGAGATGGTTCGCCCCACTTCGCTAATAAATTCTCAGAGTCCCCGCCAAGCATATTTAAAACAGTGTCTGTGGATTCTTCATTTACTTGCTTCTTCTTTTTCACAATTTTATTTTCTTGCTTAGAGTGAGATGGGGTTAATATATATTGTGACACGAGTAACTTCCCGTATAAATCAACAGCTAAAATTAAAAATGTAATCATTACGATACGCAATAATTTCTTCAAACGATATACCTCCTGAACAAAGCATAAAATCGAGATATACACAAATCCTTTTATTTCCTTTTTTTGTGTGTACCGTACTCTTTTCACTATATCATATTTTCACGAAAAAAGTCTGGATTATCCCTTTTCTCGCAATACGAATTGCACTTTCTTATTATTCGTACTATTATAAAAATAATGAACTAACATTAAAATAAGGAGGTATTCTATGCAATTTACAAATACAAACTTTACTGATGCAGTCGTTGATCTAACTCTTTTAACTGAGATTATGGAAAACAATCATTTTGTACTTGCCGGACAATGGGATTACGAACGCGTTACATATGATTATAAATTTGAAATATTAAAGGATATTTATTATTTACGTGTACAAGGCTTTGCTGTTGAAGGTGACATCGGCGGCAGACACGCTCAAGTAAAACTATTGCCACCCTTATTAGGAAAACATTATTATCCTCATGGCGTTGAATATGGCGATGATGAGATTTTTCCAACGAATGTACTTCAAAAAAGCGAACAACTCCTACAAAATATTGAAAAAGAGTTAAAAGAATTTCAAATTATTGAATAACAAAAAAAAACTAGCGCATTAACACGATGCGCTAGTTTTTATTTCGTCTGCAAATAAGGAGGTAACTCTTGCAACTGCTCTTTATCCTTTTCACGCTCTCTACGTGCCCATTTAAAGAACACATAACCGATAATCGTACCGTACACTATTTCCTGGACAATTTTCATAATAATACCACCTGTTTGCTGGTCTTGTACTACCGGCATCCAATGTAAAAATTCTGGTCCAGTTATATTTAAATCTGATAAAGTACCCGCCGGTACACAGAGTTCCATTGCCTTCATCCAAGCGGCCGAATCTGTATATGTTGCAAATAATGGTGCAGTCGCAAAAATTATTAACGCACAAGCTGGCGTTAATAAAATACCATTAGCAAACATGTAACCAAGCTTCTTAATATCACTTAAAGTTTGATATTCTGGCAGTGGATTTAACATCGGCCACCACATCATCATTGCTGCAAAAAACAATATAGCAAGGCAAATAGGATGCGCTATTTGACTTTGTTTTACTGCATCAAAAACAATTGGCAAATGATAAAAGGAAAACAGGCCATTAAATACAAACAACGCAATAAGCGGCTTAGCAAAAAACTTTATCACAATTTGAACGAACTTAAAAGAAGTAATATAACGATATAACCAAACAGGTATACCAAGCAGTAATAACGGAGGCACCGCAATATACATTACTGCCATCTCAAACATATGTGCACTAAATATGATATGACCAATTAAATCAATAGGTCCTCCCTTTACAACATACAAAAGAACAATCCCGGTCGTAAAATAAAAAATTTGCTTCTTACTTACCTTCGTCGCATTTTCAAATCGCGTTCTATACGGTCCAATAATTAAAAAATAACTAATAAGAATCGAGATCATAAATAATAAAAAAATTGGACTCCATAAAGCTTGAAAACCAAATACCCATAAGTTTTCCATTTTCACACCTACCTTTTCAAAATTCTTATATTTCATATAAAAAGAGGGCTTTGATATATCAGAGCCCCCTACTATCACTGTTTAAATCCACACAATTGTCATAAAGGCTAATATTGTTAATAAACCAATTAACAATCCAGAGTACAAGAAGAAACTCGCCGCTTCATGCCCTTTATGACTCATATGCATGAAATAATATAACTGAAATATAACTTGAATGACTGCTAACAATAATATAAATGGAACCGAAAAAATCGGGCTAAATGTTTTCGGATATGCCACCGCTGCAAATGCAACTAATGTTAAAAAAATCATTAGTGAAAATGTAACAACTTGGTGCTTCATTTCCTCTGCACTTTTTCTCTTCCGATAAACAAGATCCACCTTAGGATTATTCGTTTGCTTAACCGCCATTGTTTATCCCACCATTCCCATCAAATATACTACAGTGAAAATAAACACCCAAACTACGTCAATAAAGTGCCAATAAATTGATGCAACATAAAACTTTGGTGCGTTGTATAAATTTAAGCCTCTCTTCGCGTTTCTAAAGATTAATGTTAAAATCCAACATAATCCAAACAACACGTGGAGCCCGTGTGTACCAACAAGAGCATAAAATGCAGAACCAAATGCACTACTTCTCATAGTATGCTTAAATTCATGCGTATAATGATAAAACTCATATATTTCAAACCCCAAAAATCCTAAGCCAAGCAACACTGTTACAAGTAACCAAAGTTGCATTTTCTTAAAGTTAAAATTTTTCATATGATACATTGCGTATACACTCGTTAAACTACTTGTTAACAAAAGCATCGTCATAATGAAAACGAGTGGCATTTGAAACATCTCTTGAGATGTTGGTCCACCATTTGTAGAGTTCTTTAACGCTAAATATGTGCCAAATAAGGAAGCGAACAACACTGTTTCGCCTCCAAGAAATAACCAAAAACCAACAAACTTATTTTTCCCCTCAAGGGTTGCTTTTTCAGGCTCTGCTGGAAATGTTTCATTCGTTAATTTCTCATCTACATGCATTACGCCTTGCCCCCCTTATCATCTAAATCTTCCTTATGAATATGATATCCATGATCATCAATTACTGAACGAAGGAACATTGTACCAAACGTAATGATTAAACCGATAATCGCTACTAATAACCAAAATTTATCTTTGCCACCCTGCATATACATCGCACCGAATGCTGCTATGAATAAGCCTAGAGAAATGATAAATGGTGAAAATGAAGCATTTGGCATATGAATATCACCAACTGGTTCCGCTGCTGTCATCTCTTTATTACCTTCACGTTTTTCAATCCAAAACGGATCTAACCCGCGAACAAATGGCAATTGTTTAAAATTGTATTCCGGTGTAGGTGCTGGCATTGTCCATTCTAATGTACGTCCATCCCATGGATCACGGCCAGCCTTCTCTTTTGATACCGTTGTTTTTATTACATTGAATAAAAGAACAATCGTTCCAAGAGCCATAAACACAGCTCCGATAGAACTAATCATATTCCCCATTTCCAACCCTTGGCCCTCAAGATATGTGTAGTAACGACGTGGCATACCGATTAGACCTAGGAAATGCTGAATAAAGAATGTTAAATGGAAACCGATAAAGAATAACCAAAATGTTATCTTACCTAATGTTTCATTTAATACTTTATTAAACATAAGTGGCCAATAATAATGCGCACCTGCAAGTAAACCAAATACAACACCACCAACAATTACATAATGAAAGTGTGCTACTACGAAATAATTATCATGAAACTGATAATCAGCTGGTGCAGAAGCAAGCATAACACCTGTAACTCCACCCATAACGAAGGATGGAATAAAAGCTACCGCCCACATCATTGGTGTTGTAAACCTAATACTTCCACCCCACATTGTAAAGAGCCAGTTAAATATTTTAATACCCGTTGGAACTGCAATCGCCATTGTTGCAACCGAGAAGATAGCATTTGCAACAGGCCCAAGACCAACAGTAAACATATGATGCGCCCATACCATAAATCCTAAAAACCCTATTAATACTGTCGCGAACACCATAGAGGAATAACCGAATAATCGTTTTTTCGAAAATGTGGCGAAGATTTCTGAGAATATTCCGAAAGCTGGGAGTATAAGAATGTATACTTCCGGATGACCGAAGATCCAGAATAAATGCTCCCATATAATCGTGTTCCCACCAAGTGCCGGATTAAAGAAACTTGTGCCAAATAAACGATCTAACATTAAAAGTCCTAATCCTACAGTTAATGGTGGAAATGCAAATAAAATAAGTGAAGATGTTACAAATGTTGTCCATGTAAACATCGGCATGCGCATGTACGTCATCCCTGGCGCGCGCATATTAATAATTGTAACAAGGAAGTTAATACCTCCAATTAATGTACCAATACCTGATATTTGCAAGCCGAGTACATAAAAATCAACACCATGTCCTTTAGAGGCTAAAGCTAAAGATGCATACGATGTCCACCCTGCATCAGGCGCTCCTCCTAAAAACCAACTTAAATTTAAAAATAATCCACCAAAGAAAAATAACCAAAATCCGAGCGAATTCAAAAACGGGAACGCCACATCACGTGCTCCAATTTGAAGTGGTACAGCGGCGTTCATAAATGCAAACACGAGTGGCATAGCTGCGAGGAAAATCATTGTTGTACCGTGCATCGTTAATACTTGATTATAAGCATCCCCAACAAGAAAAGCATTGTTAGGAATCGCTAACTGCAGGCGAATAAATAGTGCTTCTATTCCACCTATTACAAAAAACAATCCACCTGCAATTAAATAGAGAATGGCAATCTTTTTATGGTCTACTGTCGTTAAATAATCCCATATGACAGCACCCATCCCCTGTTTTTTTGCTACAGAACTCACGTTTTCAACCTCCCCTTCGCAAATGATCCCTCTTTATTTTTCAATCTTTAACGTTTGTAAATATGCATTTAATGCATTAATTTGATCATCCGTTAAGTTGCCATATTTACCAGTCATTTTATTACCTGGTTTCATATTTTCAGGATCTTTGAGCCATTTTTTTAAGTTCTCTTCATTATTTTCGGCAATACCAGCAACCATATCGCGATCTGCGAAGTTTGCTAAGTTCGGTGCGATACGAGCAGAAGGTGGTCTACTATCATTTGATCCAACTGCATGACAACCAATACAGCTTTTATTAAATATTTCTTGACCCTCTTGCGCCTTTGTAGAAGCTACTTCTTTTTTTCCATCAATCTTCTTCATGTCAGCAAGCCACTTTTTGTACTCGCTTTCATCCAGAGCTTTCACTTTGAACTGCATTAAAGAATGTGATGGGCCACAAAATTCTGTACAAAAACCATTATAAGTGCCCGATTTATCTGCCTTTAACCACATTTTGTTTACATTATCTGTATTTGTATCCATTTTCCCAGCTAAAGATGGAACCCAAAACGAATGTTTAATATCGGCACCCTTCAAATTCAAATACACTTTCTTACCTGTGGGGATAACTAAATCTTGAGAAGTTACTATTTTTTCTGATTTATAAGAAAATTCCCACCAATAAAGATTCGCTGTTACATCAACAACGATAGTATCTTTATCAATATTCTTTTTCTCCATCGCACTTACATCAGCAAGCTTGAATGTATATGTAACAGTCGGAACAGCCAAGATTAACAAAAGAATAATCGGAATGACTGTCCATATAATTTCTAGTTTGTGATTTCCTTCAACTTGCTCTGGAATATAATCTTCCTCACCCTTTTTTTGTCGGAAACGCACAATTACATATAAGAAAATAATAGTAACTACAAGTACTACTCCTACCATGATTGCACTCGCTAGCAAGAGCAAATCATATTGCATTTTTGCTACTTCCCCTTGCGGAATTAAAGTAGACTGAAAAGCTTTACCGCATCCCCCTAACAGTAAAGCCAGCAGTGAAACGAACGAAAGCAGTCGCCACTGTTTCTTCATACAAACAACCCCCACTTTCTTTGTGAATTAGATTGTACTTTATAGTTAAGTAAAGTAAATCTCAACGTAAAGAAATCCAATCATGTCGTTGTCTTAGAAGAATGTAACTACAATCATTGACACAAATAAGATTGTTAAGTAATTCAGGGAATAAACAAACATTTTTACGGACCACTTGATGTCATCTTGCTGACGGAAGCCATAAAGCCCTAATGCGATCCATCCGATGTTAAGCAATGTTGCAATTACCATGAATGTTATTCCAAGTCCACTCATATAAAATGGTAGTGGTAATAAACATACTGTCCAAATCATAATCTGACGTTTCGTAATATCAAATCCCTGTACAACAGGAAGCATTGGGATTCCTGCATTTCGATATTCATCAACACGCTTCATCGCTAATGCGAGGAAATGTGGGATTTGCCAAATAAACATAATTAAAAATAACATCCAAGCAATTGGATGATTTAAAGACGGATCAATTGCCGCCCATCCAATTAAAGGTGGAACTGCTCCTGATATACTACCTACAACAGTATTTAACGTATATTTTCTCTTCGTCCATAACGTATATAAAACAACATATGTGAAGGCACCAATAAATGAGATTAACACTGCCATCGGTGTAGTAAGTAATAAAAATACAAAGCCAAGAAGTAAAATTACAAGTCCAAATGCAAGTGCAAAGCCAGGTTTATATTTACCTGTTACCGTTGGACGGTTTTTTGTTCTTTCCATTAATGGATCGATATCTCGGTCAATGTAGTTATTTAAACAACATACCCCTGCCATAATTAATGCCGAACCAACGATTGTGAAAAATAACTTATCTAGATTGTCCATAACACTCAATCCATTAAAATGTAAAGCCAACCAAAATCCTGTAAATACAGTAAGTGTATTTGAGTTTACAATCCCCATTTTAACGAGCGCTGATAAATCTTGTAACCGAGTTGTTTCCGGTACAATTGAAACAGCTGACTCATCATGCAGCTCACTTGTTGCATGGTTCATCACTTTAACCCCCTCTTAAACCTATCATCTTTCTAAGCATATATTTCATGTGAAATATTTCGCTTCTATATAGCAATATTATTACAGTAGAAATATTGTTAACCCATTCTACTACTAATCTACGCCCATACTCCAATATATTAAATCACATTTCCCGAACATTTTGTGAAGAAAACATGAACTTTTTGTGTCAAACATTAAAAAACTTTATTCTAATTTATCCTTATCATAACATGATGTTATCTTCTATAATAAACTATTTTGTCATATTTAGCATGTATTCTCCCCATTTCTTTTCAAAATAGCCTGAATTCCTCCTAAAATATGTATTTTAAATCCCATTTTTTTCTTTATAATACGTACGTTGTCCTCGCCCTCCATTTCTTTGCTATTTTATTATTTTTTATATATCATAGGACTGTAGCACGTTTTATTCTATACATAATGGAATGAAAATATTTCGCAATAACTTCATAGCAGAAAGATGGTGAAAGAGATTGCAACGCTTTATTAAATGGTTAGCAGTCATTACAAGTCTCGATTTATTAGTAGTTTTACTAGGAGGCGCTTTAGTTACAAAAACGGGTTCAGGCCAAGGATGCGGCAAATCATGGCCTCTTTGTAACGGTGAATTTGTTCCATCTAATTTATCAATGGAGACTATTATTGAGCTAAGTCACCGCTTAACATCTGGATCAGCCGGAATCCTTGTTACTCTTCTTTGTATCTTGTCCTGGAAATATTATAAACATGTGCGCGAAACAAAGACGTTAGCAATTTTATCCTTCGTATTTTTAGTTGCACAAGCATTAATGGGGGCGGCGGCGGTTGTTTGGGGTCAAATGCCTGCTGTATTAGCTATTCATTTCGGTATTTCCTTAATTTCATTTGCTTCTGTCATCTTGTTAACGTGTCTTATTTTTGAAATTGATCAGAAATTTGATGCACGTTCACTTATTATGGACAAAAAAATGAAATTTCATATTTATGGTGTAACAATTTACAGTTATATCGTTGTCTACACAGGAGCTTTAGTACGTCACGAACGAGCTACCTTAGCCTGTCCAGACTTCCCTTTATGTAGCAAAAGTAGACCTATGCCAACTCAACTACATGAGTGGGTTCAAATGGGACATAGAGTTGCAGCGATGTTAATTTTCGCTTGGATACTATATGCGATGATTATCGCTATTCGCCATTACAAGCAGCAGCGTGTAGTATACTGGGGATGGATTATTTCATTTATCCTTGTTACACTTCAAGCTATAGTAGGAATTTTGGTCGTATTTACAAATGCTAGTTTAGCAATGGCATTATTACATTCGCTCTTCATTTCTTGCCTGTTTGCTGTACTATGCTATTTAGTTATGATAGGTACAAGAAGTACAGTCAATGCAAAAGAAACTGAATCAACTTCTAAGCAAACAAAATAAAGTAAAACTATAATACCTTGCCAATTCGGCAAGGTATTATTTACACACAAAAAAGAGCTGCTTTCGCACAGCTCTTTTTCTTTATTTTAATGATCTAATTCAATGAGTAAATCTCCCGTTTGAATTGCATCCCCATCATTTACATATACTTTTTTCACTTTACCACTAAATGGCGCTTGAACCGTCGTTTCCATTTTCATAGCTTCTGTAATTGCCATGGAATCACCTTTTTTCACTTCATCGCCTTCTTTTACAACTACTTTAATAACAGTTCCCGGCATCGTTGCGCTAATATGATTTGGATTTTCACGATTCCCCTTCACACGCTGTGCAACAGTTGATTTCACGTTTTCATCTTTCACTACGATTTCACGCGGTTGTCCATTAAACTCCAGGTAAAGCACACGATTTCCATCTGGCTGTGGCTCCCCAATGGAAACTAGTTTAACCATCAATGTTTTACCTTGCTCGATTTCCACATCAATTTCTTCACCAAGTCTCATACCATAGAAGAATGTCGGTGTATCAAGCACAGATACATTTCCATAAATCCCAGCAACTTTTTCGTAGTCCATAAATACTTTTGGATACAATGCATATGCGACTACATCAAAAATTGTTACTTCGCGTCCAAGTTTGTGGAATAACTCTTCTTTTAAAGCATCGAAATCTACTGGTTCTAATAATTCACCCGGTCTTACTGTTAATGGCTCTTTCCCTTTTAAAATAATTTTTTGTAATTCTTTCGGGAAACCACCATATGGTTGTCCTAAATCTCCAGAGAACATTTCAACAACAGATCCTGGGAAGTCCATAGCATGTCCACGTTCTAAAATATCTTGTTCTGTTAGGTGATTTTGAACCATAAATAATGCCATATCACCGACAACTTTAGATGATGGTGTTACTTTTACAATGTCGCCAAACATATCATTAACACGGCGATACATCACTTTAACTTCATCAAAGCGATCTCCTAAGCCAACCGCTTTTGCTTGTTGTTGAAGATTACTATACTGTCCACCCGGCATTTCATGCATATATACCTCTGTGTGAGGAGCATTCATACCACTTTCAAATGGAGCATAATATTTTCGTACATCTTCCCAATAATGAGATAGTTTTTCTAATGAGTCTATATTAACATCTGGCTGTCTTTCGTTTCCACCTAACGCATAGTATAGTGTATTCGCACTTGGTTGTGACGTTTGACCAGCCATTGAACTCACCGCTACATCGACAATATCAACACCTGCTTCAATTGCCTTCGTATACGTTAAAATACCATTTCCGCTCGTATCGTGTGTGTGCAGGTGAATTGGAATCGACACCGTCTCTTTTAATGCTGAAACTAAATCATATGCTGCGTTTGGCTTTAGTAAGCCCGCCATATCTTTAATTCCTAAAATGTGAGCTCCTGATGCTTCCAACTCTTTTGCTAAATTTTTATAATAATTTAAATCATATTTACTGCGTAACGGATCATGAATGTCTCCTGTGTAACACATTGTTGCTTCTGCAATCTTACCAGTATCTCGTACAGCATCAATTGCAACTCTCATGCCTTCTACCCAGTTTAAGCTATCAAAAATACGGAACACATCAATTCCGGCTTGCGCGGAACATTCTACAAATTTTCGAATTAAATTATCTGGATAGTTTTTGTATCCAACTGCGTTTGAAGAACGAAGTAACATTTGGAATAAAACGTTTGGCATTTTTTCACGAAGATCTAGTAATCGTTCCCATGGATCTTCTTTCAAGAAACGATATGCAACATCAAACGTTGCACCGCCCCACATTTCTGCTGAGAATAAGTTTGGTAACATTCTCGCTGTCGGCTCTGCAATGTGATGTAAATCTTTTGTACGAACACGAGTTGCAAGTAATGACTGATGTGCATCACGGAATGTTGTATCAGTTAAAAGTACACGCTTTTGATCTTGTACCCACTTTACTAATCCATCCGCTCCACGCTCATCCAAAATTTGTTTCGTTCCATTTTGCATTGGCTCTGAGTGTATCACATTTGGTATACGAGCATCTGGGAAAATTGGCTTCTCTTTTTTCCCTACTCCTGGGAAGCCATTTACTGTTACTGTACCAATATAATTTAACATTTTTGTTCCGCGGTCTTTACGTTTCGGGAACAAGAATAGTTCAGGTGACGCGTCAATAAATGAAGTGTCATATTCTCCTGATAAGAAGTTTTTATGTTTTACTACATTCTCTAGGAATGGAATATTTGTTTTAATACCACGAATACGGAATTCTTTTAAGTTACGTTCCATTTTTGCAGCGGCTTGTTCAAAAGTAAGTGCCCAAGTAGTAACTTTTACAAGTAAAGAATCGTAGTACGGTGTAATAACTGCACCTTGGAAACTATTACCTGTATCAAGACGAACACCAAAACCACCGCCTGATCGGTACGCCATAATCTTTCCTGTATCAGGCATAAAGTTATTAAGTGGGTCTTCTGTCGTTACACGAGATTGGATTGCAAATCCATGCACAACCACTTCCTCTTGCTTAGGAACACCTACCATTTTGCTATGTAATGCATGTCCATCAGCTATTAAAATTTGCGATTGAACGATATCCACTCCTGTAATCATCTCTGTAATCGTATGTTCAACTTGAACACGTGGGTTTACTTCAATGAAGTAAAACTCATCACCTTTTACAAGGAATTCTACCGTTCCAGCATTTAAATAATTTACATTTTTCGTTAACTTTACTGCAGCATCACAAATACGCTGACGCAAATCATCTGAAAGCGACACGCTCGGTGCAATTTCAACTACTTTTTGATGGCGTCGTTGTACAGAGCAATCACGCTCATACAAATGAACAACATTACCTTCTTCATCTGCTAAAATTTGTACTTCTATATGTTTAGGTTTTTCAACGAATTTTTCAACGTACACTTCATCATTACCAAAGGCTGCTTTTGCTTCTGATTTCGCGCGATTATACGATTCTCTTAATTCTTCACTAGCACGTACAATACGCATACCGCGACCGCCGCCACCAAGGGATGCTTTAATAATAATCGGGTAATCATACTTTTCAGCAAATTCTTCAACTTCTTCTATTGAATTTACTGGACCATCACTACCAGGAATAATTGGAATTTGTGCTAGCTGCGCTTGTGTTCTTGCTTTAACTTTATCTCCAAACATGTCTAAATGCTTACTTTTTGGACCGATAAAGATAATCCCTTCTTCTTCACAACGTTTTGCAAATTGAATATTTTCTGACAAGAAACCATATCCAGGGTGGATTGCATCTACATGATTACTTTTCGCAATCTCAATAATGCCTTCAATATCTAGATAAGCATCAATTGGCTTTTTCCCTTCCCCAACTAAATAGGACTCATCGGCTTTATAGCGATGATAAGAACCGCTATCCTCTTTAGAATAGATCGCAACTGTGTTTAATCCAAGTTCTGAACATGCTCGGAACACACGAATTGCTATCTCTCCACGGTTAGCTACCAATACTTTTTGAATACGTTGCAGCTTTGTCATGATTTTCCCCCTCTATTTTCCTACCACTCTAGAGATAAAATACATACACACTCTAAAGAGCGTGAAGTTCTTCACTTTCTACATTATATTATACTTAGAAAGCTTCACTTTATTTTTATCCATCATACCTTATTTTTCAACAAATGATAAGTTTTCTGATCGATTTGTTTCACAAAAATAGTATAGCATACCTCTTCCTTTTCTAACAACAATATTGTATATCACATTCACTTTAATGTAATATACTTTTCGTTTTATAACAATCAATATTGTATCACATTTAAAATCTAACAAAATAAAAAACACATTGAACTCTAGAGCTCAATGTGTTTTTTATTTTACAACAACAAGATGCGGTCCACCTTGTTCTATTTCGTTAGTCAATTTGTTTTGTTGTTTCTCTTGTCGTTTTACATAACTAGCAATATTTAACAGTATACCCATTGCAAGTAAATTAGCCAATAAAGAACTACCACCATAACTTATAAACGGTAATGGTACCCCTGTAAGCGGTATTAACCCAGACATACCACCAACATTTATAAAAGTTTGAACTCCAAACAAACTTGCAATTCCAATTGCTATTAAACTTCCAAACGGATCTCTGCACTTTTGTGCAACCCTAAATGCCCGAATAATAATAAGTAGTAAACAGATTAAAATGACAGCTACGCCTATAAATCCAAGTTCTTCAGATATAATTGCCATAATAAAATCTGTTTGCGGTTCTGGTAAGTATCCATATTTTTGCACACTGTTCCCTAACCCTCGACCATTTAGCCCTCCTGAAGCAATTCCAATAAAAGAATTTATTAATTGGAACCCATCATTTTGAGGATCGTTAAATGGATCAAGAAAAACTGAAAACCGAGCTTTTTGGTACTGACTTAACTTATAGTTCCCAATAAAATATAACGCTGGAATCCATATTATAGACGTTAAGAGGAATCGCTTTATACTTAAATTAACATTAACTCCTGAACAAAAGAACATAATCAGTACAGTTCCACCTATTAGTATATCGGTCCCTAAGTCATTTTGAAGTAAAATTAATCCCATCGCTCCACCGACAACAGCTAGAGGAGGAATTATCCCTTGTACAAAAGCTGTTTGCGTTTCTTGTTTCTTAGCAAAAAAGTTTGCTAGCGTAATAATAACCGTTATTTTCACAAACTCAGCTGGTTGTATACCTAATATCCATCCTTTTGCACCATTTATGACCTGACCGAAAAGAAAGGCTGCTGCTAATAGACCAATACTCCCTATTCCCATTGCGATCAAAACTATTCGCTTTCTCCACAACTTATAAGGAATGGCAACTATAATCGCTAACATTATCGTTCCAACAGCTAGAGCAAATAATTGTTTTTTAAAAAAGTAATCTGCTGGCCAGTTATGTCTCGACGAAATCGCAACAATGGAACTAGAACTATATACCATTATTACTCCCAGCACACATAAGATAACAAGAGGAAGTAATAAGGAATAATCCATCGATTTCCATACTTTTTTCATTTCATTTCCTCTTTCTGTTTCAATTTAATTATTGTTGTATTCCATATGTATATAGGTTCTTCCTTCTTTATTAAACAAATAAAAAGCCCAAACTATTTCAGTTTGAGCCCCCTTATTTGAACCCGTTATTGTTGTTTGTTTGTAAATGCTTCATGAAGTGCAGACAACTCACGTTCGAGCTCTCCTAACATTGCTTTCCCTTGTTCTTCTCCAATAAGACCAAGGCGAACCGCAAAATCGACCTCGCGGGATAGTCCAAACATTTGTGTGTCTAAAACTTCTTCATATAATGGACATTGCGGCATTGTAAGATTGTCCATTTGTACCTTAATAAGTCTTAAAATCTTCTCTGCATCCGCTTGTAGAAGGGCTAGTGCCTTTTCCTGATGATTTGATACTGTCTCAGACGCCAAATTGATTCCCTCCGTTTCCGTCCTACTCTCTCATATCTATTAATATTAGCGATAGTTTTAATAAATTGCAATAGAAACATTTTTTGTGACAACAGTGCCTAATACTATTATACTGAAAAGTGGGAGTATAACACAAATGGGGGAACAACAATGAGCGAAATTTTATTTATTAATGGAAAAGTTCGTTTTCCAATCACTATCGATCCAACTGTATGGATTTTCGATGATCGAAAAATAGATTTGACAACCTACTTTGATGAAACTAGAGAAGCATCATCCGAATTAGAAACATACTTAAAACATACTTCAGAGCATTGGGATCGCGAAATCCGTGATGGTGCTGCCTTCCCGCCAATACAACAAAGTGTAAAGAAATATAAAAAAGAACAGCTTATTAACGGGACGTTTGGCATACCACTTCATCCATTTCTAAAAAATGCTGAAATTTTAGAAGATGCTACTCATGTCGAAATTGCAACCACAGACAATACAATTACACTTCCGTTAGAAACAGCCCATAAAGCTATTCTCGGTTTTTCAAAAGAAGGTAAACCATTACGAGAAGACGGGCCTGTTCATCTATATTTCCATGATGGATCTAATAGACAAAATCCGATTCGTAACATCCGTAAATTTACAATCATTTAAATTGTATAATTAAAAGGCAAAAAAGGAGTGAGCTTAAGCTCACTCCTTTTTATAATAAATCCGCTGCTAGTTGTGCTAAATTAGAACGCTCTCCTTTAACAAACTTTACATGACCACTAATACGTTGTTCTTTAAACTTCTCTACAACATATGTTAAACCGTTATTATATTCATCTAAATACGGGTGATCAATTTGCTGAGGATCCCCCATTAATACAATCTTACTTTTTTCGCCTACCCTTGTTAATATCGTCTTTACTTCATGCTTCGTTAAATTTTGTGCCTCGTCAATTATAATGAATTGGTCTGGAATACTTCTCCCGCGTATATAGGTAAGCGCTTCTACTTCAATCGAACCCATCCCAGCTAAAATAGCATCTAGCTCCCCAGGCTTTTTCGTATTGAATAAATACTCTAGATTATCAAAAATCGGCTGCATCCACGGTCTTAATTTTTCCTCTTTCTCTCCTGGTAAATAGCCTATATCTTTCCCTACCGGTACAATTGGTCTCGCGACAAGTAGTTTTTTATATAACCCTAAATCTTCCGTTTGCATTAGTCCCGAAGCTAATGCGAGTAACGTTTTTCCTGTACCGGCTTTCCCTGTTAACGTTACAAGTGGAATATCTTCCCGAAGTAGCAATTCTAATCCCATAATTTGCTGCACGTTTCGTGGGCGTATCCCCCACACTTGTTCATTGTGAAAAATAAGTTTTTTTACCTTCTTACCTAAATGATCCACAATCCCAAGTGCAGAACTAGAACCCCCTAGTGCATCTTTCATTACAACAAACTGATTTGGATAAAAAGGATGATTTGCGATTTCAGATAAAGGTAGTTCACCTTTTTCATAAAAATAATCTAACTGTTCTTTTGATATATACCCTTCTAAAAATCCTGAATATATATTTTCCACTTCGATTACTCGGTCACTTAAATAATCTTCGGCCTGCAATCCGATTGCATCAGCTTTTACCCTTACGAGTACATCTTTACTTACTAAAATAACTGATTTCCCGTCCTCTTTTTCTTGTTCTTCTAAAGAGAGGTTTTTCGCTACCGCTAAAATTCGATTATCATTTGTTTTTTCTACAAAAATATCTTGCAGTTGAACAAATGAGCGATGATTTAATTCAATACGAAATGTACCGCCGTTTTCTAACGGAATACTTTCATGCAGCTTTCCTATTTCGCGAAATTTGTCGATTAACTTAGATACATAGCGAGCATTTCGTCCTACTTCATCCATATAACGTTTTTTCGAATCAACCTCTTCTAATACAACTGCTGGAATCACTACTTCATTTGTTGCAAATGAAAAAATAGATAAAGGATCCTGCAAAAGTACATTCGTATCTAACACATAAATTTTATCCAACCTGTTACCCCCTGACTCCACTTTTAAATTTGTAGAACAAGGGTTTCATCCATAAAATATGGACGAACCATTGTTATAATTATATGTACCGTAAAAACGAGGTAGAATCGAAACTCATAGAAATTAAACCTTTTCTTTATTTTTTATTCATTTCTATTCAATATATTACTTTTTATTATAATTTTTCACATTAAATCACAATACTCACTTGTAAAAGTTTATGAACGATGTTCCTATTCATCTTCTTTATAATTCTTTCATTCCTACTAATACTTGGTTATCAAGCTTTTTAGCTGCTCGAAGATCATATGTTTTTTCATATGTTGGTTCAGTAGCAAGTTTCGCACCATAAAACATAACATCACGAACTTCTTGTACATTCACTTCTACTACCGTTAATTTTAGAGGAATCCCTTCCATTCTATCTGTTAAAATTTCACTTTCACCACTTATGGAAAATACGGATTCATTCGCCATTATAGTCAATACAACCCCTGCACTATGCCGTATATTCCCCACAATACGTGAGCGTTGATCTACCGCAAATCGAATACTAGTTTCACTCACTGCATATACCCAAGAAATAGCACTTACGTTAGGAATTTGTTTTTCGAAATCTGTTGTTGCTATCATAACGATACACTCTTTACGCAACGATTGTACTAAATCACCTGTCAATGTAGGCTCAACTACATTCGCCATATTTCCACCTCCAAATATTATTTATATATCCTTATCATAACCTATTTTTCGAATTGCGAAAATATTATTTTTTCCCGCTATTATTCAAAAACATTATACTTCCATGATATACTTATACTGATAGAATTCGTATTGAGGTGACGAAATGAGAGTCAAATGTATGATTTGTGATAAAAAAGATATGTTAGATGACGAAAATCCTATGGCAAAAAAACTGCGTAATCGCCCTATTCATACATATATGTGCATGGAATGTACGGAACGAATTGCAGAGCGTACTACGGAACGCCATGCGAGTGGTAATTTCCGATTATATCGTGATAAAAAAGTAGAAGACGATTGGTAAACCGGAAATAAGTCCTTAATCATATAGATAAGGACTTATTTGTATTTTTCTGGTTCACGATTCATCTGATCCAAAAAACAATCAATGGCTTCTACTGGAAATCTTGCACACCTTATTTCTCCATCAATTTCATATGTAATCAAATACATTTCCTCGTTCTTTTCAACTTCTACATTTCGTAATTTATGCTCTTCATATATCATATTTTGGAATAATACATACGTTTCTTGTGCAGCTCTATCATCTGGACGTGCTTCCGCAACCGTTTTAATTGTTAACCAATTATATAATGCATCTTGTACTGAGCGCATGAAAGCCCCTCCTTTTTTCACCCTGTTTTTTGTTGTTTAGCTTGACGTAAACGCAGTCTATAAATTCCAAGTACAATTGCCGCTACAACGAGCCCCTCTCCAACGGGTAAAAAAACTGCAAAAAAAGTTAATACCGTGCATCCAATTGCTAAAGATGTATATATCACTATATTTTTTAGTACCGATAGCTTCCTTGCAAATCCTAGATTATATACAAGTGCACTTAATAAAATTATTGTTCCATAAAGCAACCACATCCCTAACTCTGGATTTTCATCAACTTTACAAAGTTTCGCGAAAAATGACATTCTTTCTAACACTATCTTTCACCCCTTCTCATGAAACAAATTCTCTTTATGTACTTAATACAAGAGTAACTCGCAAAAAAAATACTGTCTACAAAAAAGAGTAAATATTCTAAAAAATAAACAAAAAACAAAAAAACAGCTACCTTTATAAAAGGTAGCTGTTCTATTATTTTATGCTTCAACAGATTTCTTTTTCTTAGCAGCTCTTTCGCGCTCACTCTTATCAAGAATCTTTTTACGTAGACGAATTGATTCTGGAGTTACTTCACAGAACTCATCATCGTTTAAGTACTCTAATGACTCTTCTAAAGTCATTAAGCGTGGTTTTTTCATTGATGAAGTTTGATCTTTCGTCGCAGAACGAATGTTAGTTTGTTGTTTCATTTTTACAACGTTAACTGTTAAATCATTCTCACGTGTATGTTCTCCAACGATCATACCAGCATATACTTCTGTACCTGGTTCAACGAAGATTACACCGCGATCTTCAACTTGCATAATACCATATTGTGATGCTTTTCCTGTGTCAAGTGAAACTAGAACACCTTGGCGACGTCCACCCACTTGTCCAGCATGTACTGGTTGGTAGCAATCAAATGTGTGGTTTAAAATACCGTAACCACGAGTTAATGTTAGGAATTCTGTTGTGTAACCAATTAAACCACGTGCTGGAACCATGAAAGTAAGGCGAACTTGACCATTTCCATTATTCACCATATCTAACATTTCACCTTTACGTGCACCCATTGATTCCATAATAGAACCAGTGTATTCTTCAGGCACATCGATTTGTACGCGCTCTACAGGCTCAGATCTTACGCCATCAACATCTTTAATAATTACTTCTGGCTTAGATACTTGTAGTTCATAACCTTCACGACGCATGTTTTCAATTAAGATAGATAAATGTAACTCTCCGCGTCCAGATACGATCCATGCATCAGGAGAATCTGTATTATCTACACGTAAACTTACATCTGTCTCTAATTGTGAACGAAGACGCTCTTCAATTTTACGAGAAGTAATGAATTTACCTTCACGACCTGCAAACGGGCTATTATTTACAAGGAATGTCATTTGTAATGTTGGCTCATCAATACGTAATAATGGTAAAGCCTCTTCATGCTCAACCGGACATACCGTTTCACCTACGTTAATGTCTTCCATACCTGAAACAGCTACTAAATCTCCAGCTTTTGCTTCTTCAATTTCTTGACGTTTTAATCCAATGTAACCAAATAATTTAGTTACACGGAATTGTTTTACACTTCCGTCAACTTTCATTAATGCAACTTGTTGTCCTACTTTCATTGTACCACGGAATATGCGTCCAACCCCGATACGACCAACATAGTCATTGTAATCAAGAAGTGCTACTTGGAATTGAAGTGGCTCTTCGCTGTTATCAATTGGTGCTGGAATATGTTCAATGATTGTGTCAAACAATGATTTCATATTCTCTTCTTGATTTGCTGGATTTGAATCTAAGCTTGCTGTTCCGTTCATTGCTGATGCAAATACAACTGGGAACTCTAATTGATCTTCGTTTGCACCAAGTTCGATGAATAAGTCAACTACTTCATCAACTACTTCATCAGGGCGAGCGAAGTCACGGTCAATTTTGTTTACAACAACGATTGGAGTTAAGTTTTGCTCAAGAGCTTTCTTTAAAACAAATCGTGTTTGTGGCATACAACCTTCATATGCATCAACTACAAGTAGAACACCATCAACCATTTTCATGATACGTTCTACTTCTCCACCGAAGTCAGCGTGACCAGGTGTATCTAAAATGTTAATTCTTTTATCTTCATAGTGAATCGCAGTATTCTTCGCTAAAATTGTAATACCACGTTCTCTTTCTAGATCATTTGAGTCCATTGCGCGTTCTTCAATATGTTCATTCGCACGGAACGTCCCCGCTTGACGTAATAACTGGTCAACAAGTGTTGTTTTACCATGGTCAACGTGGGCAATAATTGCTATATTTCGTAAATCTTGTCGTTTTTTCAACATGTCCAACTCCTAATGTCTTTTTAATCCTTCTCTATTATAAGAGCGAAGGGGATACAATGGCAATCAAAATAAAATCAAGAATGAAAATATAGTTGTATTCTTACTTTTGTGAAAGTAAAATAAGATTGGAGGGTGAAGAAATGGAACACATTCAATATCGCTTTTTATTAACAGCAATTATCGGTGTTATCTTCTTAATTGGTATCGGAATTATGATTGCTGAAAATAGTCCCATCGGCATTATTATTTGCATTATCGGCACATTTGTTACAGTTGGATACGGTTTTGTAACAAAAAGAAAAATGCGTAAATCGCAATAACATTAAAAAGTAAGAAGCTTCTTTATGCCTCTTACTTTTTTTCATTATTGCGATACAAATGGTAATAATTCTTCGTATACTCCTGGTTTTGCAACTAACACACTGCTTTTCTCTACAATAGAAAGAGGCGTTCCCAAGAACGTTGTCACTTTACCGCCAACTTCCTCTACAATAATCTGTCCCCCGCCAAAGTCCCATGGCGATAAGCGCGGTGTTACATATGCGTCTAATCTTCCCGTGGCAACATATACCATTTCTAACGCTGCACAACCATATGACCTCGTACCTCTCGCCTTCTTAACGAGCATCATCATTTTTTCCATATTAAGCAATGGATTATCAGTAAGCCATATCGCATTCAAAGCTATAACTCCATGCTCTACCGTTCCTTTTTCCAACATGGGAATAGCTAAATCATTGCAAAAAGCCCCTTCTCCCTTTACCGCATGATATAGTTCGTCATGAACTGGATCATAAATAAGACCAATCTTTCCGATACCGTTCTCATAAATCCCGATTGAGATTGCGAAATTTCTTTTTTGATGAACAAAGTTCATCGTGCCATCAATTGGATCAATTAACCAAACAACCCCATTAGAAGAGGTAATCTCATCTCCATAGCCTTCTTCTCCTAAAATATTATGAGCCGGGAATGTTTCTTTAATTTTCCCAATTAAAAACTGCTCCGTTTCTCGGTCCATATTTGTTACTAGATCAGCTGCATTTGACTTTGTTTCTATAATAAGTGTTTTTTTCAGTGACGCCATTAATTGTTCTCCGGCTTCTCGAATCCACTGTTTCGCGTGTGTATCGATGTCTTTCCATACTTCTTGCATGTTTAAACACTCCGATCTATACTGTTCACAGAAAAAACGAACCCTTTATAAGGTTCGCACCAACTAATTATTTATACATATACTATTATTACGCTTCTAAACGGATCATTTCAAGTCTTAACACTTCTAATTTTTGTACGCACTCTTCTTTTTTCTGTTTGTCATTATCCATCATCGCATCATATAAAGTTGCTAATTCATAATCTAGCTCCAAACGTAGCACCGGAATTCTCTTTTCAGCATCTGTTCTCTTTAACGCATTAATCACCTGTCTCATTTTTTTGCCTCCTCCCAATATTCGTCTGCCCTCGGACTAGAATTGATTCAATTTTCTGATTTTTTGTTTTATACTATACTATGTTGGATAAATCATCTATGCAACAAAATTATATTTTTTTATTTAAATTTTTTTGTGATGTTTTTTTTATGAATAGTACAAGCTATGCTAAAATTAAAACAAAATAGGAGTTGGAGGAACAATCATGACACTACAAACATTCACATCAACTGATTTTGAAGTCTTTACTGTTGATGGTCTTGAAGAACGAATGAGCGCAATTAAAACGAATATTCATCCTAAGCTAGAAGCTTTAGGGGAACAATTTGCAGAATATTTATCACAACAAACTGATGAAAACTTTTTCTACCATGTAGCAAAACATGCACGCCGCAAAGTCAATCCACCAAACGATACTTGGGTTGCTTTTTCAACAAATAAACGTGGATATAAAATGTTACCACACTTTCAAATTGGTTTATGGGGTACTCACGCCTTCATATACTTTGGTTTAATCTATGAGTGTCCACAAAAAGTGGAGACGGCTCACGCCTTCTTAGAACATTTAAATGATTTAAAAACAAATATTCCAAATGACTTCGTTTGGTCCATTGACCATACTAAACCAGGTGTAAAACTGCATAAAACGCTTGAAACGGAAGACTTACAAAAGATGATTGAACGTTTAGCTACTGTGAAAAAAGCAGAGTTATTAGTCGGTATTCATATATCACCAGAGGAGTTTTCAGCAATGACCAACGAACAATTCCTTGCTAAGATTGAATCTACGATGCAACCACTCCTTCCTTTATATGCACTTTGTAATCGATAGTAGAAAACGGACAATTTATATTGTCCGTTTTTAGTTGTTATCACATTATAGCACTTTGCATTTTAATTTTCAAAATATTTTTACATTTTTACAATCTTTTTTTCCGCTACTTCTTTTGCTCTTTGAATCGTACGATATATAGAATATCCACTTACTTCTTGAAATTCTTTATCAATTTTTTTCTCCGCTGCCTTCGATGGCACAATCTCTTTAAAACGACGATATAATTCCATCAAATCTTCTCTCAAAACTCCTTTTTCATATACCTTTTCAATCGCTTCATAAAACTTTACAACTGCTACCATTTCTTCATTTGACCAATTGTAATCAAGTGGATATTGATATTCCATTTTTGCACCTCATTCAGTATTCTTTCTTTTTCTATTATGCTACCTTTAAGACAACCTTTTATTCTTCACTATAGCCACTCTGCATTATACACCATTTATCCATTTCAATGGAATTGTCTTCCTCTTTGCAGTATTTAAAATATAACTATTAAACATACTCACCTTGAAAATGCGATTTTTCTATACATCTATAATTATTGGTGATATAATGCTTTTGTTTTATAGAGAATAAAGTGAGACTACCATCCCAAAAAAGGCTTTTGCGAATGGCAGAAAAACAAGTCAAGTTCTAAAAGTTTGTCATCTTAATTTCCTTTTAGAATGAGATGAAATCATATAAAACAAACTCTAATAAATATTACGAAGAAGAAGGGGTGTATAGATTGTCCCAATACGAAACACCATTGTTTACCGCTTTAGTTGAGCACAGTAAGCGAAATCCAGTTCAATTCCATATTCCTGGTCATAAAAAAGGACAGGGCATGGATCCTACATTTCGCGAATTTATTGGGCATAATGCATTAGCAATTGATTTAATTAATATTGCGCCGCTCGATGATTTACATCATCCAAAAGGTATGATTAAAGAAGCGCAGGATTTAGCAGCCGCTGCTTTCGGTGCAGATCATACGTTCTTTTCTATTCAAGGTACAAGTGGTGCAATTATGACAATGGTGATGAGCGTGTGCGGTCCTGGGGATAAAATCCTCGTGCCACGGAATGTGCATAAATCAGTAATGTCAGCTATTATTTTCTCAGGTGCAAAACCAATTTTCATGCATCCTGAGATTGATCCGAAGCTCGGTATTTCACATGGGATCACAATTCAATCTGTCAAAAAGGCTCTTGAAGAGCACTCAGATGCGAAAGGCTTACTTGTTATAAATCCAACATATTTTGGGTTTGCTGCAGATTTAGAGCAGATTGTAGAATTAGCTCATTCTTACGATATTCCTGTACTTGTTGATGAGGCTCACGGTGTTCATATCCATTTTCATGATGAACTACCAATATCAGCTATGCAAGCAGGTGCAGATATGGCAGCAACAAGTGTTCACAAATTAGGTGGGTCTTTAACCCAAAGCTCTATTCTTAATGTAAAAGAAGGTCTTGTGAACGTAAAGCATGTCCAATCCATTATTAGCATGCTTACGACTACATCAACTTCTTACATTTTGTTAGCATCCCTTGATGTTGCTAGAAAACGTCTTGCTACAGAAGGAACAGCTCTCATAGAACAAACAATACAATTAGCTGAGCATGTTCGTGATGCTATAAATGTTATTGAGCATCTTTATTGTCCCGGAAAAGAAATGCTAGGAACAGATGCTACTTTTAACTATGATCCTACAAAGATAATTGTATCTGTAAAAGATTTAGGTATTACAGGCCATCAGGCTGAAGTATGGCTTAGAGAACATTACAACATTGAAGTAGAACTCTCTGATTTATATAACATACTTTGTCTTATCACATTTGGAGATACAGAAAGTGAAACAGATACACTTATTACAGCATTACAAGATTTAGCAGCAACATATAGAAATAGAGCAGACAAAGGTGTTCAAGTACAAGTAGAAATACCTGAAATACCTGTGCTAGCACTTTCTCCTAGAGATGCTTTTTATTCAGAAACAGAAGTCATTCCATTTGAAAACGCAGCAGGTCGTATTATAGCTGATTTTGTTATGGTTTATCCGCCAGGGATTCCAATCTTTACTCCGGGGGAAATTATTACACAAGATAACTTAGAGTATATTCTTAAAAATTTAGAAGCTGGGTTACCTGTACAAGGTCCTGAAGATATGACATTACAAACATTACGTGTTATTAAAGAGTACAAGCCTATCAGTTGATAGGCTTTTCTTTCACCTTTTTTCTCTTTTTTTCATACGATACTAAAGAATTTGACATTCCCACCCTAATGGGGCAAGCTGACTAACATCAGTGGGATTCTTGCTACCTAAGGCGAAGTCCATTTCTGGTATCGCTGACGTGCAAGATTGCGGTGTGCCATCACCACTCTCACAACAGACCGTATAGGTTCGTGAGCTACTGTACTATACCATACCGTACAGATTCGTGTTCAGGTGTTTTAGCGTCTTGTTCTTGACGACACATATCATTTTACCGATAGCTTGAATTCGGCTATCGAACTCCCTATGCTATCTTTTTTCAAAGAACACATTGGCGTTTTAAAGACTTGTACTTGTCTGTAGTTAAAGTCTACCAAAATATAAAGTGAAACTTTAATCAGTGGGGTTTTGTTCATCCCCACTGATTATTAGCCTTCACCAATCGGGCGTTTACGGGTAGCAGGGCTCCAGCCGAATTTTGAGGTGGAATTCTTACTGCCCGCAAATAGCGGGATAAATGTTTTTCTATGAAAAAGCGATACTTTCATCCTATGTCTAAAGTCCAATATAGGCTTTCCCGTATCGCGAAATCTGTAACGTATAGGTGGGGATACCATTATGATTGTGATAGGCCGTTCTATTGTACACCCTTATATCACAAATGAATATGAGCCATTTGCAGCTGAAAAACAACAGATTTTATCCATAATGGCGGGAAATCAAGAAGTTTATTCCTTCCGAACAGCCGATGAACTCAGCTTTGATCTTAATTTACGAGTTAATATTATTACTTCCGCGCTAGAACTTTTTCAAAGTGGATTTCAGTTTCGTACGTTTCAACAATCTTTTTGCAACCCTCAGTTTTGGGAAAGAACATCACTTGGCGGATTTCAACTACTCCCAAACATAGCCCCTTCCATTGCCATCCAAGATATTTTTAAAAACGGAAAACTATATGGAACTGAATGTGCCACCGCAATGATTATCATTTTTTACAAAGCATTACTATCATTATATGAGGAAAAAACTTTCAACCGTCTATTCGCAAACCTCTTACTTTATACATGGGACTACGATCGCGACTTAAAGCTCATAACAAAAACGAGTGGCGATATCGTTCCAGGTGACCTCGTTTACTTTAAAAATCCACAAGTTAATCCAGCTACGATTGAGTGGCAAGGAGAAAATGCAATCTATCTAGGAAACTTCTTTTTTTACGGACATGGCGTAGGCGTAAAAACGAAAGAGGAAATTATTTATTCATTAAATGAACGAAGGATTCCTTATGCTTTTATTTCAGCTTATTTAACCGATTTTATTACTCGTATTGATAGCCGTATGATGAGTCAATATGCCCCTCCTAACACGCCACAAACATCAATAGGATTTATTCCTATTAGAGATGATGCAATTGTTGCAACAGTCGGGCATACAACTACAATCTATTAAAAAAACGCCTACATGTGTAGGCGTTTTTTCTTAATTATTAAGCTTTTGTATGTTCTGTATGGTCACATTCGCAATGAGATCCACATTTCCCATAAAGTACTGTTGATTTTTCATCTTCAAAATGTGCGATTGTTCCTTCACAAACTTGGCATACGATTGTTCCCATTTTCATTTCCCCCTGAGTTTAAAGAATAATCTACTTATATATGATTAAGCTTTCGCATTTTCTCTACTAGCACAGTCACAATTGGAACCACATTTCCCATAAAGTACTGTCGTTTTCACATCTTCAAAATGTCCGATTGTTCCTTCACAAACTTGGCATACGATTGTTCCCATTTTTCATTTCCCCCTAAGTTTATGGTCCTAAAAACTTTTAGCTGTCAATTTCCTATCAATTATTGGGCTTTTGTATGTTCTGTGTGATCACATCCGCAAGATCCACATTTCCCGTAAAGTACCGTTACTTTCTCATCCTCGAAGTGTGCAATTGTACCTTCACAATCTTGACATACGATTGTTCCCATTTTTCATTTCCCCCTAAGTTTATAATCCCAAAAACTTTTGTAACCGCTTAACTTTCTGTCTTTATTTTAATATGTTATACTTTTTACGTCAATAGGTTTTTAGTATAACACATTAAATATTTTAAAATTAAATTAGTATGCGATATTAACACAAAAAAACAGCCATATCTCATACGTACGACTGTTTCTTGTTAATTATTCTTCATACTCCGCATGCAAAGAAGTAGACGGAACAAGAAATTTAAAAAACTGAGCTAACTCCTCCGCCTCCTCTTCCGATCCTAACTTAAAAGTTTCCTGTATATATGGAACATTTTCTACATCATCTCTCCCAAGCAAAGTAGATCTCCCTGTTTGCATACAAACAATAAGTGGCTTTCCAAAAAACATATTTGTATAAATAACTCCAAAATCATAACGTGTATCATGCGTCATAAATCCTAAAAATCGTACCTTCACACTTTCATGCTCATCATACAATTTTTCAAACATGAGTTTCCACCTTTCTAAATAACACTTCCTACTCATTAATATATTAAACAAAAAAAGTAATACTCCTTTTAATTGTCAAAAAATTCAGTAGGATGTAGAATGATATTATTCTACTAAGCTAAGGGGGAATTTGTATGCAACACGCCTTTATCACACTTGTACCTAAATCCAATCAACAATCTGTTTCAATAGAAGATGTTAAACACCTTTTTCATAACTATAAAACCGTTACTTCCAAGACTGGTGATCAAATTAATTATGCTTATACAAATACAGCTTTTCCTTATGAAATATTAGATACATCAGCAACAACATTAAAACTCCAATCGAGTCACGATCGATATGATTCTATTTATGTTGGGATTGGAATAGAAAAGGAACAATCTTTTATTCAGGTTTCTTTGCCTACTACAGCAACATTTGGTGATAAAGGAAAAGCAAATGAATTTAGCCGTTTTCTAGCGAAGAAATTAGAAGGAGAGTTACAACTATTTAATGGAAGAACAATGTATTTCTATAAACGTTAATTTAAAAAATAGAGAATATGATTAAAAAAAGTATGCAATTTGAACACGTAAGGAATAATGCCTGCTTTCTTACGTGTAATACAAAACATGCAATCACATATGCCAAATAAAGAAATACGAAAAAGAGAATTACTTTATAATGAAACTTATCACCATTCGATAATGTTAATACAATGGAAAAACCACTCCATAATAGAAAATGATAAAATATAACATGTAATATTCTCATGGAACCTTCTCCTTTGACATGCTCTATTTTATTAATATATGGGATTAAGTTTGAATCAATTACATATTATATAACGGCATATATGCTAACGGTTCATTTAAAGTATTATATATTCATTCGACAAGTACATATAAAGACCTTGCAAGTCATTTTATGAAAATAAAAATACCCCATCTCTTTAAATAAGAGATGGGGTATTTACATTACTTAAATTATTTTACAATGTGAATTGGCATTCCAAGAGCAACTTCAGCTGCTTCCATTGTGATTTCACCTAATGTTGGGTGAGCATGGATTGTTTGAGCGATATCTTCAGCTGTCATTCCAGCTTCGATAGCTAAACCAATCTCAGAGATAATATCAGAAGCACCTGCACCTGCAACTTGTGCACCTACAAGAAGACCATCTTCTTTACGCGTTACAAGTTGTAAGAAACCGTCAGTGCTGTTTAATGATAATGCACGACCGTTTGCAGCGAATGGGAACTTAGATACAGCTACTGTCATTCCTGCTTCTTCAGCTTGTTTCTTAGTGTAACCAACAGATGCTAATTCTGGATCAGTGAAGCATACTGCAGGAATTCCGATGTAATCGATTGCTGATGCATGGCCACTAATTACTTCAACAGCTACTTTACCTTCGTAAGAAGCTTTGTGAGCTAATGGTGGTCCAGGAACGATATCACCGATTGCATAGATGTTTGAAATATTTGTACGGCATTGCTCATCAATTTCGATAATGCCACGGTCAGTCATTTTAATTCCAACTTGCTCAAGACCGATTTCTTGAGTGTTTGGACGACGACCTACAGTTACTAATACGTAATCTGCTTCTACAGTTTGGATTTCACCGTTAACTTCAAAGCTAACTTTTACGCCAGTTTCTGTTTCTTCAACGCCTTTAGCCATAGCTTTTGTATGGATATTTACGTTACCTTTTTTCTGTAGAGCACGTTTAACAACAGAGCTCATAGCTTTTTCGAAACCAGCTAAGATTTCGTCGCCAGCTTCTACTACAGTAACTTCTGTACCGAAGTTAGCATATGCAGTACCTAATTCCATACCGATGTAACCGCCGCCGATTACAACAAGTTTTTTAGGAATTTCAGGTAAGCTTAAAGCGCCTGTAGAGTTGATAACACGTTTAGAGTATTTGAATCCTGGAATTTCGATTGGTGTAGAACCAGTTGCAAGAACAGCATTTTTAAACGTATAAGTTTGTGCTGCATCTTCAGTCATTACGCGTAATGTGTTAGCATCTACGAAGTAAGCTTCACCGCGAATGATTTCAACTTTGTTACCTTTAAGAAGGCCTTCAACACCGCCAGTTAATTTCTTAACTACGCCGTTTTTCCATTCTTGAACTTTTGTAAAGTCAACTTTTACGTTCTCTGCAGTGATACCCATGTCATCAGAATGCATTGCATTCTCATAACGATGACCTGCATTGATTAACGCTTTTGAAGGAATACATCCAACGTTTAAGCATACGCCACCAAGGTTAGATTTTTCAATAATCGCTACCTTTTGACCTAATTGTGCTGCACGAATTGCCGCAACGTATCCACCAGGACCTGCACCAACAACGACTGTATCTAATTCAATTGGGAAATCTCCTACTACCATTGTTATTACGCCTCCATTACTAATAATTGTGGGTCATTCAATAGACGTTTAATTTGGTTTAATGCTTTTTGAGCAGTTGCGCCGTCAATTAAACGATGGTCAAAGCTTAGAGATAATGCTAATACTGGAGCTGCAACGATTTCACCGTTTTTCACAACTGGTTTCTCAGCGATACGGCCGATACCAAGGATTGCTACTTCTGGGTGATTGATAACTGGAGTGAACCATTGTCCACCTGCAGAACCAATGTTTGTAATTGTGCAAGAAGCACCTTTCATTTCAGTTGGAGCTAAACGACCATCACGTGCTTTACCAGCAAGTTCATTGATCTCGTTAGAGATAGTAAAGATAGATTTACGATCTGTATCTTTAACAACTGGTACTAATAGACCTTTGTCTGTATCAGCTGCGATACCGATGTTGAAGTAATGTTTATGAACGATTTCTTGAGAAGCATCGTCTAAAGCAGTATTCAACATTGGGAATTCACGTAATGCAGATGTTAAAGCTTTTACAACGTATGGAAGGTAAGTTAATTTAATACCTTTGTCAGCTGCAACAGCTTTGAACTTCTTACGGTGAGCAACAAGTTCTGTTACATCTACTTCATCCATTAATGTTACGTGAGGAGCTGTATGCTTAGAGTTAACCATTGCTTTCGCAATCGCTTTACGGATACCACTCATTTTCTCACGAGTTTCTGGATATTCACCAGCTGGGATTGGTTGTGCTTTTGGTGCTTCTTCTTTCGCTGCTGCTGCTGGAGTAGCTTCTACTGCTGCTGGAGCCTCAGTTGCTGCTACAGTTTGTCCACCATTTGCAAATGCATCGATGTCAGTTTTCACAACACGGCCGTTCTTACCAGAACCAGCTACTTTATGAATGTCTACACCTTTTTCACGAGCATATTTACGAACAGATGGCATAGCGATTACACGCTCATTTACTACTTCTGCAGTTGCTGCTGGAGTAGTTTCCGCTGCTGGAGCTTCTACTGCTGCTTCTTCAGCTTTTGGAGCTTCATCATGATCGTCACCTTTAAATTTAAGGTTTTCGTATCCAGGAGCATCAAATTTAATTAATGTATCTCCTACAATTGCAACTGTTCCTTCTTCTACAAGTACTTCAAGTACTTTACCTTTAACAGGAGAAGGGATTTCTACTACTGCTTTATCATTTTGTACTTCAAGAAGTACATCATCTTCATTTACTTCATCGCCTGGTTTAATAAACCATTTTACGATTTCACCTTCGTGGATACCTTCACCGATATCTGGTAGTTTAAATTCAAATGCCACGGAATTCAGCCCCCTGATTCATTTCATTATTATGGAATATGTACAAAAGAAACCAGCATGTGCTGATTTCTTTTGCACATGAAAAACTAAAAATTAGAAGTTCATTACTTTGTTAACAGCTTCAACAATATCTTTATGGTTTGGTAACCATACGCTCTCAGCTTGAGAGAATGGGAATACTGTATCAGCAGCTGCAACACGTACAACTGGAGCTTCTAAGTTTAAGATTGCACGGTCGTTAATTTCCGCTACAACGTTAGCTGCAATACCAGCTTGTTTTTGAGCTTCTTGAACTACAACTACGCGGCCTGTTTTTTCAACAGAAGCGATGATTGTTTCGATATCTAATGGTTGAACTGTACGTAAGTCAACAACCTCTAAAGAGATACCTTCTTTTTCAAGTTCTTCAGCAGCTTTTAATGCAGCATGAACCATAGCACCATAAGCGATAACAGATACATCTGTACCTTCACGTTTGATGTCAGCTTTGCCTAAATCAATTGTGTAATCACCTTCTGGTACATCTTGACGGAATGAACGGTACAATTTCATATGCTCTAAGTAGATAACTGGATCGTTGTCACGAATCGCAGAGATTAAAAGACCTTTTGCATCGTATGGAGTAGATGGAATAACAACTTTTAGACCAGGTTGTTGTGCCACTAATCCTTCTAAGCTATCAGCATGTAGTTCAGGAGTATGAACACCACCACCGAATGGAGAACGAATTGTTACTGGAGCAGTCCAACGTCCACCAGAACGGTAACGCATACGAGCTAATTGACCAGAAACTGAATCCATTACTTCAAAAATGAAACCGAAGAATTGGATTTCTGGAACTGGACGGAAGCCTTCAAGTGCAAGTCCAACTGCAAGTCCACCAATACCAGACTCTGCAAGTGGAGTATCCATTACACGATCTTCACCGAATTCAGCTTGTAAACCTTCAGTAGCACGGAATACTCCGCCGTTTACACCAACGTCTTCACCAAACACAAGTACGTTAGGATCATTTTTCATTTCAACGCGTAAAGCATCAGTGATTGCTTGAATCATTGTCATTTGAGCCATGGCTTACTTCGACTCCTTTTCTTTGTAAATTTCATATTGTTCAGCTAAGTTGTAAGGCATTTTTTCGTACATGATTTCCATTAAATCAGTAACTTTTTGTTTTGGAGCTTGGTCAGCCTTAGCAATTGCTTGTTTGATATCTTCTTTTGCTTCTTCGATAACTTTCTCTTCAACTTCTTGAGACCATAGGCCTTTGTTTTCTAAGAATGCACGGAAGCGTACGATTGGATCTTTTTGTTCCCATTCGTTTTCGATATCTTTTGTACGGTAACGAGTTGGGTCATCACCAGCCATTGTATGTGGACCATAACGGAATGTTAAAGTCTCGATTAAAGTAGGACCTTCGCCATTTACTGCGCGCTCACGAGCGAAAGCAGTTGCTGCGTATACAGCTAATGGATCCATACCGTCTACTTGAATTCCGTAAATACCTGCTGCTACTGCTTTTTGTGCTACAGTTTTAGCTGCAGATTGCTTTTCTACTGGAGTAGAGATTGCATAACGGTTGTTTTGTACAACGAAGATTGCTGGAGCTTTAAATGCACCCGCAAAGTTCATACCTTCGTAGAAGTCACCTTGTGAAGCACCACCGTCACCAGTGTAAGTAATTGCAACAGATTTTTTACCACGTAATTTCATACCTAACGCAACACCAGCAGTTTGGATGATTTGCGCACCGATAATGATTTGTGGAGCAAGTGCATTTACATTCTCAGGCATTTGGTTACCCATGAAATGTCCACGAGAGAATAAGAATGCTTGGTATAATGGTAGGCCGTGCCACACTAATTGTGGAACGTCACGATATCCTGGTAAGATGAAATCTTCTGCTTCAAGTGCGAAATGACTTGCTAATTGAGAAGCCTCTTGTCCAGCAGTTGGTGCGTAGAAACCTAAACGTCCTTGACGGTTTAAAGAAATAGAACGTTGATCTAGTACGCGAGTATACACCATACGGCGCATTAATTCTTTTAATTGATCATCAGATAATTCAGGCATAGCTGCTTCATTCACAACTTCGCCTTTTTCATTTAAAATTTGTAATGTTTCAAATTGAGCTGCGATAGCTTTCATTTGCTCATCAACATTAAATAGGGTCTTTTTTGTTTTAGTACCCATTCCGTTCACCTCTTCCTCTCTTGAACCATATTCTGAAACGCTTTCACTATCTATTAGCTAGACTGAAAGCGCAACAATGTAAACCAACAAATTTGTTTGTCGGTTGAGAATAATTTTGTGTACCTAACAATCTGTACTAATGTTTTTTCAAAAACATATTAATACAATCTTGATCACGTTTTTTAGTTTACAACTATTCTAATTACGATGTCAATTACTTTGAATACGTTTTTTTATAAATAATATGCCGGTTTCCTCTACACAAACGTGTTTTTATTTTTCACATCTGTATTAGTAAGCAATAACCTGCTGTTATATTATTCCCTTTTTAACTTATTTTTTCTCTTAGAATAATATGTAAACGATTTAATTCTCCTTAGTTTTTCTCTCTTCTCAAGAAAATTATACAAACACTTCTTCCTTTTATAGGTAAATACCTATACATTTCTGATCATTCCTCCATACATTATAGTAACCGCAGTATTAGCGGGAAATGATAAAGGAGGTCATCTCATGTACGGATACTCATATTGCTATCCAACAACTTGTTCATATCCTTCCTACGGTTATGGCGGTTCTTGTGGCGGATCTGGAAGCGGCTTCGCCTTAATCGTTGTGTTGTTTATCCTTTTAATTATCGTTGGTGCTGCTTGCATTCGCTAATTAATGTAAAATGAAACAACTATGGAAAGAAACAGACGGCTTTGCCGTCTTTTCTTTTTATTACATAACTTATCTGTAGAAGATTTGTTTCCAAGTAGCTCTTCCTTACTTGCCGATGACTTTTTTTATCTCCTTTGGTAGACTAAAGGAGAAAGGAGAGATTACATATGCTTACAATGAATGAGGTAATTCGTGAAGGAAATCCTATTTTGCGCGACGTCGCAGAAGAGGTCTCCTTACCTGCTAGCGAGGAAGATACAAATACTCTTAAAGAAATGATTGAATTTGTAATAAATAGCCAGGACCCTGAAATGGCTGAAAAATATAATTTACGCCCCGGAATCGGATTAGCGGCTCCGCAAATCGGTATTTCAAAGAAAATGATTGCGGTTCATGTAACTGATACGAACGATACGTTATATAGCTACGCATTATTTAACCCAAAAATCATTAGTCATTCTGTTGAACGTACATATTTACAAAATGGTGAAGGCTGTCTATCTGTAGACCGTGAAGTACCTGGTTATGTCCCTCGTTACACGAGAATTACAGTAAAGGCAACAACGATTAACGGTGAAGACGTAAAACTGCGATTAAAAGGTTTACCAGCAATTGTATTCCAACATGAAATCGACCATTTAAACGGTGTTATGTTCTATGACCATATTAATAAAGACAATCCATTTGTGGCTCCCGATGATTCAAAACCTCTCGAGCGATAATAGTAAAAAGGCGGAAGTTAACCTTCCGCCTTTTTATTATATGAAATGGGTTCCACACTTACTTATAACAAGCCAGCCCACTTTAATCCGTGATAAATACCGTCTTCATTAACATCTTTTGTCACATAATTAGCAAGTTTTTTCAAATCCTCATGACCATTCCCCATCACAATGCCCGTTCCTACTGCTTCAATCATTTCTAAATCATTTAATCCGTCCCCAAATGCATATACTTGTTCACGATTAAATCCTATTTTCTCAATAAACTTCTCAATCCCTTTTGCCTTAGAACCACCATTAGGGATAATATCCATTGAATATGCATGCCAGCGTATAAAATGAAAATCTGGATAATGATGAATAAACTTTTCTTCTTCGTTTACTTCACAAAAAAGAAGCGTTTGATAAATATCGCGTTTCTCATAAAAATCAGGTTCATATGCCGGATGATCGAATTGTAAGCTTCCAAAACCTTCTTTTACATAATCATGATATTCCACTGACGCTCTCATTTCTTGATGGTCAAGATATACAAGTGGATATCCTTCTTGTTTTGCAAACTGAGTAAACTTATGTAGAGCATCAGGATGTAATGGATTATTAAATAATACCTCATCCTCAAATACAACATACTGCCCGTTAAAACTAACATAATTATGTATATTGAGTTCCTCACGAATATCTTCAAACATAAATGGCGCACGCCCTGTCGCAATCGCTACATGCACACCTTTTTCTTGTAAATCTCTTACTGCATCTCTTGTAGATTGCGGAATTTTCTTATCATGATCTAATAATGTTCCATCAATATCAAAAAAGACAATTTTATCATTCATTTGTCAAAATCCTTTCTGGCACTCTATATTCCTATTTTGATTATCACTTTTCAAATTTCAAAAAAAAGTATAACATATTAAACATCTGTGAAGAAAGCGTTCACTTTCTGACCTTATTTATGAAATGTGCATATACTATTAGTGAAAAAATGTGGATACTTGTTCGGATGAATTTTCTTTTCTATTCTTCCTCATACTATATCTATAACTAACGGCTACTAATCGTTACTACAAGATAACTTACACTATACTAAAAAGAACAAGATTCACTATTCACTTCTAATCTTCTTTCTTGTATGGGAGACAGAGTTATCATTAGTAATATGCATGTTTAAAATAAGGAAAGGAAGGAGTAATCATGCTGAAGAAGCTGAAGAAAAAGCTCAAGCGTTATTTAAACGATTTAGTCCGTAAGAAGACAATCGCTTAAATTGTGCCCATTTCGGGCTTTTTCTTCATTCTCATTCGAAAAAACATGAAAATCGTGACTGTTTGCTTTATAATAAGTAACAGATAATGCAAAACATAGACAAGGAGAGGTTTTCCAAATGATTTTTAAAGTATTTTATCAAGAAAAATTAACTGAGGTCCCAGTACGTGAAAATACAAAAGTTTTATATTTAGAGGCTACGTCTCAAAAGGATGTTCGTAAAAAATTAAATAAGTTCGCATATAATATCGAGTTCGTTCAGTCTGTTACTGGTGCTCATCTTGAATATGAAAAACAAAACGCTGATTTAATATTAGCGGAGATCGTATAGTCATATGAAATTCCTAAAAAATGATCAAGCTGCCGTTTTTGCCCTCGGTGGTCTTGGTGAAATCGGTAAAAATACATATGCTGTTCAATTTCAAGATGAAATTATTATAATTGATGCTGGAATTAAATTTCCAGAAGACGAACTCCTCGGGATCGATTATGTAATACCAGATTACACTTATTTTGTGCGAAACGAAGATAAAATTAAAGGGTTATTCATTACACATGGTCACGAAGATCATATCGGTGGAATTCCTTATCTATTACGTCAAGTAAACATTCCAATTTACGGCGGAAAATTAGCAATTGCCCTAATAAAAAACAAATTAGAAGAGCACGGATTACTTCGTAAAGCAAAACTTTATGAAATTCAAGAAGATGATGTTATTAAATTTAAAAAGACATCTGTTTCCTTCTTCCGTACAACTCACAGTATTCCGGATTCATACGGAGTTGTTGTGAAAACACCTCAAGGACAAGTCGTTCATACAGGTGATTTCAAATTTGATTTCACACCAGTAGGTGAGCCAGCAGATTTAACAAAAATGGCCGAAATCGGAAAAGACGGTGTACTTTGTCTCTTATCTGATAGTACAAACAGTGAAGTGCCGAACTTTACGATGTCTGAGCGCCGCGTTGGTGATAGTATTCAAGATATATTCCGCAAAGTAGACGGTCGTATTATATTCGCAACCTTTGCATCGAATATCCATCGCTTACAACAAGTTGTTGAGGCTGCTGTTGAAAACAATCGTAAAGTAGCTGTATTCGGTCGAAGTATGGAAGCGGCTATTGAAATCGGACAAAACCTTGGTTATATCCGGTGTCCAAAGGATACATTCATAGACACAGCTCAGCTAAACCGCCTACCAGCTAATAAAGTTGTTATGTTATGTACAGGTAGTCAAGGGGAGCCGATGGCAGCACTTTCACGTATTGCCAATGGTACACATCGTCAAATTCAAATTATCCCTGGCGATACAGTTGTTTTCTCTTCTTCACCAATCCCAGGCAATACAATTAGTGTAAGTCGTACAATTAACATGTTGTACCGCGCTGGTGCTGATGTAATCCATGGTAAACTCTCAAATATTCATACGAGTGGACACGGTGGACAAGAAGAACAAAAGTTAATGCTACGTCTTATTAAGCCGAAATATTTCATGCCAATTCATGGTGAATATCGTATGCAACGTATGCATATGAAATTAGCGAATGATTGTGGTATTCCAGAAGAAAATTGTTTCATTATGGATAATGGAGATGTTCTTGCTTTACGTTCTGATGAAGCAAGCGTAGCTGGAAAAATCCCATCTGGCTCTGTCTATATCGATGGAAATGGTATTGGAGATATCGGTAATATCGTATTACGTGATCGTCGCATTCTTTCTGAAGAAGGACTTGTTATTGTAGTTGTAAGCATTGATATGAAAGAATTTAAAGTTGCAGCAGGACCTGATATCATCTCGCGTGGTTTCGTTTATATGCGTGAAAGCAGCGATTTAATCAACGATGCTCAAACATTAATTACAACACATTTAGAAAAAGTAATGGAGCGAAAAACAACACAATGGTCTGAAATTAAAAATGAGATTACAGACACATTAGCACCATTCCTATACGAAAAAACGAAACGTCGTCCAATGATTTTACCAATCATTATGGAAATATAAGAAAAAGGACAATGCCTCCTCGGCATTGTCCTTTTCTCTTATCTTAAAAAATGCTTAAAACGATCTACTTCATCGTCATGACCAATTACAATTAATATATCTCCCGCCTGAACGTTTTCTGTAGCTCGAGGAGATACGATAACTTCTTTCCCACGTTTAATTGCTACAATGTTCAAACCAAACTTCGCACGAATATCTAATTCAATTAAAGAGTGCCCATCAATTTTTTTATTTGCGATAATCTCTACAATACTATGCTCATCTGAAAGCTCTAGGTAATCTAACACATTACTTGATGCGATATTATTAGCAATCCTTTTTCCCATATCTCGTTCTGGATGCACAATATGATCTGCCCCTATTTTACTTAACACTTTTTCATGATAGTCATTTTGAGCTTTTACAGTAATATTTTTCACACCTAATTCTTTCAAAATTAACGTTGTTAAAATACTTGAATTCAAATTATCTCCAATAGCAACGACTACATGATCAAAATTACGAATACCAAGACTTTTTAATACCATCTCATCTGTTGAATCTGCAATTACAGCATGCGAAGCTATATTTGCAAACTCATTAATTTTATCCTCATCTGAGTCAATTGCCATTACTTCCATACCTAATTGAGCTAATTCACGGCAAATACTTCCACCAAAACGGCCAAGCCCAATAACAGCAAATTCTTTCTCTTTTTCGCCCACAGGAATTCCTCCAATAACATCAAATACTATGTACTTTTATTGTAACATACTTTAAATTCGCTACAAAAACCTGTATATACTTCTTATTTTTGTTTTTGCATATAAAAATACTGTTGTAAATAAAACGCGATACCGAAAATTAACATACCAAATACAAATATATTTCCAAATGAACTAAATGTTTCAAAAACGAACAATAGCGTTTCTTGTCCGAAAAAAGCAAATAAAAGTTGTGTAAATGCGAATAACAGTGCCAATATGTAATGATGTTGATGAAATAAATAATGTGTTGCGCCTAAAAAAGCTACAAGCGAAACAATGAAGATCCACCAAGTTTCTAAAAACAATTGCCAATTAGTAAATTGATATCCATTTACTAATATCGCAATAATTCCTATAACTGCCATCGTCGGCACACTCCATAATAATGCACGCCCTCTAAAGAAGTGCGCACCTTTTGCATCTCCTTTTTCATTTGCGATGTATGTTAGCACGACAGTACTTATATACAAAACAGAGAGGATTGTTAAAACAATGATAAGCCAAAAATGTAATTGATAATATTCATGTTCTATATTCGTCACAATTGCAGCTAACATACATGGAATAAACATCCCTGTCCAACCATCTATTTTTCTTTCGTTCCAAAACACCGTATTACCAATCCGAATTCCTAATAGCATAAAAATAATGATACCTAGTACAAATAACGTAGTCTTATTCCCTACTAAACTCGTCGAGAAAGCAATTAATCCAATAAATAAAAAAAGAACAAATCCATTCATAATTTCTAGTACAGGTGACAAATATCTTTTCACCCATTTGTATGTTTCTTCATATTCACTATTATTTGCTAAACGATAGGCGTAAAAACTTATCCCAAAATAAACCGCCGCAATAATAACATATGCATATAAGACGAAACATAAAATCGCACTGCTAATTTGCACGTAATTCCCCACCCTTTTTTCTATGTATCACATTGATTTTACACACTTTTCATACTAAAAGTAAACATATATATGGTAGTTAAATAATTATCTTCCCTATTAGCAATAATTAATAATGAGCAGTGGCTAAAAACCCCCTGCTCATTATTAAGACGTCAAATTTAACTTTACTCATTTGTATGAAGATGTCTAACACTAACGAATACGAAAGATGTTTTCGTCTCTGAACTAAGAAGTCCCCACTCTAAACTATTGCACAATTAGCGAGTAAGTTCACTTTCTATTTCCCTTCCACTTCACATATTGATTTAAAAATACAATTGCTTTCTCAATAACCTCTTCGTCTGGTTTTAATTTCGCATGATGTAAACCATATTCTGAATTTACTCCAAGCCAAAACATAAATCCAGGTATCTCTCGAAGCATATAACCAAAGTCTTCACCTGTCATTGCCTCCGTACACGTAATTACGTCCATAGTCGTTTGTTCACGTGTAAATTGCATAAACTCTCTCGTTAGCTCCTCATGGTTATACACTTGATGATACATCGCTCCGTAGTCAATAACAGCTTCACATTGAAAAGAAGCTTCTATTCCCGCAACAATTGCCTCAATTCGGCTTTTAACACGTTTCATTGATTCCACTGATAGCGTTCGAATTGTTCCTTCTAAACGAGATTTTTCTGCGATAATGTTTTGAACTGTACCACCTGTAATTTTCCCAATTGTAATTACCGCACTGTCAAGAGGGTTCACATTACGACTAATAACTGATTGAAGTTGTGTAACGAGATGACTCGCTGCAACAATCATATCATTTGCTGTATGCGGATATGCAGCATGTCCACCTTTTCCTTTTAAATCAACGTATAGCTCTGATGTATTCGCAAATAATAAACCTTCTTTTGTCGCAATTGTTCCCACAGAGTATTCAGGCGCAATATGAAGTCCAAGAATCATATTAGGCTTCCATTCTTTTAACTCATCGCTTTCTAACATAGGAAGTGCACCACCTGGACCTTCTTCAGCTGGTTGGAATATAAACACAAGATCATCATCTATTCTTTCGCTTACAGCCGCTGTTAGAAGTCCTAAACCGATTGTTGCATGCAAATCATGTCCACATGCATGCATCATTCCTTCATGGACAGAAGAGAATTCATATCCAGTTTCCTCTGTAATTGGTAGACCGTCTATATCTGCACGATAACCTATTATTTTTTCTGGATTTTTTCCATTTACTTTAACAATTACACCTGTTTTCCATGTTTTCACTTCCAAATATTCATTAGGAAGCGTTCCTATATAATCTAAAATATACTGTTGTGTTTTCCACTCTTTAAATCCGATCTCCGGAATTTTATGTAAATCTCTACGAACTTGGACAAATTTGCTTACTGTCATTTTTGCACCTCTATCTATAAAAAGCGTAAGAGCACATTCATGCTCTTACGCTTTTTATTTTTTATTTCTCTGGGTTTAATTGACGAAGCTCTTGTTTAATTTCAGTTTTTGCTTTTGTCTTCTCATCAATTTCTTTAATTACACGTGCCGGAGTTCCCGCAACAACTGTATATGGAGGCACATCTTCTGTTACAACAGCTCCTGCTGCTACAACTGCACCTTTACCTACTGTAACGCCTTCTAGAACAACTACATTTGCACCAATTACAACATCATCTTCAACGATAACTGGTTTTGCAGAAGGTGGCTCAATAACACCGGCAAGTACAGCACCTGCACCTACGTGACAGTTCTTACCAACTGTTGCACGTCCACCAAGCACTGCGTTCATGTCGATCATAGTACCTTCACCAATTACAGCACCGATGTTAATTGTTGCATTCATCATGATAACAGCGTTGTCACCAATTTCTACATGGTCACGGATAATCGCGCCTGGCTCAATACGAGCTTTAATACCTTTTAAATCAAGCATTGGAATTGCAGAATTACGACGGTCATTCTCAACTACATAGTCAACAATGTGCTTGTTATTTTCATCAAGAATTGTCTTAATTTCAGACCATTCTCCGAATAATACACCAGATTTTTTATTTACAAATGCTTGTACTGTTTCAGGGAATGTTACCTCTTTTAAATCCCCTTTTATGTATACCTTTACAGGAGTTTTCTTTTCACTGTTTTGAATAAACGAAATAATTTCGTTAGCGTCCATCATTTTCATTCTTGTTGCCTCCTAAATCCATTTATAATGTTACTCTACCAAACGATAGAGCGAGTAGCAAGACAATAATCTTATTTTTCCATTTGAATTTCTTCTATAATTTCTAAAAATGCTTGTACTTGCTTCAACTGCCTTGCCGAGTCACTCGTCAATAACCATGTTTCTCTCGTTAATTGAACAGGTGTTTTATACATATTTTCCTGCACTTCTTTTAAAACAGTCGAAGGTAAAAGAGCATAACCTATTCCATTTAAAACAAGCTGTTTGCACGTTTCAATTTGGTCAACTACAATCGTTCGCTTAGGTGGATTTGAAAATAATCCATACCACCAATTTTGTATTTGTCCATAGTAGGTCGAATCACTTTTAAATTGAATAAATGGTCTATTTGTCTCTTTTAACATCGAAATATCTTTTATTTCTTTATCAACTAAATATAATTCATCTTCAAATAATTGTTGTTTCTGCCCTTTGTATTCTTGTGATCCTCTCAGTATAGCAACATGAACGTCTCCTTCATAAAATTGCTTTTGCACTTCACTACTCCAGCCAGTAAACAGAGATATCTTCACAGAAGGATACTTATGCACAAATTTTTTCAAAACAGGTGGAAGCCAATATTGCCCAATGACTGATGCAACAGCTATTTTTAACGTACCGTATGTTTCGGTTCTAAAAAGAGCCAGTTCACTTTTAATACCCTCTTCCCGTTGTAACATTTCTTTTGCATAATTTGCAACTTTTTCCCCTTCAGGTGTAATTGTTAATCCTTTTTGTGAACGAATAAAAAATTTCATTCCCCATTGTTTCTCCATAGATTGTAATCGTTGA
Source organism: Bacillus sp. FSL E2-8868 (assembly GCF_038005505.1). Taxonomy (NCBI): domain Bacteria; kingdom Bacillati; phylum Bacillota; class Bacilli; order Caryophanales; family Bacillaceae; genus Bacillus; species Bacillus sp. FSL E2-8868. The sequence goes on along the minus strand of NZ_JBBOTI010000001.1, from coordinate 820,909 downwards.
CTAAGCGCAGGTTGGGAAACAAATAAACGTTCCGCCGCTTTTCTCATATTTGATTCCTGAGCTAACACAACCATCATTTGAAAATCATCAATTTGCAACTTTCTCCCTCTTTCCTTAGCTTCCATACACCTAATTTTAATAAGTATTTCATCCTTAATTTAATTGCATACTTTTATACATTAGAACGGTTTGTTAGTTCAAACTTTTCTTATGCTTTATGTCTTTTTAAATATAATACATACACAACTGATATGCACGAAAAAAAGTGACTTCGCCTTTTCTGTGAAGTCACTTTCCCTACGTTATCGATTATGCTGTCTCACTTTTTTATTCAACAATTTTAAAATAGCCCGCCGTGTTAAAATACCCTCGAAGTAACCTTCTTCATTGACAGCGCAAATAAAAGGATGATCAATTGTCATTTCTAAAGCTTTTGCAAAAGAATCTTCTAACGTAAGAACTGGAATCTCTTCCTTCATCACTTGTTCCACTTTCATATTCTCAAGTCTTTCAAACTCAATGCGCTCTAATCCTAAAATACCATCTAAAATCATAGCAGTACTAATTAACCCATGTAATTTATACATAGGGTCTAAAACAGGAATCGCCGAATATCCAGATTTCACAAGAACGAGTAAAGCATGTTCTAGACCATTCCCTATTTGTACATGTGCTACTTTATCTGATGAAATCATTAAATCCTTCACAAGAATTTGTTGAAACTCGTCTTTCGGAATACTAATCATGTTACATCCCCCATTTTCCCTTTTTCCTGCTAATATTCTCCGATCCTATTCACATTTTATGATAGCGTTTTCATATTATTATTTTGTCCTGACATTCTTCTAATAAAAATAAAAATACATAACTATTTTAGCATATAACATAAAAAAAAGACTACCATTCCGGTAGTGCTTAATACCCTTTATTTTTTAATCGGTAAAACAATCTTGTGATTTTTTTATATTGCGTCACATCTGTCTGTTTTAAACCATTCTCAATGTCTGTAAGCTCCACCGCTAAAATTTCGCTCGCGTAATTTTGCTGAAACAGAATATCCAACAATAAATTTTCTTCTTCTCTTGTTAAAACAAATTCCTTTTCCATATGCTCCTCTCCTTGCACTCGCATCATCACTCTCATTATATAAATTTTTCAGTCTATTTAACAGATGTAATATTCAGTTTTCGTTAGAAACACTTAAAGACTGCGAATATATAGACATCATTTCACATTATTTTGTATATCTGTTTGCGTAACTAAATGCCGCATAAGCATCTGGTTTAATTTTTGCTGTTAATCCCATTGCTTGAATTTTCATCGTCATATCTAAAATAAATTCTTTTGTTAAACCATCATTCCCGATATCTAAATGAATTTCCATTATGAATCCTGCTCCATCTTGAGCGTATGGGTGCAATAAATCCCATATCGCTTGTATATGATTGGGAGTAAATAGATAGGCGATTTCTTGACTAAACTGTGTTTCTAAATATATTTTCTCTCGCAACGTTGCTGGCTTATTTTTCACTGATTTATGATGCAAACATCCCCATGCTCCTTTTCCAACACGATGAATATGTATCGCTGTAATAAACCTCGTATCCTTTTGATGCGCTTGTGAGTCTGTCCCAATAGATAATCGATATAAATTTCGCGGATCCTTTTCAATGAAACTACAAATACGGTTAAATACCATATCAAAATTTAAATGTCTCTCTGAAACATTATAAAATGTATGCTCACCGTCCACATAGTCACGTCCTTTCAATTAGACAGACTTTTCGTATTCTCATTGTATGGGACAAAAACAAAAATTATAACTTACTACCCTTTATTCGTTTCAATATTTCGAATTACATAATTACAAAACCTACATGTATATATTACATTTTGATTAGACTGGGCGGTTAATACGTGATTAATTTCAGCATGACTGTGACAATTAGGACAAATAACAATCGGTAAGCGTTCCATCCTTTGCACCTCCTATTAATATTTACTATCATTGTAGGAAAAATAAAAAATTCCTATACATATACATTTGTAAAAACTCTTTTATTTAATCGCGACTTAAATTACAACTTCTACTACCTATATAGCCCATTAATTAATATAACTAAAAAAGGTACCGCCATTTGGCAGTACCTTTTTTATATGTATCAAGAAATGATATCGTAAATCTCAATTGCAACCATATCGATGTTATCGAATTGATACACTTGAGGTTTTTCACCTTGTTGATACACTTCTAACTCATACATTTCACTTTTATCGAAAAATTTCACGCTACATTTGCGCTCACCGTTCACTTCAAAATAGCGTTGTGCTACTTCACCGCTTTCAGCTTGTTCTTGTAGACTAACAAGTCGAGTTAAAATTCCTTGGAGTAGAGACATGAAATCTCTCCTTTCTCTGATCTTCCTACCAATAGGTTTTACAGCTATACTCATTCTATCCGTCATAACAGAAAAAACGTTCCACAATCTAGGATAAAGGTTCTTGGCCAGAAACTCAACTAAAATTTGTCGAAATAAGAAGTAAAAAGATGAAAGATCATCTTTTTACTTCTTTATTGCGCTTTTTATACTGGCAGAATATAATAAACAACAGAAAAAGGGAGGAATTACAATGAAAAAAATTGAGGTTTATACACAACCTGATTGTCCGCCTTGTACCATTGTAAAAGAATTTTTAAAACATAATAACGTTGTATATGAAGAATTTGACATAAAAAAAGACGCTGCTGCACGCAATCGTCTTTTATATGACTATGAATCCTATTCAACTCCAACAGTTGTAATTGACGAAGAAGTTGTGGCAGGTTTTCAAATTGAAAAATTACAACAGCTACTCGGTATAGAATAGGAATAGGCGACACCTATTCCTATTCTCATAATTGTTGTAACCTTTTTATTTCAGTCAATAATTCCTGACTTTCATGATACCCTGCTAATTTCCATTTTCCATTATCCTTTTGCAATGTCACAATTTGATATTGTCCACTCTTTGTCCGCTCATAGACATATAAATTTTTATGTTCTTCATCATAAGACATTTTTGTTTCTGAATTAAAAGAAAACGGAGCTTCTTTTGCTGGAAGTAAATATTCACCACTTTGTTTTTCATTTCTACTGTTTTCATCTGTAAAAACTTGAAGGAAATTATTTGTAAAATATGGTGATAACGTCTCTATCATCTTATTCATAGGTATTTGCTTCCCGCGGATTGAAAATTGCGTCTCATAACCTTTTTGTATCGTTGTAAACACTTCTTTCCGATCCACTTTCACTTCTTCTTTTCCTAAAACAGTTGTGACACTATAGCCAACTAGAAAGGCAACACATATAAATAGAACAAACCATATTCCATATTTCTTCATTTTTTCACCTTCCTTTTAAAAGAGCTTGTCTTTGTAGTATTCATTGTAACAATGATTATGCAAAGAAAGGGATGATTTCGTTCGTAAAATCTTTACAACGATAGACAGCATTTTCATCATCATGTTCACTATTACCAATTTATGATAAAAACAAACAAAAAAATACACGAATCTCTTCGTGCATTAAAATAAAACATCTTCTTCATATAAATATTCGTACGATAAATCTATAAATAAAAAGTTTTCATCATCAATCGGGAATGAAAATGTTCGTACCATTTCACCAGTTTCGATATCAGCATATAAATCTGAAAGTCTTGCCTTATTCTCAAAACGCATTTTCATTATATTTTCTAGAAAATACGGGCGCCAGCTCCAGTTCTTCATATAATACTCTGGCATAATGATCCATCCACCATCTTTTTTCATAATATTACCCGATTGTTGAAAACCATCTTCATTACAAATAAATATCCGAAAACTATATTGTGATATGCTTTGGCTAAATTGTAATAACCAATCATTTATATCTTCATTCTTTTTTTGTTTTGACAGAACATCACCAATTCGATCACGTAACATCTCTGTTAAATTATAAATTTTTTGCAACTTCTTCTTCTCATGCAGAATAAATTGATGACATTCATTACCAAGTCGCTCTTTTAAAACATTCGTTTCAATAAAATCAGGTAAACATTCTTTCAAATAATTACCTTGATAATACCTACCACCGTTTTTCCAAGCATATTGTAGTTGATAAAAAGCATCAATTTCTTCATATAACAATGTCGCACCAATTCTTCTAGCAAGTAAAGATAAGGAATATAAAATATCTTGATAAGATTGTAAAAGTGCAGTTTGCCTTAAATTTGTTAAATCTACTTTTAAAATATCCGGTGCTAACACGCTAATACGCTCTAAATTACTTGTACCCGTTCCGACTTTATTAATCGAAATTTGAATACCATATGTACGATAATACATGAGTAAATGATTAAATTGTTCTATATCTTCTTTACATTCATGTTCTGTTATTTCCAGAACAATGCGTTGTAAGTTCAAACCTTGTTCTTCATACATCAGCAAAAGTTGAAGTAAACTTTCATCTTCATCATTCATTAATACATTAGCATTCCGATGTATAAATAATAATAATTTTTGATCCGTTTCTAAATACCTATTTAACGCTTTTTCTACGATGATGTTATCCGCTTCAAGTTGGAACTCACTCGGAATAGAATCATCATGGAAGAAAGATGCTAAACTTTGTATGCCCTCTTCTGTTTGAATTCGTCCTACAACTTCATATCCAATTATTGTATGCTCATCAGCACTAAAAATAGCTTGATAATAAGGAAGGACTTTATCCAAGTTACTCATTACATCTAATGCATCTATCAACGTGCTTCCCTCCCTTTACTTTTCAAAAATTATAACACGATATTTACGGAAAAATAATAAAAAATCCCTTCAGTTTTCCTGAAGGGATTAGAGGGGTAAAATGCTAAGGGGAATTAGCAATTCTACTATGAAGAAAAAAGAGGTCTTAAATATAACGTATATATCCCCTCTTGTAAACACATTTCTTTTAAGTGTCACAATTTCGTCATATTTTACCACAAAGAAATGAATAAATCATTCGTTTTTTTCATCCCTTTTAAAATGGATATTGATGCAAATGCTGGCCACCATCCATTGTCATACAAGTTCCATTTATGTATGCAGCTTCATCTGAACATAAATAATAAGCTAGACCCGCAATTTCTTCTGGTGTCCCCAGCCTACCAAGTGGGACACTTTGTATTGTACGCTTAGCCATTTCTTCTGAAATCCATAATTTATCGGCACCACCTGTACGTTCAATTGGTCCTGGTGCGATAGCGTTAACTCGTATTCCATATTTACGTCCCCACTCAACAGCAAGAGTTTTTGTCATCGCTAATACACCAGCTTTAGCTGCTGCCGAATGGATAACCCCTGGGCCTGCATCCCATGCATAAGTTGCCACCATGTTAATAATATTTCCTTTTATACCTTTTTCAATCCAATATTTCCCAATAGCCTGACTACAATAAAATGTACCATTTAATACAATATTAATTACCGAATTCCAGCCATTCACAGATAAGTCCTCTGCTGGACAAATAAAGTTTCCAGCTGCATTATTTATTAAAATATCAATTCGTCCAAACTTCTCATCAATATGTTCAATCATTTTTTGAATATCATCAGTATTTCGTACATCCATTTGTACAGATAATACTTGGCCTGGAAACTGTTCAATTTCTAACTTTGCTTCTTCTAGCTTTTCTTTTGTACGCCCTGTAATAACAACACGTGCCCCTTCTTTCGCAAAACGTATCGCCATCCCTTTTCCCATTCCACTTGATCCACCTGTTATAATAACTACCTTCTCTTTCACATACATCCCCTCCAAAAAATGAATACACATTCATTTTATCACTTTATTTGATAGAAATCTTTATATTTTTCAATTTTTCTGATATTTTAACGTAAAGAGGTTTCTTTTCGTTCATTTTTTTCGTAATCTATACTACTTTTTTAGTATTTAAAATATATTTTAAAAAAACTGAAGGGAGGTTCGAGTGACCTGTATATGAAGAAAATTACAAGAAGAAATTTTTTAAAATCTGGAATACGCACTTGTCTATATTCATTTATAACCGCAAGTATCGGCTATTATTATGCTAAATATATAGAGCCCTATTTGCTTTCTTTTACGCAACACACACTTAAATCACCGCTCATACCAAAAGGTTTTCATGGTATGAAGATCCTTCAATTTAGCGATTTACATCTAGGATACTATTTCTCTCTCCAACATTTATCTCAAATCGTTTCCAAGATTAATGCTGAAAAGCCAGATATTGTCCTTTTTACTGGTGATCTCATTGATGATTACCAAACATATACCGAGGCTTCTTTTGTTGCATCCATTTTAAAGAATATACAGGCACCCTTCGGTAAATTTTCTATTTATGGTAACCACGACCATGGCGGATATGGAACTGAATACTATGATCACATTATGCGCGAATCTGGATTTGAACTTTTGCTAAATAGCGAAAAGCGAATTCGTTTACTGGATAATAGTGAAATTTCTATTTTCGGACTCGATGATATGCTACTGGGTAAACCAAAAATAGCGGAAACTTTACAACATGCAAAACAAAATATTTATACAATTGTTCTCGTTCACGAACCAGATATCGCGCCACAAATCGCTACATATCCAATCAATCTTCAACTTTCTGGTCATAGCCATGGCGGACAAGTACAAATTCCTTTTTTAGGTGCTATTATTACCCCGTCGCTTGCAAAAGAATATATTGAAGGTTTCTATAACATTCAAGGTTTGACTCTCTATGTCAATCGAGGTATTGGAAGAACACGTGTCCCATTCCGCTTTATGTCAAAACCTGAAATCACACTCTTCATCCTACAACATTCGTAACAATTCGCCTATTTCCTTACATATCCTTCCTTGTACGCGCTCATCCACGCTTGGTCCACCATATGATAAAAATGAGTCCAGTAAAGGAGGTTTGTTCATGTATTCATATTATCAACCAATCCCAGTTCGTTCAGCACCTTTTGGCCCAGCAGGCGACTCACGCTTCTTTCCATTTTTCGGTGTTCCATTTCTAGCTGGAATTGCTGGCGGACTGCTAGGCGGAGCATTAGCTTTCGGGCCTAGACCGTTTTATCCGCCTTATCCACCGCCTTTCCCACCACCAGCACCTTTTCCTTGTTACGGAGGGCCTTGTCAACAACCATACTATTATTAATTTAAACCAACCATTCTTCTAATGTTTTTCTCTCAACGAACCGACTCATCACACGCCTATAATAAAAACTATTCTCTCTACTCATCCTTCCATTTTGAGAATATATGAGTAGAGAAAAAAAAGTAAAAACCTCTTAAATTCAATAAGAGGTTTTTACTTTTTTCACACTATTCAGCGTCTGTATTTTGATACGCCATCTTAAATAAATTCACTTGGCTATCAATTTCTTCTATACTACTATTAATTATATAATAATAGTCACCATCTTTATTTTGTTCACGTGTTTTCACATTATCAGCCAAAACCAGCTGTAAAATTGCCTTTATTCTCGCTTTCATTTCAATATCTAAAATTGGGAAGGATATTTCTACTCGTTTTTCCATATTTCGCGTCATCAAATCAGCTGAAGATAAATATATTTTTTCATCTCCATTATGATGGAAATAATAAATACGACTATGTTCTAAATATCTTCCAACAACACTAACTACACGAATATTTTCACTTACATTTGGAATCCCAGGTCTTAAACAACATGTCCCTCTAACGATGAGCTCTACCCTTACCCCAGCTTGTGATGCTTCATACATTTTTTTTATTAACGGTTTATCTGTTAACGAATTCATTTTAGCGATAATATATCCATTTCCATATTGTCTATGATAACGGATTTCCTCATCTATTAACTCCATAAACTGCTCTCTTATATCAAACGGGGCAACAGATAAATGATGAAAATGCGGTTTTTTTGTATAACCACTCAAATAATTAAAGAAATTTGTTGCATCTACACCAAAGTCTTTTCGCGATGTAATATATCCAAAATCGGTATACAACTTCGCTGTTGCATCATTATAATTTCCGGTTCCAAGATGTACAAACCTTTCAATTTTTCCGTTTCTTCTTCTTACAACTAACGTAATTTTACTATGCGTTTTCAAGTGACTTACTCCGTAAATAACGTGACATCCGGCCTGTTCCAATTCTTTAGCCCAATGAACATTATTCTCTTCATCAAACCTTGCCTTTAACTCAACCAATACCGTCACTTGTTTTCCTTTTTCAGCTGCTACCTTCAGCGCCTGAATTATTGGAGAATCTCCACTTACACGATATAATGTTTGTTTGATCGCAAGTACATTCGAGTCATCTGCCGCATCACGGACAAAATCAACGACTGGCTGAAACGACTCAAAGGGATGGTGTAATAAAATATCATGTTCTATCGCTTTTTCAAATACATCTTCCTCATCACCTAAATCTTGAGGAGGTTGAGGAATAAGAGCCGGATATACTAGATGTTCATATAAAGGCGCTAATTTTTTATATAAGGAGAATAAACATGTTAAATCTAACGGTCCATCCATCATGTACACATCTTCATCTTTTACTTCTAACACATCATACAATAACGCTAACACTCTTTCATCAATGTGTTCTTTACCAACTTCTAAACGAACGGCAGCTCCCCACTTACGCTTTTTCAATTCTTTTTCAATTACTTTTAATAAATCGCGTGCACCTTCTTCATGGATCGTTAAATCCGCATTACGTGTAATACGGAAACGAGTAACAGGTGATACGTTATATCCTGTGAATAGTTTATGAGTAAAACCACTAATTACATCTTCTAATAAAATAAATTTATGTTTTTGCCCTTCACTCGGTAAAAATATGAAACGCTCCAGTAATGAAGGCACTTGTACAATTCCTAACTTCGTACGATTTTCTTCCTCAGCCTGTTGCTCATCATATAAAATAGTAGCTAAATTCAAACTTTTATTTAATAACATTGGAAATGGACGATACGCATCAATAGATACAGGGGTTAAAACCGGAAATATTTGTTCATCAAAATACTCCTCGATAAATTCCCTTTGCTCTTTCGTCAAATCATGGAATGTTAAACGCTCAATCCCCTCTAGTTCAAGCGCTGGCAATACATAATTTTTAAACGTTTCATACTGCACAGTCATTAACTCGTGAGATTTTATCGCAATCTTATTTAACTGTTTCTTTGGTGTTAAACCTGCTTTATTTTCTGGCTGATTAAATCCCGCACTTACTTGATCTTTCAAACCTGCTACGCGCACCATAAAAAATTCATCTAAATTCGAACTAAAAATACTAATAAACTTTAGTCTTTCTAATAGTGGATTATTTTCATCTTGCGCTTCTTGTAGTACACGCTCATTAAATGCTAGCCAGCTTAATTCACGATTATTATAATACGCTGTATCATTTAAATTTACTAAATTCCCCTTTAGTAATTCCATTCGCTTCACACTTCCCTTTGAAACTTTTTTAATATAATTTAATTACTTTTATTTTATCAAATTACAATATTCCAAAGTGTTAATTTTTTGTAAAGACATCCGTACAACCTAACATTTCAATTCGAATACTAAGTTAATATTCGTTTTTAATACTCTTTCAAGCTGTTTTTTTTGTTTTTCCGCTTGAACTTTTTCCGCCAATGCCGATTCTTCACATAAAATCCTGAATGTTAAACCTTCTTTACTTTCCGTTATATATATTGTTTCAACAAGCGATCTTTGTCGTATATTTAAAGCAGCCGAAAATTGTAATACAGCCCCTAATAATCGAATTTTCTTTTGTTCACTTTTATCAAACCATCCTTCAAACAGTGCCAAATGTTGTTTAAATAACATTTTTGATTTATAAGAAGCTATAAGCGCTAATCTAACTCGATCTTTATGCATCATACCATCAATTGTTTTGTTCGCTAGTAAGTAAAATGTATGTAAGCGGCTCGCTTCTTCATCTATATATTTTCCAATATTAAATACTTTCGCTGCTTGATGGAATATTCCCCAGTCTTTCGCTGACATAGAAATGAGTCCAGCTCCTTCAAGTTGTTTGCAGATTAATGTTCCTTGTTTAATAAGTTGAATAACAAATTCCATGTCTAATTCGTATTCATATGACAATAAATGTAAACTCTCTTCTACTACGTTCGGATAATATGAGATCCCCAAATCTTTCGTTAATTCTTCATAGAAAACACCTTCTCTTAATCCTTTTTTACTCAATACAAAAGCCGATGCCTCTATAACGTTAACAAGCATATGAAATACTTCGACCGCTGGGATAATTGTGTCTGCTCGATCTTTTGCTAACCCTTCTAATTTTTGAAGGTCTATGAATGATAATTGTTTTAATTCATCTTTTACATTTTTAATATCGTCTTCTTTCATTTTGTATAAGTGTAATCCAGCTATAGGATAACAAATTAAATTTTGGTGGATTTTCGCCATGTTCCTCGCACTACCCCCAATTGCGATAAGAGGCAATTTTTTATCAATTAACCATGGTAGCGTTCGGAATTGATACCATAAATACCTTCTAATCTCATCTAACTCCTCTGTAGTAGGAATATCATCTTGAATAAATTGTTGCTTTAAAGAAAGTGCTCCAAAAGGAAAGCTATAGTATTCTAAAATTTCTCTATTTCGAAAGTATGTAACTTCTGTACTCCCCCCACCAATATCAACTGTAATTCCTTCTGAAAATGAAGTGGAATTCATAACTGCTAAATAACCGTAACGTGCTTCTTCATATTCTGATAAAACTCTAAGAGTAAAATCTGATTGCCCTTCAACAAGTTTTTTAATTTCCTCTTGATTCTCAGCCTGTCTAATTGTTGCCGTTGCAACACAAAGTACATGATGCAGCTTATGGAATCGTGTACTTTCTTGAAATTGAAATAATGTTTGTAATAATACTTCTATTCCTTCTTCACTTAATACACCATTTACTAAATAATTTCTTAACCTAGCGACCACTTTCGTATTTTCAATCTCTTTATAAAAACCCCCGCTTTGTTTTTCATAAATAACTAAGCGCATTGTATTAGAACCAATGTCTATAATGGCGTATTGTAGTTTTAATATTTCTTTCAAACTTCTCACTCTTTCATTATCAAATTTCTGAAACATATTCTATCACTATTATACAAAATAGTTGTTTTTTATAACAATATTGCTTTAATATTGAAAATATATACAATTACTTTTTGCATATAATAAAAACCCATTTTATTTATGCTATAATAAGGAAAAATTGAAAGGAGATTCAATATGAAACCTTCACAACCCCAATCTCAATTACATAATCAACATTCTATTAATAGACTAGCTCAATCTATTTTCGTTGTGAATCGTCATGCTAAAGCTGCAACTAACCCTAAGTACTTATATTGGTTAAAAAAGACTGCTTTAGAACGCTTAATTACTGAAAAAAAGGCTATTAAAGAAGGATTACATTTTTCTAGAAATCCACGTTTTAGTCAACAACAATCCGATGTTCTTATACGTTTAGGTGATTATTTTTTCCATATCCCTCCTACGAAAGATGATTTTCGCACCCTACCGCATCTTGGTCACCTTGAATCCTCCTATCGAAATCCGAAAACAACCTTATCTTTAACAATAGCAAAAAAAACACTTCAAGATTATATTGGTCCTGAAGCATTAAAACAAGAAAAAAAATTAAGCGAAGCAGTTCCATGGTATAGCCGTACCTATACAAAAAAATAAAACAGTTTGGCCCATATTAGGCCAAACTGTTTTATTTTTTATCTTCCTTAATTTTAATATTCGCTTGTTTATAGAATGCAACTTTTTCTGTATTATATGATTTCGTATATTCATTAAACTTATCTTTTTCTGTCTCAATATCTTTATATGCTTGGTTTACTAACTTCACTTTCTCGCTAATATCTTTTAATTTTGTACCTTTATCTTGTAGCATTGTATATAATTCTTTTTCTTGCTTTAAAGATTTATTATAGCTATCGTACATCTTTTGGAATGAATCATGTCGTTTCTCATAAGTACTCTTTACTTTATCCGCCTGGTCTTTTAATTTATTATCTTCAATTTTCTTCACATGCTTATCCGCTGACTTCACTTCTTCTTGCGCTTTATTTAACGCCTCTTTTTCTTTAATAAGAACTTTTTCTCGCTCAGCTGTATTTTTCACCGCTTGATCAAGCTTATCCTTAACAGCCTGATTATTATCTTTTCCTTCTTGGACAATTTGATTATATAATACTTGCCCCTCTTTCTCTAATGACTCCAATTTTTTCGCATCTTCAAACATTGTTTTTTCTTGCTTGGCAGCATTTTCAAATGCAACATATAGCTCCTCTTCTGGTTTTGGGCCGAAACAACCAGCTAGTAAAGTCATTGATAATGCAGTTACAATTGCTAATTTATTATATTTCAACATCTTTTCCTCCTATTAATAAGCGACCATCGTGCCAAAAATCCCATGAAAAACATGTAACTTCTTTATCTATTTCACGCTCGCATCTTTTTTACGAAGATCATCAATAATTATTTATACTGCTTGTACAATTTTCGCACTTGAAATTATGTAATGTCTTAAAACATAAAGGTATTTACCTTAATCTTACCTACTGCAAGAAACACTATAATATTTCACCTGATAAAAGATGATCGTTGACCTCTCACGTCTATCATTCCCTTTCTCACTTTCTATCAAATAACCTCTTTGTCCATTTTACATATTGCAAAGGGGACCTCGCAACTCTTACAAAGATTCTTTTAATTTCTTAAAAAGGAAAAGTGTAGAGCATGTTTTCCTCTACACTTTTAAACTGAAAACATTGTGCAAAATGCATTGACACATCCACACACAATTATATGCTGATTTCATATATTTTTAAAGACTTTTGTTACAAAAAAAAGTTTTCTTGTAACAAAAGACAAAAAAATGTTACAAAAAATCTTTATATCATACTTCTTCAAATCAAAGTTTCATTCATGACTTTGCAAGTTTCTATAATTATACAATTGATTTTGTGCCTTTCTAAACAAATCTTCAAAAGTTTTCCCTTCTATAGGATAACTTGCAGCCCCAAATAATAGTGTGACACTTAATAAATCATTCGCTATTTCATTTTGAATATTTTTGATTAATCGGCTTGTTATTGTTGACTTTTCATAGCCATTATCAACAGCTACGATAACATATTTATTTTCATCCCACCTCGTAACTACATCGCCTTTTCGAACTGTCTTTACAATTGTACGTTCTACTCTTTGGACTAGCTCATCTAACTTTTTTTCTTGCACTGTGTCTTTTAATACATCCCATTCTTTTACGGAAAGAATATACACTGTGATATTACGAGAATCTCTTTCTGATAAAGCAGCTACTTTTCCAAAAAAATCAACGACAAAATCGTTATTCGTCATTCCTCCTACTTCAATATTTACACGCGTATTCGTTCTTTTATCGTACCAATGTCCAAAATAATAGCTTAGTATCATTTGCAATATATAAATAATAAAGACGGTTAAAAATGATCTCGAATCTAGCTTAGCAATTACCCCCTGAAGTGCAATCCATTCTGTAACCGCAACTGTGTTCCCAAGTAATAATCCACTAATTTTCCCTTTATGTTTCATACTCTCCCCCTTTTATACCAATATATGTTTCTATAACAATAATGTTTTTCTATAAAATAAAAAATGTACATATTTAATGTACATTTCTACTTAAGTTTGTATACCTTTTCTATTTTATTTCATATATATACTATATATCGTTTTCAGGAAGGAGTGACCTATATGCCTCAAAAAGAAAATCTATTAGATATTATGCGCTTACTAGCTGGCTTTTTGTTATCATTAAAATTACTATTTAACTCTTTCGGAATAAACTTCATTACAAACGATCAAATTGACGCTATAGTAAATGTTATTTCATTTCTATTCATTCTATATTTTGGATACAAAAATAACTATATTGGAAAAAAGGGAGTGGAACAAAAGAAATTACTCAAGAAGCACAATCTTCATTAAAGAAGGAACCTTTCGCACAGGTTCCTTCTTATCATTTTCTGACAACCACTTCATTTGTTTGTAGCGGTCCATATGATACACCTTTATATTGAAATGTATATGTAGCCTGAAATAATGAATTGGGAGGAGCTTTATCTTTATTTGCTTTTATTTGACAAATTAATTCTACCTTTTCATTCGGTGATAAATTATCGATTCGCCACCTTACAAGCTGAAATAAAAACTCACTTATTCCCTTATCTGCTTTTAAAGAGTTTGGGATATACGCGAAATAATCACGAATCATATGACTTACAACTACTCGCGAAATCATTTCAACGCCTTTATTTTCAACTTCAAGTCGAATAATTAGTATGTCATTAACATCATAGATCATCTCATACGAAAATTTTTCTTTATACATACTACGGATTTGCAATGTGACTGCTACATTGGATGCTTCCGTGTCCTTTTTAGAACCATCAATCCACAAAACCGGCTGTAACGGTATAGAATACCTTCCTTGATCCGAAATTCGTTTCCATATTTTCATAATATATTCACCTCATTCCAGATATATCATCTATACAACTGTATTCTGCCTCTCGATGCAATAAACTACACTTAGAAAAAATATTTAGCTTGTTACAAACCATATCAAATTTTTCTTTTCCTTTTATCCTATTCGACAATATAAAGAAAAAACCATTTTTAATAGGTTGACACAGGTTATACTTTATTAAATATTTTTTTACAATTTCCTTCCTTGACTACATAACAAAATAAATTCTTACTCTCTTTTGGTCATTATAATAAAGTGAAACTTTAATCAGTGGGGGTTTTGTCCATCCCCCACTGATTATTAGATTTTACCAATCGGGCTTTAACGGGCACTTAAAGCCCGATAAAATAATTTGGCGTTAGAAAACATTTGCCTTTTAGTCAAATTTGACTATAATATAATTTATGATTTCCATCCTTTATATCATGTCAGTGCAATTTTTTATAAAATGAAGAGGAACGATACAAACTGTACATAATGTTTTTTTATGCATTGCACTAAAAAACTTAAGTTAGTTTAATTTTTATTAAAGGAGGGCTACTTTTGGAAGCACAACTATCAAAAAACGATTCAAGTAAAACAAAATTTGTTGTTGCTGGTTTACTACTTGGTATTCTAATGGCAGCAATGGATAACACAATCGTCGCAACTGCGATGGCAACGATTGTCGGAGACTTAGGAGGGTTCGACAAATTCGTTTGGGTCACATCCGCCTACATGGTAGCAACAATGGCCGGAATGCCTATTTTCGGTAAGCTGTCTGATATGTACGGACGGAAACGCTTTTTTATTGGCGGATTAATTCTTTTCTTATTCGGTTCTGCACTTTGCGGGACAGCATCAAGTATTGAACAACTAAGTATTTATAGAGCCATTCAAGGAATTGGTGGCGGCGCTCTTATGCCTATCGCATTTACAATTATGTATGATATATTCCCGCCTGAAAAACGAGGAAAAATGACCGGACTATTTGGTGCTGTTTTCGGAACATCTAGTGTTTTCGGACCTTTATTAGGTGCTTGCATTACAGATTATATAAGTTGGCACTGGGTCTTCTATATTAATATTCCATTAGGACTTATTTCCTTCTTCTTTATTACTAAATACTATAGCGAGTCTCTAGAATATCGAAAACAAAAAATTGACTGGGCTGGTGCTATTACGCTTGTCATTAGTATCGTTTGCTTAATGTTTGCTTTAGAACTTGGTGGTAAAGAATATGCATGGGACTCTAATGTGATTATTGGTTTATTTTCAACTGTTGTTATTCTGCTTATTATTTTCTTCTTCGTAGAAAGAAACGCAACCGAGCCTATTATTTCTTTCCATTTATTTAAAAAACCTTTATTTGCAGCTAGCCAAGGTGTTGCCTTTTTCTATGGCGCAGCTTTTATCATCTGTACAGTTTATATTCCAATCTTCGTTCAAGGTGTTCTCGGTGGTTCAGCCTCAAATGCTGGATTAATTTTGACACCTATGATGGTAGGATCTGTAATCGGAAGTCAAACTGGTGGACAATTAGCTTCACGAACAAGTTATCGTAACATCATGACAGTATCTGGAGTTTTCTTCGTTCTTGGTATTTATTTACTAAGTACTTTAACTATGGAAACACCTCGTACACTCGTAACAATGTTTATGGTGCTTGCTGGACTTGGAGTTGGATTCTCCTTCTCAGTTTTAAGTATGGCATCTATCCACAAACTAGAAATGAGAGATCGCGGTTCTGCTACATCCACGAACTCATTCTTCCGTTCACTTGGAATGACCCTTGGCGTCACGATTTTCGGTACGATTCAAAATCATGTTTTCACTGATAAATTAAAAGCAGTCTTCCCTCCTGAACTAGAAAAAATGGCTCCTAAAGGTGGAGACACAAGCTTTTTATTATCACCAAACGCTACTGAAAAGCTACCTCCTGAAGTACTGAGCGGAATTAAAGAGGCTCTTGCAACATCTATTGCTAATACATTTTTCTGGGCACTTATCCCAGCTACGCTAAGTATAATTTGTATTTTACTTATGGGAAATGAACGTCTTTTAACAGGACCAAAAACAAAGCAAAAACAAGTAAGCTAATATAGAAAAACGAAACGGTATATCCCTTTATGAAAGAGGATATACCGTTTATAATATATATAAAGTTTCTATATACAGGAGTTGAGACAGCATGAGCATGAAGTTAGTCATTCTCGGCTTGTTACTCGAAGGAGATAAACATCCCTATGAAGTGCAGCACATAATGAAAGAAAGACAAATGGATTGTTATATTAAATACGCAAAAGGATCACTGTACTACGCCTTCGAGCAATTAGAAAAGCAAGGCGCAATTCGCATTACAACTATTGTTCGAGATACGAATAGGCCAGATAAAAAAATCTTCCATATAACAGAGGAAGGAAAAGCGCTTTTCCACACCTTATTATTAAAACAATTTGAAGCGAAAAACCAAATATATAAACCTATTTATTCAGCGCTCTCTTTCGCTCACTTTAGCGACGAACAAGCTCTAGTTCCTATTTTGAAAAAAAAGAGAGATGATACAATGCTCTATTTACATACAATGCAAACGATATACGATCATAATAAACAACTAGTTCCTCGTGCTCAACTATATATTCTACAAAGCGTCATTGAGCATATTAATGTTGAATTACGTTGGCTAAACACGCTCTTACAAGATGCAACTGCAGGTCGTCTTTCAGAAATAGGTGTAGATAATGATTAAGTTTTTCTAAAAGAGGTGCCTCCTCTTCTAGAAAAACTTAACACTATAATTATTCCTCGCAACTCAAAACACCCTCATTTTAATAATAAATAAACATTAAAAAAACTTAATTTTCCGAATAAAAAGAAATAAAAAACTTTAGAATTTTCTTATTTTAAAACAGTGGACAAAATTCCGAAAATTGTGTTAGAATTTGTTTCAATATCATATCGCTTGTTAAATTCCTTTCAAAAGGAAAATAGGTACACGAATATTTCACTTCGTGTTTAAAAGGGAAGTTTGGTGAAACTCCAACACGGTCCCGCCACTGTAAATGCTGAGATTTCTTTTTTGTACCACTGTGAAAACGGGAAGGTGAAAGAAATTATATGAAGCATAAGTCAGGATACCTGCCTATTTTAACAACACTGATAGACTCACGGATGATGATGAGGTGTTAAGAACAAAAAGGAAGGCTTATTTTTCTATGCCTTTATGCTTTTTGTTATAGGTATTTCCGAGTAAACGGAAATGCTTACTTTCAATTAGGGAGGAATTTAAAATGGCAATTCAAACAAGTAACTTAGGTTATCCACGTATCGGACTACAACGAGAGTGGAAAAAAACATTGGAAGCTTTTTGGTCCAATAAAATTGATGAAGAACAATTTTTAACGACAATGAAAGAAATTCGCCTTCAACACGTAAAAGTACAGCAAGAAAAGGGAATTGAATTAATTCCAGTTGGCGATTTTACATATTATGACCACGTTCTGGATACGGCCTACATGTTAGGATTCATCCCGTCACGTTTTTCAGAGTTTACCTCTTACCTTGACGTATATTTTGCAATGGCACGCGGCTCTAAAGATCACGTTGCTTCTGAAATGACAAAATGGTTTAACACAAACTATCATTACATTGTTCCTGAATATGAAGAAGGATTACAAATCTCTTTAAAAGACAATCGTCCTCTTCGTTTATATGAAGAAGCGAAAAAAGAGTTAGGCGTTGATGGAAAACCAGTTATTTTAGGCCCTTATACATTCCTAAAACTGGCAAAAGGTTATAACGAAGAGCAATTTGCCACTATTTTAAAAGAGCTAGTTGCACCTTATGTACAATTATTCTCTGAATTACACGCAGCTGGAGCACAAATTATTCAAGTTGACGAACCAATCTTCGCATCTTTAACAAAAGATGAAATTAATCAAGCGAAAGAACTTTACGAAGCTATTCATAAAGAGGTTCCAAATGCGAATCTTCTTCTACAAACATATTTTGATAGTGTAGAAGAGAACTATGAAGAAATTATTGCATTCCCTGTTTCTGGTATTGGATTAGACTTTGTTCATGGCAAAGAAGGTAATGTAAATGCTATTTCAAAATATGGATTCCCAGCTGATAAAATTTTAGCTATCGGTTGTATAGATGGCCGTAACATTTGGAGAGCTGATCTTGATGATGTACTTTCTTTATTTACAACATTACAAAATCAAATCACAGCAAAAGGTTTAATTGTTCAACCTTCTTGTAGCTTATTGCATACTCCAATTGATAAAACGGAAGAAACGCAATTAACAAGTGAATTATTTGATGCACTTGCATTTGCTAATCAAAAATTAGAAGAACTAGTCCTTATCCATTCTGCTCTTACTAAAGGTGTAGAAAGCATCAGTAGCGATTTAACAACATATCGTAATGCACATCATGCAATCCGCTCATCAGCTGCACGTAATCGTGAAGATGTAAAAGTGGCACGTACATCACTTAAAGAAGATGATTTCTCACGTCCTCTTCCATTTGAAAAACGATATGAACTACAGCAAGTAGCTTTACAATTACCATTGTTACCAACAACAACTATTGGTAGCTTCCCGCAAACATCTGAAGTTCGTCAAACACGTAAACAGTGGCGTAACGGCGATATTACAAATGAACAATATAATCAATTCATTGAAAAAGAAACTGCAAAGTGGATTCGTTACCAAGAAGATATTGGTCTTGATGTACTAGTACATGGTGAATTCGAAAGAACTGACATGGTGGAATATTTTGGAGAAAGACTTGCTGGTTTCTCCTTTACTAAAAACGGATGGGTACAATCATACGGTTCTCGTTGCGTAAAACCACCTGTTATTTATGGTGATGTTGCCTTTATAAGTGGAATGACTATTAAAGAAACTGTATATGCACAAAGCTTAACGGAGA
The DNA here is from genome assembly GCF_038005505.1 of Bacillus sp. FSL E2-8868. NCBI lineage: Bacteria > Bacillati > Bacillota > Bacilli > Caryophanales > Bacillaceae > Bacillus > Bacillus sp. FSL E2-8868. Next base: position 801,406 of record NZ_JBBOTI010000001.1, on the reverse strand, counting down.
AAGTAGTAAAAGGTATGCTAACTGGACCTGTCACTATTTTAAATTGGTCATTCGTTCGAAATGATATTTCAAGAAAAGAAGTATCATATCAAATTGCATTAGCACTTCGTCATGAAATTGAATTACTTGAATCTTCCGGAATTAGAGTAATCCAAGTCGATGAACCTGCACTTCGTGAAGGTATGCCGTTAAAAGAAAAAGATTGGGATGCATACATTACATGGGCAGTTCAATCATTCCTTTTAGCAACATCTTCTGTAGAAAATGAAACACAAATTCATACTCATATGTGTTATAGTAACTTCGAAGATATTGTAGATGCAATTCGAGCGTTAGACGCAGATGTTATTTCTATCGAAACATCAAGAAGTCATGGAGAATTTATTAATACATTAAAGCATACAACATATGAAAAAGGAATTGGTCTAGGGGTATATGATATTCATAGCCCACGTGTCCCAAGTAAAGATGAAATGTTCACAATCGTAGAACAATCTTTACAAGTATGTGACCCTAAATATTTCTGGATTAATCCAGACTGTGGTTTAAAAACACGAAGAACTGAGGAAGTTATACCTGCTTTAGAGCACATGGTTCAGGCAGCAAAAGACGCTCGTTCTCTCCTAAAAACAAACGCATAATAAAAAAACGTGTTATCCTTTTGAAGGATAACACGTTTTTTTATTATGCACTCTCAAAATAGAAGTCGTATTGTACTTTATACAATTCATCGTCTGATGGCTCTTCAAGAGGAGTTGCCTGCAAGACTATCATATATTCTCCGTTCGGAATAGGAATATGATATTTATTAGAAAGAATACTTGTTATATATACTTCTTCATTCTTCACTGTGAAAGGAACTGATATCGTTCTAACCACTTCTTCTTTCTCAATATGATTTCCACAAGTAACTTCCACTTCACAAGTATAGTCAGAGATTGCTTCAAAAATAATAGCTCCATCCACCTCAGCATAGCCTCTTTCAAAATCTTCAGGAGTCCAATCTACATAAGGCTGCTGACCATCATAGTTCATTATCATTAATTGCGAATATGAAATTGTTAATTCCATAACTATCCCTCTCCTCCACTATGAAATGTATGCCAATTACTATTTCACTTCAAATTTCACACGCGTACCATCTGGATATTTGTCTAGCTTATTCCCTACCCAAGAACCTGCACCGCGGTTATCTGCTGGACTTATATATTCAATATGAGCTCCTTTTCCGCCTTCCTTACACATCGCCATCGGCCATTCATCACGATCATAACCTTTCTTCGTCGGATATGGCGCTAACGATAATTTCCTTCTATCCGCTGCACCATTACGATCAATTGTACACATTTCCGAATGTCCTTCTTTTATAGCATCCGTTATATGTTTCCCGGTCTCTGGATATCGTTCTTTCGGGAACTCTAGAATTTGATCATACGTAGTTGTCTTTTTAGTACTTGTCTCCTCTGGCACAAGTACTTCATATACCGCTACCAAAAGAGAAAGAATTGCAATAATTGAAATGATAATACCTTTAAATTGCTTCATGTGTACCTCCGTGTTCCTACCAATTTCTTTTCCTCAGTTATTATAACAAACTTCTTCTATGTATGTTTTCAGACATTATTTTAGCTCTTCCTCTCCATTCCGCCAAAAACATTCATTTTTCTTCATCTTTTCACTAATGCTGTAGAAAACTAATAACCTTCCGACATTCTTTTTCAAAGGAAGTCCACATAAAAGGTTGAAATGATATATACGATACTTTTTGGGGAGGAACTATCATGGAAGCTATTTATAAAACGAAAGATGTTACAAATAAAACAGGTATCCCAAAACATATAGTCCGAAAATATAGCCAACTCTTAGAGGAACACGGTTATATCATTTCAAAAACAGCTGATGCTCGTATTTATAAATTGGATGATTTAAAACTATTGAAATCTATACATGAAAGAGCTGCTACATTACAAGAAGACATTTCAGAAACAATACCTATTATTTTAAAAGAAAAAGATGCCCCACCTGTACCTGTTATTCAAGATAAACAAGAAGTGCAACCAAAAGAAGATGGGCGTAACTTTGAGGAGTTCATGCTAAAACTTGAAATGCTTGCTCAATTAAATGAAGCAATTATTCATCAAAACTCTACTCTCATTACACAAAATCGTTTAAAAGACGAGAAATTAGATGAACTAATGCAACAAGTTTATGTAAAAGAAGGCTCACAAGAAAAAATGTTACAAGATCTAGTTGTTCACGCCGCTCAAACAGATGCACTCCAAAAAGAAAAAATGGACTTATTAATGAATCATATGTATAAGCGAGAATCCAAACAAGAAGAAAAAATGAATAAACTTGTCAATCAAATTTACAATAAAGATAGCAACCGTGATACACAACTTATGCAAGTTATTCGCGAAATTCAAGAAACAAAAAGATTAGTCGCCGCCTCAAAAGAGCAAAGCTTCTTTCAATCATTTAAAAGTTTATTCGTTCGAACAAAACAAGAAAAAATAAATGAATGAAATTTTGTATCTTTTTCTAATGCACGATAAAATAAAAAGTTACCTTCTATCGGTAACTTTTATTCCTTATATCGTACAGCTGGCAATATAATAATAGCTTCAGTTCCTTTTCCGCTTTCACTTTTATATTCCAATGTGCCATTATGCGCTTGTAAAATACTAAATGTTACCATAAGGCCTAATCCTGTTCCTTTTTCTTTTAAAGAATAATACGGTTGTCCAAGCCTTACTAACTGTTCTTTTGTCATTCCAACACCACTATCTTTAACTCTTATTATTATCAATTCATCTTTTTGAATAGCTGTTACTTTTAAATACCCTTTGTTTCCTTGAATTGCTTCAATACCGTTTTTAACAACATTCATAATAGCTTGCTTCAATTTCGTCTTATCGCCGATAGTATAAAGGCTCTCAGAAATCTCAACTTGCAAATAAACGCCCTGCATCGCTGCAAATGATGACATAAGAGTTGTCATTTCAATTAATTGTGCTGATAAACAAATATGTTCTTTTTTTTCAATTTGAGGCCTTGCTAAATTTAAATAATCTGAAATAATCTGTTCAGCACGATCCAGTTCAGCTAATACGAGACGCATATAATCTTTGTTTTTTACGTCTTCCGTACTCTCTAGCAATTGAATAAACCCTCGTACAACAGTGAGAGGGTTTCGAACTTCATGTGCAACACTTGCAGCTAACTCACTTACAATATTAAGTTTTTCTGATTTTTGCATTTCTGTACGCAATAATGCATTTTCGTTTAAATACTCAGTCAAATACACTTGAAATACCATTGTCATAACCATAATAAGTGATGCAAATATATACCCACTATATAGATTAGATATGTACGGTGTAAAACCTGTTTCTAAAAGGACATTCAACATCCCGACTACTAATGAAACAAGAACATAAAATGATGCAATCATAAAAGCTAATATTAGCTTCTTATCTCTTGAAAAAAGAGACCATTTCTTTGACAAAAATAATGGAATTATCGAAAGAAATATAACTTCTACCATCGGCAACCAACTAAGCCCCTTAAAAATCCATTCATATGCAACATAAATAATGGCAGGGATGAGCCCAACAATCCCACCATATAAAAAACCACTAACAATTGGGACTGGATGAAAATTGTATCCGCAAACGGTACCAAAACAAATAGAGTATGTCATGGAGAGAACGAGTGTAACGCTAGATAAAAACATAATAAAGTAGCGATTAGGCTTCGGAAGCATTCCTTGATAACGATTTAAACGAATCGCTTCATATAAAAATAGTGGTAAAATAATGATGGCAATTTGGATCATTAAATCACGAATCAGCTCCATAGCCTCTCATCCCCTATATGTATTTTGATATGATTATATCATTTTATAAGTCTATTTGTTTCAAAATTTTGATTTTTCTTAACATCTTTGTTAATTATTTGTTAACAACTAATAATAAATGTTACAAATTTCCGAAATGATTGTAAACCCTGTACCAAATTTCCTTCGTGCAGTATACAATGAATACGGATTACAAAGAAAATAAAAAACACTTCACTAGACGGACAACTATCGCAAAATACAGCATATAATCCATACTATCTATGTTTACAAATAAGTGATCATTACTTTAGTAGGAGGAAGATAAATATGGCGGGTACTACGCTTGTTTTAAAAGAAGAAAATTTGGTTGTGCTAGAAAACGTTGAAAAATCAGTATACGAAGAATTGCAACATAAAGCAGGGGACGAAGACTGTACATGTGCTGTAAATGAATCCGTTGTCCATCTTGGCAAAGTATCTTCCGTACTTTGGAACGAAGATGAAATAGATTGGGAATACGGTTATTAAAAAGTCGCTTGCAGCGGCTTTTTTTGTGTTTATGCTTAAGTGAAACTTTAATTAACTCACACAGCTTATACTCTTATAGACATTTGAATCCTCACATAATTTCTTACTTCCACTGAATTTTAAGATACGATTCTTATCTTTCACAAATAGCGGGGGAAATTTTATAAACAAAGCGTAATAGTTGAAAATATGATAAAATGAACTTAATTTTCAAACGGAAGAAAGGGAGATACAATGGAACAATTCATTAATCCTAGAGTGAAGGACATCCAAATTTCTGGAATCCGTCAGTTCTCTAATATGATTCAAAACTATGATAATCTTATCTCTTTAACAATTGGGCAACCCGATTTCCCTACACCTTCTCTAGTAAAAGAAGCAGCTAAACGGGCCATTACAGAAAATTATACAAGCTATACACATAACGCTGGTTTACTAGAATTACGCAAGGCAGCTTGTAACTTTGTAAAGGACAACTACAATTTACATTATTCACCTGAAAACGAAACCATTGTTACAATCGGTGCTAGTGAAGCGATCGATGTTGCATTCCGAACTATTTTAGAACCAGGAACGGAAGTAATTTTACCTGCTCCTATTTACCCTGGTTACGAGCCGATTATTCGACTATGTGGTGCAACTCCTATTTTTATAGATGTTCGTGAAACTGGATTTCGTTTAACAGCTGAAGCTCTGCGAAATGCAATTACAGAACGAACAAGATGCGTCGTTTTACCGTATCCTTCTAATCCAACTGGTGTTACCTTATCAAAAGAAGAATTAGAAGATATTGTATCTATCTTAAAAGATAAAAATATTTTCGTTCTTTCCGATGAAATTTATAGCGAACTTGTATATGAAGACAAACACACATCTATCGCTCATTTCCCAGAAATGCGTGATAAGACTATTGTCATTAACGGCTTATCAAAATCACATTCTATGACTGGTTGGCGTATCGGACTTTTATTTGCTCCAGAATATTTAGCAAAACACATATTAAAAGTTCATCAATACAATGTTACATGTGCTACTTCAATCGCTCAGTATGCTGCAATCGAAGCTTTAACAGCTGCTAAAGATGCACCGAAGATGATGCGCTATCAATACAAAAAACGCCGTGATTACGTATATAATAGACTCATTCAAATGGGTTTAACGGTTGAGAAGCCAACAGGTGCATTTTATTTATTCCCATATGTTGGACATTTAACATCTTCATCATTTGATTTTGCACTTGATCTTGTAAAAGAAGCTGGGCTAGCCGTTGTTCCTGGAACCGCATTTTCCGAATACGGTGAAGGCTACCTTCGCCTTTCCTATGCTTACAGTATCGAAACTTTAAAAGAAGGCTGTGACCGTTTAGAAGCCTTTCTAAAGAAAAAAGCTAAGAGTTAAACTCTTAGCTTTTTGTTGCATAATGATCACAAGTTTGACGCTTCAATAATTTATGCGGAATAATAATGCATTTTGAAGTAGATTCAGAATGCTCCACCTTATCAACTAAAGCTTTTGCCGCTTCATACCCTAATTGATAAATATTCACATCAACTGTCGAAAGTGGTGGACTAGCAATTTCTGATAATAAAGCATTGTTAAAGCTTACAATCGAAACATCTTTCGGTACAACAAATCCTTTTTTAGAAAGCGCACTTAACACGCCAAGTCCAATTAAATCATCCGTTGCCATAATTGCCGTCGGTGGTTGCTTTAGTCCCATTAATTCCTCAACAGCCTGTTGACCACTCTCTCTTGAAAAATCAAAGTGTAAAATATACTCTTTCGGCAATAGAATATCTGCTAGTTTCAAAGCATCACTCATCCCCGCCAAACGATCTCTCGTTACAAGTAAATCTGATCCACCGCCGATGAATGCGATTTGTTTATGGCCTAATGAAATCAAATATTCCGCTACTTCTCTTGCAGCTGTATAATTGTCATTATCTACATATGTAATTTCATCTTTTCGATCATATGGTTTTCCAATTAAAACAAACGGGAAGTTTTGGTCATGCAAGTATTGAATAATCCGATCGTTCTCTCTTGAATATAAAAGAATAATACCACCGATTTGACGCCCTTGTACCATTTTTACAACACCATTAAAAATTTCATCTTCCGTTTCACCAGTCGACATATAAAGCGCATACCCTTCCACATGTGCAAATGAACTAATTCCTCTTATAACTTCTGGGAAAAACGGATTTTGAAAAGCTTTACTTGCAGAACTCGGCATAACAAGACCAAGTGTCTTCGTCGTTTGGTTCGCAAGGTTTCTTGCATTTAAATTTGGATGATACCCTAATTCACTCATTACTTTTCGAACACGGCGCTTTGTCTTTTCACTTATACTTGGATTATCAGCAATTACACGAGAAACAGTTGATGGTGCTACGTTCGCCTTCTTCGCCACATCTTTAATTGTAACTGTCATAAAAATCCCCTCCTTTCACTTCTCTGCCATTTTCATATATTTTATCTTGCACCCGTTGCAAGTCATAGGAGAAGCCATAAACTGTCATTTATTTATTCTATCTTGCAAAACTTATCATATTCTCCCTCTCCATGTATTGTAAGGGATATAGCTCTTTTTTCCTATACTATAATATACTATTTATTTCACTTCTTTTCATATGCGATGTCAAATCTCTTTTCATCTCTCTATAATTTTTTTATAGAGAGATGAAAAGAAAAATGGGACATAATGTCCCATTTCTCATCCTTTCGTACCTCCAGCTGTTAAACCAGAAATAAAGTATTTTTGTAGTGATAAGAATAAAATCGAAATCGGGATTGCAATTAATACTGAACCAGCCGCAAACGTCGTAAATTCATTACCAAATTTTTTCGCTACCATTTCATATAATCCAACTGCTAAAGTGTAATTTTCCGGCGTGCGTAAAATAATACTTGCTAAAATGAAATCTGTAAATGGACCGATGAAAGTGAATAATGCTACAACCGCTACGATTGGCTTTGCAAGCGGCATAATGATTTGCCAAAAAATACGGAAGTGTCCTGCTCCATCCATGCGGGCTGACTCATCCAACTCTTTCGGAATCGTATCAAAATACCCTTTCATAAGCCAAGTATTCATTGGAATTGCTCCACCTACATAAATTAAAATTAATGCAAGATGTGTATCAATTAATCCTGTTAACTGCGCTAATACATATAGTGCGATTAACGCTGCAAAGTTCGGAATCATTTGTAGAATTAAAAATGTTAATAAACCATTTTTTCTTCCGACAAAACGATATCTCGAAAATGCATAAGCAGTAAAGCTAATTGCTAACACCGAAAAAATCATCGTCATAACACTAACTTTTAACGTATTTTTATACCAAAGTAAGTAATTACTTGAATCAAGATCAAGTAGCTTACGATAATGATCTAACGTAGCATTTTTTGGAATAATGCTAGAACCAGACAAACTATCTCCTGGATTAAACGATGAACCAATAATCCATAGTAATGGATAGAAAATAATCGCACACATTATGAAGATAACCAAATAACTTAATGAAAGACGTAACATCTTTTGTCGTTTAATATTCATTTACATCATATCCTCTTCTTGGAATGATTTTGTTCTCTTAAATTGCCATAACGCAACTGTAATAACGATTAACGATAAAATCATTGTAAGAGCTGCTGCTTTTCCGTACTGCGCTGAAGTCATCGTTAACTTATAAATCCATGAAATTAAAATATCCGTTCCACCTGCATCTTGCCCCGCTACAGCAGGACCTCCGCCATTAAATAGATAAATGATACTAAAGTTATTAAAGTTAAACGTATATTGTGTAATTAAAATTGGTGCTGTTGCGTATAAAACAAGTGGCAATGTAATTTTGCGGAACTGTTGCCAAGCAGTTGCTCCATCTACTGTAGCAGCTTCATATAATTCTCCTGGAATCGATTGCAATATACCTGTTGTCATTGCAAAGACGAATGGGAAACCGAGCCACGTTTGGATCATAATTAAAGCAATCTTCGCCCAAAACGGATCTGTCATCCAAGCAATCTTTTCAATCCCGAATAAAGCTAATACTTGATTATTAATTGCTCCAAATGTTTCATTAAACATACCCGAGAAGACAAGAATAGATACGAATGCTGGAACAGCCCACGGTAAAATGAAAATTGTTCGAATAATTGCCTTACCTTTAATACCAGGCTGATTTACGATAATCGCTAAGAAAATACCAAGTGCAACTTGTAATGTTGTTGCAACAAATGTCCAAATGACAGTCCAAGAAAATACACTTAAAAATGTCTCTCTCCACATTGGTAATGTGAAAATATCAATAAAGTTTTTAAAGCCCACCCAATCTACTAATTTAGCTGGAGGAGAGTGATATAAGTCATAGTTCGTAAATCCAATTAAAATTACAAAAATGATTGGAAATACAACTACAAAGATTAGTAATAGAAATCCTGGTGAAACCATTAAATATGGAAAACCTTGATCTAATAAGTTACGGTATTGCTCTTTTACAGAGTTTAATGGGGTTCCTATATCACGTTTCTTCCCGTTTTGATATGCATCATATAAATTAAATCCATATATTCCGAGTCCAAACACGATGACGATAAGTGCCAAGATCCCTTCCACTAATAGAAAGACAGAATGGTCACGTGGAACTTCTGTACCGAGTGTTACAATTCCCCATAATCCCATATTTAATAAATCAGTAAATGCTACAATAAATGAACCTGTTAATACTAGAAAAATAAGGCCTTTTACAAATTGTTTATTATACATTTGGCCTATGCCTGGAATGATTGATAACATGGTTGCCATTTTCCTATGTTTTGAACCTTTTAAGCCGTTTGCTGGTTCCATAGATGTTTGCATGTTCCTTCCCCCTTTTTTCTGGGAGAGAATTCGTGCCTCTTATAGTAGAGGCACGAATTTCACCTTATTTTTTATTGCTGTGGTTTGCCTCAATATTCCCTTTAATTTGCTTCACTGCATTATCAAGTGCTGCTTTTGGTGCTTCTTTATCTGTAACTACTAACTGAAGCGCGTCTCCAGCTGGTTTCCATACTTCTTGCATTTCTGGAATATTCGGCATTGGAATTCCATTTTCTGATTGAGTTGCAACTGCTTTTGCAGCTTCATTATCTTTAATAATTGGATCTTCCATTACTGATTTTACTGGAGGAATCTCTTTTGTCTTCTCAAATCTAATTTTTGCGTTTTCTTCATTTGTTACCCACTCAGTGAATTTTGTAGCTAAATCATTTTGTTTAGAGAAGCTTGTTACATGCCATCCTTTTACCCCAACAAATGTTTTCATCGGTTGACCATTTGGTAATTTTGGCATTGGAGCAACACCATAATCAATTCCGTTCTTTTCCATCGCTTGGAACGCCCACGGTCCGTTCATAATAGATGCTGCTTTTCCTTCATTGAATAATCCATCAGCAGCAGGTCCACCAGATTCACCGATAATACCTTTCGGGAATAACTTTTCTTTGTACCATTTTTGAAGATATTCAGCACCTTGTACTGCTCCGCTATTATTTAATCCAACATCACTTGCATTTGGCTTTCCGTCTTTCTCACCAAATACATATCCGCCCATACCTGCCATAAACGCGTTAGCAAAGTAGAAGTTATCTCCTAATGTTAAAAATCCGTACTTGCCATCCTTCGTAAAGTCTTTTGAGAAGTTAAATAGCTCGTCCATCGTTTCTGGGGCTTTTTGCATTAATTTTTTATTGTAAATAAAAATTGGTGTTTCAATTGCTTTTGGTAAACCATATAATTTCCCGTTGTATGTTTGTGCCTTTATTGATAAGTCAGTAAATTTACTCTTCACAGCATCATCTGCTTTTACTTCAGAAAGTAAGCCTTCTGTTACTGCATTTCCGATTTGATCGTGTGGCAATGTTACAACATCTGGTCCCGTCCCCGCTGGTCCATCAAGACGTAACTTTTTCACTTGATCTGTCATTTGCATTTCAACAACTTTTACTTTTACTTTATATTTTTCCTCAAAGCTTTTCACTGCTGGTTCTAAACCAACACCTTTTTTATCATCTTCCCAAACGAGAAGATCATAGTCTTTCTTCGCTTTACTTTCCTCTTTTTTTCCTGAATCTTTCGGTCCACATGCAGATAACATGCCAATTGACAATGCTGAAATCGTTAATAGTGATAATGCTTTCTTCATCCCAAAAACCTCCCTAAATTGTCTATGTACCTCTTTAATTGAAAACGTTTGCATTTGATTGTTTAATAGAAGCGCAAACAATATCTAAATCTATGAAAACGTTTGCGCTATTTGTCTATCATTATACATCCTTTTATTCATTTTGCAAATATTAATTTTCAAAATAATCTTATCACACTCTTTATTCATTGACTTTACATAAAATGAATACTACTCTTATAAGCAATATTAAAGTTATGTGGAAGGCAATCGTTTGCAACATAATCTTTATTATTTCATTTACGGGAACTATATGTATAGAGATATTAAAGGGGGATTTTCTATATGCTTAAAGAAGCGATCTATCATAGGCCAAAAGATAATTATGCATACGCTTACGATGAAAAAACAATTCACATCCGAATACACACAAAAAGAGATGATGTTCACAACGCCGCTCTCATCTACGGGGACCCGTACGAATGGCAGGACGGGAAATGGATTACAGCGAGTACACCGATGAAAAAAACTGGATCTACTGAGTTATTTGATTATTGGTCCGTTTCAATCAAACCGAAATTTAAACGCTTACGTTATGGATTCGAATTAAAAAACGACGTAGAAACTTTTATTTATACAGAACGAGGATTTTTTTCTAATATTCCAAATGACGATGTCGGTAACTTTTTCTGCTTTCCATTTGTTCATGCAAAAGACGTTTTCAGAGCACCATCCTGGATTAAAGACACAGTATGGTATCAAATTTTCCCGGAACGATTCGCTAACGGGGATAGCACATTAAATCCTGCAAACACCCTTCCTTGGGGAAGTACCGAACCAACTCCAACTAATTTTTTCGGCGGAGATTTTGCTGGTATTATTCAAAACCTTGATTACCTTGTGAAGCTTGGAATTTCCGGAATATATTTCACTCCTATTTTCAAAGCTCATTCGAATCATAAATATGACACAATTGATTACATGGAAATCGATCCACAATTTGGGACGAAAGAAACTTTCAAAGAACTCATTGAAGCGTGTCATAAACGTGGTATAAAAGTAATGCTCGATGCTGTTTTTAATCATAGCGGGTACTTCTTTGATAAATTTCAAGACGTGCTGGAACAAGGTGAAAATTCCGCCTATAAAGATTGGTTCCATATTCATGAATTTCCAATTATAACCGAACCACTTCCTAATTATGATACTTTCGCATTTACACCGTATATGCCTAAATTAAATACAGCACACCCAGATGTAAAAGAATATTTACTTGAAGTAGGGCGTTATTGGGTAAGAGAATTCAATATAGACGGTTGGCGCCTTGATGTAGCAAATGAAGTCGATCACAGTTTTTGGAGAGAATTCCGAAGTGAAATAAAAGCATTAAATCTTGAAGTATATATTTTAGGTGAAATTTGGCACGATGCACTCCCATGGCTACAAGGTGACCAATTTGATGCTGTAATGAGCTATCCTGTTACAAACGCTCTACTTTCTTACTTTGCTAACGAATCCATTCATGCAAGTGAATTTATGAAACAAATTACCGATTCTCTACATTCCTACTCTATGAATGTAAATGAAGCGGCATTTCATTTATTAGACAGTCATGACACACCTAGAATTTTAGCAACATGTAACGGGGATAAAAATAAGTTAAAGTTACTCTATGTATTTCACCTTTCTTTCATCGGTTCTCCTTGTATTTATTACGGCGATGAAATCGGTATGGATGGTGGAATGGACCCTGACTGCCGCAAATGTATGATATGGGATGAAAAAGAACAAGATACTCTTTTATTTACACATATACAAACATTAATTTCATTACGGAAACAACATAAAGCATTTGGAGGAAATGGTACTTTTCAATTCATTGAGGCAAATGATGAACATAATTATATTTCTTATACAAAAACATATGAAGATGAAACTATCTTTTTCGTTTTAAATCCTACTAACAGTGAAGTTACAACTTCACTCCCTCTTCATATTACCAGGAAGAAAATAATTAACATTTATACAAACGAAGAATTTTCAGCGGAAGCAAGTGTATTACAAGTTACACTTCCACCGTATGGATTCTCTATTTTAAAATGGTAATAGTAAAAGCCTTATGCCAGGGTGGCATAAGGCTTTTCTTATTTCAATTTAAATACCATTGCTTCATATGGTCGTAATGTAATGTTTTCTATCAATACATTTTCTACATCATAATTGTGTATTAATAACTCTGCTTCACTATAAATAATGTCCTCAGGCAATTCAAATACACATTCATCTGCAGTAAAGTTTGCAATCACCAGAAGCTTTTCTTCTCCATATGTTCTTACATAAGCAAAAATAGAAGGGTTATTTTCTAATATTAAATCATATGTTCCATACACAACTATTTCATTGTTTTTACGTAATTCAATCAATTTTTTATAGTAATAAAAAATCGATTCTTCATCTTGGATTGCCTGTTTCACATTAATCTCTTTGTAGTTAGGATTTACCGCAATCCAAGGCTCACCCGTTGTGAATCCAGCATGTTCTCTATCATCCCACTGCATCGGAGTTCTAGCATTATCTCGGCCCTTTATATATATAGACTGCATCACTTTATCTATATCTTCGCCGCGCTCTATAACTTTTTCTTTATACATATTTAGTGTTTCAATATCTCGGTATTCATCAATTGATTCAAATCGAACATTGGTCATTCCGATTTCTTCTCCTTGATAAATATATGGTGTCCCTTTCATCATATGAAGTACTGTCGCTAACATTTTTGCTGATTCAGTATGATAAGCTCCATCATTACCAAAACGAGATACAACGCGAGGCTGGTCATGGTTATTCCAATAAAGGCTATTCCATCCTGTTTGTTCTAATGCTTTTTGCCACTTTGTTAAATTTTGTTTCAAAGTAAGAAGTGAGCATGGTTTTACATCCCATTTCCCACCTTCTCCGGAATCTAAATCCATATGTTCAAATTGGAATACCATTTGTAGTTCTTTTCTAGCTTCCCCTGTATACAATTTAGCCTCTTCTGTCGTTACACCAGGCATTTCCCCAACCGTCATAATGTCATACTGAGACAATACGTCTTCATTCATTTCATGCAAATACTTATGAATGTTCGGACCGTTCATAAAATGTTTATGCCCTGAAACATATCCTTCTTCATCCGTTTCAACAGCTGGTAAGCCATCTTCTTTAGAAATAAAATTAATAACATCCATACGGAACCCATCAATTCCTTTTTCTAACCAAAACTTCATCATGTCATAAACATCTTGTCTTACCTTTTCATTATCCCAGTTTAAATCTGGCTGTTTTTTAGAAAACAGATGTAAATAATATTCATCTGTCATCTCATCATATTGCCATGCAGATCCACTAAATGCTGCTCCCCAGTTATTCGGCTCTTTCCCTTCTTTTCCAGGGCGCCATATATAATAGTCTCTATATTTATTATCTTTCGATTTACATGATTCAATAAACCAATTATGTTCATCTGAAGTATGATTAACAACTAAGTCCATCATAAGTTTCATATTACGTTTATGCATTTCATGTAATAGTTCATCCCAATCTTCCATTGTTCCGAACTCGTTCATAATTTTACAATAATCACTTATATCGTAACCATTATCATCGTTTGGAGATTCATAGACTGGTGATAACCAAATTACATCAATACCTAATTCTTTTAAGTAGTCTAGCTTCGTAAGAATACCACGAAGGTCACCTATACCATCACCATTACTATCCATAAAACTACGAGGATAAATTTGATATACTACACTTTCTTTCCACCATTGTTTTCCCATTATGCTACCCCATTTCATCTATACTATTGATTCTTTTTTCTTTTTTTAAGGCGCAAACGTTTTCATTACTGAATGATAACAGATTCTATCCAAATTTAAAATAGCGCTTACAATATTTATTTTCTTTTTCTAATAAAACATGTGAAACTTATTATATATTCATAGGAATAATGAAAACGTTTTATTTTTTTATAGTGTTTTTATTTCTTTTTTGAATCTATTCGTTTATAATAAATTCAAAGAAAACGTTTGCATAAACTTTCTAGGGGGAAATATCATGGCAGAACTTAAATTAGAAAATATTTATAAAATATATGATAATAACGTAACAGCCGTAACAGATTTTAACTTACACATTCAAGATAAAGAATTTATCGTATTCGTTGGTCCTTCTGGATGCGGAAAATCTACAACACTACGAATGGTAGCTGGACTTGAAGATATTTCAAAAGGAGAATTTTTAATTGATGGTAAGCTAATGAACGATGTTCCTCCAAAAGATCGAGATATCGCAATGGTCTTCCAAAACTACGCTCTTTATCCACATATGAGTGTGTATGATAATATGGCATTTGGATTAAAACTTCGAAAAATACCGAAAGATGAAATCGACCGTCGAGTGAAACATGCAGCTCAAATTTTAGGGCTTGAACAATATTTAGATAGAAAACCGAAAGCTTTATCAGGTGGACAACGTCAACGTGTTGCATTAGGTAGAGCAATTGTTCGAGACGCAAAAGTCTTCTTAATGGATGAACCATTATCAAACTTAGACGCTAAACTACGTGTTGCAATGCGATCAGAAATTTCTAAATTACACCACCGCCTTGGCACAACGACAATTTATGTAACACATGATCAAACTGAGGCAATGACAATGGCTTCACGCCTTGTTGTTATGAAAGACGGCAAAATCCAACAAATTGGAACTCCAAAAGAAGTATATGAAACACCTGAAAATATTTTCGTTGGTGGTTTTATCGGTTCACCCGCAATGAATTTCTTCCGTGGAAAATTAACTGAAACCGATTTCGTTATAGACAGTTCACTAAAGTTTAAAGTATCTGAAGGAAAAATGAAGTTATTACGCGATCAAGGCTATGTAAATAAAGAAATTGTTTTAGGTATTCGTCCAGAAGATATTCATGATGAACTATTATTTTTAGAAGCTTCACAAGCTACTACTTTCACAACGAAAATTGAAGTTGCAGAGTTGTTAGGGGCTGAATCCATTTTATATATGAAACTTGGAAATCAAGATTTTGCAGCACGTGTTGATGCAAGACATACTTTTTCACCTGGTGACCAAATTAAACTTGCTTTTGATATGAATAAAGCACATTTCTTTGATAGCCAAACCGAACAACGTATTCGTTAAAAAATAAAGTTCTATAATAGAACATACAAAAAAACCGTCCACATATATACTGGGGGCGGTTTTCCATTATTATACTAGGGCTTCTATTGTATGAAATGATTGTCCTCTCGTGCTAATAATACCAAAAACAGGTAAATCACTAAGCACCACTTCTTCTTGCTGTTTCATAAAAGATGACGTTAATTGTTTTATCTCTATCCAAACGTCATTAATACAAAGTACATTGGAATCGTTCTCTTGTTGGCGAGAAAAAATAGAATCTATTTTATATAGACCAGCATTTTGAAAAAGCATATCAATACGACTGTATGCCTCCATAGCAAAACTAATAACACGTTGCCAATCTCCTTGTTTCCCCATATCGTAGGATACAAAAAGTGCTTCTCCGCCTAAATCCGTAATTTCCTCGGCTGTTGCTTGTCCACTTTCTTGATCAATGTCCGTCACAATTACTTTTGCGCCTTGCTTAGCCAACAAAAGAGCTGTACTACGTCCAATACCGATGCCACCACCAGTTACAATGGCAACTTTTCCTGCAAGCTTCATTTTCATTACCCCTTCTATATGTCTTACCGTCATTCAGTATACTCCTTTATTAGATTAGTCCGCAAGCAGGAAAAGTTTACTCCACAACTTGTAAGCGGTTACTTTTCTGTTTCTTTTTTTTTCTTACTATTATATTGATCGAAGGTTAAACCAATAAAAATAAGAATTCCCCAAAATATTAAGCTACCTCCAGTCATTCCAAATCCCCCTTTGTTATATAACGATATTATTTATATCCATTATATCATTCTCTTAATTTTCAATCTATTCAAAACGAAAATAGGATGTTTGAATTAGCTACAGCTTCTTTAAACATCCTTCCGTAATATGGAAGGTACTATATAGGCGATATCCACCCTATATCAATTCCATTTATCTAATTTTATGAAAAAATAAGAGAATGATGAAATTTTTCACGAAATTAAAAATAAGACTTTTTATATACAAACGATAAAAAGTCTTATTTCATTAGTAGCACGTATAATCTAAATATTAATTATACAAGACTCATCACTTTCGTCTTTGCAATTAAATCATGGAAGCCACAATTATCTTTGCGGAATAACATCATATATACATTGCATATTAATGGAACTCCAAGTAATAATATGCTTGGTAATAATAATACCAAAAATCGTATTATTAATGTTTGTAACGTTAGTTTTTCACTTGTTAACGAGATTATTTTTGTTCTTGTTACCTTTTTACCAAGTGTAGAACCGTTCCAAAGAAAAGGTAACAGAATAAAATTTATAGCCATTAATACGAAAACAAGTGTAAGGTCATATCTATAGTCACCTAAACTTATATTAAAACGATCAAAAATAGCACTATAGTTTCCTGTAATAATAGCTACTACTGCACCGTACGTAACCGAGATTAAAAACATGTCAATAAGGGAAGCACCTATGCGATTCATTACAAGCGCTGGACGATGCATCTTTAACTTCATTTTGTGTCGACTCCTTCATATCCTTCTTTACCCGTTTCATCGTACCACTTCTAAAAAACATTGTAAACTGGCGTTTCGCTTACTTTTCTTGTACAATGTGTTACAACAGCATTATAAAGGAGGTTCCCATATTGAAAAGATGGATAATCCTATTTGCCGCACTCTTATTAACAGGTTGTACAGGCAATACAAACCATTTAACTTATACAATTAACGATGAATATGAACTCATCCATACTTCTGGAGATGCATTTGAACTTTTCCCCTCTCAGGATGCTGTATATGCTACACAATACATCCCTGCAAAGATTACAGAAATTGCTTGGGACGATAAATACATTATCACAAAACAAATTGAGGAAAAATCAGATCCAAATAATCCTGACGCAGCAATTACAAATAAAAAAAGTGAACATTATTGGATTATCGATGTAAAGCATAATAAACGATTCGGTCCTTATAATGAAAAACAATTTAACGAGCAAAAAGATGCTTTTAAAATTACAGTACCTTTTCAAAGTGTAGATTCATATGTGAAAGAACTAAAAAAACAGTCAGCATAACTTTTTATGCTGACTGTTTTCGTTTAAATACACACCTTACTTAGAAAATGAGATATTGAAAGTTTGTGGCTCTTTAACAGCTTCATGAGTATCTCCCACTGCTAAATCATCTGTCGTAAACTTAATATCCTTTACCTTCTCTTTTCCATCATCGAGTATTAAACCGATAATTCCTTCTCGTGTCTCACCAGGTTTATAATCTTCCCTTGATACACTCTTTGTGCCTACAAGTGTGTCTTCTTCATATAAAAAGTTTTGAGTCGCTACATTAAAATGCTGTTTGTCATTAATAATAACATCATTCATAGAGAAGAATTGCATGTTCTTATTTCCACTATTCTCTACCTTATATGTAATTTCAACATACCGAATCGTATCGCTAATCTCTGTTCCACTTAACGATGCATATAATTCAGCGTCTTCTTGACTCACTTTATCTCCCAATCTACGCTTTACTTCTTCAGGAGTTAATGCAGTATACACTTTCAATGTATTTTTTGCATCTTTGCTCATTTGTGATAATGAGATAACTTTAACGTCTTGTACGTGAATTTTCATTGGGGCTACTTCAAATGTCTGATTCACAGAATGCATCTGTTCTAATTCAAATGTCCCCCACCTTTTTTCTTTCACTTTTTGTCCTACTTTTTTAAGCTCACGCCCACCATACTCTTTTGTTTCTGGAATAGATTCTTTCTTTTTAGGTTCTGCCTTCTTTTCTTCTTGATGGAAGCAACCACTTAACATAAGAAGAAAACTACATAAAACAAAAATACTTTTCCATGCTTTCATGATTTAATTTCTCCTAACACTATCATTCATTAAAATATATTAGTCCCTTGATTTGTAAACTATAGAAACAATAAGAAGTCCACAAAACGAACTTGTCAGTCCAGATACTATTATACCTCCTATTTGGAAAATATGAAAATAGGGGTCTAATAACGCGTGCACGATAAATATAATGGCCGCCACAACGATAGATGAAGCCCAATATTTCTTTTTTTCCGAAGTTAAACTAGTATCTTGATCAGTTTCCCTTCTATATTTCCATAGCACATATATTAGTAATAGTAGACCAAAACACGTACTCCCATGCTGTAAAAATTTATAAATTGGAATACTATATACTTCTTGCTGTAACAGCGGTATTTTCACAACAAAATAGCCTGTCTTATGAGTAAAAGCATCCCAAACGACATGCGTCACCATACCGAATAAAGCAGAATAGCAAAATACAAAAAAGTCCTTCCAAGTATATAGTCCCCACTTCGCATCTACTACATATTTATAGTAACTAGCAAAAGGCTTAGGTAAATGTGTTATAAACGGTCCTTTTAAAATACGATGATATGCATATGCTAATAAAAAAACGAGTGGTAAATTCAAATAGAAGAAACCAGCCCATGTATGGCCAATAATACCGTATGGCCTAAAATATAAAAAATATTCAAAATCAGGTGCCATACTACCTAATATAAGAGCCGTCACCGAAATATAACTAGAATGTTTCTTAGCAAAAGGGAGAACAGCTGCTGGATGTGCAAATGTAAACGGCATATTAATACTCCTCTTCATATTTCTAATAGAATATCATCTATCATAACGAGAGAATTAATCTTGATGCAATGTTTATTTTCACATTGGAATATGATAGTTTACGTGTTATAATCCACATAAAATATTCAGAAAATAGGAGGAGTTCACGTGTCGTTAACACTTGTATTTTTTCTTGTTCTGTCTACCTTTTTTTTAAGTACATACATTGGCTTCTTTCTATGGAAGCACTTGAAAATTATAAAATATATGCCTGCTCTCTTTGGCTTTATGAGCGTTCTTTTCATTTTCATATGGAAGAGAATGACTTTCGGCTGGGAAGGGCTCGGTTTTGGCGCACTTCAATATACAATATTACTAGCAAGTTGTATTACATTTGTATTTGCTGCTTTTTTAGAAACAAAATCCCTTATGAATTGAGGTTTATATATTGATTGAAACACCCTTTTTAAAAAGCGTCTCATTACAAAAAGAAAATATCCCTAGCTTTTCCGCATATCCATACTGCTTACCGGCTATACGAACATTACAATCACTCCTTTTCCATCCGAATGTAACATTCATTATTGGAGAAAACGGAACGGGTAAATCAACATTACTCGAAGCGATTGCAGTTGCTTTAGGTTTTAATGCAGAAGGTGGAACGAAGAACTTCCGTTTTAACACGCACGATTCACATTCATCTTTACATGAATACATTCGAATTTCAAAAAGTTTCAATACACCAAAAGACGGTTTCTTTCTTCGCGCTGAATCATTTTATAACGTTGCTTCTTACATTGATGAAATGGATAACGATCGAGAAGGACTTGGGGAAAAAATTATTAATTCCTATGGTGGTATCTCACTACACAAACAATCACACGGCGAATCATTCTTCTCATTATTTATGAATCGTTTTTCAGGACAAGGTTTATACATTTTAGATGAGCCT
Source organism: Bacillus sp. FSL E2-8868 (assembly GCF_038005505.1). NCBI lineage: Bacteria > Bacillati > Bacillota > Bacilli > Caryophanales > Bacillaceae > Bacillus > Bacillus sp. FSL E2-8868. The sequence continues at coordinate 781,122 of NZ_JBBOTI010000001.1, read as the reverse complement.
GAGGCAGCTTTATCCCCAATGAGACAACTTTCAATGCTCATTCGCATGCACGAACTAGCTGAACAAGGTTCACAATTTGTTATCGCAACGCATTCTCCCATTTTAATGGCTTATCCTGAATCTACTATATACTCTTTAACTCAAGAAGGGATTCACGAATCGACATTAGAAGAAACGGAGCATTACCAAACGACGAAACTTTTCTTTGAAAATCGCGATCGATTATTTCATCACTTATTTGAGTCATAAAAAAAGAGGCAGCAATAGCTGCCTCTTATTTATAATGCTTCTATAAATAAAGCTACTCCAATACCGCCTCCAACGCATAGAGAGGCAATACCTTTCTCTAATCCACGTCTTTTTAATTCGTGAATTAAACTTACAGTAATACGAGCTCCTGTACAACCAATTGGATGTCCAAGTCCTACACCACTACCGTTTACATTCACTTTCTCACGGTCTAACCCTAACTCTTTCTCTACAGCTAAATATTGTGCAGCGAAAGCTTCATTAATTTCAAGTAAATCTGCATCTTCTAATGACCAATCTACTTTTTCTAATCCTTTACGAATTGCTGGTGCTGGTCCAATACCCATAATTTTCGGATCTACACCCGCTACTGAGTATCCAACAATTCGAGCTAACGGTTGTAAGCCCTTTTCTTTTGCTTTTTCTTCGCTCATTAATACTAGAACTGCACTTCCGTCATTAAGACCAGATGAATTCCCTGCAGTTACTGATCCGTCTTTACGGAAAGCTGGTTTTAATCCTGCTAATTTTTCCGCTGTAATATCTGCACGTGGATGTTCATCCTTCGCAAATACAACTTCTTTTCTACGTTCTTTTATTGTAATAGGAACAATTTGATCGTCAAAGTATCCAGACTCCATCGCTTGCAACGCTAATGTATGACTACGAAGCGCAACTTCATCTTGTTCCTCTCTTGTAATTTCATATTGTTCAACTAAATTTTCCGCTGTTTCACCCATCATAATATGGTGAATCGGATCTTCTAAAACTTCCCACACCGTATCACGAATTTCTCCGTGCTGTAGACGTTGTCCCCAGCGGTGTTGTTTTAATGCATAAGGGCTCGAGCTCATTGCTTCTACTCCACCTGCAACAACAATATCACTTACACCTAATTGGATTTGCATTGCAGCAGACATAATTGCTTGCATACCTGAAGAACATTGACGTTGAATTGTATAACCAGTAACTGTGTCAGGAAATCCTGCCGCTAATGCAGCTGTTCTTGCCGTATTTGCTTCATCAGTTCTTTGAATACAATGACCTAAAATTACTTCATCAACTTCATGTGGCTCTACTCCGCCTCTTTTTACAGCTTCCTGAAGTACAGGAACAGCTAATTCTACTGGTGTTATATTTTTCAGTGCTCCTCCGAAAGTTCCAATTGGTGAACGAACTGCAGCTGTAATGACAACATTATGCATTTTGTACTTGCCCCTCTCTTATGTACCCTAGTAAGTTTGTAGGTGAAATTCCATAAGTTGTATGTCTAAAATTATCATACTATAAACATACTAAAAAATCAAAATATTTAATATAATAAAAATAGAAGGAATTAACCTTCTATTCTGTCAATGCGTATAAGAATTTTTGTAATATCTTCTCTGTCGTTTCATTCAATTTTGGTAACTTATCTACTGGAAAATATTGAAGTTCTAACCCTTCATGATCGAGCTTTAATTCTCCGCTTACATGATGTGCCTGATACAGATGAATCACATTAAAAATTTCATCTCCATTTGGATAACGGAAATAAACTTCCTTTCCTGAAAGAACGCCAAGAAATTGCATAATTTTCGCGTTTAGTCCCGTCTCCTCGAATAATTCTCTACGAGCAGTTTCTTCTGTCGTTTCTCCCAGTTCCATTGCCCCACCAGGTACGCCCCAATCATATGTATCTGAACGATATTGAAGCAATACTTCTTGATTATCATTTAATATAATAGTTGCTGATCCTACTAAAATAAGTGGTCTCGTACCAACTACTTTGCGTAACTCTTCAATATACCCCAATATGTAAACTCCCCTTTCCTCACCCTTCCTTATCATAACAAAATTCTCTTTCTTTTGTTGCTGTAATTTTCAATAAAAAAGGAAGATTCCACTTCCTTTTTTTACCGTTATCCTGCTATTTGCGGGCGGTAAGACCCCTACCTCAAAATTCAGCGAAAGTAAAGAAGTTAGGTGGGGATTGGGCTGCCCATAAAAACCCTATTGGTGAGGGCTGATAATCAGTGGGCGATGAACAAAACCCCCACTGATTAAAGTTTCACTTTATTTCTTAAAGCTTTCGTATTTTACAACTTCAAAAGCTTCTTCAATTTCCTCATTATGATAATGGACATATGTAAAACGCCCTAATTCTACTAACCTAGCTATTTCTTGCAATGCTTTATGCTGATCATATGTTTCTTCAATTGTAATATGTACATAAAACTTCATTAATGGATGTTCATATAAAGGTTCTCCCACCTCTACATATACATCTTCAATCCCTTGCACAACTCTTACATAGCTCGCAAATTGATACAGAGCTTCTCTGTCTGAAACGATTTTTAATGTATACATATATTCTCCCCCTTTTCTTTACTATATCAAAAAGCAGACCATACTACGTTATAGAACTATGAAATTTTTTCGACTTATAGTCTATATATTCGTGTAATAAACAAGGCGTTTATCCATACATAGGACCTTTCCCCCACATATATTATAGAAAGAATTTTTTCATTTGAGGTGTTCCTTATGAATTCATACGTTAATATATGTGTTTGCATTACTCCAGGCGCCGATATTTCTGACGACCGTATTGCAAAAGATTTAGCAGTTGCAGAATCAATTTGGCATCCCATTACATTTAAAATTAAAGAAGTAATTGTACTAAACGAGCTTTTCCGTTTTTCTAATCGGGAAATTAGTTATAAAAACTCCATTCAAAGTCAGGAAAAATTATCATCTTTTTTTCAAACTTGTGTTAACGAAGCTCCTGAATGCGACCTTTATATTTGTTATATTGGTAGTGATTATTTCAAAGAAACCGCAGTAATCGCTTGCGCTTACTCTTTAGCGAAACAACAACAACTTACTGGTTACATCGTTTTAACAAACTCAGCTGCTCCAATGAAAAATATATACACCCTCGCTCACGAAATTGGTCATATTTTATTTACAAGACGAATTCATGGAAAACTTACGCACGCAGATCCCCACTCTCCAACCGGTTCTGAACATCACCATTCACCATCGAACCTTATGTACCCTATAGTCCCTAGCCCTAATAACGTTCACATCAATTCATTATTAACAAATGAACAAAAAGCGCTCTCTTTACAAAGTCTCTTATTACAAAGAAAAAAACAGTAACGATCTTGTTACTGTTTAAAACAATTTATTCCAATTAATAAACGATATACCGGCTGCAAAGGATACACTATACACCTAAACCGAATCCCTCTAAAAATCAAAATATAGTATTTCTTTGGAAATAATTTTTTGTATATCCAGAGCAGCCACTTTTTTTGAACTACTCGTTTACACTTTTTCTCTCTTCAATTTTTAAAGACCATCTCATTAATCCATATATACTTCCATACATAAGTAATATCTTTGCAATTCCCCAAAACACATTTTTTTCTTCTAATTCTTTAAATATAAACATAATCGCTAAAGGAACAATTAGCACCAAAACACCCATCCAACCAAGGACATACACTTCTCCAACAAAAAGTAATAAAAAGATACTTGCTGCTAATATATATGTTTGCATTGTCGACAATTGCAAAATAGGTGTACCGTACCATTTATCAACAAACATCAATAATACTAATAATAAAATGGGAACCATTACTATTATGTAAATAATCCCGAACTCTACAAATTTATTTTTAAAAGAAGACATTCTAAACGCAACAATGGTTCCAATAATCGTAATGATTAAAACGATAGGATAGCCAATTAACTGTATATTCGTTAGTGTAAATTGCTGATTCGGATTATTAAATAAAATATGAGTTAATATCCAATACCCGCCAATACCAATTATCATGGCAAGAATACTCTTTATACTCCCGCCTTTATCCTTCTCCATTTCTTTCGCTAATTCTTCCGCATATTCTTTTGGTGAATCACCGAATATATCGCTTACCGTCTTTCCCTCTTTCTCACCTTCTATTAAATGAAGTTCTGCATCCTCTATAAAAGCGTCCACATCTTCTTCTTTAATTCCTTTTGTTATTAAATACACTTTCGTATCGATTAAAAACTTTTCTCCTTCTTTAGAAATCTGCATGATAACCCCTCCCTTATTTAACCGTTACTCTTCTATTCGCCTTCATCATAATTTCAAGGAAGATTAAAATAAACAAACTTCCGTATAAACATATAATTTGAAATAACATTGGCACGAGATCTTCTGATGTAAATGTTTTAAACACTAACATAATAGAAAGTGGAATAATTAAATATAAGTTTTTAAACCATCCTTCAAAATACATATTTATCGCTACTGTGATAATAAAAATAGCTCCAGCTAATATATAACTTTGCGTTTGGGTGAATGTAAACATTTTGGTAGGATAGATTACATCTAATATCGTAACAACTCCTATTAAAAACATTGGCGCAATCATGACTAAAAACCACATAGAAAACCACGTTTTTGTAAAACTTGTTACGAAGGTCATTTTGCGAAGTAAAAAATTAGGACCTATAACAACTAAAATCAAGGAAAAACTATACCCAACGCACTGAATAAGTGAAATCTGTAACATTCCGTTATTCATTATTAAGATAGAAGCAATAATCCAAAACGATACAATATTCATTACTGTAAAACCAATTTGCTTCCACGTTTCCTGTCTATCTCTTTCCATTACTTTTACAAGTTCATTTGCATACTCTTTCGGTGAGCTTCCGAAAATATCTTCTACACTTTTCCCATCACTCTCACCCTCAATTAAATGGAGTTCCGCATCTTCTATAAAATTTTCAATATCGCTTTCTTTCACACTCTTTGCCGCTAAAAATAATCTCATTTCTAATAAAAAATTTCGTGCTTCACTTGATAACATTATTTTTTTCTCCCCTTCCCCTCAAGTAGACGCTCTACACTACTTTGCATCGCTTCCCAGCGATCCATAAATTCATTAAGTGCTTCCTCGCCTTTTTCTGTTAATGTATAATATTTTCGCTTTGGACCAGATGGAGATTCCTTCATTACACTTGTTATTAATCCTTCCTTTTGCATTCGTATTAATAACGGATAAATACTTCCCTCACTCGCCATTGTGAAACCATACTTCGCTAATCTTTCACTCATTTCATAACCGTATATTTCACCTTCAGAAATAATAGCAAGTAAGCATCCTTCTAAAATCCCTTTCAGCATTTGACTTGTCGACATATTTCAAATCCTCCCACTATCTTGTTTTACAAGATAGATAAGCGTAAGTATCTTGCTTTACAAAATAGTATAACAGAGACTATTTTGCAAAACAAGATAGCTAACGATTTTTTCCAAATGTTTGCAGGGATTTTATTATCACCTCTCTAAATAGAGAAATAAGAGAACTTTTATTATGAAGGAGTGTTTTTTATCATGGTTACAAATCGAGTTGTCTTTTTAACAGGTGCTGCAAGTGGTATTGGTTATGAAATGGGAAACGCTTTTGCAAAAGAAGGTGCAAAAGTTGTTATTACCGATCGTCTTGAAGAACGTGCAAAAGAAGCTGCTGAACAATTACAAAAAGAAGGCTATCAAGCTATCGGTTTAAAATGTGATGTTACATCTGAAGAAGAAATTACGGCTGCAATTTCTCAAACCGTTACGCATTTCGGTTCATTACATATATTAATTAACAACGCAGGAATGCAGCACGTTTCACCAATTGAAGATTTTCCAACTGAAAAGTTCGAACTACTTATTAAAATTATGCAAATCGCTCCTTTTATCGCAATTAAGCATGCCTTCCCGATCATGAAAAAACAAAAGTATGGCCGAATTATTAATGTCGCTTCCATTAATGGCCTCGTTGGATTTGCTGGGAAATCTGCCTATAATAGCGCCAAACATGGCGTAATTGGATTAACAAAAGTTGCCGCTTTAGAAGGCGCTACTCACGGAATTACCGTTAATGCACTTTGTCCTGGTTATGTCGATACCCCTCTTGTACGTAATCAACTACAAGATTTAGCTACTACACGAAATGTACCACTTGAAAATGTTTTAGAGGATGTCATTTATCCACTTGTACCACAAAAGCGCCTATTACAAGTACAAGAAATCTCTGATTATGCTATGTTTTTAGCGAGCGAAAAAGCGAAAGGTATCACTGGTCAAGCAGTTGTTATCGATGGTGGCTATACTGCTCAATAAAAATAAAGTTTGCTCACGAAGAGCAAACTTTATTTTACTTTCTATCGCGAGGACCTTCCTACTTTAGTAATTGTTTAGGAAGTTTCTCGATTGCAACAATTACCCCATCTAATTTACTTTCAATACGATGGAGTAAATATAATGTTACAACAATCGGAAACCCTACATTACCTATCATCCTGATCCACTCTTCCATCTTTCTCTCCCCCTTTCATTATATAAATAAGAGTGAGAAATACATTTAGGCATAAAAAAACAAGCTATTATGTATTAGCTTGTCTTTCAAATAATGATGCAATTTCCCGTTTATAATCTCCACGTAAAATACCTTTCTCAGTAATAATCCCCGTAATTAATTCATGCGGTGTTACATCAAATGCAGGGTTAAATACAGGCGTTCCAAGTGGCGCCACTTGTTTCCCAAAAATTTTCGTAACTTCTGTTTCATCTCTTTCTTCAATGACAATTTCAGCACCTGTTTGTTTCGTAGTATCAAATGTAGATAACGGTGCTGCAACGTAAAATGGGATACCGAAATACTTTGCTAATATAGCTAAATTTAATGTTCCTATTTTATTAGCAGTATCACCGTTTTCAACGATTCGATCTGCCCCTACGATAATCGCATTAATTTCTTTCGTTCGAATTGCATGTGCTGCAGTATTATCCGTAATAAGCGTTACATCAATGTCTGCTTGTTTCAATTCCCATGTCGTTAAACGACCACCTTGTAAAACCGGCCTCGTTTCACACGCATACGCATGTAAACGCACACCCTTCTCTTTCCCAATATAAAATGGGGCTAATGCTGTTCCATATCTAGCAGTTGCAATACTTCCAGCGTTACAAATTGTTAAAATTTTATCACCGTCTTTAAAACATGTTAAAGCATGTTCTCCAATACTTCGGCACACCATTTCATCCTCTTGCTGAATATGAAGCGCTTCTTCTTCTAATATTTTTTGAGCTTCTTTTATTGTAGTAATCTCTCGAATAGATGCTCTCATACGATCGATTGCCCAAAATAAATTGACTGCTGTCGGGCGTGATGTTCCTAAATAGTTACAATCTCTATTAAACTTCTTCTGAAACTCATAGATATTTATAGCATCGTATTTCTTTGCCGCAAGCGCCAAACCAAACGCAGCTACAATTCCAATTGCAGGCGCTCCTCGTACTTCTAACATAATGATACTTTTCCATACCTCTTCAATATTCGTTAATGTTTTGTATTCAGTGACATGCGGCAACTTTGTTTGATTTAATACTGCAATTGCATCGCCTTTCCAACTTACAGATCTCGGAATAGTAATAATTGTACTCATGCTTTTACGCCTCCAACTGTCTGTTGAAATAATGTTCGAAACAGTTGAATATCAGCACACTTGGCTTCATATTTTATTAGTTCTCTACCTAAGGATAACGCTTGTTTTTTAGCTTGAATTCTATTTTCTTTATTTGCTATCCCATCTAAATCCGCTACATGAGCTAAGCCAATTGTTCTACGAATCAGTTCACATCCGGCAAATCCGACGGCATCAGTAAAGATATTTTGCAAAATAATTGGTAACCATTGTTTTTCTTTCGTATATGCTTCTACACCTTCACCAATCCATAACTTCGTAAAGTTTTCTACAAAATAACTCCATGTCTTTTCTATATGGAAAAATAGTACACTTCTCTTTTCTTCTTCTCTAGATAAAGCATTTAATAATAGATTTGCAATAAATTGACCGATATCAAATCCAAATGGACCGTACGTTGCAAATTCTGGATCGATCACTTTCGTTTCAGAAGGTGATGAAAAAATACTACCAGTATGTAAATCACCATGAATAAGCGCTTCTTTTCTCGTTAAAAACTTATATTTATATTGTGCTACTTTTAGCTTTAAAGTTTTGTCACTCCAAAGTTCATCAATCACTGACTGTAAATCTGACTCATAATCATTCGTATCATAATGTCCAAATGGATCTGTAAAAACTAAATCTTCTGTAATTTTACTAAGGTCTGGATTTACAAATGTACCTTCTAGTACCCTTTTCTCTTCTGACTGTAAACCGAAATCTGAAGTATAAAACAAAACATGTGCTAGAAAACGACCCATATGCTGGGATAAAAGTGGATATCCTTCTCCATCTATTAATCCTTTTCTTGTAATTGTTAGTCTTGATAAGTCTTCTATTACTGTAACTGCTAACTCTTCATCATGACTGTACACTACCGGAACATAATCTGGTACATACTTCGCAAAAATTTGTAATGCTTTACTTTCAATCGTCGCTCTTTTTATAGACAGTGGCCAGCTCTCACCAACTACTTTCGCATATGGCAGTGCTTGTTTTATTATAATAGACTTCTCTCCATCATCTAATTTGAACACGTAATTTAAATTTCCATCTCCAATTTCATGACAAACTACATTTGCTTTCTTTTCAAAATAACCGTGTTCTTTCGCATATTGTATAGCTGTTGTTTCAGTTAATGAATAATATCCCATCGTCTTCTCCTCCTTTTCATTCAGAGGTTTTTCTAAAATAGAAAAACCCCTTTCCACAAAGAAAGAGGTTTGAAGTTTATCTTCTCCCCTCTTATCTGCCAGAAAGTTTACTTTCTGCTGGAATTAGCACCGTGCCTTTTGGCGTCATAAACGCCCCATTTCACAATGGTATTACGGTCGGTTGCTGGGCTTCATCGGGCCAAATCCCTCCACCTGCTCTTGATAAGAGTTTTATAATTTTTAGAATTTTTAACTTTATGATGAAGACTATACCAAGAATAAAAATCACTTGTCAACATTTTATTTGTATAATTCTGGACGACGATCTGCAAAAACTGGAATTCCTTTACGTACCTCTTTAATTTTCTCGAATTTAAGTTCTCCAAATAAAATTGATTCCTCTTCATTTGCCTCTACCACAACTTCACCCCAAGGATCCACAATTAGAGAATGACCTGCAAACTCATTATTCGGATCCTTTCCTGCTCTATTGCACGCAACAACATAACACTGATTTTCAACTGCTCTCGCCTGTAAAAGCAAACGCCAATGTGCTAAACGTACTAATGGCCATTCTGCTACAACAAATAAAACTTTTGCACCTTTAGCAGTATGAACGCGCATCCACTCTGGAAAACGAATATCATAACAAATTGTACCAGCACACTCTACATCATCTAACTTAAATTCACCTGTCTCATTACCAGCAACTAAATATTTATGTTCATCCATCAGCTGAAATAAATGTACTTTACTATATTCATTGACTAGATTCCCTTCATTGTTTACAACATACATTGTATTTGTAACCCCTTGCTCTGTTTGCTTTGCTATGGAACCACCAACAATATGTACACCATATTGCTTCGACCATTCTTTCAACTTTTCTTTCGTTTCTAATCCATCCGTATCTGCAATTTCAGAAAGTCTCGTTAAATCATATCCTGTTGTCCATAGTTCTGGTAAGACGATAACATCTGGTCTTTCTTTCATCGCTTCACTTATTTTTTTTTTAGCGTTCTCAATATTTTTTTCTACATCTCCAAAGACAATATCCATTTGAATACATGCGACTTTCATTTTTTCAGCCCCATTCTCATTTTTTTCTTTACAAAATACTGGAAAGATTATATCATTTGTCACTAGAATTGTAACAACTTTCAAAAGAGGTGGAAAGTATGAAATTATTTCAACCTTCTGAGATAGTAACATCATTGCCAACACAATTTTTCGCTTCACTTGTTGCAAAAGTTAACAAAGTCGTTGCAGCTGGTCACGATGTTATTAATCTAGGTCAAGGTAATCCAGATCAACCAACACCGCAGCATATCGTTAAAGCTTTACAAGATGCTGCTGAAAAGACCATTCATCATAAATATCCGCCATTTCGCGGACACGAAAGCTTAAAAGAAGCCGTGGCAACATTCTATCAACGTGAATATGATGTAGTAGTAAATCCAAAAACTGAAGTTGCTATTTTGTTTGGCGGAAAGGCTGGATTAGTAGAATTACCAGTTTGTTTTACAAACCCTGGTGATACTATTCTCGTTCCAGATCCAGGCTATCCAGATTATTTATCAGGAGTTGCTTTAGCAAAAGCACAATTTGAAACAATGCCGCTTATTGCAGAAAATAATTTTTTACCGGATTATACAAAAATTGATGACTCTGTTGCGGAGCGAGCAAAGTTAATGTTTTTAAACTATCCAAATAACCCTACCGGTGCTACTGCATCAAAAGATTTTTTTGATGCAACCATTCATTTTGCTAATAAACATAATATATTAGTTGTTCACGATTTTGCTTACGGTGCTATCGGATTCGATGGTCAAAAGCCTGTTAGTTTCTTGCAAGCAGACGGCGCTAAAGATACAGGTATTGAGATTTACACTTTATCGAAAACTTTCAATATGGCTGGATGGCGTATTGCTTTTGCAGTAGGAAATGAAAGTGTCATCGAAACTATTAACCTATTGCAAGATCATATGTATGTTAGTATTTTTGGTGCAGTTCAAGATGCTGCCCGCGAAGCACTATTAGGCTCGCAGTCTTGTGTGGTAGATCTTGTTAATAGTTATGAATCTCGGAGAAATGCTCTTATTTCAGCTTGTCACTCAATTGGTTGGAAAGTAAACATTCCAACAGGATCATTCTTTGCATGGCTTCCTGTTCCAAAAGGATATACATCTGAGCAATTTTCTGACATTTTACTAGAAAAAGCACACGTTGCAGTTGCTCCTGGTGTTGGATTTGGTGAGCACGGCGAAGGGTATGTCCGTGTTGGTCTCTTGCATACAGAAGATAGATTACGAGAAGCAATTAATCGAATTGATAAATTAAATTTTTTCAAAAAGTCATTGACAACATAAAAAATATCTGACAAAATTCAGTTATCTTAAAAATTTAAACATTTCTAAATACTTCTTATCAAGAGCAGGTGGAGGGACGAGCCCGACGAAACCCGGCAACCGATCTACAATTGTAGACACGGTGCTAATTCTCGCAGCGTTACGCTGACAGATAAGGAGCTGGTTGTAAAAAAACCTCTCCTTAGCTGAGAGGTTTTTTTATTTAACTAGGAGGTTATAACAATGAGCGGAATTATAGCGACATATTTAATCCACGATGATTCTCACAACTTAGAAAAGAAAGCAGAACAAATTGCAATCGGTTTAACAATTGGTTCATGGACTCATTTACCACACTTATTACAAGAACAATTAAAACAACATAAAGGCAATGTTATTCATATTGAAGCGTTAGACGAACAAGAACATATTAACTCTTACCTTGGCAAAAAAGTATCACGTGGACTCATTAAAATTCATTATCCATCGCTGAACTTTAGCCCTGACTTACCAGCCATTTTGACAACAACATTTGGAAAACTTTCGTTAGATGGGGAAATTAAACTAATTGATTTAACATTCTCAGACGAATTAAAGAAACAGTTCCCTGGACCAAAATTTGGAATTGAAGGCATCCGAAACCTTTTACAAGTTCAAGATCGACCTCTTCTAATGAGTATTTTCAAAGGGATGATAGGACGGAATATTGGATATTTAAAAACTCAACTACGCGATCAGGCAATTGGAGGCGTAGATATTGTAAAAGATGATGAAATTTTATTCGAAAACTCATTAACACCACTTATAAAAAGAATTGAATCTGGTAAAGAAGTTTTACAATCTGTATACGAAACTTACGGGCATAAAACTTTATACGCAGTAAATTTAACAGGTCGAACTTATGATTTAAAAGAAAACGCGAAACGTGCGGTGGTAGCTGGAGCAGACATTCTTTTATTTAATGTATTTTCTTATGGATTAGATGTACTGCAAGCACTTGTAGAAGACGATGAAATTCCAATTCCTATTATGGCACACCCTGCTGTAAGTGGCGCATATTCATCATCGAAACTATACGGTTTCTCTTCTCCATTACTACTTGGAAAATTACTACGTTACGCTGGTGCTGATTTCTCTTTATTCCCATCACCATACGGCAACGTTGCATTAGAAAAAGAGGAAGCTCTTCTCATTACAGCAGCATTAACTGAGGAAGACCACTATTTCAAGAAAAGTTTTTCTGTTCCATCTGCTGGAATTCATCCTGGTTTCGTTCCCTTTATTTTACGAGATTTTGGTAAGGATGTTGTTATTAATGCCGGCGGTGGGATTCATGGGCATCCAAATGGAGCTCAAGGTGGTGGCAAAGCTTTCCGTGCTGCAATTGAAGCTACTTTACAAGGTAAACCACTCCATGAAGTGGATGAAATAAATTTGCATAGCGCACTACAAATATGGGGAAATCCTTCTCATGAGGTGAAATTATGAGTATTCAAGTATTTTGTGATTTCGATGGTACGATTACAAATAACGATAATATCATGTCCATTATGGAAAAATTCGCACCACCAGAAGCAGAGGAAATAAAGCAAAAAATTTTATCGCAAGAACTTTCTATTCAAGAAGGTGTTTCTCAATTATTTCGATTAATACCTATTAATCTACACGATGATATTATTCAGTTTTTACAAGAAACTGCTGAAATCCGTACAGGTTTTCATGAATTCATACAATTCATTAATGAAAATAACATTTCCTTTTACGTTATATCAGGTGGAATGGATTTCTTCGTCTATCCACTCTTACAAGAAATAATCCCTAAAGAACAAATTTATTGTAATGCAACTGACTTTTCAGGAGAATTTGTTGAAGTGAAATGGCCGCACCCTTGTGACGAACAATGTCAGCATAGTTGTGGTCTCTGTAAATCATCATTAATTCGTAAACTAAGCTCTAAAGATGATTTTCATATTGTGATTGGAGATTCTATTACTGATTTACAAGCAACAAAACAAGCAGATAAAGTATTCGCACGTGACTTCCTTATTACAAAGTGTGAAGAAAATCGTATTGCTTATACACCGTTTGAAACATTTCACGATGTTCTAGCTGAACTAAAACATTTGTTGGAGGTGAAATTATGAAACAACTTTTTCGTCAATGGTATGACTTAAGTGAAATTAAAAAAGAATTAACAACTCGGAATTGGTTTCCAGCAACGAGTGGAAATATTTCTATAAAAGTCAGTCATGATCCCCTTACTTTTCTTATTACAGCAAGTGGCAAAGATAAAACAAAAACCACTCCAGATGATTTTTTATTAGTAAATCATCAAGGAGTTCCCGTTTTAGAAACTGAGTTACGCCCTTCGGCAGAAACAATATTGCATACACATATTTATAACAATACGAACGCCGGGTGCGTACTTCATGTTCATACAACTGATAACAATGTCATCACAAATTTGTATAGTGATGCAGTCACCCTTCAAAATCAAGAGATTATTAAAGCTCTTGATATTTGGGAAGAAGGTGCAACGATTAACATTCCTATTATCGAAAATGATGCTCATATCCCGACGCTTGGAGAGAAATTCCGAAAGCATATACAAGGAGATTCAGGAGCAGTATTAATTCGAAACCATGGCATTACCGTATGGGGCCGTGATAGCTTTGATGCAAAAAAAAGATTAGAAGCTTATGAGTTTTTATTCCAATTTCATATAAAATTATTATCAATTCAAGGAGGCGTTTCTAATGGCGCAAATTCGTATTCATGAGGAAAATACTCGTATTGAAAATGAAGTAGAAGTATCAAACTTTCTACAAGGAGAAGATGTTTTATATGAGAAATGGAATATTTCTAAACTTCCTACTCATTTAAAAGAAAATTACTCCTTAACAGATGAAAACAAAGCTGAAATATTAACGTTGTTTTCAAAAGAAATTGCTGATGTTTCAGAGCGCAGGGGTTATAAAGCATATGATGTGATTTCACTTTCAAATAGCACACCTAACCTTGACGAGTTATTAATTAATTTCCAAAAAGAACACCATCATACTGACGATGAAGTTCGCTTTATTGTCAGCGGTCATGGCATCTTCGCTATTGAAGGAAAAGATGGTCGATTCTTTGACGTTGAACTCGAGCCTGGTGATCTTATATCTGTGCCTGAAAATGCAAGACACTATTTCACCTTACAAGATGATCGCCAAGTTGTAGCTATTCGTATTTTTGTTACAACAGAAGGTTGGGTTCCAATTTATTAAGGTAGCTAGTTGAATAAAAGAACTTGGAACCCCTTTTCCAACCTTTTATTCACTCTACATATATACATCCTCCTATGGACCAGGCTTATTTCATAACATTGAAGTAAGCCTGATTTTTTATTTACTAAAATGATTTGTCCCTTTCGCTTGTTCAAATCAAATATCTCGAATCATAATTCCACTTTATCAAGTACATTCCGGAATATTCTTTGAACATTTATTGAACTTTTTTTGAATTTTTTCTGAAAATTCTGTTTTATGTATGATATACTACAACTAATAAGAAGGAAATGAATATTGCAAACAGAGGGGGATAATCATGAGTTTACTTATCGCACTTATACTAGGAGTTACATGCGGAGCTATTCCTGTCATTTTAGGAGCTATTATGGAAGAATTAGAAGTTGGTGTTTTAGGTTTTGCTGCATCATGTGTAAGCGCTTTATTTTTTGGTTTATATGGTGCTATTCCTGTTTCTATTCTGTGCGCATTTTATATACTACGCCATGCTCGCGCAAAACAGCTCGGCCCTAATCACATTGCCCAAGTTATTCCATTCCCAATTGAACGATGCCGCCGCGCTTCCAGCCTATAAAGTGAAACTTTAATCAGTGGGAGTTTTACTGCACACAAATAGCCGGATAAATTATCCAACTTAAATATTATGCCTGCCTAAATAAATAAAAAGTCCTCAAATGAGGACTTTTTATTTATTTTCTTCTAGAAATTGAAACAATTCTTGCAAATGAAGTGCATCTTCACTGTAGCTAACGGATACATGACATGTCCCTTCAATCTCAGCATGCATATAAAGGACAATTCCATCCCGATCATATTTCAATGCCAAATAAAACTCCATTTCCTCTAACATCTTTTTCGAGCTTCGGATAACATAATGTCCTTTCTCATCTCTTCCATATTCAAAATCTGGTCCAAAATCGTATTTTTGTTTAAAAGCTTCTTTTTGCTTATCATTAATCTGTACACAAGTTGCTCGCTGCACAGCATCAATCATCTCGTCAAACTTTTGGAGATCCATTCCATTTACCCCCTTATATACTTTTTGTATAATACTTGTGTTCCGCTATTCTCTTTTCCATCTGCGATTAGCTCTTCATACAATTCCTTCGCTAGGGTTAAACCCGGTACTGGTAATTGTAATTTTTCAGCTTCATCTAAAGCAATCTTCATATCTTTCATAAAATGCTTTACATAAAAGCCAGGTTCAAAATCTCCTTTTAACATTCGAGGAGCTAAATTACTTAATGACCAGCTACCTGCTGCTCCTGTCGAAATACTCTCTAATACTTTATCTGCATTAAGTCCAGCCTTTTTCGCATATGCTACCGCTTCACATACTCCTATCATGTTAGAAGCAATTGCTATTTGATTGCACATTTTTGTATGTTGTCCACTCCCAGCAGGGCCTTGCAACTGAATATTTGTTCCTAATTTTTCAAATAGAGGTAAGCAAATATCATATATTCTGTTCTCTCCACCGACCATAATTGCTAGTCTTGCTTCTTTAGCCCCAATGTCCCCGCCAGATACTGGTGCATCTAATGTATATATATTCTTGCTTTTCGCAACTTCATTAATACGTTTTGCCAATGTTGGTGTAGATGTTGTAAAGTCAATTGCTATCGTACCTTCATTTGCATGTTCTAAAATTCCATCAATCCCAAAGTACACTTCTTCTACATCATGAGGATAACCAACCATCGTCATAACAACATCAACTTGCTTTACTAACGCTTTCGGTGTATCACACCAAGTCGCACCCTCTTGCACTAAAGAATCCGCTTTTTCCTTCGTTCTATTATATACATATACTTTATAACCACTTTGCATTAAATGGTTGACCATACTTTTTCCCATTACACCAATACCAATGAAACCTATTGATAAATTTTTATTTTCCATCTTCTCATCCCCTTTGTTCTAATAAATCATTTACCATCTTTCGGAACTCTTTATTAAAATCATCATCCATACTATTTTTCACATTTGAAAATAAAATAACAAAAGTTCCTTTTTCTTTATTAAAATTATTGAAAGTGTTCCAACCAGATAGTACACCATGGTTATGGAAATAATCTGGATATATGTAAAAGCTAAATGCATATTTTCTTTCTTGTGAAGGTGTAAACATCGCTTGTATACTTTGTTCAGAAAGAAGCTTTCCATTTATAATCGCTTCATCTAATTTTTTCATATCCCCTACTGTCGTATACATCTCACCCGATCCATATAACCAGTCCACCCCTAATTTTTGTGCTAGTACAAGCTCTTGATCTTTCTTCACATACCCCTTCGTGAAGTTTTTATCTCCAGGCACCATATTTCCCATACCTGATTCATGCATCTCGGCCTTTGTAAATATATTTTCTTTTACATAGTCTCCTAAAGGCTTTTTCGTTATATTTTCTATAATATAAGCGAGCACCATATAATTATAATCCGTATACTTCCAACCTGTTCCTGGTGGAAACTCTAATTTTTGACTTCCAATCCAAGTTACTAAATTTATACGTGAAGCTACATTAACCTTCCCTTTCCCACTTTCCGGTAAACCAGATGTATGCGTTAATAAGTGATATAACGTGATGTGTTTATCTGCTGGAAATGAAGGAATGTATTTATTTACATTATCTTGGATATTTAACTTCCCTTGTTCTTGTAACTGTAGAATGGATGTAGCAACAACTGTTTTCGTAATAGAACCGATACGATATTTTGTTTGAGGCGTATTTTCTATTTTATTTTGAACATCAGCATATCCATATCCTTTATTCAATATAACATGCTCTTTATCTGTCACCAAAACTGTCCCATTAAATTGCTTTCCTACTAAATACTGATCTAACTTTTGAGATATACTAGCATAATCAATTTTTTGTACTTCTTCTATATTATCCTGTACATCTGACTCAATAGCAGGAGTTACCTTTGTTGTTAATACTGCTTGTTCCTTTGGATCGGGATAGAGAAAATAGTATACTCCGCCGCAAACTACAGCAGACAGTGAAGCCATAACCATTATTTTTTTTATCATATTGTTCCTCCGTAATTACTTCATGTGAACTACCCACCACTTAGTCTCTCTTGCGAGCTTACTTGAAGTGGGAGCTTCTCGGTTAAAATGGTCCCCCATATTCTATTATCAAGTAATAAAAAAAAATCGCAACAATTTGTTGCGAAAAATCACATTTTTTCTTTTCTATATATACATACTTGATTTTTCCCATTTTTTTTCGCTTCATATAACGCAATATCCGCTCTTTGCATTAACTCTTCTCTTGTAATCCCTTGCTCATATAACGCAACTCCAAAACTCGCTGTTAATTTCGAAATTCCAGAGAAATGCTTTGTTTCAATGAAAAATCGCAATGATTCCGCAACTTGAAACGCTTCTTTTTCTACCGTATTTGTCACTAATATTATAAATTCCTCTCCTCCCCATCTTGCAAATACATGTTGATCTTCAACTTTAGATTTCATAAGATCTGCAAGTTGTACTAATGCTAAATCGCCAAAATCATGACCATATGTGTCATTTACTGATTTAAAATTATCTATATCAAACAAAATAAGTGCAACTTTTTCATCATTACGTAATACATTCTCCCACTCTGTCTCCAATATTTGTTGGAATTTCAAGCGATTATATATTTCTGTCAATGAATCTATCATAGCCAATCTTTCTTGCTCTTGATAGATTTCATCTAATTCTGTAATCTCTGTGCATTTTACTATAAATCGCGATAAGTCTTCTGGTAATGGTGTCGCACGTAATAGAAAAGTAAATGCTTCTCCTTCATAATTGTACATTTTAATTCTTCTTCCATTTGATAAAGTATCATCCAGCCATGTTATATCGTGAGTCGTCGAATAATATCCGTTCTCTCTAATAAGATGTTCTGCAAACACTAAATGTTGTTCACGATACGTAAATAAATTATCATGTCCGAAGAATTGTAAAAAATTCGTATTACAATCAACAATCTCATCATCTTCTACTATAAATAATAAATCATTTTGAAAATCAAACATCGTTTGAAGCAATTCTTGTTGTAAACTTACTTGTCGCACTAAAGAAAGCTGATATAAACTCTTATTCACTTCCTCTAGTACTACTTGTGGGGTTACTGGTGCTATAACAATATTACGTATTCCTAACAGTAGTAAATCTGCAAACTGATTGTCTATCTGTTGATCCCAAATGATAATGAATGTGCTCTGTGAATTATATATATTCTTTATATATTTTATTTGAGCAAAATCTGTTACATACATAATTACAATATGTGGTCTAGTTCTATGAAACAATATTTCTCCTTCTTCAAAACTATTTGCTATAAACATACATTTTGGATGGACGTTTTCTATCGTTTGTTGATGTGTACATCCATCTTCTATATAAAGGACATTCAACTGAAGATCTTGTAATACATTTTGGAAAACAGTATTCTCTAATAAAAAATGTAGTATGTTCATCACTAGTCTTCACTCACTTCATATATCTTGTTTTACTGAATTCCTCACAATCATTTTATAAAGAATTGTGAGGAACTCATATTAACAAGCTAATTGAGAATGTTATCTTCGCTTATCTGCTCTGGAAATTCCTTTTTTAGTTTATGATTATATGAATTGTATCGTTTGTATGAATGCCCTGCCTTACTATTTAAAACTTGACAATTAAAATAAAGGTATTATATTCTTAAATTCAATAGCTTACAAAATGTAAGTAGAGTATATTACATTTATTTTATATTAAGTTGATATGTAATTTGGAGGATATATAATGACAAACAACGACTTTTTTAACGTTTTATATGAACGCACATCTACACGTGCATTCAACCCTGAAAAAGAAATTTCATCTACAGAGTTACATGAAATTTTAAAAGCAGCTGCGCAAGCACCTTCTGCTTGGAACTTGCAACACTGGAAATTCCTTGTTTTCCAAGGCGAAGATGTACAAAAACGATTACACCCAATTGCTTATAACCAACAACAAATTCTTGATGCTTCTGCCGTAGTCGCTATTTTAGGTGATTTAGAGGCATATAAAAATGTTGAACCTGTTTACGGTCCAATTGTAGAACAAGGATTTATGAAAGCAGACGCAAAAGAGCGCTTAGCTAAAAATATTGAATCTGCATATACTCGTGAGCAATACCCACGAGATGCTGCCTTTTCAAATGCTGCTTTAGCAGCAATGCAACTTATGCTTGCTGCTAAAGCAACTGGCTGGGATACTTGCGCTATTGGTGGCTTCAATCCACAGGCATTAATGGAAGAATTCAATGTTTCATCTCGTTACGTACCAATTATGCTTATTACAATTGGTGAATCAACTTTAAAAGGTCACCCTGCACCGCGCATGAGCGTAGAACAAGTAAGTGAATGGGCGAAATAATAAAAACGAAGGTAATTTCATTACCTTCGCTTTTTTATATTCTGTCACACATCCGTAATATTACAATGTATTATTCGACATCTATACATAGAGAAATTGTAATTTTTACGCTATCACCATAAACAAATATGGCGTTTTGTGTCGAAATTTGTTAAAGCATTGAAATATAACCGTGTATTTTTGTTACAATTGTGATACAATGATAACAAATAGATAACAAGAGAGGGATTTTCATTGAGTTCATACGGAAGCTTTATCGCACTTTTGAGTTACATAGTAACTGTACTACTGCTATATTTTATTGGCGATGCTGCAAACATATCAGTGTTACAATTCCCTAAAGAAGAAGCGTTACAATTAGAAGCAGAAAAACATACTGCACGATCCATTGCACCACTACTCTTAGCTCTTCCTGTATATATCATCGTTTTATATAAAAGTAAAAAAGTGTAAAGGCTACCTAATTCATTCATTTCGGTGGTCTTTACATTTTTTTGTGACATTTCCCCTATTTTAAACATCATTCCATACTAAATACCCATCTAGTCATTTAAAATGAGAAAATCCCCTAGAAAAATTTCCATTATCTGTCCAGTCACTAACTACCGAACTTACATAGATTATAAGTGTGAAGGGGGTGATGAGGATTATGTTTGGATCATTTGGATGCTGTGATAACTTTAGAGACTGTCATCATCGTGAAAGAGAGTGTGACCATCGCGACCATCGCGAGAAAGAGAAAGAAGAAGTTAGACCACAACGACCTGCTGTATGTAACGTACTTGCTAGCATTTCAGTTGGAACAGAGCTTTCTCTTTTAAGCATTAGAGGTAACGGAACATTCAACAATGTAATTTTTGAAGGTTTCGCTAACGGCGTTGCTCTTTTCTCTGCTTTAGCTCGTAATAATAACGACAAAGATAACAATAACAATAAAGACGATAAGAACAATCAAAATCGTAATACTTTTACTGGTATTTTACGTGTATGCCCAACTGATATCGTTGCAATCGCTATCTAATTCTGTTCCTTATCCTCTATAGTAAGAAAACAAGATTTACTTTTCTCATAGAAAAAACCTGAGACCGATTTCAAATCGACTCAGGTTTTTTTACTATTATATGCTTTTAACTAATTCAACAACTTCTTCAGCAGTTGACATTGTTAATGCTTTTTCTGCTAATGTTTCCATTTCTGCTTTTGACAACTTGCTTAGTTGTGTTCTTGCAGGAAGGATAGATGTTGCACTCATACTGAACTCATCTAAGCCTAATCCTAATAATAATGGGATAGCAAGTGAATCTCCCGCCATCTCACCACACATACCAGCCCATTTGCCCTCTTTATGAGCAGCATCGATAACCATTTTTACAAGACGTAAAATAGATGGGTTATATGGTTGGTATAAGTAAGCTACTTGTTCGTTCATACGGTCTGCAGCCATTGTGTATTGGATTAAGTCATTTGTTCCAATAGAGAAGAAATCAACTTCTTTTGCGAACTGATCAGCTAATACTGCTGAAGCTGGAATTTCAACCATCATACCAACTTCAATAGAATCAGAAACATTTGTACCCGCTTCTACAAGTTTTGCTTTCTCTTCTAATAAGATTGCTTTCGCTTGACGGAACTCATCAAGAGTTGCAATCATTGGGAACATAATTTTCAAGTTACCGTATACGCTAGCACGAAGTAATGCACGAAGTTGTGTACGGAACACATCTTGCTCATCAAGACATAAGCGAATTGCACGGTATCCTAAGAATGGGTTCATTTCTTTTGGTAAATGTAAGTATGGAAGTTCTTTATCTCCACCGATGTCAAGTGTACGAACAACGACTGGTTGATCTTCTTTTACACCTTCAAGAACTGCTTTATACGCTTCGAACTGCTCTTCTTCTGTTGGAAGATTGTCACGGCCCATGTATAAGAATTCTGTACGGTATAAACCAACGCCTTCTCCGCCATTATCGATAATACCTTGTACATCATTTGGTGTTCCGATATTAGCAACAAGCTCAACGTGATGTCCATCACTTGTTACAGTTGCTTGGTCTTTTAATTTTGCCCATACAACTTTTTGCTCTTCAAATTTCGCTTTCTTTTCTTCAAAAGAACGAAGAGTTTCTTCAGATGGGTTTACAATTACTTCTCCATCTAAACCGTCAATGATTACGATATCGCCGTTTTGGATTTTCTCCATAACAACTTTCGTACCAACAACAGCTGGAATTTCCATAGAACGAGCCATAATTGCAGAGTGAGATGTACGTCCACCGATATCAGTTGTGAAACCTTTTGCATACTTACGGTTTAACTGAGCTGTATCAGATGGTGTTAAATCTTCAGCAATGATGATTACTTCTTCAGAAATTGTACCAGGGTTTGAGAAGTTAATTCCTAGTAAATGTGCAAGAACACGTTTTGTTACGTCGCGAATATCCGCAGCACGTTCTTTCATGTATTCGTTATCCATGTTTTCAAACATAGAAATAAACATTGATGCAACTTCATCCATTGCAAATTCAGCATTTACTTTTTCGCCATTTACTTTATCTTTTACTGGATTCACTAATTCTGGATCATTTAATACTAATAAATGTGCTTCAAAGATAGCAGCTTTATCAGCACCTAGCTCAGCAAAAGCATGGTCCTTAATAGCTTCTAGTTCAGATTTTGCTTTCTCAAGCGCAGCGTCTAAGCGTGCAATTTCAGCAGCTTCGTCTGTAATTGATTTCTTTTCAATGTTAAATTCAGGATTCTCAAGTCTGAAAGCCTTTGCAATAGCAATCCCACTTGATGCAGCGATCCCTTGAATGTTAAGAGTCATTATTCTCCTAATCCTTCGTTTTTCATAGTTTCTTCGATAGCTGCTAGTGCTTGAGCTGCATCATCACCATTTGCAGTGACCTTAATTTCCGCGCCTTGTTGAATTCCTAAAGACATAACACCCATGATTGATTTTAAGTTAACGTTTTTTCCGTTATACTCTAAGTTGATGTCAGAACCAAATTTGCTTGCAGTGTTTACAAGTAGAGTTGCTGGACGAGCATGAATTCCTGAGTCGCTAGTTACTTTAAAGATTTTTTCCATGATAATTTATCTCCTTCAAATACAGTATTTTTTTAGTTGTATAGACGTGAGTACTACATCATCTATTGTATATAATAGGCGATGTTCGGTCAACCACATCGCCTATTATAATTATAAACATTTTGCGTCAAATTCCTACTGAATGTCAATAATAGCGTTTTCGCCCTTCTTAACATTTCCATCTTTTTTCAATTCGACTTGTTGCCCTTGTTGTAAATTCGTAAAGACGATTGGTGTAATAATAGATGGTGCATTTTCTTTTACAAATGCAAGATCTACTTTTAATAATGGTTGTCCCTGTTTCACTTTATCACCTTGTGCTACAAGCGCTTCAAAGCCTTCACCATTTAATTTTACAGTATCAATACCGAAGTGGATTAAAATTTCTTTTCCGCCTTCAGACTGAATACCAATCGCATGTTTTGTAGGGAATACATTTACAATCTCACCATTAACCGGAGAAACTACTGTTCCTTCTGTTGGCTCAATCGCAAATCCATCTCCCATCATTTTCCCTGAGAATACTTGGTCAGGTACTTCTGTAATCGGTAAGATTTTCCCTTCAATTGGTGAAACGATTGTTTCATTTTCATCAACCTGTTGAGGAGCTTCTTCCACTTTTACAGGCGCTTCTTTTTCAACATGAGGTGTACGACCTGACATAATATCATGAATTTGTGATTTTAATGTGTCAGATTTCGGTCCGAAAATAGCTTGAATGTTATTTCCAACTTCAAGTACACCGGCTGCTCCAAGCTCTTTTAAGCGGTCTTTATTTACATTTTTTTGTTCGTTAACTTGAACGCGTAAACGAGTAATACAAGCATCTAACGAAGCAATGTTTTCTTTACCACCAAGTGCTACTAATACTTCACGTGGAAGTTCTCCTGCTTCTGTTTTCCCTGCGCCTTCATTAGCATTCGCTACTTCACGACCAGGTGTTTTTAAGTTCCATTTACGGATTGCGAAACGGAATCCGAAGTAGTAAATCACTGCTAGTACAAGACCAACAATAATTACCCACCACCATGCCGTACGACCTGGTAGTACACCGAATAATATGAAGTCAATTAAACCACCAGAGAATGTCATACCAATTTTAACACCTAAAATTTGCATTGTCATAAATGATAGACCAGCGAATACTGCATGAATTCCGAATAATACTGGTGCTACGAATAAGAATGAAAATTCAAGTGGTTCTGTAATACCTGTTAAGAAAGATGTTAATGCAGCAGATCCTAAAATACCAGCTGCTAATTTTTTATTTTCCGGACGTGCTTCATGGTACATTGCTAAAGCTGCTGCTGGAAGACCGAACATCATGAACGGATACTTACCAGTTGTAAATGTACCTGCTGTTAATTCTACGCCGTCTTTTAACTGTGCCATAAAGATTTTTTGGTCACCACGGATTAATTCGCCAGCTGCATTTGTATACTGACCGAATTCGAACCAGAACGGTGAATAGAAAATATGATGTAATCCAAATGGAATTAATGAACGTTCGATTAAACCGAATATAAATGCTGCTATCGTTCTATTTGCATCAATCATTTGATGTGAGAACGTATTTAAGCCACCCTGAATGTATGGCCAAATGAAGCACATGATAATACCTACCACTAAAGAGAATGTTGCAGTTGCGATTGGTACGAAACGCTTACCTGCAAAGAAACCTAAGTATGATGGTAATTCAATGTTGAAGTATTTATTATAACAATATGCCGCTACTATCCCGACGATAATACCACCAAACACTCCTGTTTGCAGCGTTGGAATTCCTAATACGTTTGCATATGCTGGATCTGAAAATCCAATTTTTACTGGATCTGTTCCAGTGCTTGTTACTTTCACTAGTTTATCTACTTCTAAGAACACACTCATCGTTTTGTTCATAATTAAGTATCCGACGAACGCTGCTAAACCAGCTACTCCGTCTCCACCAGCTAAACCGATCGCTACCCCAACTGCGAATAATAGCGCAAGGTTAGCGAAAATAATATCGCCAGATTGTTCCATAATTTTTGCAACCATTACGAACCAATCTGCTTTTAAAGCAGGGATAACATTTGTTAGTTGTGGATTTTGAAATGCATTACCAAATCCAAGTAAAATACCTGCTGCCGGTAAAATCGCTACTGGAAGCATAAGCGCTTTTCCGACTTTTTGAAGAACACCAAAGATCTTCTTAAACATGGAAACCCTTCCTCTCTTATCTATATTGATACTTTTCGACAAACGCCAAAAAGGCATGAGGAAAAAAAAGATAGAACGATAGCTATACAAAGGGTAGTATGTCCCTTTCTTTAGCTTACATTCCCAACTTTTCTCCACTCATGCCTGATCGAATCAGTAACACGTGTCAAAAATAAGATTACGTATAAGTTCACTATAATTAAAGCAAACGTTTTCGTTATTTACCTTAATGTGTTTGTCGAATTTTGTATAACTTTGCAATAGTTATTATACATAACTATTGTAAGCGATTCAATCATTTTTTTTAACGTTTTCATTTTAGACAAAAATATATGTCTTTTTACACATGTTCTACTTTCACTAATCGTTGTAAATGCATCGTTAAATAAATACTCTCCGCTTCATATACAGGAAGTTGTAATTCTTTCTGCATTACTTTGACTAGTTTCCACGCCAAATTATAACAAACTGGATATTCCAACTTTAATAAATCAGCAAAACTCTGTGCTTCTTCTACTTTTTCTCCTTTTTTCACCCGCTCAATAGCATATTGTAAATGGCGAATAAGGCGTAAATAATGAATGCTTTCTTGGTCTAATGTAATTTGTAGGCTTGTCTCAATTAAAGACACAAGTTGTGCAATAAGACGAGAATTTTGATTAACAGAAGATAAATCAGAGTTTGTAAGCGAGCTGTAAATGTGAAGTGCGATAAAGCCAACTTCCCCTTCTGGCAATGTAATTTGCAAACGAGAATTTAAAAGTTGCACAACGCCTTCAGCAATTTTATATTCCTCTGGATATAGCATTTTCGTTTCAACTAAAAAAGGATTATCTATTGTAAGTCCTTGTTTCAGCCTTTTAATTGCAAAAGAAATATGATCTGTTAAAGCGATATGAATATGTTCATTTAATGGAGACTCCGCTTTTTCTTGAATATATAACATAATATCATTCATCAATTCAATTAGCTTTTCACTCACATGTGGTACTAAAAGTTTGTATTGTTCTCGATCACGTTCATTTTTTAAAACAAACATTTTCTCAATTTGTTCTTGCTCCAACACATCTTCAGCCTTTTTCCCAAATCCGATTCCTTTACCGATCACTACTACTTCCTCGTGTTCAGGATGGCTAGCAATGATGACATTATTATTTAAAACTTTTTTAATTTCTAGATAATTACTCATATAACACCACCCTCGTACTTAAATAGCCTACTTTTATGTTACAGAACATTCTTCTTTTTCGTCAATATAAAACATCTACCATTTAATAAAAATTCATTTTTTAGACATGTTTGTATATGATGCGTATAATGTAAGGGCAACTGTACATAGAAAGGAGATTGCAACATGATTAAAATGTTTGTAAGTGATATTGATGGAACGATGATGCAACACGGAGGTTTTATCGACGAAAAAGATGTTATCGCTTTACGCAGCTTAGCTGAACAAAATGTAATTCTTTGTTTTGCTTCTGGAAGACTTGATAATGAAATTGCAGACCTAATGAGAGCGGTTAATACAAATTTCCATCGCATTAGTGTAAATGGTGTTTTTGTATATACACATGAAAATAAACAGCTATTATCTGCAACTTTCGATTCCAGCATTCTTCCAGATTTGTTAGCTATGACAAATGAAGACCCTTATTTCCGTTATGTAAGTGATGAACATAACTACTACATTGAAGAAAAAACACCGTTTATTCATGAACTTGAACAACAAGTAACAATGACTTCTGTTGAAGAACCTAATCTATTACAGAAAATTGATGATACAATTTTTCCAAATAAAATTTCTATCGGTGGAACGAAGGAAAGCTTACAACTCCTTCAGAACAAAATTGATGAAAAATTTCACGGAAAAGTTAGCACCTTCATTTCAGCAGAACAATGTTTAGATGTAATGCCACCTAATATTAGTAAAGGTTCTGCTATTTCTATTTTATTAAAAGAATTTCAAATACAACCAGAGGAAATTGCTTGCATAGGGGATTCTTATAATGATATTCCAATGTTCTCTTTAACTCCTCACAGTTTTGCTATGTCTCAAGCAGATGACGCAGTAAAAGAGCACGCTCACTATGTAGTAAATACGGTTAAAGATGCTGTTAACCACGTAATTGCTCATAATAAAAATACGACTCACTCCTTATAAGGATGAGTCGTATTTTTATTTCTTTACATGTTGAAAACATCAAAGTTCACTGTACTTCACAAACTGAAATATATTACTTGTTACGTGCGATGTTCGTAATAAACTTGTAACGATCCCCACGATAAATACATTTCACATACTCTAACGGTAACTCACCTTCTGCATATGACCATTGACGCATTACAAGTACAGGCGCCTTTTTAGGAATATGCAGATGTTCAGCTTCATTATCCGTTGCAATTGAAGCTTCAATTGATTGAGTAGCGCGAACAAGCTTAAAGCCCAGTTTTTTCTCTAAATGTTCATATAAAGATTGTTGTAATATTTCTTCGTTAATATCTTTCACAAGAGTTGGCGACAAATATGTCGTCTCAAATGCAATCGGTTCGTCATCAGCTAAGCGCGTACGTCTCACTTCATAAACCGATTCTCCCTCTTGTATTCTCAGCCGGTCTGCTATTTTAGCAGTAGCTGGAACTAGGCGGAAACTTAATAACTGGCTGCTCGGTTTCATACCACGAGATATCATATCTTCTGTGAATCCCGTCATTCCTTGCAACTTTTGCTCCACTTTCGGAAGTTGGACGAACGTTCCAATCCCACGTTTCCGGTATAAATAACCTTGTTCCACTAAGTTATTAATCGCCTGTCTGATTGTCATACGACTCACTTCGAACTTATCACAAAGTTCATTCTCAGATGGAATTTTATCTCCCGGCTTCCATTCGCCTTCCTCAATTAGCTGTTTCACCCACTCTTGAATCTGATAATAAATCGGAAATGGTGAATACTTGTCGATGTTCATCAGCAATCGCCTCACTGCATAAAGATAGAGCTTCTGGATCTGCGATTACGGTTACATTCGGATGACGTTGTAAAACTGTAGCAGGACACGCCTCACTATATTCACCTTGCAATAATTCTTTAATAGCTTCTGCCTTTTTAGATCCCATAGCAACAAGAAGAATTTGTTTCGCTTTCATAATACTTCCAATTCCCATTGTAATCGCATGAGTCGGCACATCTTCTTCATTTTCAAAGAAACGAAGGTTTGCTTGGCGTGTAGATTCTGTTAATTCTACAATGTTAGTTGGAGAATTAAATGGTGTTCCTGGCTCATTAAATCCGATGTGACCGTTTTCACCGATTCCAAGAATCTGTAAGTCAACTGGGTTAGCTACTAGAATGCCTTCATAACGCTTGCACTCTTCCTCTAAATCACTTGCCATCCCATTCGGTACATAAGTTTGTTTAAATGGAAGATGATCAAACAACTGTTCTTGCATGAAATAGTGATAGCTGTTTTTATCTTCGTGTGGTAAATTTACGTACTCATCTAAGTTTACAGTGGTTGCATGACTTGTATCAAGTTTATTTTTTCGCATTTCTGCATAAATACCTAATGGAGAGCTTCCTGTAGCCATTCCTAAAGTTGGATTTTCTTTTGATTTTACAACCTCTTTAATTAACTTATAACCTGCTTCTGCTAATTCTTCTGGAGTTTTTACAACTAGAATATTCATCTAATTACTTCCCTTCCTTCATATGAATTCCTAAACGAACCGTATCATATACATGTAATTCTTCAGTCATAACAACAAAGTCTGCATCTTTACCTACCGCTAACGCACCTTTATTATTTAATCCAAATTCTTCTGCTTGGTTAACTGATGTCATTAACACTGCCTCCTCGATTGAACATCCTGTAAATTCAATTACATTTCGGAAAGCTTGATCCATTTTTAAAATACTACCAGCTAACGTTCCATCTTCTAATCGGGCACTGCCATCTTTTACATGTACTGGCTGTCCGCCAAGCTCATATAATCCTTCTTCAAGACCTTTTGCACGCATTGCATCTGTAATGACACTTACTTTTTTCGGTCCTTTTAATTTATATGCTAATTTCACCATATCAGGGTGAATGTGAATGCCATCTGTAATTACTTCAACCATTACATCTGGATTTAATAACACATGACCAACAACTCCTGGTTCACGATGATGTAATCCACGCATTTGATTGTATAAATGTGTTGCATGTGTAATTTTTCTATTTTTCAGTTGTGCATCAATTGCATCTGTATGCCCCATTGTGCCAACAACACCTGTTTCAGCAAGATACTGTTCAAACTCTAACGCACCTTCTTCTTCCGGTGCATATGTTACCAATTTAATTAGATTACCGCTTGCTTCCTGCCATTGTTTAAATTGCTCGATACTCGCAGGAACAATATGTTCAAGTGGTTGTGCACCCGCACGTTTTTTTGAAACATATGGTCCTTCTAAGTGAATATATTCGAAATGTGCTCCTTTGTCTTTCGCTTCCTTCGCAGCACTTAGCGCCGCTTCAATCGCTTCTGGAGCTTGTGTCATTGTTGTTGGGAAGTAAGTTGTAACTCCTTCTTTTAACATTTCTTTACCAAGAGTTACTAATCCATCGCTATTTGCATCCATCGCATCAATATCGTATCCACCATGAATATGAACATCAATCATACCTGGAATCACAATCTTTCCTGCCACATCTAACACAGTTTCATTTTCTTGTGATACATATTGAGCCATCAAACCAATTTCTTTAACTGTTTCTGTGTAACGAATAAATCCGTTTTCCACTACTTCTTTACCTGTATAAATTTCGGCATTGATGACAACTTGCGTTTTCATTTTCATCGACCCTTTCCCATGAAATACCTACTTATTATTATTACCTTATTCGCCTAATTCCATCTTAATATACACACAAGTAGTTGTCTATACATTCTAATGAAATTTCCTCTTCGTTCAGCGAAAAAAGGAAATTGATTTCTTTTTCATTCTAATATATATTATCCATTTTTACCAAAATGGATAATAACCTCTTATATAATTAGTTACTTAAGTAATGGCATAAGACCGCTTGCCCCCATAGTAATATGTTCACCATCTGTTTCTATTTCCACAGTTCGCTTGTTTGTTCCATATATCATTATACCACGCTGTTTTAATCGTCTTACTACACTCTGATGAGGATGCCCATACGGATTTCTACTCCCGTACGAAAGAATAGCGAATTGTGGATCTACTTTTTTTAAGAATGTTTCACTCGTTGAAGTATACGAGCCATGATGCCCAACTTTTAATACATCTGCATGTACATCAAATTGCTTTAATATTTCATTTTCCGTCCGTATATCAGCATCACCCATTAATAAAAAGTCCGCTTTACCATATCGAATCTTTAACACAATTGAGGACTCGTTATTCTCGTCTTTCGATTTACCATTGTTTAATACTTGTATAGAAACATGTGGATCTAACGGTATATATTGTCCTTCCTTCACTGAAATGAAAGGTATGCCCCTTTTTTTAATATTATTCCGATACGTATGATAAGTAAATGAACTATATGTTTTTCCACTATCTAATACGAGTGAAACCGGCATTTGTTCTACAATTGGAATAAGCCCCCCTATATGGTCCATATCAGGATGAGTACTTACAATCACATCTAAATGATTAATTCCTTTTTCAATTAGTTTTTGAATAATAACCTCTCCTGCTTCATAAGGGCCCCCATCTATTAACATCGTTTGACCATTTGGCAATGTAATAAGTGTCGCATCACCTTGTCCAACTTTTAAAAAACTCACTTTCATTTTACCAAAATGTTGCCGATGCATATGTATAGAAGACGCAGTATGAATAGACATCATATATCTTTTAGCCGATGCGCTGTTTAACGAAAAACATAATAAAACAGAAACCAACAATAGAATACTCCGTACACCTTTCATAACTCGTCTCCTTTTTTCATTTAGTATGGCACGCTCTGTAATTGATATACAAAAAAAGCTTAGCAAAATGCCAAGCTTTTATTTTGATAATTCCTGTAAAGAACCAAAGAATAAATCTGCTTCATTCATTTGTTCATTTTCTTCCGAAAGAGGTGGTAAATCATCTAATGTTTTCAAACCAAACGTATCTAAAAATTCTTTCGTCGTTCCGTATAAAATAGGGCGCCCTGGTCCTTCCGCTCTTCCCGTTTCTTTTATAAGTAAGTGTGAAACTAACGTTTGTAATGCCTTGTCCGTTTTCACACCTCTAATTTCTTCCATTTCTGTCCTTGTAATCGGTTGACGGTACGCAACGATTGCCAACGTTTCAAGAGCTGCTTGAGAAAGTGAAGCCGCGGTTGGAGTATCTATTAATTTTTGATAGTACGAAGCATGTTCTTTCTTTGTTGCAAAACGATACACTTTTGCATATTGTACAATTTGCAAACCGCGATTCGATCCTTCGCATTCTTTTTGCATTTCCTCTATACTGTTTAGTACTTCTTCCACTTCAACTTCCAGAACTTTAGCTATCTGTTCCGGATAAATCCCTTCGTCACCTGCAACAAATAAAAGCCCTTCAATAATCGATTTTTGTTCTTTTCTATCCATTTTACGAACTCCTTCCTCCTATTTCCCATAAAAAACACACATAAAAAAACCGAATCACAGTAAATGCGTTCGGTTCAATATTTCTTCTCTCGTTCCAAACGATACATTAAAACCTAACATGAGATAAAATATTTCTATCCCATCTTCACATCAACTCTATACGGATTTATTAGAGCTTGATACGAAAATTTCATCAAAATTATGTTCCTGCTCAATTATGATTTGTTGATTTTTCATTAGTTCAAGAACCGCTAAAAATGTTACAACCATTATTTCACGTTCTTCATCAGCAAACAAATCATAAAAGCTTTGACGACCGCCTCTTACTTCTAACTGTTGTAGAATATCAGTCATTCGCTGTGCAATTGGTATTTCTTGGCGAGTAATTCGCGTTGTTACGGGGGTTTTTGCTTTTTTACGACGCATTAGCTTTTGAAATGCCGCTAACATATCATATAACGTAACATCAAGAGGTAAGCTTGTCTCCTCTTCTTGTTGAAATGATGTAAAATCAATTGGCGGACGTGTATATAGCTGTGCTCTTTCTTGTTCTCTTTCTTTTAACTCAGTAGCAACTTGCTTATATTTCTTATATTCAATTAACCTCTCCATCAATTCTTGACGAGGATCATCTATAAAGTCTTCACCGTTATCAGGTACATCTTCTTCTTGTTTCGGTAACAACATTTTACTTTTAATTTGTAATAACGTTGCAGCCATTACTAAATACTCACTGGCAACATCTAATTGTAATTCTTTCATCGTATGGACATAAGATAGATATTGCTCTGTAATTTTCGCTACAGGAATATTATATATATCAATTTCGTAACGATTTATTAAGTGTAACAATAGATCTAAAGGCCCTTCAAAAGCCTCTACTTTAAAATTATACTGCACAAAGCATCCCACCACATTTTTTCTATAACACCATAAGTATAGAGCATACTCATGTTCTATCCAACCTTTTTAAGAAATTTAATTAAAAATAGACCTATGCCCATGTCATAATGCCCACCGCTTCATATGATAACAATGTAGTAAGAACAATGTAGGAGGTCAAAAAACTATGGGTCACGTTGATTGCGGTTTTAGCGGTG
Organism: Bacillus sp. FSL E2-8868; assembly: GCF_038005505.1. Lineage (NCBI taxonomy): Bacteria > Bacillati > Bacillota > Bacilli > Caryophanales > Bacillaceae > Bacillus > Bacillus sp. FSL E2-8868. The sequence goes on along the minus strand of NZ_JBBOTI010000001.1, from coordinate 748,194 downwards.
GATTCGCATTACTAGTTGTACTGTTCATTTTACTAATCATTGTAGGAGCAGCTTGCTTCTGCTAATATGAAGCAATAAAGCGACTAGGGATATTTCCCTAGTCGCTTATTGTTAATATTTCTATGATACACTGTACATATAACCGTTAGACAGGAGCGAAAAAAATGTATCCTACCGAGTACATACAATTTTTAATTCATTTTCACGGAGACTATGATTATTTTGAATGTCATGAAATATTAGAAGAATATTGGAAATTAAAGCCTAGAGGAGAACGTGACAATTACTTAGTCGGCCTCATTCAAATTGCTGTTTCCTCATACCATCATAGACGATCCAATTGGAATGGTGCAGAGAAGATGATAAAAAGCGCAATAACAATTTTAGAAAAGAGCAGCGCGCAATTACATCAATTCGGAATAGATCATAAACAACTTACATTCTTATTAAATGAAAGATTACAATCTATCCACAAAAAGGAAAATTTCGCCCCGTTATTTTTACCATTATTAGACGTATCGTTAGAAAAACAATGCATACAGTTATGTAAGAAACAAAACCTCTCTTGGAAAGATGCGAACGTCATTCCTGGTGAATACATCATAAATAAGCACACATTGCGTGATCGAACAGACGTCATTTCTGAACGACACGAACAACTACAAAAAAGAAAGCAGAGATAATAAACTACTTATCCCTGCTTTCATGAATGTATATTTTGTTCAAGCTCTTTACACTTTTTGCAAAAACTTGCTGTTTGCTCATTTCCGCAAATTGTAAACTCAAGAAATTTACTCTTAAGCTCTTGAACCATCTTCGTCCCAATCCCCATATGACGGTGAGACGGATTCACGCTCAAATGCTGAATTTCCAATACCTGATCTTCTTTTTTTATAATCCCCATTATCCCAACAAAATCTTCATTTTGTTTCCACAAATACAATTGCCAATCCTCTTTCGCCTCATACTCTTTCATTGTCAATTGTAATGTTTTCACATCTTTTTCAGTTGGCATAAATGAAAGAAGCCCCATTGCAATTTTTTCATAACTTTTTTTAAAACGAATTAACATAACCCTTATCCCTTCTTACAAAAGTTACAAACTATTTATCCCCTCAATCACTCTTTTCATATCACATTCATTCTACAATATTTTTACCAGAGTGAGAAGGGGCTGAAACAACTTGATAATCATACAAAGCGTTAAGAAGAAAGTCAAATATATGTTTCCACGCTATTTCTTTCTATTACACCGCTCAAAAAAGAGACAATACTATATAGGAACTAAAAGAAAAATCCCTTTCTCATCACATTTCACTTATTAACTACTTTTGAACAAAGTAGTTCTACTAAAAGCAATATGTTAAGAGAAATACATTTATTGAAGCATATAATTCGTACTCCATCCTATGTATTTTGTTAAAAGTGTGTTCTCATGAACAATATAATTTAACGTTAGTAGCCTTCCTATTTGTGTCATATACTTTAAAATATATACCAATCCCTGTTTATAGGAAATAAAAAAAGAGAGCAAAATCGCTCTCCTTTTCTCGTAACTTATTCTTCCCAAACTTTAACTTCTTTCATTACATCGCCTTGACGCATGTTTAATACTGTTTCAATACCGCTTGTTGCTTTACCGAATACAGTATGTACGCCATCTAAATGCGGTTGTGGCTCATGAACAACAAAGAATTGGCTACCACCTGTATTACGGCCAGCATGTGCCATAGAAAGTGATCCAACAAGATGTCTATGAGGATTTCCATCAGTTTCACATGGGATAGAGTAACCTGGGCCACCTGCACCTGTGCCTGTTGGGTCTCCACCTTGGCTTACGAAGCCAGGAATAACGCGGTGGAATGTCACACCATCATAAAATCCTTGCTCTGCTAATTTTTTAAAGTTTTCTACTGTTTTTGGTGCCTCTTCTGGGAAAAATTCTAAATCGATTTTTTCGCCATTTTCCATTAATATGTATCCTAAAGTTTTCATATGTATATGTCTCCTTTCAACTATCTCAGCACTATATTACCATATTCATGACGAGAAACAAAAAGAATCCGACAATCTGTATACTTCTTTTTTGAAATGTGGAAGAAGCTAGGTGACAAATAAGAAAAATATACTATAATAACTGTGTTGCCCGAAAATTTAAGAAAGAGAAAGGGAGCGATTTTTCGTGAAAACGAAATTACTAGCTCTGCTATTAGCTGTAGCCGTATTTATTATGCCAACAGCTTCATTTGCAGACATCATTGAGGGAGAATCAATTGTTACACTAGGAGAAAACTTATCTGAACAACAGAAACAAGATCTTTTGAAAGAAATGAAAGCACCAAAAGATGCACAAATTATTACTGTATCTAATGCGGAAGAACATAAATTTCTAGAGGGCATCGTTCCAAAAGCGCAAATTGGTACGAGAGCAATTTCCTCTTCTATGATTACATACACAAAACCAGGGTCAGGTCTCATTGTACGCTCAAAAAACATTAATTCGATAACAGATGCAATGTACACAAATGCACTTATTACAGCAGGTGTGAAAGATGCAGAGATTCAAATTACTGCACCATTTAAAGTTTCAGGAACTGCTGCTTTAACAGGTTTAATGAAGGCCTATGAAACAACATCAAACAAAGCCATTCCTGAAGAAGTAAAAAAAGTAGCCAATGAAGAAATGGTACAAACAGCACAACTTGGTGATAAAATCGGCGAAGAAAAAGCAGTTCAACTTGTTGCAAAAATTAAAGAAGAAATTGCAAAAGAACAGCCAAAAACCACTGAAGATTTACGTTCATTAATTAAAAAAATTGCTGATCAACTTGGCATTACATTAACAGATGAACAGTTGGATAACTTAGTATCGTTATTTGATAAAATGAAAAATCTTAATATCGATTGGAACCAAGTTGGTAGCCAATTAGAGAAAGCAAAAGACCATGTGTCTGCCTTCTTAGGATCTGATGAAGGGCAAAGTTTCCTAGATAAAGTAAAAGATTTCTTCTCTAGTATCATTGATTTCGTTAAATCTTTATTCAAGTAAAAAAGAAGCTCGCCAGTGACGAGCTTCTTTTTTATACAAGTAACGGTAATTTCATAATAGCTTCTTCAACCGAACGGACAACATGATTTGCTTTCTCCTTCACATACGGATGAGCATGATGGAGGGTGAAGGAGTGCGGGGTTACTTCAAACATAGAAATATCATTGAAAGAATCTCCAATACATGCAACTTCATTTGCTTCAATTTGTAAATGTTCCATTAATCGCTTCAGAGCGCTTCCTTTACTTACACCTCTTGGCATAATGTCAACATATCGCTTACCCGATATAAAGACTTCCGCTTCGCTATGAAATGTATCTCTCAACTCTTGATCTAATGCTACAATTTTTTCTTCTTCGCCAAAAACAAATAATTTCGCAGGATGTACAGTCTTCCCAAATTCCTCTTCTAACTCTTCGATTTCAGCAATATGCACTCCCATATACTCTTCAAAAGTATGGTGATGTTCATTCTTCCTTTTTGTATATCGCTGCTCATTTGCACAAACAATATCTGCTAGTCCCTTTTTATGTATATATCGATATATTTCCTGGGCAACCCCATCTTCAAAACTCGATTCATGAAATACTTTTCCATCCGGTAGTATCATTGTCGCTCCATTTAAACTAGTTGTGTAATACGGGAACGAAAACCTTTTTACCGCCTCATCAATTCGGTGAGTAAAACGGCCAGAGGCAAAACAAATATTTGTCCCGTTTTCAGCTAGCCAACAAAGCGCTCGTTCATCTTCTTTTTGCATATCATTCATATTGTAAACGAGTGTATCATCTAAATCACTTACAAACAGTTTAATCATGTCCTCTTCCCCTTCCATACACAATATCTACTCTAATTGTACAAAAAAAATGTTTGATTTTTGTTAAAAAAACAATAAATTTTCAATAAAAAATAAGCGGAGCATAATCCCGCTTATTTTTGTCTTCGCACATTTTGAGGTCTTACAATACTTGGACGAACCTTTAAACTAGACATAGTTGGACGAAGTAAAATTTTCGTTAACGCGCCCCAATCAAACGGTAAAAACGGCCATAAATACGGTGTTTGCAAGCTTTTTATAGATGTTAAAAATAGAATCAATATCGTCATTCCAATGACAAATCCCATTTCATGAAATATGCCTGTTAAAATAATGACAAACAATTTTCCAATCTTATTCCCAAGCCCTAACTCATAACTTGGCGTAGCGTATGCTCCAATCATAGAAACTGCTACGTACAAAATAACTTCTGGTACAAACAAACCTACATCAATTGCAATTTGACCAATTAATATGGCAGAAATTAATCCTGCTGCCGACGACAATGATGTCGGTGTATGAATGGCAGCCATTCTTAAAAATTCGAGTCCGACTTCAGCCATCAAAATTTGTAATAAAATCGGTAAATGCGTCATCTTATTTGGTCCAATGAAAGCAAGACTTTCCGGTAAAAGAGTCGGATCAAAAACAAAAACTAGCCAAAATGGCAGTAAGAATAGCGAAAATATAACACCTAAAAAACGTACCCAACGTAAAAATGTACCTACAGCTGGATTTTGTCTAAACTCTTCTGCATGCTGTAAATGGTGAAAATATGTTGTTGGAGTGATCATAGCACTTGGTGATGTATCAACGAGTACTAACACATGTCCTTCTAACAGATGATTTGCTGCTACATCTGGTCTCTCTGTGTATCGGATAAGTGGGAATGGATTATAACCTTGTTTCACTACAAATTCTTCTACCGTTTTATCCGCCATCGTAATCCCATCTACTTCAATATTATTTAATTCTTGTTTTATAATCTTCACTAAATCCGGATTTGCAACATCTTGTACATATGTAATACAAATATCCGTTTGCGATCTATCCCCTACTCGAATCATTTCATTTCGAAGACGTGGATCGCGTATTCTTCTACGAATTAACGCTGTATTTACAACGATATTTTCAACAAATCCATCCCTTGCACCACGCACTACCTTTTCTGTATCTGGTTCTGTCGGTGTCCGGCCCGGATAACTACGAACATCTATTGCGAACGCTTCAGTTTCACCTTCCACAAATATAACAATGAGTCCTGATAATACTTGGAGCATTACATCATCCATCGTTTTTACTTTACTTACTTGTTGATGAATTAAACGATTCTCTAAAAGCTTTACTGTATCTTCTTCTACATCCCTTATTTCATTTGTATCCACCGCTTCTTCTAAAATAGGGATAATATAATTCGTATCACAAAGTCCATTTACAAATAACACACCAATTTCTTTATTTAAAATTTTAAATTTACGAATACCAACATCGTATGTAACACCAAGTCCAACTGTTTGCTTTAAATAATTTTCATTATCACTTAAAAAAGATGAAATCGGGATATTCACTTTTTTAGGCTTCGTCATAAAAGCCACTCCTTTCCAAAATTAATTGAATCGCTTTTCTAGTAATAGGTGATCCTCTCTCCCATTCATCATTTCCGCACATCTTGCCAATATCACCGACCCCCACTATGACAGGAACATTCAGACCATCTAAACAATAAATCGTATCCCCACTAATCCTGCCAATTTCACCATCTGGGAGTCCAAATTTATCAACGCCATATTCTGTCAAATTCCCATTCCGATCTACACTTACATCTACACGCGCCCATTCCCAATGATGTGTATTAGATGCTACTGCTAAAATACCGAGTACATCAACTTGTTTATGTGTTGCGACATACTTTAACGCCTTTTCACCAGATCCTTCTCCTATAAATCCGCTGTCATCAAACATGACAAATACAGGGTCATATGGCGTTTGCATAATAAGCTCAACAACTTTCTTCCCTGTCAATTTGGTCGGATTACTTTGCGATGCTGAAATACACCTCCCCCCAAATTCCTTTGTTAACAGCTCAATTGTCCGCTTTGCATATTCATCTCCATCTGTGACCAAAACAACCCTTCGTCTCATTTGATTTATCCTTTCGGTTTACATATAAGTGCAACAAAAAATGAAAATAATATCGCTGCTGAAATCCCCGCAGACGTTAAGCTAAACATACCGATTCCAATTCCTAAATATCCATGTTTTTCTGCCGCATGCATTGCCCCGTGCAATAGTGAGTGTCCAAAACTTGTAATAGGGACTGTTGCCCCAGCACCTGCAAATTTTATAAGCTTATCGTACAATCCGAATCCGTCTAAAATAGCTCCGGCGACTACAAAAGTTGCCATTAAATGTGTCGGTGTTAACTTTGCGAAATCTAGCAACACTTGTCCAATTACACAAATAGCTCCTCCTACAAGAAATGCATATATAAAATCCACAATTCACTCTCCTTTAACTCTTTCAAACACAACACCATGCGCAATCGTTGGAATCGTTTCCTTCTGTTGTATCATCATGGGGCTTAATAGAGCTCCAGTTGCAACGACAAAAATTCTTTGTAAATTCCCTTTTTGCATTTCACGCAATAAATGGCCATATGTTACAACAGCTGAACAAGCACAACCACTGCCCCCTGCAAACACTTCTTCTTGATTTGAATTGTAAATCATTAATCCACAATCATTGTATACATTCCCCAAATCATACCCTTCCTCAAGTAAAAGTTGTTTCGCAATTGGTGTCCCCACAGCCGATAAATCACCAGTAACAATAAGATCATAATCAGCTGCACTTCTTCTCAAATCTTCAAAATGTTGTTGAATTGTATGAGCAGCAGCTGGTGCCATCGCTGATCCCATATCTAAAGGATTAGCAATTCCTAAATCTTGCACTTTACCAATTGTTGCTGCTGTTATTTTAATTGCACTCGCCTCATTGCTAATTAATATTGACCCTGCTCCGGTAACAGTTGAGTTTGCTGTCCCTGGCTTTTGTCCTCCGTATTCTGTTGGGGAACGAAATTGTCTTTCAGCCGTCGCATTATGACTACTTACTGTAGCTAAAATACGATTCGCAAATCCACCATCTATAAAAGCTGATCCAATCGCCAAAGTTTCCATTGACGTCGCACAAGCGCTGAACATCCCTAAAAAAGGAATACCATACTCACGAGCAACATAATTTGCTGTCACTGTTTGGTTTAATAAATCTCCCGCTAAAAAGAAATCAATTTGCGATTTTTTTATATTCCCTTTTTGCATCGCTTGTTGAATTGAGTCTGACATTAACCTTCGTTCAGCAAGTTCCCAGTTTTCCTCTCCGCAATGTAAGTCAGAATATGAAATATCAAAATCCTTTCCAAGAGGGCCTTCAGCTTCTTTCGGACCGACAGCAGTACCAGTTGCATTCACGAAGATATCATTTTGAAATACCCACGTTTGTTTTCCTGTCAATCTCATACCCACCCCTCCTTTAAGACATTAAAATTTGAAATGTATATCTTATTAACCCGATAATGTATGCACCGACGACTCCAAATACAATGACACTTCCTGCAAGCTTAAACATGTTAGTAGCGATTCCTAGAACAATCCCTTCACTCCTATGTTCTAGTGCGGCACTCGCCATAGAATTCGCAAATCCAGTAACTGGTACTGCTGATCCCGCTCCAGAAAACTGCCCGATTTTATCATATACACCACACCCTGTTAAAATCGCTGATAGTAAAACAAGAGTTGCAACTGTAGGGTTTCCTGCCTCTTTCTCACTAAAGTGAAAGTAATGTATATAAAATTTCATCAACACTTCTCCAACCGTACAAATGAGTCCACCAACAAGAAATGCCTTCACACAATTTATGAAATAGTTCGGTTTTGGATGGTACTCCTTCACTTTATTTATGTAATCGTCCTTCAATTTTCGCCCTGCCATATATATTGCCTCCTACTTTACGAAATAAATCCAGTGAAACAATGAGCCTATTACTTTTCCAAGTACAAGAGCAACGAGTAAAACAACAATTTTCCCCTCTACCCCGACTCGTTTCGCTAAAATAGGTAAAACATTTAATACTTCTGTTAATGCCGCAGCAAGCATTCCAATGAATGTGCCACAAAATAACCCTAATATTACAAGCCAATATTGCGATGTTTGAAATGTAATGTTTTTCAAACTACACCAAGCCCCAGTTAAAGTACCCGCAATGACAGCCCACTCAAAATATTGAATATGCTTTCCACTTCTCGTTAATTGAGCTAAGCGCGGGATAATACCGAGAACAGCTAAAAAGGCAACATATCCGCTACCTACTGCAATCCCGCCAGCTAAACCAATTAATATAACAAACCCACATTCAATCATCGGCAAGTTGTTTCGTGTTATCCTTGTTTTCATTAACAATCACATATTGATCAAGCGACTGCTGATATTGAAACATCTCAACTTCTAACGGACTAGGCTCTTCATTAATTCGCTTTTGAAATACATGATTAAAAAATAAAACCATACCTAATCCAAGACCTACTGAATATGGAACTTGAAATAATAGTGGTTGCTCCTTAAACTCTCCAGTAATCATGTAATATAACCGTTGATGTACTTGTTGCATACTTACATCCTCATGGAAATAAATTATTGCAAGGGCCGCTCCAATGAAAAGTAACAACCATACAAGTCCGAAGAAAACCGGATGCACTTTCTTTTTTTCATATATAATTTCAACAAGAGTTTGTCCAGAACCCAGTAAATTAATTTGTACATGAGATGCTTTTTGTTGAATAATCTCAATTACTTTCATGACATCAATTACAACATGCGTCTTATCATGTGCTGTTATTTTGTAGACTATCTCATTTTGTAACGACTCAACTATAAAAGAATCTCCGGCAAGTTGGGCAACATCGCTCAGCTTTACTTCATACGTAGGAGACACTTTTAAGCGATTGCGCATTTTAATATAAATTGTTCCTTCCAATTTCCATTCACCCCTTCACTCTTCCTCGTAGTTGTAGTATGGTTATTGAATTTTTTTCTAATACAATTTTTTCATAAAAAAACATCTGTACCATTTCGGTACAGATGTTTTTTAGTTTATGCCTTTTTCTTAAATAAATTTGCAATACTTAATGCAAGTCCTCCCCAAATGACTACCATACCTATAACCATCATCATAATCGCTGATCCACTCATCATGAAACACCTCGGTCCTTCCATTCTTTTTCAAGCTGGACAGAGTCTGAATGTATTTGTGCATTCCATTTTTTCAGACCAATAACTAACGCGACTAGAAGGAATGCTGCCGCTATCGACCAACCATACGTTACAACAAACTCTGTTGGATAACCTCCGTAGTTCTTTTTAATGTTTTGGATTGTACCATCAATTAACATATACCCTAACATAAGTGGAGTAATAACGAGTAAACTCACTCTCCAAAACGTTCCTAACTTTATATCAGATACAAAGTTTGCATGATTTTGATAAACTGGTAAACGGCGCAAGATTAGTCCTATTGTAACTACTTCAACGAGTGCAATTGTAATCAATCCAAAATTGTTAGCGAAGTAATCAACAACATCTAGGAACATAAGTCCACCACGTGTTGCAAAAACAAGAGAAACTAATACTAATAGCGTTCCCATAATTCCAATCGTCTTTTGACGACTCAAGCTGAATTTTTCAGATACAGCGGCAAAGCATACTTCTGCAAGTGAAATGAGTGATGTAATTCCAGCAACAGTTAGAGATAAGAAGAATAATACACCAAATAACGGCGACATCGGTAACTCATTAATAATTTGCGGGAATACTACAAATGCAAGTCCTACACCAGCACTAGCTACTTTATCAACCGGTACCCCCATGTTATTCGCCATAAATCCAAGAGCTGCAAAGACACCAATACCTGCCAATAATTCAAATCCTGAATTTGCAAATCCTGTAATAAAAGCATTATTTGTTGTATCTGAGTTTTTCGGTAAATAACTAGAATACGTAATCATAATTCCGAATGCTAAAGATAAACTAAAGAAAATTTGACCGTAAGCAGCAAGCCATACTTTCCCATCAAAAATACGACTCCAATCTGGTTTAAAAAATGCATCTAGCCCCTGCATCGCACCTTCCATCGTCACTGCACGAACAACGATAATAAGGAACATAACAACTAGTAAAGGAATAAAAATACGGTTAACAACTTCGATTCCTTTTTTAACTCCTTTAAACGCAACACCAAGCACAATAATCCAAACGAGAGCTAACGGAATTAATACTTCTGGTACGAGCCCCCCGAATTGTCCTGGCTTATCTGCAACATGTAAATATTCTTTAAATAAAAATGATTGCGTGTCTTTCCCCCATGCTCCAGTAATTGCAAAGTACGTATACGAAATAGACCAAGCAATGATTACAGCGTAATATGTTGAAACAATAAATGTCACACACATTTGCCACCATCCAATAAATTCAGCACGTCGATGAATACGGAAGAATGTAAGTGGCGCCGAACCACGATGGCGATGCCCAAGAGCAAACTCGAAAGCTAACAATGAAATACCAGTCGTTAATAATGCAAATAAGTACGGTAAAAAGAATGCGCCTCCCCCATTTTCATACGCTGTATAAGGAAAACGCCATATATTCCCTAGTCCAACAGCGGAACCGATTGCTGCAAAAATAAATCCAGCCCTCGTTCCCCATTGTTGCCTCGTTTCCATGTTTCCTTCCCCCTTTGTGACAAGTTCATACTTGGATTATAGTTTAAATTAACTAAATTATCAATAAATTCTGTAAATTTTTTAGCGATAGTTGGAATCTTCTACTTTTCGTGACAATAAAAAAAATCGAATAGATAGCTATTCATCTATTCGATCTTTCATCTGTTTTAATATTTTCTTTTCAAGTCTTGAAACTTGTACTTGCGAAATGCCTATGCGCTCCGCTACTTCTGATTGGGTTTGGTCTTTATAATAGCGCAAATACACAATTAGCCTTTCTCGTTCATCCAATTCTCTAATTGCTTCTTTTAAAGCAATTTTATCAAACCATTTCGTTTCTGATTGATCTGCAATTTGATCTAAAATAGTAATTGGATCTCCGTCGTTTTCATACACGGTTTCATGTATCGACGAAGGAGCACGACTCGCTTCTTGCGCCAGAACAACTTCTTCCGGCGTTAGTTCAAGAGCCTGTGCTACCTCATTAATCGTTGGAGCCCTTCCAAATTCTTTCGAAAGCTCGTCTCTCATCTTTCGGACTTTGTTTCCTGTTTCTTTTAAAGATCTACTTACTTTCACTGATCCATCGTCACGTAAAAATCGTTGTATTTCACCGATAATCATTGGAACTGCATATGTTGAAAATTTCACGTCGAAAGATAAATCAAATTTATCTACCGATTTTAAGAGTCCAATACATCCAATTTGAAATAAATCGTCTGGTTCGTATCCTCGATTAAGAAATCGCTGTACAACCGACCATACGAGACGCATATTACTTTGAACGATTGTATCTCTCGCTTGTTGATCTCCATCTTGACTTTTTTGAATTAACGCTTTTAGCTCGTGGTCCTTTAACTGAGGTTTCTTCTTCTCATTTCTGACCTCTATGTCCATTGGCTATTCTCCTTAATTGCATAGAGCGTTACTATTTGATAAGTATTTTGTCAAATGGATTGTTGTCCCGAAAGATTCGTTTGAAATAACTTCTACTTCATCCATAAAATTTTCCATGATAGTAAATCCCATTCCGGAACGCTCTAATTCAGGTTTAGTTGTAAAAAGGGGTTGTCTTGCTTCATCTAAGTTAAAGATACCAATCCCTTCATCTCGAATCGTGAGTTTCACCATCGCTTCTTCCAAAATCACTGAAATATAAACAACACCTTCTGCATTTCCTTCATACCCATGAATAATTGCATTTGTAACCGCTTCTGACACAACTGTTTTAATCTCTGTTAGTTCTTCCATCGTCGGGTCTAATTGCGCAATAAAAGCAGCTACCGTAACACGAGCGAATGATTCATTCTGACTTAACGCTGAAAATTGAAGGTTCATTTCATTTCTCATCTACGCCACCCCCAACGTCGCGAGCGCATGCGCTTCACTTTCTTCTAAACGAACAATTTTGAATAGACCTGACATTTCAAATAAACGTTTAACGGGCGGTGAAATTGCACAGACAACCATCTCTCCACCTAATCCCTTTACATGTTTATATCGGCCTAATATAACGCCTAAACCAGAACTATCCATAAATGTTAAGTTCTCTAGGCTCAAAACAATATGATGAACACCATGTGTCTCAATCATATCTGTGACTTTCGTTCGCAACTCTTCAGCAGTATGATGATCTAACTCGCCCTCTAGCCTCACACATAAGACGTCACGTTTTACTTCTAAATGCATGGAAAGACTCACACGATTTCCTCCTTATGCTCAAACTTTACTCATTAACATAAGATTTTCGTGATATAAAATCAGAATCCTTCCTACTGACAAAAGAAGAACTATTTCGTCATAAAGTGAAACCTTTCAGCAATTATTTCAGTAAATATGAACAGAAAAACATCAAAATTCCCGCCGCTATTTTGATGTTGAAAACATCCCAAAACTTCTTTTAAATAACTCCCACCAGCTCGCTGCCTCAACATCTTCTTTCGCTACAATTGTTTGTTTTAATAAAACATCTTTATCTCTTTTAATAACAAGTGTGCCAAGTGCATCACCTTTTTTAATCGGTGCCTTCACTTTCTTTTCAGCAATCACTTCTTGTTTAACTTTGTCCATATTTTCGCCCTTCTTCATAAGAAGAGACACATTGTCTGACGCAACTAAATCTACTTTTTCTTCCTTACCTTTTCCTACTTGTACAGTCTTAATTTTCTCACCACGTGTATACAATTTCTTTGTCATGTATTGTCCAAATGCATAATCAAGAAGCTTCGTTACTTGATTGTTCCGCTCTTTTGATGTAGGCGCTCCCATTACAACTGAAATAACACGCATACCATTTTTCTCAGCCGATGCCGTTAAACAATATTTCGCTTCTGTCGTAAAGCCTGTTTTCACTCCATCTACTCCAGGATAAAAACGTACTAGCTTATTCGTATTAACAAGCCAAAACTTCTTATCCGTATTTTCACGTAAATAGTCTTCATATTTACCTGTGTATTTTCGAATAAGTGGATACTTCATCAACTCTTTCGCCATAATAGCCATATCATTCGCTGTGGAATAATGATCTTTCGCTGGAAGACCTGTCGGATTTTGAAAATGTGTATTTTTCAGTCCTAAATCTTTCGCTTTTTTGTTCATCATATTTACGAATCCTTCTTCTGAACCAGCGATATGCTCAGCTACTGCAACAGATGCATCATTTCCAGATGCAATGGCAATGCCCTTTAACATTTCATTTACAGTCATCTCTTCCCCAGGTTCTAGAAAAATTTGTGATCCGCCCATTGAAGCTGCGTGTTCACTCGCTCTAACTTTATCGTTTAGTTTTAGTTTTCCTTTTTCAACTTGTTCCATAATTAATAGCATTGTCATAATCTTTGTCATACTAGCAGGTGGTAACTTTTCATTCGGATTTTTATCAAACAAAACTTTACCTGTATCTTGCTCAATTACGATCGCTGACGACGCTTGTTCCGCTAACTTCGGCGTGGTTTCTTCTGTTTTTTCCTGCTTCGTTTTCTCAGATTGTGCGAAACTAACTGAAGTACCAGAAAGCAATAACATGAAACAAACAAGTATTCCAAAAACTCGCTTCATGACTAACCCTCCATTCTATATCAAACTTATTTTTTCCAATTTATACGTTTTTAATACCATATTTTTCTATTATTTTCAGTTGACAAATAAATTCATTGCCTATATTGTATTAAGTGTATTACACGTAGTAGTACACTTAATACTCATCAGGAAGGAGACATTGCTCTTGCATATTCAACTTGATCCAAGAAGCAACACTCCGATATGGGAACAAATTGTTCAAAATATAAAAGAGCTCGTACTAAAAAATATGTTAGCTCCAAGTGATAAACTTCCTTCTGTACGCGAGCTTGCTTCTTTGCTCGTTATAAATCCAAATACAGTAAGTAAAGCTTATCAAGAATTAGAGCGACAAGGGATTATTGAAACATTACGAGGAAAAGGAACATTTGTAGCCCAATCGATTACCCCAACATTAGACGAAAGGAAAATCGCTATGGTTGAAAAGCAATTTCATCAATTATTACTAGAAGCCTCTTATCTTGGGATTACGAAAGATAAAATTCACGATTGGATAGATTCATACTATAAAGAGATTGGAGGAAATACAGATGTTGAAAGTGACAAACTTGAAGAAAACAATTGATAACCAAACGATTTTAGACGATGTTTCTTTCACATTACAAAAAGGTAGTATCGTCGGATTACTCGGAAGAAATGGCGCAGGGAAAACAACTTTATTACGAACGATGATCGGCATTTTAGACCCAGATGAAGGCACGGTTACATATGAAGATACAGATATCCATATGCACCCTGAAATGAAACAAAAGGTCGTATATGTTCCAGATTCTACTAACATACTGAACGGATATACAGTAAAAGAAATCGTGAAATTTTATAAAGCAGTTTATACAGCATTTGATGAATCATATTTCTACGAACTGCTTGAACGTTTTAACTTACCAAACAAGCGGATTCGTAGTTATTCAAAAGGAATGAAAGCGTTGCTTGCGATCATTTTAGCCGTTGCTACAAAAGCAGAGTATATCATTTTAGATGAACCGACAAATGGGCTCGATCCTATCGTTAAAAGACAGATTTTGCAGTTTCTCGTTGGAGAAGTTGCAGAAAAAGAGATTACCATTTTCATCTCAACTCATCATTTAGATGAAGTGGAACAAATTGCAGATACAATTATTATTCTAAAAGGACATACAGTAGCTTCTATTACATCACTTGACGATGCAAAATCGCGATTTGCTAAAATCCAAGTAGCTTATGAACGGTCATTACCTCAAAAACTAGAAAACTTAAGCAATATTAAAATATTAAATCAAACAGGAAAAGTATATACCATCTTAATTGAGGGAAAGGTGGCAGCTACATTAGAAAAGTTTCATAAAGAACAGCCACTGCTCATTGAGGAATTAACCATGTCGCTCGAAGATATTTTTATCACAACGTTTGAGGAGGATTCGCATGTTTCATAAAGCTTTATGGATGAGGCAATGGAAGCAAGGAAAATATATAATTCTATTATTTTGGTTAATTAGTTTATATCAACTACCTTATAAATATTATCAAGAAGCGCAAATGCAGCTAAAACTATCAAAAATGAAGTTTGGTGACTATGCATATTACTACTCCTACTATTTTCAGACATCTGATGGTGCCGTCTTCTTTCAAGGAGCTACTCTTATTGCACTTGCTTGTCTTTTAATTGGATGGGAACGTAACAATCAATCAACTGATTTTCTATTCTCGATGCCTTTTAAACGAAAAGATATTTTTTTAACAAAATGGTGGCTTGGTGTTTTGAATATTATTACAGTGCAAATTGTTTGCTGGATTAGCATGTACGGAATAAAGAACATGTCGTTTCACAATGAGCATCAAATCTTTACTCCGTTCTATAGTTACTTTCTATATGCTACGGTTGTACTTATCGCTATTTATACATTCACCTTATTTATCGGAACCATTACTGGACATATATTCTCTCAAAGTAGTTTAACTATCATTCTATTATTTTTACCATACGGTTTTGGATTGTTAATTTCCGGATTCATTTATTCCCATACACAATGGTCTTTAGATGCAATGGGAGAAATAGAGCACCATACTCATGAGTACTTACAACATACAGGTATCATTTCACCATTAGAATCTTTTTCTATTACTTATGATTACCGCCCGATAGAAACATTTGATGACTATGGCAATAAACTTCCTAGTGTACCACCGGACAATCCAATGGAGCATACTTCTGTACCTTCTCCTTGGACACTATTAACACCATTTGCTTACATCATTATCTTTTTATCAATGGCAACCTTTCTATACACACGTACACCGAACGAACAAAACGGAAAAATACTATTGTTTCCTAACTTGCAAAAATGGTTCATGATTTGCACTGTTCTATGCTTCGGACTGCTTGGCGGTAGAATATTAGGCGGACGAGATGCACTTCTGTCTTATTATGTTGGATTTTTCCTATTCGCTATCATAAGTTACTTCATTTTTACACGTCTATTAAAATTGAAGTTTGCTTTTGTAGGGAAATAAATATGCATTAAGGTGGTGGATACATGTTTCAAAAAGCATTATAGATGTGAAACTATAAACACGGAACAATGGCATTAATAGAAGCTGACGGAAAAAGTCATACAATGACAAAAGAAAGATGTTATGAATTATTTAACTCTTATATGAACTAAATAAAAAAGGCATTGCACAATAAAATGTACCCTATAGAATAGACACTGAAAAAAAGTCTATTCTATAGGGTATTTCTTGTATAATGAGAGAAAATTGGAATCGGAGAAGGTTTAAAATGACAAAAAAGCTATTTACAGAAAGAGACATTCAAATTCTATCAAATAACCCATATATAAAATCTGTAAGTCAGAAAGGTATCACTTATACAGATGAATTTAAGCGTATTTTTATTGAGGAGAATGCGAAAGGAAAACTACCCCGAAATATTTTTGAAGAATGTGGTTTTGATATAGATATGATTGGAATGAAACGAATTATGTCATCAGGAAGTAGATGGCGTGCTGCTTACAGAAAAAATGGTGTATTTGGTTTACGAGATACACGCACCGAAAACGCGGGAAGAACTCTTGAGAGAGAGCTTACGTTAGAAGAGAAGTATGCTCGTTTAGAAGCCGAACGGAACTTACTAAAGGCAGAAAATGAATTGTTAAAAAAGATCAAACTTATGGAAGGGAGGATGAGAAGGAAATAACGTTATCACCTAGTCAGAAATATATCCTGATTTGTTCTGTCATCATAAAATATAACTTAAGAAATATGGTGAGTTACTTGTGTAAAGTAGCTGGTGTATCCCGTTCGGGATACTATAATTATTTTTCCATTTCATCTCAAGAACAACGGAAACAAAAGAACGATCAAGATGAAATCGTGAAAGAAATCATATTAAAAGCACTTCGATTTAGAAATCGAAAGAAAGGGGCTCGTCAAATAAAAATGACATTGGCGGGTCATTTTCAAGTTGTCTACAATTTAAAGCGTATCCGTAGAATCATGAAGAAATATGAGATTGTCTGTCCGATTCGGAAAGCAAACCCTTATAAAAGAATGCTGAAAGCTTCAAAAGAACATCGAGTAGTGCCGAATCAATTAAATCGAGAATTTAAACAAAACACCCCAGGAAAAACACTTCTTACAGATATCACTTATTTAGTTTACGTTACGGTAAGAATAAAAGAGCTTATTTATCTACAATTTTAGATAGCTCAACCAATGAAATTTTAGCTTACCATGTTTCAGAACAGATGACATTAGACCTCGTAACAACAACTCTTCATAAACTAAAACGGAATAAGAGGATTCGATTGACTAACGGTGCATATATTCATTCAGATCAAGGAGCCCACTACACAAGCCCTACCTACCAAAAATTAGTCAAAAAGCTAAAGCTCGGACAATCTATGTCAAGAAGAGGAAACTGTTGGGATAACGCTCCACAGGAATCATTTTTTGGTCATCTGAAAGATGAAGCACATATAAAACCTTGCGAGTCTTTTACTGAGTTGAAACAAGAGATTAAGAAATATATGACGTACTATAATCACTATAGATATCAATGGAATTTAAAAAAGATGACTCCTGTTGGATACAGAAATCATCTCCTTGATGTTGCCTAACTTTTTTCAAAATGTCCTTTACAAAGGGTACAGATTACAAGAGCAATGCTTTTTTATTATATATATCCTGATCTAAATAAAGAGGTTATTTCACATTCTCTCTTCTTTTCCCATACTCTTTTTCTTGCTTCGTTCCAAACCCGTCACCATTTGCTACGATTTGATCTGTTGGAGCAACTATACTTTCAGCAATTCTCCATTCTCCCCCTTGTTGAATAAACACTTGCATAAAATAATTCATTCCATTTAACTGATACGGATTTTCTTTTTTCACTTCATAACGAGCTGCAACATAATACACTTGAACATTTTCAGCCTCAAACTTAGCAATATATTGTGATAATCTCGGGATGTACTGTGATGCTTTCTGAAGTGGAAGTTGTTTTACTTTTACAAGAGAAGACTTTGTCACATTGCTTATCGTATCTTCATGCCGCATGTTATCACTATGATGAAATAAAATGGCATTCTGCATAGAGCGAATCCATAGTTTTGAATATAACACAGGTTGCTTATTTGAAATATGTTGTAATTCTTTTTGAACGACATGAATTGGCGTTGCAGCATCCACGAACTTATTAAAGCAGAACATACTTCCAATCATAATGAAAAGCGTAAAAATACGTTTCATAATTTTTCACTCCGATCTGTTTAATTAAAGTATCGGAGTTTCAAAATATTTTTATTCAAAAGAAAAAGGATAGGAAAGCTCTCGCTTCCTATCCTCATTTATTATAATACGCGGCCAAATAGTTCTAAAACCATTTCTATCTCTTGGTCGCTCCAACCTTTAAATTTCTCTTTATAATATTCTTTACGCACAGCTTCAAGCTTTTCAGTTACTTCTCGTCCGTTTTCAGTAATTTCTAAGTATACGATACGACGGTCCGAATTTGAACGTTTTCTTTCAACAAACCCTTTTCGCACGAGACGATCTGTTACAGCTGTAATATGACTGGAGGTTACGTTTACTTCACTCGCAATTTGCGAAGCCATCTGTGGACTTTTTAAAAATAACGCACGTAATACAGAGAATTCATTATATGGCATATGCTCTGAAAAACGTGTATTAATATCATTTTGTAATAAACGTATCATCTTTCGAAATGATGCAGATAAATCTAAAATCAGTGTTTCTCTATTTTCGTTCACTAGCCTCGTCCCTTTTTTATCATATTTACACATATTATAATCTATAAATACCTATATTGTATATGCTTTCTTCCCTCAACATTCTCATTTATGTAACTTTTTTCATAAGATTTTCTTTTTTGTTCACACATATACATATAAAAAAGGATGGTGAGCATAAATGCAAAGTGGAATGAATCCGTATTTACATAATATCCGTACGACGAATACTGGTAAAGAAGCTACTATTACTGTACAAGGAGAAGGCATTATAAAGGCAAAACCAAATGTTGTCATATTAACACTGGGCATTCGAACAGATAGTAAAAATGTAAAACAGGCGCAAGAAGAAAATGCAGTGCAATCGAAACAATTGCTTGATGCACTCAAACAGCTAGGTATTGCCGATAAAGATATAGAAACCATTTCTTATACAATTACTCCTCAATACGAATATGTAAATGATAAAGCATTACTACAAGGCTACCGTGTAGAGCATTTGTATGAAATTACCGTTTTAAATGTACAAAAAGCAGGGGAAGTATATGATATAGCCGTTACAAATGGTGCAAACGTAGCAAAAGGATTACGTTTTCGAATATCTCATCCAAATAAATATTATGAGCAAGCTCTCATTCAAGCTCTGCAACAAGCAGTAGACAAAGCTCGTACAATTGCGAGTACTTACAATTTAAATATTAATCCTGTTCCCCTCTCACTCGTTGAAGAATCTGCCCAATTACCACGGGAGATCTCATCATATGCTACTTTGCATGCGCAAGCAGCTCCGCCCATTCAATCAGGAGAACTAGAAATCATTTCATCTATCCGGGCAATTTTTACGTATTTATAAATAAACTCATTTATAAGTAACCGTTATCATTTTCGTTGTTGTAAAAACATGATGTTCTGATATAATAAAGGACGGTGAGCTCTTACATAAGAGATATCACGGGTGGGAGAGGGATATGAAAAAGAAGGTTTAACATGAAAGGAATACTTGAAAGAACATTTAAATTAGACTTACACCAAACATCACCAAAACAAGAAGTTTTAGCTGGAGTCACGTCATTTTTCACAATTGTTTATATTATGATTGTAAATGCGTCAATCTTATCAGATGCCGGCATTCCTCTTGAGGCAGGAATTTTGGCAACTGTTTTTAGTTCATTTGTCGGATGTCTACTCATGGCATTTTGGGCAAATGCACCTGCTATTCTTGTCCCTGGTATGGGTGTAAATGCATTCTTCACGTACACTGCTGTGCATACGCTCGGTTTAACTTGGCAAGAAGCATTGGCAGCTGTTTTTATCGCCGGTATTATTTTTACAATTGCTGCTTTTACACCGATTGCTCGCGTGCTTTCGGTATCGATTCCAAAGTCATTAAAGGAAGCGATCACTGTCGGTATCGGGTTGTTTTTAGCTTTCATCGGCTTGCAAAAAGGTGGTTTAGTCGTTTCGCATCCTAATACTGCTGTTGCAATGGGAAAATTAAGTAGTCCTGTCGTTCTTGCCACACTACTTACTCTTATTGTCGCACTTGTACTATTTGCGCGTAACGTACGTGGAAGCTTTTTATGGACGATTGCAATTGGAACTGGTATTGCATGGCTGTTTGGTCTTGTTGATACGAGTCAAATGGGAAATAGTTCGTTTTCATTCGCTAATTATGGCGATGTGTTTGGAGCTATGTCATTTGGGAAACTTTCTTCCTTGCCATTTTGGATTGCAACATTCTCCTTAAGCATGGTGCTTATTTTTGAGAACATGGGACTTTTACATGGTTTATTAGAAGATGATCGTAAATTCCCACGTGCTTACCAAGCAAATGCAATTTCAGCAATGACATGTGGTTTATTTGGCACAAGCCCTACCGTTTCAACAGTAGAGAGTGCCGCAGGTATTACTGCAGGCGGGAAGACAGGTCTGACGTCTATCGTTACAGGGTTGTTATTCTTCGCATCACTGTTTGCGCTTCCGTTTGTCAAAATAATTCCTGACAGTGCCATTGCACCAATCTTAATTATTATTGGCGGGCTGATGATTACAAGCATTCAACAAATTCCTCTGAACGACTTTTCAGAAGGATTTCCAGCGTTTTTAATTATCGTTATGATCCCGCTCACATATAGTATCGCTGATGGCATTGCGTTCGGATTTATCGCTTATCCTATCTTGAAAGTTGCACTTGGAAAGCGTAAAGAAGTCGCACCGTCCATGTATATTATTACATGCTTATTCTTAGCCATGTTCGTATTACACGCTATTGGCTAAGAAAAAAACACCGAGGAAGTCCTCGGTGTTTTTTTACTTAAACCAACCTTTTTTATAAAACCAAGCCATCATTCCGCCGCCAATTAATGCCATTAAAATTAAGCAAATAAAATAACTATACTTCCCGCCAAGCTCTGGCATATGTGCGAAGTTCATGCCGTATACCCCTGCAATAAATGTTAACGGCATGAAAATAGTTGAGAAAACAGTTAATGTTTTCATAATATTGTTCATATGGTGGGAATTCAACGAAAAGTAACTATCTCGAATATCTGCTGTTAATTCACGGCTCGCTTCAATCATCTCTGTCAGTTTAAGCAAATGATCATGTATATCTTTAAAATAAATTTCATGATCGCTTATACCGTAAAAACGTGTTGAATTTAATATACGATACAATAAATCACGCATCGGAATAATCGTACGCCTTAGCTTAGATAAATCTGCACGAATATCAAATACTTCTTCTAGCACACTTCCTGCTGTCTCACCCGTTAAATTATCATCAATTGCATTTAAATGGTCTTCGATGTAATAAACAGGTGCGAAATAATCATCTACAATTTGGTCAATAATTGTATGTGCTACATGCAAAGGACTCTTCTTAATACGTTTCTTTTCACCGAGCGTTTTCCATACTCTTTCAATCGCATTGTTATGAGAGAAATGGAAAGAGACTATATATCGATCACTAATAAATAAATCGATTTCATGCGGTTCTAATCCGTCTTCTCCGAATGCATGAAGAACTAAAAAGTTATATCCATCATAAAAATCTACCTTTGGTCTCTGTACATACTCTACACAATCTTCAATTGCAAGGGGATGGAACTTGAAGTGATCTTGTAAAATATATGTATACTCCTCTTTCGTTGGCTTATATAAATCAAGCCAATACCATATGATGTTCTCTTTTTTCGTTTCTTCTAGCGAAACATCATATAAAACTTCATTTTTTTTCGTTATTGCACAAATTCTAATCATAATTTCACCCATTACTATTATAAACAAAAAATAGTAAAAAAAGCCAAGGAGAAATCTCCTCAGCTTTTTTTTATCCCGCTATTTGCGGGCAGTAAGACCCCTACCTCAAAATTCAGCGAAAGCAAAGAAGTTAGGTCTGGGTCGGGCTGCCCGTAAATGCCCGATTGGTGAAGGCTAATAATCAGTGGGGATAAAGCCCCCACTGATTAAAGTTTCACTTTATTACTTCGTTACAATACCGTGTACTAAAGTTGGTGCATCTACGTGATTTTTAGCGATTTTCATGTTCTCATAAATTTTCGCTTTTACGTCTTCAACATTTTCGCGGTTTGCGTAAATTGTAACAAGAGAGTCACCTTTTTTCACGCTATCGCCTACTTTTTTGCGAAGCATTAGACCAACTGCTAAATCAATTTCAGACTCTTTCGTTGCACGCCCTGCTCCTAAAAGCATTGCTGCTGTTCCGATTTCATCTGCAACGATTTCCGATACGTAACCGTCTTCTTTCGCTTCCACTTCAATTTTAAATTGTGCTTGTGGCAATTTAGAAGGATCATCAACAACAGATGCATCGCCGCCTTGCGCGGATAAGAACGTTTTAAATGATTCTAGCGCTTTACCATTGTTCATTACTTCAATTAACTTTTCACGTGCATCTTCTAAAGATGAAGCTTGTCCAGCAAGGTACACCATCTGACTTCCAAGTGTTAAACATAACTCTTCTAAATCTTTCGGTCCCTTACCTTGTAATGTATCAATTGCTTCTTGTACTTCTAATGCATTACCAATTGCTTCACCAAGCGGCTGACTCATATCAGAAATAACCGCCATCGTATTACGACCAACGTTATTACCGATGCGTACCATTGCTTCTGCTAAACGCTTTGCATCTTCATCCGTTTTCATAAACGCGCCTGCTCCAGTTTTTACATCAAGAACAATTGCATCTGCACCAGCAGCAATTTTCTTACTCATAATTGAGCTAGCGATAAGAGGAATTGAATTTACTGTTGCAGTTACATCACGAAGCGCATATAACTTTTTATCAGCAGGTGTTAAGTTTCCACTTTGACCAATAACAGCGATTTTATTTTCATTTACAAGACGCATGAATTCATCATTTTCAATTTCCACATGGAATCCTGGTACTGCTTCTAATTTATCAATTGTACCACCCGTATGTCCTAGACCTCGTCCAGACATTTTCGCAACTGGTACACCTAAAGCAGCTACTAATGGACCTAATACAAGTGTCGTTGTATCACCAACTCCACCCGTTGAATGCTTATCTACTTTTACCCCTTCAATGGCTGATAAGTCAATTGTATCACCGCTATTTACCATTGCCATCGTTAAATCTGCACGTTCTTGATCATTCATATCTTGGAAGAAAATTGCCATTGCAAGTGAACTCATTTGATAATCTGGAATACTACCATTTGTGTATCCTTCAACGATAAAGTTAATTTCTTCTGTCGTTAATGCATGTCCATCACGTTTTTTTGCAATTAGATCCACCATTCTCATTGTGAAGTCACCCCTTCATTTGTTTTACAATTGCTTTTACTAATGCTAAGAAATTAGCTTTAACACGTTCTGTCGTTTCAATTACTTCATCGTGATGAAGTGGTTGATCTAAAATACCAGCTGCCATATTTGAAATACAAGAAATACCTAGTACTTTCATACCTGCATGACGAGCTACAATTACTTCCGGTACTGTTGACATACCAACTGCATCTCCGCCAAGTGTACGAAGCATACGAATTTCAGCAGGTGTTTCATATACAGGACCTGTCATTCCAACATATACACCTTCTTGTACTTTAATATTTAAATCTGCTGCAACTTGTTTCGCCATTTCGCGAAGTTCTGGCGTATATGATGTAGACATATCAGGGAAACGTACACCCATTTCAGAATCATTTGGTCCGATTAATGGGTTCGTACCCATGAAGTTAATATGATCTGAAATTAACATAAGATCGCCTGGTTCAAATGATGTATTTACACCACCAGCTGCGTTCGTTACAACAACTGTTTCTACACCTAGTTCTTTCATAACACGAACTGGGAATGTTACTTTTTGCATATCGTATCCTTCGTAGAAATGGAAACGTCCTTGCATTGCTACTACTGTTACACCTTGAAGTGTACCGAACACAAGTTGACCTGCATGTCCTTCTACAGTTGAAACTGGGAATTCAGGGATTTCACTGTATGGTACTGTTACTGCGTTCTCGATTTCATCTGCTAATACACCTAGTCCAGATCCAAGGATTAGTCCTACTTGTGGTGTCTCTTGAAATTTCTCTTTTAAGTATGAAGCTGATTTTGTAATTAGTTCACGATTCATCTGTTTATCCCCCTATTTCTTTAGCTCGTTTAAGAAGCTTGTTCCATGTTCTGGCATTTTAACATTAAAGTTTTCTGCTACAGTTGCACCAATATCAGCAAATGTTTGACGAAGTGATAACTCTTGTCCGCCTTCTTTCATGCTTGGGCTATATGCTAATAACGGTACATATTCACGTGTATGATCAGTACCAGGATGTACTGGATCATTACCATGGTCTGCTGTAATTAATAATAGATCATCTTCTTTTAGTTTTTCGAATACTTCTGGAAGACGTGCGTCATATTCTTGTAGAGCTTCTCCATACCCTTGTGGGTCACGACGATGACCAAATAAGGCATCAAAGTCAACTAAGTTTAAGAAGCTAATACCTGTAAAGTCCATATTTAATGTATCTACAAGCTTGTCCATTCCATCCATATTTGATTTCGTACGAAGTGATTCAGTTACACCTTCTCCATCATAAATGTCAGCAATTTTACCAATAGCAATTACATCATAATCGCTATCTTTAAGTTCATTCATTACTGTGCGACCAAATGGTTTTAACGCATAGTCATGACGATTTGGTGTACGTGTGAAGTTTCCTGGCTCTCCAACGAACGGACGAGCAATAACACGCCCTACCATGTACTTCTCATCTAATGTTAATTCACGTGCGATTTTACAAATTTTATATAGCTCTTCAAGTGGTACTACTTCTTCATGAGCTGCGATCTGTAATACACTATCAGCAGAAGTGTAAACAATTAAAGAACCTGTTTCCATTTGTTCTTGACCAAGCTCAACAAGTACCTCTGTTCCAGAAGCTGGTTTATTACCGATAATTTTACGACCTGTCTTTTCTTCTAATTCATCAAGTAATTCTTTCGGGAATCCTTCAGGAAACACTTGGAATGGTGTATCAATGTAAAGGCCCATGATTTCCCAGTGACCTGTCATTGTATCTTTACCTGTAGATTTCTCTTGCATTTTTGTATAATATCCAAGCGGTTTCTCTACTTTAGAGATTCCTTTCATTTCACGAATATTACCAAGGCCTAATTTCACCATGTTTGGCATGTGTAATCCATTCATATGTTCAGCGATATGACCAATTGTATCAGAACCTAAATCACCAAACTGCTCAGCATCTGGTGCTTCACCGATTCCCACAGAGTCCATTACGACTAGGAAAATACGTTTATATTTATTCATAACTGCAACCTCCTATATGTTCAGTTCTACTTCTTGTAGTATGTTCAAAACGCTATAAAGTGAAACTGTTATCAATGGGAATTATCTTTCGTCCTCATTATTAAACAGTACTGCTTTAAATCATTCTCTAACTTTTTCGTTTTACTTTCAAACGAATAAAAAACATTTCTAGGTTTTTCCAAGTCAGATGTCAGACATCTGATATTGATATCATAACATGTTTACGCTTTCTTTTTAATACATTTTCGTAGAATTTCTCATTTTCTTTACCCTTCTATTGTAATCCATTCTGCAAAGAAGTGCTAATCATTTTATAACATATTTCCTAATATAAAAATAAAAAGCAGCTCTAAAGAGCTACTTTTTATTTTACTTCTACTGTTTCTTCTTTATGTTCATGTAGTTCACCTTTTTTAACATGAACTTTCACTTTGTAAGCACCGTTTTCTTTGAAAGTATGTTTCGTTTCATACTCTCCTTTATTTCCTTCTTTCGCTGGAATAAATTCGTGCTTTTCAACACCATCTTTCCAAATCTCAAGTTGTACTTCAGCACCAGTTAACGCTTCTTCTTTTTGCTTCAAATGAACTTTCATTGTTGATTCAGCATTTGCTTTAATATCACCAGCCATAAGATGTATCATCGTATCACTTTTATGATCCCCATGACCTTCTTCTTTTTTCGCATCTTCTACTTTTGCATTTCCTACAGCGACTTTTGTTTCTGGCATAACATGCATTTCACGTGCATTTGTATGAGGAATAATATGATATACTCCATCAGTTTCAAATGTTTTCTCTACTGCATAAACACCTTTTCCTTTATGCTTACCATCTAACATCTCGTGTTTCTCGTCGCCATCTTTCCAAATCTCAAACTTTACATCATCAGCATCCGTTACTCTTTCTTTTCCTTGTGTAACAAGTGCTTGTACTTCTGTTTTTTCACCAGGTTTAATTTCTTTCGGATTCGTTTGAACCGCTACTTTTATAGCTTCCAGTTTCTGTTCTTTTTTCGGTTCTTCTTTGTTTGTATTACAGCCAGCCAATGCTAGCATCGCGATAAATAAAGTCATAATAAGTTTTTTCATCATCATTTCCTCCTTCATACTTTATTTAGTATAGAGGAAATACATTGTAATATTCTAGTCTTCTGCTGAAAACAATGTACGAAATGTTTGTGAAGTTTTTGTGAAGTACTATAGCCTTTTGAATCTATGAAAAAAAGAGCATAGTAACTATGCTCTCGGATGAAACTGTTTATATACATCTTTTAATCTAGCTTTTGAAACATGCGTATAAATTTGCGTCGTTGAAATATCTGCATGTCCAAGCATTTCTTGCACAGCACGTAAGTCTGCCCCATTTTCTAATAGATGCGTAGCAAAAGAGTGACGCAACGTATGCGGTGTAAGCTCTTTTGCAATATTCGCTTCTTTCGCTAGCCGTTTTAAAATTTTCCAAAATCCCTGTCTCGATAATCGATTACCATGATGGTTTAAAAAGAGCGCATCTACTGCTTTTTTACCCATCAATTCTCTTCTTCCTTTTTCAATATACTTTTGAATCGCTTCTGTCGCTAAGCTTCCTAGTGGAATAATTCTTTCTTTGTTCCCTTTCCCGATACAGCGAACAAATCCCATCGTTAAGTGCACATCTTCTAAATTTAATGCAATTAATTCTGAAACACGAAGTCCTGTTGCATACAACAACTCTAACATTGCCTTATCACGAATCCCAAAAGCACTTGCCGTTTTCGGTGTTTGAAGCAATGCTTCCACTTCGTCGATTGATAATACTTTTGGTAATTTCCGTTCCCCTTGTGGCGTTTCAATATGTACCGATGGGTCATGCTCCACTGCTCGTTCACGAAGTAAAAATTGATGAAACGAACGAATCGATGCAATATGACGCGCCAATGTTTTTGAAGATTTCCCGTTTTCTTTTAAATACTGCAAAAAGTTAACAATATGCAAGCGTGTCACTTCATGAAACGTCTTCGTTTGTTCTACATTTTGCAAATACTTCACATAGCTTTTTAAATCGCGTTCATAAGATACAACTGTATTTTTCGCTAAACCTTTTTCAACAATCATATAATGAATAAAATCTTTTAATTGATCTTCCAATCTACACTACTCCCCATTTTCATAGAAAAACATCATTCTATTTACGAAAGCATCCTTTTCCGGCTCCTCATTCCCTGATACTTTTTCTACAGTCTCTTCTTTTGGCTTTTCATAACGATGGTAACTTTCATATTCTTCATTTATCCATAGTATAGCGAAATAAAACAAAATCGTACAACTTGTAAATAATAAAAATACTTTCATCCCATCAAAAGTTAATTTTAAAGCTCGGCGCATTGTAAATTCCTCCAAAATATAAGTTATTACAACATATGCCAAGCTTTCACCAATTTATACCTTATTCAAATAAAAAACCTCTTCCTAGTTAAATAGGAAAAGGTTATTTTTCATCCGTTTCATTTTCTTGACAATTTTTACAAATCCCATGGAATGTTAAACGATGATCTTTCACCTTAAAGCTCCAGTCTCGTTCCACTTTATTCTCCACTTCACCAAGTAAATCTTCTTGTATTTCTTGTACAGCACCGCATTGTGTACAGATTAAATGATGATGGAAACGCTGTGCACCTTCTTGGCGTAAGTCATAACGCGAAACACCGTCTCCAAAGTTAATTTTATCGACAACTTTCAACTCAGACAATAACTCTAAAGTTCGATAAACGGTTGCTAATCCGATCTCTGGCGACTTTTCTTTTACAAGGAGGTATACATCTTCTGCGCTTAAATGATCTTCTTCATTTTCTAGCAGCACACGAACTGTTGCTTCACGTTGTGGTGTCAATTTATAGCTCGCTGCATGTAATTGCTTCTTAATTCGTTCAATTCTTTCTTCCATTCGGTACTACTCCCTCCTCGCCACTCTTACACCATTATATCAGAAGAAGGGCTCCTGTCAAAAGAAAAACAATAAAAACAAATTGATAATTATTCTCAAAAAACATTTATTGTTTGTTAATAGCCTCCACAACTTCTTTCATTAAAACTGGTGATGCATACACTTCGACACTGGAAGCAATAGCTAATACCGCTCCAATCACGAGAAAAAAGCATGTATAGCGAATTAATAACGGTAATAGTGGCTCAGTTATTTTCCGAATAAATTGATGCCTAATCATGCGTAAGGAAAAGCTTGCAGCAATTGTTGTCATTACGAGAAATACAGGAATTATAATTAAATTTTGTGGCAATACAGATACAAATGCTAATAATAGTCCATTCCATCCGTGCTGACTTACTAAAAAACCTACTGTAAATCCAACAACTACCCCTTTTAAAAATAGTAAGATAAAAATGAGCGGCAACCCAATAATTGAAATCCCCAAAATCCAAATAAAGCCGATATATTTTAATTGCGAAAAGTAACTTTCTCGAAACATTTCGCCTGCGACAGCAAATTCTCCTTTAGAAACTTGTCCAAAAAAACGCTGTAAATAAAATGATAAATCTTGCTTTTGGTTTATTTGTAAACTATTCACAAGAATCGCTCCAAATATTACTCCCATCAGTAATAAAACCGCATTAAATATATATAGTGAAGAATTTTCCTGTATGTGAGACATTACACGGTCTTGCCACGTTTTTCGCCACATTTTCCTTCCCTCCGTTCACACTCTTACTAAAAATGTATGAAAGAAAGAAAAAAAGTATGACGAATTAGCATTGAAATTCCGCTCTACTTTGCTAAACTAAAAAGTAGAGAATAGGAGGGATTTCTCTTGAAACCATTATTATTAGATTTTCCAACATTATTTCAAACTGAGCGCTTGCAAGTACGTAAGCCGTTTCCAGGTGATGGAACAGAGGTATATGAAGCAATCCAAGCTTCGCTAGAAGACTTATTACCATGGATGCCAATTACAGCTGAAACAGAAGAACGTGCTGAAGAAATTGTTCGCGAAGCTCACGGACAGTTTTTACTTCGTGAAACACTTGATTTCCACTTATACGATAAAGTATCTGGTACATTCATCGGAGCTATTACGCTCAAGCCTGAAAACTGGGATATTCCAAAGTTTTCACTTCACTTTTGGCTACATAGCGCTTATACAAAGCATGGCTATATGACAGAAGCCATTAAAGGTGCGATTCAATTTGCATTTGATAAACTAGGTGCTAGAAGAATTGAAATTCGTACTGATGCAACAAATATAAACGCATGTAACTTAGCAGAACGTCTAGAATTTATTTTAGAAGGTACAATGGAAAATGATTTCCTAGCACCCGATGGCAGCTTACGCGATGCACGTGTATATGCAAAAATCAACTAAAAACACTCGCCTTAGGCGAGTGTTTATTTTTGTAATTGTAAATATTGTACTGCAAACATCGTCTTAGCATCATGTATACGAAGGTCTTTCATAAGATCAATCGCTTCTTCTAATGACACTTCCATTAATTCCACAAATTCATCTTCATCTAAAGCTGCTTTATTTTCTTTTTGTTTTAATCCTGTCGCTTTATATACATATAAAATCTCATCTGCAAAACCAGGTGATGTATAGAAAGATGTAATAAGCTCCATATTTTCACATACATATCCTGTTTCTTCTTCTAATTCACGAACTGCTGTTACCTCTGGCTTTTCCCCAGGTTCTAACTTCCCAGCAGGAATTTCCACAATTGCCTTTTCGAGAGCTTTACGATACTGCTCAACGAGTACAATTTTCCCCTCATCAGTAATAGCAATAACAGCAACTGCCCCAGGGTGATTTACGATTTCACGTTTACTCATTTCTCCATTTGGTAATACTACATCATCAACACGAACTTTTATAACCCTACCATCAAAAATCGGTTCAGTTTTTACTGTTCTTTCTGCAAGATTACTCATACTACTTCATCTCCCTGTTCTATTTCCTAATCGTTCTTCATACATTTTACCACATTGAAAGGAGCGTGATAGAAATGAAAGTTTACATTTTACCAAATCGCGTCACTTTAGTCGGCAAAGCATGGCAAATTCGTCATAAGCTAAAACAATATGGAAAAGAGTATACAACTGTACAAGAGTGGATTACAGCAAATAAAAAGTAAACGTTTGTCAACCTCCTTCCCCTTTCGTACAATAAAGGTAAGGAGGTTGACCTATGAAAAAACGTCAATTAGGAAACTCAGATTTATATGTTACGGAAATTGGATTTGGCTGTATGTCTCTCGGTGCATCTGAGGCTGAAGCTATGCGTATTATCGATGAGGCAATCGATTTAGGAATTAATTTTTTTGATACAGCGGACTTATACGATTATGGATTAAATGAAGAATTTGTTGGAAAAGCTCTGAAAGGAAAACGCGACCAAATTGTTCTTACAACAAAGGTTGGAAATCGATGGACAGAAGAAAAAAACGGTTGGTCTTGGGATCCTTCTAAAGCTTATATAAAGACCGAAGTAAAAGAGAGTTTACGTAGACTTCAAACAGATTATATTGATTTATATCAACTGCATGGCGGGACGATTGAAGATCCTATAGATGAAACAGTTGAAGCCTTTGAAGAATTAAAAAAAGAAGGGATTATTCGTCATTATGGTATCTCTTCTATACGTCCAAATGTCATTCGTGAGTATGCAAAACGATCAAATATCGTTAGCATATTAATGGAATACAGCCTTTTAAATCGTCGCCCTGAAGAATGGTTCCCGTTTCTTAATGAACAGCAAATTAGCGTTATTGCTCGCGGACCACTTGCAAAAGGGATTTTAACTAACAATAATGCAAGAAAGATAGAAAGAGTAAAAGAAAAAGATTACCTCTCTTATTCTTACGATGAGTTATATTCGACACTCGCGAGTGTAAAAGAAATAACCCAAGAAAGCTCTTTAACAGGAACAGCTATTCAATATTGCTTACATAACGAAACTGTTGCAGCTGTTATACCTGGTGCAAGCTCTATTCAACAATTGCAAGAAAATATACAAGCTAGCCAACAGTTATCTTTAACAAAAGAAGAATATGTACAACTTCAAAAGATTGTTAAGTATGATTCATATGCTTTGCATCGCTAAAATATTGATACCGATAAAAGCAAAAGACTGCCCCCCAACACTAGGCGGCAGTCTTTTTTTATAACGTATCATATTTATCAGGATTCGTTCCTACATGTAAATTACGATTTAACGTATTAATTTGATCCATCTCTTCTTCAGTTAATGAGAAATCAAAAATAGTAAGGTTCTCTTTAATACGAGATGGCGTAACAGATTTAGGAATAGTCACAATCCCACTTTGAATATCCCACCTTAATATAACTTGTGCAGGTGACTTTTCATATTTTTTAGAAATAGCCTGAATAATTGGATGCTGGAATACTTCGCCGCCTCTCATTAAAGGACTCCATGCTTCCATTTGAATTTGCTCACCTTGACAGAAATCACGCAATTCAAATTGCGCTAACATCGGATGAAGTTCTACTTGGTTGACCATCGGCTTCACTTTACAATTTGGTAATAACAGTTCTAAATGATGTTTATGAAAATTAGAAACACCAATCGCGCGCACTTTACCTTCTTCATATAGCTTTTCTAAAGCACGGTACGTATCAACATACTTCCCTCTTATCGGCCAATGGATTAAATATAAATCTACATACTCCATTTGTAATTTCTTTAAACTTTTTTCAAACGCCTCGAGCGTCTCCTCGTACCCTTGATCGTCGTTCCAAACTTTTGTTGTAATAAACAAGTCTTCTCGCGGGATTCCAGATTCACGAACCGCTTCTCCGACACCGCTTTCATTTTCATATACAGTTGCTGTATCAATCGAACGGTATCCAACTTCTAACGCTGTTTTTACTGCTTGTTTAACTTCGTCGCCTTCTTTCGCTTTATAAACGCCTAGACCAATCATCGGCATTTTCACACCATTATGAAGTGTAGTTGTTGGAATATGCACAGTCTTTCTCCCTTTCATTGTTACATTTTTATAAACCACAACTTTATTTCAACAAGATTCATCCAAAAAGTCAAAATATACGTACAGTTTACATAATACTTTTATACACATTTAAAAAAATAAAGTGAACTCAGTCATTCACTTTATTTCCTTTCCATTCTTTCGCTTTTTCATCAACATTACGTATAAATTCATTTTTTCCTTCTGTATACAACGTGCCATCATATGTATATTTTTCAGCTAGTTCTTTCTTTAAAGTCGCATACGCTTCTGCTTCTTCACAATGAGCCATCATATAATCACGAAATGCTAAATGCCTTACTATCTCAGGATTTCCTTTTTCAAATACGTGTAAGTGATACGAGCGTTTTTCCTCAGTCCCATGAATAAAATAACGACGTCTTGAAATACCATTTTCCCCTTTTACGATGTAACCAAGCTCTTTAAAACGTTCATTCCAATGATCTACTCTGTCGATACTCTCTACTTCCATAATCATATCTATAATTGGTTTAGCTGCCAGTCCTGGCACTGACGTACTTCCAATATGATGGACTTTCACCATTTCTGGCATCGCCGATTTTAATCTTTCGGCTTCCATTTGGAATTTCTCACTCCAATGATTTTCATACGGAACGACTACAATTTCCCTCATTCTAACTCCCCTTTTCTTACAAACTCGTCAAAAAAATGATCAGCGGCATTTCACTGACCATCTTTTTATTATTTAAAGTCTTTCCAAGTAAGGCTACTTTCACTTAACAGTTCTTCAAATGATTTATTCTTTTCACGTTCTTTTTGTTCCTTACGCTTTCTTTCTTGTTCTGCTGCCTCTTTTTTCTCTTCTCTCACTTGCAACTCTTTTTTCTTATTCTTTAATTGTTGCATTAACGAATCGTTCAATTGATCACCTAGTGTAAGTGATTCTTTCTCTGGTTGATTCATTTGAGAGTGTCTTTGTGTTTGTCTTTGCTTCTTTTTCTTCATACTATTCACCTTTTACTTTTTTCTCCATTATAGAGGATACACGGCGAAATCGACAATAAAAAAGGTTCCCTACTCTATTATTTATCTTTTGTAAATATGTTAATTTTTCGAAAAAACTAAATTTTTATATGGATATAATCCTAGTAATCTATTAAAATTATGTCGTATGATGTCAGATTATAAAAAAAGGAGAAATTAATTATGTGGAAAAAAATTATTCCTGCTGTTGCTGTTTTAAGTACTATTACTTTTTCAAGCGTATTCGCCGCTCCTCCATCTCAGACTCCTGCCGAACAAAACCGATACATAGACGTACAAATGCTTGGTATTAATGATTTACATGGTCAACTAGATACTGTAAAAAAAATTAACAATAAAGAAGCTGGTGGTGCTGATTACTTAGCTACTTATTTAAAAGAACGCAAAAAACAAAACCCTAATACACTTCTCGTACATGCTGGAGATATCGTCGGAGCTAGCCCACCAGTTTCTGCTTTATTACAAGACGAACCAACAATTGAATTTTTAAATGACTTAAA
The DNA here is from genome assembly GCF_038005505.1 of Bacillus sp. FSL E2-8868. Classification (NCBI taxonomy): domain Bacteria; kingdom Bacillati; phylum Bacillota; class Bacilli; order Caryophanales; family Bacillaceae; genus Bacillus; species Bacillus sp. FSL E2-8868. The sequence continues at coordinate 713,933 of NZ_JBBOTI010000001.1, read as the reverse complement.
GTTTGATGTTGGTACAATCGGAAACCATGAATTTGATGAGGGTATCGATGAAATGAAACGCCTCATTTACGGTGGATATCATGAAAAAACAGGGAATTTCAAAGGAGCAAACTTCCCTTATGTCGCTGCAAACTTCTATAATAAATCAACTGGCCGCTTATTTTTACCACCATTTACTGTAAAAATGGTAGATGGAGTTCCTGTAGGATTCATCGGAGTTGTTACAACGGATACACCGAATGTCGTTATGCCAACTATGCTAAAGAATGTACAAATTACTGATGAAGTAGAAGCTATTAATAAATCTACTCAGCAATTAAAGCGTCTCGGCGTTAAATCTATCGTAGTCCTTGCACATGTCGGCGGAACAACTGATGAGTCTGGTGTAACAAATGGAGACCTCACTCGAATTGCAAATGAAACAGATCCCGAAGTTGATGTTATTTTCGGCGGACATAGTCATACGTACGTAAATGGTACTGTAAATAATAAACTTATCGTGCAAGCGAATTCTTACGGAATGGCTTTTTCGGACGTAGATGTAACAATTGATAGAAAAACAAAAGATATTGTGAAGAAAAAAGCTGAAGTTATTACAACGTACCATGAAGGTGTAGAGCCTGATAAACAAGTAAAACAAAAGTTAGATCAATATAAAGAAAAAATCGCACCTCTTGTAAATGAAGTAGTCGGAAAATCTACAGCACCTATCGACCGTAAACAAAACGATGCTGGTGAATCTACACTTGGAAATTTAGTTGCGGATGCCCAGCGCCAAACTATGCAAACACAAATCGCTCTTATGAATCCTGGTGGAATTCGTAATGATCTAGACGCTGGAGATATTACATGGGGCGAATTATACGGCATTCAACCTTTCGGAAACCAATTAATTAAAGTAGATCTAACAGGTCAAGATATTCGTGATATATTAAATCAACAATGGCAAAAAGGAGCAACGAGAATGCTTCAAATTTCAGGTATTCAATACACTTGGGATGCAAACAAACCAAATAACGAAAAGGTTACGAATATCCGTTTAACAAATGGTGAAGAATTAGTTCCCTCTAAAACGTATAGCGTAGTTGCAAATGCTTTCCTAGCTTCTGGCGGTGATGGATTCGTATCCTTTAAAAATGGAAAAAATGCTGAAACTGGTCCAAACGATTTTGAAGCATTAGTCGATTATGTAAAACAAGTGAAAGAACCAATTCAGCCGATTATTGATGGACGTATTCAAAAAAACAATTAAATACTATTCAAACTAGTGCGTGACACTCGAAAGAAGAAGCTCCTTTTATATTATATGCAAGGAGCTTCTTCTTTTAGAGTCATACGTATTGTCATTCTTCTAGTGCAGTAAAGGATACGCACATAGCCCCTTGTTTCTTCGTAGTATATAGAAAACTATAACGGGAAAATTTGTATGTATTTCTATCAAACAATGACGATACATTGTATCGACGAAACGACAAATCAACAAGTGAAAGAAACATTTCGGCGCGCAGCAGCTGATGAACAAAATCATGCCGTTTGGTTCCTATATTACTTTTCGAAACAAAACAAAAAATGAAATAAAAGAAAGGATACACGCTCTTATATGGAACATAGTATCCTTTCTTTTATTTCTCTGGATACGTTTCATGATTAACATCATACCGTTGCAAAAATTCCTGTAGTGCTTCTTCTACAATTTTAGACTTTTGAATCCCTTTTGATTCCGATATAACATCTAGTCTTGCTAATACTTCTATATTAATCGAAAAGGTTCGTTTCTTTTTCTCTGTGCTCTTACTTATAATTTGAACACTTACTTCTTCTCTTTTTCTTAGCAATTCATAAATGCTTTGTAACTGTTCATAAATTAGTAATTGATAGTCTGTTTTTGCATATTGAAGGGCAGTAGCTTCTTGGATTTGCAAATGACGTGGCTCTTCACCATCACCTATAAAGATACGTTTTTTCTGCTCTCCATCATATTCATATCCAATCACCCTTAATTTCTTTGATAATGTATATGGGCTCATTTCAAGCCGTTTCGCTATAATAGCGATTGATTCGCGTCTATTTAAAGAATCAATAATTTCTCCAATCGTCATATTCTCCCTCCTCTCTTAATCGCCTAAACTTGAAATCAAACCAGTATGTTATGATACAATGATTTTCTAGTAGTATATGCAAAAGAAAGAGCCTGTGCGATTCATACCATTTAAGAAAAGGAGGTTTACATATGCTTTTTCGTAGCCATACCCCTCAGTTTTACAACGAAAAGAAGCAACTAATCCCTAACAGTATCGCTACGATAGAAAGCGTTATGATTAATGACCGGAAACAATCTCTCCTTATACGCGGCCAAAACGTGGACCAGCCTATTTTATTATGCTGTCACGGCGGCCCTGGTATGGCACAAATCGGCTTTATTCGCCATTTTCAAAAAGAGTTAGAAAAGCACTTTATCGTTATTAATTGGGATCAGCGAGGGGCAGGTAAATCCTTTTTATGGCGGGACATCCAAACAAATCTTACGATTGATCAATTTTTTTCAGATGCAAAAAAGGTTATTCAATATCTTCTCAAACGCTTTAATAAGCAAAAACTATTTCTCGCTGGTCATTCTTGGGGAAGTATTATCGGACTACAAATCGCTAATCAATGTCCCGAATATATAGAAGCATACATCGGCATCGGTCAAATCGTACATATGAAGCAAAATGAAGAATTACTATATCAACATTTAATTAGCTCTGCCAAAAAACATGACCATAAAAAGGCATTAGCTTCTCTTTTAAAATTAGGGAAACCACCCTTTTTAGATACGAGACGCCTCATTATTCAAAGAAAGTGGCTTGGTACATTTGGAGGAGCAATCCAAAATGGATCTTCCTTTTCTTTCATACGAAAAGGCTTCTTTTCTCCTGAATATACGCTATTAGATTGGTTCAAATTTCTCGCAGGAAATTTAAAATCCGGAGTTTTATGGGAAGAGATGCTGACAATCGATTTCTTTTCATCTATTTCAAGTTTATCTATTCCTGTTTATTTTTGTTCTGGTCGCTATGATTATCAAACTCCTTATGCACTCGTTCAACAATATTGCGATATCATTCAAGCTCCTATTAAAAAGATGATTTGGTTTCCAAACTCGGCACATTCTCCAGATTTAGAAGAGCCTGAGTTATTCGCTAAATCTTTACAATCAATTAAACAAGAACTATCTTTTCAACATTAATAACAAAAGGCGCTTTTACATTTCATAGAAAACATTTTATAATGATATGTCACTACAAACACTTGCTTGCCTTAACAGAATAAAAATTAGGGAGATTACATTTATTATGAACGCTGTACTCATCGCAGTAGCAGTCATGCTACTGCTTAGTTTGTTACGTGTCCAAGTCATTGTCGCCATTATCGTTGGAGCTTTAACAGGCGGACTTATCGGCGGACTCGGTATTTCAGAAACAATCAGTACTTTTACAGCCGGTCTTGGGAACAGTGCTCCTATCGCATTAAGCTACGCAATGCTCGGTGGATTTGCTATTTCCCTTTCAAAAACAGGACTTCCTGATGCAATGATCCAATCAGCTTTAAAATGGATCGGCAACGAACAAGACACGAAAAAACAAGTCTATTCTAAAATACTTATATTATTTATCATTTTAACAATGGCTTGTTTCTCACAAAATATTATCCCTGTTCATATCGCCTTCATCCCAATCTTAATTCCAGCACTTTTAAAAGTATTAAATGAGCTGAGGGTGGATCGTAGGCTTGTAACATGTCTTATTACATTTGGGTTAATTACCCCTTACATGTGGGTTCCAGCAGGGTTCGGAAAAATTTATCATGACGTATTGCAAACAAATGCTGCGCAAAGCGGTCTTACATTTGATGTCGCACTTATTCCAAAAGCGATGACTATTCCAGCAATCGGTATGATTATCGGATTATGTGTAGCGGTTTTCATTACATACCGAAAACCACGTACATATGAAACAGAACAAATTCATTCTGCACAGAATGAAATCGTTCCCTATACGAAAAGAAGCATTACTTTGGGTTTATTATCAATACTCGCTACATTAACTGTGCAATTAGCAACAGAATCAATGATTTTTGGTGCTTTAGCAGGTATTATCGTCTTATCAGTTAGCGGTAGCCTCCCTCTTAAAGAAGCCGATGCTATTTTAACGAGTGGAATGCGTATGATGTCCTTTATCGGATTTGTTATGATTTCTGCCGCTGGATTTGGCGCTGTTCTTCGAAAAACTGGACATGTTGAATCTCTTGTGCAAACGAGTGCACATATAATCGGAAATAATAAACCGCTTGCTGCATTTCTTATGCTCATTATTGGACTTCTCGTTACGATGGGAATTGGCTCTTCCTTTTCAACCATCCCAATCTTAACAACAATTTTCGTACCATTATGCGTCCAGCTCGGATTTAGTCCCATGGCTACAATCGCAATTATCGGTACAGCTGGTGCACTTGGTGATGCAGGTTCTCCAGCATCTGATAGTACACTTGGACCAACGTCCGGTTTAAATGCTGATGGTCAGCACCATCATATATGGGATACATGTGTCCCAACATTTCTACACTATAATATACCGTTACTTATATTCGGCTTTATTGCCGCAATTACACTATAAAAGGTGCGTTTTAAAAACGCACCTTTTACTTTGTTGTTTCTCTCTCAATGCACCTAAATTCTGTTTCCACTTCTTCTTGTCGCACTTGTTTCTTCTTTATTTTTCCTATTAACTGTTGAAAAGCTATTTCCCCATTTTCTTCGATATAACTTCCAATCGTCGTTAATGATGGACTTATCCATTCACCCTCTACACTCCCGTTAAATCCAATGATTTGTAACTTACCTGGTATATGAATATTAAGAGTTTTCGCCGCCCTGATTAGCTCAATAGCGACCTTATCACTTGAAGCTACAACCCCATCTATGTATGGATGCTTTTGTAACAATTCAAGAAACTGTTGATTCGTATACCCTTGTACAATTTCCTCTCGATAAGAAAGTCCTTCTTTCCAAGCAGTATCTAGAAATCCTGCCACATGCTCTTCCATTTCTTCACTCTTTACTCCCTCACCGATATAAGCAAGAAACTGGCAGCCTTTCTCTTTTAATAAAGAAACAGCTTTCTGTCCACTTTCATAATAGCTCATAAGAGATTGTCGTTCTTCAAGCACAGCGAAAGGAAGTGAGATTTCTCCTATACTTCGAAAAACAGATTTCGTCATTATAACGCCTGCAATGTTATTTTGCTCCAACATATCTATGTATCTATTCTTATTTTCTATATTACAAACTATTACTTGATACCCTTCTTTGTATGCTATTTCCTCAACGAAACGGAGCAAAGTGATGTATGATGGATTATGCAAATTATCTACAAGTAATGCAATCACCGTTGAAGGCTGTTTAAATAAAGGCTTTGCTGTAGCATTCGGTCTATAATGTAATTCTTCAATTGCTTTTTTTACTTGTTTGACCGTATCTTCATGGACATATCCTTTTTCGTTAATGACTCTTGAAACGGTTGCGACTGAAACACCGGCCAATTTTGCAACATCACGTATAGTTGCCACATCGTCACCCCTTAATATGGTAATAGATTACAATTTTAAATTAAACCAAAATATAACATTCGTCAAGGTTATTGTTTTATATTTCTGAAAATTGTTACACAATTTCCACTCTACTCAGAAAATATACTCCAGCTGAATTTCATGTGAAATCGCGATATTATCATAACCAATAAACGGAATTTCTTTCTTTATTTTTCGTGCTTCCTTTACCGCATCAATATACAAGTCCGTCATCATGAAGTTACGTTTTTGATAAAAACGAAGTGCGTTCATATTATCATTCGTCGTAATAAGCCACACCTTTTTACATTCGTTCTCTTTTGCCACTCGCAATACACAATCCACCAGTTTTGTACCAATCCCCTTCCCTTCCTCAAAACTATTTAACGATACAATTTCACACATGTTTTCTATCACTTTATATGTTACAATTCCCACTATTCTGTTATTTCTAAGTGCAATAAAACCAGGTAATTCTTCTAATTGATGTACTCTGCCTCGCGAGACCATCATTGAGCTTCCCCAGTTTTCACACATAAAATCCTGAATTACTTCTTTCATTTCTGGTGTGATTTTTTGTATATGAACCATACACGATTTCTCCCCTTTTCACATCATTGTGATACAATGTTAGTGTATCACATGTAGAGGTATTTGGAGGATGAGGTAAAGTATGAAACGTTTTTTTACAGCATTGTTTACTATACTAGGTGCACTAACTGCGATTGGGATTTTCTTTACAAATAAAGTTATGTACTTGAAGAAAAAAACAGAGGAAGAAGTTTTAGAACGCGAAACGAAAAAGCATTTTCATTTGGACGATTTTAAGGCTATTCAAAAAGAAGAGGTTCACATCCCTTCTCAATTCGGATACGAACTTCACGGATATTACATGCCAGCTGGTCATTCCAATAAATTTATGATTTTTTGCCACGGTGTGACTGTAAATAAAATGAATTCCGTTAAATATGCAAACTTATTTTTAAATAGAGGATATAACGTATTTATTTATGATCATCGCCGTCATGGTAAAACCGGTGGTAAAACAACAAGTTATGGCTATTATGAAAAACATGATTTAAAGTCAGTAGTTGACTGGCTAAAGGATCGTTTCGGAACGAATATTACACTCGGAATTCATGGTGAATCTATGGGCGCTGCAACTCTTCTTCAATATGCAGGATTTGTAGAAGATGGTGCTGATTTTTATATTGCTGATTGTCCTTTCTCTGATTTTTATGGACAGTTACAACATCGTTTGAAAGTTGAGTTTCATTTGCCAAAATGGCCTTTATTACCTTTAGCAAATGCCTTTTTAAAAGTTCGTGATGGCTATACAATTCGTGAAGTTTCACCAATTGATTGTATAAAAAATATTAACAATCCGGTTCTCTTTATTCATAGTAAAGATGATGACTATATTTTATCTGATATGACGAAATCACTTTATGAAGCGAAAGAAAATAATAAACAGCTTTATATTGCAGAACATGGTGCACACGCTTGCTCTTATAATGAAAATAAAGAAGAGTACGAAGATGCCATCGATCAATTTTTAAACACATATGTAAAAGAAACAAAAAACAGGCTTGCATAAGCCTGTTTTTTTACTGCGCTAAAACGTCTGTAACTTGTTCCATATTTTCAGAAATCCACTTTACTGCCTCGTCTAGCGTTGGGAATTCCGTCGTTTGAAAAGTTACCTCATCTTGAAGTAACCAAACATCTTTCGGTTCTTGTCCTACACCTGCGATTGACCAATGAAGTAAACTATATGGATGATTATCATTCAAAAATGATGCCCATGTGCGCTCATTTGCAATATTTTGTAGTGCGTGTAATTTTTTATCCATCTTTCGTCACCTTACTCTAGTCAGTTATACAAACTATTATAACACTCTCTTCTCTCTCAAACAAAGTGCTCTTTTTATATTGTCAAGTACTCTCCCTAATTATATGATGAGAGTAAGCGTTTGGAAAGGAGGGATAACGTTGGCAAAAGTACAAATTAAAGTGAATGATAATGGCTCTTTTCGCGTTACAGGGGACGTGGAATTAGTTGACTCACAAGGGAATGTATTCCCAGCAAAACCAGCATTTTCTTTATGTCGTTGTGGTTTATCAAAAAACATGCCTTATTGCGATGCTTCGCATAAAGGCAAATTCGAGTCTGTTGTTAGAGCACCAGAGGCAGAATAAATATTTAAAGAACATGCACATTTATTTGTGTATGTTTTTTCTTTTGATCAAAGCCTATACAGCCCTTCCCCTTTCCACATTTCTATTACTTTCATCCCCATTCAAATCGTCATATATTTTCAAACAATTCTTCACATTCGAACATTTTTTACTATGCTTTTTTCTTTTTTGTGCTATAATGTGAGCAAACAACATCCTTCGGGGTCGGGTGAAATTCCCAACCGGCGGTGATGAAGCGATAGCTTCTAAGTCCGTGACCCGTTTTCAACACGAAAACGGTGGATCTAGTGAAACTCTAGGGCCGACAGTATAGTCTGGATGGGAGAAGGATATGTTTTCTAGTAATTTTATATAGCGAATACACTTTTATTTCAGTATGCATATTTTTAAAGTTTCATTTTGAATCTTTATATATGTTTTATTTTGTATAGTTATGTTTCTATACTGAAATAAAAAGATACGACTAGCGTTGAAAGAATTTGATATTTTGCTAGGTTTTTTCCTTATGCCAAAATATCAGTCATCGTTAGGTTTCTTTCCTATACTTTCGTATTCGAACTATATTTCTAGAAATCACGTCTCCCAAACCCCAAGGATATAAAATCCTTGGGGTTTTTTGATTTTTTCAGGAGAGGTGAAAAGAATGACAGATCAAGAATATATGAGGATTGCCTTGCAGTTAGCACAAGGAACATCGGGACAAACAAGCCCAAACCCTATGGTTGGTGCCGTTGTTGTTAAAGATGGAAAAATTGTTGGAATGGGTGCCCACATGCGTGCTGGTGAAGAACATGCTGAAGTTCATGCTCTTCACATGGCTGGTGAAAGAGCAAAAGACGCTACCGTTTATGTAACACTTGAACCGTGTAGCCATTTTGGAAAAACACCCCCTTGCTGTGAATTACTCATTGAAAAAGGAGTTCAGCGTGTTGTAATTGCTACTCTTGATTGCAATCCACTCGTTTCCGGAAATGGAAAAAGGAGATTAGAAGAAGTTGGAATCGAGGTAACTACTGGTGTTCTTGAGGCGGAAGCCACTTTATTAAATCGATACTTTTTTCACTATATGAAAACGAAACGTCCCTTTGTAACAATAAAAACAGCAATGAGCTTAGATGGGAAAACAGCAACTATAACCGGTGAAAGTAAGTGGATTACAGGCGAAGAAGCACGCGCTGACGTTCACCAATATCGTCATATACATGATGCTATCCTAATCGGTGTGAATACAGTTATAACTGATAATCCACACTTAACAACACGAATTCCAAACGGAGGTAAACATCCTATACGCGTTATTTTAGATACCCACTTACGAACGCCGCCATCTTCTCATGTCATAACAGATGGCTTAACTCAGACATGGATTATTGTCGGTAAGGATGTAAACAAAGAGAAAATAGCGTCTTATGAATCTAACAATATAGCTGTATTCCAAATGAAAACACAGCAAATTGAAATACAAGATGTCCTATCCCTGCTCGGTGAGAAACAAATTCTTTCTCTGTTCGTTGAAGGTGGTCAAACGGTGCATGCGAACTTCTTAAAAACAAATAGTTTTAATGAAATCGTGACCTATATAAGCCCGAAATTAATTGGTGGAAAAGATGCACCCACCTTATTTGGCGGAGCTGGTTTTTCGAAGTTACAAGATGCACTTTCCTTAACAATTCAAGAGATGAAACAAATCGGTAATGATATAAAAATTGTTGCAACCTTAAAAAGCGAGGTGACGGAATGTTTACAGGAATCGTAGAAGAGTTAGGAACGATATCAAGCATGACTCAAAGTGGTGAAGCAATGAAGCTAACTATTAGCGCAAAGCAAATTTTATCGGATGTCAAATTAGGTGATAGTATCGCAGTTAACGGCATTTGCTTAACAGTAACTACTTTTACGACTACTTCATTCACTGTCGACGCAATGCCTGAAACAATGAAAGCAACATCACTTCGTATGCTAAAGCCAAGTGCCAAAGTGAATTTAGAACGGGCGATGGCTGCAAACGGACGATTCGGTGGACATTTCGTCACCGGACATATCGATGGCATCGGTACGATTTTAACTAAAAAACAACATTACAATGCCATCTATTACAAAATAGCAATTTCTGATGAATTACTACGCTATTGTTTGCATAAAGGATCCGTTGCTGTTGATGGCACTAGCTTAACAATATTTGATATAGACGAATCTTCAATTACAATTTCACTCATCCCTCACACAGTAAGCGAGTCTATAATCGGAGAAAAAAAAGCCGGGGACATCGTAAACATTGAGTGTGACATGATTGGAAAATATATTGAACGCTTTATTTCAAAGCCAGTAAAAAGAACAGGGTCAATGACCGAAAACTTTTTACAAGAAAACGGATTTCTATAAGGGGGAAGCACAATGTTTCATCGTATTGAAGAAGCTCTAGAAGATTTAAAACAAGGAAAAGTCGTTATCGTATGTGATGATGAAAACCGAGAAAATGAAGGCGATTTTATTGCTTTAGCAGAGTACATTACACCAGAAACGATTAATTTTATGATTACACACGGTCGTGGTCTCGTTTGTGTACCGATTACGGAGGAGTACGCAGAACGTCTACAGTTAGAACCAATGGTATCTCATAATACAGATTCACATCACACTGCGTTTACAGTGAGCATTGATCATGTTTCTACAACAACAGGGATTAGTGCTCATGAACGTGCAACTACGATACAAGAATTGTTAAACCCTGTATCAAAAGGCTCTGATTTCAATCGCCCTGGACATATCTTTCCATTAATTGCGAAAGAAGGCGGTGTCCTGCGCCGTGCTGGTCATACAGAAGCCGCTGTCGATTTAGCCAAACTTTGCGGGGCAGAACCAGCTGGAGTCATTTGCGAAATTATAAATGAGGACGGTACGATGGCACGTGTACCTGATTTACTAGAGTGCGCAAAACAATTTGATATAAAAATGATTACAATAGAAGATTTAATTGCTTATCGCCGCCATCACGAAACACTTGTGACGAGAGAAGTGGAAATTACATTACCTACAGATTTCGGTACTTTCCATGCAATTGGCTATTCTAACTCATTAGATATGAAAGAACATATCGCGCTCGTAAAAGGTGATATTTCAACAGGCGAACCTGTACTTGTACGCGTTCATTCAGAATGCTTAACAGGAGATGTATTCGGTTCGTGCCGCTGTGATTGCGGACCACAGCTACATGCTGCACTTGCTCAAATTGAGCGTGAAGGAAAAGGTGTTCTTCTCTATATGAGACAAGAAGGACGAGGCATTGGCCTTCTGAATAAGCTTCGCGCTTATAAGTTACAAGAAGAAGGGTTAGATACTGTAGAAGCAAATGAAAAACTTGGGTTCCCAGCTGATCTTCGTGATTACGGTATTGGCGCTCAAATTTTAAAAGATTTAGGCTTACAAAGTTTACGATTATTAACGAATAATCCACGAAAAATTGCTGGCTTACAAGGTTACGATTTAGAAGTAACCGAGCGTGTACCGTTACAAATGCCAACAAAAGAAGAAAATAAAACGTATTTACAAACGAAAGTAAGCAAATTAGGACATTTACTAAACTTATAATTAAGGGAGAGATACATTATGGTATTCGAAGGTCATTTAGTTGGTACAGGATTAAAAGTTGGGGTTGTTGTTGGACGTTTTAATGAGTTTATTACAAGTAAGTTACTTGGCGGAGCTTTAGATGGATTAAAGCGTCACGGTGTAGAAGAGAATGATATTGATGTTGCATGGGTTCCTGGTGCATTTGAAATTCCTTTAATCGCTAAAAAGATGGCCAATAGCGGAAAATATGATGCTGTTATTACATTAGGTACAGTAATTCGCGGTGCTACAACACATTACGATTACGTTTGTAATGAAGTAGCAAAAGGTGTTGCGTCTTTATCACTACAAACGGACATTCCAGTTATTTTCGGTGTATTAACGACAGAAACAATTGAACAAGCGATTGAACGTGCAGGTACAAAAGCTGGTAATAAAGGATATGAATCGGCAGTTGCTGCGATCGAAATGGCTCATTTATCAAAACAATGGGCTTAAAAAAGAGGCTACGGCCTCTTTTTTTATTTTCTCACCTTTTTTCGTACATCTTCTATTAATTCATCCATCGTTTTTCCTTCTGTTTTTATACGAAGAGCTTGTGCTGTTCTCCACACATTTTCTCTCTTTTCCGCTTCTTCTATAATAGAAATTTCCTTCCTCACTTCTTTTAAATCTTTTCCTTCTGTTTCAAGCCCAAAATGTTCAGCTTTCGTTCGAAAATGCTGTTCAATTCTTTGTTGCATTTCTTTTTGTTCAGGATTTTCAGCCGCCTTAACTGGATCAGCACTTATCGCTTTTATTAAAATCAGACAGGTCATAATAGTTAATATGTATTTGTACATGTAAAATCCTCCAACCCGATATAAATTACATTTTTACTATGTACAATTAGGGCTTGGAAAATTCGTCCACAAAATTATTTTTCTCGTCCAAAAGTGACTACTATCAAGCGTTAATGGACTTTTATTACATTTTATTTACAAAAAAAAGCAACCCCTTTAAAGAGTTTGCTTTTCATCTATCTTATAGCGCGCATTCTTCAATCTCAAACCCTAAATCTTCAATCATACCCCAGTCCGCAGTCGGCTCTTGTCCAGCTGTTGTTAAATAGTCCCCGACAAAGATAGAGTTTGCTGCAAATAAACCAAGTGGCTGTACAGAACGTAAATTAAGTTCTCGACCACCTGAAATACGAATTTCTTTTGTTGGATTTACAAAACGCATCATCGCCAGCACTTTTAAACATTCTACAGGTGTTAATTCTTTTTGTCCTTCAAGCGGAGTACCCTTTACAGCAACAAGGAAATTACATGGAATAGAATCCGCATCTAAACGTTGTAATTCAAATGCAATTTCAGCGCGCTGTTCAATCGTTTCTCCCATTCCGAAAATTGCTCCAGAGCATGGAGAAATACCGGCTTGCTTCGCTTTTTGGACTGTATCAACACGATCGTCATACGTATGCGTTGAACAAATGCTATCATAATTGTTGGCATGCGTATTTAAATTGTGATTATAACGATGCACACCAGCTTCTGCTAACTGACCTGCTTGATCTTCATTTAAAAATCCTAAACAACAGCAAATTTTTAAATCTGTCGTTTCACGAATTTCCTTAACTGCTCCAATAACGTGATTTACTTCTTTATTCGTCGGACGACGACCAGATGCAACAATACAATATGTACCTGCTTTACGACGAATTGCTTCGTGCGCTCCTTCAACAATTTTCTCTTGTGTTAACCATGCATACTTATCAATCGGTGCTTCTGAAATAATAGACTGTGAACAATACCCGCAATCTTCAGGACATAATCCAGATTTCGTATTTATAATCATGTTCAACTTTACTTTCTTACCAAAATGATGATGGCGAATGATGTAAGCTGCATTCATAATTTCTAAAACCTCTGTATCATCAGCTTCTAATATTGCAATTGCATCTTCTTTCGTAATCATTTTCTCTTCTACTACGTCGTATGCAAGTTTTTTCCAATCCCTTTTTGTTTGTACTTGTTTCATTTCATCTCTTCCCCTCTTTTGTTATATACGTAAATAAAGCATGATATGTTGCCATTATCCCTTCTTTTCCCGTGAAGTCTCTTTCGTATATACGAAGCATCGTACGAAAGAGTGAAGGGCTTTGACAGTAAGACTCTTCATTACTATTGGTTGCCCCTACTTTTCGAATAGAATGTAGAAACTCCCTAACTTCTGTAAAGCTTTCTATGTAACACGTTTCAGAAACATGTACATTTCCTAATGGATTTTTGCATATATTCACTAACTGTTCTTTCGAAACGAATCGTTGTCCTATTGAAGTACAATTGTGTATCCCCTTTTCTTTCTTAGCACGCTGAAAAGACGTATGCAATTCTTGAAAAGTCGTATTACCAAACGTGGAAAATAATAATATTCCTTCTTCAGACAAATAGTTAAATAAATTTTTCACTGTCTCTTTTAAATCATTAAGCCATTGAAATGTAGCATTTGAAATAATGACATCATATGGATTTTCTAATTTTAATTGTTCAATATCTTCACAGCGAAACATCACATTTTCCAAACTTTTTCTAGTTTTCGCGACTGCAATCATCTCATCAGCAAAATCCACAGCTGTAATATGAGCTTTCGGAAATAAATTTGATAATTGCTCTGTTACATATCCTGTCCCGCATCCAAGTTCTAAAATACGTATCGATGATGTTTCACTATATCGTTCCTTCAATATAGAAAGTAACGAATGCGCCATCTTTTTTTGTACATTTGCATATTGATCGTAGGATACAGCCGCCCCGTTAAACCGTTTTTGCAGTAACGTTTTGTTGATCATGTCGTATCACCTCTACAAATTGAATAATTTCATTTGCGCAATATTCAAAATTCGTTACACATAATGCATGCCCAGCACCGCTTACTACTTTTAGATTAGCATTCGTATTATTCGCCATACTATGGGCTGCAGACAATGGACATATTACATCCTGCTCTCCATGAAGGAGTAACAGCGGGGCTTTCATATCTATTACTTCATTTCTCATATCTGTTTCTATTAAATAATCTAAGCCTAATTGTAAAGACTGAATCGAGTCTCCTTTAAACTTCTGCGCAATCTCTTCAAAACTCGTATTCTCCCTCAGCTCACTTTTTGTAAACATATTTTCATAGAAACGCTTCAAAGTATCTTCTTTTTTTCTCGTTAAATTCTTTTTCATACGTTCTACATGCAAGGAATTCCATCCACTTGTATAGTCACTTGTATTGGTAAATTTAGCGGTACCACCAATTAGTACCATACCTTGGGTCTTAATCTTTTTATAAGCTTGTACTGCCGCTAACGCTCCTAGTGACCATCCAACTAAAATTACATTTTCATCCTGCGCTACATCTATTATTCGCCCCGCAAATTCACTTTGTTCTTTCACGTTACGCCAATCTATACATTGAACAGAATATCCTTTAAAATACGGCAGAACCAAAGTCCAAACACCTTCTTCCATTCCCCATCCTGGAATAAAAATAAGCTTTAGCTCTTTCATACTAAAAACCCCTCTTCTTTGCCAATGCGTATAATATGCTGAATAGCCCATTTTAAATCGGCTATTGTATGTTGTGACGTAACTGCAAAACGGACTCGAGAACTACCAACTGGAACAGTCGGCGGACGAATTGCAATGGCTGCGATACCTACCTCTTGTAACCTTTCACTAAACCGTAAAGTATTTTCATTTGACCCAACTACAATCGGTACAATATGAGTTGAGCTATTCCCAATATCAAAACCAGCTTCTTGTAAATGCGTCCTGAAATATGCACCATTCTCTATAAGTCGCTCTCTTCTTTCGTTATCTTCTTTCACAATTTCAATTGCTTTTCGGATCGCCCCTAATGTTCCTGGTGGTAAAGCTGTAGTAAAAATCAAGCTTCTCATCATATTTTGTAAATACTCTATATAAATGGAATCACCCGTTAAATACGCACCATAACACCCTAAAGCCTTACTAAACGTCCCCATATGTATATCAATTTTTTGAGCAATATCTTTTTCTACATGAGATAATCCTGCTCCACCGATTCCATATATTCCACTTGCATGTGCTTCATCAACTATAATGATCGCCCCGTATTTCTCTTTCAGCTGAACTAAGCCTCTCAAATATGCAATATCTCCATCCATACTAAAAACCGTATCTGTTACGATTAATTTTCTCTTTTCTGGTGACGCTATTTGCAACATCTTTTCTAAATGATCCAAATCATTATGACGATATCTTTTATGCTCTGCTCCGCTTAATATAATTCCATCAACAATACTTGCGTGATTTAATTTATCACTAAAAACCATATCGTGACGACAGGCTAAAGTAGATATAGCACCTACATTTGCTGTATACCCGCTATTTACGATTAATGCTCTTTCAGTACCTTTCCAATCACATATACTTCTCTCAACCTCTTCATACAGTGGATAATTTCCTACAACGAGACGAGATGCTGTCGCTCCAGTTCCATATTTTCTCGTGCAGGCAATAGCAGCTTCTTTCAACCTTTCATCTCCAGCTAATCCTAAATAATTATTCGATGCTAAATTTAGCATCTTTTTCTTATTTCGAATAAGCCATGTCTCTTCCGCTTTCTCTGTTACATGTAAATTACGATACTGCCCTTGCCCCTTTAATTGTTCTACTTTAGATTGAAGATGCGTGCGCCACATTTGATTCATTTTGGATGAGCTCCTCTAATTTTGAAATCATAATATGCTCTTTTGCCGCCCCTAATAATTCTTCCTTTGTAAACTCTCCTTCAAGGAATGGTAATAACCCTAAAACCGGCACGCCACTTAACTCCTCAATCATTATTTTATTTTCTTGCACTCTTTCTTTTTCACATTCTTTACAACCAGACAAAATTACACCCGCTACTGTTAAACCGTGTGCCTTTGCATAAGAAATTGTTAAGACAGTATGATTAACTGTCCCTAGTGTCGGACGCGCTACTACAATAAGAGGAAGCTGTAATTCTTTTGCAAAATCAATCACTAAAGCATCTTCTGTATATGGAACTGCAAGCCCACCAGCCCCTTCTACAAATAGGCTATTAAACTTTTTTAGTAGTTCATTATAGTGATCAGTAATTTCTTTTAACGTTACTGTCCTTCCAGCTCTTTTCATTGCAAGTCTCGGAGCAAGTGGTTCTTCAATGGAATAAGGACAAATTTTATCTTCTTTTGTCGGTACACCCGATAATGCTTTTAATCTTGCTGCATCACCCTCAGGATTTAATGCAACATGTCCACTTTGCAACGGTTTATATACACCAACATTATGTCCACGCTCTCGAAATATACCTGCCAATGCTCCTGTCACTACCGTTTTGCCAACTTCTGTATCCGTTGCTGTTATAAAGAAACCACTCATTACTCTCCCTCCGTAACATCCGAGATTGCTTTATATAAAATGCGTAACATCTCATCAATCTCAGCCACCGTAGATGCAAGAGGAGGCATAAATACAATCGTATTACCGAGTGGTCGCAAAATCATGCCCAGCTCTCTTGAACGTTTACATACTTGAACGCCGACTCTTTCTGTCCATTCAAACGATTCTTTCATTTCCTTATTCTTCACAAGTTCAATACCAACCATTAGCCCACACTGACGAATATCTCCTACGTGCTTATATTCATTAAGAGCTTCTAATTGTGCCGCTACATATTCTGCTTTATGCGCAACATCTTCTATTAAATTAGTTTTTTCATATAGTTCTAAATTTGCAATTGCTACGGCACACCCTAACGGATTCCCTGTATAACTATGACCATGGAAAAACGTTTTTTGTTCTTCATAGCCTCCTAAAAAGGCATTATAAATTTCATCTGTCGTTACCGTAATTGCCACTGGTAAATAACCACCTGTTAAACCTTTTCCGGCTGTTAAAATGTCTGGCGTCACATCCTCGTGTTCACATGCAAACATTTTCCCGGTACGCCCAAATCCAGTCGCTACCTCGTCTGTAATAAATAATACATTGTATTTTGTACATAAATCGCGAAGCCCTTTTAAGTATCCTTTTGGCATTGTAATCATCCCACCAGCACCTTGCATTAATGGCTCCACAATAATAGCTGCTACTTCTTCATGTTTTTCTTGTAGCATTTCTTCCATTTCTTCTAAATGTTTCTTTACAATTTGTTCCTTATTATCTCCATAAGGAGAACGATATGTATATGGATACGGCATTTTAATTGCCTCAAATAATAGTGAACTATACACTTGGTGAAACAAGTCTATTGCTCCTACTGAAACAGCCCCTATCGTATCACCGTGATATGCTTCTTTTAATGTAACAAATCTTTGTTTTTTCGGTTTTCCTTTATGCTGCCAATATTGAAAGGCCATCTTAATTGCAATTTCAACGGCGCTAGAACCAGAGTCTGAATAGAATACTTTCTTCAAACCTTCTGGTACAACTTCAATTATTTTTTCTGCTAATAAAATAGATGGAACGTTAGCAAGTCCTAGCATAGTAGAATGAGCAATTTTATTTAATTGCTCACGAATTGCCTCATCTAGTTCCGGTACTTGATGCCCATGAACATTTAACCAAATAGACGAAACACCGTCCCAATATTCATTTCCATTTACATCGTATAGCTTTCTTCCCTCTCCACGTTCAATAATGACAGGATCTTCTTCTAAATAATCTTTCATTTGTGTAAATGGGTGCCATACGTAATCTTTATTCTTCTTCGATAATTCTTCATATGTATAAGACGATTTTTCACTCGTGTTACTATTAACAGCCACAATTGTCACCCCTAATGTTAACTTATTTATAAATATAGTTAACATTAAAAACAAATGACTGTCAATTATTTTTAAATCAAACAGTTCTCAAAAAAGAACAACTTATCATACGATAAGTTGTTCTACTTTCCATGTTGTATCTTTCCAATTTCTAAAATAATCTCTTCATCTTTTTTTCCTTCTGTATCAATTCCAAGTTGCTTAGCATGCTCAATTAACAAATCATGGCGCTGCTCAAATCTAGCGGTATCTACTTCTTTTGTAACCTCTTCTTTTGTTTTCCCCTCAGTAGAAACTCCTAGTTTAGTAGCTGCTTTTTCCATCGATTTCTTCTCTTCAGTTTCTTTCACTTTCTTCACTTCTGACTGCTGTATTTGCTTTTGTTTCGACTTCTCTGATTCAGCTGCAAAAGCTGTGTAAATTCCAGCACTTCCGCCAACGACTAGTAAGGTGGTAAAAAGAATTATTTTTTTCTTCACTCTTTCCTCCCCTTTCAAATTCATTATAACGCACATTTTTACAGTATGAAAAACATTTTTCCTTTATTTACCTAAAAAAATATCGAATGTTTTTATTGACATGTATGATGAATATATGATAAAAATTTAACTAACATCATATGAATCGGCGTTGATAGGATTTAGTAGTATTTCGTTTTCTGATTTCAGAGAGCTGGTGGTCGGTGCGAACCAGTACAGAGCGATTTATGAATTACCCCCTGGAGCTTCTTTTACGAAACGTGAGGAGTAGTGAAAGACGGTTTAGACCGTTATGTCTAAAGAGTGGTGAAATGAAACTGTTTCACAATTTAGGGTGGTACCGCGAATTTTTCGTCCCTGCATATATTGCAGGGGCGTTTTTATTTTATGAGCGCATATCATATGACCCTTTATTTTGTGATACACTCCTTTCACAAGCTAGGGTGGTACCGCGATTTCTTCGTCCCTGCATAATTATATGCAGGGGCGTTTTTTTATCCAATCATTTCCGTATCATATTGAGATGTTGACAATTACCGGTAATTTGTCACAAAATTCTAAATTTTAGAAGGAAATATACAATATTGGCGAATTTTATATAAAAAAGAGCTATTTTAAATTACTTAGGAGGGGAAAACAATGGTTTCAAAAATTGAATCTGTTCTTTTAACAATTTTTATTTTTTTCTGTATTGGCTTTAGTGTTATCAAATTAGAAGTTTCACCACACATCCCAATTTTATTTGGTATCGTTCTTTTATTAGCATTTGGATTTATGAAAAAAATCTCTTGGTCTACTATGGAAAAAGGAATGATAAGTAGTGTTTCAGCTGGTATTCCATCTATTTTTATTTTCTTACTTGTAGGCGTATTAATTAGTGTTTGGATCGCAGCTGGAACAATTCCAACTTTAATGGTATACGGATTCCAGCTTGTATCTCCTAAAATTTTCGTCCCAACTGTTTTTGTTGTTTGTGCAATTGTTGGAACGAGTATCGGTAGTGCATTTACAACTGCCGCAACTGTAGGACTTGCCTTTATGGGAATGGGTAGTGCTCTCGGATACGATCCAGCTCTGATCGCTGGTGCAATTATTTCTGGTGCATTCTTTGGAGATAAAATGTCTCCTTTATCTGATACAACAAACTTAGCTCCTGCTGTAACAGGTGTAGATTTATTTGAGCATATTCGCAACATGCTTTGGACAACAGTTCCTGCTTTCATTATTGCTTTTATCGCATTTTTCATTTTAGGAAGCGGTACTAGTGGAGACGTTGACTTCACAAACTTTATTAGCACGTTAGAAAAAAACACAACGATTTCTATCGTTACACTTATTCCAATTTTATTACTGTTCCTATTCGCATTTAAAAAGGTTCCAGCAGTTCCAACATTGCTTGCAGGAATTGTGGTAGGAATTATTATTCTCTTTATTTTTAAACCTAGCACTTCTTTAGCTGATTTAATGAAAATTATGCAAGATGGCTACGTTTCTAAAACTGGTATTAAAGACATTGATAGCTTACTATCTCGCGGTGGTCTACAAAGTATGATGATGTCGATTGCTCTTATTTTCCTAGCTCTTTGTATGGGAGGATTATTACAAGGAATGGGTATTATAGCGCAGCTGATGAATATTATCTCTAGCTTCGTAAAAAATAGCACACGCTTAATTATTTCTACTGCTTCAACTGCAATTGGTGTAAACTTCTTACTTGGTGAGCAGTACTTATCCATCGTTTTAACAGGACAAGCATTCGCTAATAAATACGATGAAGTCGGTTTAGAACGTCGTAATTTATCACGCGTATTAGAAGATGCAGGTACAGTCATTAACCCGCTCGTACCATGGGGTGTAAGTGGCGTATTCTTAACAAACGTCCTTGGCGTTCCAACATTCGATTACCTTCCATACGCAATCTTCTGTTTAGCTTGCCCAGTCTTAACGATTATCGTCGGCTTTACTGGATTTGGCCTTTCATGGAAGAAAGAAAAAGCAGTACCAGTTTCATAATATAATAAAAAGGATTACCTTATTCCGTTTTAGTTTATGAAGAGTTGTTGTTACGAGGTCTAATGTCATCTGTTCTGAAACATGGTAAGCTAAAATTTCATTGGTTGAGCTATCTAAAATTGTAGATAAATAAGCTCTTTTATTCTTACCGTAACGTAAACTAAATAAGTGATATCTGTAAGAAGTGTTTTTCCTGGGGTGTTTTGTTTAAATTCTCGATTTAATTGATTCGGCACTACTCGATGTTCTTTTGAAGCTTTCAGCATTCTTTTATAAGGGTTTGCTTTCCGAATCGGACAGACAATCTCATATTTCTTCATGATTCTACGGATACGCTTTAAATTGTAGACAACTTGAAAATGACCCGCCAATGTCATTTTTATTTGACGAGCCCCTTTCTTTCGATTTCTAAATCGAAGTGCTTTTAATATGATTTCTTTCACGATTTCATCTTGATCGTTCTTTTGTTTCCGTTGTTCTTGAGATGAAATGGAAAAATAATTATAGTATCCCGAACGGGATACACCAGCTACTTTACACAAGTAACTCACCATATTTCTTAAGTTATATTTTATGATGACAGAACAAATCAGGATATATTTCTGACTAGGTGATAACGTTATTTCCTTCTCATCCTCCCTTCCATAAGTTTGATCTTTTTTAACAATTCATTTTCTGCCTTTAGTAAGTTCCGTTCGGCTTCTAAACGAGCATACTTCTCTTCTAACGTAAGCTCTCTCTCAAGAGTTCTTCCCGCGTTTTCGGTGCGTGTATCTCGTAAACCAAATACACCATTTTTTCTGTAAGCAGCACGCCATCTACTTCCTGATGACATAATTCGTTTCATTCCAATCATATCTATATCAAAACCACATTCTTCAAAAATATTTCGGGGTAGTTTTCCTTTCGCATTCTCCTCAATAAAAATACGCTTAAATTCATCTGTATAAGTGATACCTTTCTGACTTACAGATTTTATATATGGGTTATTTGATAGAATTTGAATGTCTCTTTCTGTAAATAGCTTTTTTGTCATTTTAAACCTTCTCCGATTCCAATTTTCTCTCATTATACAAGAAATACCCTATAGAATAGACTTTTTTTCAGTGTCTATTCTATAGGGTACATTTTATAATCGGTAATCCTTTTTATATTTCTCCGCTATCTATTCGCTTTCTTTCTTCTAAATAACATAAGTAATCCCGCTCCAACAAACGCCAGACCTGCTCCAATTGTAGAAGCAACACTTGTACCTGTTTTCGGTAAATCACGTTCTTCTTTATTTTCACTTACAGTTGTTGTTTCTTTTGAGTTTTGATTATCCGTTGTAGTTTGTCCAGATCCTGTATTATTTCCATCTTGTTTTGGTTCATTTCCATTATTGCCTTCACCTGTTGGTGGTGTCGTTGGATTTTCTCCGTTATTGCCTTCACCTGTTGGCGGTGCCGTTGGATTCTCTCCATTATTGCCTTCACCTGTTGGTGGTGTCGTTGGATTTTCTCCGTTATTGCCTTCACCTGTTGGCGGTGTTGTTGGATTCTCTCCACCAGTTTCCTTATCATCATTCTTCTTCGTTATATCAATTGCATATTTAGCAAATTCATTTTCAGATGGTCCAACATATGATATCTTTCCATCTTTCTTTATATGATTTTGTGCATTTGGTGAAGAATCAAATGTTGTATTTAATTTATCTGCAACAATCGGCTTAAACGTCCAATTTTGATCTGCTGCTGGATCAATAACTGGTGTTTCTTGCATATACTTCACAATGATTTGACGTGTTTCATCTTGTGATTGGTATACAACTTCCCCTTTACTTACACCTGGGAACGTTTGGCTACTTCCACGATAGTTATTTGTAGCGACGATGAACTCTTGATTATCAGCTACTGGCCTCCCTTCATACGTCATATTTATAATACGATTCGTATTTGCATTTACAACTTTTCCATCTTTATCGTATTTCGCCGGTTGTGTTACATCAATTTCGTATTTTAAGCCATCTAAAATATCAAAGTTATATGTAGGATAGCCTATATTTACTAACGGCTGTTCTTCTGTTTTCTTTGAATCAATTTGATTAAACTGACCTGCAGACATTTCAAGCCATTCTTTCACTTGTGCCCCATTTACTTTTACAGCATATAACGTATTTGGATATACATATAAATCCGCTACGTTTTTAATTGCTAATGTCCCTGCTGGAATATCCGTATAATATGTAGCACCGTTTCGGCCACCCGCTTTAAATGGTGCTCCTGCAGATAATACTGGAATTCCTTTATATTTACTATATTGTCCGTTTTCAGCGAATAGCTTTTCTACATACCATTTTTGTGCATTTGTCACAAGTTGTACAGAAGGATCATCTTGTACTAATGAGAAATAACTATTAATTGGCGCTGTCGTTTTTCCTACAGCTGTATTCACATAATCAATTGTCGCTTGATGATCATCCTTAATTTCATTAACTAATCTTTGATCAGATTGTACTAATGGGTTCCCTTTACTATCAGCAATCGGACGAAGTTGCGGCTTCGATTGCTCTTTTTGTACTTCCCATTTTCCGTTTACCTTTTTCAATTGCATATCAATAATACCCAGGTTACTTCCAAAGACACCAGGCATTACAACAGGAACACCATTAAATACATCCTTCACTTCAGTATGTGAATGTCCCATTAATACTGCATCTACACCAGGAACCTCTGTTAAATAATACGAAGCATTTTCCATTTTGGGGCTACGGCCGCTCTTATCGACACCTGAATGGGCTAATGCAACAATAACGTCCGCACCTTGCGCCTTCATTTCTGGAACTAACTTTTCCGCTGTATCAACAATATCTTTCGCTTTTACTTTTCCTTCTAAATTTGCTTTATCCCAGTTCATAACTTGAGGTGGAACAAATCCCATTACACCAATTTTCACCTTTTGTTTTTGACCAGATTCATCCTCTACTTCTTTTTCAAAAATATGATATGGTTTAAAGTAGTTTTGGTCGTTCTCTTCATTATTATCTTTATCGTCTTTATAAACGTTCGAGTTAATAACCGGGAACTCTGTTTTACTAATCACTTTGTTTAAATAATCTAAACCGTAGTTAAATTCATGATTCCCAAGAGAGATGACGTCATACTTCATTAAATTCATTACACGATATAATGGATGTGTATAACTAGGATCCACAGGCTTCTTCGGATCATTTATTTTATTCGCTACATAATCTCCAAGCGGTGTCCCTTGTAATGCATCCCCATCATCAAATAGGACAGAGTTCTTCGCTTCTTCACGTGCTTTATTAACAAGTGTTGCAGTTTGCACGAGACCTACTTTATTATCTGTTTTCGTTTGATAATAATCGTAATTCATTAAGTTAACGTGAATATCTGATGTTTCTAAAATTCGTAAGTTAACTGTACTCTCCCCAGCTTTTTCCTCTGCTTGAGCTGTTGTTGGCAACACTTGCGGTGCTATAACGCCAATAGCAAGTGTTGCTCCAGCTAGCATTTTTTTTGACTTTTTCACAAAAAATCCCCCTTATACAATTACCCCAAAATAATGAAGTGAATCTCTATCAGTCTCTAACCACATACCTTTTTTCCTCTATTAGAGACACGATTTTCATTTCATCTTGCGCTAACGAGTAGTCCCCTTAAACGCCCGATTGATGAAAACTAACAATTAACGGGAGATAAAGCTCCCACTAAGTAGAATTTCACCTTATCTGACATTATCATATATAAAGTTCTTTCGTATCGTCAATATTTTTTGACAAACTTCAACAAATTTTCTGTAAAGTTATTATAAACTTTTCATAAACATATAATATGCCCTTACATTGCTAATACTGCTGAATATGATACAATTACCAATTACAAGGAGGATGAATTTATGAGAAAAGTCATCTTAACAATTGTTTGTCTCCTCCTTCTAATCATTTCTTATTCTAATTTTGAAAAGAACGATGAGACAAAACAAAAAGAAACTGAAAGAAAAACAGAAAAAACATCTGCTCCGAGTTGGATTGATAAGCAAACGAATGATTCCTTTTATCACCTCGTATTAGGTGATTCACTTGCAAAAGGATATGGATCTACACAAGGGGGATTTGCCGAATTAGCTTCTAAACAATTAGAAGGACAAATTCATAAACCAATTAGGGTAGAAAACCTCGGTGTAAATGGTCTCACTACAGATCGTCTCGTTAAAAAAGTCCAGTCAGAAGAAGTTCAACAAAAAATTAGGGAAGCAAATATAATTACTATTAATATTGGAGCAAATAATTTATTCCGCTTAAATCGTGATGTAGGTGTTATAGATGGTATTAAAATGTTAAATAAAGAAAAAGCCCGTTTTGAAACGGATGTAAAAAACATTGTAAAGACCGTTCGAGATCAAAATCCGAATGCTTTACTCATTCTATCTGAACTCTATAACCCTTTACAACTAGATGACTCCATCGCAAGTTATGCAGATATGTTTTTAGATGGTTGGAATGATTCTATTTATTCTATTTCAAAAGCACATCAACCGTCGATTGTTTTACCAATTCGCAAATTAATATCGAAGGATAAAAAAGATTTACTATTTGACCAAGTACACCCAAATGATAACGGTTATACGATTATTGCCAATACATTTACAAAGCAAGTGTTATCCTACAAATATTAAGGCTACCATGAAACAATTCTATTTTTATACCTTGTCTTTTTTGTTACAATGATAGTGGAAGGGGGCCGTTATATGGAATCACGCGAGTGGGAACGTATTGTTGATCATCTTCTTTCGCTAGTGCCTCTTTTTTATCGCAAATTTATGCTTCCTGGAGAGTTTTCTTCTCAAAGACATATGCCGCCATCACATACGCAAGTGTTACTGCTTTTGCATGAAAATGGTACATTAGCAGTTTCAGAAATTGGCAAGCGGCTAGCGATTTCACGGCCTAACATGACCCCTCTATTAAACAAACTTATTCAAGAAGAGCTAATAGAGCGTCATTATAGCGAAAAAGATCGAAGGGTCATTTTAATTTCCCTAACAACTGAAGGGAAAATGTTAGTAAGTCAGTATCAGCAATTCATTTTAGGAAAACTAAAAGAAAATTTTCAAACATTATCTGAGGAAGAGCGTGAAAAGCTCATTTATTCTCTTAAAACCATTCAAAATTTAATTTTGAAAACAAACGCATAAAGCTGCTTCTAAATAGAAGCAGCTTTATGATTCGTAATAATTACCATAGTATACATTTGAATACGGCCATGTCATTAAATACGGTTTTCGTTCTTGAACAAGTTGCTGCTCAGGCTGTTGCATTTGCTGTATTTGCTGTATTTGTTGTATTTGTTGCTGCCGATATACTCCGAATTGCTGTCTCACTCCAGTTACAGGATAATAATTCGCATATGGATATACTTGAGGTACATAGTAATAATACATTCATTCTCTCCCCCTTTTTCTTAAACATATTCAAAGGAGAAAATGAATGTGACATTCTTTATATTTGAACAAGTGGTTCTCTCACTTGTTTCTTTCTTTTCTTCAAACGTAACTTACGATTCTTTTCATATAAATAATGCACAACGAAATATGAAATTACCCCAAACACAATTCCTATTATCGTCATACCAATTAATACATACACTTCACTCTGTAATAAGCTCTTTAACATCGTAAAAATATGGCTCGAAAACAAATCTGATATCGTAAATGGTTCATGATGTATTTTCTGTACATGAAATGGGTAAATCATTTTTCCTAGCGCATAAGCAAACGGAAATAAAAATACTGGGAGAAACGATATTTTCCCAATAATATTACCAATGACTGCGGCTGGAAAAGATCCCTTTGCTAACCTTACAATTGGATAAAATATTAAATATACGAGAGATGCCGTATAAATCACCAACATTTCTAAACCAAATCCAATCGCAAAACCTAGCGACACTTTCTTTGCTCCTTCTGGCGATCGAAGCAACTTAAAATATTGAAACTTTAATATTCTCCACATCCGCTGAAAAAACGAATATGTTTTCTTAGTTGTTTTCAAATTCATCATCTCTTTAACTATATTTTTTTATCTAGTATGTCCTTACATGATATGAAAAACAAATTTAGTTTTCTCTTTTTATTATAAATGATATAGAGATAATTAACTAAATATACATCCGACATTTCCATATAAAAAAACCTCCCTTTTAGGAAGGCTCTTCTATATTTTTAAATAAACTCACTAATAAAGCTTTTTGCGCGTGCAACCTGTTACCAGCTTGCTCAAAAACGATAGACTGTGGCCCATCTATAATCTCTCCAGTTACTTCTTCTTCACGATGAGCAGGCAGGCAGTGCAGGAAACGATATGTTTGCTTTGCATGTATAACAAGCTCTTTATTTACTTGGAAAGGCTGGAATAAAGTATATTTTTCTGCTTCTCCTTCTTGGCCCATACTCATCCAAACGTCAGTATAAATAAAATCTGCTCCACTTACCGCTAATTCAGGATTATGTAAAATTTCAATTTCAGCCCCTGTTTCATCAGCAATCGCTAATGCTTTTTTAACAATTTCTTCATTCGGCTCATACCCTACGGGAGTTGCAACAGTCATATTCATTCCGACTTTTGCACTCGCTAGCAATAGTGAATGACATACATTATTCCCATCACCTACATAAGCTAATTTAACTCCTTTAAACGTATGAACTTCTTCATATATCGTCATTAAATCTGCCAATGCTTGGCAAGGATGATGATCATCAGTTAAACCGTTAATAACTGGGATACTGGACTCTTTTGCAAGCTCCTCTACATCCGCATGCGAAAATGTGCGTATCATAATTCCATCAATATAATGAGATAGTACTTTCGCAGTATCTGACACCGTTTCTCCTCTGCCAATTTGCATCTCTTTTCCACTTAAAAACATTCCATGTCCTCCGAGCTGTACCATTCCTGCTTCAAAAGAAACGCGAGTACGGGTTGAATGTTTATCAAAAATGAGACCTAATATTTTCCCTTGTAATAAAGGCTCCTGCTTGTTCTTTTTTAAATATATAGCGAACTCAATTAAAGAAATGATTTCTTCTTGCGTCAATTCTTCTAACGTTAAAAGATCTTTCGTATTTAATTTCGGTACTTGTACAGTTGACATGAAATTTCCCCCTTATATTATTGATGCATTTTTTGTACAAACCACTCTTTTTATCATATATATTGCCTGTTCTAGCTCTTCATTCGTTACAATAAGTGGTGGTAATAGTCTTATAACATTAGTCCCTGCTTGTAATACGAGAAGTCCTGCTTTTTCTAGTTGTTCTATGACATTTGCAACCTCATGCTTGCATTCGATTCCAATCATAAGTCCCTTACCACGAATATTTTGAACACATTCAACGTGTCGTAATTCTTCTTGCAATTTCTTTAATACGTACTCGCCCTTTTCCTGTACCTCTTTAAAAAACGATTGTTCCTTAATGAATTGCAATACTTCTTTCGCTGCAGTCATAGCAATATAATTCCCACCGAAAGTTGAACCGTGTGACCCGGCAGTAAAAGAAGAACCTAGTTCTTTTCGGCCAATCATCGCTCCAACTGGAATACCATTCCCAAGCGCCTTTGCGATGGTAACGATATCAGGAACTATTCCCATTTGCTCATAAGCGAATAGTGTTCCTGTTCTGCCTATTCCAGTTTGTACTTCATCTATAATAAAAAGAGCATTGTACTGATTACATAGTTTTTCAATTTCCTTCAAAAAGGATGGATCAGCTAATATTACTCCTCCTTCTCCTTGAATAACTTCTACCATTACCGCCGCAACTTCTTCATTCATTACTTCCTCTAATGCTCGTATGTCGTTAAATGGTATATGTAAAAAAGACGGAAGTAATGGACCGAATCCTTCTTTCACTTTATCTTGCCCTGTTGCACTCATCGTTCCAAATGTTCTCCCGTGGAAAGATTGCTCACATGTTACTACGAGAGATTTTCCAGTATGCTTACGTGCTAGTTTTAAAGCCGCTTCATTTGCCTCCGCCCCGCTATTACAAAAAAACACATGATCTAATGCTGTATCTTCTGTTAATAATGATGCGACCTCTTCTTGTAAGGAGTTCGTAAATAAGTTAGATATATGCCATATATTTCTAAGTTGCTTTTCTACTGCCTTTACAACCGTAGGATGACAATGTCCTAAGTTACATACTCCAATACCAGAAGTGAAATCTAAATATTGCTCACCACTTTTATCAATAACTTTCGCTCCATTGCCCTTTAGAAATTCAATTTCTCTTCTTCCATATGTTTGAAAAAGATGGCTTGTCATACGATACTCACTCCTTTTGTTACCGTAGTTCCAACACACTCTCCTGTAACCTCAGTAAAATCCTTTGTACCATTTACAATACTAGCCTTTTTCACTCCCATTTTTAACGATGTAAGTGCCGCCTGTACTTTCGGAATCATTCCACCTGTAATGACGCCTTGTTCTATAAAAGTAAGAATTTCATATTCATCCGTTTTCTTTACCAATCTTCCTTCGTGTAATACTCCATCTACGTCCGTTATAAAAATGAGTTCTTTTGCGGATAGTGCGGCTGCAATTCCAGCTGCAGCGGTATCTGCATTTATGTTATAAACCTCATTACCATTTATCCCAATTGGGGCAATGACAGGAATATAATTCATATCTATCAACCCTTTTAGTAAGGCTGTTTCTACATAACTTACTTCTCCTACATATCCTATCGCTTCGCCAACAGGTTGAACTTGAAGTAAATTACCGTCACATCCTGAAAGCCCCACCGCAAGTAAATCATGTTTTTGTAAATTCATTACGAATTTTTTATTCGTACTTCCGCATAGCACCATTTGAACAACATCCATAACCTCTTTCGGCGTTACTCTTAATCCATCTTTCTTTTCTATCTCGATATTAGAGTCTTCTAACTTGGCATCAATTTCTGGGCCACCGCCATGGACAATAACAACCTTATACTTATTTTGCAATTTCTTTATACAATCAAAAAAGACACTATTTAATCGATTCAACATGCTACCGCCACATTTAACTACAATATAATCACTCATCTTCTCTCTCCTTATGTACGATAACAAGCATTTATTTTCACATATTCATAACTTAAGTCGCAGCCCCAAGCTGATCCCGTTTCATCTCCTAAATGTAAACACACATCAATTTTTATTTCATGTTCTTGTAATTTCTTTGTCATTTCCTCTCCAGAAAACATTTGAGGCTCACTATTTTTTAATACGGCGATAGATTGAAGAGTGATATCAATTGTATTTGGGTTAATAATTACTTCACTCTGTCCAGTACTACTAATAATTCGTCCCCAATTTGGGTCCTCACCGTATATCGCTGTTTTCACAAGACTGGAACCGACTATTTGTTTTGCAATTTTCTTTGCTTCTTCATTTGTTCTAGCCCCTAACACGTTTACTTCTATTAACTTCGTAGCACCTTCACCATCTTGTGCAATTTTTTTCGCTAAATCTTCACATACCTTTTGTAAAGCAACTACGAAAGTTTCCCAGTCTTCATGTTCCATATTCATCGTTTTCGTTTCTGATAATCCACTTGCCATAACGATGACCATATCATTTGTAGAAGTATCTCCGTCCACCGTAATTTGATTAAACGTATGATTCGTAATTTGTGATAATGCTGTTTGCAATACTTCATGCTCTATATTAGCGTCTGTTGTAATAAAACTAAGCATCGTTGCCATATTCGGTTTGATCATCCCTGAACCTTTTGCGACCCCAGCAATGATCACTGCTTCCCCATCAATTATCATCTCATAGCAAGTTTCTTTCGTTATAAGATCTGTCGTTAAAATTGCTTCACAAAAAGAATAAGCTTCACTTACTTCCTTTGTTGGCACAAGAGATTCAATTCCCTTTCGAATGATATCCATCGGTAAAGGTACTCCAATTACACCTGTTGAAGCGACTGCGACGTACTTTTCTTTTACTCCAAAGTGTTCCGCTCCTAATGTTCGCATCTCATAAGCATCTTGCAATCCTTTCATCCCCGTACAAGCATTTGCATTGCCGCTATTTACAACAATTGCTTGTAATTTCCCTTCTGCTGCTATGCTCTCCTTCGTTACTTGCAACGGCGCTGCTTGTATTTGATTTGTTGTATACACAGCGGCACATGATGCTGGCACCTCACAAACGATTGCACCCAAATCCTTTTTCACCTTTTTCAGACCATTTGCAGTACCGATTGCCAAAAAGCCTTTTGGTGTAACAATTGAACCATTTGTTAATTTTGTAATAGACGATGCTTTAATCATAATTTCCCCCTTATGGATAAAGCGGCATATGCTGTAAACCCGTTGTCTCTTCTAGTCCCGCTAATAAATTTGCATTTTGAACTGCTTGCCCTGCCGCACCTTTCATCATATTGTCTATAACAGAAACGACCGTAACTCTTTCTGTTCTTTCATCGTAAGCTATCCCAATATCACAATAATTTGAGCCCCTTACTTCTTTCGGACTTGGAAATTCTCCTTGCGAGCGAACTCGAACGAAAGCTGAGTATTCATACGTTTCTTCATACAACTTTTGAAGTTGCTCTATTTTCATTTCCTCTTTCACTTTCGCATAAAGTGTAATCATAATCCCTCGTGATATCGGTATTAAATGTGTACTAAACGTGATTGGCTTCGTTTCACGATTCCACTCTGCAAGCATTTGCTCAATCTCAGGAACGTGCTGATGTTGATTAACTTTATAAATGTGTAAGTTATCGTATAACTCAGGAAAGTGAGTCATTGTTGTTGGCGTTTTGCCCGCTCCAGATACTCCTGATTTCGCATCAATAATAATCGAAGCTTCTTCAATTATGCCGCTACGTACTAACGGCGCTACCGCTAATAATGCAGCCGTAGCAAAACATCCTGGGTTTGCAATTAAATTTGCATTTTGGATCTCAGGCCTTTTCCATTCACTTAATCCATATACTGCTTTCCTAAGAAGTTCTTCCTGTGCAGCTGGCCTTTTATACCACAATTCATATGACGAGGGATCTATCATACGAAAGTCTCCAGATAGGTCAATTACTTTTAAACCTACTGCCAATAATTTTGGTGTTAACTCTGCCGATACTCCCGCTGGGGTTGCTAAAAATACAATTTCAGCTTCCTTCTCTATTTTCTCCGCATCAATTTCTTGTAACGTATGGACAAGAACATTTCGAAAATGCGGGTATACATTTGTCATAAATTCACCGACTTGTGAAAAAGAATGGAGAGATGCTATCGAAAAATATGGATGTTGCTCTAATAACCGAATTAACTCAATACCTCCATATCCAGTTGCTCCAATAATTGCGACTTTCATAAGCTCCTCCTCATATCTATTCTTTAAATTAAGTTTGATTATAATATTGCATAATTATAAAGTCAATTAAATATTTATAATTTTTAAAAACTTCAAAATATTAACCTCGCTATAAAAGCAATATACACAAGTGGATTTTTATGCAAAAATAGTGCATAGTAGTATTTTCATTTCACTTCAAGTACAATAAAACAATACATGTATACATACAGGCGGGGAAAAACATGAATAAAAAATTAATTGAGAAAATGATTATAAAAAGTTTTCGGCAATATCAATGTAATCCTGTTTCAAAAGAGGATCAGGAAATGCTAATTAAACATATTCAAATGATAATTCATTTAAATACTGAAATTGATGTATACGAGGCTGTTGAGGATATCGTTTACGATTATGTGACTGGAAAATAAAAAATAGGAGATTTCCATATGGAAATCTCCTATTTTTTACTTAATGATTTGCCTGCAACGCGTTCAAATAAACCTGGGAATAATGCGTAGAGCTTTGGCCCCATTCCCATCCACTTCGGCAAGTTTACTTCACGTTTTTTCGTTTGCATCGCCTTTACGATTTGTTCTGCTACATATGTTGGTTTTAACATGTAACGTCCCATATTTTTCACATATGTACCTGATTGATCGGCTATTTCAAAAAAGTTCGTATCTATCGGTCCTGGGTTAATTGCTGTTACATATACATTTGTGTTAGATAACTCCATACGTAAACTATTCGTAAATCCTAATACAGCGTGTTTTGTTGCTGCATAAGCACTCGACTTCGGAGTTGCAATTTTTCCAGCCAATGAAGCAATATTAATAATTTGTCCTTCGTTCCTTTTTACCATATTAGGTAATACCGCTTTCGTACAAGCTACTAATCCAAATACATTTACTTGAAACATATCCTTTACTTCATCCATTGAAGCATCTTCAAACGTTTTAAAAATACCAAACCCAGCATTATTTACCAATATATCAATACGTCCTACTTCTTGTAATACCTTTGAAAAAACAGATTGTACTTTCGTTTCTTCACTTACATCTAATACATAGTAATAGCAAGGCGTATTATAAGTTACTTTAATTTTGTCTGCTAATGCTTGTAGCTTCTCTTCTGTTCGAGCCATTAATACCGGCGTCGCCCCTTGCTCTGCAACCTGCATTGCAACTTGCTCTCCAATTCCACTAGAAGCACCTGTAATGACGATTACTTTTTCTTGTAAACGTCCCGTCATTGCTGTCACCTACTTTGCATAATAAATCAATTGTTGTGAAGATTCATCAATCATCACCTGTTGATTATATGCTAAAAAGTCTAATTGTCCAACAGTTTCTGAGATAGTAAGTGGTAATTGCTCTTTATATAATACCGGAAATAGTTTTACACACACCTCAAATGCTGTCATTGGCTTTTCCTTTAATAGTTCAAGCACTTTAAAAGCACGTGTCTCTTGCTTTTGTAATCTTGTTTCAATAAGTTGTTTCACATTCAGAACATCTTCCCCATGCCCTGATAAAATCCGTGAAATATTCATTTCACTTAAACGTTTTAACGTTTGATTGTACTGCAATAAAGGATGCGCTCTTTCTGTTTGCCCTTCATATGGTGGTTCTAATATTGGATTTGAAGAAATATGACTAATGAGAGCATCCCCACCAATTAATATTCCATCAGATTCTCTATATAATGAAATATGAGTGGAAGCATGACCCGGGGTTTCAATCACTGTAAATCCAGGTAAGGAATCTATACGATCTCCCTCTCTCACGGTATGTGTTAACGATCTATTACAAGAATATTTAAGTGTCTTCGTCGTCAATAACGCCTCACCATTCAGAAATACTGCTGGAACGCCGAACTGCAAGGCTGTCTCTTTAAAAAATTCATGATACCTCTTTAAAAATTCAGCATTCTGTGTAATCCACGGTTCATTCCAAGGATGTCCGATAATCTTTACTTTTTCAGAAAATGTATCTAAAAGTCCGCAATGATCCGCATGGTGATGCGTAATCACTACCGTTTCAATATCTTCTATCTTATATCCTAATGCACCTAATTGACTTTCTAGTGCTTTCTTTGCTTCTTCTGTATTTGTCCCTGTATCAATTAACGTTAATGTTTCTCCCTCAACTAAAAACACATTCACTGTCTCAACTGCAAATGGAACAGGAATCTCCATTCGATGAATCGCCGTCATGCTTAGCCCCCCCTGTCTTTTTCCGGTTCAAAAATGAATACCTCTTCAGTTTACAACTTCCCTATAAATTTGTCATTATTTTCAGATAAAAAGAGGTCTTTTCCATAAAAAAACGAATGTATGTACATTTATAAGTATTTCTAACCAAATTTAAAGGAGGCACATCATGTCTATGCAAAACATTTCCTTTCTCGGTGCAGGCTCTATTGCCGAAGCGATTATTGGTGGCTTATTAAACGCAAATGTTGTTAAGGGAGAACACGTCACTGTAAGTAATCGTTCTAACGAGACAAGATTACAGGAGTTACATAAAAAATACGGTGTCAAAGGTACACATAATAAAAAGGAATTACTTGCTGATGCAAATATTCTTTTTCTAGCTATGAAGCCAAAAGATGTCGCAGAAGCGGTTATTCCTCTTAAAGAATACATAAATAATGACTTGCTTATTATTTCATTATTAGCAGGTGTTTCTACTCATTCAATTAGAAACCTACTTCAAAAAGACGTTCCGATTATTCGTGCAATGCCAAATACATCTGCAGCCATTTTAAAATCCGCTACCGCTATCTCACCTTCAGAACACATAACGGAGGAACATATTCGCACTGCAACATCTTTATTTGAAACGATTGGTCTCGTCTCTGTTGTAGAAGAAGAAGATATGCATGCTATCACTGCATTATCTGGAAGTGGACCAGCTTATATTTATTACGTGGTAGAGGCACTGGAAGAGGCAGCAAAAAAAATTGGTTTAAAAGAAGATGTTGCAAAATCTCTTATTCTTCAGACGATGATTGGTTCTGCTGAAATGCTAAAAGCAAGCGAAAAACACCCTTCTATTTTGCGAAAAGAAATTACTTCTCCTGGCGGAACAACTGAAGCAGGTATTGAAGTATTAAAGGAGCATAATTTTCAACAAGCATTAATCTCATGTATTACACAAGCAACGAAACGATCACACGATCTTGGAAAAACATTAGAAGAAATAGCAAAAGAAAAATAAAAAACGGAGCTCAACTTTATTTGAGCTCCGTTTTTACTTTAATCATATGATATGCTTTTAGTTATTACTCTTACCAAAAATCTCTTCTTGCAAACGACGACCTGTCGGTGTTGCTGCAAGGCCACCTTCTGCTGTTTCACGAAGTGCTACTGGCATCGTTTGTCCAATTCTAAACATCGCCTCAATGACTTCATCACATGGAATTGTACTAGTTACACCAGCTAATGATAAATCAGCTGAAATCATGGCATTCGCAGCTCCTGCTGCATTACGTTTTACACAAGGTACTTCTACAAGCCCTGCAACAGGATCACATACTAAACCAAGCATATTCTTTAATGAAATCGCCATCGCTGTAGCTGCTTGATCTTGTGTTCCACCAGCCATCTCAACTGCTGCTGCAGCTGCCATTCCACTTGCTGAACCTACTTCAGCTTGGCAACCTCCTGCCGCGCCAGAAATACAAGCATTATTCGCAACAACCATACCGAAAGCTCCTGCTGTAAATAAAAATTCAATCATTTCTTCGCGTGTCGGCTGTAATTTTTCTTGTAGTGCAAACAGTACACCTGGCACTGTTCCAGCAGATCCTGCTGTTGGTGTTGCACAAATAATTCCCATCGCCGCATTTACTTCATTTGTCGCAACAGCTTTACTCACTGCGTCCAAAATCGTATCTCCAGATAAGCCTTTTCCACTCTGCATATACGCTTGGACTTTCACAGCATCCCCGCCAGTTAAACCAGTCGGTGATTTTACACCACGAATACCGCGTTCTACTGCTTGTTCCATCACGACTAAGTTCTTTTCCATTCCAGCAATTACTTCTTCACGTGAGATATTTCTTGTTTGCATTTCACATTGAATCATAATTTCTGCGATTTTTACATTTTGCTCTTTAGCTTGCGCCACTAGTTCCGCTGCGTTCCGAAACATGGTGTGTCCCCCCTGCAATTAATCCATAATAGTTACTTGACAAATATTTTGTTGCCCATTTATTTCCGCAATTACTTCATCTGCTAATAATTCATCTGTTTCAATGACCATAAGCGCTCTTCTTCCTTTTTCTTTACGAGAAACACTCATTGTACTTATGTTAATCTCATGCTTAGCAAGGATTGAAGCTACAGCTGCGATAGCACCAAAGCGATCGTTATTTACAATAAGTAGTGCTGGACTCGTGCCTGTTAATTGAAGATCGAATCCGTTTAATTCTACAACTTCAATTTTACCGCCACCAATTGAGCAAGCAACAACTTCAATTTCCTCTTCACCTTTATACAGACGAATTTTCGCTGTATTTGGATGCGGAGCATTTGCATCTTCTTCAATGAATTCCACTTCAATCCCGCGTTCTTTTGCAATATCTAACGCACTTGGAATACGTAAATCATCTGTTTCAAATCCTAGTATTCCACCGATTAGCGCTACATCCGTACCGTGACCACGGTATGTTTTTGCAAATGAACCATATAATGAAATGCTAACTCTCTCTGGTTCATGACGAAACAGCTGACGAGCAACTTGCCCCATTCTTGCCGCGCCTGCTGTATGTGAACTTGATGGACCAATCATAACCGGACCAATAATATCAAACACTGAGCGATACTTCATCATAACTCCCCCTAAACCTCTATGAAAAAATTATTTACTATTCTATTAAGCTACCGAATCGGTTGCTGTTCCAGTCGTACCACGAATTTGTTCCGCTGTAAGAATTGGATAGTTTTTGAATAACAGTGAAGCAATATATCCTGAAATAATACCAGTTATAATAATAAATAAGAAACTTAGCATTACCTGCATTTAAAAATAATATAAGATAGTCCACAATAAAGTCTGGTAGCAATCCAAAGTTTAACACAGAACCCCTTACAAGCATAGCATAAACAAGTGAAACTCCCATTGCTTTCATACCTTTTGATATTTTAAAGCTAAAAAGGGAAAAAAGACTTAGTACAAATAATAGTAATATCCTTCCTATTATAATTTCCATGTTGCTCTCTCACGATTTAGTCAACTTCACTTGTTATGACAAATGGCTAAAACGCATGTAGCCTACAATAAATTATAATCTGCCCTCATTATAGCTTGTTTTTAATAAAACGCTTACTTTTAATGAATTTTAAAAGTTCTGAATAAAAATCCATTTTCGCTACTTGTACCACTCGTATGTCGTCTGACTTATATAACAGTTTTTCTAAATAATCGGTATTATGTATTTTTATCCTATATCTTCACATCATTAAAACTTTCTGTGTCATCCTATATAAAAATAAAATGATAACAGTTTTATTTTTAATTTTTTTTAGAAATAAAAAAAATGGCAACCTATCGTCACCATTTTTTCACAACATTATTATCTTTCTACTGGAAATGATTTTAAATCCGTAGCTATTTCTGTATTAGAAAATAGCTCTCTTGCCTCTTTCAATAATTCCTTATATGTATCTCCTTGATAACGAGAACTAATATGAGTCAATATTAAGCGTTTTGCATTTGCCTGAAGTGCAATACTCGCAGCTTGCTTAGATGTGGAATGAAAATAATCATACGCTTGTTGTTCATCTTCTGCCGCAAAAGTCGCTTCATGAACAAGTACGTCAGCATCTTGCGCAAGCTCTCTACTCGCTTCGCAATATCGTGTATCGCCTAAAATTGTAATAACTCTTCCTTTTTGAGGTGGGCCAATAAAATCTTTTCCATCTAACACTGTGCCATTCTCTAATTCAACTACTTCACCATCTTTTAAGCGTTTAAAAACTGGACCAGGTTTCACACCCATTCCCAGTAACTTATCCACTAAAAGAGCTCCCTGTATATCTTTCTCTACAATTCGATATCCGAAGCATTCAATTCCATGTGATAACCTTTTTGTTTCTACACAAAATTCATTATCCTCAAACACAATACCTTCTTCCGTAATCTCAACGATTTCAAGTGGATATTTAACGTGTGTCGTACTTACTAATAATGCCACTTCAATAAATTGTTTAATTCCTTTTGGTCCGTACACTGTTAATTTTGTTGTTCCACCTTGAAACGAACGGCTACCCAATAAACCCGGCAATCCAAAAATATGATCGCCATGTAAATGCGTAATAAATATTTTTTCAATGCGGCGTGGACGTACAGACGTATGTAGTATTTGATGTTGCGTCGCCTCGCCACAGTCAAATAACCAAGTCTGTCCTCGTTCTTCTAACAACTGCAAAGCAATTGCTGAAACATTCCTTCCTTTTGAAGGAACACCTGCACCAGTCCCTAAAAATACAAATTCCACTTTCTTTCCTCCAGCTCTTTATATAATCTATCTTTCATCTTACGGAATGTTATTTCAAATGGCAAATTGAATTTGTATAACCAATCATCTAGACAACTATATAACACGAACATTATATTTAAAAAATTTAGCTATCGTTCGTATTTTGTGGTAAAATGATTGTACTACATTTTAAGGGAGCGTTTTATTATGAAAGAAGTATTTCGTTTACAAACTGATTTTTCATCTTCATTTGATCGCTGGGTAAGTTCTTTCGTTTCTGATCACCCAGCACAATTAGAATGGACGACTTTAAAAGAATTAATCCATGAATATACAACATCACATACAAATGAGACGTTACCAACATATATTTCTTCAGCTTTAACATATTACGCACAACGCGTTTCAACAACAAGTAACTCAGAAATTGTTATTTTTGAAAATCCTACAATCTCATAATCTATAATAAAAAGCACTGGTTACAGTGCTTTTTTATTTATACTTACTTAACAAACAATCATCTTCTGTCCGAAAATCTGTATACATACTCCGATCAAATTCATCTAAAATTATCTTTTCACTTGATTTATTAAATAATCCTTTTGCTTGTAGCGCAATTGAAGCAACTATATTGTATTTTTTTTTGTAAATATCTTGTTTTTATTTAATATCTATAAGTAAAACAGTTTTTATTGGTTGAAAAACTTTGTGTAATGATATTTTTTATAAGATATTTGTTAAAAAGTTATAGCTAATATTAAAGAAATATTAATATTAGTAAATCTATATATTTCATTTTATTTAGTGTGCTATATTTTTTAAGGGCTTACAAGTAAAAGAATAGGAGGAGAAAAAATGAAAAAAATAACAGTTCTAACTTTAACGGCAGGAATTGCCTTGTCAAGCTTTGCAGCATCAGCAGCAGCAAAGTCTAATCATGAAGATAGACCCTGGTCAAATGTATATCGTGTTTACAGTCCTAATGATGAAACACCATCTCAACCTAAATATAATAAAACGGCTTATTATATGAGGGTAGACAACATGTCGGGATTAGATGGATATTTCAATGCCTGGGCTGCATTAAAAGATGGTACTGATGTTTCGGATGGTCATTCATACAAAATGCGTGATGGTCAAGAAGAATTCTTATACAATTTAGCAGTTGAGAAATATAATTCTGGTATCAAGGTTAAAATTGATACCAGAAGATGGGCTGAGGGTACAGCAAGCGGTGTTTGGAGCCCGG
Organism: Bacillus sp. FSL E2-8868; assembly: GCF_038005505.1. Taxonomy (NCBI): domain Bacteria; kingdom Bacillati; phylum Bacillota; class Bacilli; order Caryophanales; family Bacillaceae; genus Bacillus; species Bacillus sp. FSL E2-8868. Next base: position 674,172 of record NZ_JBBOTI010000001.1, on the reverse strand, counting down.
ATAGTATTCGTAAATAATTATATAAAAAAATGAACTTATAAATATAATACTTTATATTCTTGTAAGCCTTTCCTCGTAACATTACATATTTTAAATGTTACGAGGAGTATATTTGAATTTTTAAGAGGTGAAACATGGGTACTTATTTTAATGAAAGAATGAATAATAGGAATTTTTATTTTTCGCTTATGTTAGGAATAGCCTTATCTTGTGTATATATATTATATTATGTAATTCCACTAGCCGATAAAAAGGATGTTATCTTCACTCCATATACAACTTGGATGGGAATTAATAGTATTGTAACACCTTCCTTTTTATTTTTCTTTATACTTCCAGTTATTGCAAGTTTACCTAGTTCATCGATCTTTCAGGAAGATAAAAAAAATGGATCTTTTTTGTTTGTAATTATAAGAAGTAATTATAAAATGTATTTTCTCAAGCTGTTTAGTAAAACCTTTTTTATCGGTGGCTTTGTTGTTATTATTCCATTGATTTTAAACTTTTTTTTATCATTTATGTTTCTTCCAAATGTAAATCCTGACGAAGTTTTAAATTCCAATATAGGGATGTATGAGCGAGCGACCTTTTTTATTAACATTTATTTCACTCATCCTTTTATTCATATGATGTTATATACAGTTATTGCTTTTGTTTATGGAGGAGCATTTGCTTTGTTTTCTCTTAGTATGTCCTTTTATGCCAAGCATACTTTTGTAACTTTATTAAGTGCTTTTTTATTACAACTTTTTTTAATGATAATTAATTTATTTTATCCTATGCCCCTCGCTCCTATATATTTCTTATCTGAATCCCATATATATCATGGAGCCAATATTATTGTTTCTATTTTAGTGTTAATAGGGATTTTTATTTTATCGATAATTTTATTTTTAAGAGGAGTAAAAAGACATGTTATTTTATAACCTTTTAAAAATGTATTTATTAGAGTTGTTTCAAAAACGAGGGTTATTTGTGATTAATATTTTATTTCTTATAGTTGGTGTGTCTATTCACCTCATTAGATCATTTTACTTTTTATCTAATGATTCTTTGTTTTCACTTCTTAGTACTTCAAGAGATATGAAAATAGTGTTATTTAGTTATCTTCCATTATTGTTGCTTTTTTTCTATTCATTTAATTATACGGATAAGAATGTTTATATGTATTTTAGACATAACACTCGTCAATCATATTGTTTTCATTTAATCATAAAAATTGTAAGTCTAACAATCATCTATTCAAGTATCTATCTGTTAATTGTAGGAATTAATTTTTTTATTGTGAAAGAAAAAATAGGGATTTGGTTGCTCCCATCTTCAAATTGGTTAGTAATTACATATTTTATAGTATCGTTATGGCTAGTAACTGTAGCAATATGCATTTTTGCACAAATACTAGTTTTTTTCATTAAAAATAAAGCTATTTGTATTTTTACTATTTACTTCCTTATTACGATAGATCAGTTGTTAGAAAAAAAATATAATTTCTCTTTATTTTGGTCAAAAGGTTTGATTTTTCAAGAAAAAGATTGGTTTCTAATAGATATAATCTTGATGAAATTTGGTTTTATGTTAGGGATTATTAGTATTTCATTTGCTATATTGAATATTTGTTTACATCGGATGGACTTATATAACGGAAGTGATTAATTACGATGAAAAATAGTATTTTTTATAAATTGGTAAAAAGGGATTTAATATTAAGCATTCATATTATGAAATTAAGATTTATAATATCATTTATTATTTATAGTGTGTTGGTTTTGGGAGAGGTATTTTTATTAAAGCAATCAGCCCTGTATAGAGAACTGCCTTCAAATGCTATAACAATTCTTGATGTTTTATATGAATTACTAAAAGGGATATCTTTTAAAGAAGTTGAAATGGGGCGATTCCAGCTTCCAGTAACATGGCTTATATTACAATTATCTTATTGTTTTATATTAGGTACTTATGTAAGAGCTGATTTTATACAACAGACACCGTATCTTTTAGCAAGGAAAGTGTCTAGGTATCAAGTATTGTTTAGCAAATTTATTAGTACAGGTATACTAACTATTTGTATAACTTTATTATTTTATATTGCCGTGTTCTTCTGGGGAGGTATTTTTTGTTCTTATCAATTTAACTGGGGGATATATACAGAAAATATTAATCCTAAAATTTATAATCATTTAAAAGAAACCATTTTTGTTATAAAAAGCTTTACTTTACAACTAATAACATCTTCCTTATTAGTTTGGGTTTATTTAATTGTGTCTACTAAATTCAAAAGTATTATTTCATATATATTGATTATAGTGATTATTACCATAACTATATTTATACCGGTTATATGTAATCCATTCGATAGTATGTTAATCCGTAAGAGTTTATTTTACGTTAATAATGAACATTTTCTATATTCTATTTCCTATTTTCTTTTGTGCACTTTTTTTCTATGGATAAGTGGTTATTGGGTAGGGAAAACATTTGAATTTGTTAATAGAAAGGATGATTCTGATGATATACATTGAGGCCAAGCATGTTTCTAAAATGCTAAAAGGTAATATTATTTTAAATGATGTTAATTTTGAATTAGAAAAGGGAAAGATTTATGGTTTTAAAGGGAGAAATGGTTCAGGTAAAACAATGCTTTTTAGAGCTTTATTAGGATTGATGAAAATAGATAGTGGTGAAATATTAATAGATAAAAAAATAATTGGTATTGATCATCCGTTTCCTGAAAATACAGGCATTATCATTGAATATCCAGGATTCATTCCAGACTATACAGGATTTAAAAACTTAAAACTATTAGCTTCTATTCAAAATAAAATAACGGATAAAACAATTAGTGAAACAATGGAGCTCGTAGGATTAAATCCAGAAGATAAAAGAAAAGTAAAAAAATATTCACTTGGAATGAAACAAAGATTGGGTATAGCACAAGCAATTATGGAAGATCCTAAGTTATTAATTTTAGATGAGCCTACAAACGCTTTAGATGAAAATGGAATTAGGGATATAACTAAAATCTTATTAGATTTAAAGTCTACAGGTACAACTATATTAGTTGCGAGTCATGATAGTGAAACATTAAATTTAATTGCAGACAGAATATTCCTAGTTGAAAATGGTAAAGTATCACTATCTTCAGAGATGTAGAGGGAGAAAGATATGAATAAAAAACGATATGTTTTTATGATTATTTGTACATTTTTTATATTAGGGGCATGTTGGAGATATCAGGTAGTAAATAATTTAAATGAATCTTATATTGTGAAATCAGAGAATATTAATCTAGGTCAATCATTTAATACAGATATATTTAAATTTAGCATTAATTCTTTCAAGAAGAAACAAGTAATTGATGATAACGGAAATAAAGAAGTTCATTATGTTTTTGATATTGAGGCAACAAATAACACGCAAACGGAACAAACAATTTTTACAGATTTGCATATATTAGCACCTTTAAAAGGTGTTAACAAGACGAATAGAATGTTTAATGAGAGTACAAGGAAAACAATAGTTTCATGGGAGAGTTTACAAAATCATAAAGGCATTGTAACAATGAAAATGAGAGAAAGCTGGGGTGTTGCACTTAGTACACCGGTGAAGTTAGTATATCTAGGCGAAAAAAATGGTAAGAAAATAAAATACATATTAGATTTACCTAACAATTAAAAGCCTAATTCGATTGTTGATTTCTGAATGAGATAAAATCACCTTTTCGATTAGATTGTTTGTAATATATAACCTAGCTCTTACTATTAAACAAAGAAAATATTCCTACTGTGGTGCAAAAATATGAAAAATATACGTTATCAATCTAAAAATGCCAATAAAGCCCCGAAAGAGGTTCTATTGGCATTTTAGATTTTAGCAAATCCTTTAAGGCAAAAAAGTATAAAAACACTTTTTTGCCTCTCTCATCCATGCTCATTTGTGTAATAATCGTTCCATCTACGTTTAAATAAATTTCTCCATGAGAACATAAATCTTCTCGCTCATTAAACAACCACTTCTGATTCTCAGATATTTATTATAAAATTTGGCGGTTTCATTATACATGCACCTCTTACAAAATATTTATTTCCCCATATTATCTATAAACAACATAATCCACTTCGTTCCATATATCCATTATAAATCTATTTAATTTTTCAAAAAAACAGATTAAAAAGATATTGACACTACGATTTTACAGTGCTAACATTCAACTTGTAATTGAATATGGTCTCTGTTAGGTGAGGCTCCTGTATAGAGAAACGCTGCTGCCCAAAAATGTCGAGAGACGCCAATGGGTCAACAGGAAAGGTCGGAATGAAGGCCTTTCTTAACGTAGCTGGTTTCAGTACCTATGCTATACAGTGCTAAAACTCAACGAGGGAGAGGTGCGTATGTTTTGTCATACACAAAAACTGTTTTTATCTATGTTTAATAACAGTCTTTGTTGTTGACTCTTTTTGACTACAAATTCAGACCTTTACTCGTTTTGAGTAAAGGTCTTTTTATGTCTTTATGCACCTTACTATGAAACAAACATAGCATATTCAGAAACTACTAATTGTACGGAGGTGAGGAACAGTGGCAAGTGATGATTCGGCCCAGATACCCATATGTTTTACGTTAATATTTCACCGTGTAGGTAGGAAAGAAACTGTTCCTCCCAATTTTAAATAGTCGAGTAACAGATTGTTTCCTCCTTCATGAAAAAGGAGGAACTACCAATGTTAAATTTACAAAGACAAGAAACGAAGCATGCTTACGATCAAGATAGCATGCAAACAAATAACAAAATATTAGTGGAAGTTGCAACACAGGATGTAAACTCTGCGTTAAAACTCTTAGAAACAACACAAGATGGACTCTCTAAACAAGAAGCGTCTCGTAGACTTTCTTTATATGGTCCTAACGAAATCGCTCATAATAAAACATTGCCGTGGTACATTCAATTTCTGCTGGCATTTAAAAATCCATTTATTTTTGTTTTGTTAGCTCTTGGAGCACTCTCTTTTTTCACAGATGATATACAAGGAACAATTGTCGTATCTGTAATGGTACTGCTAAGTGCAACGATTCGCTTTTTACAAGAATTCCGCTCTCAGAAAGCGGCGGATAAGTTAAAGGCTATGGTTCGAACAACTGCGAGTGTCTTTAGAATAGATGGATTTGTACACGAAACAAAAAACGTAACAAATTTAAATCGAAATTACACAACAGAAATTCCAATTGAAGAACTTGTACCTGGCGATATTATTTCACTTTCAGCTGGTGATATCGTGCCAGCTGATGTGCGTATTTTATCCGCAAAAGATTTATTTGTTAATCAGTCTTCTTTAACCGGGGAAGCACTTCCTGTAGAAAAATACGAAAACTGCTACCATACGGAAAATAAACATATATTACCGAAAAACATGAAAAAAAATTACAATCCGCTCGATATGGAAAACCTTTGCTTTATGGGTACAAATATTGTTAGCGGTAGCGCAAAAGCTGTTGTTGTTTCAACTAGTACGGATACGTATTTCGGCTCTTTAGCAAAAAAGGTTATCGGAAAACGTGCAGAAACAAACTTTGATAAAGGCGTAAACAAAGTAAGTTGGCTCTTAATCACATTCATGCTTATTATGGCACCCATTGTCCTTCTCATTAATGGATTCACAAAAGGAGATTGGCAAGAAGCTTTTTTCTTTGCTATTGCTGTTGCAGTTGGCCTTACACCTGAAATGCTGCCAATGATTGTAACTGCTAATTTAGCTAAAGGCGCCGTGAACATGTCTAAACAAAAAGTAATTGTAAAACAGCTCAACTCAATTCAAAACTTAGGTGCTATGAACATTCTTTGCACAGATAAAACTGGAACTTTAACAGAAGATAAAGTTGTCCTAGTTCGTCATTTAGATCCTAACGGAAATGAATGCGATCGTGTATTACACTTTGCCTATTTAAATAGCTTCTATCAAACTGGATTGAAAAATTTAATAGATAAAGCTGTTATTGAACATACAGAGGAGAACCATAAATTTGATCCATCAGCTTTTCAAAAGCTAGATGAAATTCCATTCGATTTTGCTCGGCGTCGCATGTCTGTCATCGTGAAAAATATTTTAGGTGAACATACAATGGTTTGTAAAGGTGCCGTAGAAGAAATTTTATCAATTTGTAACTACACTGAAGTTGATGGACAAATTGTCCCTCTCACTGAAGAAATGAGAGTAAATGTAAAACATCTTAGCGAAACTTTAAATAGTGAAGGAATGCGTGTCATCGCTGTAGCATACAAGAACGATAACAAACCTTATCATAAAGCTTATGCAGTACAAGATGAATCCGCTATGATCCTTACTGGATATATCGGCTTTTTAGATCCACCTAAACCATCTGCTGCTTCTGCAATTCAAGCATTGCAAAAACATGGCGTACAAGTGAAAATCTTAACAGGCGATAACGAAATTGTTACAAAAAAAGTTTGTAAAGAAGTGGGATTAAATATAGGTGAGCCTGTCCTCGGTTACGAAATTGATTCTTTACCAGATAAAATATTAGCAACACTGGCAGAAGAAACAACAGTGTTCGCAAAACTAAATCCAATGCAAAAGTCCCGCATCATTCGCGTATTGCAAGGTAATGGTCATACTGTAGGTTATATGGGGGATGGTATTAACGACGCCGTTGCACTACGTGATGCTGATGTTGGAATATCTGTTGATACTGCTACTGACATTGCAAAAGAATCTTCCGATATTATTTTACTTGAAAAAAGTTTAACTATATTAGAAGCAGGTATTTTAGAAGGACGCACTACTTTCGGCAATATTTTAAAATATATAAAAATGACAGCTAGCTCTAACTTTGGAAATGTATTTAGTGTATTAGTGGCAAGTGCTTTCATTCCATTTTTACCGATGCTTGCAATTCATCTCTTAATTCAAAACTTACTTTATGATATTTCACAGCTTTCAATTCCATGGGATAAAATGGATAAGGAATTTCTAGAGAAGCCTAGAAAATGGGATACTGCAAACTTGCGTAACTTCATTATTTGCATCGGTCCAATTAGCTCTATATTCGATATTATCACATTCGTTGTCATGTGGAATGTGTTCGGTGCAAATACACCTGGAGAACAATCGCTATTCCAATCTGGTTGGTTTGTCGTTGGGTTGCTAACTCAAACATTAATTGTCCATATGATTAGAACACAGAAAATTCCGTTCATTCAAAGTACAGCATCAATACCAGTTCTTATATTAACCGCTTGTATTATGGCAATCGGAATTTACATTCCATTCTCACCACTTGGTGCAGCAATTGGTTTACAAGCATTACCACTAAGCTACTTCCCGTGGCTCATAGGAATATTATTAGGTTATGCTTTCTTAACACAATTCCTGAAAAAGCTTTATATTAAAAAATTCCACAGCTGGTTGTAAAAATGAGAATGAGTGGGTATTTCTCACTCATTCTCAAAAAATATAACATGTACTTATATGCATGGAGGTAACCATGATGATATGGTATGATATCGTATTAAGGTTATTTATAGCAATTATTGTAGGAGCTTGCATCGGAATGGAAAGACAATGGAGACATCGAATGGCTGGATCCTCTCTTACATCTAAAAAAGAAGGGTTTAAATCTCTAAAACCTTCTACATAAACTTATTTTCTAATTTTTGCTGAAACGACTTTTCTTGCTTACGCAATAATTGACTACCTCTCTGTAAAAGAGGTGTTCCATACTTTTCATTAATTTGATCAATAACAGCAAGTAACGGCTCTTCTTTCGCATCTTCTTCGAATGAAAACAAATCTAACTGTTTCACTGATTCTGTCTTCCATTCTAATTCAGTAGCTGTAACACCTAACAGACGAACAGAATCACCATCCCAGTGTTGCTTCCATAAACGTGATGCTGCTTGGAAAATAACCCGTTCTTCCCATATTGCATTTTTCAATTGTTTACTCCGTGTTACCGTGCGACGATCATGGTATTTAATCATAATTTGAATGTTATAACTAACGAGAGTTCGTTTTTGTAGCCTTTTGCTTACTGATTTCGATAATCTTTCTAACATATCAAGTAATTCTTTTTCTTCGTCCATATCCTTTGAGAAAGTCATCGAATTTCCAACGCTTTTATGTTGTCCCATTTGATTCGGATCAACTTCCCTGTCATCCATACCTTTTGCACGTTTTTGTAAATCAACACCGTGCTTTCCAATTTTAGCGCGAATGATATGCTCGTCTCCTTTTGCTAACTGTTCAATTGTATGTATATGAATGTCTTTTAGTTTTTCAGCTGTTTTCTCTCCGATTCCATGCATCTCTGCAACTGATCGTGGCCAAATAATTTCTGGGATATCACGTTTTCGAAGTACTGTAATTCCAAGAGGTTTTTTCATATCTGAAGCAGTCTTTGCTAGGAAAAGGTTTGGGGCAATCCCAATGCTACATGGAAGCTGTAACTCTGTTAGTAACGCTTGTTGAATCATCTTCGCTATTTCAAGAGGCGAACCGAGCGCATAGCAATCTGTAATATCTAAATACCCTTCATCTATAGAAAACGGTTGTATTTGTTCTGTAAAACGGGAAAGAATTTGAAACATTTGAAATGAAGCTTCTCGATATAATGTAAAATTAGGGTGCCTCACAACTAATTGCGGGCATAATCGCTTCGCTTCCCATAGAGGCATCGTCGTACGTATTCCATATTCTCTCGCCTCATAACTACATGTTATGATAATCCCTTTTCTCTCTTTTTCATTCCCCGCAATCGCTAATGGCTTTCCTTGTAATGATGGGTCATGAGCAATTTCAACAGATGCGAAAAAACAATTCATATCTACATGTAAAATAACACGTCCATTTTTCGGATACATTTCTCGCATACTACTCACCCCTTAAAGAACATTTGTTCCTTCATTATATCAAATTTCTTTACGCGTTATAATAATTATTGGGTTTTCTCTATCTATTTTTTGCTATACTGTACGTAACAAATGGATATTATTGTAAAGGAGGTGAATCGTTATGAAACAACATAATAAACTCAATTATGTATTTATTATTATTATAGTAATCCTTGCGATTAATTATTTGTTACTTCCCCTTTTTAACATTAACATTTACGCTTTAGGAATCTTCTCTCATTTCATACGTTTTACAACAACTTATGTACTTCCGTGGGTCTTCTTATATTGGCTTATCCGCCTTGTGAAAGCAATTGAATCAAAATAAAAAAAGACGTGTAAACCATAATTGGTTCACACGTCTTTTTGACTTTATTACTTACTTCGCTACTTCTTCGATAATAGCTACAACTAATTCTGCTGTTTTCGCTAATTCTTCAACAGGAATTTTTTCATTTGTTGTATGAATTTCTTCATAACCAACTGCTAAGTTAACTGTTGGGATACCATGTCCTGCGATTACGTTCGCATCACTTCCGCCACCACTTTGGTGAAGAGAAGGCGTACGACCAATGTTTTCAGCTGCACGTTTCGCAACTTCTACAACGTGATCGCCAGCAGCAAACTTAAATCCTGGATACATAACGTTTACTTCAACGTCTGCATGACCACCCATTTCTTTTGCAGTTGTTTCAAATGCTTCTTTCATTTTTGCAACTTGTGCTTCCATTTTCTCATTTATTAAAGAACGAGCTTCTGCAAAGATTTGAACATGATCGCAAACGATATTTGTTTGTGTACCACCTTCAAAACGTCCAATATTTGCAGTTGTTTCAGAATCGATACGACCAAGTGGCATCTTTGCGATTGCTTTTGCTGCGATAGTAATTGCAGATACACCTTTTTCTGGTGCTACGCCAGCATGAGCTGTTTTCCCGCGAATAATCGCATTCACTTTCGCTTGTGTTGGCGCTGCAACTACAATTTCACCAACTTTTCCATCACTATCTAATGCATAACCATATTTTGCTGTAATGCGCTCGCGATCTAACGCTTTTGCGCCAATAAGACCAGATTCTTCTCCAACTGTAATAATAAATTCAATTTTACCATGAGGAATGTTTTTCTCTTTTAAGACACGAATTGCTTCAAACATAGATGCTAATCCAGCTTTGTCATCGGCTCCTAAAATTGTAGTACCATCTGATACGATATATCCATCTTTAATAGAAGGCTTAATTCCATTACCAGGAACTACTGTATCCATATGAGAAGTGAAATAAATTGTATCAACACCGTCTTTTGTTGCTGGTAAAGTACAAATTAAGTTACCTGCACCATGACCAGTCACACCCATCGTGTCATCCTCAAATACTTCTACACCTAAAGCAGTAAATTTCTCTGTTAACACTTTGCAAATTTCTGCTTCAAATTTTGTTTCAGAATCTACTTGTACTAACTCCATAAATTCATTTACTAAACGTTCTTGATTAATCATAAGACTGCGCCTCCTGCACTACCATTATGTATGTAACAACATTAATTATAACAGAATTTCGCAAAAGTTTCGAAATACAAGACAAAAAACAGATGGTTAACACATCTAGATACCCATCTGCCTTCTATTACTCGTTTAACAATACCCAGCGCATATGATCTTCCCAGATGCCATTTACCATTAGCATTTTTCGAGATACACCTTCATATTGAAATCCTATCTTCGTCACTACTTGTATAGATGCTAAATTTCGTGGCATAATTGGTGCTTCTATACGATGTAAATGAAATTCTTCAAAGGTAACTTGAATTGCTTTTCTAAGCGCTTCTGTTGTGTAACCTTTATTCAATTCTTCCTTATCTAATTTATAACCGAGTACACAAGATTGATAAATTCCGCGAACAATTAGATTAAATGAAATACATCCAATAATTTTTGTATCATCACCCTTTTTAAAAATCCAAAGCCTGATAATCTTGCCTTCCGCGAACTCTTTTCTATCCTTTTGTAACTTTTTCTTTTGATAATCTAACGTGAAAAACCCCTCCGGTCTATACTCTTCCCACGCTTTTAAAAATTCACGATTTTTGTCGTAATATTGAAGAACTTTTTCCGCATACGACTCATCAATTTCTCTTAAATGTAAACGATCTGTCTCGTATATTTTCATCATTGTATCTCCATTCTTCAGCTTGCATAACAAAAAATTAATAATCTATCTTTTAACATATTCTCTACGTATGCTCAAATTTCCTGTAATATTTTGCACCCCCTTCCCGAATTTTGTCCTTTCTCTCCCCTTGTCCACAATTTCATTTCTCGTTACAATGAAATTGTACTGATTTGCAAGGAGGTTTAACGATGCATAAAAAAGCTCAAAAAATTATGGTTTATATAATGCTAATTTCTATGCTTGTAACAACATTACTTACTGGCGCAAGTATGTTTTGGTAAAAAGGACGATTCACTCGTCCTTTTTTTACTGCTTACACATACAAAATAGACCATCTCGAAATCGAGATAGTCTATCTTGTAATGAACATTTTATTTTATATATATTACAATTGCTACAATGCTAAAGGAAAAGGCCATTACAAGTGCTATTACAAAACTTGTATATTGTTTCTGCTGAAATGCCCCAATAACAAAAGTAAGATTGAGTAATGCCATAAATACGATCGCTACAACGTAAGAACATATATTAAAAGTTGCCAATATGAATGTAATAACAAATAGAAAACCAACACAAAACTGCATGTAAGAAATTTTTGGATTTAAATACATATGAGCAACCCCTTTACTCAATTATCTTTATATATTCTCATTAACGCATGGTTATGTACACATGTCAAGACAACTTATAATAAAAGAAAAAGCCAACCGTTTCGTTGACTTTTCCAAATACTATGGCCCCTTTTTCCTTCGCCAATTGCTGAAATGTTTTTTTCGATTTCACAATCGATACTTTCGTTCCAATTGGAATACGATCAAACAAATATTCCACATCATGTTTCTTCATTCTTATACATCCTTGCGAAATATATTTTCCAATTGAACTAGGTTGGTTTGTCCCGTGTATCCCATACTTACTTCCATCCGTTCCTCTTGCATTAAATCCCATCCATCTCGATCCAAGTGGATTTTTGGGAGAGCCCCCAGGAATATCCTTCGCAATATAATAGGGATCCTTCGCCTTCAATACAATGTCAAAGGTTCCTTCTGGGGTTAATTCATTTGTTTTCCCTGTCGCTACTGGAAAAACCTTTTGGATCTTCCCATCATCGATGTAAGCTAGTTTATTCGTTGCTTTATTTACAATTATAAAAGGATCTCCAGCACGTGGGTTATCACCAAGAGGCCAGATCGGTGATAGAGAAAGACATAATAATAAAGAAAGAAGATACGGCATATATAGTTCCTACCTTCTAAATAAGTTCTTTTATATTATCCTTTCCCTTAAAACGACTTTTAATGAGTAAATATTGCTCCATCTCATAAACAAGTTGAACAAGTTTTGCACGTATTTCAAATTCTTCTCGCGAGACTGGTAAAGGCATTTCTCTAAATACTTCTCGCATTTCTTGAAGTTGTCTTAACGAAATGACCCCTGTACTTTCAGGTCGAATAGAATTCCCTATATTTTCAATTACGTCTGCAATCATATCAGCTTGTTCATACGTCCAAGATAGTGATGCAGCTAATGGTATCATGCGCTCCAAAATTTCAAATTGTTGCATACGCATATCAAAATACCGATAATAATAGTCATCTTCACGCATAAATTCATTCTCAAGTTTTTTAAATGATAAATCTTTCGCTTCTTTCAGCATCATTTCTGTTTCAATTAATTCGGCCCCACTCCAATTACTATCTCGATTCCGTAAATAAACGACCATTTCAAACAAAATCGTTCTGAAATGCTCTTCTATTTTTCCTTGATACTCTTTCAGTTTATTCTCACTGCTTGGCATGTACATGTTTACTAATAAAGCGACACTAATTCCAATCGTTAATATAGCAATTTCATTACCAACTATAGACCATGTAATTTGCTTTAATGAATACAGATGCATAACGATAACCGAACTCGTGACAATCCCTTCTTGAATTTTGCACATAACTGCAGTTGGAATAAAGGTAAGCAGTAATACGCTAATCGCAAGTGGTGTATAACCAATCGTTTCAAAAATACAAAACGCAAATACCATCGATAATACACAAGCTAAAAAACGGTGCAACGATACTTGAACGGATTTTCGTTTCGTATTTTGCACACATAAAATGACTAAAATACCAGCTGAACTATAAAATTCTAATCCTAATAACTGAGCAATAAAAACTGCCGCTCCCGTTCCAAGCGCTGTTTTCACTGTTCTATATCCAATTTTAAACATATCATTACCCCTATATGTATAAACGTATTTACAGTTAGTATAAAAAAAGGATGACGCAATGTCATCCTTTTCTACCTATTATTCACGTACCCTTCACATATTACAATATCTTTTGCAAAAATTCTTTTGCACGGTCACTTTTTGGTGCTGTAAAAAACTCTTCCGGATTACTATCTTCTACAAGCTTTCCACCATCTAAAAAGAGAACACGGTCTGCTACTTCTTTTGCAAATCCCATTTCATGTGTAACGATTGCCATCGTCATTCCTGTCGTAACTAATGATTTCATAACTTCTAACACTTCTTTCACCATTTCTGGATCTAGCGCAGAGGTAGGTTCATCAAATAACATAACTTCCGGTTCCATCGCTAACGCTCTTGCAATTGCTACACGTTGCTTTTGTCCTCCTGAAAGACGATTTGGATATGCATCTTTCTTATCTAATAACCCCACTTTTTCTAGAAGTTTCTCAGCTTTTTTTTCAGCTTCTTGCTTCGTTACTTCTTTTACATTGATAGGAGCATACGTAATATTTTCTAATACAGTCATATGAGGGAATAAGTGAAAATGTTGAAATACCATTCCGACATTTTCACGAACGTGCATAATATTTGTTTTCGGATTCGTTACTTCTTCCGTTCCAATCCAAATGTGACCATCTGTCGGCGCTTCCAATACATTCATACAGCGTAAAAACGTTGACTTTCCAGATCCAGACGGTCCAATAATTGCAACAACCTCTCCTTTCTCAATCGTTGTTGTAATTCCTTTTAATACTTCATTTTTCCCAAATGATTTATGAAGGTTGTCAATTTTAATCACTTTTCTTCATTCTCCCTTCAATGGCTTTCCCGACTAATGTAAGAATAATTACTAATATATAATAAATAAGTCCAACAAAAAGTAATGGCTCAAGATATTTAAATGTTTCACCACCTACAATATAAGCACGGCGCATTAAATCAGTCGCTCCTATTACGGTTACTACAGCCGACTCTTTCGTAAGTGTCGCAAACTCATTCACAAGTGCTGGTAATATATTTTTTAAAGCTTGAGGAAAAATAATATTTCTCATCATTTTACTGTAAGGAATACCTAAAGCCATTGCTGCTTCTGTTTGTCCTTTATCAACTGCTTGAATGCCGGCACGAATTACTTCTGACATATATGCACCTGAATTTAAGCTAAATGCAAGTACAGCTGCTAAAAAGGCCGGTATCTCATAACCCATCATTTGCGGAACACCGAAATAAATAATCATTAATTGTAATACTAGCGGTGTGCCACGAAATATTGACGTATAAATATCTGCTGCAATATTTAATACTCGTATTCTAGCAATTTTGCAAAGTGCTAATAACGTTCCTAAAATAAATCCTACCACAGCTGATGCAGCTACAATTTTCAATGTAACTTCTAATCCCTTTAATATATATGGTATTGAAGGCGTAATTGCCGAAAAATCTAGATTCATCCTTTTCATTCCCCTCACAGAAAAGTGAAAGGCAGCTTATTTTCCGCTGCCAAACCATTTCTTCACTAATTTATCCATTTCTCCATTTTCTTGCATTTTCTTAATTACTTTATTAAATTCTTCTGTTTTATCACTATTTTTCGGAAGAGCAATTGCTGCACCTACTTCTTCTGGTGCTTCTTGAATTTCAATTCCTTGTAGTTCTTTCATTTTTTCTAAATAATTTTTTGCAACTGTGTCTTCTATAATTGCAGCGTCAAAACGACCAGCTTTAATTTCTTGTACGATTTCTGGTATACGGTCACGTCCCTCAGCTTTGAAATCGACTTGTTTCTGAAATTCTTTTGCCTTTTCTTCTTGAATTGATCCTGTTTGTACTCCTACTTTTTTCCCTTTTAAATCTTCTAACGATTTAATATTAGAGCCCTTTTTTGAAACGATCATATTTTTTGCAACAAAATATATATCTGTGAAATCAGCATTATTTTTACGCTCTGCAGTTGGCGTCATACCCGCCATAACGAAATCAACTTTTCCTGAATTAAGAGATGCTAATAATCCGCCGAAATCCATGTCTTTCACTTTCACTTCGTATCCAAGTTCTTTTCCGATATATTTGGCAATATCAACATCAAAGCCGATAATTTCATCACTTTTTGAAGCTTCCACGTATTCATACGGTTTATAGTCTGCTGAAGTCCCCATAACGAGTACTTTTTTATTTTCGCCATTCGCCTTTTCTTCCCCATTACTACAAGCACTGAACATACTTACAATTAAAATAAGTGCAAATGATATTGATAATAACTTCTTCATCTTTCTTCCCCCTAATAATGTATATTTAAAAGTTTAATAGAATATTTATTCGATGTTTGTATTGTATCAGCACTTTAATTTTTATGCAATATATAAAATAAAAATAAATATAAAAACAGTATCAAAGCTGTTATTAATGCATAAAAACATGCATAAAATAACAACTTCCTGCATGTTTAATTATTTTAAAAACTAAATAAAAAAGGCGGTACACCCACTTGATTGTGGACGTACCGCCTTTTTCTCTTCCTTATAGTTCTTCGCAATTATCTTCGAAATAAGATTGTAGTTTTGCAATTACTTGCATTGGTTCATGACCTTCAATTTCATGACGTTCTACCATCGTTACAATTTTTCCATCTTTCAATAACGCAAATGATGGAGATGAAGGTGGATATCCTTCAAAATATTCACGAGCTCTTGCTGTTGCTTCTTTATCTTGACCCGCAAATACCGTTACAAGGTGGTTAGGGCGTTTATCATAATGTACGGAATGTGCAGCAGCAGGACGAGCAATGCCACCTGCACAACCACATACAGAGTTTACCATTACAAGTGTTGTACCATTTCTTTTAAATGCTTCTTCGACTGCTTCTGGTGTCGTCAATTCTGTATATCCCGCAGAGACAATCTCTTCACGCGCTTGACGGACAACATCATTCATAAAAAAGTTAAAGTTAATCAATCTTTTCCCTCCTCTAATTCTACCTATTTGTATCTTACCAGTTAATGTTTATGAAATACAAGTAAGTTTACTTGTATTTAGGCATAGAAAAGGTGTTAGAGCCCTTGCTCTAACACCTTTTTTTAATGGCCACGATGCTTTTGCTTTGCCTTTTGTACTTTAATTAAACGTCTTCTTTGTTTTTCAGCTTCTCGCTTCTCTTTAGACTGCACTTTCTTTTCTTGTTTATACAATTCATAAGATAAACTAATCGCTTCTTGTGCCTTAGTAAAACGTTTTACATTTACTTCTTTTGCCGCTTGTCGTATGATACGTTTTATATTTTTGGGACGCTGTTTTTCTTTCACTTCCACACCGCATTTTGCAACGTGCTGGAAATATGCTAACATTGGACCATTCACAAATATAAGTACTTCTTCATCTGAAGGTTCCATTCCAAAAATATACCTTGCTCCATACAATTTTCCTTTTCTTTATGCGTAATAATTCCTACGAAAAATTGACCATCGTGATATACTGTCAAATCCATTGACAGCCCCTCCTTTAAAAAAATTAGAAATACTGGACATCCCGGAGGGGAAGGTTACTGACATGAAATCATGCGTCTGGACTACCGACCAGAACTGTGTTTTTGTATCTCTTTCATTATATATTATATCTTATTTCCCATAATTTTTATATATTCACCAATCATTTTTTTATGCGATCCTACAATATAGTCAGGTAGTTCTGTTAGTGGGAAGAATGTAAGCTGAACCGCTTCT
This sequence comes from Bacillus sp. FSL E2-8868, assembly GCF_038005505.1. Taxonomy (NCBI): domain Bacteria; kingdom Bacillati; phylum Bacillota; class Bacilli; order Caryophanales; family Bacillaceae; genus Bacillus; species Bacillus sp. FSL E2-8868. The sequence goes on along the minus strand of NZ_JBBOTI010000001.1, from coordinate 657,138 downwards.
TCTTTATTCATAACAAAATTCCCTTCGTATTCATCGGTATAATAGGCTGTCGTTACGGATTGAAACTCATCACCGTTTGTTAATTTTGAAAAATAGTTCGCTCCAGAAAATACATTGATTAATCGGAGGTTCTTTACTTCTATTCCTGTCTCTTCATATACTTCACGGTAAGCTGTTTCTTCTGGTGATTCACCAAGCTCCATTAGCCCGCCAGGCAACCCCCATTTTCCGTAAGGCTCTGTTCTTTGCTGTAATAATACATATCCACTTTCATTTATAACGAGTACAACAGCACCAACTAAAATTAAAGGGCGATGACCAACTACTTTTCGTAATTCCTCTACATATCCCATGGAAACACCTCCCATTTTTTCGTTGTCCACACTATTGTATCATATGTATGAAACGACAAAATGCGTATATTTTTCATTTTTTTAACAAAATATTTATTTTATGAGCTTCATCTACTGTAGCTAACATAATGGATTCGACTTCTGCACTCTTCTCTAGAAATTCTCTCGCCCACTCTTCTGTTTTTCCTACTAAAGCTAGAACATCTTGCTGAATCCTCCCATTCTTTACTAATACAAAAGAAACTGGAGATCTTCTTCCCGCCACTTTCAGATCAAGCCGCGAAACTGCTTCATATTCTGGATACCGAAATATAGAAACAACACCATTCGCTTCCCACAATGCTAATTTAATCGTTTGAATATCGCTCACATTTCGCATACGAAGTTCCGAAAATAAATATTCCACCGTAATTCTCGCTTTTTTCAAATTGCTAAAATCAATGGAACCATCGTGTATAAGAATAATAGGTGCTGGCTCTAAAAAGCGTCTCCATCTATCCCATTTCAACATTAAGACTGAGCTTATAATGTGAAGTACAACGAGTATGAACGTTGTAATCATCGAGCCGAGTAACCCCACTTTTTCATCAGATAATGCGTTAGAAATATTCCCACCAAGCAATAATACTAATACAACATCTAAAAAACGAAGTTGCGCGATGGACCTTTGCCCCATCGCTTTCGCAACTAATATTAAAAATATGTATGCTATGATAGCCCGAATAACCCATTCACTATTAGAAAGATGCCGTGCCCCTTCAAAAATATGCATATGCATCACTTTGCACTCCTTACCCGTCTCAAACTGCTATTCTGTTTTAGTTTGCAACGTTTAAGAGCATATATGTAAAAAAGCTAGTTCGTTTTTACACGAACTAGCTTTTTTACTTAACTGAAAACATATATTTTTTATACGTTTTCCGTACGGACAATATGAGCCCCATCATAATCATATTCGAGAATAAGGAACTTCCCCCATACGATAAGAAAGGTAATGCAATCCCTTTTACAGGCATTAATCCGACGATCATACCAATATTTTGGAATATTTGAACTGTTAATATACCAATAGACCCAGCACATAATAATGTACCGAATAAATTATCAGCAGAATAACCGATAATAATTGTTCGATATAGCAGTAATAGGAACAAGAACACAACTAACGCGGCTACGATAAATCCACCTTCTTCGGCAATTGTAGCGAAAATAAAGTCAGTATGCTTCTCAGGGATATAGACGTTCCCTTCGCCAAATCCTTTCCCTTCCATACCACCACTACCTACAGCTAAAATCGATTGCTGTGTTTGATAACCTTGATCTGTATGTTCAAATGGATCTAACCAACCTAAAATACGTGATTGTTGGTGAGGTTTTAGTAACGTAACTAACTTATTAAAGAAGAAATCCTCATACCTTACGTAAATAAATATTAACGCCGATAATATGGTGACTGGAATAACTGTACATAACGCTATCAATTTCTTCTGAATACCTGACATAAATAAAATACATGCAATTGCAGCAGCATATAAGAACACCATCCCTGTATCCGGTTGGCTATATACAACAGCCATGGGCGGAAGGGATACAAGCACAATTTTACCTACTAATTGTAAATCCGTTTGGAATGTCCTTGCCATATACTGTGCATTATGTTTCACTGCTATACTTGCTACTACGAGAAGCAATGAAATTTTGAAAAACTCAGATGGTTGAATTTGTCCAACTAACGGAAATACAAACCATCTTTTTGCACCTAATTTTTCAGGTGTGAAAGTGGAAACCGGTAGTATTTTCAAAAGAATAAGTGAACCAAATCCGACGATATAAAGTGGCCAAGACAATTTTTGTAATTGATCTAAGTCGATGCTTGCAACAAGCAATAACAATACAACTCCAATTATGTAGTTCAAACCCTGTTTCATCGCAAAGTTTGCCTCTCCATATTGGCCAGTTTGCTGACTGCTATATATAGCAGCTATACTCGTAACACATAATGCTAACAAAATTAATATTAATTTTACATCTAAACTTTTTAGAAACTCGGTACTTCTTTTCATGACATCCTCCTGAAACATTGTTACAGCAAAATAAAAAACCAGGAGTCAACATTCTTCATGTTTTGACGACTGATTACACATTATCTATAAAACACTTATATAGAATAACTCTCTTTTTCATACAATACAATATATTATACTACAGTTTCATCAGTAAGATTTGCCAAAAAAATTATTCTTTTCTTATTTTATATCCATATACCATATATCAGCAATGTATTTTCATAAATTCCTAATACATAATCGTTCATTGTAAGATTACTGGGAAAGATATTATACATATAGTAGGATGTAGATGAAGAAATAAGATGATAAAAAGCTCGCATAAGCGAGCTTTTTATTAATATACAGATGTATTATTTTCTGACGTATTTTCTAGAATTTCTTTTACACGTCCTAAGAACTTACCACAAATTAGGCCATCTAGTACACGGTGGTCAAGTGATAAACATAAGTTAACCATGTCGCGAGCACCGAACATACCGTTATCCATAATTACTGGGCGTTTTACAATTGATTCAACTTGTAAAATAGCCGCTTGTGGGTAATTAATAATACCCATAGATTGAACAGAACCGAATGATCCTGTGTTATTAATTGTAAATGTTCCGCCTTGCATTTCGTCCGCTTTTAACGATTTCGTACGTACTTTTCCTGCAAGCTCTGTAATTTCACGAGCGATACCTTTAATCGTCTTCTCGTCCGCGTGTTTAATTACTGGTACAAATAGTTCATCCTCTGTTGCAACAGCGATAGAAAGGTTAATATCTTTCTTCTGAACGATCTTATCGCCAGCCCACATTGAATTGATTTGAGGATACTCTTTTAACGCTTGTGCTACTGCTTTTACGAAGAAAGCAAAGAACGTTAAATTAAAACCTTCGCGCTTTTTGAAATCACCTTTAATTGAATTACGGTATGACACAAGGTTTGTCACATCTACTTCAATCATCATCCAAGCATGTGGCGCTTCGTGTTTACTACGTAACATGTTCGCTGCAATTGCTTTACGCACACCTGTTACTGGAATTTCGATATCGCCAGGCATTGTTGGTACAGAAACTGGTTTTGCAGCTTCTACTTTTTGTGCTACTGGCGCTGCTTTTGGTGCTTCTGGACGCGCTTCTACTACTGCTGCTGCTACCGCTACCGCTTCCTCTTTCTTCGCACCTGCTTGCGGAATATTTCCAGATTCCACTAGCTTTAAAATATCTTTACGAGTGATACGGCCATTTGCTCCCGTACCTTCTACTAAATCTAAATCAACATTATGCTCACCCGCAAGTTTTAAAACAGCTGGTGAAAAACGTGGTTTTCCATCAGTTGGTTGTTTTGCTTTCGGTGCTTTTTCAGGCGTAGTTATATCTGCCTTTGGTTCTTCTTTTGTTTTTTCCTCAACAGCTGTCGCTGCTACTTCATCTGCGCCTTCTACTTGAATAACACAAACTACTTCACCTACAGCTAACGTCTCACCTTCACCAGCGATTAATTCTTTCACAATACCAGTGAAAGAAGATGGTACTTCAGCATTTACTTTATCAGTCATTACTTCTGCAAGCGGATCATACTTGTTTACGTGATCGCCAACATTAACGAGCCATTTACTAATTGTACCCTCTGTAACGCTCTCCCCGAGCTGAGGCATTGTGATATTTTCTACAGCCATGTATAGTCCCCCCGATTAAAATTCCGCAAGTTCACGCATTGCTTTTTCAACTTTATCTGGATTTACCATAAAGAATTTTTCCATTGTTGGTGCATATGGCATTGCTGGAACGTCTGGACCTGCAAGACGTGCGATTGGCGCATCTAAATCAAACAGACAGTTTTCAGCAATAATTGCTGCCACTTCACTTATAATACTTCCTTCTTTATTGTCTTCTGTTACAAGAAGAACTTTACCTGTTTTAGAAGCCGCTTCAATAATCGCTTCTTTATCTAACGGATATACCGTTCTTAAATCAAGAATGTGTGCAGAGATTCCATCTTGTGCTAACTTCTCAGCTGCTTGAAGAGCAAAGTGAACACATAATCCGTAAGTGATAACAGTAATATCATCACCTTCGCGTTTTACATCTGCTTTTCCGATTGGTAATACATAGTCATCTTCTGGCACTTCACCTTTAATTAAGCGATATGCACGCTTATGCTCAAAGAATAATACTGGATCTTCATCACGAATTGCAGCTTTTAATAAGCCTTTTGCATCATATGGTGTAGAAGGGATAACAATTTTTAAACCTGGTTGGTTTGCAAACATCGCTTCTACAGATTGTGAATGATACAATGCACCGTGAACACCCCCGCCGAATGGCGCACGAATTGTAACTGGACAAGTCCAATCGTTGTTAGAACGATAACGAATTTTTGCTGCCTCAGAAACAATTTGGTTTACTGCTGGCATGATGAAATCAGCAAACTGCATTTCAGCGATTGGACGCATACCATACATTGCCGCACCAATTGCTACCCCAGCAATTGCAGATTCTGCAAGCGGTGCATCAAGCGCACGATCTTCACCAAATTGATCATACAAACCGTGTGTCGCTTTAAACACGCCACCTTTTTTACCAACATCTTCTCCTAAAACGAATACTTTCTCATCGCGTTCCATTTCTTCGCGCATTGCTAATGTAATAGCATCAATATAAGACATTACAGCCATGAAACGTTCCCCCCTATTCTGCGTATACGTGCTTCAATGCATCTTCAGGTGCTGCATACGGAGCATTTTCTGCATATTCTGTTGCTTCATTTACGATATGCATAATTTCGTCTAGCATTTGTTTTTCAAATTCCTCAGTTAACACACCAACTTCTTTTAAATAAGCTGCAAATGTTATAATTGAATCTTTTTTCTTCGCTTCTTCTACCTCTTCTTTATCACGATAAACACGATCATCGTCGTCACTAGAATGTGCTGTCAAACGATATGATACTGCTTCAATTAAAGTCGGACCTTCACCACGACGACCGCGGTCTGCTGCTTCTTTTACAGCTTTATATACTGCAAGCGGATCGTTTCCGTCTATTGTATATCCAGGCATGCCGTAACCAATTGCACGATCTGATACGTTTTTACATGCTAATTGTTTTTCAACTGGAATAGAGATTGCATATTTGTTATTTTCACACATGAAAATAACAGGTAGTTTGTGTACACCAGCAAAGTTTGCTCCTTCATGGAAGTCACCTTGGTTTGAAGAGCCTTCTCCGAATGTAACGAACGTTACTAAATCTTTCTTCTCCATTTTTCCAGCTAGTGCAATACCAACTGCATGTGGTACTTGCGTTGTTACTGGTGATGATCCTGTAACAATACGATTTTTCTTTTGACCGAAGTGACCAGGCATTTGACGACCACCAGAGTTTGGATCTCCAGCTTTTGCGAAAGCAGACAACATAAGCTCTTTAGCTGTCATACCAAACGCTAGTACAACACCCATATCACGGTAGTATGGTAATGCATAATCTTTCTCTCTATCAAGAGCGAATGCCGCTCCAACTTGTGCAGCCTCTTGTCCTTGACAAGAAATTACGAATGGAATTTTACCTGCACGGTTTAATAACCACATACGTTCGTCAATTTTACGTGCAAGTAACATCGTACGGAACATTTCTAATACTTGCTCATCACTTAAGCCAAGCTCTTCATGGCGCTTTTCTTTTACTTCTGCCATTTTTCATAACCTCCTAAATCCACATTTTTATGCGTGTAACGCTCTTCCATCTACAGCAAGTGCAGCTTCACCAATCGCCTCAGATAATGATGGATGCGGATGAATTGTATGTGCTACTTCCCAAGGTGTTGCATCAAGTACTCTTGCAAGACCAGCTTCAGAAATCATATCTGTTACATGTGGTCCGATCATATGAACACCGAGAATGTCATTTGTTTCTTCATCAACTACAAGTTTTACAAAACCGTCTGATTCTCCGTATACAAGTGCCTTTCCGATTGCACGGAATGAGAACTTACCGACTTTTAACTTATAGCCTTTTTCTTTTGCTTCTTGTTCTGTTAAGCCGACAGAAGCAACTTCTGGACTACTATATACGCATTTTGATACCATAGAATAATCAATTGGTGTAACTTCTTTACCAGCGATATGTTCTACTGCAACAATTCCTTCATGAGAAGCAACGTGAGCAAGTTGCAAGCCACCGATTACATCTCCAATTGCGTAAATATGAGATTCCTTCGTTTGATAAAACTCATTTGTTTGAATGTATCCTTTTTCCACAACAATATCTGTGTTCTCTAAGCCCATATTTTGCGTATTCGCTTGTCTTCCGACAGATACAAGCATTTTTTCTGCTTTAAATGCTTTGTTCTCACCGTTATGTTCAGCTTGAATTGTTACTCCATTATCTTTTACCAATGTTTCTGGTAATACTTTTGCACCAGTTACCACTTTAATACCTTTTTTCTTGAATAGACGTTGCATTTCTTTTGAAACGTCATTATCTTCTAGTGGTAATATGTTTTTCGCATATTCTAATACAGTAACTTCTACACCGAAGTCAGCAAGCATAGATGCCCACTCAATACCAATTACACCGCCACCAACGATAATGATTGAGCTAGGAAGCGTTTCCATTTTTAGGGCATGATCCGAAGACATTACATACTCTCCGTCTAACTCTAATCCTGGTAATGAATTTGGACGAGAACCTGTCGCAACAAGCACATTTTTTGGAATTAACATTTCATTCTCTTCTCCACTTGCAAGTTCAACTGAAATTGTACCTGGCATTGGAGAGAAAATAGATGGGCCAAGAATACGGCCAATACCTTCAAACACATCAATTTTACCTTGTTTCATTAAATGCTGAACGCCTTTATGAAGCTGCGTTACAATCTTCTCTTTACGCTCTTGTACTTTAGCAAAGTTTAGTTCTACATTACTTGCAATAACTCCGAACTCTTCTCCTTTTTTAGCAGTTGCGTATACTTCCGCACTACGTAAAAGAGCTTTACTAGGAATACATCCTTTGTGTAAACAAGTACCACCAAGATTTTCTTTTTCAACAAGTGCAGTTTTTAACCCTAGTTGTGATGCACGAATAGCAGCAACATATCCACCAGTACCGCCGCCAACGATGACTAAATCATATTCTCTTGCCATTATCTCAACCCCTAGCTACTGTTTGTTTTTCTCGTACAATATATTCTTTTGGAGCTTCTTCTTCACGTAATACACGAAGTGCTCCTTCTGCTAACGCTTGTAATTCATCTTCTCCTGGATGTACGATAACATCTGCAATCCAGTGAACACGTTCTTTTATTTCATCGACAAGAATTTTACTGTACGCAAGTCCACCAGTTAATACGATTGCATCGATTTTCCCGTGAAGTACAGCACTAGCTCCGCCAATCTCTTTTGCAACTTGATACGCCATTGCTTTATAAATAAGAGTTGCCTCAGGATCACCTTTTTCAACCATTTGTTCTACTTTAATTGCATCGTTTGTACCGATAAGGCTTACAAGTCCACCTTGTCCGACAAGTTTTTTAACCATTTCGTCTCGGTAATACTCACCAGAAAAACACATTTCAACTAATTGTCCTACTGGTACTGTACCAGCACGCTCTGGACTAAATGGTCCTTCTCCGTTTAAGCCATTATTCACATCGATAACTTTTCCTTTTTTATGAGCACCAACTGTAATACCGCCGCCCATATGTGTAACTAATAAATTTAAATCCTCATATTTGTGATTTAATTCATCTGCTACTTTACGAGCAACCGCTTTTTGGTTTAATGCATGGAAGATACTTTTGCGTTCCATACCAGCAATACCACTTATACGAGCAATTGGCTCCATCTCATCTACAACGACAGGATCCACAATGAATGCAGGAATGTTTAATCCAGAAGCAATTTCATATGCTAAAATGCCTCCAAGGTTTGAAGCGTGATGACCACTAAACCCATTTTTTAAATCTTCTAACATCGCATCGTTTACTGTATACGTACCGCCTTCGATTGGACGAAGTAATCCACCACGCCCACAAACAGCGTTTAATTTTGAAATGTTAATACCATGAGAATGTAGAACTTCTAAAATCGTTTCTTTACGAAACTCATATTGGTCGATAATTCGCTTATATTTTCCAATCTGTTCTACGTCATGACGAATAGTTTCTTCTAGAACGGGTCTTTCATTATCAAAAACACCAATCTTTGTGGATGTACTACCTGGGTTAATAACAAGAATTCGATTTACAGACAATGTTGCTACCTCCACTAATAAATTTAAAAGGAAGTGGAAACCTCATAAGAGGTAACCACACCTTTTGTAAAAATTATATATGAATGATTAGCGACGGCTAATAATGTCGTGACCGTTGCGTAAGTATGTGCTACGAGAGTTTTTCAAGCTTGCAATGCGCTCTTCAGCTAGACGATCTGCCGCTACATAAGTTGCTATGCCATCGCGTTTTGAAATTTCGATTACTTTTGCAATTGTGTCATAAATAGACTCAACACGTTTTAATGCACGTTCTCTATTGTATCCATATAATTCGTCTGCTACGTTAATTACGCCACCTGCATTAATAACATAGTCTGGTGCGTATACAATACCCATTTCATGAATAAGGTCGCCGTGACGATCTTCTTTTAATTGGTTATTTGCAGAACCAGCGATTACTTTTGCTTTAAGTTGTGGAATAGTTTCATCATTAACTGTTGCGCCTAATGCACATGGTGCGTAAATATCACATTCAACACCGTAAATTTCATTTGGCTCAACTGCTGTTGCACCGAATTCTTCTACTGCACGTTGTACAGCTTCTTTATTAATATCTGTAACGATTAATTTTGCTCCTTCAGCGTGTAAATGTTTGCATAGGTGATATGCTACATTACCAACACCTTGAATAGAAATTACTCTTCCTTCTAGGTTATCTGTACCAAATGCTTCTTTTGCAGCTGCTTTCATACCACGGTAAACACCGTATGCAGTTACTGGAGATGGGTTACCAGAAGAACCAAATGATGGTGAAATCCCTGTTACAAAATCAGTTTCCTCATGGATAATATCCATATCATCTACTGTTGTACCAACATCTTCAGCTGTAATGTAACGTCCGTTTAGTCCTTGAATGTAGCGTCCTAATGCACGGAACATCGCTTCGCTTTTATCTTTACGTGGATCACCGATAATTACTGTTTTTGCACCACCTAAGTTTAAACCAGCTGCTGCATTTTTGTATGTCATCCCTTTTGCAAGACGCAATGCATCTTCAATCGCCGCTTCTTCAGAATCATATGTCCACATTCTTGTTCCACCAAGAGCTGGTCCAAGTGTTGTATCATGGATTGCAATGATTGCTTTTAAACCAGATTCTTTATCTTGACAAAATACCACTTGCTCATAATCATATTTTTCTAAGTATTCGAAGATTTCTAATGTCATTGTCGTTTCCCCCTAATTGTTTTACCCTATTTGGTTTATTTTGAAGCAGTCGCAACTGCCAATGCTAATGAATATACTTTTGTTTCTGCTGAATCAGCACGTGATGTTAAAACAATCGGTGCTTTAGCGCCAGCAATCATCGCTCCTACCTTTGCATTTGCAAAATAGACGAGTGATTTATATAGCACATTTCCAGCTTCAATCGTTGGGACGAGTAAAATGTCTGCCTTACCTGCTACATCACTTACTATGCCTTTATGTTCTGCTGCAATTTGTGATACTGCATTATCTAAAGCAAGTGGTCCATCAACGACACAATTTTTAATTTGTCCGCGGCGATTCATTTGAGTTAACATCGCTGCATCAATTGTCGCTTGCATCGCAGGATTAACAACCTCTACCGCTGCAATTGGCGCTACCTTTGGCAAATCAATTCCTATTGCCTGGGCAACTTCTACAGTATTTTGTATAATAGCAGCTTTTTGTGTTACATCAGGTGCAATGTTCATCGCTGCGTCTGTAACAAAAATAAGACGATCGTAATTTGGAACTTCAAACGCTGCAACATGTGAAAGCACGCTGCCCTTACGAAGTCCCCACTCTTTATTTAATACAGCTTTCAAAATATTTGCTGTTGGGATGTTCCCCTTCATTAGCACATCTGCTTCGCCATTGCTTACAGATTTAACAGAAAGTTCTGCAGCCTCAGCACTTGACGCTGCTGCAATCACTTCAATATGTTCTGAAGTTTGTAGCCCATGCTCTTGTAGCATCCCTATTATTTTCTCTTGATTTCCATATAGACGAAATTGAGCTAGCTGTAACTTGATTGCTTTCGCTACAGCTTCAATTACTTCATGATCTTCAGCTACTGCTACAGCCACAGTTTTTTTAGGCTGTCCTGCTGCTTGATCAATTAAGTGTTCTAACTTCATATTTTGTAATCAACCCTTTCCGTCGTCCCTCGTCTATTCATTAAGCAAATACCGTGCCAACTTTAAAAAGTGGTCTTACCAATAATGAAAACGCATTCAAAATGCAGCAAAATCAATACTTTGGAAAACAACGCAATATTCTGTCTCGTTTTGTCGCTTTTTGTATACCACGCAATAAATTGCACGGTACGCAATTTATTGCATGCTATTTTTTGCACAGTCATACTTTTCTAGCTTGTAATATAAGTTTCGAACTGAAATTCCTAACGCTTTTGCAGTCTTCGTTTTGTTCCCATCAAATTTCTCTAAATATTCACGGATAATATTCCCCTCAAATTCTGTCACTAGGTGTTCAAGGGCCTTCTCTTCTAATTCAGGTAATAAATTATTTTGTTTCGGCTCTACTTGTTCTTCTTTATGTAAAGGCGGTAAATGATGTACATCAATATATATTTCGTTATAATTCATAAAGATAATAGCTCGCCCTAAAATATTTTCAAGTTCCCTAACATTCCCTGGCCATTCATATGATTGTAAATACGAAACGGCTGAATCGGTGAGTCCTTCTACATTACGACCATAATCTTGATTAATTTTTTGAATTAACCTTTCTGCAATCGCTGGTATATCTCCTTTACGCTGACGAAGGGAAGGAATTTGAATCGGGATTTTATTTAAACGATAATATAAGTCCTCTCTGAACTCTCCTTCTAGAATGCCCTTTTCTAAATTCACATGTGTTGCTGCAATTACCCGGACATTAATAGGTATCGCTTTCGTTCCCCCTACTTTCACAATTTCTTTTTCTTGTAGCACACGAAGGAGCTTCGCTTGCGTATTTGCAGATAACTCTCCGATTTCATCTAAAAAAACACTTCCATTATTCGCTTCTTCAAAGAATCCTCGTTTCCCGCCTCTTTTCGCTCCAGAAAACGCGCCTTCCTCATAACCGAATAATTCACTTTCTAATAAGGTCTCAGAAATAGCAGCACAGTTTACTCGTACAAACTTATTGTATTTTCGATTACTACTGTTATGAATAGCGTGTGCAAATAACTCTTTCCCCGTACCAGATTCCCCTCTAAGCAATACTGTTGCCGGTGTATTCGCTCCAAGTTTTGCTTGTTCAATAGCTGCCGTCGTTTCATCTGAATCACCAACAATATCATCAAATGAATATTTTGCTTCTAACGTTCGAATAATTTGTCTTGCCCTATTCAATTCATTTGTTAACTTTTGAATTTCTGATACATCGCGAATTACCCCGACGCTCCCTTTCAATATCCCATCGACAATAACCGGTGCTACGTTTACAATTACATCTCGCTTTTTTTGCCCAATCTTCATATGTATTCCTCGTACCGCTCGGCGCGTCCGAAGTACTTTCATATGCATACTTTCACCTTCCACAATATCAGTTGTAGCCGGCTTCCCAATAATTTCTTCTTCAGTCAAACCCGTTAACTTCGTATAAGCAGGGTTTATAACTAGTCCTCTTCCTTTCTCATCAACAACCGAAATTGCTTCCTCAGATGAGTTAATAATCGCCTCAAGTAGCGTTTGAATTTCTTTTAAGTCTGTAACTTCTTCCGCTAAATCTACAACTTCTGTAATGTCTTTAAAAATCGCAAATGCCCCTTGAACCTCTCCACCTTCTTTTAATATCGGAATACGCGTTGTAATAATCTTTTTTTCATTCTCTAACGTCAGTTCATGATTCACTTCTATTTTTTTCGTGCGTATAATACGAAGCAACTTACTCGTTGGAATAACTTCTAAAATATATTTCCCTATTGCTTCCTCTTTTTTATATCCAGTAATACGCTCTGCGCTTTTATTAAACAGACGAACTTGTCCCTCTTGGTCTATAACAATCATACCGTCATGCGTTGAATTTAAAATTAAATTCCCTTGTTGCGTCTGTTCTTCTAGCTTTCCAATTAAGCTTTCCTTCTCATGCGCTAGTCTCGTAACAATTTTTGCAATATCCCCTGGTATAAGAAGGGTGTCTTTATGCTTGCTTCCCAATAAAACTTTATGTAAATCATAATCACCTGTCATATCAAACATTACATCAATATGCATAGAAAGAAACGGAGTTACACTATCACCAATCGGAGTCCCATATTCCTTTGCGATTTGTAATCCTTTCGCAATTGGATTACTATCAATAACTCCTATAATTTGAAATATATTCGAATTTTGCAACAGACTCAGCAGTGTACTCCCACCTTCACCTGCTCCAACAATTAACACATTTTGTTTCATACATTACACTTCCTCTCGAAGTATCTCTGCAAAATTTTTCACATTCTTATCTTACTCGTTCAGCAACCTCTTGACAAACCCCCATTCCATATAACATCATTAAAATACACAAAATAATCTGAAAAGGAGCGTTATGTATGCAGCGTTACCTCGCTCTATTATTAGCACTCATCCCCATTTCATTAGCCGTGCTTGGTATTAAACTAATGAGAGATACTGTATTTGGGATTTTGTTCTCCCCAATCCCTATATTATGGTTACAATTTTTAATCGGCGCTCTTTGCTTCGCACTCGGGTTTTATATCTTCGGCGGCTTCGTCTTACACAGAGATCGTAAGAGAAATAAAGTACAAGCACGCTTCAGAAGATAAAACAAAGTTTTCACATATCATAAATAAAAAATGAGACCATTATATTAGGTCTCATTTTTTTATCGGTAATAAAGTTCTTGCTGTTTCAGGATAATCAGTAATAATCGCTGATATATTCATATCAAAATATTTACGCATAAGCGTTTCTTCATTTATCGTGTAAGGACGAACCTCCACACCACTTCCCATCGTTAATTCAGCGATAGCATCTTGAAGATAACGATAATTCGGATGTACTGCAGTAGCACCCATCTTTTTTGCATATGCCCACGGGCTATGCAAACCTTCACGATACAAAATAGCTGTTTGAATATCAGGAGCCATCATATGACATCGCTTCATACTGTAGTGATTAAAAGAAGAAAACACAATCCGATCCTCTAGACTAAACTTACGTACAAGTGTTATAACCTCTTCTTCTAAACCTCTGTATGGGATTTTATTATTTTTCAGTTCAATATTGAGTAGCAATTTCGTTTTTGCGAGCCATTCTAACACCTCTTCTAGAAGAGGTATTTTGCAAAAACCTACTTTGTCACCGAATTTATAACTCGCATCCAACTTACATAAATCCTCATATAAATAATTTCGAACCGCACCTTTTCCATTTGTTGTCCGATCCACCGTTTCATCATGAATAACAACAACTTTTCCATCTTTCGTGAATTGAACATCGAGTTCAATTCCGTCTGCCCCGAAAGCCTCCGCCGCTTCAAATGAAATCATTGTATTTTCCGGATACGTTCCCGCCGCACCACGATGCGCAAATATAAGAGTCATCCTCACTCCCCCAATCTTATGCTATACTATACGAAAAAGGAGGTACTTCTATGAGACCATTACAAATTTCTCCAGACACTGCAGTCCGCCTATCAAAAGCGTTAGGTGTTCCACTTGAACAACTTATGCATATGCCACAGCATATTTTAATCCAAAAGTTAGTTGAATTAGAAAAACAAAATAAAGACGAAGAATAATATAGTCCTGTTTTGCAGGGCTTTTTATTATCATCTATTATATCATGGATGACTTCCCCACTAAAATCCTTTAACAGATGTACTACGATGCGATTTAGCCTTCACTTCATCATTTAATAATGAATTATATATCTTCTTTTTTGTTACAAGTCATAAAGAAAGCAGAATATTTATTCACAAGTCACCATTGCCCCCTTAAAGCAAGGTAATAAAAAAACTAGAAGCCCTTCATATTATTTTTTATTGAACGTGCGGAGTATCCCCTGATTCGTATAGTTCTTTCGCTTTTTCCTCCCCGAATGTAGTTAAAATATAATGTTGCTCTTCTACCGCATCCATCGCTCTAGTGGCTTTACAAACATTACCCTCTTGAGCATCCGAGAAAAAATTGTGATCTTCTACAATTTTACTAAAATCTTTTTTCGCCCATCTATCAGCAATTGCTACAAGCTCATTTTTCTTCGCAAAACTACTCTTATTTATGATTTTTTTTAATTTTTCAGCGTTATTTTGAATCATTGGGATGGATCCCGATTTTCGTTCTGCCACTACTTTTTGATGAGTCATGTGATACATCGCTGTAATGACTTCGCTTTCAGTAGAATTTTCAGTAACATACACATCAACAAAGACTCCATCTACCTCTCTACCTACTATCGTTGGGTCTTCTTTTTTATCTATTTGAGCACTCACTTCTTTATCTACTGGATTATCGGCAAGCTCTAACATTCCAAATGTAACTGCAACAGCAAGAACTCCCATAGCTGCTACTATTCCTAGCCAAGTTAATATTTTGTTTTTCATTTCCCTTCTCCCTCTGTATACCTATTTAATTACCTTAAAAAACTCACTTATATGTAATATTACTAAAAACAGGTTTTATTTTCCATAATATCAAACAACCCTTTTTATCTACCCAAATAATTTTGATAAAATCGATATCACTTCTCCCTCTTTTTCTCAACAAAATAAAAAGACCAACGAATTCTAAAATTCATTGGTCATTAAATAAAAGTTTATTGGTTTTAAAATTGATATCGAGTATAAATTTCAAGAATTATTAAGCTCTACTAAAACTTAAATCCCTTACTACTCTTCCTCTCAGCTAGCCTTATGTTCAAGTCTTAGCTTATCCGCAACCATTGCGATGAACTCGGAATTCGTAGGTTTTGCTTTTGACATGGATACAGTATAACCAAATAAGGACGAAATAGAATCAATATTCCCACGGCTCCAAGCTACTTCAATTGCGTGACGGATTGCGCGCTCGACACGGCTTGCTGTTGTATTATATTTCTTTGCAATATCTGGATATAATACTTTCGTAATAGATCCTAGTAATTCGATATCATTGTACACCATAGAGATTGCTTCTCGTAAGTACATGTACCCTTTAATATGAGCGGGTACACCAATTTCATGAATGATACTTGTAATACTCGCATCTAAGTTTTTCGGTTTTCCATCTATCGTTGTTGCTGATCGGAAAGATGGTAATGGACGTTTAATAGTAGCACTTTCCTTACCACTAACTTGACGAATATGACTTGTTAAATTCTCCATATCAAATGGTTTTAATATGAAATATGATGCCCCTAAATCAACCGCTTTTTTCGTCACATCTTCTTGTCCGAATGCTGTCAACATAATAACGCTAGGTTGTCTTAACCTTTCAATATGTCGCATTTTCTCTAGCACAGCTAGACCATCTAAATGTGGCATAATAATGTCTAAAACGAGTATATCAGGCTGCTTTTCTTTCAATAAGTTTAAACATTCTTGACCATTGTAAGCAATTCCGATAACTTCCATATCATCTTGGGCAGCAACATAACTCTCTAGCATCGATACCAATTCTTTATTATCATCCACAAGACATACTTTAATTTTCTCCACAGTTTTTCCTCCCTTACCGAATCGATTCTTCCGACATGTGTAAGCTTCTAGGCTACATGAATTGTTCGACAATTGTGTGAAAATTCCCTTTAAAGTTTCTTACTTTCCGATAAAATCACAAAAAAATATGTTTATCGTTCATTTTTTTACTTTCGCAACACATTCCATCATAGAATTACAGCGAAACGTTCAACCCTTTGCTTATATCTTACAACAAAAAACAGCTCTTGCGGAGCTTTTACAAAATTTCAACGAATTTTTCAAAAGAAAAGCGAGCTAATATGTATTAGCTCGCTTTTTTCTCTTGATCATAAATATTAATTCCAGCCTCATGTAACATCCATTCAATATGAACACCGTATCCTGACGTTGGATCATTTACAAATACATGTGTAACCGCACCAATTACTTTCCCATTTTGTACAATCGGACTTCCACTCATTCCTTGTACAATACCACCCGTTTTTGCTAGTAAACGTTTATCTGTCACTTTTATAACCATACCTTTTGTAGCCGGGAACTTTTGTGGTACCGTACTAACAACTTCAATATCAAACGCTTCCACCTTATCTTGATCAATAACTGTTAATATTTTCGCTGGCCCTTCTTTTACTTGATGGGATAATGCGATAGGCATTGCTTTATCCATTATGCCGTTTGTCATATCTGTGTTTAATTTCCCAAAAATACCATACGGGCTATTTATTGTAATATTACCAATCACTTCACGATCCGGTGAAAATCTTGCTAATTTTTCTCCCGGGTTCCCGTGACTTCCTCTTTCAATAGACGTTACTGTCGAACGCATAATTTGTCCATCTTCTACTTGAATTGGCTTTTTTGTATCATTATCGGAAATTACATGACCAAGCGCTCCATATTTCATAGAATCTGGATGTACAAATGTCATCGTTCCGATACCAGCTGCTGAATCACGAATATACAGTCCAATTCGGTAAGAGGATTCACCATTGTCTTTTTGTGGTGTTAGCTTAGCACGAATATATTTTCCATCTCTTAATAAAACAAGATTAAGCGGTTCACCTGTTTCTCCACTATTATGAATAAATGGTGCTACATCACTCATTCTTTCAATTGTTTTACCATTGATTTCAGTAATCATATCTCCAATCTGTACACCAGCTGTTTCACCAGGAGATACTTTACCCTTTTCAGTTTGAATTAAATGATGGCCTACAACAAGTACACCTTTTGTGTTCAATTTTACACCAATCGATTGTCCACCTGGAATAACTTTAAAATCTTTTAATACTTTCACATTTACTTTTTTCACTGGAAATCCAGCAAGTTGAAACACCATATCAGCTTCACCATTTTGGTGAGAATTTACCATAAGTTCTTGTTCATTTGAACTTACAGTAAACACATTACGATTTGTAGATGCAGCCTTAAAAACTGGTAATGATGCTATTTCTGATTGTTGTCCTTCAAAAACAACAAGTTGCTTCGGAGATGAAATAAACGTTCGAAGCGGTTTAAAACATCCAATAAAAACTAGAGAAACAAGGAGACAAAGACCTATTATTTTTCGAAATCTTTCTAATTTCAATTTGTTCACTCTCCTCGCTCCTACCCCACATTCAGCCTCTTGGCTTCACTTTTTAATCTCTCCTTGCAGCGCTTTATTTATAACCGGAAGAATTAAGAAATCGTCATTTGAGAAAAAAAAGCTATCCATTACTGGATAGCCTCTGCTGTCTGTTTGAAATGATGCGCTTGCGTAAGTAACTCTTTCGCATGCTCTGTCGTTAAATCTGTAATTTCAACACCAGAAATCATTCGAGCAATTTCTGTTACTTTTTCATCCGTACTTAACACAGTAACCGATGTAATCGTACGATCATTCGCCACTTGTTTTCTAATAAATAAATGAGAGTCCGCCATTGAAGCTACTTGAGGTAAGTGCGTAATACAAAGTACTTGCGAGTTTACTGATACACGATAAATTTTTTCCGCAATAGCCTGTGCAACCCGACCACTCACACCCGTATCCACTTCATCAAAAATAACAGATGCAACACCTTGATGCTTAGAAAAAATGCTTTTTAAAGCTAAAATAATACGAGATAACTCTCCGCCAGAAGCGACCTTTGAAAGTGGCTTTAACGGTTCACCCGGATTCGTTGAAATATAAAATTCCACATGATCGTAGCCATCCGCCGTAAGTTTTACCGGTGTTCCTTCCACGAGAGGTTCTTCTACATTTCCTACCCTCTTCATAATTCTCACTTCAAATTTCGTTTTTTCCATATATAGTTCTTTTAATTCTTGATGAATAGCGCTTGTAAGATGATCTGCAAGCTCATGACGCATAGTACTTAACAACGTTGCTTCTTTTACAATAACACCTTCTAATTTCGTTAACTGCTTTCTCGTCGTTTCAATATGTACGTCTTTATTTTCAATCGTAAAAATTTCTTGTTCAATTTTATCAGCATACGCTAAAATCTCTTCTACAGTATTTCCATACTTTCTCTTTAACATACGGATTTCATTCAAACGTGTTTCAATTTCATCTAGACGTTTCGGATCATATTCCATCATATCTAATTTTTCTCTAAGCTGATATGCAACTTCTTCTAATAAGTAATAACTATTCGCAATAGAATCATGATTTTCTTGATACGCTTCATCTAAGTGCGTAATACTCTCCATTTGTCCCATTGCATTTCTTACGTGATCCAATCCCTGTCCGTCTCCACTTAACGAACGATACGCATCTCCTAATGCTTTATAAATCTTTTCAAAATTGGAGATTTTTAATCGTTCCTCAGTCAATTCATATTCTTCATCCATTTTTAAATCCGCCTTACGAATTTCTTCATGTTGGAATTGAATTAAATCTAGACGATGGGCCATTTGTTGTTCATTTTCACTTAAAGATTTCAGCTGTTTTTTTAACTTCTCATAGTCTGTATATACATTTTGATATATGCCCAATTGTTTAACAATGCGATTTCCATCAAAATGATCAAGCATAAACATATGACGTTCTTCATTCATTAAATCTTGTGTTTCATGCTGTCCATGAATATCAACTAGCGTTTTTCCAATCTCTTTTAATATGCTGAGTGTAACAAGTTTCCCATTTACACGACAGACACTTTTTCCGTTCGCAGCGATGTCACGCTTCAAAATAATCATGCCATCTTCTATTTCTATATCTAACTCTTCTGCCTTTGCGATACATGGATGCTTGTCATCTTCTACATAGAATAAGCCTTCTATCTCAGCCTTTTCTGTTCCATATCGAACAAATTCTGCTGAACCACGGCCACCAACAAGCAAACTAATTGCATCAATAATAATGGATTTTCCAGCTCCTGTTTCACCACTTAAAACGGTTAAACCTTTTTGAAAAGAAATATTTAATGCCTCAATAATAGCAAAGTTTCTGATCGATAATTCCGATAACAATGCCCCATTCACCTCGTTATAAACTAATCCCCTATTAAGGGCTTTTCTCAGTATTCTTCATTCAAATAGTTATACTATATGTTTGTATGTATAAATTACTCTTCTAACCCGCTCCATTGTACCAAACATTCGTTTTACGGGTCAATCCACCTATTTTCTAACTTCATTCAAAAAAAATAATGTATTGTATTTGAAAATCCGTATTTTTCGCCAATAAAAATATCTTGTTTACTTTCCACTTTACAGAGGAAAGTAAACAAGATTTTTCTGTTAAAGCATATTTAAGAAACGATCAGAGACAACACCTGTATCTTCAGGTGTACGGCAAATAATTAAGCAAGTATCATCACCACAAATGGTTCCGACGATCTCATCCCACTCTAAATGATCAATGAGTGCCCCAAGTGAATGAGCGTTACCAGGCAATGTTTTTAGCACAAGCATATGTCCTGCCGTGTCTAATTTTACAAATGAATCCACTAGATTTCGTTTTAATTTTTGCAACGGATTAAATCGTTGATCTGCTGGCAAGCTATATTTATAGCGGCCATCATGTAATGGCACCTTCACTAAGTGCAGTTCTTTAATATCGCGCGATACTGTTGCTTGCGTTACATTAAACCCCACATTACGTAAAATATCAACTAGTTCATCTTGTGTTTCAATTTCTTTGTTAGCAATAATTTCCCTGATTTTAATATGGCGCTGACCTTTATTCATACATTTGCACCTCACACTATCTCTTACCATAGTTTAAACATTGGTATACTTCATTTATTTATGTTACCGTATAATCCATTACTTGTACACAATTGTTTTTACAATCATTATACGATTACAACAAAAAGAGGAACAACATATGTTATTCCCCTTTCCCTTTTTGTTTTAGAACATCATGTGCTTCTGTAACAACTTGCTCAATAGAAACCGGAGAATGATTTTCGCCATTCTCACGCTCACCGTGCCACTTTAGATGAATTAAAAATTCAATATTTCCATCCCCGCCTGTAATTGGTGAGAATGTTAAACCTTCGATATTATAGCCTTCCTTAAGAGCAAAATCGACAATCATTTCCACGACAGCTTCATGTACTTTTCTATCACGAACAATGCCTTTTTTCCCGACTTGTTCTCGTCCAGCTTCAAACTGAGGTTTAATCAATGCAGCTACATCACCATTTGGCATAAGCATTGTTTTTAAAACCGGCAATATAAGCCTTAATGATATAAATGAAACATCAATACTTGCAAACTGCGGTAAACCACGCTCTAAATCTGCCGGTGTCACGTAACGGAAGTTCGTTCGTTCCATCACAACAACACGCTCATCTTGACGCAATTTCCACGCAAGTTGATTATATCCTACATCTAATGCGTAGGATAACTTCGCCCCATTTTGAAGCGCACAGTCTGTAAAACCACCAGTTGATGAACCAATATCTATCATAACCTTATCTTGTAAATCAAGTTGAAATGTTTCTAATGCCTTTTCAAGCTTATAACCACCACGGCTTACATACGGCATGACTTGCCCTTTCACCGTAATCTCCGTATCTTGTGAGATTTTCTCCCCTGGCTTATCGAGTCTCATTTCATTCGCATATACAAGACCTGCCATAACAGCACGTTTAGCCTTCTCACGCGTTTCTATAAGTCCTCGCTCTACTAATAGTACATCTACTCTTTCTTTTTTTACGCTCATTTGTTACGCCCTTTTTTGTTTTGATGGAATCATTGTATGAATACGGTCTACAACAGCATCTGTTGTTAAACCAATTTCTTCTAACAGTTTTGTTACACTACCATGCTCTATGAAGCGATCAGGAATACCCATTCGTTCAATTAAAGCACTATGGTATCCGTTCTCAGAAGCAAATTCAACTACTCCCGTTCCAAAGCCACCGATTAAACAAGCCTCTTCAATCGTTAAAATCGGTATATTTTTCCCTAAAAGATCATGTAAATATGCTTCGTCCATCGGCTTAATAAAGCGAGCATTCACTACTTTCACTGATACTCCAGCTTGTTCAAGACGCTCAGCTGCTTCCATTGCCATCGGGATTGTCGTACCAAACGTTAAAATTGCTGCTTGTGTGCCTTCTTTTAACGTTTCCCATGTACCGATTGGAATCGCCTTTAATTCTTCATCCATTTGAACGCCAAGTCCATTTCCGCGTGCATAACGTAAAGCAATCGGTCCATCTTCGTATTGCATCGCTGTATATACTAAATGTTGACCTTCATTTTCATCTTTCGGCATCATAAGCACCATATTCGGCAAGTGACGTAAAAACGCGATGTCAAATACACCTTGATGCGTTTCACCGTCTGCTCCTACTAATCCAGAGCGATCTATTCCAATGAAAACATTTAAATTTTGGCGACAAATATCATGAACAACTTGGTCGTATGCTCTTTGTAAAAATGTTGAATAAATTGCTAAGAACGGCTTCATCCCTTGTGTTGCCATACCAGCTGCCATTGTTGTAGCATGCTGCTCTGCAATACCTACATCAATCATGCGATCCGGAAATTCTTTTTGGAATTTCTCAAGTTTCGATCCAACAGGCATTGCAGGCGTAATTGCAACGATACGTTCATCCGTTCTCGCTAGCTTAAGCACTGTTTCACTAACAACAGCACTCCATGCTGGTGCAACTTCTTTCGGTTTAACGAAGTCACCTGACTCAATTTTATACGATCCTGTTCCATGCCAAGTTCCAATAACGTCACTTTCAGCTGGTTTATAACCTTTTCCTTTTTTCGTAATAACATGAACAAGTACTGGGCCTTTTGTTTTCTTTGCATATTGCAACGTTTCGAATAACTTTTCATAATCATGCCCATCGACCGGACCTAAATATGTAAAGCCTAATTCTTCAAAAAAGACGCCTGATACTAGTAAATATTTTAGACTATCTTTTATTTTCTCTGCTGTCGCAGCAACTTTCCCGCCGACTGCTGGGATTTTCTTCAATATATACTCTAGTTCATCTTTTACCCAATGGTACTTCCCTGCGGTACGTAAACGACCAAGTACATTATGAAGTGCACCGACGTTTGGTGCAATTGACATTTCATTGTCATTCAAAATAACAATCATGTCCGTTTTTTCATGCCCAATGTGGTTCAATGCCTCTAAAGCCATTCCGCCTGTTAATGCACCATCGCCAATGATTGGTATAACGTATTCTTCCGTTTTCTTTAAATCACGTGCTAGAGCCATTCCCATTGCAGCAGATAACGACGTTGAACTATGACCAGTTTCCCAAACATCATGCTCACTCTCGCAGCGTTTTGGAAAACCACATAGACCTTGGTATTGCCTTAATGTGCCGAATTCTTTCGCACGCCCTGTTAAAATTTTATGTACATAGGATTGATGTCCTACGTCCCATAAAAACTTATCTTTCGGACTATCAAATAATTTATGCAGAGCAATTGTGAGTTCTACTACACCTAAATTAGGTGCAATATGTCCACCTGTTTGAGAGAGCTCTTCAATTAAAAACTTACGAATATCCTCACTCAACCCCTCTAGTTCACTGATAGACATATCTTTCAAAAAACTAGGGTTTTGAATTTGCGTTAGATCCACATGGATCACTCACTTTCATTTCATAATCTGTCAACATGTCAAATATTATAAGAAACATTTACACAACACAAGAAATTATCTTTTCTATTCTTTTTATCTTGTCCTGCTTTCAGAAAACACTTCCATTTTTTCACTTATCATATTATACATCATATTTCTTTACGTGATGAAAAAAATAGCCGCTAACACGAAGTGATAACGGCAATGTAATCTACATATATTTTTGCCAATAACAAGAAAAGAAAAACCTTTCCTACATTTATATCATAAAATGATGAATGACTCAACAAATGGAAACGCTGTTATATTAGTTATTACGTTTTGCGATTAAATCACAAATAGATAGTAAATATTCATCTTGTAATTGTAAGGAGCTAATAGAATCTTTTGCTTTTGCAATTTTCTCCTCTAAAATAGATTTTGCTCTATCTACAGTAAATAACGTCGTATATGTGCTCTTCTCGTTGGAAGCATCACTACCAATCGGTTTTCCAATCTCTTCTTCTGTTCCTTCTACATCCAAAATATCATCTCTAATTTGGAAAGCTAGACCGATATATTTCGCAAATGCAAGTAACTTCTCTTCTTGCTCTTCTGTAGCATCAGAAAGTATCGCGCCTGCAAGTACAGCAAACTCAAGCAGTTTACCTGTCTTATGATTATGAATGTACTCTAATTCATTAATTGTAAGTCGTTTTCCTTCAGCTTCCATATCTGCCACTTGTCCAGCAACCATTCCTTCAGGTCCTGCTGCTTTCGCAAGCTCAAGTACAAGTCTTACTTTTTTTTCAGCAGAGATTTCTTTTTGCTCATATGCCATAATAACTTGAAAAGCATATGTCAACAAACCATCTCCCGCTAAAACTGCCATTGCTTCACCAAATACTTTATGATTTGTAGGCTTTCCTCGTCTTAGATCATCATCATCCATACAAGGTAAATCATCATGAATTAACGAATATGTATGAATCATTTCAAGGGCACAAGCTGCACCCACTCCAAGATTTCTTTCTTTCCCAAACGCTTGTAACGTTGCAAATAAAAGTAACGGGCGGAGACGTTTCCCACCCGCTTCCAAAGAATATGCCATCGCTTCACGAAGCACATTTGGACATTGTAATTCATTTGCATAGCTTACAAGCTTTTCTTCTACGAAAGTTTTACTCTCTTTCAAAAAAGCATCAAAAGCTATATGTGTCACTATGCTTCATCTCCTAAAGCAGTAAACGGTTTAAGCTCTCCATCTTCCCCAAGGATAACTGCCATTTGTTCTTGTACATCTTTCAATTTCTCATCACAAAGCTTAGATAATTCCATGCCTTCCTTAAAATAAGAAATTGCTTCCTCTAAAGGTACATCACCTTGTTCAAGCTTAGAAACGAGATGCTCAAGCTGCGAAATTGCTTCTTCAAAGCTTAACTTATTTTCCATTATTCAATTCACGCTCCTCTATGCTTGATACGCTACAATCTAGTATTCCATCTTGTAATTGAACCGAAACAGCATCTCCAAGGCTAACATCTTTCACGCTTTTTAATACTTGTTTCTCTTCATCGTATACAAGCCCATACCCTCTCATCATTACTTTAAGCGGGCTTAATACCTCAAGCTTTTGAGCCGCTCTCACAAATACGAACTCCTTCGTTTGAAGTAATGTTTGCATTTCACGTTGCAACTGCTTTTGCAACGTTTCAATTGCCGTTTTCGTTTGTATAATTTTTTGAGATGGGTGGTGCTTTTCTAAATAAAATGAAAGTTGCTTTAATTGATTTACTTTTTTATCTATATAACGCTCTTTCGCTAAAACAAGTTGTTCAAGAGCCCTGTCTAACTGCTCTTCTTTTTGCTCGTACACTTGCCTTGGATAACGGAACGCATAAGATTTTTGTAACACTTGCAGTTTTTCTTCTTTTTTATGTACTCTCTCTCTCATTGCTCTTTGCAATCTCAGAGTTCTTTGTAATACCTTTTCTTGTAACTCTATAGTATTAGGTACCGCCAGCTCAGCTGCTGCAGTCGGTGTTGGTGCACGTAAATCCGCGACAAAATCTGCGATTGTAAAATCTGTTTCATGGCCTACAGCCGAAATAATCGGAATCTCACTTGTGAAAATTTCTCTTGCAACTACTTCCTCATTAAAGGCCCATAATTCTTCAATAGAGCCTCCACCACGTCCAACAATTAAAACATCAATATCTCCCATTTCATTCGCTGTACGAATTGCTTGTACAATCGAGGGAGCTGCTGACTCCCCTTGTACAAGTACAGGAAACACAATAACATTTCCAATTGGATAACGACGTTTAATTGTTGTTATAATATCGCGAATTGCTGCTCCTGTTGGCGACGTGATTACACCTATTGTTTTAGCATACGGAGGAATTATTTTTTTATAAACTTGAGAAAACAAACCCTCTTCCTCTAAACGAACTTTTAATTGCTCATAAGCTAAATGCAAGTTTCCAATTCCGTCAGGCTGCATGTCTTGAATATAAATTTGATAAGAACCACTCGCCTCATAAACAGAAATCTTTCCTTTTACAAGTACTTTCATTCCATTTTCCGGCCTGAATTTAATGTTACGATTATGACCCGCAAACATAACCGCTGCAATTCTTGCATTTTCATCTTTCAATGTAAAATACATATGACCACGACTATGATATTTAAAGTTGGAAATTTCTCCTTTTAACCAAACAGACTGTAAATGCGGATCATACTCTATTTTTGTTTTAATATAGCGTGTTAATGCTGTAACGGTTAAATATTGTTTCTCCATTTCTCTCTCCTCATAGCCGATTCAAATTATTGACAAACAACACCTGCACGCTTTGCAGACTCCACAGTGTTGTGAAGAAGCATTGTAATAGTCATTGGGCCGACTCCTTTTGGCACAGGCGTAATGTAACCTGCAACGTCTAATACATTGTCAAAATCAACATCACCACAAAGTTTGCCTGTTTCTAAACGGTTAACACCAACATCAATTACAACCGCACCCTCTTTAATATAGTCAGCTGTTACCATTTTCGGTCGTCCAACGGCTACGATTAAAATATCAGCTAACTTCGATAATTCTTTTATATTTTGCGTCTTAGAATGACAATATGTGACAGTTGCATTTTCATTTAAAAACAGTTGCCCCACTGGTTTACCAACAATATTACTTCTTCCAATTACAACAACATGCTTTCCAGAAATATCAAGATTCGTTTCTTTTACTAATTCTAAAATGCCATGCGGTGTACATGGAAGGAATGTGTCTTGTCCCGTCATCATACGTCCTACGCTGATTGGGTGAAATCCATCTACATCCTTTTCCGGTGAAATTCTTTCAATGATAGCTTTTTCTTCAATATGTTTTGGTAAAGGTAATTGTACCAATATGCCATTAATGCGGTCGTCTCCATTTAAGCGATCGATTTCAGCAAGCAAACGCTCCTCAGTAATCGTTTCAGGAAGTTCAATTAGCTCTGAATAGATTCCTACTTGCTCACAGCCTTTTTCTTTTCCTTTTACATAAGAACGAGATGCTGGATCTTCTCCAACTAAAATAACTGCTAATCCTGGTACAATCCCTTGCTCTTTTAACTTCACAACTTTTTCTTTTAATTGTGCTCGTTTTTTCTCCGCAACTTCATTTCCTTTGATGATTACTGCTACCATTTTAAGTTTCCCCCTTAAAGAAATTACAGTGTATCTTTTATATTAGATAAAACGCCGTTAATAAAACGACGAGATTCCTCATCCCCAAATGTTTTTGCGATTTCAATTGCTTCGTTAATTGTTACATTGTGCGGAATTTCTTCCATGTATTTCATCTCACACACAGCTACACGTAAAATACTGCGATCAACAATACTAATACGCTCAAGCTTCCACTTTTTTAAATTTTGACGAATTGCTGCGTCAATTTCTTCTTTGTTGTCTACAAATCCTACAACAAGTGATTCTAGAAACTCATTTGTTTCTTCGCCTTCATCTAGCGTATTTTCCACCGCTACTTTCGGTTCTAATTCACCTGTAATATCCATTTGGTATAATGCTTGCATTGCTCTTTCTCTAGCCGTCCTACGTTTCATTGTAACTCTCCTTTATACTTCAAGTCTTTCCTTATGTTTTGTTATATTATTATAATTTATAAGCCGTCAATTCACTTACTCTTGCAGTTTTCATTGATTTTCCAACCTTATAATACAATGATAATAACACAATTTATCGTTTCACACACGGGGTACAAGGCTGAAAAATAATAAAAAGATTAACTTCAAGTTCCATATCTTATCACAATGTACGTTTTTTGGAAAAATGAAACATACCGTTTTATTTTTCTTTTTTTTTGAAATAGTATAATAATTAGAGGGTTTTAATTTGTGAAGAAATGAAACGATAAAAAAGATGCCTATTTTACTAGGCACCTTTTTCCACTCTTACACTGGTTCGATTTCTGTTTTTTGTGTTTCGAATGTTACGCCAACGATGTGAACGTTCACTTCTTTTGGCTCAAGTCCTGTCATTGTAAAGAGTGCTTGGCGAATATTGTCTTGAATTTTTTGTGCAACAACCGGAATCGCTACACCAAAATACATCACAACGTAAAGGTCAACAATAATATCTTCGTTTGCTAATTCAACCTTTACACCTTTACCATGATTTTTCTTACCTAACTTCTCAACAACATCTGTAGCAAAATTACCACGCATTGCCGCTACACCTTCTACTTCAGCAGCTGCAATACCTGCAATTACTTCGATTACTTCTGGTGCAATTTCTACTTTTCCAAGAGTTGTATCTTGACCCATATCTAACATATGTTCAGCCATGAAAAAAACCTCCTTTAATGTATCACTGCGTCACAAGTTCATGCTCTTCCAAAAATTTCGTGTTAAACTCACCTTTTACAAAATCAGGATGCTCTAGCAATTGCAAATGGAACGGGATTGTTGTATGTACGCCTTCAATGACAAACTCACTGAGCGCTCGCTTCATTTTTGCAATTGCCTCTTCACGTGTTTTTCCGTGAACAATTAATTTAGCAACCATCGAATCATAGAAAGGTGGTATTGAATATCCCGGATATACAGCTGAATCGACGCGAATACCAAATCCGCCTGGTGGTAAGTACATTTCTACTTTACCTGGAGATGGCATAAATTTTTTGGCAGGGTTTTCCGCATTAATTCGACATTCCATTGCCCAACCATTAAATTGTACTTCTTCTTGCTGTAACGATAACTTTTCTCCAGAAGCAACAAGAATTTGTTCTTTAATTAAATCCATCCCTGTTACCATTTCAGTAACTGGATGTTCAACTTGGATTCTCGTATTCATCTCCATGAAATAAAAGCTTTTCGTTTTATATTCATAAATAAACTCAACCGTACCAGCACCTGTATAATCAACCGCTACCGCCGCTTTAACTGCTGCCTCACCCATTTGCTTGCGAATATTCTCATCAAGTGCAGGTGATGGACTTTCTTCTAATAGTTTTTGCAGACGGCGCTGAATTGTACAATCACGCTCTCCTAAATGAATGGCATTTCCATGTGTATCTGCCATTATTTGAATCTCAACATGGCGGAAATCTTCAACGTACTTCTCCAAGTATACACCAGGGTTCCCAAAAGCGGTACTGGCTTCTTGCTGTGTAATTTGAATTCCTTTTACAAGCTCTTCTTCATGGCGCGCAACACGAATACCTTTTCCGCCGCCACCTGCAGTCGCTTTAATGATAACTGGATATCCAAGTTGATTAGCAAGCTCGATCGCTTCTTCGGTATTTTTAATAATCCCTTGTGAACCTGGTACAATCGGAACCCCTGCTTCTTTCATTGTATCACGTGCAACGTCTTTTGTGCCCATCTTTGAAATGGCTTCTGGGCTTGGACCGATAAAAATCAAGTTACACTCACGGCATAATTCTGCAAAATCTGCATTCTCTGCTAAAAATCCATATCCCGGATGAATTGCATCACAACCTGTTAATTTCGCAACACTAATAATGTTCGTCAAATTTAAATAGCTTTCTTTTGAAATCGTTGGTCCAACACAATACGCTTCATCTGCAATTTGCACATGAAGTGACTCTTTGTCTGCTTCTGAATAAATTGCAACTGTTTCAATATCCATTTCTTTACAAGCACGAATAATTCGTACAGCAATTTCCCCACGATTGGCTATTAATACTTTTTTTATCATCACAAAGACTCCCTTATTACGCTTTTACAAGAAATAGCGGTTGTCCATACTCAACAAGCTGTCCGTTATTAACAAGAATCTCAACAATTTCGCCCTCTACATCTGCGTCAATTTCGTTAAATAATTTCATAGCTTCAACAATACATACGATAGAATCTTTCGATACTCTGTCCCCAACACTTACATATTGAGGTGTATCAGGCGAAGAAGAGGAATAAAATGTCCCTACCATCGGTGATGTGATTTTATGTAGGTTTTCATCTTGAACAACTTTCTTCTCTTCTTGTTTTGGCGCTTCTACTTGCGCTGCCGCTACTGCTGTTTCTACTTCGACAGATGCTGCTGGCTGTACTACCTGTTTCGTTACCGGTGCTTGCACAGTAACTACTTCATTACCACGTTTTTTCATTTTGATTGTTGTACCGTCTTTTTTGTATTCAAATTCATCAATATTAGAGCTATCAATTAATTTAATTAATTCACGAACTTCTTGAATTTTAAACATGTAAAATCCACTCCCATACTCTTGTTTGTCCCGTTTTTACAGATTGGCATCAAACTGATTTACTGTAAAAATACGATGTATTCTATTAGAAAATTTATTCCTATGACATTTACTAATAGAAATATTTACTATTCCCATCTTACGCTAAATTTTTTAAACATTCCAATTTATATTTCTTTATTATAAATCGAAACTCCTGTAAAAATATTATTCCACCAAAAAATTATTACCTAGTAATAATACCAAGTTTCACACAAAATTGGCAAGACCACTTCCTAAAAAACATTCTTTACTTTTTCAAAACTGCAAAGTGTAAAAACGTAATTCCCTCAGCATTCTTCATTTTATCCACGGTAAAAAAACATATTTTTACCAAATATTATTTTTTTGTTTACGTGCCGTTCATTCTTCCTTCATAAAAGAATAGTATGTTCAAAGTGTAGCAAATTTATTGTAGTGAGGTGCGGACATATGATATGGCTCATCCTGTTCTTGCCTGCCGTAGTGATTTGGACATTGGTCCTCTTCATTCACGTCAAATCTGGAAAAACTAATCACCATCATCACGAACCATTAATCTTTTACTCACAGCGTATTTCCCCGTTTCCAATTGAAAATACTAAATACAACTGCAAAGATGAAATAGAAAAAAGCTATCGAAAACGATAGCTTTTTTCTATTATTCTTTTATCTAATTTGAAGCAGCAACACCTATTATAATTCCAATTTATTTTACTGATGGATCAAATTTCACACCTACATCTTTTGAACCACCTTCACTTCTTACGAGCTGAATAATTTTATTCGCTTCTTTTTGTGAATGCTTTGCCGATTTAACTGTTACTTTAATGTCTGTTCCATCAGCTCTTACAAGAGCATCCTTATATCCGCCTTGAGATTTAATCACTGTCTCAAGTAATTGTTGCTTCGTTTCCATCGTAGTGATTGCATCAAGATTATCTTTCGCTTTACTCTTTTCTTCTGCTGAAGATTTTGATGACTTCATTACATTTTGTAACTTTTCTTTCTCTACACTACGCTGATCTTCCATTTGCATACGTAGCGCTGTAAAATTCTCATCGCTTGATTGAACTGTTACGCTAGCCTCTTTTTTACTTGTTTCTTTTTTGTCATTCTCTTTCTTGTCTGTTTCTTTATTTGTAGTTTCCTTGCTTGTATTTTCTTTTGTTGTCTCTTTATTTGTAGTTTCTTTCGTTGTTTCTTTTGTAACTGCTTTATCAACACCTTGCTTTTCTTGTCCCATCTTTTCACCCGTTGCCGGTGCTGCTGTATTCATTTTATCAGGAGTTGTTACGTAATAAACAGATAGTACAACCACTAAACTTAACATCGTTAATAGCCAAACCGTTTGTTTTTTTAACACTTTATTTCCTCCCTATCAATTTTTCGGTGATACTGAAACGCGATGAGCTGGTACATCTAATAATCGCGTCACAGCTTCTTTTACCATTGCTTTTATTTGTATATTATCCACTCCCTTTGCTACGACCAGAACACCTCGTACTTTCGGTTTCTCTGTTCGCAAAACAATTGGAGTTTCTTTATCACCTTCACGTATAATGACTGTCTTTTCATCAAGAGACTCGTCTTCTACTTCCCTTTTCCCGCCTGCTTTATCAGTTTCACCTGTCGTTTGTGAACGTTTTACTGTATTTTTCTCGAGTATTTTTTCTTCAGATGAATCTAAGTTCACTTTAATAGTTACATCTTTTACTCCGGCTATCTCTTCTAAAGAAGCTTTCAATTCTTGTTCATACGCTTTTTCGTATTTTTCTACATTTGACATATTATCATTGTTTTTTTGACCGAAAGTTGGTACATCTTTATCTTGGCTTTGACTTGTCTTTTCTTTAAACACAGGCACTTCTTCTTTTTTAGGTGATAAGAAATTACTAGAAAACATAAGCGCAATCCCAAGTATGAGTAGGACAAGCAAAAACTTAGGTGTTACCTTTTTCCCCTTCTCATTACTTTCTTTTCCATCCCCATTTAATAGGTTTCGAAAAAATGAGAACCTCGAATTTTTATCTTTATTGTCCATTTACGCTACCTGTCCTCCCTTCCATCTGAACTTGGATTTGTTTATCCTCTAGTTGCCACCTGCTTGAAAAGAAATCTTTCATTTCTACATTCGTTTCTTCTATTTTTTTTGGAGGTTCTTTCATATTAATTTCAATTGGCTTTACTGTTTCGATTGCATCATTTTTACTACGTTCTTTTTCTTTCAACGTCACAACAACAGATTGAATATCTTTCGCTGACTTTACTTCTTCTGCATGTTCCACTGCGACTATTTGTATTTCAGAGACTGTCATACCATACTTTTTCTCAAACTCTTTTCCTACGTCTTTTTTCATTTTGGTAGCCATCTCTTCTAAACTATATGCACGTGTTAGAGCTTGTATTTCTTTTTTCTTCGAATCTATCGAATTTTTTACAGATCCATCTGCTACGTACTTTTCCTCATTGAAATTTGCGATAACTTCATTTACATCTGTTTGTAACAACTTAAATAGAGGCGTTAAAATTAATACGACTAACAATAGACTTACAACGAATTTAACGTACTTTTGCAAATTTGAATTTGGAAGAATAAGATGAAGCATTGTCGCTAAGAGTAAAAAAACGATAATATTTCTAATCCACTCTGTAACAAATTGCATACTCTTCACCTCCTACCGCATCATGAGAGTAATGTTCCCGGCAGCAATAATAATTGTGATACTTAAAAAGAACATAAATGATACGATAGCTAAGCAAGCAAATACATAAATGATACTTCGTCCAATGATATCTAAACATTGAATAATTGCTCCTCCGCCTACTGGTTGCAATACTGCTGCTGCGAATTTATAAATAAACGCGATACAAAAAATTTGAATCGCTGGGAAAGCGACAATTAAGCATAAAATAACGAGCCCGATAATTCCGACTGTGTTTTTTAATAATCCAGATGCACTAATAACAGTATCCGCCGCCTCAGTAAACATCCTTCCTACTACAGGAATGAAATTTCCTGTTACAAATTTAGCCGTTTTCACAGCTATACCATCAGCAACGGCTGACGCTGTTCCCTGTACAGATAATACGCCTAAAAAAACCGTCAAAAAGATACCAATAATCCCAACACTAACGTTTTGCAAAAGCTTGGACAATTTCGTAACTTTATATTGATCACTCATCGTGCTTACAATACTTAATATAGTTGCAAGTAATAAAAGTGGTAGAACGATATAGTTCATAAGAAGCCCACTCGTATTCATTAAGAAAATGATGATTGGATGAAAAAATGATACAGAAACAACACCGCCGCCTGTTGCTACGAGTGCAAGTAAAATTGGTAATAACGCTAGTATAAAATCTACCATTGTTTGTATCGTCTCTCTTGCATATGTCATAACGACATAAAAACTATTTAAAGCGAAAATAATAAGTACCATGTATACGACTGCATCAGCGATTTTACTCACGCTACTCTTTGAAAAAGCAGATTGCAACGATTGCAACAATGCACTGAAAATCGTGAGCATAATGAGCGTTCCGAGTAACTTTCCATTTGCAACAAGCTCATGAAATAAATATTTTAGTAGACCTATCATCCACTCTTTTATGGAGAACTCTTTTTCTCCCTTTACAAACTCCATAAAGCTTCCTTTTTGACTCTCTGGTAAATAGCCTCCATACTTTGTAACAAGCCCGTCCCAAAATTGCTTCACATCTTCAATTCCGAGCTTATCCAATTGTTGATCAACGACGTTTGTTTCTATAGGAGAAGCTTGTACAACAATCGGTAAAGAAAAGAAAAGGAAGCAAGCAAATAATAGCTTAGCTCCAAACTTCCTCAACATTCACTCCCCCTTATCCCGTAGGTAAAAAACCGAGAATTGTTTCAATTACAACCGTCAAAATAGGAATTGCCATGACGAGAATTAAGATTTTCCCAGCTAATTCAATTTTCGAAGCGATTGCACCTTGACCAGCATCCTTTGTAATTTGCGCACCAAACTCAGCGATATAAGCAATCCCTATAATTTTCAATAACGTTTCTACATATACGTTGCTAACCTTCGCTTCACTCGCCACTCTCTCAATCATTTGTAAAATAGAATGAATTTGATCGATTAAGAGAAGAAACATCATGCTACCAATGAACACAATAAATAACGATGTAATACTAGACTTATGCTGATTTAAAACAGCAGCTAAAAATGTAGCAACGAGGCCTAATCCGACAATTTGTATAATTTCGATTCGAACCGCCTCCTTTACTGGAAGAGAAAGACACTTTTAATCTTGTCGAATAGAGTATTAATTAAAAATGCAACATGAAACAAAATAACGACAAAACCGACAAGGATAACCCAATTTGCAATATCCTCTCGCTTTAATTCTTTTAGTACAGTATGAATGAAAGCTAAAACAATGCCGATTCCGGCGATTTGAAATATTAATCCAACATCAATGGACATCGCCTTTCTCCCCCCTATAGCAGTAAAATTACGATAAGTAGCCCTGCTAGTACCCCTAAACTCTTTATCATTTTTTCATATTGTAGTTGTAATGCTTTCGCTTCTCCTTCTTCTCTCTCCAAATGTGTAATACATAAGCGAATATGTTTTTGCTGTGATTCACGATCATGTTGTCCAAGTGTTTCACCAAATTGTTGTAAGATTTCATACTCGGTTTGTTTAAACGCCGTTAACGTCCAGTTCTCCTTCAAACTATCAATCCAAGCTTCTCTAACTGTTTGCTCCCCGTCCTCTAGCCGTTTCGAAAAGCTTTGAAATATCCAATTTAACGGCTTCGGCATTTGTTTGACTAAACGCTCTGCAGCCTCAGATAACGGCGTGTGTCCATACATAATTTCAGCTTCTAATGATTGCAATGCTGCCTTCAATAACCTAAGTTGCCGCGGTCTCTCACTGTACCTTTTAGCGTATGAAAATCCGAAAAAAGTGCTAACAGCAACTATTAATACCGCACCAAATATTTTCACCATACGCCTTGAACCTTTCTATGGGATAATACTGGTTTTCCATCTCTATCTTTCACTTGCATAACTGTTCCTGGCCCTCTCGCTTTTGATAATTCCACAAACCTATCAAATACACCAAGTTCCAGCACCGCCTGTAACGATGGACGTTTCACAACATCATCATAAGAAAATCCATGTGCACTTATAAAAAGCTGAACACCTGCATGTACCGCCTCCATAATCGCTTCACTATCTTCTTTACGTCCAATTTCATCTACGATTAATATGTCTGGGCTCATAGAACGAATCATCATCATCATTCCTTCAGCTTTTGGACAAGCGTCTAATACATCTACTCGCACGCCAAAGTCATATTGCGGGATTCCTTTCACACAGCCCGCAATTTCTGATCGTTCATCAACAATCCCCACTTTACATGAAGGAATTTTCGAAGCACTTACACCTTGACTCATACAGCGTGCTACATCTCTTAAAAGTGTTGTTTTCCCCGTTTGCGGTGGGCCAATTACCATCGTGTTTAACCATCGCGATTCATAAAGATATGGCAGAAGCGGCTCAGCAATCCCTATTTTTTGACGGGCAATACGAATATTAAAAGAAGAGACATCTCGAATCATTTTCACTGCGCTTTTTTCTGTAATGACTTTTCCAGCTAGGCCAATTCTATGTCCTCCTCGTAGTGTCACATATCCACGTTTCAATTCCTCTTCCATCGTATAAATTGAGAATTGACTTAATTTATTCAATAAATGGATTGCATCTTCCGCTGTAGCGATATAGTCATAGAAAAACACTTCTCCATGTGCAATACACTCTAGTGGCCTTCCAATTCGAACGCGAATTTCCTCTAGAGTATCGTATTGTTTACAGCCTTCAACTAACTGTCTCATCGCTTTCGGTAAAACTTCTAATACTTCTTTCATAAGCTTCTCCCCACTATACTCGACTTACTATTTCAACAACGCGATAAAAATGCAGCCAATTCCAAGCGCTAGAAAAAAGAGTTTCAAGAAAGAAATCTCACTTGCTACACTCGCTATGCCAATTGTCATTGTTAAAATTAATACGGTCGGTCCAACAAACGCCAACATACCATTTATAAACAATGCTTTCTTCGCATCATTCACGTAAAGCATAAGCAGAGCGGCGAATATTTCCGCGCTTCCTGAAAACAACCGAAGTAATCCCATAACAAGCACGGATGTTTCCATTGCCGCTAGCCACTGTTTCATTCTCCCACCTTCTCCCATAACAGTTACTACTTCCTTATTCTGAAAAAGAATATATTTGTACAACCATATGCAGAGGTTGTCTATTTCAGAAGTAAAAACATAATTTTTCTCTATCGACTTAACCTAAAACTGAATATTCTAATTAATTTATGGTATATTTAATAGAAAAGGAGCATAGATGATGAAGCAAGTTACTTTATTACCGCTCGATTTACGATATGCAAATGTGATTTTTGAGCTATCAAGCAATCCACATGTAAAAAATGCATTAGGGCTAAAAGTAGAATCAGTGGAAGATACAAAAACATTCATTCTTTTTGCAATTGAAGAGGAACGAAAAAAGCACTCCTTATCAAGAGTGATTGTAAATGAAGAAAATGAAATAATTGGCCTCACCACACTTAAACATATTAATTATGAGAAAAAGCAATCTCACATTGGCAGTTGGATCGGCTATCCATACTGGGGAAAAGGATATAACGAGGCCGCTAAAAAAGAAATCTTTAAAGTTGCTTTCTTAGACTTACAACTCACATACGTATTCGCCGGTGCTAAAACGAATAACATTCGCTCTTTAAAAGCACAAGAGAAACTATCTTACATTTCATTACATGTGGAAAAACAATTTCCAGACGTACACGCTGCACTTGAGAAAGAAGTAAAGTCACCTTGCTCACTACATGTCGTATCACGCAAGAATTTTTCAAATTGGCTGGACGTACAAAATGAGGGGGGAAAATATGAAAGCATTAAAAATTAGTTTAACAATTGTAGTAGAATTAGCTATTATTTATCTTTTTTCAAAAATGGTCGGCTGGTCATTTTTGGAGAGCTTTTTCCTTGGCAGTCTAGCAATATTTGCAATTACAGAATTTATGATACGGGAAAGCCCACGCAGGACTTTAGTCCGTCTTTAGACATGGGATGAAAGCATCGTTTTTGCATAGCAA
The DNA here is from genome assembly GCF_038005505.1 of Bacillus sp. FSL E2-8868. NCBI lineage: Bacteria > Bacillati > Bacillota > Bacilli > Caryophanales > Bacillaceae > Bacillus > Bacillus sp. FSL E2-8868. Next base: position 619,912 of record NZ_JBBOTI010000001.1, on the reverse strand, counting down.
AACATGGTATACTTTATTTATAGTCATGCAAAAGACTCTAAAACGACTGTTCTCTGAAAACAGAATACATATGAGGTTGGGGTAGCAAATTCTTCTACTCCGTAAAATGTATTAAGTCGTCATGCAAAAGACGTAAAAACATTTGAGAACCAACAATCTGTACGGTATGGTCACAGTACCGTAGCCCACGAACCTATATGGTCTGTTGTGGGAGTGGTGATGGCACACCGCAATCTTGCACGTCAGCGATACCAGAAATGGACTTCGCCTTTGGTAGCAAGAATCCCACTGACGTTAGTCAGCTGGTACACTTTAGGGGTGGGAGTGTCAAGTGGTTAATTATTATGAGTAACTTTAGAAATAACAATATGGATCATGTAACGAATAAAACTTTTACCGGTATTGAAACTGGTGAAATACGCCCGTTTCAAATTGTTTTGACTCCATATATTATGGGTACCCTTTCACTCGTCACAGTTAGTTTTGTTATAACTGCAATTTACTATCTTCCCTACTTCCTATAAAAAAAGCACTCGTGATAATCACGAGTGCTTTTCTACTATGCACGAGAAACGTATTTACCTTCACCAGTGTTGATGATAAGCATTTCGCCTTCGTTAATGAAGATTGGTACTTGTACAACAAGACCAGTTTCTAATTTAGCTGGTTTTGTTACGTTAGAAGCTGTGTCACCTTTAATACCAGGTTCTGTTTCTGACACTGTTAATTCAACTGTGTTCGGAAGCTCAACACCAAGTACTTCATCTTGGTATGTCATAATAGATACTCCCATGTTTTCTTTTAAGAATTTTAATTCGCGCTCGATTTGGTTTTCGCCAAGTTCGATTTGCTCATAAGTTTCGTTATCCATAAATACGTGAGACTCACCGCTCGCGTATAAGTATTGCATACGACGGTTTTCGATGTGTGCTTTTTCTACTTTTTCACCTGCACGGAATGTTTTCTCTTGAACAGATCCTGTGCGAAGGTTACGTAGTTTAGAGCGAACGAATGCAGCACCTTTACCTGGCTTTACGTGTTGGAAATCCATTACTTGCCAAAGGGCATTGTCCACTGAAATTGTTAAACCTGTACGAAAATCGTTTACTGAAATCATGTAAAAAAATCCTCCTGTGTATTACAAAATAATAAGTTCTTTTGGTGATTTCGTTATTACTTCATTGCCTTCACTTGTTACAATGATATCATCTTCAATACGTACCCCGCCAACACCTGGAATATAAATACCTGGTTCTACTGTTACAGCCATACCTGGTTCAAGTACTGTATCAGAACGGAACGCTAAACCTGGTGCTTCATGGATTTCAAGACCGATTCCATGACCAGTAGAGTGTCCGAAGTATTCACCATATCCTTTTTCCGTTATGTAATCACGCGTTAATGCATCAGCCTCACGACCCGTTAAACCAGCTTTAATACCGTTCACACCACGTAGTTGTGCTTCTAAAACGATATTATAAATTTCTTTTAATTTATCAGATGGTTCACCGACTGCAATCGTACGAGTAATATCAGAGCAATATCCTTTGTAATAAGCGCCGAAGTCTAATGTAACGAAATCTCCTTTTTCTATCACTTTTTCAGATGCCACGCCGTGCGGTAATGCCGAACGAAGACCTGAAGCAACGATAATATCAAACGAAGAAGATGTTGCTCCTTGTTTTCTCATGAAAAATTCAAGTTCATTTGACACTTCAATTTCAGATACTCCCGGGCGAATGAATGATAGAATATGCTCAAAGGCAGCATCTGCAATCTGTGCAGCTTCCTTTAATATCTTAATCTCTGAATCAGTCTTTATCAAGCGTAACTTTTCTACAAGCCCAGAAGTTGGGATGAATTCAGCTTCGATCGCTTCATTATGCGTTACGTAAGAGCTATATGTAAGAGTATCTTGCTCAAATCCTAGCTTTTGAATTCCAAGTTCTTTAACTTGTTTCGCAACTTCATCAAGAATTAATCCTGGATGCTGCACTATTTCGTATCCAACCGCTTGCTTACTAGCTTGCTCTACATAACGGAAATCTGTAATAAATAGAGCACGCTCTTTTGAAATTAGTACAACACCAGCTGTTCCTGTGAAATTCGCCATATATCTACGGCTATGTTCATTCGTTAATACGATACCGTCAATACCAGCCTCATCAAACGCACTTCTTAATCTCTCGATCTTTTCCATTACTTTATGCCTCCCTCAATTTCTCCATTAATGCAAATAACGCTAACTTATAGCCATAAAAACCAAATCCAACAATTTGTCCTGCACAAACAGCCGCCGTCACAGATTCGTGACGGAACGATTCACGCTGGTGAATGTTAGAAATATGTACTTCAATAACAGGAATCGAAATGCTCGCAATTGCATCTCGAATCGCATAGCTATAATGCGTAAATGCTCCAGGATTTAAAATGATCCCTTCATATATATCTTCAGCCTCATGAAGACGATCGATAATAGCACCTTCATGATTCGATTGGAAACATTCTAACTCCACTCCCATTTTCTCTGCTTCGTGTTTCATATCTGTTTCAAGCGTCGCTAACGTTCCTTTTCCGTATACATTTACTTCCCTAACGCCAAGGCGATTTAGGTTAGGACCATTTACGAGGAGTAACTTTTTCATTTTCTTAAAACTCCTTAATATTTAAAAATGTCTATACGACATTTTAACATAGGAATCACTTATTTGAATAGTTTGTCTTCTCGACCCCTTCTCCTCTATTTGTATTATTCGATTCGAATGCTACAGAATACGAAATAAAAACACCATATAATATAAAGATACATATTGTCGTTACAATTGTTTCTTTCGGTAAATGGAGTGCACTTTTAATAACAGGTGCCATTAGCCCCATCCCCAAAAATAATAATGCCCACCAAAACAAACCGTATAGTACGCCAGGGAATACTCCTTCAAACTTTTTAAAAAGGGCTTTATAGAGAAATGCCACTAAAATTGAAAGAAGTCCCATACAAACGATACCTAGTACATTTCCCCAAACCCCTTCTTTCCAATCTCCAAATGCAAACGGTAAAAGTAAATAGTTAGGTCCAGCTTCTGTAAATGAGAATATATGAAGGAAATACCATATACCTCCCCAAAATAAGCCACCAAATAAACCAATTTGTACAAAGTTTCTTATTGTTGATTGTTCTTGATTCACATTGACACCTCCGCTCACTAGTATGCCCGAAACTATTTTGAGGCATGTTTAAATCCTGCAAAATTTGTCTATAAAAAGAATAAGAAATGTCCGACTCTCGTAACATTTTCCCTTGTCATCTGCCTGTATTTGTCGATAAAATAAAGGAAACTCGGTGATTGTCTTATTTCAAGATGACAAAACCAAGTATGACAATTGCCTCTTTTTCTACATAAGAGAGAAACAAATACAGGTTGGTGTTAACATGGCAGAAGAGTCAAAACAAATATATGGCGGGCAGGCAGTCATAGAAGGAGTTATGTTTGGCGGTAGAGAATATACTGTTACAGCGGTTCGTCGTAAAGATAAATCGATTGAATTTTATCGTTTACCACGCGTTCGTAATAAAGCATTATCTCTACTAAAGAAAATTCCATTTTTACGAGGTATTGCCGCTATTGTGGATGCAAGTGCGAATGGAGCGAAACATTTAAACTTTGCTTCAGAACGATTTGATGTCCACCCAGAAGAAGATGAACAACTTGCAAATAAAAAAGAAGAACAATCAAAATTAACGATGGTATTAGGAGTTGCAGCAGTTGGCGTTTTATCGTTCATATTTGGTAAAGTAATTTTCACAGCAGTTCCTGCACTTTTAGCTGAATTAACGAGACCGATTTTCCCATCTCATACAGGGCAAATCATTGTCGAAAGTGTCATTAAGCTCATGCTATTATTGAGCTATATATACTTCATTTCTTTAACCCCACTTATTAAGCGGGTATTTCAGTACCACGGTGCGGAACATAAAGTAATCAATGCTTATGAGAATAATCTTCCACTGACTGTAGAAAATGTTCAAAAGCAAACTCGCCTCCATTATCGCTGTGGGAGTAGCTTTATTATATTTACAGTCATTATTGGAATGTTTGTCTATTTCCTCGTCCCTACAGATCCGCTTTGGGCAAGGGTAGTAAACCGAATTTTATTAATTCCAGTTGTTCTCGGTATTTCTTTTGAAGTATTACAATTTACCAATCGATTACGAGATGTCCCTGTTTTACGAGTACTTGGATATCCAGGATTATGGCTGCAACTATTAACAACGAAAGAACCAACAGATGATCAAGCGGAAGTTGCAATCGCATCGTTTGAAGAATTATTACGTTTAGAAAACAAACAATAATTATTTAAAAATGGTGTTCAACTCCTTTCCTCATCGTTAATATACTAATTTTAATATATGTTTTTAGGAGGTGTCCCTTATGAACGGTCGTTCGTTTACATTCGCTATATTTGTGCTTATTATCGGATTGGCAATATTCGGCCTTGTTTCATCTGTTATTACAAATCCAATGGAAGTATTGAAAAACATTGGTATCATGTTAGCTGTCGTCGGTATCTTTTACTTACTCTACAAAATGTTTACAAACTCTAGTGGTTCTGCAAATTCGCAAAGCTCATATAAGCGTGCAGCGAAACAATCGAACCGCAAACACGGGAAACAAAATGTAGCACCCCTAAGCAATTCTTTCTTGAAACGAAATGCTTCTGATGACAAGGGGAAAAAGGGTAATTCTCCATCGTTGAAAAGAAAAAGAAAACAATCTCATTTAACTGTCATTGAAGGTAAAAAAAACAAAAAGAAAGACCGTGCTTCCTTTTAGGAAATACGGTCTTTTTTTATCCCGGTTGGTGCGGGGCTAATAATCAGTGGAAGATGCGAAAAACCCTACTGATTAAAGTTTCACTTTATATGTTGAAGCACTTCTTTCAAACTTTTCTCTTTCATACTTTCGATACGAAGGTGATGGTTTTCAAATTGCAAATTTCTTGTCACATCATTAGGTACGACGACACACTTTAATCCTGCTGCCACCGCTGCTTTCAATCCATTCAATGAATCTTCAAATACAACAGCTTCTGATGGTTCAATTTCTAATTCTTCTATCGTAACTTTATAAAGAGCTGGATCTGGTTTTACCTTCTCTACATCTTCTCGCGTTTTAATCACTTCAAAATAATCTCTAATTTGTAGCTCTTCTAAAAAACGAACGACCCACTCCCTAGATGAACTAGAGGCTAATGCGATTTTCAATCCAAGTTCTTTCGCTTCTTCTAAATATTCTTTTACCCCGTCACGCGCTTTTGGTATTTTCATTTTCTCTTTATGTAAAGTTGTTACTTTTCCCTTTAATGCATGCTCGTTAAATTTTTCTTTTAATTGCTCTTTTAAATATGCATAAAGCACTTCATCTGTCGTTCCAATACATTTTGCAAATTCCCCTAAAGGTAACTCGCCGCCGTATTCACGAACAGCATCTCTGAAAGAGTGAAACCATATTGTTTCTGTGTCCACAATTAATCCATCAAAATCAAAAATAATTGCTTTCATTATTCTCCCGTCCTTTTCGATTGAAATAAAAAAGGAAACGCCACACGTTCCCCTTAATTACTTTTCTCTTCATTTGCTTTTTGAACACCACGAAGTGTTTTTACTCGAACTTCATCTTGTTCAAAGTATTGTACTAAATCACCGATACGGTCAATTGATTCCCAACTTAAATGATGTTCAATTCCTTCTACATCATTATAAATTTTGCTTTCATCCACACCGATAATGCGCATAAACTGTTCTAACAATTCATGACGATATACGAGACGTTCTCCGATTTTTTTACCTTTTGATGTTAATACAAGCCCTCTATATTTTTCATAAATTAGATATTCGTCTTTGTCTAATTTTTGTACCATTTTTGTTACAGAGGATGGATGTACACTAAGCGCTTCAGCAATATCAGATACACGGGCATAACCCTTTTCATCAATCAACAAATAAATTTGTTCAATATAATCTTCCATACTAGGGGTAGGCATCGGTTTCCTCCATCCAATTTCATTTTGCTTATTCCGTACGAAGCAATCAATAAAATGATACACCAGAAAGAATAACGTGACAAGGTGGAAACGAGCCTAAATATATAAAACAAAAAAAGAATCCAGATTCCCCTTATGTAAAATATTGAATTTCTGCATCGGGAAAATACTCATATATATAACCTCGTATTGTTTCTTCTAATACTTCCACATCATCCTTTTGATATACATATTTCCCAATACCGTATCGTCCCCATTTATATTTCCGCTTCTCTTCATCCATTTCAAGTTTCGTATTCGGATAACGTTCTTGAATGACTTTTTTGGCTGGTTTCGTAAAACGATGTTGAATTAATTCGAACGTTAAATTTGGTATCGTCATGTCTTTTAACGCATTGTACAATCGTTCAAACAATTCACGGTACCCTTCTTCCCACCCTTCATGCATATAAATTGGCGCAACAATAAAACCAAGAGGATAATTAGCCCCCGCTACTTTACGAGCAGCCTCAATTCGCTCTTCAAATGGCGATGTCCCTGGTTCAAAATTTTTAATAACATAACGTGAATTAATACTAAATCGAAAACGCGTTTTCCCATTATGCTTTGCATCTAATAAATGATCAACATGCGAATATTTGGTAACGAAGCGTAAACGTCCATGTTCACTTTCTCCGATAAACTCTATCGCCCGCTTTAATGCATGTGTCAAATGATCAATTCCAACGATGTCTGATGTACACGCCGCTTCAAATCTTGTTATTTCAGGGGCCCTTTCATCCATATATTGCTTTGCCTTCTCAAAGATTTCATCTAGATTCACATACACCCTTACGTAAGGTTTACTCCCAAGTGTCGTTTGCAAATAGCAATAATGACAATGTCCCATACACCCTGTTGCAAGCGGAATTGCATATTCAGCTGAAGGTTTTGATGTATCGAACTTTAACGTCTTCCTCACCCCAACGACAAGTGTTTCTTTTGCATTACGATACTTTTGCAATTCATTTTCCCCTGGAAAATTTCTAATTTGATTGTGTGATGTCGTTTCACGGATTTCTAATCCCATCTTCGTAAACTTCTCATAAAGCTCTTTTCCAAGCGGATATTCGAGTGCCCTCGGTTCAAAGTAAACGAGTTTTGGCATAAATGGTTTCATGTGCTTCCCTCCTCTCATTAGTATGGGAAGCACATGAAAATTAACACAGATTAAAGTTTTCCACTTCAGTAACTTGCGTTGCAAGTTACTGACTGTTATAATTTAGATAACAGCTACCTTGCAAGGCAAGTTACCTGGATAAAAGGTGGTGAAATCATGCACAGCCAAATGTTAAAAGGTGTACTAGAAGGTTGCATTCTATATATCATTTCACAAGAAGAAGTGTACGGATATGAACTAAGTACAAAATTAAATAAACACGGCTTTACATTCGTAAGTGAAGGAAGCATCTATCCTTTATTGTTACGCATGCAAAAAGAGAAACTTATTGAAGGTACATTAAAGACTTCCTCTCTTGGACCGAAGCGAAAATATTATCACGTAACTGATAAGGGATTAGAACAACTTGAAGAATTTAAAAAAAGTTGGGGAATGGTTTCAACGACGGTAAACAACTTATTACAAGGGGAGTGATGGGGATGAAAGCTCAAGATATGATAGAACTAAACAACAGAAAACGCAAACTTCTAACACCTGAAAACGAAGCTGCTTATGGCGATATGCTAGTATATCTCCGATTATCTAACGTACCCGAACAAAAATTAGAAGAACTTTTATTAGAAATATTAGATCATCTCATCGAAGCACAAGCAGAAAATAAAAATGCTTATGATATTTTCGGAAATGATTTACGATCTTACTGCGATGAACTTATATCAGCTTTACCAACCCAAACAAAGCTAGAACAAACTTCTTTAATCGGTTTTGTTATTAGCTTACTTCTTGCTATACAGTTTGGAATAGATGCACTTGTTTCGACTTTCATTTTAATCTTCGGGAAGAATATCGAACAATTAAGCCCAGCTTTTAGCATCCCTGGAACCACTTTGTTCGTTTCACTTATTATACTAGGTATACTTTTCATTTTATATTTATTAAAGCGCTATTCCTTTAATCAAAAGATGAATTGGAAAAGAAGGATTCTATTTGGATTCGCATTTGCTACTCCATTTTGTTCAGCTGTATTTTTAAATGTCTATTTTAAAAAACAACCTTATCTCATTTATCATCTAACCTTTTGGCAAAACGCCTTAATCGCTATCCTATTTTTTATTTTATATAAATTACTATACAAAAAATCAAATTTTTAACAGCCCTTCAAACGGCTGTTTTTCTTCTGTATAATTTTACAAATTGAAAAATTTCATAAAGAAAATAAGAAAAATGCAAAATAATTAAAGTTAATTGTTGACGTGATGCTTTTATTATCGGTATCATAAATCTTCGTGAGCAATTATTTTTCGTTATACGATTTTTTTATTATTACTGAATTTTTGAGAGGAGAAATTTGATGTCAGTTAAGAAGAAAACGCAAGTACGCACCGGCAAAATGGTACGTGAACTAATGTTAGCAGACGAAGATGTAAATGCTTCGCTAATTATGGTATACAGTGAAAACGGTGTAAACGCAGAAATTAAAATCGAGGGCTTAACGCCGAAATGTAACGAAGAATTATTTTTGAGCGGAAACGTGGATTGGAACAAGAGTGTTATTTATAAAATTGTTGATTTCACTGGGAACGCTGAGGTTGGTAAAGTTACATTAACAGCGATGAACAAAAATAATGTTTCTCTAGAAGTTGAACGCGTTATGTGGAGCAAAGAAAATAAAGAAGCTGCTGAGCAAGAAGAAACAGTTGTAGAAGCTACTCCGAAAAAAGAAGTAGTTGTAGAAGCTCCAAAAGCAGTTACACCTGCTCCAAAGCCTATTACACGAGTAGAAACACCTGCTGCATCTAAACCTACTCCGGTACCAACGCCGAAGTCAGTAAGTGTTGAAGCAGCTATAGAACTATCTACTCCAGTTACAAAGCAAGAGACAGCACCGGTTACTCCTATAAAACCGAAGCAACCTGCTTTGACTGAAACAAATACAAAACTACAAGAAAATTATGTTAAACTTGTGAAAAAGACAATTGAAGTTTGTCAAGATTACGAGCTTGGCATCGACATAGATGATTCTATTGAAGGATTAAAAAAAGAGCTACAAAGCCAAGGTATTAGCGTTACATTCGACAAAGAAATTATGGACGTTGTAAATCGCCTTCGTTCTTTACAAGATAAAGGAATCAAAGTAGAAAAAGTACTTAATTTACTATAAAAATAAGGAGATGGCGGTCGCCATCTCCTTATTTTTTATAATTCCATTCATTACTTTCATACTTCTCTTTTGCTAAAGTTTGAACTTCATGAAGCTGTTCTTCTGTTAGTTCATACGGCACAAGCTCTATATCTAAACCTTTTTCAAATCCAGTTTCAAACGCTTTAATTAACTGTTCAATCGTAAATGTGCGGTCTGTTAATTCATTAATCGCTACCGCTTTAGAAGAAAACATGTTTTTCATACGCTCTTTTACTCGCTCATTTGGGAATAAAAATAGGTCGTATAACTCATCTAAATCTATTTCTAACGGAATAGAACCGTGTTGTAAGATAACACCTTTTTGACGTGTTTGGGCACTACCCGCGATTTTTCTTCCTTCAACTACAATCTCATACCAAGATGGCGCATCAAAACATACTCCTGAACGCGGATTTTTTAAATTCTCACGATCCGCTTCTGTTTTCGGAACTGCATAATACGCTTCTAATCCTAATGCCTTAAAACCGTCCAATAAGCCTTGCGAAATAATTCGGTATGCTTCTGTAACTGTTTTTGGCATATTCGGATGATCTTCAGACACAATAACACTGTACGTTAATTCTTTGTCATGTAGTACACCCCTGCCGCCTGTTTGACGACGAACGAATCCATATTTTTTTTCGTTAACTACATCCATATTTATATCTTTTTCAACACGCTGGAAATACCCGACTGTTAATGTTGGTACTTCCCATTCGTAAAAACGAATTGTTGGTGGCATTTTCTTTTCACTTTGCCAATTTAATAAACATTCATCTAACGCCATATTAAATGCTGGTGAACATTGACCAGAGTTAATATAACACCATTTTTCTTTTCCCATCCTGCACCTCATATAACCAATTATTTTTCACATTCTCTAGTCTACCAAATTCGACAAAATTTGTGAAAGAATACGAAATTTCTTCTTATATACAAATGAATCTGTTGCATAAATACATATGGGCATTATAATATTGAAAGTAGGATAAGAAAAAAGGAGCGATAGAATCGTGTCAACAAACTTGATTATTATACTAGCCGCAATTGCAGCATTCATCGGCTACACTGTATGGATGTATTTCTATCAGAAAAAATTAATTAAAACACTTTCAGAAGAAGAATTTCGCGCTGGCTACCGTAAAGCACAGCTTATCGATATTCGCGAAGCAGATGAATTTAACGCGGGACATATTTTAGGTGCGCGTAACATTCCATTATCACAAATTCGCCTTCGCCACAAAGAACTTCGCCAAGATCAACCGGTTTATTTATATTGCCAAAGCGGATTCCGTACAGGTCGTGCAGCTCAATACTTAAAAAAACAAGGCTACACAGATTTCTACCAATTAAAAGGTGGATTTAAATCTTGGTCAGGTAAAATTAAAAAGAAATAACATACAAAAACTAGCTGCACGATACAGCTAGTTTTTTATTCCATATTGTTCGCAATGTACAGTAGATTTTGTTTAATCACATCTTCATCTTTCTCATCTACATTACGATATAATAGCTGATATTCAATCCCCTTCTCTTTCCATATAAGCGTAGCAAATTCGTCCCCTCGCTCGTAATCATCCTTATTTTTAAAATAAGCAGGTGCTCCATTATTCAATTTCATTTGTTCTTGAAATCGATTCTCTTCTACGAGGTATGGAAAACTGTAAGAAAAGTTGGCCACTATTAATTCTATATAATCGTGCCTTCCTTTCTCTTGTTGCTTATATTTAATCGTTAAGACAGCATTCTTCTTTCCCATCGTTCTTACCTCTCCCTGCACATCACTCGTAATGTCATAAGGTAAAAACGTTGGAACTTTAAACTTTGCCGGAAAATATTTTGGAAGTTCCTTTAGCGGAATCGGATCAGTAACACGGTCCTTAGCCCCTCCTGTTGTTCCTACAAATGTTTTTTCTTCTTGCATCGTTTGCTGAAATGAACATGAGCTAAGTATTACACTAGAAAACACGAAACAAATGATTCCTTTTTTCAATTTGTTTCCGCCCTTTCATACCGCTCTCTTAACGAGTGAAGCGTTTATACTCTCTACTATTCGCTTCGTTATCAAACGCCTCCTCCGAAAACTTTCCACGTTATTCTCACACATTCTGACAAAAATTCTTTGCAGACATACAAAAAAGACCCCACTATTCTTACGCCCAAATAAAAAGGTTACGCGAACAACAGAAGTCATGCTTATAACATAGATTGTGAAAAGCTTTTCAGGTCAAGATTTTTTTCATTCTTATTATTTTCCCCTTATAATTAAGGAAAGAGGTGATACATATGGCCAATATAAAACAAATTGCAAAAACTGCTGGTGTATCTATATCAACTGTTTCTCGTGTCCTTAATAATCATCCTTACGTAAAAGAAGAAAAGCGTAAGCGTGTTTTAGATGCAGTTGAAGAATTGAACTATGCAAAAAATATAAATGCTATCCATTTAATAAAGGGTAAAACATATACAATTGGCGTTATGCTACCTTTTATTAATCTTCCGTACTTTAGCACGATCATTGAAGGAATCGGAAACGAAGCGTTAGCAGCTGGATATCATATTAATTTATGCCAAACGAATTACGATAGTATTGAAGAAATTCGCGTTCTTGAAATGATGAAAATGAAGCAATTTGACGGGATGATTATTTGCTCTCGCACGAGTTCATGGGAACAAATTGAACCGTTCGCAAAATTTGCCCCTATTATTTCATGTGAAAAAATGAAACATCCCCTCATTTCATCTGTCTATGTAGATCATTACGAAGGATTCCGCCTTGGTACTTCCTATTTACTCAGTAAAGGTCATGAAAAAATCGGCATTTGTTTAGCAAGAAAAACAAGTGCTAATTCAATCGAGCGTGAAAAAGCTTTCGCCGATACTCTTCGTCAAGAAGGAAAAACAGTGCACCCTGATTGGGTTTTTCATCAATGTTATACGATGCAGGACGGGGCAAAAATACTTCATCGTATTTTAAACATGAAAAATCGTCCAACCGCTATTTTCACAGCGAACGATCAAGTAGCTGCTGGTTTATTAACAGAGGCAAAAAAACATGGCATTCGCATACCTGAAGACCTCGCTATACTGGGATTTGATAACCATGAAATTTCAAAAGCATTAGAAATTACAACTATTGAGCATCCCGGGCTCACAATGGGATCACGTGCTTTTTCTTTATTTCATAAACAGATACAAAACGAACACATTATTGGAAACTCAGAAGAACTTTCATTCCATTTAATTGAGCGAAAAACAGTCTAGAAAAGAGTGCCAACCATAGCACTCTTTTTTCAGTTCTTCACCTATTGACTTTATATTTTTTATCTCATATAATGAACCTAACGAACGGTAGGTAGGGGATGAAAATGACAGCAAACCGCATTAAAGCTGTAGCACTTTCTCATTTCGCGCGCTACGGCTACGAAGGAACTTCATTAGCAAATATTGCTCAAGAAGTTGGGATTAAAAAACCATCGATTTACGCACACTTTAAAGGAAAAGAAGAGCTATATTTTACATGCTTAGAATCCGCTCTTCAAAAAGATTTACAAAGCTTCACTGACGATATCGAAAATTTTTCAAAATCGTCTACTGAAGAATTGCTAGTAAATCTGTTAAAAGGTTATGCAAAGCGATTTGGTGAAAGTGAAGAATCAATGTTTTGGTTACGAACTTCTTATTTTCCGCCGGATGCATTTCGCGAACAAATTATTGATAAAGCGAATGTACACATTGAAAATGTCGGAAAACTTTTATTCCCTGTGTTTAAAAGAGCAAGCGAACAAGATGAACTGCATAACATTGAAGTAAAAGATGCTTTGGAGGCTTTTTTATGCTTACTTGACGGCCTTATGGTTGAACTACTATACGCAGGTTTAAATCGTTTTGAGACACGTTTAGAAGCTTCTTGGAAAGTATTTTGGCGCGGCCTTTCAAACTGACGGATTGCTCCTTTGCAATGCGTCGTTTTTAAGCCCTTTACCTAACGACTGGTAGGAAGGAGAAATGACATATGGCATGGATTTATGTAATCATAGCTGGTATTATTGAAATCTTTTGGGTTATTGGACTTAAAAAAGCGGAGGCACCACTTGAGTGGGCTGGTGTTGCTCTATTAATTACAATTAGTTTCGTCTTATTATTTAGAGCATATAAAGATTTACCTGTCGGCACTGTATACGCAGTCTTTACAGGAATTGGAGCTGGTGGAATCGTTCTTACAGAGATTTTCATCTTCGGAGAACCTTTCTCTATCGTAAAAGTATTATTAATCGGTTTAATCTTCTTCGGAGTAATTGGTTTAAAACGAGTAACAGAAGAAAAAGAAGCGAAGGAGGCCGCATAAAATGGCTTGGGTATTTTTAATTCTAGCTGGTATTTGTGAAATTGTTGGTGTACTCTTTATGAAAGTAGCCACTGAAAAGAAAGGCTGGGCACCAAAAGTTATTTTAATCGCTAACTTTGGCGTAAGCTTCTTCTTCTTATCTCTTGCAATGAACACATTACCGATGGGAACTGCTTACGCAATTTGGACTGGAATCGGAACTGCCGGAAGTGCACTTCTCGGTATTCTTATTTTCCGCGAGTCAGCGGATTGGCGTCGCCTTGCCTTCTTAAGCTGCATTCTGTGCGGCGCTGTTGGTTTAAAATTATTAGGCTAACGTGAGGTGAATGTCATGTGGAAAGAAAAAGGAAAACAAATCTTAGCATGGATTACACTCGGGATCGTCATTCTATTACAAATAAGTTTTCATATAATAGAATGGCTGTTTCATAAAGTATTATCCATTCTTACATTCCTTCCTAACATGGCACTTGAAATTGCATCTATCGCTTGGTCAATTATTGCCTCCATTACAATCGTGATTATATGGAGTATCGCCAAGCTATGGAACAAGTTATTTAAAAAGGACAGTTCTTCTGAAAAGAAGTAACTGTCCTTTTTTATCCCGCATTAACGGGCAGTAAGACCCCCACTGATTAAAGTTTCACTTTATATTCATTCTGATTTTCTATAGAAATTTGATGCGATCAGACAAAGCAGACCAGCTATGACAATACTTATACCAATCCCTTTATGCAAATTAGGAAATGGCGGTGGTATATCCGAGTAAAAATTTGCTATTATGAGACCAATTGAAAATAAAAGTACCCCAATTCTATATAACCACTTTCTTTTGTTCATCATTCTCCCTCCTAAAATTTTTCATATCCTTCTTTCTTTTGGACATACTACCTAAAAAAGGAGTGGGTTATATGCAAAATTCTATACATAAGCAGATCCTATTTTTATTTTTCCTCTTTCTCATTCTCGTTATCGTTTTCAGCTTTATATTACATACTCCAAAAGATGTTGTACCAAACAGCCTCTCTGTTTATAAACTCTTACTTTCATATTGTCGTTATTGAATAAGGTGCCTTATATAAGGCACCTTTTAAAATTCTCTCTTCTCATACAATTTCACTGAAACGTAGATAGATACTATGAACATGCAAATTGAACTAACGAATAACACGCTGTTATATAGTTGAATTTGTTCCATGCTGATTTCAAAGAACATAGTACCAATTGCTGTCGGTGCTATTAGTATAAAAATCGTAATAAAAATAGCTTTTTTATATGCTAACCAAAACGATATTGGTAAAACAAAACTTAAATACACTAAAATAAAGCTAATACTAGCAACCATTGTCGTTTCAATAAATTCAAATAGGTTAACCCCATTCTTCATTCCCATCGTGAAACAACCGACCGTTACGCTTATAAAAAGAATAATAATTGCTACTATATATTTCGCAAATACAATTTGTTTTCTCAATATTGGTAAACTATTTACTATAACTTCACTCTCATTTTTACTATCTACTTCAAATGTTTTTACTGTTGCCCCAATTGTAATAATTACTGACATAATTATGAATAGATTTTCCGTATCTGTTAAAGCCATATAAAAGAGAATAGGATAGAGTATGTACCAAATTAAAAATTTCCATTGAATGATGAAATCTTTTAAAATTAATTGCTTGATCATGTTTTACACCTCCTAGTATGAAAAGAGCCTCTTCTATAACTCTGCCTCCTGAAACATTTTCATTGAGAGAAACATTGATATGACTATACTTACTAACACTCCGATACCAAGAACACTCATTGCTAGTGTAGCCTCTTGAGAGTGGAGTACTTTTAACATAATTATTTCATCACCAAAAATATTGCACATAAGGCCAATCATACCCATTAAAGGAAAAATCATAATCACATTCAAGACAGTAATAGCTTTATATCCTCCAATGTAATTAGTAGGTATCGTTACTACACAATAAATCAAAGTTGCTACTATTGCTGAAAATATTGCATATCCAGGAATAACTATATCTCTGTCCAACAAAATATTTCCTAATATTACGACTATAGAAGTTATGCTCAAACCGACTATAATAAATAATGTGCTTGAAATATATTTAGCTATAACTATCTCTTTTCTCATTATCGGCAAACTCACTAATACTTTTTCTATTTTACTTTTCTCGTCATAATAAAAAGAAATATATATAATCGTACTACATGTTATAAATAATCCTATTGCAATCCCCATCGGTTCTACGGAATTTCTAAAAACAGATAAAATAGGTATTAAAAAATAGAAAGGAAACATCTTCTTCTGTAAGAAAAACTCCTTCAAAATCAACTGTTGCATATGAATTCCCCTCTCTATAAATCACGCGTTTCATAAATTTTAATTGTAAGAAACATAGAAGCGATATAGACACTAGCTAATATAATTCCTCCAACTATAAATACACCGATATGCACTGGATTCATAATCCACTCAATGAATGAAGGTGTTGTTTCATCCAATCCATCTCCTATGAATATCCAAGCAATTCCACCAACTACCATTGATGCTCCTGACACTATACTTCGTGCTATCTTTGACCTTGTAACATAATAACTAGGAAAGAATGTTACAACAAAAAATACGGCGTAAACAGCTCCATTTATTACTTCATACCATGGAATTTCAATGTATAGATTCGGATGATAGGTACCGATATCACCAATGACCACAATGCCTCTTACAAGAAAAACAACTAACATCGTAGAGAGTATGCCACCAACAATAAATATTGCACTGGAAACATATCTAGCAATTATGATATCCTTTCGGCTTACCGGTAAACTATTTATAATAATGTCACTGTTATTCCTTTCATCCATAAAAGTTAACGTCATAACGGAAGAAAGAGTTATAAATAGACAACTCATCGAAAATAACAATTCACCACTTGGATCTAACATAAATAATACAAGAGGCACAATTAGATTCACTAACCACGTTACCCTAAAAAAGAACAAATCTTTATATATGAGCTGACGCATAGGCACCTCTCCCTTTCGCAGTGTAAACGATGATATCATCTAATGTAGGTTTTTCTAGTACAACCTCATTTCCAAACCAATCTATAATTGCTTGTTTTTCCTTTGCGAGTCCTTCAAATCCGAATTTATTTTTGCGTAAGCCAACGAATAACTCTTTTCCTTCTCGATCCAATAAATCATTGCTCCCCTTTACGATTACGTAGTTCTCCATTAATTCATCTTTTTCACCAGTAAATATAATTTCTCCATCATTGATGAACGTAATGTAATCTGCGATGCGTTCTAAGTCTGTTGTAATGTGTGTTGAGAATAATACAGATACTTCATCTTCCATTACAATCTCTTGCAGCATATCAAGTAATTCACTTCGAACAACTGGGTCTAATCCTGCTGTTGGTTCATCCATAATAATGAATTCCGCATGGTGTGAAAGTGCGATTGCAATCGCAAATTTCATTTTCATCCCTTTGGATAACTCTTTAATCTTTTTATACGTTGGAACTTGTAATCTCTGCATATACGATTGATACTGCTTTTCGTCCCACTTTTTATATAACGGTGCAATAATCCGTTTCATTTGCTCACACGTTAAATCTTCGTAATAATGATTTTCATCATATACAAAACCAATATTTTGTTTTATTTCCTTTTCGGCTTTCTTATTGTCCTTACCAAAAATTTTTATATCACCGCTCTCTTTTCTGATTAAATTCATAATCATTTTGATCGTCGTACTTTTTCCAGCTCCATTCGGTCCGATAAATCCCATAATATATCCACGTGGCAATGTAAAACTTACATTTTTTACTGAGAAGTCTTGATAAGTTTTACAAACGTTTTTTAGCTCTAACATCTCTTATTCCCCCTCATATAAACACGCAATCATCTGCTGTAAATCTTCAAGTGAAAGCTGCAACGCTTTACTTTCATTCACAATCTCTTCCGCTTTACTTTCCAATAGACGTAGCCGCTGTTCTTTTAGTAGTTCATTATTTTTACGTGAAACATAAGTCCCCTTCCCAGCAACAGTTTCTATATATCCTTCTTTTTCAAGCTCTTCGTACGCACGCTTCGTTGTAATTACACTAATTTGTAATTCCTTCGCTAAGCTACGAATAGACGGTAATTGGTCTCCACCCTTTAAACCACCATTTAAAATAAGCTGGCTTAATTGTTTTCTTATTTGCACATAAATAGGGTCTTGGGAAGAATTCGAAATAATAATATTCATGTTTTCCTCCAGTGTGTGTATATACTGTGTATACCTTATATACACAGTATATACACACCATCCTATTTTTGGCAAGAAAAAAAAGACCAACATTTTCCTGTTGGTCTTTCGTATATGTATCACTTTTCAAAGCGATCTAACATTTCGTCTCTCATTCCGAAACTAACAACCGCAATTCCTACATACATAAAAAGAAGGAATGCTGGATGAACTGTATTGTACCAGCTGCTATCAACAATTAAATAAATCGTTAACGCCACAACAAGAACAAACGCTAAAATAAACATATAAAAGTGTCTTGTATTACCCATGATAAACTCCTCTCTTCTCTCTTCACCATTCAACAGTATATTGTATCGAATAATTCGATATGACTCAAGGTTAACTTTCTGTTATGTAATCAAGTTCTACCTTTACAATATCCTCACACGCTATTGAAATGATTGTTCCTTGTTTATCAATCGCTGTCACTTCTCTATTATCCATTACACGGTGCGCTACTCTTTCTAACACTTTCCCTTGGTCTCGGTAACAAAATTCTTTTACATCTTTAATTGTTTCTCCATTTTCTAAATGGTATACCATTCTATAACATCGATATCCCACGCTTCCACCCCCGTCTTGCTCGTTTTTTCACATATACATAAAAATGAGTAATTTCTACCTCATCACATCTTCTTAATTTCAATAAAATTCTAACAAAAATAAATACTTTTATCAAACCGACTTTTTCAACAAAATCACCTATAAAACCGCATCTTTACAGCAATATGAAACAAAAAATATAAATTTTTAACATTTCTTTCATTCTAGCTGCACCAATGTTGCAAAAAAAAGAACCCGCATATAGCGAGTTCTTTTTATTCCAATCACACTTGTACAGGTGCTAGCTTTTCATAACGTAAAACTGGTTTACGAGCAGCCAATGTTTCATCTAAACGTTTTATTACCGTTGTATGTGGTGCTTCTTGTACAACTTCTGGATTTTCTTCTACCTCTTTAGCAATTTGAATCATCTTATCAATGAAACCATCTAATGTTTCTTTTGATTCTGTTTCTGTTGGCTCAATCATAATACATTCTTCCACATTTAATGGGAAGTAAATTGTTGGTGGATGGTAACCAAAATCAAGCAGACGTTTTGCAATATCTAATGTACGTACACCAAGTTTCTTTTGACGACGACCTGACAATACGAATTCATGCTTGCAATGTCTATCGAACGGAAGATCATAGAATGGTGCTAATCTTCTCATCATATAGTTCGCATTTAATACAGCATACTCAGTTACTGCACGCAAGCCATCTGGGCCCATAGAACGAATATATGTGTATGCACGAACGTTAATTCCGAAGTTACCATAGAATGGTTTCACACGCCCAATTGCTTCTGGACGATCATAGTTAAAATGATAGCCATTTTCCGTTTTCTCTAAAATCGGTTTTGGTAAGTACGGAATTAAATCAGCTTTCACACCTACTGGACCAGAACCTGGGCCACCGCCGCCATGCGGACCTGTAAATGTTTTATGAAGGTTTAAATGCACAACGTCAAATCCCATATCTCCTGGGCGTGCTTGGCTTAATACCGCATTTAAGTTTGCACCATCATAGTATAATTTACCGCCTGCGTTATGGACGATTTCTGCCATTTCTAAAATATTTTCTTCGAATAGGCCTAATGTATTTGGATTTGTTAACATAAGTGCTGCTGTTTCTTCGTTTACAACACGTTTTAAATCATCTAAGTCAACAAGACCATGTTCATTTGATTTCACCGTAATTGTTTCAAAACCAGCTACTGTTGCAGACGCCGGGTTTGTTCCGTGAGCAGAGTCAGGAACAATTACTTTCGTACGGTTAAAGTCACCGTTCGCTTCATGATATGCACGAATCAACATTAATCCTGTCCATTCTCCGTGTGCACCAGCTGCTGGTTGTAACGTAACAGTATCCATACCTGTAATTTCAATTAAATGTTCTTGTAAGTCATACATTAATTCCATTGCACCTTGCACTGTTTTTTCATCTTGAAGTGGATGAATATTTGCAAAGCCTGCGAAACGAGCTACGTTTTCATTAATTTTCGGATTATATTTCATCGTACAAGACCCAAGTGGATAGAATCCAGAATCCACACCGTGGTTACGGTTTGAAAGCGCTGTGTAATGGCGCATAATATCAAGTTCAGATACTTCTGGAAGCTCTGCATCTTCTACTCGAATATAATCACTCTCAAACACATCTTCTAATTTTACTTCTTCTACATCTAATTTGGGTAAGCTATATCCTACGCGTCCTTCTTTAGTCACTTCAAAAATAAGTGCTTGGTCTTGGTTCTTCATTGGATAGCCCCCATTTCGTTTACAAGTGTGTCAATTTCCTCTTTTGTACGAAGCTCTGTTACCGCTACAAGCATATGGTCTTCATGCTCTTTATAATCACGGCCTAGGTCGTAACCACCGATAATATTCTTTTGTATTAATACATCATTTATTTCTTTAACTGGACGTTTACAATCTACAACAAATTCATTAAAGAATGGTCCAGCGAACGTTACTGTGAAACCTTTCGCTTCAAATTGACGTTTTGCATATTGTGCTTTAGAAATGTTTTGACGTGCCATTTCTTTTACACCTTGTTTGCCAAGTGCCGTCATTGCAACAGAAGCTGCTAATGCATTTAACGCTTGGTTTGAACAAATGTTAGACGTCGCTTTATCACGACGAATATGCTGTTCACGTGCTTGTAACGTTAATACAAATCCACGTTTACCATCTGAATCTACAGTTTGTCCGACAAGACGTCCTGGAATTTTACGCATAAATGCTTTCGTTGTTGCAAAGTAACCACAGTGCGGTCCACCAAACTGCGTTGGGATACCGAATGGTTGTGCATCACCGATTACAACATCAGCACCGAATTTTCCTGGCGGTGTTAATGCGCCTAATGATAATGGATTTGAAGAAACGATAAATAATGATTTTTGTTGATGAACGATTTTTTCGATATCAGCTAACTTTTCCACTTGTCCGAAGAAGTTTGGATATTGAACGATTACACAAGCAACTGTATCATCTACTTCACTTTGTAATACTTCTAAATCTGTTACACCGTTTTTATGATCAATTTCAACAACTTCAAGATTTTGACCTTTTGCATATGTTTCAAGTACTGCTCTTGATTCTGGATGAACTGCCTTAGATACAAGAATTTTCTTTTTACGAGTATGACCAGCTGCTAGCATTGCCGCTTCAGCTAAAGCTGTACCTCCGTCATACATAGAAGAGTTTGCTACATCCATTCCTGTTAATTCACAAATCATTGTTTGGAATTCAAAAATTGCTTGTAATTCCCCTTGTGAAATTTCTGGTTGGTATGGTGTGTAAGCTGTATAAAACTCTGAACGAGAAATAACATGATCAACAATTACTGGAGCGTAATGATCGTATACACCTGCTCCTAAGAAAGAAGCATATTCTTTTAAGTTCGCATTTTTGCTAGCCATTTGAGATAGCTCTTTTAAAAGCTCTGGTTCTGATTTTGCTTCTTTAATTTTTAAATCCCCTTTAAAACGAACACTCTCTGGAATATCAGAGAATAACTCATCAATCGTTTGAACGCCGATTGTTTGTAACATTTCTTTTTTGTCTTCTTCTGTCATTGGAAGATAACGATGCAACATGAAATCTACCCCTCTCCCCGTTACTTTGAACGTTTATAAAATGGTGTTGGAACAACTACTGCTTTGACGCGTTTATTACGAATTTCAATTTCTACTTCTGTATCAACTGCTGCGTATTTTACATCAATTAGTGCTAAACCAATGCTTTTCTTTAACGTTGGAGATTGTGTACCACTCGTTACTTCCCCGATTTTTTCTTCTCCTATAAATACAGGGTAATGCGTACGAGGAATACCGCGTTCGATTACTTCGATGCCGACTAATTTACGAGATGCACCGTTTTCTTTTTGCTCTTTTAACGTTTCTTTTCCAAAGAAATCTGCTTCTTTATTTGGTTTTACCGCAAAGCCAATTCCCGCTTCAATCGGTGTAATATCTTTTGATAACTCTTGTCCGTATAACGGAAGTGTTGCTTCAAAGCGAAGTGTATCACGAGCACCTAAACCACATGGTTTTAAGCCCTCTTCTGCTCCCACTTCAAGAAGTTTCTCCCAAAGTTTTGCTGCATCTTCACTCTTACAGTAAATTTCGAATCCATCTTCACCTGTGTAACCTGTACGAGATACAAGTGCAGGAATTCCATCTACAAGAATATTATTTTTAAATTTAAAGAACTTAATTTCTTTCAAATCTTCTGACACAACTTTTTGTAAAATGCCTTCTGCTTTTGGTCCTTGAATTGCAAGCTGCGCAACTTCACTAGAAACATTGACTACTTTCGCATCGCCAATTACATGGCTAGCTAACCATTCGTAATCTTTCTCGATATTTGATGCATTGATTACTAATAAATAGTCTTCTTCACCACGTTTGTAGATTAATAAATCATCTACTGTGCCACCATTTTCATAGCACATAGCTGTATATTGTGCGCCCCCTACCTTTAAGGTAGATACGTCATTTGTAACAACACGTTGTAAAAATGCTAAACTATCTACACCTTTTACCTCTACTTCTCCCATATGAGATACATCGAACAAACCTGCTCCTGTACGTACAGCTTCATGTTCCTCTTTAATGCTTGAAAATTGAACTGGTAATTCCCAACCACCGAAGTCGACTGTTTTCCCACCATACTTCGCGTATACATCAAATAACGGTGTACGTTGTAATGTAATCATGCTCTTTCCCCCTTATGCTCTGACAAATCAATAAAAGTTGCTTCCCATATCTAAACATTTTCATTCTGAAAAGATAAGGTTATACGGAATCTCAGTATATTTTTTTATGAAAGCGTAAATAAAAAGTTACTTTCTTGGATAAAATACGAAAGATTCCACACATTTCACACCATTATCCTAACATTATTCGCTATATTTCATCAATATTCTAGCATAAAAAATAATTTAGAATTTTTCATTCTTAATCTTATTAAATACAAATTTTGAAATTTAGCCCTTTATCATTGCCTATTCTTTAACTTTTAGTAATTGTGATAGCGCCTTATTACGAGGCTTATAATAAAGATTTTTTAAATAATCACTTTAGTTTATAAAAGGTGGGAGAGTCTTAATGAATGTCGATATTTCCGTAGATCGAACGTGGCAAAACAATTTTTTAAAAAGAATTGATGAAGATGGTCCTTGGACAAATTGGGATTTATATCATTTAGCTTATAAAACAGAGAAATCGTTACTCGTCCCTACTTTTGATGGATTGCAAGCACCGAAACATTTATCACATTTCACGCCGCTTCCACATCAATTAGAGGTCGCTCAAAATGTCATTGAACAAATGAATGGTAAAGCGATTCTAGCAGACGAAGTCGGACTTGGAAAAACGATTGAAGCTGGACTTATTTTAAAAGAATATATGGTTCGAGGACTTGTAAAAAAGGTACTCATTCTCGTTCCAGCTTCTCTCGTATCTCAGTGGGCGTATGAACTAAACACAAAATTTTTTATTCCTGCGGTCGCTCAAAAGAAAAGTTATTCTTGGGAACAAGCTGATGTCATCGTTTCATCAATCGATACTGCGAAACGTTCACCGCATCGCGATATCGTTTTAAACCTAGAGTATGACCTTATTATTATCGATGAAGCACATAAACTAAAAAATAATAAAACAAAAAACTATGAATTTGCACAGCGATTAAAAAAGAAGTTTTGTTTATTACTAACTGCAACTCCTGTTCAAAATAAAATCGATGAAATCTTCAACCTCGTTTCTTTATTAAAACCAGGTCATTTAGGCAATCAATCTAATTTTGAAGAATATTACGCTTCCAAAAATCGTTCCACTGAATCCGATGAAGATTTAAAAGCTCTTATCAATAAAGTAATGGTTCGAAATAGACGCAATAACACTGGCATTGATTGGCCGAAGAGGCATGTACGAACAATCTTCGTTGAATTCAATGAAGAAGAACAAGCTTTGTATAATGAAATTGAAAATTGGCGTGGACAAGATGCCGTCACATCTGCTTTCTCATCCTTAACTTTAAAACGGGAAGCATGTAGTAGTCGTGAAGCTGTTTACTATTCATTAAAAAAACATGTAGAAAAAAGACAGAAAGAAAATGAGCACTACATAAAGGACCCACATATTGATGTGCTGATGGACAAAATTAATCATATTCCGTTCAACTCCAAAGCAAATAAAGCACTAGAGCTTATAAAAGAAGTTGACGATAAAGTCATTATCTTCACTGAATATAGAGCTTCACAAATGTATTTACAATGGTTCTTACAACAACATGGCATTTCCTCTGTTCCATTTCGCGGTGGATTTAAGCGCGGGAAGAAAGATTGGATGAAGGAGCTTTTCCAAAATCATGCCCAAGTATTAATTGCGACCGAAGCTGGTGGTGAAGGAATTAACTTACAATTTTGTAGCCATATGATTAATTACGACTTACCGTGGAATCCAATGCGACTCGAGCAAAGGATTGGACGTATTCACCGTCTTGGACAAAAAAATGATGTTCACATTTATAACTTAGCAACAAAGCACACTGTTGAAGAGCACATTTTAAAACTACTATATGAAAAAATTAATTTATTTGAACGTGTAATCGGTGAACTCGATGAAATTTTAACGAGAATCAACATGAAAAATATTGATGCGCATATTCAAGAAATTTTCGCGCAGTCAAAAAGCGAAGGTGAAATTCGAATCAAGATGGAAAATTTAACATCTATTATCGATTTTGCGAAGCGCAATGAAGCAGAGGTGCAGGACTATGCAGCAAAATGAAATTCATAATTACTTATATAACTTTTTTGAGGCGAATAACTGCGAAATTTTAGAACGTTCCCCTCACCTATTAGACGTGCAGTTAACAATTGAAATGGATAAATTATTAATGAACCGCCCTTTCTATTGGCACTATCTTGAAAAAACAGGAGGCGTTCCGAACCCGATGCGCCTTACTCTTATTACAAATCCGGAAAACGAAGAAAACGACGGTGAACTTATTCATTACGGTTCACCCCGTTTGCATCAAATATTTGAAACAACAAAAGAACTAGGTTCATACATACGTTTATATGAGGAAGTGAAACATAGCGGGGCAACTCATACTCCCCTTCATCCTTGGCTTGGTGTAAATATAAAAGTATCTTATCAATGCGACCGAAAAAAAGACATACTTCATTCCATCGGTATTCATCTTATTTCCGGGACAATGATTGCAAACTTTCATGACACTTTAGCAGAGATCAAACTCACACCGAAAATACCTGACTTTTGTTTTACCCTCTCACCTATCATTAAGCCACAAAGTGGCTTACAGCGTATAGAGGATGCTTTAAAAAGTATAATCGCTGAAGATGACCACACGTGGGCAAAAGAAGCGAGAGTGCGTTGGAATCACGATTTAGACCTTTTAAATCGATTTTACGAAGATAGCGATGAACTTCCAGAAAGCTATGAAATTGAAAAGCAAGCATTACAAGAACAATACGAACCACGCATTACAATACAAATTATAAACGGTGGTCTCTTTTATGTTACCGCAAATCATTTTCTATCTTAAAGAAAGCTCCTTCAGATTGAAGGAGCTTCTTTTAAGATATGTTCCCAGCCTATTCTCTATCTTCATTACGCTCTTGCTGTTTTTTCTCTGTCATACGTTTCTGATATGCACGATCCTTTGCACTTACATGGTTTGCATCAGTTGGAAGATTCTCTTTTGAACGACCAATTCCATTACTCATCTTTTTCGCCTCCTTTTTGCATGTTTCAAAATGCATCTTTATTTTCAGCTAGAGGCACAATCCTTATACAAAAAAATAAGAGCAGCCAGTAGCTGCTCTTACTCATTCACGTATTTTTGAAACATATCATGGATGCCTTGATTTACGAGGTTCGAGATCTGTTCGTCAGATTTATTCGGATAACGATCACGTAATCTGATAGATGCCTTCACCATTAAATTTTCTAATACAGAACGGCCACCTTCTCCATAAATAATTTCAGCATACTTAACCAGTCTTCCATCCTCTAATGTTGCTGGATTATGATTGAAGAAAAATTTACTCATTGTCTCCACCTCTCTTTTGATAACGTTTACATTTATATAGATTATTTATGTTATTTATTTCACAATATTGTATGCATGTATATTTAATTAGTTTCATTATAAAGTAACATATCAATAGTAAATATGTGATTTTCCATCCATTTTGTGAACAAATCAAAAAATGAAAGCGTTTCCTTTATTATATACTAAAAAAACTTACTACGCTAGGGACAATTTTTTTAATCTACTAATCATCTACTTTTCTTTTTTTTATTAAACCTTATACAATTTTCAGAAATTATATTATAAAATATATGTATGACTTAAGGAGGATTTGTATGAATCAAAATAAAAAAGCTATATTAGATCTTGTCTTTTATCTCGTATTCCCATTCCTCATTTGGAAATTTGCAAAACCTTATATCGATCCTTATTACGCAATGTTAATTTCCTCTGTTCCGGGGATTATTTATACACTGTATACCTTTAAAAAAGAAAAACAGTTTAACGTTACAGGGTTCTTTATTTTAATTACACTCATTTCTAATACAACGGTAGACTTAATATCTGGATCAGCGGAACGAATGCTATGGAATGATGCATATTATCATATCGTACTTGGCTGCATCGTTATATGTACAATCTTTATAAAAAAACCACTTATGTTATATTTCGCAGCGGATATTTCAGCACTGCAAGGTCATGATCGTGATAAAAGTCGTGAGCTTTATCGTGATAGTCGTATATATCCAGCACTGCAATATTTAACACTATTTTTCGGCCTTCAATTTATATTAAAAAGCTTCTTGAAAATCTATTTCATCTCTGTTTTCGGTGTAGATGGATATGGTGAAATGAGAGCTATTATGACCGCTGTTGGCTGGGGTATTTCTATTTGCATCGGAATAGGGTTTGTATGGGTAAATAATAAGATACATGCGGTTACTGAAGAAAAAGAATCTGTGCAACAATAAATAAAGATCCCCTAGCAGCTTGTTGCACTAGGGGATCTTTATTTTGCCAGACATATTACGAAAAAGTTAGCTTGATTTTTTTCTTTTATTTTTTACATTTCGATAAAACAAAGCTGCGCTCAGTGGCATAACACCAAACCATTTATTTAAGAATGGCTCTTTCTCCGCACGACGTTGTTGTTTCTGTTGTTTTCGATCCTCTTTTGGAGCATCCATATATGACACAAATTGCTGTGTCACAAAGCGTACATAATCATTAGTAGACATATTATCATCACCTCTACTTGATTAGTATGTCCACTTTTTTATTCATTAATCTTTTGCTTTAATTCATTCATAATTTGCTTTACCGACTTATTTGTCGTATCGATATGAATATCAGCCTCTTCATAATAAGCTCGGCGCGATTCAAATTTCGTTATAAATGCATCTATATCTTTCTTCTGAAATAGTGGACGTGTCGTATCTTCACGAAGCCTTTCTGCAATTACATGTGGATCGCAATATAAATACACAACAGTTCCATTTTCCTTCATCCACTTTCGATTTTCCGCTCGTTCAATAATCCCTCCACCCGTTGTAATAATTACATTCTGAACCGGTAGTGAACGTACCATTTCACTTTCATATTCCCGAAAAGCCATTTCGCCTTCTTCGGCAAAAATATCACGAATTGCCTTCTCTTGCTTCTCTTCAATTTTTTGGTCTGTATCTACAACATCCATATGAAGTTCTTTACTTAACACTTTTCCAATTGTTGTTTTCCCAGCTCCCATATAGCCAGTTATGTATATAGATTTCATTTTCGTTCCTCTCAATCATCCGTTATTATTTGTTATTATAACGAAAGATGTTACTTTATTTAATAAAAAAACGTTTTGTTCTTCTTATGCTATGAAGAACAAAACGTAACATACTCACTATTTTCTCGTAATCAAACAAGCTGGCTCACTTTTACTTATAAGTACCTCTTCTCACCCACTGCGTTGCAATCCATTTCTCACCTTTCGTTACAGGTGCTCCTCCATGTAACGTAAGCTCATTTAGTAATTGATCTTGATAAAAATACTCAAAGTATACTGCCATTCCCTTTCTAGGGTGTACAGAAAGATTTAATTTTGGAAAGAATGTTTCCCCGCCTTCTTCTACATCATTTAAGTACATCACAAGAGTACTTATACGATTATTAGCAGCTGATCTGCTATGTTCTGCAAAATAATCATAGTGCGCTTTATATTCTTGATCCACTTCATAATTTAAAATGTGCAATCCTTCTCCATGCGCTACAGGAACATTCGTGATAGATGAAATTCGTTTTTCAATCTTCGAAGTAAGTTCATTCTCTTCCAAAAATGCACCACTACTCGTTCGAATATCATTTACATCACGTGATGAACCAACTTTAGAACGTTTCATATTATTTTTAGACAATTCAATCAATTCAGCGCACTCTTCATCACTTAATACATTTGCTAATACAACAATAAGAGGTTCTTCGAATTTTGAAATAATTTGTATTTCCCTATCCTCTGTCATAATCGTATTTCCTTTATGATCAAAAATAGTTTGTTCCTTACTTTCACCTATTTGATTGTTATTTGTCATTTTCTTATCTCCCTAGAAAAAATGATTGGATAGCATGAATATATCATATTCTTTCTACCTTTCTCTTTTTTGAGAAAATTTAAACTTTTGAACATCGTTCTTATCCCTTTCCTCAAAGAAATTGACTCCCTCCACAATAGAAACTCATGGTTCTTCTCCATATATTTTACATATTATCCTTCTACCCAATCAAATATTTTATTATCCTTTTCCCTATACCGAAAGCTCACTGTATAGAAAACTCTCTGTTTTGTAACACATTGCAACGAAATGATAATAACATCATTTTCAAAGACGTACTTTCCACTCACTTCTCCTCTTTCATACTGAAATAAAAAAACATCCTCTTTTTCTTTTTGCTGTAAGTCTCTTTTTATATCTGAAATAGCTCGATCAACAAGTTCCTCCATGAAAAAACTTTGTTCTATTTCAGAATAAAATTTTTTATCCGAAAGTAACATATTCGTTTCGTACATCAAAAATGAAATGAATAAAATAAGAAAAATAATTGTTCCTGGCATTACAAATCCATCTTGTTTTCTCATGTTTCTATCTCAATTTCACTATAGCGCACAGCCACGCCTTCATATATTTCACCACTTATATCTTTCACATATATATATAACAAATGAGGTGTTAATTTATACGAAATCGCTTCAATCCTTTGTAATATAAATTCCCTTCCGCGCATATTTACTTTTCTTATTAAATTACTATTCAACTTTTCATACGTCACCTGATCACCATTACGAAGTTGGAAGCGTAAAATATTCCCACCGTTTTCTAGCTCTATCTTCCTCCCACTTAATACTTCACGAAACTCTAATTGCATTTGTCCTAAAAACACATCCCACTCCCAGTCATTTAATCCTTTTGAATGTGTATTTTCTATCCCCATAATATGAAGACGCGGTAAAAGTAAAAAGAACATTGATAAAAGCAACAAACATGCAATCATTTCTATTAATGTAAATCCCGCTTCTTTTTTATTTTTCCTTTGCATAAAGGCATTGCTCCATCGCTTTTCCTCTCATATCTTTCCACATCGTACAAACTTCATCGCCTCTCCAATATGTGTAATATACAATTCCTTTTATGACTTGCTCTTTTACTCGCTTTTCCTCATTCTCATACTTAAATAAGGCCGCTTCTTTTTTTAATAATATTAATGCTTTATAGCTCATTTTTATATTTTTTCTTTCTTGCATAATTAATAATGTTTGCGGGAGCAATAACGATGCCGCCATCATTATTAAACTTAACGCTACAACCATTTCAACCATTACTGATCCTTTTTGACACTTCACGATACGTAAATCTCCCTCTTCCAAGCTGAAATACAATCTCATATTTATACCCTCGATAGGAAAGTAAAATCGTACCACCCCTATTAATATTCCCGCTCGGATTATATGTCATTGGATTTGGAAAGGTATGCAAATCCATTTGGACATCTTTATCATATTCTCTCTTAACAATTAATAGGTCTGTCTCCGATTCCGAAATATAATACATATGTTTCTCTTTAAACCAGCGTAACGTATAATGTTTTTGACGCTTAATCGCTAACTGCTGCATATACAAAATATCATTTGAAAACTGTTTCAAAAACTGCTCAACTTTTTGTTTTTCATGTAATGAAGTAACGTTAAAATGCGTAACAACACTCAGTACAGAAATAGCAAATAAGACAAGTAGCATTTCTAAAAGAGTAAAACCTTTTTGCTTCACGATTTCCCAGCTGATACCGTACCATCATCGGAAATATGGATTGGTTCACCTTTCGGACAAGTTTTTGAAGTAATATACTTTCCTGTTTCAAGTTCCTCTATTGATGGAATCTTATTATGTTGCAAGTGATATGCTTGTATTTGTGCTTCTATAGATTTCACATAGGCTGCACATCCTTTTCCTTGGACGGATGAGCGCTGTGTAACTACATTTGGAATAATTAATAGTAATAATACAGTTATGACAACCATAACTAATAACATTTCTAAAAGAGTAAAACCCTCCTCATTCTGCATGTAAATGCCCCCTATATAGAATTCATCATTTGAAACATCGGCATAATCATCGCTAAGTACATCAAAATGACTATAACCCCAAGACATGTAAATAAAATGGGTTGAATCACAAATAACATACGTTTAATTTTTTGTTCTACCTTTTCAATAATGAGCTCACTGTAATCACCAAGCTCATTTGCTAAATTACCGTTTGCTTGTCCATGCGTAATGATATAAGAAAGTTCTTTCTCGTAATAACCGCTTTTATCAATAATAGATTGTAACGGTTCTCCTGCAATTAATTGCCGCTCAATTCGGTCTGCTTCATACTGAAAGAACGGATGATACTTTTGCTTCATCATTATTGTTAATGCTTCGTGTACGGACAATCCACCGTGTAATAAACCACTTAATTGAGTGGAAAAATAATGCGAATGATTTAAAATAAGAAATGTTTTCATAAGGGGAATACGGATCATAATCTTTACCTTTTGAGTAGGCGGAAGTTTTCGGAAATAAAATATATATATACTAAATCCCGTTATAACGATAAGAACAATCATATAAATGAAGTAGGGTAATAATTTAATTGCAACTAAAATTTGCTCCGTAAGTGGTGGTGCTGTAGAACGTAAAGAACTATACATCATTTCAAACTGAGGCAATAAAATGAGGTTAAAAACAGAAAGCATAATCATTAAAAAAAATGATAAAAACATAGGATATCGCATTACTTTCATCATATCTTTCCTATATTTATCTTTCTTGTAAAGAAGTACGCTTCCTTGTTGCAAAGCAAAAGAAATGTCACCATGTCGCTCTGCATAAAACAAATAACTTAACATCTCAGAGTGAAACATTAATTGGTGAAAAGAAGCGTGCAAACTTTGTCCATTTTTCAATCCCTCGATCATACGCTGTAACTGTAATTTCTTTCCTAATGGTAGTTGCAACTGCAAAAATTCTAACGCCTGCAAAAGTGAGTAACCTTTCTCTAATAAATCACTTAATCTTTTACATAATAATGCTTGATCACTTAAACTCCATTTTCTCTTAAACATATACATCTTCTTCTAAAAAGCCTAAAGCATACCCTTTTCGAACCGACGATTCCAACGTTTTATAGTGATACGTAACATGTTCTCCACTTGCTTCTTTAATCGCTTGTTTTAATTCATAT
The DNA here is from genome assembly GCF_038005505.1 of Bacillus sp. FSL E2-8868. Taxonomy (NCBI): domain Bacteria; kingdom Bacillati; phylum Bacillota; class Bacilli; order Caryophanales; family Bacillaceae; genus Bacillus; species Bacillus sp. FSL E2-8868. The sequence goes on along the minus strand of NZ_JBBOTI010000001.1, from coordinate 587,999 downwards.
CCATATAACAGTTCATAAATGCTTGCCTGTCTCACTTTCCTCATTGATTTACATAAAGTTGCACACTTCCCTCTGCAAAATGGACATTTTAATTCGACGAGCCGCTGAGCAGCTACTGCTAATAATGATTGTTCAATTTCTTGCCTTGTAATACCATAATCCATAAATCGTAGTATCGCTCCTTTCGCATCATTTGTATGCAAGGTTGTCATTACTAAATGTCCCGTCAAACTGGCCCTTACAGCTACTTTTGCTGTTTCTTCATCACGAATTTCGCCAACTAAAATAATATCTGGATCATGACGCAAAATAGCCTTTAATCCCGTTTTATATGTGATACCAGCTTTTTCATTTATTTGAATTTGTAATAAACCGTCTTTTCTTTGCTCAACTGGATCTTCCAGTGTAATGATGCGACGTGTTTGCCATTTTCTAGCTACTTCTAATAACGCATACATTGTTGTTGTTTTTCCAGAACCAGTTGGCCCAGTAAATACGAGTAACCCATGAGAATGCTTTAAAAAAGAGAGTAATTTTTCCGCTGAACTTGGAAATAACGAAAGATGAGACAGTGGCTGTACAGATGCTTGTAAATGGAGGCGAATAACGAGACTTTCTTGATATACTGTTGGAAGTGTTGAAAGGCGTAAATACACTTCTTGTCCATCAATTTGTAAGTACAACGAACCATTTTGAGGTTTTCTCCTCTCTCCTATATCCATTGATGCTAAAAATTTAAAGTGTGAAACAAGCTTTTCTCCAAATTCTTTCTCAATACACCGTTTCGTAATTAAATCTTTTCCAATACGTAATTGAATCGCCACATCCTTCTGCCTGGGCACAATATGTAAGTCCGATGCTTGCACCCTACAAGCTTCTTTCATAATCATATTTGCAAAAAGCTCGACACTATTCATCAAGTTTCCCTCCTCACTATGTATATATCATAAAAAAATGCACAAGAAAAATTAGAGATTTTGTATTTTCACTAAGAGAAAAAGGAAAAATATGTTTGTGAAATTATGAACAATTTCTGAACTATTGTCTGAAATTACCTATATAGAAGTTTATCTGTATTATAATGTTAATATCTTGGATAAAGTGATAAAGGTGGAGATCCTCATGGAACAAGCTTTAAAAATTACAGGTGTGTTATCTGACCCTACTCGTTATTACATTTATAAATATATTTCGCAAAAACATAATTACGTAACTGTACAAGAAATTGCAGATGAGTTTAACATTCATCCAAACGTGGCGCGTTTACATTTATCAAAATTAGAAGATGTTAATATGCTCAAATCAGAAACAAAAAAAACTGGGAAAGGCGGCAGACCAAGCAGACTATACGTCTTGTCTCAAGATGTCATCCAGTTACAATTCCCATTTCGCGATTATCAATTATTAGCACAGATAGCATTTAATTCACTACTAAGCTTAGGTAGCGCCGGTGAAAAAGCGCTATATGAAACAGGAAAACAATTCGGCAAAGAATTAATGCAACAACATATGCATCGCTTAAATGTAAGTGCAGAAGCATTGACGATAGAACAAAAAATGCTAATCGCAAAAGAAGCATTCTCAACAGCTGGCTTATCCCCTGCTTTTGAATTAAGTACAGATGGCACAAAAATTTTCTATGATGTACACAATTGCCCATTTAAAGAAGTTGCTGCGCATCATCCGACTGAAATTTGTAACATGCACGGAGATATGATGAAGGGGATTTTTGAAATCCTATTCCCGAACGTGGAATTAACACGAAACGATAGTCTACTAGATGGATGCAAATCTTGTAACTATAAAGTGAAACTTTAATCAGTGGGGGTTTACGGGCAGTTGATCTCCCACCTAACTTCTTTGCTCAAGCCGAATTTTGAGGTGGGAGTTTTACTGCCCACAAATAGCGGGATAAAGTTCAAATTTAGTTTTTCAACTAAGAAGAAGTCAATATTATAATTGGCTTCTTTTTTATATGAATGAATATTTACAATAGTTAGAAAAATAAACTATAATGAAAAGAGGTTTTACTTTTTTTAGAAAAGGAGGGAGATGGCATGGAGCGCATGTTTCGCGTTCTCGGCTTTTGGACTGGAATTTTCTCGGTTATGTTTTACGTAGGGGATATGCATTCGACCGCACTACTATTTTTAGGACAAACAGGATTCTTCGTACTTTTAAGTTATTTAAAATTAACAGAGCGTATGTATATATACGTATTCGGGGCATATTTAACCGTTTTCTTCATCGGATTTACATGGTACACAACATTTTTACTTGTCCCTGGAGCTGGGCATTAAGAGATGGCAAATTGCCATCTTTTTTTTAATTCCGTAATTCCCTAGTTGACTTATAGGTTTTATTACCTTATATTCTATATAACACATTGGAATTAGGGGGAATCAACATGAATACACTGCTTGTCGGGATTAACATCACAGTCATGCTCATTTTAGTTGGCGTATTGTATTATATGCAACGTAAGCATGTATCTTTTAATAAACGTGTATTTACTGCTTTAGGAGTCGGAATTATCTTTGGTCTTATATTACAATTTATTTATGAACCTACTTCTAAAGTAATTATCGAATCAAATACCTGGTTTAGTTTAATTGGTAACGGTTATGTGAAATTACTTCAAATGATCGTTATGCCACTTATTTTAGTATCTATTATTTCAGCATTTACAAAATTACAATTAACGAAAAACCTTGGTAAAATCAGTGGTCTTATTATCGGAATTTTAATTCTTACTACAGGAATTGCCGCAGCTGTCGGTATAGCTGCAAGCGCAGGATTTGATGTATCAGCAACAGGTTTACAACAAGGTGATGCAGAATCTGCTCGTCTGAAATTAGTAGAAGAAAGATTTACTTCTATTGAAAAGACAACAATTCCAGACAAATTGTTAGAACTGTTGCCTACGAATCCTTTTCTTGATTTAACAGGTGCTCGTCCAACATCAACAATTTCTGTTGTAATATTTGCAGCCTTTATCGGGATTGCCTTTATAGGTGTAAAACGAAAATATCCAGAACAAGCAGAGCTATTTAAGAAAATGCTTGATGCTGTATATGCAATCGTGATGCGTATGGTAACATTAATTTTACGTCTTACTCCATACGGCGTATTAGCTCTTATGGCAAAGACAGTTGCTGGTAGCGATATTAACGCTATTTTAAAACTTGGTAACTTCGTGTTAGCATCTTACGTAGCTCTTATCGTAATGTTTATCATTCACTTATTATTAATCGCATTATCTGGTTTAAATCCAATTCAATATTTGAAAAAAGTGTTCCCTGTATTAACATTTGCATTCACATCTCGCTCTAGTGCTGGTGCAATGCCATTAAATATTGAAGCTCAAAAAGAAAAGCTTGGTATTTCTGAAGGAATCGCTAACTTCGCTGCATCCTTTGGGGTATCTATCGGTCAAAACGGTTGCGCAGGTATTTATCCAGCAATGCTTGCTATGATGGTCGCTCCAACTGTAGGAATTGATCCATTACAACCACAATTCATTTTAACTTTAATCGCTGTCGTTGCTATTAGCTCATTCGGTGTTGCCGGTGTTGGTGGCGGTGCAACATTCGCAGCGTTAATCGTACTATCTACAATGAACTTACCAATCGGCATTGTCGCTCTTGTTATCTCAGTTGAACCATTAATCGATATGGGTCGTACAGCTCTTAACGTAAGTGGTTCTATGACAGCAGGTCTTATTTCTAGTAAATGGCTTGGTGAATTAGATCAGGATACGTACAATCAAGATGATGTAAAAACTGGTGAAATTGCTTCATAATAAAAAAGGACGCTAACAATTTATACTGTTAGCGTCTTTTTTATTATGTTCCATCTCTATACATCTTCTCTTGAAAGTTATCACTCCAAGTATTCTTCTAGTTGCTCTTTTAACTCTTCCTCAATCTCATAACAAGATTCATCAACAAGTTCCCCTACTTTCTTACTCCCCCAAATGCTTAATTGAATTTGCATTCCTAAAAAGATTCTTTCGCATTTCCAAATTGGAATATTATAAAATCCAATCATCTCTTTTTCTTCATCTAATATAGCTATGGCAACTGATGAATAATAACCCACCTCAAAAGGATGCTCTTTATCTTTAACAAGTCCCATAGATAGTTCCATGTTTTTCTCTATGTATAAATATGAATACTCTTTAAAAAGTTCAAGTGATATTCGCTCTATTCCATTCTCCATACATTGAATCTTCTCTTTCAACTCCAATGTAAGCTCCTGTGCTTTATATTTCATTTCCGCCTCCTTAAACATAGAAAAAGAGAATACAATAACATATTCTCTTTTCTCAAATATATTTCATTATCTCACAGCCCGTCCCTTTCACAAATAACCATTTTGCTCGCACCATGTATGAAATTGTCCTACATCTACTCCAACTAACACGATATCCTTTAGCTCTACATCAATACTTTGTTCTCCAATTACAATAGCAAAATGGGATTCTAATTGTTTTTCATTTTTCTTTACAGTTCCAATTCGGTTCCGATGCGGCCCATCTTTTATATATGCTTTTTGTCCTACAATATCAAAGTTCAAGATTCTCACCTCTTTTACTGCGCTCAAATTGGAAATACAATCTCCACCTCGGAAAATTTCCTTTCATTGCACTATTTCTCTATATATATGACGAAACAATAAAAGAGTCCTTCCTTCTTTACAATTATTTTTTCTTTGTTTCATTTTTATGATTGAAACGTAAAGTTTATAATAAAATACACTTGGAAGCGCTTTCTACGTAATTTTTTATGTTATAATATAAAAGTAGAACTTCGTAAAGAGGGTTAAAAAATGAATATAAACATGATTAACAAAGTAATTGAAGCATTAAAAGTATATGGCTTTCAGGATGTATCATTCTGTGAAGAAACGAAGCAATTTTTATTTCATAACGAAACCGATATTATGAGCGGCTATGCAGAAATAACATATAGTAGTCAATTCGAAAAATTTAACGTACAAATTCATCCAATTGAAACGCATCACCAAGCAGAGTTACAAGAGGTTGAAAGACATATACAAGCTTGCATACGAAAAGTAGAGTATTTAAATGCACTTCTTACTGGACAAACAAAGCTAGATGATAAAATTATTATTATGTAAAAAAAAAAAGAACGTGAAGCTATCACGTTCTTTTTCATTATACGTTCATTTTCCCCTTCAGCTGTAATCCTGTAACAGATTCTAATACATCCATCGCTTCTTCAAACGTCATATCAAAAATTGTCTTCTCTTCTATATAGGGAAACTGTCTAAAGCGCTTTTCTAACATTTTCACTGCATCCGATGTGAAGTTTGCGCTATCAATGCCAAATTCTGTTTCAAGAAGCACAATCCAATCTAACACATGAAAGCCTAATCCATTTACGAATGAAATAAGTTTTTCTTCTGGCTGTGGAGATAAGAATACGTTTCGCTCCAGCTCACTGAAAAGTTCTTCTCCTAAAATTCCTGCTAACTCATCATCATGTTCGCGTTCAATAATCTCTTCATAACCGTAATCATCAACAAGCTCTTCTACTTCTTCACTATCCGCAAAAAGCAATTGACTAAGAATTGCATCTTTCTTAAATTCACTGTTTTGTACAACCTCTAAAAAACTTGTTTCCCATCCATTTTCTAATTTCATATTTATAACTCCTTTATATGCTTTACTTATAATAACTGTGCCCAAAATAGCCTAATGGTAACCTTCACTCTTTTTTTGCAAGAAATATTTCTCACTGCATTCCCACGTCTAACATTCCACTTTATTCAATATATATGAGACAAGCCCCTCAATTTCTCCTTCGAAAATATCAACTTCTCGTAAATGGTAGAATGTCGTTTGCAACTCATTGCCCTTGTGATATATATAAATTTTCTTTTCTAAAGCAATTGCCATCCCTAATTCTGTATGACTTCCATTCCCACCCTCTAGTATGAGTAAGAAAATATCAGCTTCTCGTATCGCTTCTTGTTCTTCTTCACCAATCTTTTGCAATTGTTCTCTATTGGTTGCTCTTTCATTTTTCGTCCAATCATATGTATGCTGCCATCCCACTTCTTTCAACTGGCTTGATACGAAACGAACAAGATGTTTATTTTGAAATCCTGAAGCAATATAAAATTTCATTTATATTCACTCCTTAAATATGTATGGGGAAACTCCTTTTTTAGCGTTAATGGGATTTTTTCAAAAAAATCCCCATCCTTAGAACTTATTTGCGTTTCAATGATGGGGTGCCTCATGATCTTCTTTTATTTTTTGTTTTTTATAACTTTCATCAGCTAACATTTCTAGTTCAGCTGTTATTTCTGATTTTTCAAGCTCTCGTTCTTGTGAAAATTTCCGTGAAATATAAACAATAACACTACCAACGTACAACACAAAGCATATAATAAGTGCAGTATTTTCATAGAGACTTAGCTCCAACACAGTCACTCCTAATCCATTCGTATTTTCACGCTTAATCAATTGGAATTTCCCTATTAACCATTTGTTACCCCGCATTAACGGGCAGTAAGACCCCCACCTCAAAATTCAGCGAAAACAAAGAAGTTAGGTGTGGGATTAACTGCCCGTAAAAGCCCGATTGGTTCAACTAATAATCAGTGGGGATGAACCCCCCACTGATTAAAGTTTCACTTTATTGTAACATAAAAATATCAATTCTTGGAATCTTTCATCCTACTAAAAAAGACATGATTGTTTAATCATGCCTCTGAAATATGTTGAATGATAGTTTTAATCGCTTCTTTTCCATTATATTTTTTTAATGCTGTTTTATACGTCTCATTATTATGAGATAGCTCTTCTATATGCTTTATAAGTGAGTTCACCGTTACATCCTCTTCATATAATACCGATGCATACCCTTGTCTTTTAAAGGATTCAGCATTTAAAATTTGATCTCCACGGCTTGCAAATTTCGATAACGGAATTAAAACCATCGGCTTTTGCATTGTTAAAAATTCAAAAATCGCGTTGGATCCCGCACGCGAAATAACAAAATCTGTTGCTGCTAATATATCCGGCAACTCTTCATGTACATATTCAAATTGTCTATATCCTTCTTTATTTTGTAAGGATTCATCAAGATTTCCTTTTCCGCAAAGATGCACAATTTGATAATTTTTCAGAAGATCTGGAAGTGCCGATCGAACCGTTTCATTAATTTTCTTTGCGCCTAAACTTCCTCCCATAACAGTAATAACTGATTTCTTCCGGGAAAACCCTAGAAACTTTAAACCTTTTTCAAGATTTCCTCTTAGTACGTCTTCACGTACAGGCGATCCTGTATATATTACTTTTTCTTTCGGTAAATGTTTCGCTGCTTCTTCAAATGTAACAAATATTTTCGAGGCAAAACGGAGCGCAATTTTATTTGCTAGTCCAGGTGTCATATCAGATTCATGTAATAAAACTGGCACTCTATTTAGCCACCCTCCTATTACGACTGGTACGGATACGAAACCACCTTTTGAAAAAATAACATCCGGTTTTAGTTTGCGAATTGTTACGTACGCATCCATAACACCCTTCATCACGAGAAAAGGATCTTTTATATTTTTCAAATCAAAATAACGACGTAGCTTCCCGCTTGCAATACTATGGTATGGGATTCCTTCTTTTTCTATAATCGTTTTCTCAATCCCTTGATGAGAACCAATATAAGAGATATCCCAGTTCTGCTTTTGTAAATGTGGAATAATTGCTAAATTAGGTGTTACATGTCCGGCCGAACCGCCACCTGTAAAGACTATTTTTTTCATACGTCTCCCCCTTCTACACTATAGTACACTAAAATACCTTGCCTCAGGGTGAGAAAATACCATAGCCGTTACAGACGCTTCTGGCTCCATCATAAATCCTTCTGTTAATGAAATACCTATTTCTTCTGGATGAATTAAGCGAAATAATTTTTCTTGATCAGCAAGTTCTGGGCATGCTGGATAACCAAATGATACGCGTATTCCTCTATATTTTGTACGGAATCTCTCTTCCATCGTCAGTTCAGGTGAATCTGGAATTCCCCAACGATCACGAATGAGCATATGTGTTTTTTCAGCAAGTCCTTCTGCTAATTCAAGTGCTAACGACTGAATCGCATGACTGCGTAAATAATCTCCCTTCGCCTTCCATTCCTCTGCAATATCTCGAACCCCTTCTCCAACGGTAACAGATAAGAAAGCGACATAATCCATCTCATCTCCAATCGGGCGTATATAATCTCCTAAAGTACGGTATGGTGCTTTCCCTTGTCTCGGAAATTCAAATCGCTCTATAATACGTGTGTGATCTTCCGGATCGTATATAATTATATTTTGTCCATCACTTTGCGCCGGGAAAAATTGATACACTGCTTTTGGGCGTAGCCAAGATTGTCCTTCTTGTAATAATTCATCAATTAAATCATTTAGCTCATGTGCTCTTTTATCCCCTTCTTGCAAGAGTTTTTTTACGTTTCCTTTTAACCCAAGATGGTGTCCAATTAACATTTGTCTATTTAAAAACGGTGCAAGATGAAGGGCAGGAATATCCCGTAATACAACTCGTTTCGTCGAATCTGGTATCATAACAGTTGCTTTTGGCAACGGCTCAATAACTGCGGGAATTTCTATTTTTTTCTCCTCTTGTTTCACAATATGAAGATGGCGTTCCTTTTTATCTCGCTTCATCTTTTCACGTTCTTCTTCTTTTTGTAATTTGTTAATAATATCAAGACCTGTCATTGCATCACTTGCATAACATACGAGCCCTTTATAAGATGGAGAAATACGATTATCTGTAAATTTCCTCGTTAGTGCTGCACCACCTACAACAATTGGAATATCAATATTCGCTGCTTTTAAATCTTCAGCAGTCGTTACCATTTGTTGCGCTGATTTTACTAACAAACCAGAAAGGCCAATAATATCAGGTTTCTTTTCTTGTACTTCTTGAACAATTCGATCCGAACGAACATTAATTCCTAAATTAATAATTTCATATCCGTTATTTGATAAAATAATTTCAACAAGGTTTTTCCCAATATCATGTACGTCTCCTTTAACAGTCGCTAATAATACTTTCCCTTTTTTTGCACTCTCACTAGATTCCATATGTGGCTCTAAATAACTTACGGCAGCTTTCATACTTTCAGCACTTTGCAATACTTCAGCAACGATAAGCTCATTACCATTAAATAATCGCCCCACCTCATCCATTCCTGTCATAAGCGGCCCGTTAATAATATCCAGAGGTTTTCGTCCTTCTGTAAGCGCGAGACTTAGATCTTCTTGTAGTCCTTGCTTCGTACCTTCTACAATATAATTTGCCAGTCGTTCATCAAGTGTTAGCGTTTCTTGTATAACGACATCTTTCTTTTTGGCAACACGATAAAAGTTTGTAAATTTTTCTAACGTCTCTTTCGTCGTTTCAAATAATAATGCATCCGCAAGACGTTTTTCTTCCTCTGGAATTAACGCATAGCGTTCTAATTTTTCCGTATTAACAATCGCATAATCTAATCCTGCTTTCGTTGCATGATATAGAAAGACAGAGTTTAATACTTCACGTCCAGCTGGTGGTAAACCAAAAGATATATTACTCACACCTAGAATCGTTAAACATTCTGGTAACGCTTCTTTAATAAGACGAATTCCTTCTATAGTCGCTGCCGCTGAACCTATATATTCTTCATCACCTGTTCCTACAGGAAACACAAGCGCATCAAAAATAATATCAGATGGGCGTATACCATACTTTTTCGTTAGTAATTCATAGCTTCTTTTAGCAATCTCTATCTTTCTTTCTGCACTAACTGCCATACCATCTTCATCAATTGTCCCTACAACTATCGCAGCACCGTATTTCCGAAGAAGGGGTGTCACTTTTTCAAAACGTTCTTCTCCATCCTCTAAATTAATAGAATTGATAACACCTTTTCCTTGAATATAAGTAAGAGCTTTCGCCATAACATTTTCATCTGTTGAATCAATCATAATCGGTACTTTTAACACTTTCGTAACTTCTGCCAAGAATCTTTCCATATCTTCTATTTCATCACGATCAGGGTCTGCCATACAAATATCAATAATATGAGCATTTTTCTTCACTTGCGCTCTTGCCACTTCAGCAGCCTCTTCAAATTTCCCTTCTGCTACTAATCTTTTAAACTTACGCGATCCAATTACATTCGTCCTTTCTCCAACAAATAAAGGCCTCATAGAATCATCGTATTGCAACGCTTCTAGTCCACTAATTCCATGTCCAACCCTTTCATGATGCTCACGAGGGTTAATCGAGGCAAGCACCGATTTCATTACACGTATATGTTCTGGTGTTGTGCCACAACAACCACCAATAATATTAATCCATCCTTCTTCAGCAAAACGTTTTACTTTTTCAGCAAGTGACGCTGGAGATTCGTGATAATGCCCATCTTCATCAGGAAGACCAGCGTTTGGATAACACGAAATATAACACTCCGATAAATCAGATAGGGAACGTATATGTTCCCTCATAAATTCTGGACCAGTAGCACAGTTTAATCCAACCGATAATGGCTTCATATGCTCTACCGATAAATAAAAGGCTTCGATCGTTTGACCCGCTAAAGTCGTTCCCATCGGTTCAATTGTTCCAGAAATCATAATAGGTACTATTTTGTTTAGTTCTTCAAACGCCGATTGAATTCCAATGTACGCAGCTTTCACATTACGCATATCTTGACTCGTTTCAACGAGTAATACATCAACTTCTCCTCTTAATAGTCCTCTCGCTTGCCTTGTATAGGCTTCAATTAACTCTTCAAAAGTCACACCACCTGTAACACTAATCGCTTTCGTCGTTGGTCCCATCGCTCCCGCAACATACACTTCTTTCCCACTTTCTTTAACCGCTTGCTTCGCCAAAAGCGCTGCCCTTTCGTTTAACTCTTCATCTAAATGAGACAATGCATAATCACTTAATACAATATTTGTTGCACCAAACGTATTCGTTTCAATAATATCTGCTCCAGCTTCAATGTAGACTTTATGAATATTTAAAATAACATCCGGTCTTGTTTTTACTAAATATTCATTACAACCTTCGTATTCTTCTCCTCCAAAATCTTCCGCTGTTAAGTCTTCTTGCTGGATCATCGTTCCCATTGCACCATCTAATATTAAAATTTCATGTTGTAATCTCTCTTCTATTCGTTTCATCAATTAATACCTTCTTTCAGTTCTTGCTTTTCTCTCACATATTTCACGAGTTGTTCTGTAATTTCATATTTTAAAAACGGTGTAATAAGATAAATACCGTTAAAGTATTTCATCGCCGCATCGATCAACTCTTGTGAAATACGAATCCCTTCCTCTATGGCTGCCTCTTTCGTTTCATGTCCACCCATTCTTTGTCTTATCTCTTCAGGGAGAGTAATACCCGGCACTTCAAAATGAAGAAAATCTGCGTTCCGCTTACTTACTAACGGCATAATTCCAATAAAGATAGGTTGTTCCAAATGCTTTGTCGCTTCATATACTTCTTCTATTAAAGCAACATCATATATCGGCTGCGTTAAGAAATATTCAGCACCAGCATCAATTTTTCGTTCCATTCGCTTGACCGCTGCTTTTAAATGCCTTACATGAGGATTGAATGCACCTCCAACAGAAAATCTTGTTGCCGGACCAATTGATTTCCCTAAAATAGAGCGTCCGTCGTTCATCTCTTTAATCATTTTAATGAGCTCTATCGATGACAAATCATATACAGAAGTTGCACCTGGGAAATCACCAACGCGCGCTGGATCACCAGTTAAAGCTAGCACTTCCTCCATACCTAATGCTGATAATCCAAGTAAGTGAGACTGTAGTCCAATGACGTTATGGTCTCTACACGTTAAATGCGTCAATACTGGAATATCATGCTTCGTTAATAATGCACCCATAGCCATATTCGAAACACGAGGAGATGCTAATGAATTATCTGCTAGAGTAATAGCATCCGCTCCAGCCCTTTTCAGTGCTCTTGCCCCTTCAAAAAAACGCTGCGTGTCTAACGTTTTCGGTGGATCTAATTCCACTACAACTGTCGTTTGTTTCTTTGCCTTTTCTGCTAGAGTAACATGAGCTCTCGAACGCTTCTCATGTGTATGGACCACTTTAGGCCTTTGAATCGTCTCCTTTGCTATTACAGGTGCAACATTTGCAATAGCACGTTTCATTCCTTCAATATGTTCCGGGGTAGTACCACAACAACCACCTAATAAACGAATACCTTGTTCAATAAATTTCGGTGTCATTTCTTCAAAATACGCTGGACTTCCCTCATATACGTAACGCCCTTCCACATAATTCGGGAGACCTGCATTCGGATATGCTGATAAATAGCCATTTTGAGGAATCGATATCATTTTGAAAGCTTCCGTCATGTGAAGCGGGCCTAGTTGACAGTTCAACCCAACAACATTGGCACCGTAATCTAAAAGCTGTTTTAATATTTCATTGACATCATTCCCATTTTGAGTCGTACCTGCCTCATGTAACGCTAACTGAGCAACAATCGGAATATTCGTTTGTTTACGCAATACTTTAACCGCATGCAATAATTCAAATTCATCATAAAAAGTTTCTAATAGTAATCCATCAACCTGTTCTTCTAGTAAAGCACCTGCCTGCTCAAGTAACATAAATTCTCGCTCTATATCAGTCGTTGTAACAGCACCAATATGTTTCATACCTCCAATTGTCCCTAAAATTGCATTCCGATCTGTTACTGATGCTTTCGCAATATTCACTGCCGCTTTATTAATTTGGACAACTTGATTTTCTAGACCATACATGCGGAGTTTCGCTTCATTCGCACCATACGTATTCGTTTGAATAACATCCGCTCCAGCAGCTACATATTGTTTATGGATCGATATAATTAAGTCCGGATCAGACAAATTCAATTCTTCAAAACTACTTTGTAAACCATGCGAATGTAATAACGTTCCAACCGCACCATCACCTATTACAATTCCTTTTGATAATAAATCTAGTAATTTCACGAATCTCCCTCATTTCTATCAATATAAAAACCCCCTCTTCACTTTGAAGAGGGGGACATAATTGTTCCTCCTCTTATTATGCAAAACACACGTTTTGCAGGTTTTAGCACCGTTTCAAACATTTAGTTTGAAGGTTGCCGGGTTTCACAGGGCCTTTCCCTCCACCGCTCTCAATAAGAGTTTGTCTTTATTATTTTATTTATGTAGCTAAAAGGAAATACGTTCCCCTTTTAACAATGTTTGTTAATTTTTTATAAATTTAGCACGCACTAAAATAAAAGTCAATGACACTTGAGGAAAAATAAAAATTATTTAAAATAAAGTTGCAATTCAATTATCTTTTGTTGTAAAGTTAAAACCATAATAAAATTTCATACGAACATTCTTATCTAGAGAGGTAGAGGGACTGGCCCTTTGACGCCTCAGCAACCATTAACATTCATTCGTTAATAAGGTGCTAATTCCAGCAAATTGTGAAAGATTTGACAGATGAGAAGAAGACTCTATTCAATCCGAAAGCCTTCTTCTTAGAAGGCTTTTTTTATTTTCACTTAGTCGTTCACTTTAAAAAGGGGGAATTTTCACATGTCAACAATCGAAACAAAACTAGCACAAATCGGGAACCGTAGCGAAGCTACAACAGGAACGGTTAATCCACCTGTTTATTTCTCAACTGCTTATCGTCACGAAGGAATTGGTAAATCTACTGGATTTGACTATTCAAGAACTGGAAATCCGACTCGTGGCCTTTTAGAACAGGCAATTGCAGACTTAGAAAGCGGTGAGCAAGGGTATGCCTGTAGTTCAGGAATGGCGGCTGTTCTCCTTGTCCTTTCACTATTCCGTTCCGGAGATGAACTTATCGTATCTGAAGACTTATACGGGGGAACATATCGTCTATTTTCCGAACATGAAGACAAGTGGAATATTCGATGTAGATACGTAGATACACAATCTATTAAACAAATTGAGCAAGCAATCACATCTCAAACGAAGGCTATTTTCATAGAAACACCGACTAATCCATTAATGCAAGTAACTGATATCGTAAGTGTAGCAAGTGTAGCGAAAAGGCACGGACTACTTCTTATTGTAGATAACACGTTCTATACACCTTATATACAGCAACCATTAACAGAAGGTGCAAACATCGTCCTTCATAGCGCAACTAAATATTTAGGCGGTCATAACGATGTACTAAGCGGACTTGTCGTTGCGAAAGGGAAATCTCTTTGCGAGGAGCTTGCTCATTATCATAATGCCTCTGGTGCTGTCTTAAGCCCGTTTGATTCATGGCTATTAATTCGAGGCATGAAGACTTTAGCACTTCGCATGAAACAGCATGAAGAAAACGCTCATGCAATTGTTGCTTATTTAAATGATGAAGATGGTGTGACAGATGTATTTTATCCAGGAAGAGGTGGTATGATTTCATTTCGCCTTCAAGATGAAACTTGGATTAATCCTTTCTTACAATCTTTATCCTTAATTACATTTGCTGAAAGTCTTGGCGGTGTCGAAAGTTTAATGACTTATCCAGCAACGCAAACTCATGCCGATATTCCAGAAGATGTTCGAACAGCACGTGGTGTGTGTAATCGTCTTCTCCGTTTTTCAGTCGGCATCGAAAATAGCAACGACTTAATTCAAGACTTAAAGCAAGCAATTAAACTTGTAAAAGAAGGTGTAAGAATATGAGTTATTCCATAGATACGCTTTTACTGCATAATCAATACAAGCATGACACACACACAGGAGCTGTTAACGTTCCCATCTATAACACATCAACATTCCATCAGTTTGATGTAGATGCTTTCGGAAAGTATGACTATAGTAGATCTGGAAATCCAACACGTGAAGCTCTTGAAGATATCATTGCTTTATTAGAAGGCGGGACAAAAGGATTTGCCTTTGCATCAGGCATTGCAGCCATTTCTACTGCATTTCTCCTTCTTTCACAAGGTGACCATGTTCTTATTTCAGAAGATGTATATGGAGGTACTTATCGAATTGTTACTGAAGTTCTCTCCCGTTATGGTGTTTCACATACATTTGTTGATATGACCAATGTGGAAGAAGTAAAAGAAAACATTAAACCAAATACGAAGCTCTTTTATGTAGAAACACCTTCTAACCCACTTTTAAAAGTGACAGATATTCGTGCTGTTTCTAATCTTGCAAAATCTATTGGTGCTCTTACTTTTGTTGATAATACATTTTTGACACCACTATTTCAAAAACCGCTTGATCTTGGCGCTGATGTCGTTCTTCATAGCGCTACAAAGTTTATTGCTGGTCATAGCGATGTCACCGCCGGATTAGCTGTCGTAAAAGATGAAGAACTCGCTCAAAAGCTCGGCTTTCTACAAAACGCTTTTGGTGCTATTTTAGGACCGCAAGATTGTTCTCTCGTGCTTCGCGGCATTAAAACATTGCATGTACGTCTCGAACATTCAGCTGCAGGTGCCAACAAAATCGCACATTTTTTACAAGAGCACACTAAAGTTCAAAATGTCTATTATCCTGGCTTACAAACACATCTTGGATTTGACATTCAACAATCTCAAGCTACATCAGCCGGAGCTGTCCTATCTTTCACTTTACAATCAGAAGACGCACTCCGCCAATTTTTATCAAAAGTAAAACTACCTGTCTTCGCAGTTAGTTTAGGAGCTGTCGAATCGATTCTTTCCTACCCAGCTAAAATGTCACATGCAGCATTGTCGCAAGAAGCTCGTGATGAAAGAGGTATTTCTAATTCATTACTTCGTTTATCGGTTGGTCTTGAAAATGTTGACGATTTAATATCCGATTTTGAAAATGCCCTTTCTTATGTAGAAGAACCTGTAAATGCATAAAGGGAAGAAACGAAGCTGTGTACGAATAATAAAACTCTTCAAGAAATAAAATAGTTGTTTAAAAAGATGAATTCTAGAATAAATGACTGATGACTTGATTATTCTAAGATGTATCAGTTACATCCAAACATTTCATTATCATCATAAAGAAGCTGATCATAATCAGCTTCTTTTAACCTGTTATATATTCTATATATAACATTATAATTCCTTTGTCATATTATTTTAAAAATTTTGTATATTCATTTGAAAGAATAAGAAAATCATGATAAAATTGTGTTACGAATATATCTATATCTTTCAATTTTTGAAACGCATCAAAATTTTCACTCAAAAATGCCATTTTACAAAACTGTGCAAATTTATCTATTTTATTTACATCAGGGTCTCTTTTCTTACAATTTCTTTACTTTAGGACTTTTTTTCTGCAACAACTGTTTTCTTTTCTTTGATTTTTTGGTATGTATAGTATGGTATAACAGCTCACACGGAGGTGGAAAAGAACATGTTAGAAACCTTTCAAAAAGAAATAGAACTATATGAAAGCAATGCAGAATTATTGAAAGTGCTTGCTCATCCTGTTCGCTTATGTATTGTAAAGGGATTAATTGAACGTGGCCCAAGCAACGTTTCTACAATGTACACAGGCTTAAACATGCCACAATCTACAATTTCACAGCATTTAGCAAAGTTAAAAAGTGCTAAAATCGTTTCTAGTGAAAGAAAAGGATTGGAAATTTACTACAAAGTAGAAAACGAAACAATTATTCAACTCGTTCGCGTATTATTAGGTTAGGGACCTATAGACAGAGAAAAAGAGTGTATTCTATATTTTTCATCTCATATCTTTAATATAAATATATATCATGAGAGAAAATATATAATGCTACATAATTAAAAGTCGTATTAAAAAACAAGACACAGAAAATACTGTGTCTTGTTTTTTTCATATCGTTAAATATTGATTCAAAAGTAAATTCTTCATATCTTTTGTGTGTATAACAACATCGAAAGCATTACCTAATCCTCCGTTCAAAATCATAGAGCGAATAGCTCTATTTAGTTTTTGAGTTTCAGAAAAAGGGTTGGTATCTTGATGGCTAGCAAGCTGATCTAATATTCCTGCTGCTAACAAAAACTCTGATTGCTTCCTATGCCATATCGTATTAATTCCTTGCAGCTCAAAATTCATCTTCAACTCATCCCAATGAACATGCGTAGTAAGGTCCATTTCTCCTGGATATGCAAGAGGATTACGAATTAGCTTGTGCTTATAATATCCTCTTAAACTTCCTTCACGATGTGCAGGATGCATCCATTCTTCTTTTGTATATCCATAATCAACTGTAATACATATACCTTTCTGAAACCATTTCGCAATCTCTTCTATATACTCTTCCATTGCAATAGGCACTTCAAAGCGCTGTCCCTCAGCAATATGAATGTTATATTTCAATAAGTAACGACCGACTCTTTTCTCTATCGGTCTAAATACTTCTGTAAGGTTTCCCTCATCTGTATACGTGATACGTACTTCATACAAAATTCCATTTCTTTTCTCAACTATCTCAACAGGAAACGCATCAAATAATTCATTCGAAAAAATAATTCCTTCGAAAGACTCTCCCATTTCAATATAAGATGTATAATACGACACATTATCAAATAAGCAAAGCCTCTCCTGTTGTAGCCTTCTATGAAAAGGGCTCACTTCAATAATTGAATAGTTTAAATTGATAAAGGTTTCCGGGGATAATTGTTTCCATTCTTGTAAAACATCATAGGCAAACTTTCCTGTTCCCCCACCAATCTCACAAATATTTGGAGAAACTTCTCCCTTTTCAACAAGCCGAATAAAAAACTTAGCAAAAGTCTTCGCAAATACAGAAGATACATTGCTACTCGTAAAAAAATCTCCCTGTCTTCCAATTTTTTCACGTTCTCTCATATAATACCCATGTTCCTCTGCATATAATACGAGGTTCATATACGTACTATATGAAATCGAATGATCCTTTTCTTTTCCCATCCATTCTCTTAAATTGAGCTCCATCCCCATAATGACTCCTTATTGTAAAAATGGATTATTTTCTTTTTCAAAACCAATGCTTGTTTCTGGACCGTGTCCACATAGCACCGCTGTTTCATCTGGTAATACAAATAATTTCTCTTCAATACTTCCAATTAATTCAGCAAAACTTCCACCAGGTAAATCCGTTCTTCCAATACTCATTTGGAACAATACATCTCCAGAAAATACAGCATTCGCTTCTTTACTATAATAAGAAATACTTCCTGGAGAATGTCCTGGTGTCTCAAAAATTTCAAAACTAAAAGAACCGATCGTTAATGTACCCTCTTCGTCAATAATATGATCTGCTGGTTTTGCTGTAATACTGCGGTTCATCATAAAAATTTGCGAGCCATTCACAGTTGCATCGCCTAACCAATTCGCTTCTTCTTTATGTACGTATACCGGAATATGAAAAGCGTCTCTCACGGCATCAACAGCACCAATATGATCAAAGTGAGCATGTGTTAATAAAACCGCAAGTGGCTTTAACTGCGCTTCCTGTAAATATGTAACAAGTTTCTCTCCTTCATGACCAGGATCAAAAATAATACACTCATTTTGATCATTCGTTAAAATATAAGCATTTGTTTGTAATGGGCCTAAAGGCATTTGTATCCATTTCATATGAAAATCTCCTCCAGTTATTTAATTTACTTTTAATGATACAACATTTCTTTCTCTTAGGAAAAGAAGGCGTGTCATCTCGACAATCATTTTTAAAACATGTACAATATAAAAGAGTAAATATTCTAAAAACTCATTCTAAGGAATGAGTAGACAGAGGAGGATATTGTATGGGCCTTGTTATTATTTTTACGCTAGTCACTCTGTTAGCTGTATTTGCTACGCTTAGAACACTTCGCGAAAAAAACTTATTCGCGGGCGGCTTCGCTATTGCAACCGTACTTGTTTTCGGATGGTTTACAATCATGACTGTTCTATATAATGGGTACCCACCAGCTTAATCCATTTACATTTTTATTCTCCAACAAGATCTTGCATAAAAAGAGGAAGGGGGCCCCTTCCTCTTTTCATTATTCACAACTTATATCATCTTCGCCTCGTATTTGTGCTTTTTTACAAGCCACGCTCCTCCAATTACACCTGCATCATTACCAAGTATTGCAATTGCTAACTTTGTGCTCTTTACAGCACGAGAGAAAGCATATTGCTCGAAATAACGTTGAATTGGCTCTAATAGTGCGTCTCCAGCTTTAGATACGCCACCACCAATTACGATTTTCTCTGGGTTCAACGTACTAGCAAGGTTCGCTACAGCTAATCCTAAATAAGAAGCTACTTTTTCCACTACTTCACCTGCTAGTTCGTCACCTTGTCCAAGCGCTTCAAACACATCTTTTGATGTAATAAGCCCTTCTTCTGCTAACATAGAACGTAAAACACTTTCTTTATCTGTCTCTTGTATTTGTTGCATAGCAACACGTACAATACCTGTTGCAGAGGCTACCGTTTCTAAACAACCCGACTTCCCGCAATTACATGGAAAAGCGTTCTCTGTAACAACTGTAATATGTCCAATCTCACCAGCAGCACCGCTTATACCATGTACAATCTCACCATTGGCGATAACACCACCACCAACACCAGTGCCAAGTGTCATACAAATTAAATCTTTTGCTCCTTCACCAGCACCTTTCCACATTTCACCAAGCGCCGCTAAGTTTGCATCATTATCAATAACAACAGGTAATCCCGTTTCTACTTCTAGTAAATCTTTTAACGGATAGTTTTTCCATCCTAAATTAACCGCTTCATAAATCATTCCAGATGCCACATGTACAGGACCAGGAGCTCCCATACCAATACCAATTAGCTTGCTTTTTAATTCACCTAATTCTTCTAACTTTTTATCAATAGCTTTCGCTACATCAAGTGTAATATGTTTTCCTTGTTCATTTGTATTCGTAGGGATTTCCCACTTATGTAAAATTTCACCATACACATTAATAAATGCTAATTTAATCGTTGTACCACCAAGGTCAACACCAACTAACCATTTCTCTTCCATGTTACTTACCTACCTTTATCTAATTCTTATTTAGCTCTTTTTGAATTTCTTGCTTCAATAAAAATAAAGCTGTTTGATAGTCTTGTGGGTCGATTAGCTGTGATTGATTTAATTCACGCAATTCATCTTGCATTAATTGTAAATCTGCAATTCGATCACCCGTATAAATAATCGTACCAAATTTCTTTAGCAATTGCTGAATATCATAAATAGATACCATTTCATCACCCTCTATGCTCACTTACTATAAAAAATTATAATAAGAAAACGTTCACATATTTTATTATAATC
Organism: Bacillus sp. FSL E2-8868; assembly: GCF_038005505.1. Classification (NCBI taxonomy): domain Bacteria; kingdom Bacillati; phylum Bacillota; class Bacilli; order Caryophanales; family Bacillaceae; genus Bacillus; species Bacillus sp. FSL E2-8868. Next base: position 567,704 of record NZ_JBBOTI010000001.1, on the reverse strand, counting down.
ACGAAGAAAAAGTCTCGTCAATTTTTATTTGTCTATACAAGCCCATTTTTAACCATTGTTCCTTTTTCTGTAATAATTTTTTCTACATTTTTATCAAATGGCTCTACTGGAATATGTTCTACCATTTGAAAACTATAAGCTAATGATAGCGCTTTCCCTTTATAATGCACGAGATAACGATCATAATAGCCACCGCCATATCCAATCCGTTCTCCTCGCTCTGTATAAGCTACGCCTGGCACGATTTGAAGATCAATTTCATCTGCATTCACTTCTTCCGTAAGCGCTGGAATTGGTTCACGTAAATTCATATACACTGTTTCTAATTGATCAAAATTACTAATTTTCCGGAAAGACATCGTTCGTGTTCCTTTATTACACTTCGGAACAACAACTTTCTTTCCTTCTTCCCAAGCTTTTTCGATAATAGGATATGTATTCACTTCATTTTCCATTGAGAGGGTGATTCCAATTGTTTTAGCTTCAACCCACTCTTTTTGCGCATACAACGAAGCTGCAATTTGCTCTGATAAAGTTGTATACCGTTCTTCTGATAAAGAATTCATGTGTTCTATTATTTGTTTACGTAAACGTAGTTTCTCTTCTCTCACACATTTTCCCCCTCACAGTGACACTTTGCTCTACGATGATAGTGTATCACTTTTAACAGAGGAACCGAATAAAAAAAGAAACAGTAGGAAAATATTCCTACTGCTTACTTTGTTTCACGGTGTAACGTAGACTTCTTGTCACGCTTGCAATACTTTTTAAGCTCGATACGCTCAGCGTTGTTACGTTTGTTTTTCTTTGAGATATAGTTACGATCTCCGCATTCTGTACATGCTAGAGTAATATTCACACGCATTCTTATTTCCCTCCAGTACTAATAACTTAAATCAGACTATACTATAATACCACTTTTAAAATAAAAATTCTACACCTTTTGATATTGTCTAATTTTTTCTATAAGATTTTTCATGTTTTCCCTTGCTATTACTGGGTTTCTAGCATGCGAATACACTAAAAATTTCGGTTGTTTTGTGTCAGAAACGATATAAGACCACTCTTTTTCGGTATATTTGAACTGTACTCCTTCAAATATACCTTCTTCCTTTCTTTCCATATCAGCCAATAATTTCCTCATTACTTTCCCTTTTTCATTCCATGAACATACAACTTCATCACAAAGTAGATAGAGCGGAGGTGATTGCTCTACTATGCTGAGAAATGTTTTTCCCTGCAATGCTATTAGCTCGAATAATTTTCCAATTCGATATAAAATATCTCGCTTCCATCTCGCTTGAAACGACTTTTTTTCATCCTGCGTATAAAATAGAAGGTAACATTCTCCTAATTTCAAAGACATCGGGTAAATATTTCCTGCCGATTCAAGTAATAAATCTGGAATATCTACCTCTTCAAAATCTGTTCCCTGGTAAATATTACTATAATTATCATATAACTCGAAATAATTTCCTTGCTCTGAAAACATAAGTGCCATATTTGCTTTACTTGATTTCATCAAGGCTTTCACATGATGCTTTTGTTCGCCCGCATAAATCCATGTAACTGTGCACCCGAGCCTTTGCAAAAAAATCATAAGTAAATGTTGTAACATATCATTTCTCTTATTAATAAGAAGATGAAACTTCTGTTTTTGTATCGTTTCAATATCAATACGCTCTAACACAGCTTCTACATAATTATTTGCAGAAACGTGAACTAGCTTATTTCGCCCCAGTTCTTTCTCAGAAGCGTAATAAAACGACTCAGACATATATACTTGTTCTATCTCTTTTTGCTGCTTATACGTTAAAAACGAGCCCTCCTTGCCATACAGTTGTATAACAATCCCTCTTTCGCTTTCCACTTGAACGAAAACTCCACCTGCACATTGCAAATTATGAATGGCATACTGAAAAAGCGACTCATTCATTTCTTTACATTCCATCGTATGAATCCCGCTGCCATGAATGGCATGGAGGAATAAATTTTTAAAGGAAGTTGTTTCTATATTTTCCTGACTTCCAATCAATATACTCTCCCCTTTGGCAAAAAGAGATCCATAAGCCATTGCAACTTTCACAATAAATTGAGGAGTAATTTCAACATTACCCCTTCCTACAATTCGGCTTTTTTGTAACCATCCTGCACTCTTTTCACTCTCTTTAACACCGGCAGAACCTACTATCGAATGACTATCTATCTCCTTATATGGCCATATTTTTCCTTTTTGCTTAATTACTGTACTTTTCCCTATATGACAATGATCCGCTACAATACTTTTTTGAAAAAGTGTAACATCATCTTCGACCATTGTATGATCTCCTATTGTTGTTTCTAACAACTCACAATTTTTTCCTATATGAGAATTTGCAAAAATGATGCTTTTTTGAAGATGAGAATAACTTGAAACGATACTATTTTTCCCGATAATAGAGTACGGTTCAATTACAGCCCCTGCACCAATCATTGCTCCTTCTCCAATAAAAGAAGGGCCATGAATTTTCGTCCCTTTTCCTATCGTTACACCTTCTCCCATCCACACCATTGGTAATACTTCTGTATATGGAATAGGCACCTTCAATTTTTTCGTCAACAAATCGAATTGAGCTTGCCGATATTGATCAAATGTACCAATATCTAGCCAATAGTCTTCTGATAAATATGCAAATAAAGCATTTTTATTTGCCAATAACGGAAACACATCATGACTGAAATCCGAAAATTCCATGGATGGTATGTAAGAAAAGATTTCTGGCTCCATTATATAAATACCTGTATTCACAATATTAGAAACTACCTCATTCCAGCTCGGCTTTTCTATATATCGTATAATTTCTTGTTCTTTATTCATTACAACTAACCCAAATGAAAGTGGGTTTTCTACTTCTTTCACAAACATCGTTACCATTCTCTTCTTCTGTTCATGAAATGCAATTCCTTCTGATAATTGAAAGTCAGTTAGTGCATCCCCACTAATAACAACAAATGTTTCATCTAAAAAACTTTCGGCTTGCTTAATACTCCCTGCTGTTCCAAGCGGAGGAGAATCTTCAAAATAATACAAGTTAACTCCCCACTTACTACCATCACCAAAGTATTGCTTAATAGCGGTACTCATATATTGAACTGTAATTGCAATTTCACGAATACCATGCTGACGTAATAATTCAATATTATATTCAAGAACTGGTTTTTCTAACAATGGTAACATCGGTTTTGGAGTATTACATGTTAATGGTCTAAGGCGTCTCCCTTTTCCTCCAGCTAAAATAACCCCCTTCATATACTTCAGCCTCCACTTATATAATGTTCAAGAACTCCGTATATCATTTACCCCACATTAACTGCAGTAAAAGTCCGGTTTGGTATGATCTAACAATCAGCGAGAGACAGCCCCACTAATTAAAGCCTCACTTTATAAATAAATGTACCTTTTAACTCCCACCAAAAAGAAAGCGCTTACCATTAACTTGGTAAAATAATTAATAAGACGTAACTAACATATATGTACTTATTTTTCCATTAATTATGATACATCTTATCATCATAGACTAAAGGAAACAATGAGCTTTTTTTGTCATGTTTTGACTAAAAAAAGCAGGTGATTTCTCATCACCTACTTTTCCCCCTACTCATTCAATAAATAATGCTTTCCTTTTACTACATAAAATACATTCTCGGCAATATTTGTAACATGGTCTGCTACACGCTCAATATATCTTGCAACAAAGGATAGTTGTGTAATTTGTGTAATCGCTTCTGGTTGTCCAGGGATAGATGAAATAAATTCACGAATCGCCTTCCCATAAATTTCATCAACTGAATCATCCATTTCAGCAATTTGTTTAGCAAAAGTTAAATTTTCTTGCTCATATGCTTCTAATGCTAAATTTAACATCTTATGAGCAATCTCAAACATTTCCTCAAGATTATGTAAACTAACAACCACTTCTTTTTCACCAAGACGAATTGTTGATTTCGCAATATTAACAGCATGGTCTGCAATACGTTCTAAATCTGTCGCTGTTTTAATTGAAATGAAAATTCTTCTTAAATCACTTGCTACAGGCTGCTGCTTTGTAATAAGCATAAGCGCAAGGTCATTTATTTCCTCTTCTAAATTATCCATGCGATAATCCCCATCAATGACTTCTAACGCTTTCTCTACATCCCTGTTGTGAAGACCTTCCATAGCAATCAATAAAGCTCCACTTGCTAACTCACCAAGCTCGATCACCTTTTGCTGTAACGTTTTTAAATCACATTGAAACTGTTCTCTTACCATCATTTCTTCCCCCTCAATATTATGTGCCATTTTATATAAATCCCCTACCCAGCCTCTTGTATGTTTATTAAGCCTTGAGAAAAGAGAAATATTACTCCCCTATTTAAAATGAGGTAAAAATGAGAAATGCCCTCTGTTAAGAGGGCATTTACTCTTAGCCTTGCTAGCAATATCAACCAAATCGTCCTGTAATGTAGTCTTCTGTACGCTTATCTGCAGGTGTTGTAAATAATTTGTTCGTATCTGTATATTCCACAACTTCTCCACTTAAGAAGAAAGCAGTTTTATCTGAAATTCGTGCTGCTTGTTGCATGTTGTGCGTTACGATAACAATACTAAAATCTTTCTTTAACTCCTGAATTAATTCTTCTACTTTTGATGTTGAAATTGGATCTAGCGCCGATGTTGGCTCATCCATTAAAATTACGTCTGGCTCAATCGCTAAGCAGCGTGCAATGCATAGACGTTGTTGCTGACCACCAGATAAACCGTATGCATTATCATGCAAACGATCTTTTAACTCATCCCAAATAGCTGCGCCGCGCAAGCTATTTTCAACAATTTCATCAAGTGTTTTTTTGTCACGAACACCATGGATTTTCGGACCATATGCTACATTTTCATAAATAGATTTTGGGAATGGATTTGGCTTTTGGAACACCATACCCACATGCGTACGTAATTCTTCAACCGGATATGATTTATCAAATATGTTTCGTTCTCTATATTCGATAACGCCCGTAGTTCGAACGATAGGCACTAACTCTACCATACGATTTAGCGTTTTTAAGTATGTTGATTTCCCACAACCACTTGGACCGATAATCGCTGTTACTTCATTCTCATGAATACTTAAGTTGATATCTTTTAAAGCATGGTCTTCTCCGTACCATAAATTTAAATTTTTCGTATCAAATACTATTTTTTTTGGTGCTGTCTCAATCTTTTTCTCATTTTTCACCTGTACATTTACTACTGTTGCTACCATTTGAATTCCCCTTTCATCCACTTCCAACTTATTTTCGATTTCGTAACCATAAGACAAATATATTTATAAAGAGCAACAATCCTAGCAAAACAATCATCCCTGCTGCTGCTACATACTGAAATTCTTCTTGCGGTCTACTCATCCAATTAAAAATTTGAATTGGTAAAACCGTAAATCTATCAAACATACTGAACGGAACATAATTTGCAAAGGCAAGGGCTCCAATGACTAATAATGGTGCTGCCTCACCAATTGCTCTCGATACCGCTAACGTACATCCCGTTACAATCCCTGGTAAAGCTACTGGCAATACAATTTGATACATCGTTTGCCACTTCGTAGCACCTAATCCGTAAGAAGCCTCTAGTAATAAGCTCGGTACAGTTCGAATCGCTTCTTGACTAGCTACCACAACAGTTGGTAAGACGAGTAAACTCATCGTCAGTGCCGCTGCAATTATGCTCTCTCCTAAATGGAGAGCGTATACGAAAATAGTTAACCCGAGTAAACCAAACACAACGGAAGGTACCCCTGCTAATGTTTGATTATTTAATTCTATTAACTTTTTAAAAACGGACTCCTTCGCATAATGCTCTAAATAAAGAGCTGTTCCGACTCCAAATATAAAAGAGACCGGTATAACAATGCTCATAAATAGTATTGTTCCTGACAAAGCAGCTACAATCCCAGCTTCTCTCGGATTACGTGAGGCGAAGTTTGTAAAGAAATCTATTGAAAGATAACTTATACCTTTTTCAAAAATTTGAAAAAGCAATATAAAAAGTATTACTACTGAAAACAAAATTGCTATATAAAACAAACACTTGTAAATCCGATCCTTTAAAAAACGCGATGCCATATTTTCTTGTATTTTTTTATGGTTTAACATTCGCATATTATGTCGCCCTCCTAAAACGGCGCATAATATATTGCGAAATGATATTCATAATAAAAGTAAACATAAATAACGTTGCACCTACAGCATACATGCTGTAATAAGTAATCGTTCCGTGCGGAGCATCACCTAAACTCACTTGTACAATATAAGCTGTTAATGTTTGAATAGAATGAGTCGGATCTATTGATACATTAGGTGTTGATCCAGCAGCAATAACAACAATCATCGTTTCACCAATTGCCCTGGAAGCTGCTAATATAATCGCTGCCATTATACCCGTAAAAGCCGATGGAAACACCACTTGTTTTACCATCTCAAAACGAGTTGCTCCTAGCGCTAATGAGGCTTCTTTAATTCCTTTTTCTACAGCTCTCATCGCATCTTCAGAGAGAGACGCAATCGTCGGTATCATCATAAACCCTATAACAATACCTGGACTAATAGCATTAAAAAACTGTAAATCTGGTATAATCCGTTGTAAAAGTGGTGTGACAACTGTTAACGCGAAAAAACCATATACAATTGTCGGGATACCTGCTAGTAGCTCTAACAACGGTTTTAATATTTTCCGAGCGCCATTCGAAGCGTATTCGCTTAAAAATACGGCACAACCTAAACCAATAGGAATTGCTACGAACATGGCAATTGCTGTTACAAGGATTGTTCCACATATAAGTGGTAATATACCGAACTTTGGATCTTCAAAAAAAGGTAACCATTCCTTTTCTGTCAAAAAAGAATACAATGATATCTTTTGAAAAAACATGATTGTTTCATTTGCCAACGTAATAATAATTCCAAGTGTCGTTACAATGGACACGCTAGCAATGGCTTTTAGTATTAACGGAACAATTCGATTGATTCGCTGCGTTTTTTTTCTTCTATTTGTATTTCTCTCAATCAAATGTTGTACAGAAAATGTAATTTGACTTTTGTCATTATGAGCCAAAGATGAAAACCCCTTTCCACCCTGACATTACCTTTTTATTTCTGTTAACATTCGCAGCTGTTCATTATATTTTTCTTTTGGTAATTTTACATATCCGACCTCTTCAGCAAGGCTTCCAACATGCTTAATCATAAACTCAACATAATTTGCTACATTAATTTTATTTCTAATAGATGCATGATTCACATACGTAAATAGCGGCCTAGATAATGGCTTATACGTACCCGACTGAATGGTCTCTTTCGTTGGAAATACACCATCCACCTGTATTGCTTTTACCTTATCTCGATTGGCCATATAATAAGCATATCCTACAAAAGCAATGGCATTTTTATCATTCATTACCCCTTGCATAATAACTTGATCGTCTTCAGACAAAGAAACCGTTTTTACAAGTCGATTATTTTGTAAGACAACATTTTGGAAATAATCATAAGTACCAGAGTCTACGCCTGGCGCATAAAATTTAACTTGTTCACGTGACCATGATGAATGAATTTGTGACCATCGTTTCAATCTTCCATTTTCACTCCATAATAGACGTAACTCATCTATCGTCATATTGTTTACCCACGTATTTTGACGATTCACAACAATCGTTAGACCATCATAAGCAACCTCAAATGGTGTAAATTGAATAGAGTTTTTCTGCATTGCATTTTCCTCTACCGGTTTCATCAATCTCGAAGCATTGTTTATATCTACTTCTCCTTTACTGAAACGATTAAATCCTCCCCCTGTCCCAGAAATACTAATAGAAATTTTCACGTTCGGATGGGCCTTTGTATATTCCTCTGCTACTGCCTCTATAATAGGAAAAACCGTTGAGGATCCATCAACTCTCACTTCTCCCATTTCATTTGTAGCGAATGCAGTAGACATATTAAAACAAAGGAAACATGTCGATAATGTCAAAACTTTAATCGATGCGCTCATCCATTTCACGTGTTCTTCCTCCTAGAAGTAACCGGAAATAACAGGATTACAGATATAAGAATACTGCTAAACTATTAATTCGGTTTTAATTGTTTGTAAAAGTTTTGTAAAGTTCCACAAAAAACAACTTTATACACAAACTTTATTTCCACTTTTGTACTTTAGATGCAGGAAATTTTCTAATCATCCATAAATTGAAACTTTAATCAGTGGGGGTTTTGTTCATCCCCCACTGATTATTAGCCCTCACCAATCAGGCGTTTACGGGCAGCAGGGCTCCCACCTAACTTCTTTGCTCCAGCTGATTTTGAGGTAGCAGTTTTACTGCCCTCAAATAGCGGGATAAAACTGCTATCTCCTATCACACACAACAAACTTAGAGCGTATGCACTAACCTTGTTGTGTTCATCGTTTTTGAAACTACATGTTTTTTCAACATTTTACGCTTGTCCACATTTACTAAACCATATGCATAAACCATAAAAAAAAGCACACTATCTTTTCAGATAGTGTGCTTTTTTTACAACCTTTTTATTCTTCATCTTGATCTTCTTTTTGATTTTTATTATCTTTTGGAGCTTCACCATTTATTTCTTGGTTTTTCAAATCAAAGTAAGCATCCATAATTTCACGACTAATATATCCATTAATACCAGTCTTATCATCATGTACCCACGGAACAACAACAGAGAATGCTACTTCTGGATCTTCGAGCGGGGCATAACCTACTAATGTTAAGTTATAAGTCTCCACACGCTGACCATCTGCTTTTTTACCAATCTCTTTATCTCCGCCATATACAGTTTGCGCTGTACCAGTTTTCCCTGCAGCTTTATATTTTGCACCTGCAAAGTATTTTGTAGCGGTACCACCTGAATCGTTAAATACTTGTCTAAATCCTTCTTGAACACGTTTAATTTGTGATTCAGGCATATCAATACGATTTAATACTTTCGGTTCCATAGATTGAACAACTTTTCCAACTTCCTCTGGCTTCGCCGATGGCTGACGAATTTCCTTTACAACTTGCGGCTGCATACGGTAACCACCATTGGCAATTGTTGAAACATATTGTGCTAATTGAAGTGGTGTATACGTATCATACTGTCCAATTGATAAATCTAATAAGAAACCTGGGATATTGTCTGTTCTACCTCTTTGTCCAGCAGATTCATTCGGTAAATCAATACCTGTTTTTACACCAAGTCCAAACTGACCGTAATAGTATCGCATCGTATCAAATGCTTTTTGTGGTATATCTAACGTACCACCTCTAACATATGGAACACCAGCGATATTCATCGCTGTTTTAAACATATATACGTTAGAAGACATTTTTAACGCTGTCAAATCATTAATAGGTCCCATCGTCTTCCAAGAAGATTTTTTCTTCGTTCCTTTTAATACGATTGGTTCATCGACTTGAACTGAACCCGGTTGAATCGCACCTGTTTGATATCCCGTAAGTACTGTCGCCCCTTTTACAGTCGATCCCATCGGATAAGCACTTGTCATCGTTCCTAATGCGAAATCTTGCACTTTCGTTTCGCCATTTTCATTCACTAATTGTTTCCCAGCCATAGATAAAACTTCACCATTTTTCGGATTCATCATTACAACGAATGCCCGATCTAAAAGAGGTTCTCCCCCTTTAAATTTCATTAAATTTTTGGTGATAATATCTTCCACACGCTTCTGTAATTCCATATCAATTGTTAAGTTCAGGTCGTTACCTCGTTGTCCTTGCGATACATTAATCGTTTCTAAAATATTACCGTTTTTATCTGTAATATTTTTCACTTCTTCTTTCGTACCGTGCAGACTATCTTCATATTGCTGTTCAAGATAACTTTTTCCTACTCTATCATTTCGATTATAATCGCGAACAAGATAGTAATCTAATCTCTCTTTCGGTAACCCTTCATCAGAAGAAGTTACACCACCAAGTACACTTCGGAACATATCATCATACTTATATTTTCGCTCCCAGTCAACATTTGTATCTACACCTGGTAATTTCGCTAAATTTTCACTAATAATCGCGTATTCTTCTTCTGTTGCACCTTTTTTAACGATTTGCGGCGTCATTGCATATCCGCTTTCCATCTTACTTTTGATCGCCAATATTTCTAAATCTTTTGCTGACAGTTGATTAGTCTCTTCTTCTGTTACACGATTTCGTTGACGTTCATCTAGTTCTTTATCGTCAATTTTATTCATTTTAAGCTCTTCACGATCTTTTTTTGTGATTTTTGCTTTTGCTTCTTCTTTATGTAAAGCAAGCCAATAATCTTTTTTATCGCGATCTGTTAACTTATCTGTTGGGACCTCAATTAAATCTGCTAACTTTTTCGCCGTTTCTAAGCGATCCTCTGCAGTTGATCCCTTCATTTTTGTAAATGTAATTGTACGAATAGGCTCATTATCTACGACCGCTTCTCCATTACGATCAAATATTTTCCCGCGTGGTACAGGATTACTTATCGTTGAATTTTCTTTTTTCTCAACTTCATTTTTATATTCCTCACCACGAACAATTTGTACGTATCCAAGCCTTACAATAACCGCGGAGAACATTAAAAACACGCAAAAAAACAACACGTTTAACCGAAAGGGAACGTGGGTTTTTGTCTTTGTCTGGTTCTTTTTCTGCTTCTTGCTCATACAAACCCCCTCTACCAACAGCTATGTAATGTGAAAGGGACACCTTCATACAGGTGCCCTCACTGCTGTCTTACATCTTTTTCTATTCTAGCATAAAACAAACGATAAGTTAACCTTCTGGTTCAGTTTGATTCTGCGTGCTTCCTTGCGCTACAGCGCTGGTTTTGTTCACATTTCCCTCATCATATTTGACATTTTTAACTGCAAAATAAATAAGAAAATGTCCAGCTCCTAAAATACATAGTAAGAAAGGTAAACTTTTTTCAGGCGGAAAAAATATGACAGCACATAAAAAACTTAAAATGGAACAAATTCTTCCGGCATTTAACCATAATTCCCTGACCACTATATATTCTACACGCCATTCTCTCGCCTGTTTTGCTCTACCAATTACATCGTATGTCATTGAGCCGTACGGAACGAGTAAAATCGGATATGCAACCGCAATACATGCTGCATAAATAAGTAATTTCGTATATGTAACATTAAAAATAACTAAAAATACGACCGCATATAAAATAATGCCACCAAGTAAAATTGCTTTTTTTCGCCATTCTTTCTTTAACATACGAGCAACTAAATAATAGCATACAAATGATACTGCAGAATTCACTAAACTATATTTCCCTAGTGCTAACTCGCTACCAGATGCTAAATAGACATATACCGAAATAACGAAAATAAACGTTCCCTCTCTCAAACCTTGGAAGAAATGAGCGCGCGTAATTCTTCCCCAGTTTTCATCAACTTGCCGCTCTTTCAATACTTGCACAATTTCATAGCGTCCTTCACATTCCCTCTTCGATAAAAAAAAGCTTAGAACGACTGCAACCGCAAATAGCATTAACGAGAGGAAGAAAACGACAGTATAACCACTCCATTTTTCCATACGTGAAATTGTATATCCTGCTGCTATCGGTCCAATCATTCCAGAGAACGATGTAAGAAGTCCTAGAAAACCGTTAAAAAAATCTCTTGTTTCTGGTTCTGTAATCTCAAATGTCAACAAGTTAAAAGCGAGCCAATAAAAACCATAACCAACTCCTAAAAGGGCTCCCATTAATAAAATATAGTGAGATGCACTTTTTCCCGCTACTAAAACGACGATAAAAAAAACAGCTAACGTGCCTACACCGATTCTCAATAAAATCGAGCGATCAATACGTTTCGCTAATTTCCCGCCCACAAGAAATGTTAGAGGCTGCAATACAACGCTGGCCAAATTATACAAGCCCAGATTCACATAATTTTGTGTTTGCTTCCATAAATAAATGTTTACAAACGTATTCGATAAAGAAATTGCGAGCGTGTATAAACCTCCTATAACGAGCAATAATACTAAATCCCGATTCACTTCAACATCACCGATTACATGTTTCCACTTCATACACAACTCTCCTTTACTTCATGTTCTAGTCTTCCAAAGACAAGCTCAATTATGTAAAAGGAGAACATAGAAAAAAGCTAGGAGAAAACCCCCTAGCTTTTTTCTAGCTGTATTAACTTTAATTATTTTGCTTCTTGGTAAAGTTTTTCAGCAACGTTCCAATCTACAACGTTCCAGAATGCACCGATGTAGTCAGGACGACGGTTTTGGTAATTTAAGTAGTAAGCATGCTCCCAAACATCTAAACCGATAACTGGAGTTTTACCTTCAGTTAGAGGAGAATCTTGGTTTGGAGTGCTTGTTACTTCTAACTCACCATTGTTTACTACTAACCAAGCCCAACCAGAACCGAAGCGAGTTGCGCCAGCTTTTGCGAATTCTGCTTTGAATGCATCGAAGCTACCGAATTTCGCTTCAATCGCAGTTGCAAGTTCGCCTACTGGTTGTCCCCCGCCGTTTGGAGATAGGATTGTCCAGAAGAATGTATGGTTAGCATGTCCGCCACCATTGTTACGTACTGCTGTACGGATTGCTTCAGGTACTTCGTTTAAGTTTGCAACTAATTCTTCAACGCTTTTGTCAGCTAATTCTGCATGACCTTCTAAAGCAGCGTTTAAGTTTGTAATATACGTGTTGTGATGTTTTGTATGATGGATGTTCATTGTTTCTTTATCAAAGTGAGGTTCTAAAGCATCATACGCATAAGGTAAATTTGGTAATTCGTGTTTTGCCATTGTTATATTCCTCCCGGTTTATGTATTGCCACTTAAGTGACATACAACTTCATTCTACCCTAATTGCCATAGGGTGCAAACAAATAAATCGCTTTGTCTTGCTATCATTAAAGTAGCAAAATTCCCACTTCTTTTCAATTAAAATGCTCATATATTCCGAAAAAAAGCTTCCTTCTACAAGGAAGCTTCCTGCTGACATAATAAACATATGAAATGGATATGGACCCTGTAGGACTCGAACCTACGACCGGACGGTTATGAGCCGTCTGCTCTAACCAACTGAGCTAAGGGTCCACGATTATGTATGTACCATTAAAAACAACTAAATTCCAATCAGGTATATCGTTTGAAAAATGTAAGATAAATTTACCATATACGAAAGAAAAGTGTCAATTGTATTTTTCTCTACTAAAAGAAGTAAATTAATAAGAAGGAATTTAGTCCTCTCTACTATATGTAAATATAATATATCTTGAGCTTCTCTAGATTCGTACGTTACAATGATTTTATACATACATAAAGGAAGTGAATCTATGTCCATTTTTACACAGCTAGCAAAAAGCGTATATTCGCCTAAAGATATGGCGCTTTTCCGTTTTCAAAAAATCGGTAAAACCATTTTGTATATTATGCTTCTTTGCCTAATCACTACTATTCCAAGAACTTTCTTGTACGGTAGCGTTATTCAAGATGGTGTTAACATGGTAAATAAAGTAATCGAAAAAGATTTACCTGATTTTAAAATTGAAAATGGCGAGCTAACAGCTGATATTGATCAACCTATCGAAAAAGAAGATGGAAATGCCCTTTTCGTATTTGATCCAAATTCAACAGACTTAGAAAAATATCAAAATAAAACAGGTTTATTTGTTTTAAAAGATAAAGTAGTCTCCATGGGGAATGGTCAAACACAAACATACTCCTATAATGACTTATTAGGCGCATCTCTTGAGAAAAAAGATTTACAAGATTTCATTTCGTTATTTGACAGTATTTATCCAATCTTATTATTCGTTATTGGGTTCTTACTGTACTTGTTCCAATTATTTATTACCTTTGTAGGAGTTACATTGCTTGCCTTCATCGGTTCTGCGATGAGCGGTCAACGCAAATTATCTTATAAACAAGTTTGGACATTAACTGCTTACAGCTACACAATTCCAACAATCTTCTTTATGATTATGGATTTATTCAAAATAAACGTACCTGGCGCAACATTCATTTACATTGCAGTTGTTTTAATCGTTCTATACTTAACAATTAAAGAAGTTCCAAAGCCGAAAGAAAAACAAGAACTATAAAAAATGCCTAAATAGGCATTTTTTTTTTGGACAAGCATATATTCCTAGCAAAGGAGTGAAGGATATGAAGAGATTAGGTGTACTCTTATTCGTGCTTGTCCTCGGTTATATATTTTATTACGACATAAAAATCGGTACTTTACCGATGTTAAGTTCATACAAAAAAACATCTGCTGCCCAAACGATAAAAAAAGAAAATACAGATACAAAACAAAATAAAGAGAAAGAAACAGAAAAAGAAAAAGAAACGGATACAGCTTATAAAGCAATCGAAGTAAAAACTGGCGATACCGTTCTTTCTATTACAGAAGCGATTAATAAGAAAAAAATTCCTTCTATTGAAAAAGTAATTGATGATTTTAAGCAATTAAATAAAAATACATCTGCTACAAAAATCCAAGTTGGAAAGTCTTATAAATTCCCCTTATATCAATAAGCAATCACTTAATCCTTGTCAATTACATAAAGGCGCTGATACAATAGTAAAAGTGAAACCGAGTACTTTGGTTTCTATAGCCCTTTCTCACACATACTATCATTGATGTAAGGGACTAAAATAAGAAACTTCTTTTATAAGGAGAGCGATCAATTCGTGAATGAAATGACTCAACGCACAAAAACACGTCCAGTTAAAGTCGGTAATTTAACAATTGGCGGTAACAATGAATTAATTATACAAAGTATGACGACAACAAAAACGCATGATGTTGAGGCTACAGTTGCTGAAATTAAACGTTTAGAAGAAGCTGGCTGTCAAGTTGTTCGTGTTGCTGTTCCAGACGAACGCGCAGCAAATGCTATTGCTGATATTAAAAAACAAATCAACATTCCACTTGTTGCTGATATTCATTTTGATTACCGCCTTGCTTTAAAAGCAATCGAAGGCGGCATTGATAAAGTACGTATCAATCCAGGTAACATTGGACGTCGCCATAAAGTAGAAGCTGTTGTAAATGCAGCGAAAGAGCGTGGCATTCCAATCCGTATCGGTGTAAATGCCGGCTCATTAGAACGTCATATTTTAGAAAAGTATGGATATCCAACTGCTGATGGTATGGTCGAGAGCGCACTGCACCATATTAAAATTTTAGAGGACTTAGATTTCCACGATATTATCGTATCAATGAAAGCCTCTGATGTTAACTTAGCAATTGAAGCATACGAAAAAGCTGCTCGCGCTTTTGATTATCCATTACATTTAGGTATTACAGAATCAGGAACATTGTTTGCTGGGACTGTAAAAAGCGCCGCCGGTCTTGGAGCAATTTTAAGTAAAGGCATCGGAAATACACTTCGTATCTCTTTAAGCGCTGATCCAGTTGAAGAAGTAAAAGTTGCACGTGAACTATTAAAATCATTCGGTCTTGCATCTAATGCCGCAACACTTATTTCTTGTCCAACTTGTGGTCGTATTGAAATCGACCTAATTAGCATTGCTAATGAAGTCGAAGAATACATCTCCACACTTAAAGTTCCAATTAAGGTTGCAGTACTCGGCTGTGCCGTAAACGGTCCTGGTGAAGCTCGTGAAGCTGACATCGGTATTGCCGGTGCACGCGGAGAAGGTTTATTATTCCGTAAAGGGCAAGTCGTTCGTAAAGTACCAGAAGAAACAATGGTAGAAGAACTGAAAAAAGAAATTGATGTAATCGCTGCTGAAATGGCTGCCGAACGAGAAAAAGAAAAACAAGAACAATAAAAAGAAGGTTGCCACAATTTTTGTGAGCAACCTTTTTTTACATTCAAATTAAAAACTCGTCAGTTATATAACTGACGAGCCCTCTCATTTTGCACATTTTGGGCAACGACCATATATTTCAAACTTATGCCCCGTTACCTCATAACCTTTAAAATCTTTATTCATAAAATCCATCGGGCAGGAATTAATCTCTTTCGTACCACCACAATCTAAACAAATGAAATGATGATGATGTTCCATAATGGAGCATGTAAAACGGAAATGCTTTTCACCATTTAATTCCGTTTGCTCTAAAACACCGACTTCAGCAAAAACCGTTAAGTTACGATAAATCGTATCAAAACTAAGTCCTGGATAATCACCCTTCATATGCTCTAAAACATCTTTCGCAGTTAAATAACGATTATGAGCTGCGAATAATCTCAGCATCTCTTCCCTTTTCCCTGTATGTTTGTATCCCTTTTCCTTCATTAGGCGTAAAGCTTCTGTTAGATTCATACCTATCCCTACTTTATGCAGTTTTTTTCTTTTTCCATAAAATTGCACCAATTAAAATAAGAACCGCTATCATAACAATTGTACCACCTGGAGCTAAATCAAGTTGATACGAAGCAAACATTCCACCAATTACTGCAATTTCACCAAATAAAATGGAAAAGAAAATTGTTTGTTTAAATCCTTTTGCAATACGAATACTTGCTGCAACTGGTAACGTCATTAAAGATGATACGAGAAGAACACCTACAACACGCATTGATACCGCAATTACAAGAGCAACTAATATAATGAAGATAAAGTGAATCCACTTTGCACTTAAACCGGTTGATACAGCGTATTCCTCATCAAATGATAGTAAAAACAACTCTTTGTATAATAAAACAATCGTCGCAATAACAACAATTGCTACTATACCAATAATAATTAAATCCGCACTTGTTACAGCACTTACACTACCAAATAAATAACTAAATAAATCCGTATTGAATCCATTAGCAAGTGAGATGAAGATAACTCCAATCCCCATCCCTGCTGAAAGTATAATCGGGATTGCTAACTCTTGATAATGTTTATATACAGTACGTAATTTTTCAATTAGCAATGCTCCACCGATTGAAAAAAACATCCCCATATATAAAGGGTTTAAAAACCCACCGGTAAAGATTGTCTTTTCAAGTAATAAACTTGCTGCAATTCCTGATAACGTCACATGACTTAATGCATCCGCAATAAGCGACATGCGGCGAATTACAACGAACACGCCGATAAGTGGTGCGACAAGCCCTATTAAAATACCAGCGTATAAGGAATTACGTAAAAAATCATATTGTAAAAAATCCTGTATCATTATATCCTCCCGTGATGCCCATGTTCATGTTCTAAGCGATGAACATGATGTCCATATAAAATCGACATTTCTGCATCTTCTAACTCTCGGAATTTCTCTACATTCCCATGGAAATGTAAATGCTGATTCAAACATGCAACATGCGTCACCTTCTCTGTTACAGCACCCATATCGTGCGTAACAAGAATTAACGTAATTCCCAATCTTTTGTTTAAATCCTCTAGTATCTCATAAAAACTTGCCACATTTTTCACATCAATCCCAACAGTAGGCTCGTCCAAAATAAGCAATTCCGGATCACTTACAAGTGCACGAGCAATAAATACACGCTGTTGTTGTCCACCAGAAAGTTCTCCAATGTTGCGACCTCGAAACTCGCTCATACCTACATCAGCAATCGCTTTTTCTACTTTCGCATTATCGTCTTTCGTAAAAAAGCGAAAAAGCCCTTTTTTCGAAACGAGCCCCATTGAAACAACCTCGAAAACAGTTGCCGGGAAACCTGAGTTAAAGCTACTTGCCTTTTGGGATACATAACCAACTTTATTCCACTCTTTAAATTTCTTACTATCAATGCCAAACAATCTAATACTTCCTTGCTTTGGTTTTAAAACACCCAATAAGCATTTAAGTAAAGTCGATTTCCCTGAACCATTCGGTCCAACTAAACCTAAAAAAGCTCCCTTCGGAACTTGCAAATTAATATCTTCTAACACGTTGCGATCTTCATACCGAAACGTTAATCCTTCTATTTCCAATATATTATTCATAGCATCTCACCTATTTTAATTCAGAATGATTCCGATTTATCTCTATTTGAATTATAGTACAGCTTATTATAGTTGTAAACCAATCTGCCTAAAATATATTCTTTATTTCAAGAAACCTTATTATTATAACAAAAAGCAGAGAAGAATTCTCTGCTTTCAAAAGATATTACAATTAACTTTTTAGTGAATTGCTGATTTAAACTTACCACCATTTGTCTCTTGTGTATTCATAATCGTAACAAATGCGTTTTCATCAATTTCATGCACAATTGATTTTAACTTCGTCACTTCCAGACGTGTTACAACTGCATAAATAACTTCTTTTTCTTTATCTGTATAGCCACCTTTAGCAACAAGTTTTGTTGTTCCACGACCAAGGCGGTGTAAAATCGCATTTGATACTTCCTCATATTGATCCGATACTATTAAAACTGCTTTCGTTTCGTCTAATCCTTGAATTACCGTATCAATTGTTTTGAATGCGATATAGTACGTCATAACAGAATACATCGCTTGTTCAACACCAAAAACAAATGCTGCCCATGCAAAAATGAATAAGTTCACAAACATTACGAATTCACCAACAGAAAACGGTAATTTCTTCGTTAATAGAATCCCCATAATCTCGGTCCCGTCTAACGATCCACCATGACGAATAACAAGTCCTACACCAATTCCTAAAATAAGACCGCCGAAAACTGTTGCTAAAATCGGCTCTGTTGTAAATGGCGGAATAGCATGCAACGTTGATTCAATAAATGCTAAAGCTACAATTCCAAATGCTGAAGATAACATGAATGTTTTTCCAATTTGCTTATACCCGGAGTACATAAAAGGAATGTTGAGGATAACAACTAAAGTAGAAAAGCTTAACCACCAAATATTAGGAGTAAGATAATCTAATATAAGAGAAATACCAATAATTCCACCATCAATAATTTTATTTGGCATTAAAAACAGTTCAATCGCTACCGCCGCACACGCTGCCCCAAAGACAATCATAACTAAACGATATACAAGATGAATAACACTTTCTTTTCGATGTTGCTTTTTTTCCATAAGTCCTCCTTATACTCTTTATCTATAGTTTTGTTCTTATATTATAACATAAGCTTCTTTTCCCCATTGAAAAAATGCACCTTGATACGAATATGTACAAGCTATGCGTACATATATTTCGATAGAAGAACGTGTGAAGGAGGACAACACGATGAACCTCATTAAACAAATTGTGAACAAAAAATTAAATCATATTTCTACAAAAGAACTATTGAAATATAGTAAAGAATACGAAGTTCCAATCACAACTGCACAAGCTGATAAAATCGTTTTACTTATGAAAGGGAAAAACATTAACATTTACGATAATACCGAGCGACTAGATTTGTTAAAACAAATCGCTAAAGTAACTACTCCTGCCACTGCCCAACAAGTAAATATTTTATTTCAGCAGCTATTAAAATAAGGAGGGGAAAATCCCCTCCTTATTGTGCTTTAATTTTTTCAAGAATTCCTTCATCAAAAGTACCATTTTTCAGCATTTCGATTTCTAATTTATATGGTGGCTTCTTATCTTTTTTATCTTCACCTACATACGGCGTTTCAAGAATTTTTGGTACGTGCGTAAGTTGTGGGTGATGCACAATGTGATGCAATGCCTTATAGCCAATATGACCAAAACCAATATTTTCATGACGGTCTTTTCCAGCTCCGCGTACATTTTTGCTATCGTTAATATGAAGTACTTGTAAACGATTTATCCCAACAATTTTATCAAATTCGTTTAACACACCGTCAAAATCATTTACAAGGTCATAACCTGCATCATGCGTATGACACGTATCAAAACATACAGATAGTTTTTCATTATATTTCACACCATCAATAATTTTCGCAATTTCTTCAAAGCTACGACCGCATTCCGTTCCCTTTCCTGCCATCGTTTCTAACGCAATGTTAACCGTCTGCTCTGGCGTTAATACTTCATTAAGCCCTTTAATAATTTGTTGAATACCAGCATCCGCTCCTGCACCAACGTGCGCACCTGGGTGAAGAACGATTTGTTTCGCTACACCTAATGCCGATGTTCTTTCAATTTCCATGCGAAGGAAGTCTACACCTAATTGGAATGTTTCTGGCTTCGTCGTATTCCCAAGATTAATAATGTATGGCGCATGTACGATAATTTCTTCAATACCGTTTAGTTCCATATGTTTTCTTCCTGCTTCTATGTTCAATTCTTCAATTGGTTTTCTTCGTGTATTTTGCGGTGCACCTGTATAAATCATAAACGTCGTTGCACCGTATGAAACAGCCTCTTCACTTGCTGCTAATAACATTTTCTTACCACTCATAGAAACATGAGATCCAATCTTTAACATACAATCACCTCTTCAATATACAATAGATATAATGATAGCATAATTTGTAGAAATATGTAGCGAATTGTTTGTTCACACAAAAGGCACTACATAAATCAAACAGACTATTCAAACAATCTGAACTCTATACTTAAATTAACCCAATAAAGCGAAACTTTAGTCAACGTTTTTTCTACCTCGCACTAATTATTAGTCTACATTAATCGACTTTCTCTCAAGCAGTGAGATAAAAAAAAATAAGGGAAATCCCTTATCTTTTTTTATTGCTATATTTTTTCTTCACTTTGTCACGTTCTGTTGCAAGTTTTCGTTTATAGTTTGGTTTTACTTTTTTCGGCTTCTTAACAACTTTTGTTGCCATAACATCTAGTCCATCACTTGGTTTTTTACGGCTCTTACGACGACGACGGTCACCTAAATCCGCCCATTCATCTCCGCGTAAATCTACATGTTTAAACTCGATATGACGTTGTTTTTCCAAACTATCTAACGCTTCTTCATTTGCTGGATCATAAATCGTCACTGCAATACCTGAATGACCCGCACGTGCAGTTCTTCCAACACGGTGAACGAAGAAATCTAAATCTGGTGGAAGTTCATAGTTAATAACATGGCTAATTCCTTCAATATCAATACCACGTGCCGCCAAATCTGTTGCGACAATGTATTGGAACTCTAAATCACGAACTTGTTTCATCATTTTTCTACGATCACGTGGTGATAAATCACCGTGTATACGCCCTACTTTTAATCCACGTTCTGCTAATCCATCGGCTACTTCGTCAGCCTTCTTCTTTGTGTTTGTAAAGACAATTGCTAAATATGGTTTAAATTGAAGTAGCATATTTTTCACTAATTCAGTTTTATTACGGTGTCTTGAAGGCACAAGGTAATGATCAATATTTCCTGCTGCAACTTGCTTCGGATTAATATGAATATGTTCTGGATTCTCCATATATTTCTTCAAAAATGGTTTTAATTTTTGAGGAATTGTTGCAGAGAAAACTAACATTTGCAGATTTTTAGGCATACGTGCCGCAATTTTATCTACATCTTGAATGAATCCCATATCAAGCATTAAGTCCGCTTCATCGACAATAATAGTATCCGCTTTATAAACAAATAGCGCCTTTTCTTCTACTAAATCTTTAATACGTCCTGGCGTTCCAACTACAATATGAGGTTGTTTTTTCAACTTTTCAATTGATCGTTGTTTATCAGTTCCACCAATTAAACAGCGTGCTGTAATCATTTGATCTTCTGCACAGAACTTTGTTAGTTTCACAATTTCTTCGTAAATTTGTTGTGCTAACTCACGAGTAGGCGCTGTAATAACAAGTTGTACCTCTTCACGACTTGCATCAATTCTGTTTAATGTAGGAAGTAAGTATGCATGTGTTTTCCCAGAACCAGTTTGGGATTGTCCAATTATACTCACACCTTTTTTCACGACCGGGAAAATTTTCTTTTGAATTCCTGTTGGCTCTGTAAAGCGTAGTTCACGAACTGCATCTATTAAAAATGGTTTAAAATCATACTGTGTAAAAGTTTGTAGTGTCATAAGTTACACCTTCTTTCTAAAATTTCTACTGCGCACAAATCAGTCAAGTCTACATTATATCGAAATCTACAAGTAAAATCCATCTTTAGTTTAGGTTTTTATCTCAAAAACTAACCTTCTTTCCTTCCATTGCATATTGTATGTGTATATACCTAACTGAAGAAAGGAGGATTTCCCACATGTTTCCGAAATCCCCTATAAGACAAATGTATCCGAATCGAGGACAACAATCTTACACACCATATCCGATTCCACAACTACCACCGATGGCTCAAAAAAAGAAAGGTTTCCTTGCTAAACTCTTTAAAAAACACGATCCAACCGAACCTTTCATGCAAATGGTCCCTCCTTATCGACAAATGGAAGGGCCACCGATGATGCACCAACAACCGCCGCCCCAATATCAACAGCAACAGCCATACCAACAACAATATACACAACAATATCAACCATACATGCAGCAATATCCAGAGCAGATGATACCACCTCAAATGTATGAATCAAATGATACACGTGGTGCTGCGTCAGCTACAACTGCAGCGGCATCTAGCAGCGGCATCGGTAGTTTTTTTTCAAATTTAATTTCGAACCCAACTAATATGATAAATAATATCGAAAAAGTATCTCAAGTCGTGCAATCTGTCGGTCCTGTTGTCGAACAGTACGGTCCCATTATGCGTAGTCTACCAAGCATTGTTAAAATCCTCACCTCTGGAAAAAGTACGGAAGAAAATCAAACTGAAGATGCAACAGAACAGGTTGAGGTAGCAACTCCACCTCCTCCACCTCCAAAAAGGAAACGAAAAAAAATAGTGCTTGAACCGGTAATAGAAAAAGAGGTTCCGAAAGAACCCGTTCAACAATCAGCAACAAAACCAAAACTATATGTGTAACAATCCTTTGTTTTCTATCCACTCCTCCTTTATAATGTAATGGACTATGCACAAAAGTATCCCTTGTTTAGAAGGAGAGGATTACTCACATGAAGATTGTTAAAATTTCCCCTCGTGGTTATTGCTACGGTGTTGTTGACGCAATGGTTATTGCACGTAACGCCGCATTAGATAAATCATTACCGAGACCCATTTATATTTTAGGTATGATTGTTCACAATAAGCATGTCACAGATGCTTTCGAAGAGGATGGCATCATTACATTAGACGGTCCAAGTCGATTAGAAATTTTAGATAAAATCGATTCTGGTACTGTTATTTTCACTGCACACGGTGTTTCTCCAGAAGTTAAACAACGTGCAAAAGAAAAAGGTTTAACGACAATTGATGCAACTTGTCCAGATGTTACAAAAACACATGACCTTATCGAAGCAAAGAAAGCTGAAGGATACCATGTCATTTATATCGGCAAAAAAAATCATCCAGAACCAGAAGGCGCAGTTGGTATCGCACCTGATATCGTTCATCTTATCGAAAAAGCTGATGATTTAAAAACACTAGAAATTCCAACGGATAAAATTTTAGTTACGAATCAAACAACAATGAGTCAATGGGATGTTCAACATTTAATGGAGGACATTCAGAAAAAATTCCCAACAGCAGAATTCCACAAGGAAATTTGTTTAGCAACTCAAGTTCGCCAAGAAGCTGTCGCTAAACAAGCTGATGTTGCAGATTTAACAATTGTTGTCGGTGATCCGAAAAGTAACAACTCAAACCGTTTAGCACAAGTATCACAAGAAATCGCTGGTACGACAGCATACCGCGTTGCAGACGTAAGTGAAATCCAATTAGAATGGCTACAAGGTGTAGAAAACGTAGCTGTTACAGCAGGTGCTTCTACTCCAACGCCAATTACAAAAGAAGTTATTGCTTTCTTAGATCAATATGACCCAATGAATCCAGCTACATGGGACAGAATTCGAAAAGTACCACTTCAAAAGATACTACCTCGTGTAAAAGTGAAAAAAGAACAATAATAAAAACCGTTGCCTACATGAGCAACGGTTTTTATTTTTCTTATACAAATGTGAATGGATCTGTATGTAACTGCGAAGCGTGAATGTGTACATTGAATTTCTTCACATCTACTTTTTCTTGCAATTGTTTTTGTACACCTTGCTTCATTACTTTTTCAACGTTATGTCCTGGATCGACTATATTTAAACCAATCATCATCGCATCGTGAGCAACATGATAATACATATCACCTGTTACATATACATCTGCTCCTTTAAATTTCGCTTGGTTTATATATTTATTACCGTCACCACCAAGTACAGCTACTTTACGCACCTTATCATCTAACTTCCCAACAACTCTTGCACCCTTTACATGTAATGATTGTTTCACATGTAAAGCAAACTGCTCAAGCGTCATTTCTTCTTGTAAATACCCTATTTTACCAAGACCTAATGTTTCACCTTTATTATCAAGCGGATATACATCATATGCCACTTCTTCATATGGATGGGCTGCCAACATCGCTTTAATAACTTTTCTTTGTAATGAAGCTGGAATAATCGTTTCGACACGTATCTCTTCCACACGTTCTAACTGCCCAGTTTCTCCGATATAAGGATTTGTACCTTCTTGAGGGATAAACGTACCTACCCCTTCGCTACCGAACGTACAGTGGCTATAATTACCGATATGACCTGCATCCGCATCTCCAAGAGCTTTGCGCACTTCTTCTGCATGGGTTACTGGAACAAATACAACAATTTTTTTCATTTCTTCTGCATATGTAGGAGCTAATACTTCTGTATTTTGTAACCCTAACGCATCAGCAAGTAAATCATTTACCCCGCCCTTAGCAATATCTACATTTGTATGTGCGGCATAAACCGCAATATCATTTTTAATACACGTTTCAATAATTCTTCCGTACGCCTTATCTGTATGAATCGCTTTTAATGGATTAAAGATTAAAGGATGGTGCGCTATAATGATATTCGCTCCTAATTGGATCGCCTCGTCCACAACTTCCTCAGTTACATCTAACGCGATTAATACGTGCTGCACAGGTTTATTAAGCGCTCCAATCTGTAAGCCAATCTTATCCCCTTCCATCGCTAAATGCTTCGGATACATACCTTCAAACAAAGAAATAATTTCATGACCATTCGGAATTTTACTCATGATAAAACCTCTCCTATCATTTTCATTTTCGCTTCTACTTCTGCACGCTTCGCTTTTGTCTCTTCAGACTCTGCTGCACGTTCTAACTGTTTTAAAATATTTTGGAAGTTTTTCAATTCCCCTTCCCACTTTTCAATAAAAGCTTCACTTTTTTCTTTTATTAAAAATGGACCCATAAACAATTCAGCTTGTTTATTTTCAGAGTAAGGTACTGCTGTATCTCCTCGCTCTCCGACTAAAATCTCGTAAATCTTTCCGTCTTCTATTACAATTTTCTCACGGATAAGCTCCCATCCATTTTCAATAAACCATTCACGGATATAGTGTGCTGCAATATTCGGCTGTAAGATTAAACGTGTTACACCTTCTAATTTTTCTTTACCACTTTCTAAAATGTCACGAATTAACGCTCCACCCATACCAGCAATCGTAATAACATCTACTTCTCCTGGCACTATAACAGCTAATCCATTCCCTTTACGAACGTCTACTTTATCTTGTAAGCCACTTTCAGCTACAGTTGCTTGTGCAGAGCAAAACGGTCCATCTACAACCTCTCCTGCAACTGCTTTTGTAGCAATATTATTTATAATTGTATAACACGGTAAATACGCATGATCCGATCCAATATCAGCTACTGTAGAGCCTACCGGAATCTCCCTCACAACTTCTTCTAATCGTTTCGAAAGCTTTACTTCATTCATGTATTTCCATTACTCCTTCTCTTCTCAGTCTGTCTCCATGATAATGAATTTATAGTAGTTGTTGCAAGTCCATAACAATACTTCAATTCTCTATTACTAATCGTATTTTAGATAGTATAGAAAAACAAGCCTTTTGCAAAAAGCAAAAGGCTTGTTTTTCTATACTTTATTTTTTCTTCGATAACCAATCAGCTACTTTTGCCGCTTGATCAGCTGGAACTATATTTGGCGGCATATTTCCTTTTCCTTTTGAAATAACTTCTTTAATTTCATCTTTTGAAAGTTTCCCACCAATTTTTTGTAAATTAGGGCCTACCGCTCCTTGTAACTGATCACCATGACAGCTCGTACAGCTTTGCTTTACAATATCCTCTGGCTTTGATGCTGTTTGTGCTGGTTTCCCACCATTTTTTGCATCAGCTAACTCTTTAGATTTATTTAGCCCCTGAAATGAAAATACAAACATAACGATAATACCTAATGCTGCAATAAGAGCGAACGGAATCAACGGATTACGTTTCATATCTCTTCTCCCCCCTCTATACCGCTAAATAGTTAGATGATTCAGTCATTTATATTGTACTTGAAAACGCCCTATCAGAAAAGAGCAAACTACTACTTGTTAAAAATATTCCGTAAATTCATTTTATTGATTTTCACTATTATATCGCATATTATTTCGATAATTACTAACGTTTCTCATCATATTTTTTACTTTTCTACATATTATTTTGTATATAATAAACAAAATAAATCGAAAAATCGAAAAATGAGCATTTGCAAATCAAAAGACAATTCTGTAAAATAAATTACAAGAAATTGTAATCGTTGCCGATAGCTAAATTTTAACAAAAATTAACAAAACAAAAAAGTTTACTTCACAAAAGTGAAGTAAACTTAAAGGTAGCCTATTCTAAGAAATCCTTAAGACGCTTACTACGGCTTGGATGTCTTAATTTGCGAAGTGCTTTCGCTTCAATTTGACGAATACGTTCTCTCGTTACGCCGAATACTTTCCCAACTTCTTCAAGCGTACGAGTTCGTCCATCATCTAAACCAAAACGAAGACGCAGAACATTTTCTTCACGATCTGTTAGTGTATCTAACACATCTTCTAATTGTTCTTTTAGCAATTCATACGCTGCATGGTCCGCAGGCGATGTTGCTTCTTGGTCTTCGATAAAGTCACCTAAATGGGAGTCGTCTTCTTCACCAATTGGTGTTTCAAGAGAAACTGGCTCCTGTGCAATCTTTAAGATTTCGCGTACTTTTTCTGGAGCAAGATCCATTTCTTCACCAATCTCTTCAGGAGATGGTTCGCGTCCTAAATCTTGTAATAATTGACGTTGTACACGGATTAACTTATTAATTGTTTCAACCATATGAACTGGAATACGAATTGTTCGCGCTTGGTCTGCAATCGCACGTGTAATAGCTTGGCGAATCCACCAAGTTGCATACGTACTAAATTTAAAACCTTTACGGTAGTCGAACTTTTCAACTGCCTTAATTAGACCCATATTTCCTTCTTGGATTAAGTCTAAGAAAAGCATACCACGGCCCACGTAGCGCTTTGCAATACTTACTACAAGACGTAAGTTTGCTTCTGCAAGACGGCGTTTTGCTTCTTCATCGCCTTCTTCAATACGTGTCGCAAGTCGAATTTCTTCTTCAGCAGATAGTAAGTCTACACGACCAATTTCTTTTAAGTACATACGAACAGGGTCATTGATTTTCACACCTGGCGGCACACTTAAATCATTAAGGTCAAATTCTTCTTCCGTTTTTGTAATTTGACGATTATTAGGACCTTCGTCGTTGTCATTGTCACCAACTAAGTCAATCCCTTGTTCACCTAAATATTCATAGTATTCATCCATTTGATCGGATTCAATTTCAAATCCATTCATGCGTTCTGCAATCTCTTCATATGTAAGAACGCCACGTTTTTTTCCGAGCTCAGTGAGTTGTTCTTTCACTTGCTCAAGGGTCATTTCAGTTTCAATTTGTTTAGAACGAGCTGGTTTATCAGCCATCTGTTCCCCTCCTTACGCGAGATACAAACATTCATTATACTAAAACTTTATCGAAAAAGCTATTTTCTTGCTTTTTGACTTTGTAAATATGCCACATAATATTTAGCAGCCTCTACAGGATCTGTTTTTTCCATTTGTTTTACTTTAAAGATAATTTCCATCTTTTCAAGTTTTTCTTTATGGCGTCTTAGCGCCTCCAAATGACCTTGTAACGCTTCTTCTGTGTACTCTGGATTAATAAATTCATCCGTCGAAATATCAGTAATAATATTTTTCAACTTTTCATCAGAGAGCCAACTTAAAAATGTTCCGACTGAAGGTTCATTTCCCTTTTCATAATATGCGTATAGTTCATATAAAATCCCTTTATGTTCTTCTGTATAAAAATCTTCTATATGAGGTTCCATACGCACTGTCACTTCTGCACTTTGCAACATATGGTAAATAATTTCTCTTTCTGCCCTTTCAAAACCTGTTAATTTCGGTTTCGTTTGAACAATTTGAGATGGCTTAGAAACCTGCTTTATTTGTTTTTGCTGTACCTTTTGTTCTTTGCGATATTGGTGCAATTGATTCAAAAGTGTTTCCATTGAATACGAAAATTCTTGCGATAATGATTTTAAATATGATTCCGCCTGCATCGCATCCTGTAGCAATGATAACTCTTTTAAAACACTTTTTACATATTCTTCTTTGCCAGACTCATCTTGCAAATTTTTCCCTAAACGCAAATAATTTATTTTGAAACCAACAAAACTTATACTTGATTTCACAAGATTTTCAAAAGCGGTTGTCCCATATTGTTGCACATATTCATCAGGGTCAAGCTTATCTGGCAAGGATGTAACTTTCACTTGGCAACCAACTTGCAATAGTAATTGCCCTGCTTTCATCGTCGCTTCTCGCCCTGCTTTATCACCATCATAGCAAAGAACAACAGTTTCAACGTTACGTCGCAGAAGTTTCGCTTGTTCTTCGGTTAAAGCTGTTCCCATTGTCGCAACAGCTTCTTCCACACCACTTTTCACCGCGGCTAGTACATCGGCATAACCTTCAAAAAGGACAACCTGCCCACGTTTTCTAATAAACGGCCTTGCTTGGTGGAAATTATACAACAGCTTACTTTTGTAAAAAATCGGTGTTTCAGGACTATTCAAATATTTCGGAGTGTCATCTCCTAATGCCCTTCCACTAAACGCTATCACCTTACCTTGTAAAGTATAAATCGGAAACATAACTCTTCCGCGGAAGCGGTCATAATGACTGCCATCCTTCTCACTTCTTACAAGAAGGCCAGCCTGTTCCATACTAGATAGCGACAAACCTCTTTTTTGTAAAATTTTCGTTGCTGCATCCCAAGCTTGTGATGCATAACCAATTTCAAATTTCTCAATCATCTCTTTTGTAATACCACGTTTTAATAAATATGAAAGTGCTTCATTTCCTTCTTCTGTATTTACTAATAAATGATGATAATACTTTTTCAAAAGTTCATGAGCCTGTTGCATGATGACAGTGTCATCAGATATGTCTTCTTGTTGTTGTTGTCCTTGCCCTGATGTATATTCTGCAACTGCAATTCCATTTCTTTCGCCAAGCTTTTGAACAGCCTCTGTGAAAGCAAGTCCTTCCATTTTCATAAGAAAAGAAAATACATTTCCACCTTCTCCACATCCGAAACAATGAAAAATTTGCTTATCAGATGAAACAGAGAATGAAGGAGAATTCTCACCATGAAATGGACAAAGGCCGAAATAGTTACGCCCCTGCTTTCTAAGTTGAACATACTCACCAATCACTTCTACAATATCGGATGATGTCCGAATCTGTTCAACAACTTCTTCAGGAATTCTGTTCCCCATAACTCCATCTCCGTGTCGTATTTTGTATTCGATATAAATTAAAAGATTCCTTTATAATTCGACAATATTTTTCTAAATTTGTTAGAAAGTACTGTCGATCACATTGTGTAAACGATTTTGGACCTTTCGTATAAGTCCCCAGTCTGCGTAAATTCGCAGATACATACTACTATATAAAATTGTATACATTTGCTCATCTGTTACAAATGTATCTCCTGGAGACAATACATATACTCCTTTTTCACAAGAAGACTAGCAAGAAGCACTATAGCCTGTATGATCATGTGATCTGTAGCTTTTGCATGTTAATAAATATAACAATCAACTTCATCTTGCTCAGAATCTACATAGACCCAATTACCTTGCTGTTTTCTTGAACGATGAGCATAGGATACGACAAACAAAATTTCGACATAAAATTTTGTTCCAACTTGCACAATTGCATTCTTCACGGGATACGCATCTGCATCAAATAATATCTTATCTGATGTTTTGCATATTTCTGTATTCTACATCCCTTCTGTGAATCCTTCCATAATGTGCGTTTTCTTGTCTAGATTTTGTCGATTTAACGTAAATACATGTCTTTTTCGAAAATCCTATCCCTAGTTTATTCTGAAAAATTAAAGTCTAAACGTAAAATATAGGTTTTTATCACAATTTTTTATTATAATATATTTTCTTCAACTACGCTACATATCCCTTTAATTTTCATCTTACACTTAAAGATAACGAAATCGTTCCTTTAGCATAATTAAAAAACAGAAGAATATAAGTATAACCATTCCGCTATATTCTATTACTAAGCCGAAAGTTCATGCTCTACTTCGCATCTTCCTCTAACGCCTTCTCACGAGCGAAAAAAGCACATTCACCTTTGGTAAATGTGCTAAAACATTTTTTGGTTTTGCACTGCATTCACAATAATATTTGCTGTTTCTTCAATTGCCTTATTTGATACATCAATCACTTGACAATTTATTTTACTAATTACTTCCTCAAAATGATCAATTTCTTCTTGAATACGATTAATATTTGCATATGTTGCTCCATCACTTAATCCAAGTGATTTCAATCGTTCTTTTCGAATATGATTTAACTTATCTGGTATAATTTTCAAACCGAAACATTTCTCTTTTGCCACTTGATATAATTCCTCAGGCGGATCCACTTCCGGTACAAGTGGTACATTAGCAACTTTCAAACGTTTGTTATGCGCTAAATATTGTGAAAGTGGTGTTTTTGATGTACGTGAAATTCCAATCAACACGATATCAGCTTTTAAAATACCACGTGCATCTCTACCATCATCATACTTAACTGCAAATTCAATCGCTTCTATTTTTTTAAAGTACTCTTCATCTAATCTTCGAACGACACCTGGCTCATACCTTGGTACTTGCCCTGTAATTTCTTCAATTTGATCGATAAGAGGTCCGATAATATCGTATGCCTCTACTCCTTCTTTTGCCGCTTCTGTCAATAAATATTGACGCATATCAGGCTTTACTAACGTAAAACAAATAAGCGCTTGATTGCTCTTGGCAATCGAGATTACTTCTTTTAATGTCCCTGTATCTTCTACATACGGTACACGCCTAATATCAGGAGCGAATGGGAACTGTCCCATTGCCGCTCTAACAACCAAATCAGCCGTTTCTCCTACAGAGTCAGATACGACATATACGATTTTATTATCCATTACATTACCTCACTTTAAACAAATTACACTTATTCGTTATTTACTAAATTTACAAACGCACGTGTAATATTTGTTTTTGTAATTCGTCCAATCACTTCTAAACCTTGTTTCGTATCCTTCACAACCGGCATCGCATCAATCTGTCTTTCTATTAATTCCATCGCAATATCATATAAAGAATCCTCCCTGCGACACATCGCAATGTTTGGCATCCTTGTCATGATAATATTAACCGGAAGAGAGGTTAAATCCTGCTTTCCTAAGCTAGCTCGTAATAAATCTTTACGAGATACAACGCCAACTAATAAAGTAGCTTGATCTACAACAAATAATGTACCAACGTCCTCTAGAAACATAGTACAGATTGCATCGTATACTGATACATTTTTATCAATTACAGCCGGTCTAGATTGATAATCTTGCACTTTAATTTTCTTAACAGCTTCAGATAATAGCTGTCCCCCGGTTTTACCCGTATAAAAATAACCTACACGTGGACGCGCTTCTAAATAACCAGCCATCGTTAAAATTGCTAAGTCTGGTCTTAGCGTTGCACGTGTTAAACCCAATTGCCCAGCAATTGACTCCCCTGTAATAGGACCGTGATCTTTTACAATCTGAATGATATGCTCTTGCCGTTTATTCAGCTCTATGATAATCACCACCTTTAATGCACAACGAAAAAAGTTATACTATCTCTTAAATATTATATACTAAATATGCTATTCGAAAAAGAAAGTATGTAAAAAGGACCGTATACGGCCCTTTTTATATTTGAAACTTATCAAGTTGTTCCAAGAAACGCCTTGTTTTCAAATAAATCCCACAATATTCGTCATAATATGTATTCAATACTGTGCGCATTTGTTTTTTTGTACTATCCTTCACCGATACATTACCGAGCCGGTGTAAATCAAAGTGAAAAAAGAGACGTAATAATTTATGAACAGCCTCTCCCACCGGAATACGATACGGATCTTGCTCCGCATGACGCGAGCACAGAAAACCGCCTTCCCGGACAGAGAAGGCGACAAAATCTGTTTCTTGATGACAAATAGCACATGTATCAAAGTACGGGCGCATCCCTAATACCGGAAGCATTTTCGTTTGATAAATTAATGATAATACTTCTGGATCAACACCCTCACACATATAATGCAACGTTTGATATAACATTTCAAATAAATACGGATTATGCTTCTTATCTTCTGTTGCTTTATCGGTTAATTCAATAATAAATGATGCATAAGCAGTTAAAAATATATCCTCGCGAATTTCTTTCATAGATGAAATAATCTCGCCTTGTTGCAAAGTTCCAAGTCCAGATCCCATTTGAATAAGAAAATGACCATGTGTCATAAGTTGCGAAATAGCTGCTAACCGACTCTTCGGCTTTTTCGCCCCTCTTGCCATTGCACTTACCTTACCAAATTCCCGTGAGTATATTGTAACAATCTTATTTGTTTCTCCGTAATCTGTCGTACGGATAACAATGCCCTCAACTTTTTGAAACATGTTCGTCACCATCCAAGGTTTGAACAAAACGGGTCAAGAAATTGGAGAGTCTAGATGCGCTAACTCCTCTTCATGTTGATCCATCTCATCGTTTACGTCTTTTTCCATTTCTTTCAAAAGCAAATACGTTTCAATGCTTCCTGTTTTGGAGAAAAACTTCCAGGTAAAATCTAGCATAAGAATCCACCTTTCTCAATAAGCGTAGCCTATAAACCAATTTCTTTTGTTGTTATTAAGTTGACCCATTTTGTTCATTTTCATGTGAGAAAAATTTTTCCTAATTTATCAAGGTTCATAAAAACCAATAATCAGCGGATGAACAAAACATCCACTGATCACAACTTTACTTCATATTAATACTCGTCTTCACGGAAACCAAGGTCACGAAGCTGTGACATCTTATTACGCCAATCTTTTTGCACTTTCACCCATACTTCTAAAAATACTTTAGAACCAAGAAGTGCCTCAATGTCAAAACGAGCTCTCTTACCGACTTCTTTTAACATCTTCCCTTGCTTACCTATAATAATTCCTTTTTGTGATGCACGTTCAACAACAATCGTTGCGTTTATATAAACCGCTCCGCCCTCACGCTTTTGAATTGCATCAATAACAACCGCTACAGAATGCGGTACTTCTTCACGTGTTAAATGTAATACTTTTTCACGAATAAGCTCTGAAATAATAAATCGCTCTGGATGATCCGTTACTTGATTATCCGGGTAATATTGCGGTCCTTCTGGTAAATACTTTTTAATTGCTCCGATTAACGCTTCAACGTTATTACCGTCCAATGCAGAAATTGGCACAATCTCCGCGAACTCATATAATTTACGATATTGATCAATCAACTCCAGCAATTGCTCTGGATGAAGTTGGTCAATTTTATTAATTACCAAAAATACCGGTTGTTTCGTTTCTTGTAATTTCTCAATAATAAATTCCTCACCACGACCATATCCTTCAGTTGCATTGACCATAAACAAAACAATATCAACTTCTTTTAATGTCGTTTGAGCCATCTTCACCATGAAATCGCCTAGTTTATGTTTAGGTTTATGTATTCCTGGTGTATCAATGAAAACTACTTGTGAATCATTTTCTGTATATACACCTTGAATTTTATTACGAGTTGTTTGTGGCTTATCGCTCATAATGGCAATTTTTTGGCCAATAATACGATTTAAAAATGTAGATTTCCCAACATTCGGTCTGCCAATAATAGAGACAAAACCTGATTTATAACCTTTTCTATTCATGTAAATCCTCCGCTAAAAATGCTCCTGGTAACAATTCTCCGACTGTTGTCTCTTGAACATCACCATGTAAGTTTGATAGGTATACTTTCGTATCCTGTTTACATAATTCTATCATAACTTGTCGACATGCTCCACAAGGAGGTACTGGACGCTTTGTATCCGCTACGACTGCAATAGCTACAAACTCGTTATCCCCTTCAGAAATTGCCTTAAATAAAGCTGTTCGTTCTGCACAGTTACATAAACCATATGATGCATTTTCAACATTACATCCACGATATATTTTTCCATCCTGAGTCAGTAAAGCTGCACCTACTTGAAATTTAGAATATGGTACGTACGCTCGTTTACGCGCTTCGGTTGCTTCTTGAATTAATTGTTTGCTATTCATATTCCCGCATCCTTTCCGTTCATAGATGTGAATAGATACACTCTTTCATTAAAGGCCTTCACGGCGCTCCCAAAGCTTAATAAAAGCTTCGGAATGCAACTATACCATATACGGTAAAAAGATAATAGCACCAATTACAGCAGCTATAATTGCAAATAATAAAACTGCCCCTGCTGCAACATCCTTTGCAATTTTTGCAACCGGATGAATATCGACGGTTGCTAAGTCTACTGTTTTTTCAATAGCCGTATTCACCATCTCTAAACTCATTACAATCCCTATCACAATAAGTACGACAATCCATTCCATTGTTGTAATATGGAAATAAAAGCCGCAGCATATAACGATGACTGCGGCTAAATAATGAATTTTCATATTTCGTTCATGACGAAGACAAAAGTATA
Organism: Bacillus sp. FSL E2-8868; assembly: GCF_038005505.1. NCBI lineage: Bacteria > Bacillati > Bacillota > Bacilli > Caryophanales > Bacillaceae > Bacillus > Bacillus sp. FSL E2-8868. The sequence continues at coordinate 532,832 of NZ_JBBOTI010000001.1, read as the reverse complement.
TACCAGCTATAGCATATCCAAAACTATCTAAAAGTTTTCCTGTTTTCATCGTCCTAATCCAAAGGCCTCTAAAATTTCTTTTTGTCTTCCAAACATTTCTTTCTCATCTTCTTCTGTCATATGATCATAACCAAGCAAATGCAAAAAGCCATGTAGTGCTAAAAACCCAAGTTCTCGATCAAAAGAATGTCCATATTCTTCAGCTTGTTCTTTTGCTCTTGGAATAGAAATAATAAGATCTCCTAACATACGCGGCATCTCTGCACCGACAATTTCCATTTCGCCTTCTCCCATTTCTTCCATAGCAAAAGAAATAACGTCCGTAGGCTGATCCTTATCTCGGTAATCACGGTTTATTTCACGAATACGTTCATTATCTACAAATGTAACCGATAATTCTGCGCCTTCTTCTATGTTCTCCATTTGGGCTGCTTTCTCTACTAAACCTCGAATCAAACTTATATATTCGTCTTTCACTTCTTCTGTTTCATCAATAAAATCAATTAATAAACTCATTCTTTCTCCTTTTCTTCCGGCGGTTCCGGATATGTAATACGGGAATGGAAAATACCATTTAACGTTTCACATAACGTTTTTCCAACGATTTGTAGTTCCTTAAATGTCAAATCACATTCACTAAATTGACCATCTTGCAGGCGATCTTTAATAATACTTTGCACTAAATTATTAATCTGATCTGGTGTTGGATGGTTCATCGAACGTACCGCCGCTTCCACACTATCAGCAATACCAACGATCGCCGACTCTTTAGAAGTTGCTTTTGATCCTGGATAGCGGAACATTTCCTCCGTATATTTCTCTTTATCTTCTTTAATCGCATTATAATAAAAATATTTAAGTAACGTTGTACCATGATGCTGTCCAGCAATATCGATAATTTCTTGAGGTATATGGTGTTCTTCTAACATTCTCACCCCATCGGTTACATGAGCAATTATAATATCTTTGCTCGTTACAGGGTCTAATCTATCATGCGGGTTTTCAATACCCATTTGGTTTTCAATAAAAAACTGTGGTTGTACCGTTTTCCCTACATCATGATAATACGCCCCTACACGCGCTAATACTCCATTTGCTCCAACTGCTTCACAAGCAGCTTCTGAGAGATTAGCTACCATTACACTATGGTGATATGTACCTGGTGCTTCTAATAAAATTTTACGCAAAAGCGGGTGATTCGGACTTGAAAGTTCCATCAATTTCATACTCGATACAATCCCAAGACCACTTTCTAAATATGGTAAAATCCCCATAGCTAGAACAGAAGAGATAATACCCGAAACAGCAGCCATTAATAATTGCACCCCAATTTCAAGAGGCGAAAAATTCCCGTTACGTAATAATAGCAAAGCCGCTAATACGACTACATTTAATACAGAAACGAGTATACCAGCTTGTAAAATCATCGTACGACGATTTTTTTCTCTCAAGAAAATACTAACTGATAATGAACTTAATAAAACATAAATCCCCACACTATAATTCAGTGTACTCGTTACACCTTCATTAAACATAATACTTCCGCATACAGAAAAGATCATACTCGTTAAAAATACAAATCGATCACCAATCATTAATTTTACAAGTATTGTTCCCATTGCAACTGGAACAACATACGCGATTCCTGCATACTCAAGCTTTTGAAACAAACTAATGATTTTCATTAAAACAATCGTGATAGACAAAATTGTAATATACGCTAAGACATACGGCCTATCTTCTCTTTTCCGCTGTAAAAACACTTCAAACTGCTTATGCATAAAGTACAATAGCACACCAATGAGTACCGCTAACCCAACATAGGGTTGAAAACTGTTCCCTTTTTCTAACAGGCCAACTAATTTCAACTGATTGTACATATCACTTGAAATCGTTTCACCTTCTCTAACAAGGACTTGCCCTTGAAGAATATAAACAGGTGGAACTAAATCTTCTTCCGCTTTTCTCTTCTCTTTTGTTAAGGTCGGATCATAAAAATAGTTTGCAGAAATCGCATATTTCCCTAACGCCTTAATAGATTCCTTTAAACCATTATCAACATTAACACTATTCATCTCACTTACATATCGTTCCTTCGCATCCTTCAATTCATCCATTTTAACATGCTCAGTCATGATACTATTAATAGCTGTAACTGTTGCATCTTTCGCTAATACTAATTGGTTCGAATCTGCATTAATTAAGTTTAGTAAGTTTGAATCAGATAATTCTTTCGTTAAATCAGTAGGCAATTTTTTTTTCAACTTGTCCACTTTTTCAGCATCAGTAATCTTTTTTTGCTCATCCGGTCCAACCGCTTTAATCTCTTGTATCACTTCATCTACTTTAGCAAAGACGTCATTCACAATATCCACTTTATTTTGTTTATACTCACTTTTATATGTATATTGATCTTCAACTTTTGTAGCGGCTTCTTTTTTCTTTTTGTCCGTTGTAACTTTATCTTCAATTTTAATAGGAGAATGGATTGTTTTTTTCGCAATAGAATATGTTGTAACATCTAATTGCTCTGGTTTTACATTATTCATAAGTGCAAAAAACAGTACTGCTCCTAATAAAACGTAAGAAATCCAACTTAGTTTTTTCGAATGTTGTAAATTACGAAACCACTTAGAAATTTCTTGAGATCTTGACATGATTTCAATACCTTCTCCTCTCCAGAAATAAAGTAAAACTATTTATAGCTTTCATTTCTTCCAGCCAACGATGCTTTTTAGGACCATATTTTTATAGACCATCACCTATAGTTTATTTCCCTCGTCTTTAATGATAGTAAAAAATATGTCATTCGCCAACCTTATCATACAAAAAGAAATGATCCTGACAAATAGGATCATTCCATTTTATCATATGCCTCAATAATACGTTGCACTAACGGGTGTCTCACAACGTCCGTTTGTTCCAATGTAATGAACGAAAGACCTGATACACCAGATAAAATATTAGCAGCAATAGAAAGACCTGACTTTACCCCTTTCGGCAAGTCTACCTGTGAAGGATCCCCCGTAATAACCATTTTAGAACTAAAACCTAATCGTGTTAAAAACATTTTTATTTGAACACCAGTTGTATTTTGCGCCTCATCTAATATAACAAATGAATCATCAAGAGTACGCCCTCTCATATAAGCAAGAGGTGCAATTTCAATTACACCACGTTCCATCATACGTTGTGTATATTCTTGTCCAAGAATATCATGTAACGCATCATATAGTGGACGTAAATACGGATCTACTTTTTCTTTCAAATCACCTGGTAAAAACCCTAAGCTCTCTCCAGCTTCTACAGCAGGTCTTGTTAAAATAATTTTCTTTACATACCCTTGCTTTAAAGCTCTCACAGCCATTACTACGGCTAAGTATGTTTTTCCTGTCCCAGCAGGCCCTATCCCAAATACAATATCATTCTTTTTCATTGCATGAATATATCGTCTTTGCCCCATCGTTTTCACACGAATGGATTTACCTTTTGCCGTTTTAAAAATTTCCTCTTCATATAATTCTTCGAATTGAGCAATTTTCCCTTGTTGCCCAAGCTGAATCGCATACGCAACATCTCTTTCCGAAATTGATACACCTTTACGGATAACAACAAGTAACTGTTGTAAGATTTTTTCTACGAGCACCACAGTTTCATCTGCCCCAGATACACGAACAGATTCTCCTCTAGTCACAATCGATACACTAAGTTCTCGTTCAATTACTTTTAAATGAGCATCATTTACCCCAAAAAGAGCGATTGCTTCGTTGGGATTTTCCAATTGTTGGTTCATTTCTACTAATTGTTCTGCCATTACTCAGTCTCCTTGAATATCGGATTCAGATATTGGTTGTGGCTCTGCAATATTTTCAATCACTGTATAATGTAATGTGACCTTTAGGTGATCCGCCTCAACCTCTTTACTCAAAATGTTATCACTTACAATCATAGCATGTTCATCCAATTTTTTCTTCAGTTCTTTTTCTGCCATCTCTTTCGCTACTTTCATTGCTTGTTTTTCGGTATATTCTCGGTTCGCTTCTTCCTCTTCTCGTACAATATCTTTCTCGTATGCAATTGGTAATGTAAATCCAAATAATTTCACATCATGTTTTACACTTTCAGTACGAGAGCGCTTATACTTATCCTGTAGAAATCCCCATATTTTTATTTTAGTACTCCCAAATTTAAGGAAATGTTCATTGTATGAATTACCAGTATACACTTGAAATTGTGTCTTTAACGGAACATCCACCTCAGATTTATACCACGTTTCTCCATATACAATCCCTTTAGCCGAAACAACTGTCGGATTCTCCTCATTACCATACATCCCGGATACGAGAAGTTGCCCCTTTTCCACATGGTCATTTTTCATGACAACCGGCTTCCCAACTTCCACAAATGTTTTTGTAATAATCCCTTCTTTTTTTGCTACTAAGTTTTGTGGCTGTTGTTCACTTTCTTTTTTCGGCTCATTTTTTTCAACAATCTTAAAATGATATGTTGTCCCTCTTATTTCTAATCCCGCCCAAGTAATCGCATTAATATTGTCTGTCAAATGACGTTGAACATCTTCTACACTCGGCATTTGGAATTGTAATTTACCTTTTTTTATACCCATTTTGTCCAATTCTTTCATCAATATATATTCTGTTTCAGGTTTTGCTCCTGTAATTTCAATTTTCCACACCATATTTGACAATGCGATCATTCCGAAAAAAAATATTAAAAACCCAATTAAAAATCCACTATTTTTAATTACACGCTTATTCCAAAAAGGAAAACCGTAACGTCCAATAAAATATAATTTACATTCATTTTTTCTATAAATTGGTTTTATCTTTTTCACATCTCGTAATAACATACAAAAAACTAACGTTTCATCAGCTATCTTCTTTACATCCCAAACGAGTAATTTCTTCCGCACACACTCGTTAACAAAGCGTTCCGCTCCTCTACCTTCAATTCGCACCTTTACATACCCAAGCCATTTTATAAACCATTTATTTTTCATCGACTATCTCCACTACCTTTCTAAAAGTAGATACACTACTTTTCAATTCGATTATCAAACTAGCTCGCACTAAAATTTTAATTAGCAGATTCCTTGATCCTCACTAATTATTAACCTTCACGAGCCAGTTTTTTACGTGGAACTCAATTCCCACCTATCCTCTTTGTACGAACCGAATATTGAGGCCAGAACGTTACCGCCTGTTAATACAAGGTAACGAAGAAAAACTCCACAAACGGAAGTTTCTCCTCACTCCTCTTTCTTTTCATTTTCTAAAAACGTCACTTGTTCAATAATCCCTTCAAGCAACAGTTCTTCTGGAAGGATTGTTTTAATAACAAAGGATTGACCCTTAATTAATAATTGACCATGTTTCAATAGCAATCTTACCTCTTTATCTGAAAACACTAATAATCCCCGATGATTTTCTATATAGATATGTACTTGCCCAACAAGCGTGATCCGAGGTAGATCCATTAACACATCCACTGGCAGGTCTATTTGCTTCGTTAACCAATTCTTCATTTGTTCTATTTTTTTCATCTCAAAAGACCCCCTCTCATCCCATATGTATGAAAAAAGAGCTTGTAATATCACGTCCAAACTGAAAAAAGCATAAAAAAACGTCTCATACGAAATGAGACGCTTTTTTATGCTAATAGCTGGATAACCAGCTTATTCACAAGTGATCCGTCTGTTTTACCTTTTACTTTCGGCATAACAGCAGTCATCACTTTACCCATATCTGCTTTAGATGTAGCACCAACTTCAGAAATAACTTGCTTAATTATATCCGCTAGTTCTTCTTCTGTTAATTGCTCCGGCAAATATGCGCTTAAAATCTGAATTTCACTTTGCAGTTTATCAACAAGGTCTTCACGACCAGCTTTTTTAAATTCAAGGAGGGAGTCCTTATACTGTTTTACTTCACGAGCTAAAACTGTTAATTCCTCTTCTTCAGTAAGAGTATGTTGCAGTTTAATACCTTCATTTTGTAAAGCAGCCTTAACCATACGAATAACGGTTAATTTTTCTTTTTGTTTATTCTTCATCGCTTGTTTCATATCATCGTTTAAACGACCGAGAAGACTCATAACTTACACCCTCTCTTAGAACTTACGCTTTCTTGCCGCTTCAGATTTCTTCTTACGTTTTACACTTGGCTTTTCATAAAACTCGCGCTTTCTTGCTTCAGCAAGTGTACCAGTTTTAGAAACCGATCTTTTAAAACGGCGAAGTGCATCCTCCAAAGACTCGTTTTTACGAACGACTGTTTTTGACATTCTCTTTCCCTCCCTCCGAAACATCACACTTACATACTAATTTCAGCATGCAAAAAGAAACCCTTCTTCAGCATGTCTTTTACGATTATAATACATTTTATCACTTCAGGTCAACTATTTGGCAGAATAAAAGAAGAATAGATGCCCTTACCTGTTCAAAAACTATGTAGATAGCTATTATCCTTTTCCCCTGAAGACAACTATATTTTTTATCATTACACCTTTTTTAATACAAGAAAGCATTAAATAACTACTCATTCAACGTACCTGCCTTTTCAGTACTTAACTTCTCAAAAAAAAAAAAAAAAGAAAGCATGCAAATCGTTTCCGTTTGCATGCTTTTTTATCCCGCTATTTGCTAGGACAGTAAGACCCCCACCTCAAAATTCAGCGAAAGCAAAGAACTTAGGCGGAGGTCAGGCTGATAATCAGCGGGGATGAACAACCCCCCCCACTGATTAAAGTTTCATTTTATGCGCTTGCTGATTCTTTTTTTACATCATCTTCAAGAACACGAACAAACTGCGCTTCGTTATATGGATAACCAGCTTTTGTAATTTTCACTTTTACTAGCTTACCAATCAATTCTTCAGATCCTTCAAACACAATTTTTAAGTAGTTATCTGTATAACCTACATATAAACCTTCACGGTCACCATCTTTAAATGTCTCTTCCGGAATGATTTCAAGTACTTCACCTTCAAATCTAGAAGCATACTCTTTCGCTAATTGATTTGATAGCTCAATTAGACGGTGAACACGATCGTTCTTCACGTCTTCAGGAACTTGATCTTCCATACGTGCTGCTGGAGTACCTGTACGTTTCGAATAAGGGAAAACGTGTAATTCAGAGAAACGATTCTCTTTAATGAAATTGTACGTTTCCATGAATTCCTCTTCTGTTTCACCTGGGAATCCAACAATTACGTCTGATGTAATCGCAAGACCTGGTAACGCTTCTTTCAAACGATCTAAACGCTCTTGGAAAAATTCCATCGTATACTTACGGCGCATACGTTTCAATACAGTATTAGATCCTGACTGTAATGGAATATGCAAGTGACGTACAACTACTTCTGATTTATCTAACACTTCAATTACTTCATCAGAAATTTGACTCGCCTCAATAGAAGAAATACGAAGGCGTTTCAATCCGCCTACTTCCGCTTCCATATCGCGCAGTAATCCAGCTAAGTTATACTCTTTTATATCTTCGCCGTACCCACCTGTATGAATACCTGTTAATACGATTTCTTTATAGCCAGCATCTACTAATTGCTGCGCTTGTTTAATAACTTCTTTTCCATCACGAGAACGCATTAAACCACGCGCCCAAGGAATGATGCAAAATGTACAGAAGTTATTACAACCTTCTTGTATTTTTAAAGATGCACGTGTACGGTCCGTGAAATATGGTACATCGAGCTCTTCATATACACGTGTTTTCATAATATTACGGACAGCATTAATCGGTTGACGCTCTTTACGGAATTCTTCGATGTATCCTAACATCTTCTCACGATCTTGCGTACCAACAACAATATCTACACCTGGAATTGCCATAATTTCCGCTGGAGATGTTTGTGCATAACATCCAGTTACACAAATTACCGCATCTGGATTTTGGCGTACAGCACGTCTAATTACTTGACGGCTTTTTTTATCTCCAGTATTCGTTACTGTACATGTGTTAATAACGTATACATCAGATTTTTTTTCATATTCAGTTCTTTCATAACCACCTTGTTTAAACAATTGCCAAATCGCTTCTGTTTCATAGTGGTTTACTTTACAACCTAACGTGTGGAACGCAACAGTTGCCATTGATTATCACCCCATCAATTCAAAATGATAAGAAGCGGCACTTAACGCATAAAGCGGAGCCGTTTCTGTTCTTAAAATTCTTGGTCCTAAACTACATGGTACAAATTTATGTTCACGAAGTGCGGTTATCTCTTCCTCCGCTAAACCGCCTTCTGGTCCAAATACAATCAGCAGTTTTTGGCCTGGTTTAATCGTCGCTAAAGCTTTCGCAAAATTAGATTTCTCACCTTGTTTCGCTTCTTCTTCATACGCAACAAGGCAAACATCATACTCGCTACTCATCGACAGCAGTTGTTTAAATGATGAGGGAACGTGTACTTCTGGAATTTCACTTCTATGCGATTGTTCCGCAGCTTCTTTTACAATTTTTCTCAAACGCTCAACTTTTTTATCTGCTTTTTTCGCATCCCACTTTACAATAGATCGAGATGCTTGAAATGGTAAAAATGCAGCTGCCCCAAGCTCAGTTCCTTTTTGAAAAATTAACTCTAGCTTGTCTCCTTTCGGCAGTCCACTTGCAATCGTCACGAACACAGGAAGTTCACTTGACGCCTCTACCCATTCTACAATAGTGGTATCCACAAATTCACTGGTAATTTCAGCAATTGAACACTCTGCTGTTTTACCATTTACACAGCAATAAATGTGGTCACCAGCTGACATACGCATCACTCTTGCGATGTGATGGACATCATCACCCATTATGCGAATACTTGTCTCATTTACATATTTCTCTTCTACAAAATAACGTTGCATATAATCACCTTAGTAGAGTTTCGTTCCTTTCGTAAGTCAACACTTACGAAAAGAACGAAACGTTATCATTTTCATATAACAAACGGCAAGTCCCTCACCTTATACGGTGAGAGACTCCCCTGTTCTTTATAGACTAAAATCTATATTACGCATTTCGTGCAATAATTGCTACCCAATCTTCCATTCGAAGTACTTCTTCAATTGAAAATCCAGCTGTTTCTAACGCTTTAGAAATTATTTTTTCTTTCGCCCCAATAATACCAGATGTAATAAATAATCCACCTGGCTTCACAACTCTCGCTGCATCTTCAGGGAATAGAAGAATAATTTCCGCTAGTAAATTTGCTACGATTAAATCAACCGGACCTTCAATACCTTCTAATAGACTATTCTGTCCAACATTGACAATGTCATCTGTTTTATTTAAGCGCACATTCATTTCTGCACTTTCAACTGCAACTGGGTCTAAATCATACGCTTGAACAGAAGCCGCACCTAATTTTGCCGCAGCAATACTAAGTACCCCCGAACCTGTCCCCACATCAATCACAGTATCACCTGGCTGAACCGTTTTTTCTAACGCACGAATACACATCGTCGTTGTTGGATGTGTCCCTGTACCAAACGCCATACCTGGATCTAATTCAATAATTTTTTCATTTGGAGAAGACGGTGTATACTCTTCCCACGTCGGCACAATTGTGAATGTATCAGAAATTTGAACTGGATGATAATACTTCTTCCAAGCAGTAGCCCAATCTTCCTCATCGACTTCATTAATTGTAATAGTTCCTTTACCAATTTCGATGTCGAAAGATGGTAGTGCATCAATAGATGATTTTACACCTGCAACTGTTTCGTGTAAAGAATCCGTTTGTGGGAAATATGCTTTTACCAAAACACCCTCACTTGGATATTCATCTGGGTTAAGTGCATAAATCTCACCGTATTGTTGCTTGCGCTCTTTCGTCAACTCCGCTGGGTCCTCAATCGCAACCCCGCTAGCGCCTGCTTCATGCAAAATATGAGAGACAGCTTCTACTGCTTCTTCTGTTGTATGAATACTAATTTCTGACCATTTCACAATTTACCAACTCCATTTTTTATTTCCATTATTCCCCTTTGAAAGCACGTTTAAGCTTTCTGAATAAGCTATCATCCTGCTCTTCTTGCCCTGCAAATTCACGCAATAAATCTTTTTGATGTGAAGTTAATTTCGTCGGCACAACAACACGAACGACTACATATTGATCTCCTTGACCATATCCACGTACGTTCGGAGCACCTTTTCCTTTTAAGCGGAATTCTGTTCCTGTTTGTGTTCCTGCTGGAATTTTCAGCTTCACTTTGCCATGAACGGTAGGAACTTCTACTTCCGCACCAAGTGCCATTTGCGCAAATGTTATTGGCATTTCGCAAATAATGTGATCCCCTTCGCGTTCAAAGAATTCATGATTTCTCACATGAACAACAACATATAAGTCACCTGCTGGTCCGCCATTTACGCCTGCTTCACCTTTTCCAGACACACGAATTTGTTGACCATTATCGATACCCGCTGGAATTTTAACATTGATTTTTTTACGTTTACGAACTTTACCAGAACCATGGCATGTCGTACATTTCTCTTTAATCATTTGACCTGTTCCTGAACAATGTCCACAAGCTTGACGGTTTACAATACGCCCAAATGGTGTATTTTGTTCTACACTTACTTGCCCTGATCCTGAACAATGTTTACATGTTTCTTTTGAAGTCCCTGGTTTTGCTCCACTACCCTTACAAGTATCACATGGATCCTCCACTGGAATCTCAACGTTTAATTCTTTACCAAAAATAGCTTCTTCAAACTCTAAAGTAACTTGATATTGTAAATCAGCACCTTGACGTGGAGCATTTGGATCACGACGTCTTCCGCCGCCACCGCCAAAGAATGAACTAAAGATATCTTCGAAACCGAAGCCACCGCCGAAGTCTCCTCCGCCACCGAAACCTTGATTCGGACCAGCGTGACCAAATTGATCATACTGCGCGCGTTTTTGATCGTCACTTAATACTTCGTATGCTTCTTGTACTTCTTTAAACTTTTCAATTGCATTTTCTTCTTTACTTACGTCTGGATGGTACTTTTTAGCCAAACGACGATACGCTTTTTTAATTTCATCTTTTGAAGCGCCCTGGCTAAGTCCAAGGACCTCATAATAGTCTCGTTTATTCATAAATTTACAACCCCCGAATCTTTCACATAAACGTAATTTTAACACCGAAAGAAAGTGCTTTGCAACAAAGTTTCCTCACTTACAGTATGCAAAATAAAAAACTTAAGATCCTCACACATTTCTTCTTATTCGTGAAAAAAGCCAAAGCCAAGGCACGCTTGACTTTGACTTTTTGTCATCTTACTTATTTTATTTCACTGTATTACTTGTCTTCTTTTACTTCTTCAAACTCAGCGTCTACTACATTATCTTTTTTCGCGCCAGCGTCTTGTGCTCCTTGTGCACCTTCTGCTTGCCCTGCAGCCGCTTGAGCTTGCTCGTATAATTTAACAGTTAATTGTTGTACGATTTCTTGAAGAGCATCTTTTTTCACACGGATTTCTTCAAGTTCGTTTTTCTCGATTGCCGCTTGTAATGCTTCTTTCGCTTCCGTTGCTTTCGCTACTTCAGCTGCATCTACTTTACCTTCTAAATCTTTTACAACTTTGTCTGTTTGGAATACAAGTTGGTCAGCTTCGTTACGAAGTTCAACTTCTTCCTTACGTTTTTGGTCAGCATCAGCATTTGATTCAGCTTCTTGTACCATACGATCTACTTCTTCATCAGAAAGACCTGAAGAAGATTGGATTGTAATAGTTTGCTCTTTGCTTGTACCTAAGTCTTTTGCACGTACGTTAACGATACCGTTCGCATCAATATCGAATGTTACTTCGATTTGTGGAATTCCACGTGGTGCTGGCGGAAGGTCTGTTAATTGGAAACGACCTAACGTTTTGTTGTCAGCTGACATTGGACGCTCACCTTGTAGTACGTGAATGTCTACCGCTGGTTGGTTATCAGCAGCTGTTGAGAATACTTGTGACTTACTTGTCGGAATTGTAGTGTTACGCTCGATTAGTTTCGTGAACACACCGCCCATAGTTTCGATACCTAAAGAAAGTGGAGTTACGTCTAATAATAGAACGCCCTCTACATCACCAGTAAGTACGCCACCTTGAACTGCAGCACCTAATGCTACAACTTCATCTGGGTTTACACCTTTGTATGGCTCTTTACCAGTTTCACGTTTAATTGCTTCTTGTACAGCTGGGATACGAGTAGATCCACCAACAAGGATAACTTTATCTAATTCGCTTGGAGCAAAACCAGCGTCTTTTAATGCACGACGAGTTGGCTCTAATGTTCTTTCAACAAGACCAGCTGAAATTTCTTCGAATTTAGCTCTTGTTAACGTTAATTCTAAGTGTAATGGGCCAGCAGCTCCAGCACTAATGAATGGTAATGAAATTTGTGTTTGTGTTACACCAGAAAGATCTTTCTTCGCTTTTTCAGCTGCATCTTTCAGACGTTGAAGTGCCATTTTATCTTGGCTTAAATCAATGCTATTTTCTTTTTTGAATTCAGCTACTAAATGATCGATGATAACTTGGTCAAAGTCATCTCCACCAAGACGGTTGTCACCAGCAGTTGAAATAACTTCGAATGTGCCGTCTGCTAACTCAAGGATAGATACATCAAATGTACCGCCACCTAAGTCATATACTAAGATTTTTTGCTCTTCATCTTGCTTTTCTAAACCGTAAGCAAGTGCTGCCGCTGTTGGTTCGTTAATGATACGCTCAACTTCTAAACCAGCGATACGACCAGCATCTTTCGTTGCTTGACGCTCAGCATCGTTGAAGTATGCAGGTACTGTAATAACAGCTTTCGTTACTGTTTCACCTAAGTATGCTTCAGCAGAAGCTTTTAAGTTTTGTAAAATGATTGCAGAAATTTCTTGAGGTGTAAAATCTTTACCTTCAACTTCTACTTTGTAGTCTGTACCCATATGACGTTTAACAGACATGATTGTATTTGGGTTTGTAATTGCTTGACGCTTCGCAACTTCCCCAACTTGACGCTCTTCATTTTTGAAAGCTACAACAGAAGGTGTTGTACGATTTCCTTCTGGATTTGGGATAACCTTTGGTTCTCCACCTTCCATAACAGCTACACAAGAGTTTGTTGTACCTAAGTCAATACCGATAATTTTACTCATGGCGAATCCTCCTACTTTTATGTAAATTATTGATTTACTTTTACCATTGATGGGCGAATCACACGGTCTTTTAGTTTATAACCTTTTTGGAATTCTTCAACTACCGCGTTTGATTCAAATTCACTGTCTTCCACTTGCATAATAGCTTGGTGTTCATTCGGATCAAACTGTTTACCAACAGCTTCAATCGCTTCAACACCTTCCTTAGTCAACGCTTCTAGCAATTGACGATGCACCATTTCCATACCTTGTAACAAGGATTTCGTTTGCTCGTCAGTCGCTTCCACTTGCATCGCTCTTTCAAAATTATCAAGAGCTGGCAAAATATCTGAAACTAGACTTTGTGCTCTATATTTATCAGCAGCCTGTTTATCCATTTGGACACGGCGCTTATAATTTTCAAAATCAGCTTGTAGACGTAATGTGCGACCTTCCGTTTCCGTTAGTTTCGCTTGTAACTCATCTACTTTTTCTTGTAAAAGAGCAGCCTCACTTTTTTCTTCTACAGTTTTTTCACTGTTTTCTGGCGTGACAGCTTCTTCAACTTGCGCTTCTTTCACTTCTTCTACCACTTGTTCGTTACGCTCTTCCACAATTTTCACCTCCTTAAAAGGTATTAGGTATCATGCTTAGCATGATTACCTAAGCATTATATATTACACACAGCAATGAAAATTTCATCACTTGAGCGAATGTATTACTCTCATTTACTTTTTAAGTCCGTCTGTAAATTGTCTTGTAAATAACTGCAGTAAACTAATTACACGAGAGTATTGCATTCTCGTCGGACCTAAAATTGCAATTGTTCCAAGTTGCTCTTCTCCAATCGAATACGTTGCAGAAATCAAACTGCAATCCTCCATTGCCGTAGAAGAATTTTCTCTACCAATTTTCACTTGAATTCCGACTTGTTTATGACGCAAAATGTCATAAAACGCAGCCTCATTATCGATCATCGTCAGCAAAGATCTTACTTTGTGAATGTCATGGAACTCTGGTTGCGAAAGCATATTTGCTTTTCCTCCAAAGTATATCTTTTCCGATAAAGGGACTTGAAATGTACCATCTAACATTTTTATTGCACTATCGTAATTATGAACATACCCACGCAAGACTGTAACAATCTCTTTAAAGATTTTATTATGAAGTTCTGCCATAGGTATACCAGATAGCTTTTCATTTAAAATATTAACCATTTTTTCTAAATCTGATAAATCAACAGATTCCGGAACGGTAATCGTTTTACTTTGCACATGCCCTGTATCTGTTACAATAATAGCGACTGCTGTTTGACGATCAAGCGGTACAATTTGTACATTTTTAAGTTTATTTGTGCTCAATTTGGGACCAAGAACAATGGCCGTATAATTCGTAAGCTCTGATAAAATTTGAGCTGATTGTTGTGCAATTTTTTCTGCTTCAAAAATTCTTTCAGCAAATAAATCTTTAATTTGTACAATTTCATCGGTCGGTAAGTTTTGCGGCGCTAAAAGATGGTCTACATAAAATCGGTATCCTTTTTCAGAAGGAACACGCCCAGAAGAACTATGCGTTTTTTCAATAAATCCTAATTCTTCTAAATCAGCCATTTCATTTCGAATAGTAGCTGGACTAAACGTAATTTCATCTTTCTTAGCCAACGTCCTCGAACCAACTGGTTGCGCTGATCCAATAAAGTCATCAACAATTGTTTGTAAAATTAAGAGCTGACGTTCCGTAAGCATCTCATCATCACCTCTGTTAGCACTCTTTGTCTTCGAGTGCTAAATCTATTAATAACTTACCAAAATTGACATTCAATTGTCAACGGAAACGTCACGAAATAACAAAAAATTTTCGCGCTTATGGCACATTTAATTAATCAATTAAAAATGACTGGAATACTTCATTCCCTAATAGCTTCCCTTTCCTCGTTAAACAAACATGTCCATCTCTGTTTTCAAGTAATCCTTGTTCTTGATTACTTTGTAACTGCTTTGCAAAAACATGGTCCATCTCCACATTAAATTTCTTTTGGAATTCTAACTTAGAAACACCTTTTGTTTTTCGAAGTCCTAAGAACAACTCTTCTTCCATTTTTTCTTTCTCTGTCACTGGGTGAACATCTAAATATGGAAATCCTGTCTCATCAATTTTAGTGAAATATTGCTTGAGCGGACCTACATTTTGAATTCGTTCCCCGTTCACATAACTATGCGCTCCAGCTCCAAATCCATAATACTCTTCATTATTCCAGTATGTGAGATTATGTCTACTTTCATTATTACCTTTTGAGAAGTTACTAATCTCATACTGGTTATAACCATGTTTCTCCATTTCATCCATTACTATTTCGTACATTTTCGCTTCATGGTCTTCACCTGGAAGTCTTAATTTCCCTTTATTCATTAAGTTATAAAACACGGTTTTCGGTTCCACAATTAAGGAATATGCCGAGAAATGTTGTACACCAAGCGTAAAGGCAATGTCTAATGTTTCCTTTACATCTTCTATCGACTGTCCTGGCAGAGCATAAATTAAATCTACATTAATATTTGTAAAACCGACTTCCTGCGCTTCTCGAATCGCTACGAATGCATCTTCTCTCGTATGTCTGCGTCCAATCTTCTCAAGTAGCTCATCACGAAACGTTTGCACACCAAAACTAATTCGGTTTACTCCACCTTCTAGCAATACGTTCAACTTCTCTTTCGGTAAATCACCTGGATTCGCTTCAAATGTTAATTCACAATTCGGCGCAAATGGACGCAAACGACGGTTAATGATGTCGAGTAGTTTTTTTGTTTGCTCCATATTTAAAGCTGTCGGAGTTCCTCCGCCAACAAAAATCGTTTTCATACTTTCAAACGGTACTTTTTGAACCGTATTTATTATTTCTTTCTCTAAATATTGTAAGTATTGATCAACCGGTTGGCGTTCAATAAATACTTTATTAAAATCACAATAGTGACAAATATGCTGACAAAATGGAATATGAATATATGCAGCTTGTACCAAATATAACTCCTACCTTTCTAAAAAGAAAACCTCCGCACTCCGGAGGATTCTTTACTTCTCTACTGTATTACGGATTTGTTCCATTCGCATTTTTCCCCAATCATACATCATTTCAACGATCGGTAAAAGCGACATACCTAATTCCGTCATATAGTACTCAACACGCGGAGGAATTTCCGGGTATACCGTTCGATCAACAATCCCGTCCTCCATTAACTCTTTCAATTGATTTGACAAAACTTTATGAGAAATGCTCGGGAACAGACGTTGCAATTCACTAAAACGATGCGGACCTTCCACACCTAAGTGCCACAATATCACAACTTTCCACTTCCCACTAATTATAGAAAGCGTCAGTTCCTTTTCGCAATTAAAATTACCTTTTTGTATTTTCTCTCGAATATCTTTTCGAATATTTTCGGACATTAATAGTCTCCTAACTCTATATCAATCACTAAAAAGCTCTCTCACTATTGTAAATGAGAGATGATAAGATGTCTAAAAAGTAGCATATAAAAAAGAAGCCGAACGAACGGCTTCTACTTTTATCACGATTGGTGCGGGCTAATAATTAGCGAAGAATAGAAAAATCTCCACTAATTATAGTTCACTCCATTAGTTATCATCCATTTTCAGTACAGCCATGAATGCTTCTTGCGGCACTTCTACAGAACCAACAGACTTCATACGTTTTTTACCTTCTTTTTGCTTATCAAGAAGTTTACGCTTACGAGAAATGTCACCACCGTAACATTTTGCAAGTACGTTTTTACGCATCGCCTTAATTGTAGAACGAGATACAACTTTATTTCCGATAGTCGCCTGAATTGGCACTTCAAACTGTTGTCTTGGAATTAATTTCTTTAATTTCTCTACAATTACTTTACCACGGTCATACGCTGAATCACGATGTACAATAAATGATAAAGCATCCACTTGTTCATTATTTAAAAGAATATCCATTTTCACAAGTTTAGATGGTTTATAACCAATTAACTCGTAGTCAAATGATGCATATCCTTTCGTATTTGATTTCAATTGATCGAAGAAATCATATACGATTTCTGATAACGGGATTTCATATGTCAATGTAACACGTGTTTCATCTAAATATTGCATATCAATAAACGTTCCACGTTTCCCTTGGCAAATTTCCATTACAGCTCCAACATAGTCATTCGGAACCATAATTGCAGCCTTCACAAACGGCTCTTCTACACGATCGATAGTCTGTGGATCTGGCATATTAGATGGATTATCAACAATAAAATCTTCACCGTTTGTTAAATACACTTTATAAATAACACTTGGCGCTGTTGTAATTAAGTCAATCTTGAATTCACGTTCAATACGTTCTTGAATAATCTCCATGTGAAGAAGCCCTAAGAAACCACAACGGAAACCAAAACCTAAAGCTTGAGATGTTTCAGGCTCAAATTCAAGAGCAGAATCATTCAATTCTAGTTTTTCTAACGCATCACGTAAGTCGTTATAACGTGCAGAATCGATTGGATATAAACCACAGAATACCATTGGGTTTAATTTTCGATACCCTTTTAACGGCTCTGCAGCCGGACGTTTCGCATGTGTGATCGTATCACCTACGCGTGTATCACCTACGTTTTTAATAGATGCCGCTAAGAAACCTACATCACCTACTGTTAACTCGTCACGTTGCGTCGTTTTCGGTGTAAACACACCTACTTCTGTTACTTCAAATTCTTTTCCAGTTGCCATCATACGTACTTTATCGCCAACTTTTACCGTTCCATTTACAACACGGATATATGCAATTACACCACGGTACGGATCATATAAAGAATCGAAAATCATACATTGTAACGGCTCTTCTGAATCACCTGTTGGAGCTGGTACCTTTTCAACGATTTGTTCTAAAATATCTTCAATACCAATGCCAGCTTTCGCTGAAGCAAGTACAGCTTCCGATGCATCTAAACCAATTACATCTTCTACCTCTTGACGTACGCGTTCTGGGTCTGCACTTGGTAAGTCGATTTTATTAATAACTGGTAAGATTTCTAAATTATTATCAAGCGCTAAATATACGTTCGCTAATGTTTGCGCCTCAATTCCTTGCGCTGCATCCACTACAAGAATTGCACCTTCACAAGCCGCTAAACTACGAGATACTTCGTACGTAAAATCGACGTGTCCTGGAGTATCGATTAAGTGAAGAATATACTCTTCACCGTCTTTCGCTTTATACGTTAGTTGTACTGCATTTAATTTAATTGTAATACCACGCTCACGCTCCAACTCCATAGAGTCAAGCAATTGCGCCTTCATTTCGCGCTGTGCCAACGCGTTTGTTTTCTCCAAAATACGGTCTGCCAACGTTGATTTCCCGTGGTCAATGTGAGCAATGATGGAGAAGTTACGAATTTTGGACTGTCTTTTTGCTCTTTCTTCTTTATTCATCTATGTTCTCAACTCCTAATAGTCTCGCCAATATACACTAGCACTGATTATATCAATAGAGCAGCAAAGATTCAATGAAAACTCGTGCTGCTTACAATACAAATCACTCTATCTATATCTTATGCGAACAAACCATAAGAGACAAACCTTTTTCAAATTAAAAGACAGCTCTCTTACAAACATAAGACAACCATCCTTCCCGCTACCCTTAACTAAAAATTCCTTTTATTGCCCCAACAACTATATCCGTTCCAAACTTTGTCATATCACGAGCAACACTTGCTATCGCCATACCGATACCTTCTACAACATTAAAACTTCTTAAGCTTTCTAACTGTTTTTGTTTTTCAATAGTCGAAAACGTCTCTCCCGAAATTTCCGATTCAGCCCCATCGCCTTCTGTTCCTGTCATATGAGCAATTTGTTCATATGACAGCTGACGATATCCCTTCATACTTTTTAGACCATGATTAGCTAGTCCCACTCCAGCTATCATCATAAGCAAACATAAGACTGTACCGCATATACATAACAGCGTAAATTGACTCAAGCTATTTCTGCCTCTTTCCATCAATGTGTATATGCCCCTGTATTATCCTGATCAATCTGATGATGCAGCGCTGCATTTAAACCGCTGGCTATTACATTTGCCATATCCTCAATAAACGCATCTACTTCTTTTGGAGTTACCATTAAATTATGACCAAGAGGAGATAACACTTCATAAATTAACTTTCTCTTTTCTTCTTCTTCTAACGTACCAATAGCTCCTAAAAACATATTTCGACTCTTTTCATCTGGCATATCTTCTTCTGTTAATTTTTTCTTTTCTCCAAATGTAAAACCTGCTGGCAATAAAGAGCGTGACGGTTTGTTTCCTTCTTTCAGTTCCCGGCCAAAATGTTTCAAAATAAAATCAATTGTATCACTCGTAATCGAAACAGCATCTACCACAGTTGGCACACCAATTGCGATAACAGGAATACCTAATGTTTCTTTACTTAGTTCCTTACGCTTATTCCCAACACCAGATCCTGGATGAATTCCTGTATCAGAAATTTGTATCGTACTATTTACTCGTTCAATAGAACGCGCAGCTAATGCATCAATTGCGATGACAAAGTCTGGTTTTGTCTTCTCAATAATTCCGTAAATGACATCGCTCGTTTCAATCCCTGTAATTCCCATTACCCCTGGACGAATGGCACTAACAGGTCTAAACCCTTCTTCCACACTTTCAGGCTGCAATTTAAACAAATGTCTCGTCACCAATACGTTCTCTACAACTATCGGTCCGAGTGCATCCGGCGTTACATTCCAATTCCCAAGACCTACGATTAAACAACTCGCTTCTTTTGAAACTCCAACCTCTTCTAAGAAATAAGAAAATTCTTTTGCAAAAATACGCTCTACCTTTTGCTGAAGTTCCGTATCTTGTTGTCGTATACCTTGCACCTCAAGAGTTAAATAACTTCCAGGTTTTTTCCCCATCGACTCAGATGCAATTTCATCAATAGTTACTTTTGTAATTGTAACTCCCTCTTCTTCCCTCTCTTTTACAATAACTCCCTGTATCCCTTTTTGTTCTTCTTGGCGCTCTTGTAGCATTTGGTGCGCCTCTACAGCAAGGTCAGTTCTAACACTATATTTACTTAAATCTAATGGTTCTTTCATCGTATCTCCTCCGTAATTCATAGTAAATATCGTTAGATTTCCCCAAGTTATATTAGGTCATTCTTTCCTTTACGTGAAATTTCATTGATATACTATTGCAATTCTCTTCACCGTTTGATAAAATATCACTTGTTCTATGTAAGAATCGAGTCATTCGATTGCACCAGGGAGGTGAAAAGTATGGCAAACATCAAATCTGCTATCAAACGCGCTAAACTTAGCGAAGAGCGTCGTTCACATAACGCTTCTATCAAGTCTGACATGCGTACTGCTGTTAAAACTGTAGAAACTTTAGTTACTAATAACGATCTTGAAAATGCTAAAGAAGCTTTCAAAACTGCTTCTAAAAAACTTGACAAAGCAGCTCGTAAAGGTCTTATCCACCAAAACGCTGCAGCTCGTCAAAAATCTCGCTTAGCGAAACAAGTAAACGCGTAAGGCGTTTAAAAAACGATCCATTCGGATCGTTTTTTATATACACAAAAAAGTTCACGTACTAAGTACGTGAACTTTTTTGTGTCACTACATATGATTTAACCGCATTAAGAAAAACTCAAGCACAAGTTTCTTATCCATCTTTCCAGTCTTCATACTATAATCAGCTTCCGCCAATTCTATAATAACTTTTTTTAATTCTTCAAAAGAGAAAAACTTCGTTTGATTCATCGCCAACTTTACCCGATACGGATGTACACCAATATGGGACGCGATTTGATTTTGTCCGTAACCACGCTGTTGCAACTCTTTCACTTGATGTAGCAAGCGGAACTGACTTACTAATAAAGCGAGCAGTTTAATCGGTTCTTCCTGCTGTGTAAATAATCCGTCTAAAATTTGCATCGCACCAGCGATATCTTTTTTTACCACTTTTTCTGTTAAAGTAAACACGTTTTGTTCAACAGATTTCGGCACAAGTTCCGTGACAAGTTTTGGCGTAATTTCTCCGCCCATACCGACGTATAACGTTAACTTGTCCATTTCCTTCGCCAACATTGTTACATTACTTCCCACAAGCTCTAACAATAAACTAACAGCTGCATTATCAATATGCACATGCACCTCATCCGCACGAGAAACAATCCACTTCTGAACATCCTGCACTTGCATCGCATTTGCTTCTATTACATCCGCTGTTTTCTTTAATAGTTTTGTAATTTTTTTTCGTTCGTCTAATTTTTCATAAGGCGCAACAAAAACAAGAATAGAAAAAGGAGATGGCTCCCCAATATATTCTTCTAAAATTTTTATATTTTGTTCTAGCTTTTCTTTTTGTGCCGTTAAAAATAGTGGTGATTTTATTAATATAACTTTACGCTCTCCAAAAAAAGGAAGCGTATGCGCATCCTCAACTACATCTTCTAAATACGCTTCTTCCAAATCGTATGTCACAACATTAAACTCTCGATCTTCCTCTTCAAGCGCTTCCGTTGTAATAAGCTTTATCGTTTCATTTATAAAATAGGCTTCCGTTCCATACAGTACATACAACGGAGCGAACTGTTTCTTTTTAATCTTCTTATGTATATCACTCATATTTTTTCCTACTCCCTAACTTGGCAATATATATTTATACTAATGCCCTAGCTTTTGTTTTACAAGTACAAAGGGACGGTCTTTATAACCCGCCCCTTTATTTATATAAAACGCCACGCAATAAGCCCCGGATTTCTTATTGGTGTGCGGTAATCACCTTCCCTTTATTATTTACAATAATAATCTTAGTATAAGTGCCAACTGTTAACATGATTGGAAATGAAAAATTCACGCTACTTAACTAACTAGAAAAAGTATACAAATACTCTATTTCACTTCATATGGAAATTGTAGATTTTTTTCTGACAATATTTTATACTAAAATGGAATGTTGGGGAGGGATTCTAAATGAATGATTTTGAACAAAACGTTCAAAGTAAACGCAATGACGCTATTGATTCAGGGGTAGGATTTATCGTCTCATTTGGTTTTTTCGCAACACTTTTCATTATTGCAACTGTTATTAAATTCATCGGTTCTTAAAGGCTGCTGCTTAACGGCAGTCTTCTTTTTTTCATCTTCTATGTGTTTCATCATATGTGATTTTACTTTGAAAGGTTCCTTTTTCTCCATTAAAAACATAGGAAATAGCACCTTGCTTATCCGTACGCCATATATCAATACCCATCTTCTTAAAACGCTCTATAACTTCCTTATGCGGGTGCCCATACCTATTACGCTCCCCCACAGAAATAATCGCTACAGCAGGCTGTACAAGGCTTAAAAACGGATCTGTAGACGATGTTTTACTCCCATGGTGGGCAACTTTTAAAATATTAGCCCGCAAATCAGGATATGTTGATACTATAAACTTTTCTCCTTCTTCTTCTAGATCACCCGTAAATAGCCATGTTAGTCCCCCTAGTCTGGCCCATAGTACAATCGAAGAGTCATTTTCTCCCTTTTCTTTCCCCTTTGGAGCTAATACGAAAAATTCCGCTTCATTTACCCTCCAACCTTCCCCTTCTCCTACTACACTTATCTTCATGCTCTTTTCTAACGCCTTTTTCTTCACCACCTTTTCCAATACAGCATCTTGTTCCTTTCTCCCAAATACAACTTCTTTTACAATAATAGATGACAGCAAATCCAGCGCAGCACCTATATGATCCGCATCTCCGTGCGTTACAATTAATTTATCAATCGTTTTTATACCTTCTTTTTGTAAAAAAGGAACAAGAATATCATGCCCAACAGAAAATTCATGCTTTTTCTGTTGCCACGCTTCCTTCTTGACAGGAAGGGCTCCTCCTGTATCAATAAGATAAACCTCTTTATCGTACGGCAGACGAATTAATATCGCATCTCCCTGTCCAACATCAAGAAATGTAACACTCCCACTTTCACGAAAATATGGATATACATAATGACAAGTACTAATAAAAAGAAACACACCCACAACTATGCACAAAATTTTTTTCGTTATTACCCTTTCCCAAACCACAAATATACTAACGATACTAAAACAATATATAGCCACAAGAAATAAAGGAGTTTGACCAAAAGTAAGTCGGATGAAAGGGAAACTTTCACAGTAACTTAGAAAATCATTAGAAATGGTTAAACATAGTGAAAGTACATATGCAATTCCTTTTGCGAAAAATGGAATAACCGGCATACATATAAGAATAATGATGCTACATGGCAATACAATAATGGATAGAAAAGGAACATATATAAGATTGAGGAAAATGCTATAAGGAGAAAAATAACCAAAATGATATAACAAGATGGGGGTACTAGCGAGCTGTGAAATTATAGAAATGTAAATAGAATTTCGAACTATCCCATTACTACGCCCTAATAATATCGGCGCAGATAGTAGTAAAGAAAAACTACCTACAAATGAGAATTGAAATCCAATGTTGAAAATAAGATACGGATCGTATATAAGCATACATATAGCCGTTATACTTAAGGCGTCTAGACTAGATAAGCGAACAGAGCATATGAAAGCTACCAATAATAAAACTCCTGTTATAGAAGCCCTCACAACAGATGGCGACGCCCCAGCTATGATCATATACAGAGGAATGCAAACTATAAGGCATACTGTTGCTATCTCTTTCGTCACACCACTTCTTAGCAAAACAAAATACATTATAACCATTAATAATACGATATGCGATCCTGAAATTGCTAACAAATGTATAAGACCAAATTGTTGATATTGCTCTTCTACTTCAAACGTCATTTGTTGTCGATCTCCAAATAATAATGCGTTCATAAATGCACCTGATTGTTCCGGGAACATTTCTGTAACTTTCGAGATTGTTTGTTGCCTGAGAAGGAAAATCCATTGCACGAGTGACAACGATGTTTTTTGACATTCAGAAATGTATGTCACATCAAATATAAAATGTATTTTTTGCTGATATAAATAATTACGATAATCAAAAACATGAAAATTCCGGGCAGTTTGTGGTTCTTTCACCTCCCCTTTAAATGTACACGATATACCTGCATGTAATTGTTGCAACTGCTTCTTTTCCGAAGCAGATTGTATTTTATAATTTAACTGCACTAAGTTTTTATTCTGATCTTCAATTTGAAAAGAGAGACGATCCCCATTAATTAGAGGTGTATTTTGCACGACCCCTCGTGTAACTTCATAGGACTCCCCTAGCGGCTTATTTAGACTCTGAACATACGTGGTGTACATAACGCCACTAAAACACGCTATTATACAAAATATGAAGGTTTTACGCGAAGTACGATATAAACAAAATAAAACATAACAAACGAAACAACAAGCAGCCAACAAATGCGATGCGGAAAAGGTAATTGCAATCCCAATTATAAACGAGATTGCAACATAGCCCCATTGCCCATTCAACTCATACTCACTCCTTATAGCATCATTTTCGCTTTAGTGAATACACGCTGTAATTCTTCCATTGATAAATTATCTTTTTCTAAAGCTGCGAATAATTCCTTTAGCTGTAAATGACGCTCTTGTTCCTCTAGCGATGTAATATCGTATTCTAGCGGAACGTGCTTTACTGTTACACTCGCTTGTTCAAATAACTCTACGGCATACGGATGATTTTTATAGTCCTGTGCATAATAAACCGCTGTAACACCACTTTGAATAATCGCCTTACAGCACTGCAAACAAGGAAAATGTGTGACATAAATTTCCGCTTCCTCTGTTTTTGCACCAAATTTCGCACATTGCAATAAAGCATTCATTTCAGCATGAATTGTACGAACGCAATGATTATCAATGACATAGCAACCATCGTCTATACAATGGACACCACCTTTAATTGAACCGTTATATCCACCAGCAATAATTCGTTTATCACGAACGATTGTCGCTCCTACCGCAAGCCTTGTACATGTACTACGTAAAGATAGTAGATGGCTTTGCGTCATAAAATATTGATCCCATGAAATTCGTTCCATATTTTTCACCTTCTTTTTTGTCTACTTGTAGTGTAGCGAAAAAAGAAAAACTTCGTCAATCTTTTATGGAATAATAATTTGATCTTTTATTTTCTCTAAAGACTTCGCACCAATCCCATCAATTTCTAATAAATCTTCTATTTTCTGAAACGGACCATGTTCTTCTCGGTATTTCAAAATACTTTCCGCTTTCCGAGAACCAATGCCTGTTATTTTTTCAAGTTGCTCTTTAGAAGCTGTATTTATTTGCACTTTACCCTCGCTTTTTGAAAAAGTAGTCCCTTCTTGCACTGACTCATTCTTGTTAGGAACATACAGAAGCATTTGGTCTTGGACCATTTGCGCCAAATTCACTTTCTTCACATCTGCATCCGGCAACAAACCACCAGCTTTTTCAACCGCCTCCTTCACCCGGTCCCCTTCCTTCATTTCATACACACCCTCTTTAAAAACCGCCCCTTTCACATCAATTATAATTATTTTTTTCTGCTCCTTTGTATCCAATACTTTCGGTTTACTTTTTTTCTCCACATCTTTTACTTGAACTTCCGTTGTAATGAGCGATCGCTCTGTTTGCTGATTCGTTTTCCAGAAAAAAAGAAAAATCAAAGTGCCAATAATAACCACTAATCCCAACCATTTTTTCGGAAAATCCCACATCATTTTACACCTCTAATCATAAATTTATAACATCATTCATATTGTTTAGGAGAAAGCTGTTACGAAGGAGGGATGAAACATTGAACATAGGAATTATAGGGACAGGGAACATGGGGAATATACTAATCGATGCATTTTTAGAAACCCGTGCTGTCAAACCTTCGTGCCTTACTATTATTAATCGGACGCCTGCCAAAGCATATCATATAAAAGAAAAATACCCTTCTGTTCATATAGCCAAAACAATCCAAGAGGTAATCGAACAATCCCAGCTTATTTTCATTTGCGTAAAACCGATAGACATATACCCTATTCTACAAAAATACGCTGACCATTTTTCAGACGAAGATTGCTTAGTTTCTATCACAAGCCCCATATCTCCATCACAATTAGAAACACTTATACCTTGCCACGTCGCTCGTATCATTCCAAGCATCACAAACCGCGCCTTATCCGGCGCATCACTATTTACATTTGGAAATAACTGCTCTCTAGAATGGCAACAAAAACTACTTCGTCTATTCAAAAACATTTCTACTCCCCTTGTTATAGAAGAAGATATAACGCGCGTTTCATCTGATATAGCAAGCTGCGGCCCTGCTTTTTTTAGTTATTTATTACAATGTTTCATTAACGCTGCTGTAGATAAAACAAATATTACACATGAAGAAGCCACTACTTTAGTAAGTGAAATGGTCATTGGAATGGGGAAATTACTCGAAAAAGAAATTTTCACATTACCTACTTTACAAGAAAAGGTATGCGTTAAAGGCGGTGTTACAGGAGAAGGTATTCGTATTTTAGAAGAGCACGTTGGGGATATGTTTCATAAATTAATCGAACGGACACATGAGAAATTTGATGAAGACTTAAAATGCGTTGAGCAGCAATTCGATAAACACACATAATAAATACGCCATCGTAATCCCAAACCCTTTTTATTAATACTTATCTTTTTCATGCTACATTTTCACTAAAACTAGCATTTTTACACTTTACACATATCATCTTTTTATTTTTCTAGAACTAAAACTACATCTTTTCTATAAAAGAAAAGCAACCTTATCGGTTGCTTTTCTTTTATCCATTCTTCTTCGCCATAAAAAAGATGCGCTCTGTTTGTTCTGTCACTTCAATTCGTTCAAAGTCACCTGTGACGCGAAGCACTGTAAACCCAGCTTCTTCAAGCCATTTTGTTAACACTTCAACCGAATACGCACGTTGCACGTGACATTCGTCAAAACGATGATACACATCTTCTTCTGAATCTTGTACAAAGAATGTCAAATCATGTTCCACACTATCTGATTCTTCTCCAGGGAAGCAGTTCCAAATAAGTGATATTTCTTCGCCGTTCACTGTATATGTTTCATTTTGAAATACGTGATGTATTTTATATAAAGAGTGTACATCGAATAAAAACAAGCCATCCTGACGTAAATGGTGGAAAACTCTTCTAAATGTTTCTTGCACTCCATCTTCTTGCAATACGTAATTTAATGAGTCACAAAAGATTGTCACACAATCAAATTCACCAGGAACATCGAGCTCTCTCATGTCTTGTTGGTAAAAAGGAATAAAATATCCTTCTCCCCCCAATTTTTGCTGCGCGACAGTTAACATTTCTTCCGAAAGATCTACACCAATTAAATCATAACCTTTTCGCACAAGCGGAAGTGTTACGTTACCAGTTCCACATGCTACGTCAAGGATTCTTGCCTCTTTCATAGATGCCTGTTGTAAACTTTCCTCTGTGAATTCCACCCATTTATCATAAGGGACATCATTCATCAGTTCGTCATACAGCAAAGCAAATTGTTCGTATTTCATTGATCTAGCTCATCTGCAATATCTTCACGCGGCACATCGCCCCATAGACGCTCTAAATTATAGTGATTACGCTCATCTTTATGGAATACATGAGCAACCACATCACCAAGGTCTACTAAAACCCAACGTGCTTCATCAAAGCCTTCCATACGTTGTACGTTAATTTCGAACTCATGTGCCTTCGCTTTAATTTCACGTGCAATTGCTTGTACTTGCTTGTCTGAATTTCCGTGACAAATAATAAAATAGTCTGCAATCGGTGAAATACCTTGCATATTTAGTACAACCATATCTTCTGCTCTCTTATCATCAGCTGCTTTTGCCGCTAATACTAATAACTCTTTATCTTTCATTTATTAATTTCCTCCTTGATAACTTCATTGTATGTTTGGAATGTTAATGGATAAATCGTTTGATCTTTTTCCATTAAAAATTGAATTGTTCGCTTTAAAGCAAACAGTAAAGCTTGATTTATATCTTTATATGCGAGTTTCCTCGCTTCTTCCACACCAGGAAACTTACGTCCTGGTTCAATGTAATCTGCTACATAAATAACTTTATCTAACATTGTCATTTTTTCATGACCACTTGTATGATATGTAATAGCTTGTAGAATTTCAGGATCAGTAATGCCTACTTCTTTTTCTACTAAGTATGCCCCAACAGGTGCATGCCATAACTCTTTGTTATAGTGCAGTAGATCCTTTGGCAAAGCTTCTCTCTTAATAATCTCTTCCATTTCTGGAATCGCTCTACATTTTGCATAATCGTGAAATATAGCAGCCGTCTCTGCCTTTTTCTCATCTACACCATATAACCTAGCAAGTTCAATCGCTGTTTCCATTACACCAACCGTGTGTATATAACGTTTTTCATGCATTTGTTGTTTGACAATACTAAGTGCTTCCTCACGATTCATACAACCCATTCCTCTCGATATATACCTGTACTTTTTCGGGGAGTAAATATTTGCACGTTTTCTTCGTCATATATCTCTCACGTAACAGAGAAGAAGAAACTGCAAACTCCGGAATTTCCACTTTTACGATATCATAAGGCGTATGTAATGTATAACCTGGTCTTGCAACTCCAACGAAAGTCACAAGCTTAAGTAACTTTTCAATGTTATACCACTTCGGCAAATACTCAACCATGTCTCCGCCAATAATAAAGTGAAACTGCACATCCGGATACTTCTCCGTTAATTGTACCATAGTATCGTACGTATAAGATGGGCCTTCTCTGTCTAGCTCTTCTAAACAAATTGAAAAGTATGCTTCTTCCTCAATCGCTATTTGCAGCATGTTTAATCGACTTTTCACACTCGTAATGTTACGTCCTTGCTTGTGCGGTGGAACTTGATTCGGCAAAAACCATACCTCTTCCAACCCTAAAGCATGATACACTTCATTTGCAATTAACAAATGCCCATTATGAGGTGGATCAAACGTGCCACCAATAATGCCAATTTTTCTCAAAAGAAACGCTCCTTCCTTTTACATACAGCAACTCTCCCCATACAAATTCGAAGAGAGCCCACTGTTAATAAAAGTTCAATTGGTTTCGCTTTCTACATATCAAGCGTCCATTACGAAATAACTCACGTATATCTTTTATCGAGGAAGCTTAATCTGCTTATTTTCTCTTGATTCTTTGTATAAAACAATTGTGCTTCCGATTACTTGAACGATTTCAGCTCGTGCACCTTGTGCAAGCTCTTCTGCAACTTCACTACGATCAAATTCACAGTTTTGTAATACGCTCACTTTAAATAGTTCACGAACTTCTAATGCTTCTCCAATTTGTTTCACCATATTTTCATTCACGCCACCTTTTCCAACTTGAAAAATCGGTGTTAAATGATGTGCCTTTGCACGTAAAAATCTTTTTTGTTTTCCTGTTAACATATAATTAGCCTCCAAGCTCTCTCATTACTAATTGTTTCATTCTATCAATATTCGGCACACACCCTGTCCACATTTCAAACGCAAGTGCACCTTGATAAACGAACATATCGATTCCATTTTGAATTATTGCACCTTGTTCTTTCGCATCGCCTAAAATTTTCGTCTCAAATGGATTATAAATAATATCAGAAACAATCGTTCCTTGTTTCAATGAACGAATTTCCAACGGCGTATACTCAACATGTGGATGCATACCTATCGTTGTTGTTTGGATGATAATATCATATTCCCCTTGATTTTCTGCTGCACATTCTAACGATAGAGCATGCGAATTAACATTTGCCATGCACCCAGAGATAAGGTTTTTCGCCTTATCTCTCGTACGATTAGCAATATCAATTTCTTTCACACCTACATCGGCAAGCGAGAAGTAAATAGCTCGGCTAGCACCACCTGCACCGATTAATAAAATACGTTTCTCTTGAAGTGGATCTTCACTAATTGACTGCAGGGCACGAACAAAACCAATTCCATCTGTATTATACCCAATCAATTTTCCATCTCGATGAACTACTGTATTTACCGCACCGATTTGCCTTGCTAACGGGGCAATCTCATCCAAGTACTCCATAATTGCAACTTTGTGCGGAGTCGTTACATTAAATCCTGAAATACCTAATGCTTTCAAACCTTTTACTGCTTCCCCTAGCGCTTCTTCTTCCACAAGAAACGCATGATAATGGGCATCCATATTCAAGTGTTCAAATGCATCGTTATGCATAACGGGTGATAATGAATGTCCAATTGGATTTCCGATTACACCATATAATTGTTTCATAAATCCCTCTCCATATTAAATTAAAGATTTACGTAATGAAACACTTACTCCTTTTGGTACATGAGCAACAATTTTCGCTCCTGATTCATTTACAGTAACCCAGCCCAACCCAGAGAATACAACATCCGTTTTCGGCTCACGAATATTAAATTCATATTTCACAAACTTAGGCATATTTTCTAATTCTTCTGGTGTCGGTGGATTCAATAATTCTCCAGCGTGTTTTTCGTACAATTCATCAGCCTTTTCAAGCTTTGTACGATGGATTGTTAAACGGTTTGAGAAATGACAAGTGAATGCACGACGGCCCCCACTTACATAATCAAATCGTGCTAATCCACCAAAGAATAATGTTTGTTCTTCATTTAATTGGAATACCATTGGCTTAACTTCTGTAGTCGGTGTAATAAGCTTTAAGCTTTGTTTCCCAACATAATGCGCCATTTGATGATGATTAATAATACCTGGTGTATCGTATAAAGATGACGTTTCGTCTAATGGGATATCAATTAAATCAAGCGTTGTTCCTGGGAAATGTGATGTTGTAATTACATTCTCAGTCTCATCACTAAACTCTTTAATCATACGATTAATAAATGTTGATTTACCAACATTCGTACATCCAACAACATAAACATCTTTACCTTCGCGGTAATGCTCAATTGCATCAGCAAGTTCAGCGATTCCTTGTCCTTTAGCTGCACTAATTAAAAAGACATCTTCTGGTTTTAAACCAAGTTGCTTTGCACTATAGCGCATCCAATGTTTTACTTTATCATGCTTAACTGACTTTGGAATTAAGTCAGCCTTATTCCCTACAAGTAATACTTTATTGTTCCCTACAAAACGATGTAAGCCCGGTAACCAGCTACCATTGAAATCGAAAATATCTACGATTTTAACCACTAGTGCGTCTGATTGTCCAATTCCGTTCAAAATACGAAGGAAATCATCATCTGTTAAAGATACATCTTGAATTTCGTTATAATGTTTCAAACGAAAACAACGTTGGCAAATTACTTGTTCTTTTTCTAAAGATGATACAGGAGCGTATCCTACTTCATTTTTATTTTCTGTTTGAATTTCTACACCGCAACCAATACATTTAATTGTTTCAGTCAAACTTTATTCCTCCCAGTTAATTAAGCCTTTTTTCTTCATGTTTCTCATAATTCTTCGTTCAATTTTTCGATTAAATCGTGTCACCAATCCGTCCGTTTGCGCTACCGGTACAACTAAAATTGTATGAAGTCCCACACGATTCCCGCCGAGCACATCCGTTAGTAACTGATCTCCAATTACTACAACTTCATCTGGCTGCAGGTGCATCTCATGTATCGCACGCTTAAATGCGCGAACAAACGGTTTGCGCGCACTATGAATAAACGGAATACCTAATGGGTCAGCGAAATCTTTAACGCGTTGCTCGTTGTTATTTGAAACGACCGTTACTTGAATATCATTTTCTTTCATTTTCAAAAACCACTCTTCAAGCTGTGGCGTTGCGTTTGGACGATCCCATTCAATTAAAGTGTTATCTAAATCAGTAATAACTCCTTTAATTCCACGTTTTTTCAAATCTTCTGGTTGAATATGATATATATTTTTCACATATTCATTTGGTAAAAATAACTTCAATTTCTTTCACCTCTTTGAGGATTTTCCATAAAATTTTTCGACAACATTTTTCGATAGATAACCTGTGGATAAACTTGTACACACTTTCCACGTTAATTTTTCAGTCAATTTGGAATTTACTAACAATCTATTCACATTTTATCCACTGAGTTATGTGGATAACCTCTTGTTTGTGACTGTCATATTTTTTTGGTACATTAAATGCAACAACGAATCAATCCTTATATTATTAGGAGGTGACTCACCTTGAAAACAAAACATATGGAACAGTTATCTACTGATTTACTCACTGAGTCTTATTATAAAGCAAAAGAACTAAAATTAAATCCCGACTTCATTTTACTTATAAAACAAGAAATTATTAGACGCTCGTTAGAGGACAAGCTCGTCAAATCTTCTTGAGTACATATAGATTGCTGATTGACCTGTAAAAAGAGCCATCCTGCGATGGCTCTCGAATAAACAAGTACTCCCATCTAGGGGATTTCTTCATTAAGCATCTTTGTCCACATTTCTTAATTAGAGCTTCATAAGTATATTATAAAACCTTTTCTTTACTTATGAGATACTCGGGTTGCAATTTTTTCACCAAGACGCAGCTCTTGCCCACTTGTCAATTCCTGCACTGCTTTAATCATATCTTTTTCAAATAATAAAACAACTGTTGAGCCAAATGTAAAGTATGCCATCTCTTCACCTTTTTGAACAGTACTTCTTTCATGAAGGAGCTCGATACTATTAACAAACATAGCACCTACTTTTACAAGTGCCATATGTTCGCCGTCACTATTTACTTCTGTAACAGAGCGATAATTTTTTGACAATGGTTCTTTCCCATACTCCATACCCGCTGCATTTACCGGATATGATTTTCTACCGAGTACAAAT
Organism: Bacillus sp. FSL E2-8868; assembly: GCF_038005505.1. Taxonomy (NCBI): domain Bacteria; kingdom Bacillati; phylum Bacillota; class Bacilli; order Caryophanales; family Bacillaceae; genus Bacillus; species Bacillus sp. FSL E2-8868. The sequence goes on along the minus strand of NZ_JBBOTI010000001.1, from coordinate 499,883 downwards.
CTTTCAGTCACAGAGCCAGAAAGCGGGCTATGAATACGATGATAATGACTTGGACTCAAATAAATCACCATATATGTACCGCCTGCATATCGCTTTGCACGCTCTTCATTACCTAGCATATCCACAATTGAATAACGCTTTCCTTTTATATCGAATGTTTTTGTATCCTCAATAGGACCTTGATCAGCAAAAACACCATCAACAGGACTAACGATACTCGACGCATCAGTATCAATACTACGCTTTCCTTCTTTTAGCCTACGTGTAAATAAATCATGCAATGTTCCATATTCCTTCAAACCCTTTTCCATCTCATCTTGATTAATTTGAAAAACTTTCACATACGATGGAATAATGATAGAGCTCAAACGAGATTGTGCAAATTTACGTAATATATAAGAAGTAAAACGACCATTTGTAAGTTCGATCATAAGTCGATATAATGTCCGTCGCAAATTACGAAACCTCCTAATCAGCCTATAACTTTAGTTTCCCCTTCTTTTCTCTCTATATCATATGTAAAATTGGTTCTTATTCCCACATATAGAATGGAGCCGTCTCGTTATACACGAAGAAAAACTAAGTATAATTTTTATTCTTAAATTGTTTAGCACCTTCTAATATTACAGATAGAACCCGCCATTTTCAACAGTGAACATGTATTTCTTCTTAGAACAGCTCGTTTTCTTTCCGTTTTCCCGAAAGAAAAGCAGCCACTTTTAAAGTGTAGCTGCTTACAATACACATTATTCTTTTGCTTTTTTCTCTTTCTCAGCCCGCACAAATTCATGGAACATTTTCATTAAAGCACGCTTTTCAATTCGCGATACGTAGCTTCTTGAAATACCGAGTGCCTTCGCAATCTCCCTCTGTGTTTTCTCTTTATCAAGCCCAAGTCCAAAACGCTTCACAATTACTTCTTTCTCTCGTTCGTCCAAAATATCGATATACTCTTTAATTTTTTCTAACTCCATACTAAGCTGAATCATATCAATTACATCTTCAGATTCTGATTTTAATATATCAATAAGTGATATTTCATTACCCTCTTTATCTTGCCCAATCGGATCATGAAGTGAAACGTCTTTTTTCGTTTTCTTTAGCACACGTAAATGCATCAAAATTTCATTTTCGATACAGCGTGCTGCATATGTTGCAAGCTTAGTTCCTTTCCCTGCTGAATAGCTTTCAATCGCTTTAATAAGCCCAATGGTACCAATTGAAATTAAATCTTCTGCATCTTCACCAGTGTTTTCGAATTTCTTAACAATATGAGCTACAAGCCGTAAATTATGTTCAATTAAAAGATTTCTCGCTTGAGCATCACCTTGCTCCATTAACTCTAAGTACTTTCTCTCATCATCTGATGATAACGGCTGCGGGAACGCATTGTTCTTCACATAAGAAACAAATACAAACACTTCTCGAACCATATATCCAATTGCGGCGAATAGACTCAAACCTTTCACCTCCGCCAAAATAGTGGTCTTTACTATGTGTATGTGGGCATGAGGTTGTTTGTGTCTGTACGATGTAAATATGGAACTCTTAACTTAATGGCATTCTTAAATCACTCAACGCTAATCATTAAATTTTTCTATAAACATAGTAAAAGCCAATCGAAACGTATCGATTGGCTTTTACTAATATTCACTCCAAATTTTCTCTCCAGTATGCGCATCTATGTAACGAATTTTCCGACTACAATCGACGGATTCTTTATGATTTTCACTCCTCGTTTGTTTATACAGCAGTTTATATTTCATTTCCTCTGCATCATGATCTATACACCATTCTAATTTTACTCGAATGACCTCTTTATATATTTCTAACGCTTTTTCTTTTGTTACTTTTGGTGCTGTTTCATGTGCAAGTAACTCTTCTATTATATTGCTAGTTTTTCCCGAGTAGTGCATCACAGCACCATTTTCTGTATTAATGTTGACCATGAATTCCCTATACTCTACCGGAATTTCATTCACATATACTGAAAAGACAAATCTTTCAATCCCTTCATCTTCGTCACGTTCATCCCAAAGGCGAAGATATTGTGTAACATCTGGAATAACATGTTCTAAAAATTGAAGTGCTTTTTGTAAACATTCCTCTCTAGACAGTATTTGTTTTACTTCTTTATCGTCTGCCAGTTTTATAAAACCAATTAATTCATTGGTTGATTTATCAATCGTAATGCCAACTAAATTATTATATTTTAACATCGGTAAATGCTTTTTAAAGAATTCATTCATTAAATATGGATTCTTTTCTTCTTTCTGTTTTTGTAATTCCTCTTTCGAAACAAATTTCATCCTTATTCCATCTTCATTTTCTGTCTCAGCCACTTTTGTAAAACTTTCTTTATCCCAGTCAAATAAATCGAATATATCATCTTGTTGACTACCTTTTTTCGGTTTTTCAACAGCTACAGTTGGAGGCAATTTATAATGATCTGGGTCAAACAAATCTTTACCTGTACTTGCATCAATAAACGCATGACTAGGTTCTGGTTCATATACAAGATGATAGCCTTTTACTTCCTCACCATTTTCATATTTACATGAAGAATGTGTTAAATCCACAAATACAAGTCTCATATCTTGTCTAGCTCTCAAAGTTTCTAAAACGACGTTCTCCTCAACAATTTCAATTGGCCATAACGGTTTTTTCCCTATAGCTTTTTGTCCATTGTAATGAAAATGCACAACATTACCTGAAGGATGAATTCGCACAACACATCCTGTATTCGGCAATGGATATCCATTCACTTCCTGCATATAATTTATTTCTTTCCAACCACGCCAGTCATCCTTAACTGACACATATGTATAAAATTCTAATTCTTCTTCCACATATTTTTTTATAAATACATTTGCAATCTCTCTTGCCTTATTCTCCTCTATCACTTCTTTATCACTCGAAAAATAATTTTCATCATCTATCCTGAATTCGAATAAATTACCAGTATGCCTATTTAATGTAATTTGTATCTTTTTCTCCTCATCCTCTTTATGCCCCCACCATAATAGATGATACGGATCATCCACTCCTTCTTGATCATCTACAACAAGCCTATATTCATCTGGAATTTCAATAATATGGGCCACTTTCTCTTTTCTTTTTTTATCTTTTGGATTCATCATACCCTCTCCTTTATTACAATTTAAGGTAATTATAACAAACAAAACCAAAAGCCGTTATCAAAAAGACAAAAAACTGAAACAATTAGTTCATACGAATTTCACATGAATCTATTACTATAAGAATTGTACATAGTGAAATTACTAACAATGACGTTTATTCATATATAATTTCATTTGAAAGGGGTTGAAAAGATGAAAACTAAATATCGCTTTATGATCTCATCATTTGCTGCTTGCGCCTACATGATTTGGTGTTTAGTATAATAACAACTTCACTTGTAAATAAGAAAAGGTGTGTATAGAAATGGAATATAACCAATCAACAGTTAACTACTGGAAAGCTTTTGTATTACCTTATACATTCGCTTTAGAAGAGTTAAAAACTAAATTTGAAATTATGAACCGGGAAGCTCAATTTTTAGAAGACTACAACCCGTTTGAACATATAAAAACAAGACTTAAACAACCCGAAAGTATCATTAGGAAGCTTGAGCGTAAAAACTTATCACCAACAGTTGAAAATGCTCAAACACAATTACAAGATATTATTGGCATCCGTATTACATGTTGCTTTGTAGAAGATATTTATCATTTAAAAGAAGTTATTGAAAATCGTGGAGACATGGAAATTGTAGAAGTAAAAGATTATATTGCTAATCCAAAAGGAAATGGCTATAAAAGTTTGCATATGATTATTAAATATCCATTGTCACTAAATTCTGGTACGAAAGATGTCTTTGCAGAAATTCAATTACGTACACTTGCCATGGACTTTTGGGCAAGTTTAGAACATAAACTTTACTACAAATATGAAGGAAATATACCTGACTATTTGAAAGATGAACTACATGACGCTGCTATGAAAGCTGAAGACCTCGATAATAAGATGGCAACAATCCGTCAAGATATTGATGACATTGAAGCATGTTCAAATCAAATTTTATTACCACTATAAAAAGGTTCTCTCCTATGAGAACCTTTTTATCCCGCTATTTGCGGGCAGTAAGACTCCCACCTCAAAATTCTGCGAATGCGAAGGAGTTAGGTGGGCGATCAACTGCCCATAAAAGCCCGATTGGTTCAACTAATAATCAGTGGGGGATGGACAAAACCCCCACTGATTAAAGTTTCACTTTATTTCTTCTCTATCGTACGAACCTCTTCAATCTTCCACCCTTCGTCTTCTTTTCCAAGTGCATACTGCATTTTCTTTTGGAGAGTAACCCCTCCATCTACTTCTTTTTCCTCCGTTTCAACAATAACAAGCCCACCTTTAAGAGCTTTCATATTCATATGTTCCAATTCTATTTTCTTATTTCCCTTTTGAAATGCCGCTTCCTTTTGTGTTTTTAAGTCTTCAGCACTAGGCATCTTCTTTGAAAATAACTCCATATGCTCAGCAAGATTTTTTTCATTCGTCGTCCGTACAAATGCCTCAATAACATCTTGAATGGATTTCTCTTCTTCTTTCGTTATATGTACCTTTTCCTCAGTTTTCCCAGCAGATTTTTGTTCTATATTATTCTCTTGAGATTGACATCCAACTAGCAATAATACGAATACTAGAAGGAATCTTAATTTCCCTAAAAAAAATCTCATCTTTCCATCTCCTAAAAAGAAAAGTGAGGCATTTCGCCTCACTTTCATTTATAATTAGCGTCTTCCTTTATTCGGATCGCCACCGCCAACGATGTCAAAGACACGTTTAGCTATATTTGTATTCTCTTGAACGCCAGAGAATAAGTATTTACCTGGTCCGAATGCATATACGTTCACATCTTCACCTGTATGTCCACCCGTTGTCCAACCTGTAACCGAACGCTTATTGAAGATATCTTCAATTGCATTATCAATCTTTGTTACATCTTTTGATGGAGCTATATCATTTACAGCTTTAATTTCTTCTGGTGTTAATTGTAGATCAATATACTTTTTCAATGTTTCTTCTACATTTGCACCTTTTACAATCCCACTTGCCATAAAGTCTGGCGTACGTTTCGCAGCTTTAATCGGATCTACTTTAAAATTATACTCACCATTCGCACCTAAAGATAATCCGCCAGTAGCATGATCTGCAGTTGCAACAACTAATGTGTTCTTATCTTTTTTCGCAAACTCAATTGCTGCTTTAAACGCTTTTTCGAAGTCTTCCATTTCACTCATTGCACCGACAATATCATTATCATGTCCAGCCCAATCAATTTGACTACCTTCGACCATTAAGAAGAAACCGTCTTTATTTTTGTTCAAGCGCTCAATCGCTGCATTTGTCATCTCTTCTAATGAAGGTGTTTTGTCAGTACGGTCAATCATTTTGTCTAAACCACCTGGTGCAAATAAGCCAAGAACTTGATCGCTTTTATCATTTAATAATTGATTACGATCTGTTACATAACTATAACCAGACTTCTTAAATTCTTCTGTAAGATTGCGGTCTTTTCTAACAAAGTTCTTTACGCCCCCGCCAAGCATAACATCTATTTTATGCTTACCTTTAATTTTCTCATCAAAGTAATCATTTGCAATTGCGTCCATATTTTTACGACTAATATCATGTGCACCGAATGCAGCTGGTGTTGCATGCGTAATTTCAGAAGTTGCAACGAGTCCCGTTGACTTCCCTTTTTCTTTCGCTTGCTCCAATACTGTTTTCACTTCAGCTTTATCATTATCTACTGCAATAGCTGCGTTATATGTTTTTATACCTGCTGACATCGCAGTAGCTGCCGATGCAGAGTCTGTAATATTTTCATGTTCATCTTCTGGATATGTTTTTTGTGTTCCTACAAGATGCTTATCAAATTCTGTAGATTCCATCTCAAATGTTTTTGGATTATCTTTCATATAACGATGAGCTGTCATATATGAAGGCCCCATACCGTCCCCAATTAATACAATGACATTTTTAATTTTTGCATTGTTTCCGTTCTCATCTGCATTAACCTCACTAGAACGCGTAAAATTCCATGTTGCTACTGAAGTAACTGCTAACGACGCCACAACTGCAAATGGCCATGCTTTTTTTACAAACTTTTTCACTGTCTTGTCCCCCTAATTAGGTTATTCATTTCCCACTATCAAATTTAATAGAAGACTGTTAAGAGAAAATGAGTTATATGTAAATTTTTTGTTAACTTATGTAAATTTAAGTTATAATTTGTATAAGTTTGTCTTTTCATATCAAGCATACTCCCCTTTACAAAGATAAATATAAACATGTTGGATTTCTTTTAATACGAACCTATTATTTTACATTTCTTAATATTATTCTTATTTTTTCTAATTTAAATAGAAATATGGTGAACTTTATGAAAACAGTAAAACTAGACGCATCTTCCATTCCAGATTTACTCTCTCTTTGCGAATCAGTTGGGTGGTTACAGCATGAGAGTTTTATGAAAGAGCAATTCCATATGTACCTTTCCATTGGCACAATTTTTGGCTATGTACATGAGAATAAACTTATTGCAGCGGGCGGGGTCTTTTCGTTTGCCCCTGGATTTTCTTCTATCGGTATGTTAATCGTGCATCCTGATTTTCAAAGAAAAGGAATTGGCCGTATTTTGTTAAACAATAGCTTAAAAGTAACTTATCCATCGCTCCCTATTACGCTCATTGCAACAAAAGCTGGTGAATCCTTATATGAATCTTATGGATTTCAATCAATAACAACAATTCATCGTTTCGAAAAACAAGCGGCTCATATAAGTATAAATTCTTTTCCCATAAAACAAATTCAGCAAGCCGATCTTCAATCTCTCATTTTTCTTGATCAAACTGCGACTGGTGCAGATCGTTCTAAGCTTTATTTATCACTACTATCGAGAGCAACTTACTCCTTTAAAATAGAGCGGGATAATCAAATAGATGCTTTTGCTTTATGCATACAAAAAGGAGATGTACTATGTATCACTCCACTTATTTCAAAAAAAGAAAAAGACGCTATTCAGTTATTAGAAATAATTTGCAACTCGTGGAATGGGACGATACGCATTGATGTTCCGCACTCACAATTCATTTTCCGTCAATTTCTTCAAACAGAAAATTTCCAGGAAACGCTCCTTTCACCTCTTATGATAAAGAACGGTAATCAACTTCCTGGAAATCGTAATATACTATTTGCTATGATAGATGCAGCGTTATGTTAGAAAGGGGACACCTAATTGAAGCGATTTAGCTATTTTATGGTAGGTTGTCTTACTCTTACACTATTAGTAGGATGTAGTGCAGCAGAAAAGCCAGTAGAACAAGTAAAACAAGTTAAAAATACAATTACAGCGAAACTAGCTACCGAGGAAAAAATGGTAGAGATAGATGGTCAAACGATTTACTTTAAAAAGATTGGTGATGAAAAACCACCTTTACTTATGATCCATGGATTTGGAGGATCATCCGATGGTTTTCAAAAGGTTTACTCAGATTTAGCAAAAGATCATACGATTATTTCTGTTGATGCTTTAGGATTCGGACGTTCCTCTAAACCGATGGATTTTTATTATTCTTTCCCAACTCATGCAAATTTGTATTATAAGTTAATGAAAAAATTAGGGTATGACTCATTCGCAATACTGGGACATTCTATGGGCGGAGAAATTTCTCTTAATTTAACATATTTATACCCCGAAGCGGTTACCCACCTTATTTTAACTGATGCTACAGGCGGCCCTCATACGTTCGTTAATAAACAAGGTTCACCAAAACCAAAGTTGTCGACTGATTTAAGTGCCGTTTCTTCTATTGCAGATTATGATGAGAGCAAAGTTAAATTCAAGCGTAATGATGAAGAGCATTATAATAAAATGAAATTATGGCCTAGGCGTCTTCAAATCAATGCAACTGAAATCAAGCAACCAACTTTAATTATATGGGGAAGAAATGATAGTAGCGTTTCTTGGAAAGAAGGAGAAACTTATCATCAATTCTTAAAAAATAGCACTTTCCATATTATTGAAAAAGGTTATCATGCTCCATTTCGTCAAGAGCCACAAGAATTTGTAGGGTATGTAAAAGATTTCTTCGAGAAAAATCCTATAAGTGCTGAAAAATAAACGGGTATCTCATTTTGAGATACCCGTTTTCATATATTAAGCAGCTTGCTTTTGGCGTTTTTGAATTTTTGATCCTAGTACTTTTGGAATAACTAAGCCATCAATTCCAAGTTTTCCAGCATTCATACCAGAAACAAGAACGAACATGGATAAGATAACCATTTCAGGGTTCACACCAATTGACCCACTAAACATATAGGAAAAGTTCATTACAAGACCGAAAAAGACCGCTGTTTTTGTTAAACAGCCTACAATTAAACCAATTCCGACTAAAATTTCTCCCCACGTCACAAGTGTATTAAATAAATCAACGTTTGGAATTGCAAAATCTTGTAAAAATGATGCCCACCAAGATTGAACAGCTGGTTGTGCTCCTTTAGATTTTTCAATTGCACCTTGTAAATAACCAGTTGCATCGAAGCCTTTCCCTTGTAATTTACCGATTCCAGCCATTACCCATGTGTAACCAAGATACACTCGAATTATCGCTAATACAAAAGAGACTGCTTTGTTTTCTCTTAAAAATTGAATAATCATATCTTCCTCCTAAAGTTGTAATTAAGTCAGTTACAGATAATATAATAACATTAGTTACTTACTTTTAAAACATTAATCGTGAATAATTTGTGACATACATAAAAAATATTAAATACTAACGTTTATATAGTAACTTTTATTACCTGTAAAAACTTGAACATATCATACCACAGGTGATAATCATTTTCATTGAAGAAAATGTAAAAAAACTGTGAGTTAAATGTGAAACGCATTCATTCGAATATAGAATAAATCCGTTTCATATTGTTTATATACTCGAAATGTACATGTCTCCTCATCGGTTAATCTCGCTTCTCGAACAACTTCTTCTAACGTTTTGTCATGGTTAATAAACCCGTAAAATAGGCGTATTGTAAACATAAGTGCTACATTTCCATCTACATAATCTATCAATCCAACATATGATTTTACACCACTATGTAAAAAGGATTCTACTAGTTAGTTTCAACTCCCCAAACTTATACCAACCATTTACAATATGTGTAATATGCAATTTTGCATATTACTTAATTTCCGCTACGCTAAAGTATACTCTCGGCTCATTTAAGTCGTACACATCTTCTCCTAACTCTTCCATTACAAATTTCCTCTCCTATAAGTCCATTTCATATATACCCGTTTCTTTCAAAAAATCAGCTCTAGTTAAAGCGACTTTATGTAAATATTGCCTATACGCTGTAATTGTTCCATCGTGTGCAACGATACAAATTTTTTCTGCTTTTAACTGATAGCACCAGTGCAGAAATTCATCTACTATTTGCTGAAATTCCATCTCCGAGATGATATTGACTCCCTCATTCCATAACAATTCATTTCTACTTTCTTCTAATGAAAAATGTGGAAATAAATTTTGTATTATCTTTCGATCTAATAATTGATCGCACGGTAATGTTTTGGCGGATTCCCGATAAGGAAAAATACGTGGGGATATATATGGGTGAACAATTTTTTGACAAGCAACTTCCGCACTCCATATTGTCGCAGTTTGTAAAGTTCGAAGTGTAGGACTAGCGATTAATATATCCTTTTCTTGTAATGGTACATCGCACTGAAGCAATTCAGCCTGCTTCTTTCCCACGCCCGTCAATGGCGGATTCACTGCTTGTAAACTTAATGGTAAATCTTTCGTATGTTCACCTTCACCATGCCGAACAAAAATAAGCTTCATTCTCCTCTTCCTCTCACTAGGAAATAGTCTCACATATTTCTTCCCTATTTTTTTCTTTACTCCTGCTATTTTAAAAAGTAGAATGTAAAAAGTGTTTGACACTAACGTTTGAAAAATATTACAATTATATATGTAAAACACTTTTTACAAGAAGAGGAGGATTACAAATATGAAATGGATTATCGTCTTTATGGGAATGGTCATATGGGGATACATAAATGGCTTTTTTAATAGTGATAAAACTGCTAATCCTTGGATTACAGATGATGAGCGTGAAACAAAAATTAAACAAAAAGCAATTATCGCCAGCTGGTCTGGTGTTTTCATATTTTGTATCATGAACCTCTTAAACAAATGGTTAGGTTTAGGAACGAGCAATACATCACCTTACTTACCATCTTCTGTCGCAACTATTTTAAAAGAAAATGTAGAGTTACAAGTTTTACTTATGTTATTCATTACATATGGCATATTTTACGTATACTACCGAAGAAAACTAAGCGCTTAACTTTTATCTCATGATTATCCTCCTAAATGGTTATAGTAATTAGGACAGAATGAAAAAAGGAGAGATATAAAAATGAGTAACTCAAATGACTTTTTAGATACATTACATGAAAAACAAGCAAAAGATGAACAAAATAGAAAGCGCCAAGGGAACGGAAACCCTGCGAAAAAAAAGCCAAATAAAACACATAAATAACATTGAAAAACCTACCTGAAAATTATATTTCAGGTAGGTTTTTTTACTCGTCTTTAACCGAAACGACATCTTCCCAATTCCATTTCTCATAATACCACTCTGGTACATCTATATTTTCAATCCACTTCTTCTCATGTTTTCCATCGTTATGAGCAAGCCATACATCAGCTTTCTTACGATTTGAACGGAGCCACATTAATTGGTTGCTTTTCTTACTAAAAATGGGGTTATAATCGCCTTGGCTATTGGATGGCTTTGTAATTTGATGTTGTTCATCTGTTGTACTATTTATTTCATATAAAGATGGTAGTGGTCTTTTTTCTAGAGGGACCGATAGCTCTGCTTCCTTTGCCCTTGAAACGATAATTACATTATCGTTCTTCCATGTGAAATCCCAATCAACATAGCCTTTTGGAGTAAATGTATTTTGCTGGAGAGCCGGCAATTCTTTTATTTTTAAATGCTTATTCTCTAAAGCCACTCTCCCGCTTCCTTCAATATAGGCTAATATATTCTTTGATGGTGCCCATTTGAACCATTGTGTGTTTAATAACATTTGATCTACTGTTTCAAAACGACTGCCATCTGCTCGAATTAAGCAAAGTGTATTACTATCAGCTGACAAAGAAGCTGTTGGTACTGCCAAAAACGAAATCCATTTTTGATCTGGCGACCACTTAAATCCACTTCCAACTAAAGCTAAAAAGTCATCATGCTCATTCGGTAGTGCATATAAATGTTTCATCTTATGAGGATTCATATTTGCATCCTTTTGTATTTCATATAACTGAGCACCTGTCCATCCTGTTGGAAGCAAGTACGCTTCTGATGATACAAGAAACTTCTTACCATCAGGATACCATGCATAGTCACCTACACCATTAGCTACGTTTTCAAAATCTACTTTCTTTTTTTCAGCATCAAATGTATTTAATGTGCGTGCAAATACAAATGCAATTATATTCTCTGTTGGTGACCATTGATAATTCGATGCTTCTGATTGAGATGGCGTAACTTTCTTTCCATCTTTCAGCCGATACAGTTCAAAGTGATTTCGCTTCTTTCCTTTTGCATATGCAAGCCATTCTCCATTGTGTGACCATTTCGGCCCTGTTATGTACTCTCCTTTTGTAATTTGTTTTTCTTTTTCACCAACTTTAATCCATAGATTATGATTACGAATAAAGGCAACTTTTACTCCATTGTTTTCTGCGCTAGTAATAGAACTTGAACAGAAAAAAAGGAACAAAATCACGATTCCACTTACTATAAACCTTTTCATATAGCACCCCCATTTCCCCCTTTAGCATTCCTCATATTCCGCTTACTATATGCAAATATTATCCATTCGACATAATTCCAAAAAATTTCCCAAGAAATTTTCAATTCAGAGAGGTTTGGTATGAATTATGTCGAATGTATAGTTTAGCCAACATCCGTTCCTATAATTAACGATAAAAATGTAATATTTATTTTCGGAAAATTGGCACTTTTTATTAGGGGGAGTTTCAATGAAGAAAACTACATCAACACTATTAAGTATGGCGCTCGTCTTTTCGAGCTTTGGAGCATTAAGCGCCCATGCTGAATCACTGCAAAAAGAGAAGCAATTTAGCCCACAGTTAAAAGCAAATATTGAACAATGGGGAGAAAACAAAATCGCGCAAAATGTTGAAACAAAAACATCAAAAGAAATTTCAGTTATTGTAGAATTGCAACATGCTCCACTCGCTTCACAAAGTAACATTCAACATGCTCCGGACCTACAAAATAGCAATGTGCAATCATACCATGCACAACTAAAAAAAGCACAAGAGGATACAACAAAGAAAATAAAAGAAAAAGCACCGAAAGCAACCATAAAAGAAACGTATAGTACGTTATTTTCTGGATTTTCTATTTCTATCCCAGGGGATCAAATTGCCGCTCTAGCTTCTTTACCTGAAGTAAAAGCAATTTATCCGAACTTAACATATAAATTACATGAAACGTCAAAAAGCCTAGCAGATCAAGAAACACCAAACGTTGGAGGCCCTACAGTTGGTGCACCTGAAGCTTGGAATTTAAAAGATCCGACTGGCAAATCCCTTGATGGAAAAGGGATGAAAGTCGCTATTATCGATTCAGGTGTCGACTATACCCATCCTGATTTACAAGCAAATTATATCGGTGGCTATGATACAGTCGATGAAGATAATGATCCGATGGATGGAAACGTCCACGGTACCCATGTTGCTGGAATTATTGCTGGTAACGGAAAAATAAAGGGGATTGCTCCGAACGCTTCTATACTCGCTTACCGTGTCATGAATGATGGTGGTACCGGTACGACCGATGATATTATTCAAGGTATTGAGCGAGCTATTCAAGATGGTGCCGATGTTTTAAATCTATCTCTTGGTCAAGATTTGAATGTACCTGATCAACCTGTAACAATGACGTTAGAACGCGCAGCAAAACTTGGTGTTACTGCAGTCGTCTCAAATGGAAATGATGGACCAAAACCTTGGTCTGTTGACGCTCCTGGTAACGCAAGTAGTGTCATCTCTGTTGGTGCATCTACAGTTTCTATTCCATTTCCAACATTCCAAGTAGCTGGTTCCAATAAATCTTACCAAGGATTACCGTTATCAAAAGCAGATTTCCAAGTAGGGAACGATGCTCAGCTTGTATATGTTGGCTACGGTAATCCAAGCGATTACGCTAAACAAGATGTGAAAGGGAAGTTCGCCCTTGTTTTACAAGGAACTTCGAGCACGTTAGTAAAAGCAGAACAAGCGAAACAAGCTGGCGCTCTCGGCGTGCTACTAATTTCTAACGAAAAAGAAATTAATCTTATGCCCGAATATTTTGCACGTGAAGATGTAGCTCTTCCAGTTATGCAACTATCAAATACAAATGGCGAAGAGTTAAAAACTTTAATTACAAAACGAAAGAAAAATATAAAAATTGGACAACCAAAGCAAACAGAACTTATTGGTAACTTTAGTTCAAGAGGACCCTCTCAAGGTAGTTGGCTTATAAAACCTGATATTGTTGCACCTGGAGTGAAAATTACTAGTACAGTGCCGGGAGGTGGCTATGAATCTCACAACGGGACAAGTATGGCTGCGCCGCAAGTAACAGGAGCTGTTGCCCTACTCCGTCAAATGCACCCTGATTGGACGACAGAACAATTGAAAGCAGCTCTTGCCAATACTGCAAAAACATTAAAGGATGTCAATGAAAATACATATCCTGTTATGGCACAAGGCTCTGGTTTAATTAACATTCCAAAAGCCGCTCAAACAGATGCATTAGTGAAACCTAACAATGTAAGTTTCGGTCTTATTAAACCTAATAGCGGTAAAGTGAAGTTAACACAAAATGTTACGTTACAAAATCTTTCTAACAAAAAGAAAAACTTTTCAACTCGTATTGAATTACTAGATACAAAAACAAAAGTCCAGACTTCTTTCTCTTCTTCTATTAGTATGAAACCTAATAGTAACATCGAAAAGCCTTTTACTATTACTGTAGATAGCTCCTTACCACAAGGTGTATATACAGGAAATCTATATGTAAAAGAGCAAGGGAAGACTGAAGAAATGCGTATTCCATTTACATTTAGCATCGATCCGAAAGAATACAAGCGTATTGATGGCCTTGAAATCGTTAATTCTACTTTCAGTCCAAATAATGACAAAATACTAGATGACAACCTGATCAATTACTATTTAGTTACACCAGTTGAGGATGTAACATTTCACGCTAATTTAATTACGAAAGACCGTGTAGCATATCAAGGCATGATACATCAAGGGAAAAATGAAACACCTGGTTATAAATCTTTCAAATGGAATGGTACGAAAACTGACGGATCTCCTCTACCTGATGGCTTATACCAAATCGAAGCTGTTGCTTCTAACTCTGGTGGAGAAACAAAGCAAACAGGAGCTGTATTTGTCGATCGTACTGCACCGAAGTTATCGTCTGAAGTAGATCAAGAAAACCTCGTAATTAGAGGGAAAGTAGATGATATACTTTTAGATTGGATGACAGAATCTGGATGGGTTGCTCCAGGACATCCAGTAACGATACAATATGAAATTAACGGAAATGGCGTGTGGGAAAGTGCGTTCCTGAACCCTTGGGAGAAAAGTTACGACATTTACTTCGATCGTAACCAATTACAACAAGGAAAAAATATAATTCATATTGTAGCAACCGATGCAGCTGGAAATAAGTCTAATTTAAACGTCGATTTAGAAGTGAGATAATAAAATTATTGTTGACAAGCTTTTAAATATAGTTTTATAATACAAAACATAGTTTAGTTGAACGAATTATATATCGGCTTTGAAGGAATACTAGTAGCGACTTATATCCCTGTCTCAGAGAACTGATGGTTGGTGCGAATCAGTACATATACAAGCGTGAATTACAATTCTGGAGCTTCTTTCCCGTAATGCTTTTTATGCATGAAGAGAAAGACGGATCTTTCCGTTATCTTAAAGTAAGTGGTAAACAATTAATTGTTTACAAATAGGGTGGTACCGCGATTTTTATCGTCCCTATCGGATTTTCCGATAGGGGCTTTTTTGCGTCCTTCCCTTTTAAATAACTTCATATATACGCGTTGAAAGAATCGCAGTAGTATCTTGTATCCCTGTTTCAGAGAGCTAATGATCGGTGGAAATTAGCACATATATAAGTACGAATTACAATTCTGGAGCTTCTTTTTCGTAGTGCTTTTATGCATGAAGGAAAAGACGGAATTTTTCCGTTATCATTAGTTGAGATGTAAGTATATTTTCACTTACAAATAGGGTGGTACCGCGATTTTTTCGCCCCTATCGGATTTTCCGATAGGGGATTTTTCTATTTCTCACGCAAACAGTTGTTAAAGAATTTCGAATGTTATGATAAAATTTTATAAGCGCTTACAATTCTGAAAGGAGGTGGTACAAGCTATACAAAACTGGTATTCATTTTTATAGAGAAAAAGGAGGACGTCTAAATGACAAAGAAAAAAGAAATTCCATCACATTTAAAACCATTCGTATCCACACAGCATTATGATCAATACACACCGGTGAATCACGCTGTTTGGCGTTACATTATGAGACAAAACCATAGCTTCTTAAAAGATGTTGCTCATCCATCCTATGTTAACGGACTACAATCATCTGGTATTAATATAGATGCAATTCCAAAAGTAGAAGAAATGAATGACTGTTTAGCACCAAGCGGCTGGGGTGCCGTAACGATTGACGGACTTATTCCCGGCGTCGCATTCTTCGATTTTCAAGGTCATGGATTACTACCAATCGCAACAGATATTCGTAAAGTAGAAAATATCGAGTATACACCCGCTCCTGATATCGTTCATGAAGCTGCAGGCCACGCACCGATTTTGCTTGATTCTACATATGCAAAATATGTGAAACGCTTTGGACAAATTGGAGCGAAAGCTTTCTCCACAAAAGAAGAACAGGATGCTTTTGAAGCCGTTCGTACATTAACGATCGTAAAAGAAAGCCCTACTTCTACACCTGAAGAAGTTGCAGTTGCTGAAAATGCTGTAATCGAAAAACAAAACTTAGTTTCTGGTTTATCAGAAGCAGAACAAATTTCACGTTTATTCTGGTGGACAGTGGAATACGGCTTAATCGGCAATATAAATGATCCGAAAATTTACGGTGCTGGTCTCCTTTCCTCTGTCGGTGAAAGTAAGCAGTGCTTAACAAACGCTGTAAAGAAAGTCCCATTCTCAATTGAAGCTTGCACCGGGACAACTTATGATGTAACAAAAATGCAACCACAGCTATTTGTTTGTGAATCATTTGAAGAATTGACTGAGGCCCTTGAGCAGTTCTCTACAACGATGGCATTTAAAACAGGTGGAACAGAAGGATTAGAAAAAGCAATCCGCTCCGAAAATCATGCTACAACTGAGCTAAGTAGTGGATTACAAATTACGGGTACATTTACAGAGACAATTAAAAATGATACTGGTGAAGTTATTTACACACGAACAAGCTCACCAACTGCATTAGCAATTCATAATAAACAACTAGCAAATCATTCTACATCTGTGCACAGCGATGGATTCGGGACACCAATCGGATTACTAGATGGAGATATTGCATTAGAAAATTGTACAGAAGAACAATTACAATCATTAGGCATTACAATTGGAAGCAGTGCAGAGTTTACTTTTGCAAGTGGCATTCATGTAAAAGGAACAGTAACAGACATTGTAAAGAATGATAAAAAAATTGCTCTTATCTCCTTTATAAATTGTGCAGTTACTCATAAAGATCGCTTATTATTTGATCCTTCATGGGGAGCATTTGATATGGCTGTCGGCTCACAAATCACTTCTGTATTCCCAGGAGCGGCAGATGCGGCTGCATTTTTCCCGATGAATGAAGAAGTACAAGAAACGCCTGATCCACTTGTACTGAATAAGCTTGAACGTATGTATCAAACAGTTCGAGATATACGTAACGATAGTATTTTACACGATACTCATACTGATCAATTAATAGCTATTCAAGAAGTATTAAATAAATTTTATCCGAAAGAATGGTTGCTTCGTCTTGAAATTTTAGAATTGCTTTTAGAACATAACAAAGGTCACGAAGCATCAGCAGCATTATTACAACAACTTTCTACTTTCACAACTGAAGAATCTGTAACACGTCTTATTAACAATGGTCTTGCGTTACTGCAGGTAAAGGATGTGAAAAATGATGCTACGATTAACTAATGAAGAAGTACAAGAGGAATTAACAAAGCTGGATAAATGGACAGTGAAAGATGAAAAATGGATTGAAAGAAAATATATGTTTTCCGACTACTTAAAAGGAGTCGAATTTGTCTCTGAAGCCGCCAAACTATCAGAAGAACATAATCACCACCCATTTATCCTTATCCAGTATAAAGCAGTCATTATTACTTTGTCATCATGGAATGCAAAAGGTTTAACGAAACTAGATTTTGACCTTGCAAAGCAATTTGATGACCTATTTTTACAAAATGAAAAAGCTATTATAAGAAAGTGAAAAAAGAGAAGCCTTTTTAGGCTTCTCTTTTCACTTTAAAATGTATACAATGTCCAAACGGATCCTTGGCCTGTAATATTCCATCTTTATACGTAGCAACTACGCCAATATATTTTAAACTTTCACACACTTGCTCTTTTTGTTTTTCATCTGCTAGTACAATTGTGAAATATTTCAAACCAACGGAATTTGGCATTTGTGGTGGTATACCTTCACCCTGCCATGTATTTAAACCGATATGGTGATGATAACCACCTGCTGATACGAACAACGCTCCATTACGAGCTGGAATCGTTACATCAAAACCAAGGCCATCAACATAGAAACGTTTCGCTTCTTCTAAGTCAGCTACATGTAAATGAATGTGCCCCATCACAGTACCAGGCGGGAACCCATTCCATGTATTTCCTTGTTGTAATAATCCTTCGCCGTCTAACGGGTTACTAACAAATGGTAACTCTCCATTTTCATCATGCCAAACTTCTTTTTGGCGATCATGATAAATTTCAATCCCGTTTCCATCTGGATCAGCTAAATAAAGAGCTTCACTAAAGTAATGGTCAGCCCCACCATGTAATGGGTGTACTCTCTCAACAAAATGACGAAGAATATTTGCTAAGTCTTGTCTGTTTGGTAATAAAATTGCATAGTGATATAAACCAGTTCGACCTCTTTGCTTCGGAAGAGCGTCTTCCTTTTCTTCTATTATGAGAAGTGGCTCATTGTCCTCATTACCAAACGTAACGATTGTACTTTTTTCTTCCAGTACCTTCATACGCAATACTTCTGTATAAAACTCTAGCGATTTCTTTAAATTTGATACATATAAATGAACAACCCCAAGTGTTGTTTCGGGATGAAGTGGAAAGCCCATTTTGTTATACCCCCATTTTAATTAATTCTTCTTTAACATTTTCTCTTTTAAGAAATTATCTACAAAACCATTAGCTTTCGCAACAAATAAGTAAGCACCCATCGCTAATAATGCAAGTTCTAACTCAAATCCAGGATTTTTCCCGTCTCCTAACAAACCAGCTGACCATTTTACTTTCACAATCGCTCCAACCATAACAAGTGCAAATAATAAGCCAATATACCTTACGCCTAAACCTAGAATTAACAATAGACCTCCAACTAATTCAACTGTTGCTACACCGTATGCAAGTCCTCCTGGTAAACCAATGCTTGTAAACCACCCTGCAATATTGTCAATTCCTGATTGGAATTTTGTTAAACCGTGCATAAAGAACGTTACCCCTAACACGATACGAATAATTAAGTTACCAATATGTTGATTCATTTCTTTCTCTCCTTTATAGTTTTGTTATACAAAACTTTTATTTACATTACAAAACATACACTAATTATTTTTATTCGTCAATTCATTTTTCATGAGAAAAAATATTTTTTTTTTGCTATGATACAAATAGTTGTTTACAAAAAGGAGCATGATTTTATGAATATCGGTTCTGCGATTCGTGAAATTCGTCAACGTAGAGGAATTACGATTGCCCAAATTTGTGAAGGAACAGGTCTTTCTAAAGGCTTTATGAGTCAGGTTGAAAACAATAAAACATCACCATCTATCTCAACTTTAGAAATGATCGCTAATTTTTTAAATGTTCCCCTTCCATATTTATTGTTAGAACAAAAAGATCGTTTAAAAATTGTAAAAAAAGAAGAGCGTAAATACAGTGTGTATGGAAAAGATGAACAAAGAATTGAGCATGTTGCGGAGCAAGGTGGTCTCCGCCTATCTCTAGTAGAAATTTCTGCCGGATTCCCGAAAGAAAACTCACCAAATGCTCATGAAGGTGAAGAGTGTCATCTTGTATTACGCGGAAAACTAGAAGTTCAACATGGAGAAGATATTGCGATTGTAGAAGAAGGTGATTCTTTCTCTTGGAATGCATGCGTTCCTCATATTGTTCGCAATATAGGTGAAGAATCTGCATTATTACTTATCTCTAGTCATGCGGAAAATCGAAAACGTGTTTACTAAACGATAAAAAAGAAGCCTGTTTCGTGCAGTGACCCCTGTCAAGTAGACAGTATTTAAAAAGCGCAACTAAGCAACCTGAGTTCTATATTTATATGGACTCAGGTTATTTAATTTCTTTTGAAATCTTTGATGATTATAAAAGTGCATATATTTACGCACGGCAAGTTTGACCTCATTCGCTTTACGGAAGGAGTATAAATGAAAACACTCTGCCTTAAAGTGACTGAAGAAGTTTTCCATACAAGCATTATCCCAACAGTTGCCTCTT
This sequence comes from Bacillus sp. FSL E2-8868, assembly GCF_038005505.1. Taxonomy (NCBI): domain Bacteria; kingdom Bacillati; phylum Bacillota; class Bacilli; order Caryophanales; family Bacillaceae; genus Bacillus; species Bacillus sp. FSL E2-8868. The sequence goes on along the minus strand of NZ_JBBOTI010000001.1, from coordinate 479,947 downwards.
CGAGACATACTTGCCTTCATCTGATATTTTTTAAGTAATTGATTATATTGACGAGATGTATACTGGGATCCTTGATCACTATGTAAGAGGATTCCCTTCACATTTCGTTTTTTCTTTGCCTTTTTAAGCGTATCTAACACAAGCTTTAAGTCGTTTCTACGACTGGTTTCATAGGCAACAATTTCATTATTGTATAAATCCTTAATAGCGGATAAGTACAAGCGCTGTCCATTGAAAATCAAATAGGTAATATCGGTTACCCATTTCTCATTCGGTTTTGAAGCCTGAAACTCCCTATTTAGATGGTTCTCTGAAATCACATAAGCTTCTTTTTTTCCGTAATAAGGTCGTTTTTTCCTAATTACGGCTTTGATACCTAGTTCACTCATCAATCTTTGGATGTGCTTATGGTTCAAATGAAGGTTATATGTGGCTTTCAGCCACACTTGTATTCTTCTATATCCATAAATTCCTCTTAATTTTTTATGACACTCCAATATCTTTTTCTTAATTTCGATATCCTCTGATTGTTTTTTAGAAGGCGTCGTATGCCGTTTTAGCCATTTGTAGTATCCACTTCTGGTTACACCAGCAATATCGCATAGAATGGTCACTGTATAACCTGTTTTTGTCATTTCATGGATGACTTCGAATTTTTTTATTTTGGATACGACTTTCATTCCTCCTTTTACATCCCTAAGAGCTTTTTTAACATTTCATTTTCCGCTTCTAATCGTCTGATCTTAGCTTCAGGATCTTCGGGTCTAACCCTTGGTCTACCTAAACCTGGTCCTTTCGCTTTACCGCGTTTTTCTTCTAGTCCTTTGATTCCTTCAGCTTCAAAGTGTTTCACCCAACGACTTACAACCGAGTGATGAATACCTAATTCTTTCGCAATGGTTTTATAGCTCATGCCTTCTTTTAAGTATAAATCTATAGCTTGTTTCTTAAATTCTACATCGTAAGTGACTCTAATTTTTCCCATGAAAAAATCCCCTCCATAGTAAACAGGTTAATGTGCTTTCTTTTTCCTGTCTACTATAAGGGGATCATATCATCGTAACAGGCTTCTTTTTTATTCCCTTATAATTCCATAACTCGTCCCAACTAGTACGGTCTTTTCATGTTGATTGCGATAAACTGACTCAATTGAAACTTTTTTATATCCTTCCATTTGCTCAATATTTGTTAAAGTTAATTCACAAGTAACCGTATCTCCTGTAAAAACTGGTCTAATAAACTCACTTACTAATTCCCTCGCTATGTAATGTAACTCTTCGCCTACTTTCGTCCCAATGCTAGCAGTCAATAAACCATGGACCATTAATCGTCCATTCTCATCATATTCCATATGATGTCTACCTTTATCGCCTGTAATATTTGCAAATTCAAAAACTTCTTCCTCGGTAAATCTTCTTTCGTATTTAAATATATCCCCAACTTTTACATTCATTTTTATCCCCCGTTTAATAAACTGAATTTTCTTTTATTTTATCACAAAATGAGTCTCAGTTCAGTTTATATTATTAAAATAGCAATCCTTTTTCTTTATTACCTTATAAGTTATCGATGCCCTTCCTTTTTTGCCACTTGATACCCATAGTACGCACATGTTCCATTTCTTGATAACTCTCTTACTTCAAAATCACAACTTCTATAAAAATCAAAATTGTTAGCGGACGTATGCGCAAACCAATCGCCATGCGGAAGCTTTTGTAAACAAAGAGCTACAAGTTTCTTACCTAACCCTTTCCCCCTATACTCACACTTCACAACTAAATTTACTATGTTAGCAACCATGATTTGATCAGAAATAACTCTAACCATCGCGACCATTTCTTCTTCATCCCAAATTGTGAAAGCCCATGTTGAATTTTCAAATGCAATCGTAAACTTTTCAATTTGCCAAGAAGGGATATTATCATTACTCCAGCCAGCATCTTCAAATAATGTCTTAATCGCATATGCTGGCACTCCATTCGTTCCTTCACGAATAATTAGTCCATTATGATAAATATACATGTAATCCCTCCCTTTATTTTTTATATACCATTCTCCAAAAAATGCAATTCACCTTTTTTCATCCAACCCGCTTAATGGAATAAACGAGAACATCCATCTCATGAAATGAAGTTGTTTTCTCATAACTAAGCCCTGTTTTTCTAGCAACAAATATTGAAGCTGGGTGGTTCGGATTAATAAGTGAAATTAATTTATTCATTTGTAATGCTTGAAAACCATAGTCTCGAAATGCCGCCGCAGCCTCTTTCGCATACCCTTTCCCCCAATACTTAGGAAGTAGCCAATAGCCAATCTCAATTTCCTCTTTTCCATCTACCTTCTGCTTGACAAGTCCTGCATGACCAATTCTTATCCCTGTTTCCTTTTCAATCATTACAAATAAACCGAGACCATTTTTATAATTTGGAAATACCCTCTCCTCCAAACTTTTTTTACATTGCATAAATGTTTTTAACGTTCCATTTCCAATATAGCGCATTACCTTCTCATCCCCCCATAAAGAAGCATAAAATGGTAAATCATCCATTGTATATTTGCGAAATTGTAAGCGATCTGTATGGAACACTCTTTTATTCACTCCCATCATTTTGAACCTCATTACATAACAACATATTTCAAACTACGTAAGTGTTGAATAATTCATATCAAGAAAGTTACCAAAAAGAAAGAAAATTCAATCTTATAAAAGTGTATTATATCAAAAAAAAGCAGTAGACAAAAGAGTGTCTACTGCATCCATATCATAACTAGTATAAAGAAAGCTACAATTGAGGGGGTGTAGGATTTTCAAATATACTAGATACTTATCCCGTTCTAACGGGCGGTAAACCTTCCAATCCTTTGAGTGGAAAGTTTACCGCACATAAGAACTTTGCGGTCATTAAGAAAGCACTGTTAAGTACTCAAATACACGCTGAGCTTTTTCTCCACCCATTCGTGCATGTTGAAGAAGAGAGATGCCATGTGGGCCAGATGCACGTAATGCCTCTGGTTGTGCTACTAAAATGGCTTGTACGACTTCAAGTTCACCCAGCATAGCTGCTGCAAAAATATCCATCCGAGCTCCCTTTTCCAGTAAATAAAGAGCAATATCTTTACGGCCTACATGGGCCGCTGCTCCTAAGGCACTTTCCCAATCTGAGCCACCCCAATTATAAGAAGCATGAAGTAAGCTTGGTGATTCGGCCAAAAGCTCCTGTACTCTTTCTAGATCTCCGTGAGCTGCCATAACAAATTCCCTTACTAACTCAGTGGTAATACGCTCGTCTGTTTGCATCTCTCTTCTCCCTTTTCACAAATTCGTTTCGGTGTAAAAAATGGCTTGTCACTCCCTTGGAATATATCAACTTCAATTCCAAATACACGCTGAAACATTTGATGACATAGTACTTCTTCTGGTACGCCATCATACTGAATCTTCCCTTGTTTTAATACGAGTAAACGATCGCTATATTGAGCCGCTTGATTAATATCATGTAAAACCATTACAATCGTCATACCAAACTCTTCGTTTAATCGTTTAACAAGTTCCATTACTTCTAACTGATGGACGATATCTAAAAAGGTTGTTGGTTCATCTAATAGTAAGACATTTGTGCGTTGTGCAAGCGTCATTGCAATCCAAGCACGTTGCCTTTCTCCTCCTGATAAGGATTGTAAAAGACGATATTCATACCCTTCAAGCTTTGTAACAGACAATGCCCAATCAACAATTTCTTCATCTTCTTTATTTAAGCGACTACTCCATGATTTATGAGGACCTCTTCCGAACTCTATTAGTTCTTTCACTGTTAAATCTAATTGATGATCGTGCATTTGTGGTAACATCGCTAATTGCTTCGCTACATCTGCACTCTTCATCGTATAAATATTTTCCCCATCTAAAATGATGTCTCCTTCGCTTTGTTTAAGTAGCCGTGCTATTAAACGAAGCAAAGTAGATTTCCCCGATCCATTCGGACCGATTAAACTAACGATTTCTCCAGCTTTAATATGTACATTCATATTTTGCATTTGAAATCTTTCAGAATGTGCGTAAAACACTTTGTTAACGGAAATCACGTTGTTTTCCTCCTCTATGGATTAAATATAAGAAGAACGGACCACCTAAGAAGGACAATAAAATACCAACAGGCAATTCGATTGGATCGAACCAACTTCGAGCTATCGCATCCGCAAAAACAAGTAATATCCCACCGCCAAGGCATGATAATGGCAGTAAATATTTATAGTCATTTCCAACTAATAAACGTAACATATGCGGTACAACAAGACCGACAAATCCAATAAGACCAGAAACACTAACTGCTATTCCAGCTAACATTGTACTTACTACTATTAAATAAAACCGACTTCTTTCCACGTTATATCCTAATAATTTTGCCATTTCATCCCCAAGCATTAATACTCGAATATGTTTAATACCGAAGAAAGCTAATATAATAGCGAATATCGCATAGTAAATAATCATATTTAAATGTGCCCAACTAACACCACCAATACCACCAGCTAACCACGGTAAAACTGATTGTACTTTGTCGCTATGTAATAACATTAGCGCTGAAGTCGCTGCACCAATTAAGGCGTTTATTGAAACACCTACTAATACAATTCGTGAAGGTGGCGCCCCCTTTTGCCATGATAGTGCGTAAATGACCATTGCTGTAATAAAAGCTCCTAAAAACGCTCCTAGTGGTAAGAATGCCATATGTTGAGGAAATAAAATCATGATTATAATTGCTACAAGACCTGCTCCTGATGAAACTCCGATAATTCCAGGATCTGCAAGAGGATTTCTCATAACCCCTTGCAATAATGCTCCTGATGCAGCTAAACACGTTCCTACTATAAAACCAACGAGCACTCTCGGTATACGAAGATCCCATACAATTCGATGAACTGTCGAACCTTCATCTTGTATACCTTCTATAATGTCTCGTAAAGAAAAAGATAAGCTCCCTGCAAAAAGGCCATAAAAAAGACCTAGAACAGTTAATACGACTAAAGTAACTGTTATTATCCACCTTTTTCTCGCAAAAGGATGTTCCTTTTCTCTTACTATTTCACTACTCTCCATACTTATCATTTCCTTACATCTTGTATACTTTTATACATAAAGTCCATCGCTTCTGTAACTTTCGTCCCAGGATTTGATCCAAATAAATCTGGTGGTAAAATAACTACACGATTTTGTTTTACTGCATCTAAATTTTTCCATGCTTCATTTTTCATCATTTCGCCTTCAAATGCTTTTTTCACACTATTGGGATCTCCATGTGTAATTAAATAAATCACATCTGGATTTGCTTCAATAATACGTTCTACACTTAGCTGTGCATATTGCGGATACTCTTTCATTTCTGGAAAACTAGCTGCGATATTTTTCCCGCCTGTTTTTTCTAAAATATCCCCTGATAGAGATGTTGGTAATGCTGCTAAATAAGTGCCTGGTGCTCCATAAACTAGCAACGCTTTAACATCACTCTTTTTCTCATATTTCTTCATTTGATCATTAATTTTTTGGTTAAGCTCTTTTGCTTTATCTTCTTTCTTCATTACTGTTCCATACATTTCAATACCCTTTTGAATATCTTTTACAGAGTTGGCTGAAGAAATGATTACTTTTGTTCCTTGTCCTTCGACCGTTGGAATGTTCTTTTGGAATCCATTGTTAGCAACAAGTACATCCGGTTTTAAACTAGCAATTTGCTCAAAATTCGGTTGATGTGCATTCCCGATTACTTGTGCTTTCTTTAATTCCTCTGGGAGAGTTAATTTTGTATCAGGACGACCTACTATTTTTCCACCTAAAGCATGAATAATATCCATGTCTCCCATACTCAACGTAGCAAAACTTTCAGGAACTTTATTGAATGTTATCTTTCTGTCTGAGAGATCGGTAATTTCGATTTTGTCTGTTCCTTTGTCTGTTTTTGTTGCGGATGCTTTTTCGTTTTCTTTTGCACTGCAACCTATTAATAAGAAAAAAATAGATAAGATCGCTGTGAACAGCGTAATAGATTTGTTCATTCTTTCACCTCTAATTGATAATAATAATCATTAACTACTATTCTACTTTAATTGATAAGGATTATCATTGTCAATATGAAACGCATACATTTTCTACAAAAATGAAAAAACGCTACAAAAAGATTTCTTCTTTTCGTAGCGCCCTATTTAACAATTTTCTTCATATTCGCTCTCCTCTAATTGATCACGCATCGTTCTAACACGCTTAAAGAAGAAAAAAGCAAGAACTAAAAATACAATAATACTCCCCATCATAACAAAAGACTGTACCATACTTTTTATTCCACTTGGAATTAATAAACCGATCATTAAAAATGTACTTATAGCTAAAAGTACTTGTGCAAACCGGGTATAATCTGCTATTTTTTCTTGTAATTCTTTCATCTGCTTATCACTCCCATCCTCACTTTATCACATTCTATCAAGCTTAAAGACAAGTAAATAGAACCAATCTGGGAGATGTTTTCCAAAGTAAAAAAGAGCCGCTTACTCGCGGCTCTTTTTTATCTATTATACGCCTTTATATGCTTCCATATAGATTTCTTTCAGCTCTGAAATGAGCGGTAATTTTGGATTAGCTGTTGTACATTGATCTTCAAAAGCTCTTTCTGCTAATAATCCAACAACCCCTTCAAATTGGTCTTTAGCAACTCCTTGTCCTGCAATACTCATATTTATATTTAAGCTTTTTCCAAGCTCAATAATTGCTTGGACGAGTGATTCCACACCTTCCGCTGTTGAGCTTGCTGGAAGCCCGAGCATTCTCGCAATATGTGCATAGCGTTCATCAGCCACAAAGTGCTCATATTTTGGGAACAATGCGTGTTTTCTTGGCTTAATAGCATTATAGCGAACTACGTGCGGCATAAGAATTGCATTCGCACGTCCATGCGGAATATGGAATTCCGGTCCAATTTTATGTGCTAAACTATGATTAATACCTAGGAAAGCATTTGCAAATGCCATCCCTGCGATTGCGGAAGCATTATGCATTTTTTCTCGTGCTTCTTCATCATTTCCATTTTTATATGCTCTCGGTAAATATTTAAATACGAGATCAATTGCTTTTAATGCTAAACCATCCGTATAGTCATTTGCCAGAACAGACACATACGCTTCAATTGCATGTGTTAATACGTCCATACCAGTATCTGCCGTCACATGAGGTGGTACTGTCATTACAAATTGCGGATCAACAATCGCTACATCTGGTGTTAATTCATAATCCGCAAGCGGGTATTTAATATTATTTTTCTTATCTGTAATAACCGCAAATGGCGTCACTTCTGATCCCGTCCCTGATGTTGTTGGAATGGCAACAAATTGTGCTTTATTTCCCAAGTTCGGATACTTACATGTACGTTTTCTTATATCCAAAAACTTCTGTTTTATTCCATAGAATGTCGTTTCTGGGTGCTCATAGAATAACCACATCCCTTTTGCTGCATCCATAGCTGAACCGCCACCAAGCGCGATAATTACATCTGGTTTAAAGCTTTTCATCATGTCCGCACCTTTAAATACAGTTTCATCTGATGGATCTGGCTCAACTTCAAAGAAAACTTCAACTTTCACATCATTTGCATGCTTACGTAAATAGTGCGTAACTGTATCTACATAACCGTGCTCAACCATCCCTGGATCCGTTACAATAAATGCGCGGGAAATGTTAGGCATGTTTGCTAAATATGCTGTCGCATGTTTTTCAAAATAAATTTTGGGTGGTAATTTGAACCACTGCATATTCTTTTTTCTATTTGCCAACCTTTTTATATTTAATAAATGAGTCGCCGTTACGTTTTGGGAAACTGAGTTTTTCCCGTAGGAGCCACAACCAAGCGTAAGTGATGGAATAAATCCATTATATATATCACCAATTCCACCTTGTGATGAAGGTGCATTTACAATGAGACGGCAGGCTTTCATACGTAACCCAAATTGTTTTTGTACTTCTTTATTTGTAGAATGGATAACCGCTGAATGCCCTAGGCCACCAAGCTCTAACATTTCTTCGCAATATGTAAATCCTTCTTCTAATGAATTTGCTTTTACACAAGCTAACACTGGGCTCAGTTTCTCACGAGATAGTGGATACGCTGCTCCGATGCCTTTAATTTCAGCTACAAGCATTTTTGTATGTTCAGGTACAGTAATTCCTACTAATTCAGCAATATACTGTGCTGATTTCCCAACAATATCACTATTTACTGCACATGTATTTTCATTAATAACAAGCTTTTCTAATTTCTTTCTCTCTTCCTCTGTTACAAAATAACAATTACTTGCAATCATTTCTGCTTTAACATCATTATAGATTTCCTTATCTACAATGATGGCTTGTTCTGACGCACAAATCATACCGTTATCAAATGTTTTCGATAAAATCAAATCATTAACAGCACGTTTTACATGTGCCGATTTCTCTATATAACATGGTACATTACCTGGCCCTACACCTAGCGCGGGTTTACCAGTAGAATAAGCCGATTTCACCATACCAGCCCCTCCAGTTGCTAGAACGAGTGCGACACCATCATGGTTCATTAATTGTTTCGTTGCTTCCACAGAAGGTCTTTCAATCCATTGAATACAATGCTTTGGTGCACCAGCTTTCACTGCTGCATCATATACTGTTTTTGCCGCTGCAACGGAACAGTTTTGTGCAGAAGGATGAAATGCGAAAATAATTGGATTTCTCGTTTTTATCGCGATTAATGCTTTAAACATTGTTGTCGATGTTGGGTTTGTTACTGGCGTTACCCCAGCTACTACACCGACAGGTTCTGCGATTTCTATTATTTCTTCATGAGGATCTTCATGAATAATTCCTACCGTTTTATCTTTCTTTATACTATGCCAAATATATTCAGTGGCAAAAATATTTTTAATGCATTTATCTTCATATACGCCACGGCCCGTTTCTTCAACAGCCAACTTCGCAAGCGGCATATGTTGATCGACACCCGCAAGCGCCATTTCATGAACAATGTTGTCAATTTGCTCTTGTGTAAAACTTTCTAATGCTTGTAAAGCTTTTTGACCGTTATCTACTAACGTATCAATCATCTCTTTTACCTCTTGCATTTCATTTACAACTTTCTCTTTGACTACCATGTAAATTTCCTCCTATTCTGCTATCTTGGACTTCATAAGTCCCTATAGGTCATAAAAAGTCCCGATTAGCGTAAAAAAATAGAGTTACCTTCCTACATGAATCCCATCGCTTGTGAAACATTTCACAAGTTTGTTCGTGAATAACATTTCATGAATTCAATATACATGAAATCATTTCATTTGTGTATGTCTAATTTGTGAAATATTTCACAAATTGATATAATAAAAATGCACTGCTCTATATTAGCAGTGCATTTTTACTATGCTAGTGCTTGTGCCAAATCTTCAATTAAATCTTCTCCATCTTCAATACCAACAGAGATTCGAATTAATGTATCTGTAATTCCTAATTCTTTACGGCGATCTGCTGGGATTGATGCATGTGTCATTTGTGATGGAATGGAAATTAAACTTTCTACTGCTCCTAAGCTTTCAGCAAGTGTAAAGTACTGTAACTTCTCAAGTACTCTATTTAATGTTTCTTCACTATCTACATCGAATGAGATGATTGCACCAAATCCGTTCGCCTGTTCTTTTGCTAATTCATGATTTTGATGTGATTCAAGACCTGGATAATATACTTTATTTACTTTCGGATGGTTATTTAAAAACTCAGCAATTGCGCGTGAATTTATTTCATGCTCCTCCATACGAATTCCTAATGTTTTTAAACCACGAAGTAGTAAGAAGCTGTCTTGTGGTCCAAGAATACCTCCTGTTGAGTTTTGTACGAAATGAAGGTCTTCTGCTAGTTGCGGGCTATTTACAGCTACTAGGCCTGCAACTACATCACTATGCCCACCTAAATATTTCGTTGCACTATGAAGTACAATGTCTGCTCCTAAAGAAATTGGCGACTGCCAATATGGCGTCATGAATGTGTTATCAATAATTGTTAATACATCGTTCTCTTTAGCAAGAGCGGATATTTTCTTAATATCAGTAATTTTCAGTAATGGATTCGTTGGTGTTTCCACATAAATCGCTTTCGTATTTGGGCGAATTGCTTCTACAACTTCCTCTAGGTTTGTTGTATCTACAAATGTATGCTCAATGCCGAAACGGTTTAGTACTTTTGTAATAACGCGATACGTACCGCCATAAACATCATCTGTTAAAATGACGTGATCTCCTTTTGAGAATAGCATAATAGTTGCTGTAATAGCTGCCATCCCTGAACCAAATGCAAATCCAGCATGACCATTTTCTAACACTGCAATCATTTCTTCTAAAGCTGAACGAGTTGGATTACCTGTTCGTGAATATTCATATCCTTGATGCTTACCAACTGCTTCTTGTTTGTACGTACTCGTTTGATATATCGGCACGTTTACAGATCCAGTTGAAGGTTCTCCTATGCGAATACCATGAATTAACTTTGTCTTTGCTCTCATTTTTTATTCCCATCCTTTGTATATGTCTTTACTTAAATAGCGCTCACTGCTATCCGGAAAAATCGTTACAATATTTGTACCTGGTGCTGCGTTTTCTGCCTCAAGTAAGCTTGCATGAAATGCCGCTCCTGAAGAGCTTCCAACGAGAAGGCCTTCCTTTTGCGCCAATTCTTTTACACGTAAAAATGCATTTCGATCAGAAATCGTATGAATTTCATCAAAATAAGATGTTTTTAAAAATGGTGGAATGAATTCAAGACCAATCCCTTCTGTTTCATGTGAACCAGCTTTACCGCCATTTAAAATAGATCCTTCTGGTTCTACAATAACCGTTTTAATATCAATATTTTTTTCTTTTAAATAAGACGCAGTTCCCATAAACGTACCGCCAGTTCCTGCCCCTGCAACAAATATATTAATCTCTCCATTCAGCGCATCCCAAAGTTCAGGACCTAATGTTTTGAAATAAGCACGAGGGTTTGCTTCATTCGCAAACTGACTTGGAGAGTATGAATTCGGTATTTCATTTACTAATTCTTTTGCCTTTGCAATTGCGCCGGTCATTCCTTGCTCAGTCGGTGTATGCACGACCGTTGCACCTAGTGCTTTCATTATTTCTTGTTTTTCAATACTAAATTTCTCTGGTACACAAACAATAACGCGTAAATCATGTTCTAACGCTGCAAGTGCCAGTCCAATGCCGGTATTTCCAGCCGTCGGTTCAATAATTGTTCCGCCCTCTGCAACAAGCCCTTTTTCTAGTGCATCTTCGATTAATTCTCTTCCTAAACGATCCTTAACGCTTCCGCCTGGGTTGTAAAATTCAAGCTTTGCAAATAAACGGACTCCTTTCGGAAGTGAAAAACGAGTAATTTCCACGATTGGTGTATGACCAATCAACTCATGAACTCCACGATATACATTCATCGTGTTCTCCCCCTTATTTGCCAATAAAGAAAAGGCAACTGTATGTATTTTCTTTATATGAGACAGTTGCCTTTTTGTTACATTACTTTAACTCTTCTAGTACTTTTACGATAAAGTTTGTAGAATGAAGAGCTGCTTGATCTAAAAATTGATCAAATGAAACATTTGATTCTTTACCCGCAATATCAGAAAGTGCACGAATAATAACAAACGGAACTTCATATTGGTGGCATACTTGCGCAACAGCTGCTGCTTCCATTTCTACTGCATAAAGGTCCTCAAATTTATCACGAATTGCTGCAACGCGGTTCGGATCACTCATAAATGAATCACCTGTTGCAATCATACCTTTTACAACTTGAATATTTTCTTCTGCCTGCATACATTTCTCAGCTAATGCAACTAATGCCTCATCAGCTTTAAATCCAGGTGGCATTCCTGGCACTTGACCATATTCGTAGTTAAATGCTGTTACATCTACGTCATGGTGACGAACTTCTGTTGAAATAACTACATCACCAACATTTAGAGAGTGATGGAATCCACCAGCTGAACCAGTATTAATTACTTTTTCAGGCTTATATTTTTCTAATAAAATTGTCGTTGACATCGCTGCATTTACTTTACCAATACCAGACTTTAGCAAGATTACTTCATGTCCTGCCAATAGCCCTTTCGTAAATTCACAACCTGCAACAGTTTCTGTTTCTGCTCGTTCTAGTTTGTCACGTAAAATACGTACTTCTTCTTCCATTGCTCCAATTACAGCAATTCTCAATCTAATCCCTCTTTCTATTGCTTAGTTGCCTCCATTACCCAAACGAAATGATTTAATCTCGTAAACGTTACGTGGAAGCCATTGTTTTCAAAAATAGATTGCATGATCGGAATACGTGTATAGTATTCTGTTTGCAAATCGTTTGCTAACTGATGAAAACCTCTTTGTTTTGCTACTTCGACAGTTTTATCATATGCATCTTGATCTGCAAATATCGTATCAGCAAACACTATTTTACCACCTTTGTTTAGCAATTGACTATACTTCGCAATTGCTACGTCTTTTTCTTCATCTATTAAATGATGAAATGCGTAAGTGCTCACAATAGTATCGATTGAATTTGGGACTTCAAATGAAAGAAAATCACCCTCTGTAATTGAAAACTCTTTTGGTAATTTCTCTTTTGCAATAGTACGCATTTCGCGTGACGGTTCTATACCGTAAACTGTGCGACCAGCAAGTAATAATTTATTTGTTAAATTGCCAGTACCAACACCGAATTCTAATACGTTGCCAAATGACTTGTTAACTACATCCTCTAAAATGTCCTCATAATGGGCGAAAACTTCTTTATATTGTATATCTTCGCCTTGTACAAATGAGTCGTACGTATGAGCCCATTCATCAAATAAACCATTAAATTCTGTTCCCATAAAAATTCCCCTTTTTCTTATCGGTTTTATCAGTATGATATTCTCTCTTTCTAAAAATGTCAATTGAAATGTACGTAGTATTTCCTTCTTTTCTTTGTTACACTATAGGTGATTATCATAGGAGAGGGGGCATCTTCGTGTCATTTACCTTTGAAATGTTAGAAGATAAAGTAGAATTTTTCGAGGCTGCAAACTTAGTTTCTCTAGAAAAAAAAATTAACGAACAAATTGATAATAATAAAGCACTTATGCTCGAAGTTCATCATATTTCTCACCAAATGATTATGGATCCTGAAAGCAAAAGACCTTATTATAGTGCGGTTGTTCATTTTAAATTAAAGAAATTACGCTAACTAAAAAAGAGAGGCTCTTAAGAGCCTCTCTTTTTTTAGTTTAGAGTTTGAACGAGTACTGGTTTCCAGCCCTCATTGTCTACCCAATCAATATTTACATAATATTTTTTACCTGATTGTTTATCTTGTACGTTACCGTAAGCTTTATTCTTACCGTTATTTCCAATTCTATGGATAACTAATTGATTTACTGGAACGTCAATTGCAGCTGAAATCGCTTGATTCATCTCATTCCAATCTGCTGTACCTTTTTTAAACGTCATCGCAGGTGTTGCACCTTGCTCTGTACCTACTGGCTTCCAAGAAGATTTCGTATAAGCATCTGTTGCCTGTGACTGTGTTTTTTCAGCTGGTGCTTTCTCGTTAGCTTTCGCTTCTTCTTCAGCTTTTTTCTTTTCTTCCTCAGCCTTTTGCTTCTCTTCTTCTTCCTTCTTCTTAGCCTCTGTCTTATCTTGCTCATTCTTCTTCGGCTCTTCTTTACCTTTAGCTTTCTCAGCTTTATTCTCTTTTGTTGTTTGCTGAGCTACCTTTTTATCATTAGAAGACGCTTGCTCTTTTGTGTCAGGAACAAACAATTGATATGCTACAATAGCTACTGCTACTAATACAATAGCGATTGCAATATTTAAAACACCGTTTTGACGACGTTTTTGTTGTTTCTGTTGGAATCTAGATCCTCCTGCCATTCTTCAAACCTCCATGCAGTTTTTCATACTTGCTATTGTAACATTAAATCTAGAAAGGTTGAACATTTACAATAATATTTTCACGAAATGAAAACATTTCATAAATAATTGCAAGATTACTTTTCAATTTCTAATTGATGGATTGCCTCTACCATTTCTGCAAAAACTGGTGTGACTACATTTTCATTACTATCTGTTTCTATATCAACTACAACTAAAGCATATCTTGGGTTTTCATATGGAAAATAACCTGCAAACCAGCGATTCACCCTCTCTCCTTTTCCTGTTTGTGCCGTCCCAGATTTTCCAGCGACAGTTAGTGGCAACGAACGGAATACGGTTCCCGTTCCTTTCTCCATCGTTACAACGGCTCTTAACAACTGTTGTAATTTTTTCATCGTTTCATAAGAAAGCTGTTTCCCATTTAATTTATGATTTTCAAATGTAAAAAAGTCGGTTCCATTTTTATACACTATTTTTTTCACAGCTTTCACTTCCATCTTCTCTCCACCTCTAGCAATTGTCGCCATCATATTCGCTATAGCTAGAGGTGACACACGTACATCTTTTTGTCCGACCATCGTTTGAGCAATCGCTTTTCTACTATCTTTATTTTCTTCGCTTTCCCAAATAATAGCACTCTTTTCTTCTGACAATTGCTCAAATTCTGGTGTATGAAATACTGAACCTTTCCAACCTACCTTCTCACTTGCTCCTAAGGCCTCTAAATACGTTTCTAATACTCCCCTATCCTTTTGCATTAGTTCATCACCTAATACGGCAAACGTTCGATTACAGCTTCTAGCAAAGCTTTCCTTAAAGTTTAATGACCCCATCATAACTTGCGGAAGATTTTCACCGTATAAATCCGTATTACAGTTAAATGTACGATTAAACCGCACCAAATTCTCATCAATTACTGCTGCTGCAACTACTGTTTTAAAAACAGACCCCGGAAAATGAGGAGTTAACATTTGATTTTCAAGTGTAGATTTATATATCCTCCTATCATTCATCTGTAAAGAAGGCCTACTTACCATTGCTACAACTTCACTATTCTTTATGTCTAGTAATACTAACCCACCTTTTTTTATTCCGTTTTCATCTATAATCTTCTCTGCTCGTCGTTGCAACGTTTTATGTATTGTTGTTTGAATAGTAACTGGATAAAATGGATTTCCTGGTGAAGTGTATTTCGCCTGCTTCCCAAAAATCGGTTCTCCTTGTCGATCCACTTGATATAGTATTTTCGCTTCTCCATCAGTCAGTAAAAATTCATCAAATGATTGTTGCAATCCAGAAATACCAATTGGCGTTTGTTTCGAAGTTTTTTTCATTTCTCCATAACGCTTTTGAAATTCCTGTTCATTCTCTCCCACATCACCAATTAAATGATTTGCCTCCCCCATTTGCTTCAGTCGAACTTCTGCTGCTACAATACCTAAAATATCTAATTGATTTACCTTCTTCATCTGCTCGAGCGTTAATTGAAATGGGGTATTCTCCTTTCGTAATATAAATGCTTGATTCTTATTTTTCATTTGCAGTCTTATCCCTTGTCTCGACACACCAATGATATGCGCAATTTTCTCTAACATGTCATTTTTTATTTGTAAAAACGGAAAAACAATTAAGACTGGATATTTCTCTTCACCAATTTCCTTACCATTTCGATCTGTAAAATGCCCTCTTCCATTATCTACTGTAAGTGATTGTGTTCGTTGCGTAACACTTTTTTCAATCAGGTTGATATTTCGGTCAGTAAATGATTCCGTATCTATAATCTGTATTTGGATTAAACGACAAAGTAATAAAAAAATCACACCCATAAAACAAATTAAAACAATTATAATTCTCCGTTTCATTTTCATAAAAAACACCTCGTCTATTGTAGTTTAGACGAGGTGTTTCACCTTTTATACAAATAAAAAATCACTCGTTTTTACACGAGTGATTTTTTACGTTATTTTACAGAGATAATCTCTACTTGCATTTCTCCACCTGGTGTTTGGATTGCTACCTTCTCACCAATTTGCTTACCTAATAAGCTTTTTGCGATTGGAGAATCGTTAGAAATTCTTCCTTCAAATGGATCGGCTTCTGCGCTACCTACGATTATGTACGCTTCTTCGTCTCCACCTGGTAACTCTTTAAATATTACTGTTTTACCTAATGTTACAACTGTAGACTCTTCACCATTGTCTTCAATGATAACCGCATTACGAATCATGTTTTCAAGTTGTGTAATACGTCCTTCTACGAATGCTTGCTCATCTTTCGCTGCATCATACTCAGAGTTCTCTGAAAGATCTCCGAAGCTACGTGCGATCTTAATACGCTCTACAACTTCTTTACGTCTTACTGTTTTTAATTGTTCAACTTCGTTCTCTAGTTTTTGCTTACCCTCTTGCGTCATAGGGTATGTTTTTTCTGTTGCCATGTTTTCCACTCCTTTTATATACCAATCCCCCGAAAAAAAGAGGAGTTCCATATGAAAACTCCTCCGCTTATATAGCGGAGGTTTCTAGCACACGTAGCACTAGTGGAGTTGTCACATACAACCCCTTATTCTCCAATTCTTCCTTATATAAAGAAGGTATGTATGGAAAGTTGATATAAATATGCCCTCACCTATTGGTAGGTGAGGTTTCATGTTTCATTGTATTCGATAAGAAGGGAAAAAATCCCTTCCTATCGTATATCTTTTACTATGCTATTACAAATTTACTTTTTGTTCAAGAATTGTTGCAATTTTTGTCACCATAATATCAATTGCAACATGATTTTGTCCACCTTCAGGGATAATAATATCCGCAAATTTCTTAGAAGGCTCAATAAATTGATTATGCATTGGACGTACAACGTTTACGTATTGGTCGATAACTGAATCCATTGTACGACCGCGCTCTTCAATATCGCGCTGCATGCGGCGTAAAATACGAAGGTCTGCATCTGTATCAACGAACACCTTAATATCCATTAACTCACAAAGACGTGGGTCTTCTAAAATAAGAATTCCTTCTAAAATAATTACATCTTTCGGCTCAACTGGAATAATTTTTTCTGAACGCGTATGCAATGTATAGTCATATATAGGCTTTTCCACTTGCTCATATGCAAGCAACTGCTGCAAATGGTCAATTAACAAATCATTATCAAACGCTAAAGGATGATCGTAATTTGTTTTTAAACGTTCTTCCATTGGTAAATGGCTTTGATCTTTGTAATAATAATCTTGCTCCAAGATTAAAATGGAATGACCTTTAAAATGGTCAAAAATCGCTTTCGTTACACTTGTTTTTCCTGATCCTGAACCACCAGCGATTCCAATTACAACAGGCTTATTCGTCCCCATTCGACTACCACTCTTTCTTATTGAAGTATGTTTTTGCGCATCATATTATTCACATACACTGGTTGATCCACTTTGAATTTCACGATTTGCAACGGATGTCTCGCTGCATCTAATTCGTTTCCATCCTCATCCCAAATTTTCTCCACCGTTTGCGTAAAGTTTTCTATTTCTGGCCCAAAGAACTCCACTTCATGTCCTGGTTTGAAGTGATTACGTTGCTCAAGCGTTACGATGCCCGTTTCTTCATTATAATCTAACACTAAACCAGCAAAATCATACGTTGTTTTCTTACTATGATTTCCAAACATTTGCTCTTGATGTCCTGGAACCCCTTCAAAGAATGCAGGAGCTGTATCACGATTTGCACATTTATCAAGTTCATCTAACCATTCTTGTTTAAACTCAAAGTTATCCGGATCCGCACAATACGCATCAATTACTTTACGATATACAGTTGCTACAGTCGCTACGTAATGGATAGATTTCATACGTCCTTCAACTTTTAAGCTATCAATTCCAATTTCAATCATTTTCGGAATTGATAAGATTAAATTTAAATCTTTTGGGCTCATCGCAAAGTGAGCATCTTCTTCTTGGAATAGAGGAAGCTCTTTTGCATCTTTATGTTGTGATACCGTTTGAACTAAATCATAATCCCAGCGGCAAGATTGACAACAACCACCACGGTTAGAGTCACGCGCTGTCATATGGTTACTTAATGTACATCTCCCTGAATACGCGATACACATTGCACCATGGACGAATGCTTCAATTTCAACATCAACTTTTTCTTTAATTTCTTTCATTTCTTCATAGCTTGCTTCACGAGCTAATACAAGACGATGTAAACCTTCTTCTTTCCAATACTGTGCTGCTTTCCAGTTGGATAGTGATTGTTGTGTACTTAAATGCACCTCAACAGAAGGCGCCACACGTTTACATGTCTCAATAATAAGCGGATCGGCAACGATAATTCCCGTTACGCCAGCTTTTTCAATCCCTTTTAAATATTCCTCTAGCCCATCCATATTTTCATTATGTGCAAAAATATTTGTTGTTACGTATATTTTTGCTCCATATTTCTTTGCAAATTCAACGCCTTCTGCCATGTCTTCCAGCGTAAAGTTACCTGCATTAGAACGAAGACCAAATTCTTGTCCACCTAAATATACAGCATCTGCCCCATAATGGATAGCTACTTTTAATTTTTCTAAGTTACCCGCAGGGATTAACAGTTCAGGTTTTTTCACAATAACGCGTTTGCCATCGATCACTCGTGAAATTTCTTGTACAGCCATTTCCTACACCCTCCTCGTTTAGTAAACCGTTTCTTTAAAGAAAAATCCTGTATCTAACGGACGATTTACCGGTTGTATTTCTTCTATCTCTTTAAATAAATCATCTTTCACGTCATAATACGCATCACGATCTTCTACACATAAATCAATCGCCTTACGATATTTCTTCGTTACCTCAATAATGTACTCAGAACTTTTTAGGACACCATCAATTTTTAAGCTATCGACTTCAGCATCGATTAGTTCCTCTAACTCATCGATGAAACAAATATCATTCGGACTCATAATGTGAGTACCATTTTCATCTTCATAAATTGGATATTTGTTATTACGTTCCGGGTCGTATAAGAACATATTCTCTTCATACTTTTTCTTTTCGATGTCGAGATTACGCCCTTGATACTCAAAGTAGTTTCCTACTAGTGAACGCTTCGATTGGAACATGCAAGTCATACCGTGAATTTGTACTTCAAGTTCCACTTCAGCATTTTCTTTTAATTCAGCAATTTCATCTAAGCTAAGCTCACGAGCTAATACAGCGCGTTTCGCTCCTCTTTGCCCCCAATAGTTACAAGTAAACCAGTTTGTTGCTGTCGTTTCTGTATTCCAGTGAAGTTGCATATTTGGTGCAACTTCACGAACAGCCATTAATACCGCTGGATCTCCGAAAACAATCGCATCTACATTTACCTCATTTAAAAAGGAAACATAGTCCGTTAATTCTTCTACTTTATCATTGTGGAACATCGCATTCATTGCAACGTATACTTTCACACCATTTTCATGCGCAATGTTTACAGCTTGTTTCACATCTTCACGTGAAAACTCTCCTGCCAAACGTAAACCAAACTTTTGTTCACCAACCATTACTGCATCTGCCCCTGCTTTCGCAAGAGGTTCAATATCCGCCACCGCTCTAGGCGTTACTAACAATTCAGGTTTCTTCATACTTTTGTCACCCTCTCTTTTTACTTACAGCCACTCCATCGCCAATTGGGAAAATCGTTGTATCATATCCTTCATGATTCATAAGCCATTCATTGTACGTCTTAATACGACGAATCAAACCACGGGTACGTCTATTTTCAATTTTCTCTTTTGTCGTCACAAGACCATGGTACATAACGTTATCTGAAATAATAACGCCACCAGGATTTAATAACGGTTCGTATAAGTCAAAAAAGCGACGATACTGCCCTTTCGCTGCATCAATAAAAATAACATCAAATGTTCCATGTTCTTTCACTTGTTCGCCCGTTTCTAAAGCATCACCGTAAATAACAGAAATACGGTCTGTTACCGAGGAACATTCTATATATTCAAGTGCCTTTTCATATCGTTCACGATTGCGTTCTACTGTCACAATGCGAGAGTTCGGAATAGCTTGCATCATACGAATACTAGAATAACCGATTGCTGTTCCAAGTTCTAAAATACTTTCCGGTCCAATTAAACGTAAAAATTGCAGCATAAATTCCATTCCAAGTCGATCCATAATCGGCACATGGTTTTCAGTTGCATACTCTTCCATTTCAAGAATTAATTTATCTTTTGGATCAATAAATGATAATAGGTACTCGTTAACTGCATCCTCCATAATTGGTCCTCCTTATTTACATGGAGAAGTGCCTCTATGACGCGTCAACCTTTGTCTTTTCACACATAGAATGCAATAAAAATACAAGCCAGTTTCACCCTTAGCTTGTACGTCCCGTTTTGATATTAAAAACGATTCTTCTGCCAGTTTTTAACCCGATATATTTTACCACAAAAAAGAGGGATATGCGACCCTTTTCGCTATCCCTCCCCATTTCACTGTTTTTTCGTAATGTATTTTTGCTTTAATGCATTATGTTCTTCTAATGTTTTCGCATAATACACTTCACCACTTGGTGCAGCTAAGAAATAATAATAATCTGTTTGCGCAGGATCTAACGCTGCTTCCACTGAATGTTTACCAGAGTTTGCAATCGGTCCAACCGGCAACCCTTTCACAACATACGTATTGTACGGTGAGTTTACTTTCAAGTCTTCGTATAATACACGTTGTTTATGCTTTCCAAGCGCGTATAATACCGTCGGATCCGTTTGAAGCGGCATGCCTTTCGCTAGACGATTATAGAAAACACTAGAGATTTTTTGGCGATCAGTAAAGCCAGTAGCCTCTTCTTCAATAAGTGAAGACAACGTGAGAAGTTGATGAACATCCCAGTTCTTCGCTTTCATTTTCGCCTCATTTTGAACAATAATTGCATTTGTTTTCTCAAGCATCGGGATTACAATTTCTTCTAATTTCGTATCCTTTTTATAGAAAGAATACGTTGCTGGATATAAGTATCCTTCTAGTGGATATTTAATGTTGCTATCAAAAATTTTATCTGTTAATAGCTTCGGATACTTTTGCTGCATTTTTTGAATAAATGCTTTATCGTTTAATTGACGCACAACATCATCTTTATTCCACTTTAATTCTGCCGCAATCACTTCAGCAATTTCAGTTACTTGCGCCCCTTCTTTAATCGTCACTTTATAAAGAGCCGGACGATGCACGTTGCCAGATGACATTTGTTCAATGACATCGTTAGCACTCATCGAAGGATTTAATAAATATGTACCTGCTTGTAAGCTTTTCGACTTAAATTTCGTATAAAAACTAAAAACTGTACTGCTTTTCACAGCACCTTTTTCTTCTAAAATCTCACCGATTTTACTTGTAGATGACCCCTTTGGAATCTCTACCTCAATCTCTTTTTTATTTCCACTATCAACTGGCCCTAATGCAGATGAAATATACGCATAGACTGATCCACAAACTAAAAGCAGTGCGATAATCGAAATTAAAAAAATGCGTCTACGCTTCTTCTTCACTTGATTCTCTACCAAAATTCTTCCTCCTTATTTAATTGTAGACCGTATACACTTCCTCTATACAATGCCCTACAAACATAAAGCAAAACCAATCATTTCTAAATAATCGGTGACAGCTACTTATTTAAAGCCTTTTTTCATACAACCCGTCTTATTATACTATAAACAATTAAGTAGTTTCGACAAAAAATCTGTCATTTTGCATATGAATACAAAAAAGGCGAACTGTGTACACAGTTCGCCTTTTTATCCATTACTATTCTTCTTCTTGCTCATCAGCAAGAGTGTTAAACATTTCTTGTACCATTTCCCACTCTTCTTCAGATTCAATTGAAAGTAATGTTCCGCCCTCTTCTTCACTTTGCTCATATGCCATTGCATCGAAGATTTGGTCTCCATCTTCGTCTACTTCACCGATTGGAGAGAAGACTACGTAAGATTTTTTGCCGAATTTTTCAGCATCAAAAGTGAAAATAATTTCACATAAATGTTCGTTTCCTTTTTCGTCTACAATTGTAATTTGATTTTCTTCCATTTTGGTCACCTCTTATTTACTATCTAAAAATCCTTGTAAGATCACGACTGCAGCCATCTTATCGATTACCTGTTTTCGCTTCTTACGGCTCACATCAGCTGAAATGAGCAGACGTTCCGCTGCCATCGTCGACAAACGCTCGTCCCACATTACAACTTCTAATTGTAACAGATTTCGCAGGTTTTCTGCAAATTGCTGGCACGCTTCACCACGAGGGCCGATTGTACCATTCATATTTTTAGGTAAACCTACTACTATTTTGTCCACATTGTACTGTTTTACCAACTCAGAAATACGGTCAAAACCAAAGTGGCCTCGTTCTTCGTTAATCCTGATTGTTTCCAGCCCTTGTGCTGTCCAGCCCATTTCATCGCTCATTGCAACACCGACTGTTTTAGTACCAACATCTAAACCTAATATCCGCATAAACTACTCCTCACGATGATGTTTCAAGTAAGACTTCACAAGCTCTTCAATTATCTCATCACGTTCAAGCTTGCGAACGATGCTTCGTGCATCTTTATGGCGAGGTATGTATGCTGGATCTCCACTTAATAAATAACCGACGATTTGGTTAATCGGATTATAACCTTTTTCTTGAAGTGCATCATACACAGTTAAAAGTACATCATTTACATGGACACTCTGTTTTTCATCTTGAATGCTAAACTTCATTGTCTTATCAAAACCGTCCATTTCAAGCACCTCACTTGTAAGTAGTAAGTATAGGGAGAAGAACTTCTCCTCTCCCTACCATTGTACACTACTATCTCTTTATTTTGAAACAGATTTAACGTACTCTTGTACAAACGCTAAAGCTTCCTCTACTTGCGCTGGGTTTTTACCGCCTGCTTGTGCCATATCAGGACGGCCACCACCGCCGCCTCCACAACGAGAAGCTACTTCTTTCACAAGTTTACCCGCATGGTAACCTTGACTAATTAAATCTTTCGTTACGCCAGCTAAAATGTTTACCTTATCGTCATTTACAGACGCTAATACAACAACTGCAGACTCTAATTTATTTTTAAGGTCATCCATCATTGTACGTAAGTTGTTCATATCTGCAACATTTACTTTCGCCGCTAATACGTTCACGCCATCAACTGTCATTACTGAATCAGTTAAGTTTCCAGCTTCGATATTGCTTAATTTCGCAGCAAGAGATTCGTTTTCTTTTTGAAGTTGTTTTACTTCAGTAAATAAACCATCAACTCTTGTTAAAATATCTTTTGGATTTGTTTTCATTTTTCCTGCTGCTTCTTTTAATAAACCTACTTGATCGTTCATTAATTCGTATGCAGACTTACCAGTTACCGCCTCAATACGACGAGTTCCTGCACCGATACCAGACTCAGCAACGATTTTGAAAATACCAATAGAAGCTGTGTTATCAACGTGACAACCACCGCAAAGCTCTAAGCTGTAATCGCCTACTTGCACAACGCGTACAACATCGCCGTATTTTTCACCGAATAATGCCATTGCGCCCATTTCTTTCGCTTCTTCGATTGCTTTTTGAGAAATCGCAACATCAATACTTTCCCAAATTTTTTCGTTTACGATACGCTCAATTTTTTCTAATTCATCAGCTTGTACTTGACCGAAGTGAGAGAAGTCAAAACGTAAACGTTCAGATGTTACAAGAGAACCAGCTTGGTTAACATGCGTTCCAAGTATATCTTTTAATGCTTGGTGTAGTAAGTGAGTTGCTGTATGGTTTTTCACAACGCTACTACGGTTCTTTGTATCAATAACAGCTTTTACAGCCGCATCTTTCGTTAATGTACCTTCTTCCACAACTACTTTGTGTAAGTTTTGACCATTTGGTGCTTTTTGTACATCTTTTACAACAACTTTCACGCCGTCAGCAAGAAGGTAACCACGGTCTGCAATTTGCCCACCGCTCTCAGCGTAGAATGGCGTTACATCAAGCATTAATTGTCCTTCTTCACCTGCTTGTAAGCTATCTGTATACTCACCATTTTTCACAAGTGCAACAACGTTACTTTCTGTTGCAACTGTACCGTAACCAACGAATTCGCTCGCTACTTTAACTTCACCAAGTACACCGCCTTGAACTTGCATAGAATCAACGTCTTGACGAGCAGCACGTGCACGCTCACGTTGTTTCTCCATTTCATTTTCAAAGCCCGCTTGATCAACTGTCATACCAGCTTCTTCTGCATATTCTTCTGTTAATTCAATTGGGAAACCGTACGTGTCGTATAGGCGGAACGCATCTACGCCAGAAATAACAGTTGTTTTTTCTTCTTTCGCTTTTGCAATTACTTCAGCTAAAATTGATTCACCATCATGAAGTGTTTCATGGAAACGCTCTTCTTCATTCTTCACAACTTTTGCGATGAAATCTTTCTTTTCAAGTACTTCTGGATAGAAGTCTTTCATTACTTCTCCAACAACCGGTACCAATTCAAACATGAACGGACGGTTGATGTTTAATTTCTTAGAATAACGAACAGCACGGCGTAATAAACGACGTAATACATAACCACGGCCTTCGTTAGATGGAAGAGCACCGTCACCAACAGCGAATGTTACTGTACGGATATGGTCAGCAATTACTTTAAACGCCATATCTTTTTCTAAATCGCCATTACGATATTTCTCACCAGAAATTGATTCTGTTGCACCAATCATCGGCATGAATAGGTCTGTATCAAAGTTTGTAGGTACATCTTGAACGATAGATGTCATACGCTCTAGACCCATTCCTGTATCGATGTTTTTCTTAGGAAGTGGCGTATATGAACCGTCTGGATTATGGTTAAATTGAGAGAATACAAGGTTCCATACTTCTAAGTAACGCTCGTTTTCTCCGCCCGGATATAATTCTGGGTCACTAAAGTCATTACCGTAAGATTCACCGCGGTCATAGAAAATTTCTGTATTCGGTCCACTTGGTCCTTCACCGATATCCCAGAAGTTTTCTTCTAAACGGATGATGCGTTCTTTTGGAACACCCATTTTCTCATTCCAAATTGTGAATGCTTCTTCATCTTCCGGATGAATTGTAACAGATAGTAATTCTTTATCGAATCCGATCCATTTGTCGCTCGTTAGAAATTCCCAAGCCCAAGTAATTGCTTCTTCTTTGAAGTAATCACCGATTGAGAAGTTCCCTAACATTTCAAAGAATGTATGGTGACGAGCCGTTTTCCCAACGTTTTCAATATCGTTTGTACGAATTGATTTTTGTGCATTTGTAATACGTGGATTTTGTGGGATTACACGACCATCAAAATATTTCTTTAATGTCGCTACACCACTATTAATCCATAACAGAGATGGATCTTCATGAGGAACTAGTGATGCACTTGGTTCTACTGCATGTCCTTTTTCTTGGAAAAAGTCTAAAAACATTTGACGAATTTGTGCGCCTGTTAGTTGTTTCATTGTATTTTCCTCCTTAAATATAAAAAACTCCCGCCCCTAATAAAAGGGACGAGAGTTAACTCGCGATACCACCCTAATTATGAATTGATTATTATAACAATCAATTCATCACCTCATGGTGCCGTAACGTGGCAAGACGGCAGTGGTTAGCTGCTCTCAGGATTAGCTTTCTGTTACCCTTCATTTAAAGCTTCTTTCAGCCATTGGAAGCTTCTCTCTATAAATGGACTGTAACGTACTTGTTCCGTCATTGATTTAATGTATTATATGACTAAATATAATAGAATTCTCTTAAGTTTGTCAATGTAGATAATCATTTATATTGTATCAATTGCTTATTAATCATAGTTATTCTACTATTCATTCTTAACAGCCTTTAAATATATTATGCATTTATTACTAAATAGGAATCTTCTCTCAAAAAACACTTTATGAAAATTTCTAAATATTACATTATTTGTTATAATTAAATTATTAACAATAAAGGAGCGATTACAATGACAACCTTATTGAATCAAGCTAAAGAAATGTTAACAA
Source organism: Bacillus sp. FSL E2-8868 (assembly GCF_038005505.1). NCBI lineage: Bacteria > Bacillati > Bacillota > Bacilli > Caryophanales > Bacillaceae > Bacillus > Bacillus sp. FSL E2-8868. The sequence goes on along the minus strand of NZ_JBBOTI010000001.1, from coordinate 453,981 downwards.
CTGATGAAAAAATCCTTTTTTATGCAGCATGCTCATTAAATATATTTATATATCGTTCCGTCGCAAGACCAGGACTGTTAATTTTAACGAACAAACGGCTCTTCTTTTATGGACCAGATGTAAGTAAGAACCCAATATTTGAAGAGTACTCTTTTGCAAACATTTCTAATCTACAAGAGCAAAAGCGTCTTTTCAGCAATCAAATTATATTTATGTACGATAATGAATGGAAAAAAATAAAACATATTCAAACAAATGATGTAAGCTCTCTCGTTCAACAAATACACGAGCAACTCTCTAAATAATGATAGCCCTCTACTTTTATAAGTAGAGGGCTATCATATTACACATCTTCTTTTTTCCAAAGAGGTCTCACATGAACGACCACTGTCCGAATGACCGCTAAAATAGGAACCGATATTAGTAATCCTACAATCCCCGCAACTTCTCCCCCTACTAGTAATGCAAACATAATGATCACAGGATGCATACGAAGCGACTTACCAACGATGTAAGGCGATAAAATGTTACTTTCCAAAAATTGCAAAATAGCAATTGTAATCCCCGCCTTAATGAGTAAACTCGTTGATACCGTTGCCGCAATCATCAACGTCGGAATCGCCCCTAAAATAGGACCAAAGTACGGGATTATATCCGTTACCCCAATAATAATGCCGAGCAGCAATGGATATTTCATACCGATAAACCAAAAAGAAAGAACAGATACTCCCCCTAATACTAAGCAAACAAATAACTGCCCTCGAATATAACTTCCGAGTGATTTATCAATTTCTTTCGCAAGCATTTGCCCCGTACTACGCCACTTACTCGGGACTAATTTCCAAAATATATGATAAAACTCACCGTAATCTTTTAATATGTAAAATACAATGAACGGAATTAAGAAAATAATGAGTAACGAATCCAGTACACCACGAGCTGTGCTCATGACTTTATTTAAAAGCGCTTGAATCTTCGTTTCTACACCACCAAAAATTTGTTTCACCTTTTCATGAATAAATGATGGGAAATTCGCTGTTTGTTCTGTAACTCCATCCATCCAAGAATCGTACATTTTTGTAAACTGCGGAAATTGTTCATTAATTTCTTGTAACTGTTTAATAACAACTGGCGTTCCTTTATAAATTCCATAGCCAATTCCGCCAAAGAAAAGAATATAAATGAGCAAAATAGCAAGTGTGCGTGGCATTCCTTCCTTATGGATTTTTTCAATTAAAGGGTGTAATAAATAAGCAATAAAACAAGCAATAAAGAACGGTGTGATCGCCACTTTAAATACAAAAATAATCGGTGCCCATAGTGGCTTAATTTTTAAAAAGACGAGCAAACAAAGAAAAACGAGTAACAATAATCCTAAACGATATATCCAAATGATTTTAAGATTCTTCACACGAAAAACCTCCTCCACCTTTATTTTGAAAATAAATAGGTTAGGTTATGTGCAAAAGTTTTAAAATCTTTTTATACAGACCATACTGTTTTTTAAAGACATACATATATTTAACATAATAAGGACAACCACCCCTGAAAATACAAAATGTCAAAATATAATCAGGAGGGCTCATAATGATCTTATTTATGCTTGCATTATCCGCACTTTTTATGCTTCTTGAATGGATTTGTATCGGGTTTGGTATTTGGAAAGGCTTCTTTATTCGTTCCTCACGAAAGGAAAGAGCTAAGCACTTATGGCATTATGGAACGCTTGGCGTTGGATGCTACGGTTTATCTTATCTCTTCTCTGAAATCGGACTTTTATATTTGCATACAAGCGCATAAAAAAACTCCCTTATCATAAAGGGAGTTTTTTACGCCTTATAAATAGGACTTAATCATCTTACGTGCTTTTTTCACATTGCGTTTTGAGAATACATCTTGTTTGCGAGCATATTGATACGCTGCAGCTCCAACACCTAATGCGATTAATGAATTGCGTAGATTCAAAGTAAATCCCCCTTTTCGTTATCCGATCGTTCTTTCATTATCATCAAATAAATCATCAAGAGAGCTTAATGAACCATCTTCCTCTACTTGATGTGTATGGATTTTCCCCTTTGAAACCGATAATTCGATATAACAATTCCAGCAATAAAATTGGTTGACACCTATTTTTCCGATGTCTTTCCCTTTGCAATTTGGACAACTGAACATATGGCTTTCATCTCCTTACAGTCTCCCAGATTCTATTCGCCATTATGTCCAAACTGCATTCATTTATACATTGCTAGAACCTTTCAACGTTATACGTTTGAAAGGTTCACTATATAATTTCACCTTGTTACATGAAATCATACGGTGAAATGTTTTCCACGTCCATTTCTTCACCATTAACCGTCACCATCTGCACTTCTCCTTGTGATTCTTGCAATCGGCCAGCTAAAGTCGTTTGACGCATTGCATCATCAAGGCGATTTACACCGGATTGAAACGCTGCTTCCTCCCCGCAAATAATAAGGAATTTCTTACTCCTTGTAATACCCGTGTAAATTAAATTACGACGTAACATACGGTAGTAGCTCTTTACAATTGGCATAATAACTATTGGGAATTCACTACCTTGTGATTTATGAATCGAGCAGCAATAGGCATGCGTAATTTGATTTAAATCCGGCTTTGTATATGTTACTTCAATTCCATCAAATGAAACGATAATCATATCTTGTTGCTCGACATTTTCTTTCGCATAAAATACTGAAACAATTTCTCCAATATCACCATTAAACACTTGGCTTTCCGGCTGATTGACTAATTGAAGTACTTTATCACCTCTGCGGTATACAACGTCACCGTAGGCAATTTCTTTACTCTTTTCTTTTTTCGGATTAAACACTTCTTGAAGAGCTTCATTTAACACATTAATACCTGCTGGTCCGCGGTACATTGGTGCCAACACTTGTACATCTCTTGCACTAAAGCCTTTTGTCTTAGCATTTTCACAAACCTTTTTAACAACCTCAACAATTTGAGCACCTGCACAGCTGATAAATGAACGATCTTTTTTATTTTGTGCTAAATCTGGCGGAAGTGTTCCGTCCTTTATCGCATGGGCAAGTTGAATAACAGATGACCCTTCCGCTTGACGATAAATTTCTGTAAGCTTGACCGTTGGAACCGCACCTGCATTCAATAAATCTTTTAACACTTGTCCAGGTCCTACAGATGGCAACTGATCTTCATCACCTACAACGATAACTTGAATATTTGTCGGAAGTGACTTGAATAGCTGATTTGCAAGCCAAATATCTACCATCGAAAACTCATCAATAATAAGGAGCTTCCCTTGTACAGGGTCTGTTTCATTGCGCTGAAAAGATCCTTCTGGCGTCCATCCAAGCAGACGATGAATTGTGCAAGCTGGAAGTCCTGTCGATTCACTCATGCGCTTCGCCGCTCTTCCAGTTGGGGCCGTTAATAATATTGGAAATGGATTATCATCACTATATTCATTCGGATTTAATGATACTCCGTGAAGTGACGCATACATTTCAACAATTCCTTTAATAACTGTTGTTTTCCCCGTCCCTGGTCCACCTGTTAATAACATCATCGGCTTATGAAGTGCAGTTTGAACTGCTTCTTGCTGAAGCGGCGCATACTGTACCTTTAGCTGTTCTTCAATTTCTCCTAACGTTTTTAACACTTCTGCTTCAGGGAATGCAGGGGTTTCTTCTTGATTCATAAGACGACGAATTGACTTTACAACGCCTTTCTCAGAATAGAATAAAGAAGCTAAATACACTCGCTCTTCTTCTATAATGACTTTCCCTTCGCTTTGCATCATTTCAACGCAGCCTACAATATCTTCCTCAGTCACTCTACCTTCTTGATTATTTAAAAGTGACATCGTTTCTCTTACAAGCTGACCTTTTTCCATATACACGTGACCGAGTTGTAATGAAATATTCTCTAACGTATAAAAACACCCTGCACGTACACGGTCGTCGTGATTGCCCGTTATTCCGATTGCACGCCCTATATCATCTGCTCTTCCAAATCCAATTCCGTCCACTTCTTCAATAAGTTTATACGGATTATTACGAATCACTTCTAATGTCATCTCTTTATATTGCTGATAAATTTTAATAGAAAGTTTTGTTCCAAAACCGTAACCATTTAAAAAACTCATCACTTTCTCGAGCCCTTGATGCTCAATAATCGTCTCATATATTTCCTGCGCTTTTTGCTTGTTTACAACACCACTTAACGCATCCGGATCATCCATAATTTTAGAAATCGCATGCTCACCAAGATGGTCCACGATTTTTTCGGCTGTACGCTTTCCAATCCCTTTAAATAAATCGCTCGCTAAATATTGCACCATACCTGCTTTTGTTTGTGGCAGTTCTTTTTTAAACGTTTCAACTAAATATTGTTTTCCATACTTTGGGTGGTCTTTAAAATGACCTGTTAATGTAAACACTTCATCTTCATGCATACGGGGAAAATGACCGTTTATCATTACTTTTTTTTCGTCGTATGTTTCATTCGTTTCAATGACTTTCATACTGACAACGGAATAGAGGTTTTCTTCGTTGTGGAAAATGGTATGAAGAACTTGCGCTTTTATAAATTTTTTTTCTTCCTCAAACAAATCCATTGCATGTTGATTTCCCATATTTCCTCTCCTTTCCGAGTTCTTTTCACTTTAATGAGCAGTACATCCCCCACCTCTTTCACAATCTTTAGATGAGGGGTAACTGCGCATTAAACTATAATTTCACTTTATTCAGCTTCTTGCTCTAATAAACGAATACCATTACCAGCTAAAAAGTGGTCTGCTTGAATTTCAGTCGCTTTCTTAAATAAAGTAAGAGCTTTCTCGTTATTCTCCTCGAATACGTACGCAACACCTAAATTATAATACGCATCTGCATGCTCTTCATCCATTTCTAACACCTTTTCAAAATAAGGTTTTGCCTCTTGAATATGTTCTAGTCGTGCGAAGCAAAGTCCGCATTGGAAAACAGCTTCTACATCGCCTTCATCTAATTCCGTCGCTCTTTGTAAAAATGGAAGTGCAAGACGATCATTTCCAAGTTGCACATGTGTGATACCTAACATAAATGTTACGTCAGCTGATTGTAATCCCACTTGCATCGCTTGTTCAAATACAGCCTTCGCCTCTGCAAATTGCTCTTGACCGTAATATACATTTCCTAAGCCATAATAAGCAGCAGCAGATTTACCATCTAATTCTAATGCACGTTTATAAAATACAATTGCTCGCTCACTATCACCTAATACATCTAATAAATTCGCAAAGTTAATGTATCCAAGCGCATCTTTCGGATTTTCTTCGATTGCTTCTGTGAAATTTTTAGCTGCTTCTTCCCAGTTTCCTTCTTGCATATATTTAATACCTGTTTCAAGTTTGTTTGACATATCCTTCACCTCTACAACAAATTATAACAAAGAATGTATTTTCCAAGCGAACGAAAATTCGCTTTATGTAAAAGAAACCTCTAACCGCTAATCGGCAGAGGCTTCTCGTGTTATCCTAAATAATCTAATTTCTTACCACTATGATATACTTCATCAATTGTAGCGCCGCCTAAGCACTCATCTCCATCATAGAAAACAACTGCTTGGCCTGGCGTAATCGCACGAATTGGCTCATCACAAAGAATACGAACTGTATTTTCATCAACGATTTGAACCGTTACTTTATTGTCTGCTTGACGATAACGGAATTTCGCTGTACACGTAAATTCTTTTTCCTTCGCTTTATTACTTACCCAACCTACATTCGTAGCAATAACTTCATCACCATATAGAAGTTCGTTATGGAATCCTTGATCAACATATAAAATGTTTTCTTTCAAGTTTTTTCCAACAGCAAACCACGGATCACCATTACCACCAATACCAAGGCCATGACGTTGTCCAATTGTATAATACATTAAACCATCATGTTTCCCTTTCACTTCACCAGATAATGTTTGCATCACACCTGGTTGCGCCGGTAAATAGTTACTTAAGAAATCTTTAAAGTTACGCTCACCGATGAAGCAAATACCAGTACTATCTTTCTTCGCCGCTGTCGCTAAACCAGCTTCTGTCGCCATTTCGCGAATTTGTGGTTTCTTTAATTCACCTAATGGGAACATTGTTTTTGATAGTTGCTCTTGGCTTAATTGATTTAAGAAATATGTTTGATCTTTATTGTCATCAACGCCGCGAAGCATTTTATATTCGCCGTCCATATAAGCAACGCGTGCATAATGACCTGTTGCTACATAATCAGCACCAAGTGCAATTGCATGCTCTAAAAATGCTTTAAATTTAATTTCTTTGTTACACATTACATCTGGGTTTGGTGTACGACCAGCTCGGTACTCATCTAAAAAGTACGTAAATACTTTATCCCAGTATTGTTTTTCAAAGTTTACTGCATAATACGGAATGCCGATTTGGTTACACACTTCAATTACATCATTGTAATCTTCTGTTGCTGTGCAGACACCATTTGCATCTGTATCATCCCAGTTTTTCATAAAAATTCCGATTACATCATAACCCTGCTCTTTTAATAAAAGAGCTGCTACAGATGAATCGACGCCACCGGACATCCCGATGACAACGCGTGTTTCTTGAGGTAGTTTGTTCATCATGTCACCTCCCATGCTAATTTTGTGTTAATCGCTTCACGATTTTCACTGTTTCGTACGCCGCTTTTTCAATTTGCTCTTTCGTATTTCCAAGTCCGAAACTAAAGCGTACGGATGAACGTATTTGATCGGAGTCTTTTCCGAACATCGCCACTAATACATGTGATGGATCAATCGAACCAGCTGTACAAGCAGAACCACTTGATACTGCAATACCAGCTAAGTCTAGGTTTACAAGAAACGGTTCAATATTCATTCCTGTAAAACTTATATTAAACACATGTGGTAAGCGATATTCCAAGTCTCCGTTTACCTCGAAATGAATGTCCTCATTTTTGAAGACAGATACCATTATATCTTTAAACTCTTCATATTGGGCATTTTTTTGCTCACGAGTTTTTTCAGCTAGCGAAACTGCATGTTGAAGTCCAACAATACTAGGTATATTTTCAGTACCAGCACGACGTTTTCTTTCTTGCTCTCCGCCTATTAATAACGGTTCAAATTTCACATTTGCACCAGCATATAGGAACCCTACACCTTTTGGGCCGTTAATTTTGTGAGCGGAAATCGATAATAAATCAATACCAAACTCTTTCACATCTATTTCTATTAAACCGTAAGCTTGTACAGCATCTGTGTGGAAATAAGCTTGATGCTCTTTTAACAACTTACCTATTTCCACAATTGGTTGTATTGTCCCTACTTCATTATTCCCGAACATAATAGATACAAGAATCGTCTCTTCCGTTAGTGCCTTTTGTATGTCAGAAACTTGAACACGCCCTGTTTCATCAACAGGTAAATACGTCACTTCAAATCCTTCACGCTCTAACAATTCACACGTATGCAAAATCGCATGATGTTCAATTTGCGTTGTAATAATATGGTTACCTTTATGACGATTCGCGCGCGCTACACCTATAAGTGCTAAATTATCAGCTTCTGTACCACCGCTCGTGAATATAATTTCATTTGGACTCGCGTGAATGCTACGTGCACACACACGTCTCGCCTCATCTACCGCATGGCGCGTTTGACGCCCATAAAAGTGAATACTAGACGGGTTTCCAAATGTTTCTGTCATATATGGAATCATCTTTTCGACCACTTCTGGGTGAGTCGGAGATGTCGCAGCATGATCTAAGTAAATGCGTTCCATTAAATCTCCTTCTTTCCAAATCGTTTCACAAGGAATTAAATGTAAAACATATAGCCCCCGTGATTTTCTTCCTCATAACGTACTAAATCTTCTAAAGTTGTACTATCTAATACTTCTTGCACCGCATCACGAACACGCATCCATAATTGGCGTTGTGCTGGTTCTTCTTCTTCTATCATTTCTACAACACTAATTGGACCCTCTAGTACACGGATTACATCTCCAGCTGTAATGTTGACTGGCTGATCAGATAATACATATCCACCATATGCACCACGCGTACTCTTTACAAGACGAGCGTTACGAAGTGGTGAAATTAATTGCTCTAAGTAATGCTCAGATAGGTCATGCGCCTGCGCAATTGATTTTAATGAAATTGGGCCTTCACCAAACTTTTTTGCAAGGTCGATCATAATTGTTAAGCCGTAGCGGCCTTTCGTTGAAATCTTCATCTATTTGCACCTCATTTCAAATTTTCACTTCTATTGGTTATATCTTATTTATAAAAGAACACAATTTAAAATCCTATGAAATTATAGCATAATATAGTATTATAAGAAATTTCAACTTGTGTATCAAAATGATAACATAAAATCACATTGAAAAACTCGGAAATTATTACAATTGAAAGAAAAATGAAAATATTATCCTTCGTTTTTCCCATAAAACAGCATCCTATTTCAAATTTCATCAAAAAAAATGATACGATAGAATGAGATTATACATTAAGGGAGAGGGTCAAATGAAACAACCACTCGCACATCGAATGCGCCCTACAAATATTCAAGAAATTATCGGACAACAGCATTTAGTTGGTGAAGGCAAGATTTTATGGCGAATGGTCCAAGCAAATCATTTTCAATCAATGATTTTATACGGTCCTCCAGGCACAGGAAAAACATCAATCGCCAGCGCAATTGCAGGAAGTACTGGAACCCTGTTTCGCCTCTTAAACGCTGTTACTCATAATAAAAAAGATATGGAAGTTGTCGTACAAGAAGCGAAGATGCATCGGCACCTCGTTTTAATTTTGGATGAAGTTCATAGGCTAGATAAAGCGAAGCAAGACTTTCTATTACCCCATTTAGAAAGCGGACTTCTTACTTTAATTGGTGCAACGACAAGCAATCCGTTCCATGCTATTAATTCTGCTATTCGAAGTCGTTGTCAAATCTTCGAATTACACGCATTAACAGAAGATGATATTTTAATTGGCTTAAAACGAGCGCTTGAAGATCAAGAAAAAGGGCTTGGGGAATATGATGTAACTGTTACGGATGAAGCATTACATCACTTTGCAAATGCATCAGGCGGAGATATGCGCTCAGCTTATAATGCACTTGAACTAGCTGTTTTATCTAGCTTTACAACTGACGACAAAGCCGCGGAAATTACACTTGAAATCGCAGAAGAATGCTTACAGAAAAAGAGTTTCGTTCACGACAAAGGTGGCGATGCTCACTATGACGTTTTATCTGCTTTTCAAAAATCAGTACGCGGAAGTGATGTGAACGCCGCACTTCATTATTTAGCACGTCTTATTGAAGCTGGTGACTTACAAAGCATCGGTAGACGTCTGCTTATTATGGCATATGAAGATATCGGACTTGCTAGCCCACAAGCTGGACAACGTACACTTGCAGCGATTGAATCAGCTGAACGGGTCGGCTTCCCAGAGGCACGCATACCACTTGCAAATGCTGTTATTGAACTTTGTCTATCACCGAAATCAAACTCGGCCTATAAAGCACTCGATGCCGCACTACACGATTTACGTAATGGCCAAACAGGCGATATTCCAAGTCATTTAAAAGATAGTCATTATAAAGGAGCCGAATCGTTAGGAAGAGGCATCGGATACTTATATCCACACGATCACCCAAATGGCTGGGTACAACAACAATACTTACCTGATAAAATTAAAAACAAGCAATATTATAAACCGAAAACGACAGGAAAATTTGAACAAGCACTTTCTACTGTTTATGAAAGATTACAAAGTTCGCATAAAACGAAGAATAAAGGGTAATATAAGCGAAAACGTCACCATTACGGAGGGTTCGCTTATGAAAACACGTCAAGATGCATGGACAAAAGAAGACGATCTCCTTTTAGCAGAAACTGTTTTACGACATATTCGCAGCGGAAGTACACAAATAAAAGCATTCGATGAAGTTGGTGATACATTAAACCGAACTTCAGCAGCTTGTGGCTTTAGATGGAATGCTGAAGTAAGACCATATTATGAAGATGCGGTGCAAATCGCAAAAAAACAACGTAAAGAATTAAAGCGTTCGGAAGCTAAAATAGAAAAAGAGCAGTTCACACAAACTCGGCAGCTCGTAATCGATGCCGAGTTTTCAGAAGATATTGTCCCAAATAAACAAGATCTTACAATGCAAAATGTCATCTCATTTTTGCAAAACTTGGAGCACAATAACCCTTCACTCGCAAAGTTACAAACTGAAAATGACGTATTACAAGATCAGCTCACTTCCCTGCAAAAAATGAATAATGAACTTGAAGCAAAATTAGCTGTTCTCACAAAAAAACAACAAGCAATCGAAGAAGATTATGCAATGCTTGTTAGAATTATGGATCGTGCTCGAAAACTTGTTTCGGTCGAAGAACAAGAAGAGCAAATTGCTCCGATTTTCAAAACCGATCAAAATGGAAATTTAGATATTATATATTCTGCAGAAAACTAAAAACAGGGATGCCACTTTTTCAACTAAGTGACATCCCTGTTTATTTTCCCTTAGTGAAAAAGCACCACAGTAAATGAAATTATATTAACGATTCGACATCGATATTTCTTTAAAACATACAAAAAGCATATATCCTAAACGATATATGCTTCCTTTTTATTCTTGCCCTACACGCTTCACTTCAACGTTTTTAATACGCTCACGTACAACGTGACTTGCCATAATTAGGCCTGCCACAGATGGTACAAATGCATTTGATGAAGGTGGTAATTTCGCTTTACGAATTTTTGCATTTTCGTCTGGTACGATTTCTTTACGTACTTCTTCACGAATTACGATTGGGTTCTCGTCAGAGAAGACAACTTTTACACCTTTTTTAATACCATCTTTACGAAGCTTCGTACGAATTACTTTCGCAATTGGATCTGTATGTGTTTTAGAGATGTCCGCAATACGGAAACGAGTTGGGTCCATTTTATTTGCCGCACCCATACATGAGATAATTTTGATTTTACGACGTAAACATTGTTTAATTAAATGAATTTTGAACGTAATCGTATCAGATGCATCTACTACGAAATCTAAACCGTGTTTAAAGAACTCTTCATATGTTTCATCTGTATAAAACATCTCTAGTCCAATTACTTCACACTCTGGATTAATATCTGCGATACGCTCTTTCATTAATTCTACTTTTGAACGTCCTACAGTAGATACTAACGCGTGAATTTGACGGTTTACGTTTGTAATATCTACAACGTCTTTATCGACTAATACGAGACGTCCTACGCCAGAACGTGCTAACGCTTCTGCCGAAAATGATCCTACGCCGCCAATACCTAAAATACCGACTGTACTATTTTTTAATATTTCAAGGCCTTCTTTTCCAAAGGCTAATTCATTACGTGAAAATTGATGTAACATTCAGCTCTACACTCCTATTACAAAAATGGTCTACCATGTATTCTAGCGTTTTTCCGACTATTTGTATAGAAAAAGTTATAGAATCCTTAAAAATACATATTTTAAAAATAAAAACATAGTGTAAACCGGGCTTTTACTTCTTCCTAAATGCAAGTTTAAAAAGGAGGATTCAGATGGCCGAGCAGATCGAGGCACTCATGCTAGGAGGAGCACAGTGTAGCTTTACTACTCGAGCACCGGACTAGCATAAGCAACGATGAGATGCGACAGTTATCTGAACCGGACTTTTTAAACTTCCCCTCAAAAAAAGCCTAGACGGCTATAGTATAACCATCTAGACTCTATTCTTACTTCTCTTCTTTCAAGCTCAATTTTAAGCTTAGCTCTTCAAGCTGAGCTTCTGCAACTGGGCTTGGCGCTTCTGTTAATAAGCAGCTTGCGCTTGCTGTTTTCGGGAATGCAATTGTATCACGAAGGTTCGTACGACCTGCAAGTAACATAACAAGACGGTCTAAACCTAATGCGATTCCGCCGTGTGGTGGTGTACCGTATTCGAATGCTTCTAATAAGAATCCGAATTGTTCTTGTGCTTCTTCTTGTGAGAATCCAAGTGCTTTGAACATTTTTTCTTGTACGTCACGCTCGTAAATACGAAGTGATCCACCACCAAGCTCATAACCGTTTAATACAAGGTCATATGCTTGTGCACGTGCTTTTTCTGGTGCTGTTTCTAATAACTCAACGTCTTCACGGAATGGCATTGTGAATGGGTGGTGAGCTGCGAAGTAACGATCTGCATCTTCATCGTACTCAAGAAGTGGCCAATCAGTTACCCATAGGAAGTTAAATTTACTTTCGTCAATTAACTCAAGTTCTTTACCTAGACGTAAACGAAGTGCACCTAAGCTATCTGCAACAACACTTTTCTTATCTGCTACGAATAGTAATAAGTCACCAGCATCCGCTTCTAATGTACTCATTAACACGTTTGCCTCTTCTTCACCGAAGAATTTCGCAATCGGTCCTTTTAAGCCGTCTTCTTCAACTTTAAGCCAAGCTAGACCTTTTGCACCGTATACTTTGGCGAATTCAGTTAATGCATCGATGTCTTTACGAGAGTATTTGCTCGCTGCACCTTTTGCGTTAATCGCTTTTACTTGTCCGCCGTTTTCTACAGCACTTGTAAATACTTTAAATCCACAACCTACTGCAAATTCAGATAGGTCTTTTAGTTCCATTTCAAAGCGTGTATCCGGCTTATCAGAACCAAAGCGAGCCATTGCATCAGCATATTTCATACGAGGGAATGGTGCACTAACTTCTACACCTTTTGCATCCTTCATGACTTTCGTCATCATACGCTCCATCATTTCTAAAATTTCATCTTGTGTTAAGAATGATGCCTCGATATCAATTTGCGTGAATTCCGGTTGACGATCCGCACGTAAATCTTCGTCACGGAAACAACGTGCTACTTGATAGTAACGCTCAAATCCACCGACCATAAGAAGCTGTTTAAATAGCTGCGGAGATTGAGGTAATGCATAAAATTCACCATCATGCACACGGCTTGGTACTAAATAGTCGCGAGCTCCTTCTGGCGTGCTCTTCGTTAAAATTGGTGTTTCAACTTCTAAGAACTCTTCTGTATCTAAGAAGTTACGAATTGTTTTCGTTACGTCATGACGCATTTTGAATGTGTTGAACATTGCAGGACGACGTAAGTCTAAGTAACGATATTTTAAACGCACATCTTCTGATGCATCTGTATCATCAGCAATAATGATTGGCGTTGTTTTCGCTGCGTTTAATACATTTACTTTCGATGCTTGTACTTCAATACGACCAGTTGCCATATTATCATTAATTGCGCCTTCACCACGTTCAACAACTGTACCTTCTACGTGCAATACGTATTCGCTACGAATCGTTTCTGCTACTTCTAACGCTTCTTTTGATGTTTCTGGATTAAATACAACTTGTACGATACCTGTACGGTCACGTAAGTCGATAAAGATTAATCCGCCTAAATCACGGCGTTTTTGTACCCAACCTTTTAATTGAACTGTTTGTCCAACCGCTTCTACTGTTACTTTTCCGCATGCATGTGTTCTTTCAGCCACTTTAAGTTCCCCCTATATTAATTTTTCTGCTACATATGAAGCAAATACATCTAACGCTACTTCTTCTTGTCCGCCTGTTGCCATATCTTTTAAGTTAATGATGCCTTTATCTAGCTCATCTTCCCCTAATACAGCTACGTATTTCGCATTTAAACGATCTGCAGATTTAAATTGTGCTTTCATTTTGCGATCTAAATAATCTTTTTCAACTGATAATCCAGCTTTACGAAGATCGAACGCAACTTTTGCAGCACGGTCTTTCGCTTTTTCACCAAGTGCTACAACGTAACAATCAATACTATGTTCAATTGGTAACTCAATATTTTCAGCCTTCAGTGCCATAATTAAACGCTCAATACTCATCGCAAAACCGATACCTGGCATTTCCGGTCCACCGATTTCTTGTACAAGTCCGTTATAACGGCCACCGCCACTTAATGTTGTGATAGCACCGAAACCTTCTGCCTCACTCATAATTTCAAAAACAGTGTGTTGGTAGTAGTCTAAACCACGTACTAAATTCGGATCTTTCTCAAATGGAACATCCATCATCGTTAGTAGTTCTTGTACTTTGTCGTAGTATACTGCTGAATCTTCGTTTAAGTATTCTGTAATAGATGGTGCCGTGCTCATTAATTCATGATTACGGTCCTTCTTACAGTCTAAAATACGAAGAGGGTTTTTTTCTAAGCGAGATTGGCAATCAGAACAGAATTCTCCGATGCGCGGCTCAAAGTGAGCAATTAACGCATCACGGTGCGCTTGACGACTCGCTGCATCACCTAAGCTATTTAATACAACTTTAATATTTTTCAAGCCCATACCGCGGTAAAACTCTACAGCAAGTGCAATTACTTCTGCATCAATTGCTGGATCGTTACTACCAATTGCTTCAATACCGAATTGTACGAATTGACGATAGCGACCTGCTTGTGGTCTTTCATAACGGAACATTTGGCCGATATAGTATAATTTTGTTGGTTGTGTTGCATCACCGAACATTTTGTTTTCAACGTAAGAACGTACAACAGGTGCAGTACCTTCTGGACGTAATGTTAAACTACGCTCTCCACGGTCTTGGAATGAATACATTTCTTTTTGTACGATATCTGTCGTATCACCAACACCACGTAAAAATAGCTCTGTGTGCTCAAAAATTGGTGTACGAATTTCTTTATAATTGTAACGACGGCAAATGTCGCGCGCTTGCCCTTCGATATACTGCCATAACTCAACACTACCTGGAAGAATATCTTGCGTTCCGCGTGGGATTTGAATAGACATATTCAGTTCCTCCTCAAATTGTTTTAATCTTAATAAAAATAAAAAAACTCCCGCCTCTACTGTTTGAACAGTAGGGACGAGAGTATTATACCCGTGGTGCCACCCTAATTGAAGCACGTATGCTTCCACTTTTTTAATAACGCTTAAATTTGCGTTCATCTCTACTAAGCCTATAAGCCTTTCAAGTTGAAACCTACAGAGTGTCATTCAATCAGTCATCATGTAGAAATGTTTTCAGCCTAGGACATTTCTTCTCTTTCCATGTGTATCTCATTTACTCTCCTCTATCAACGGCTATATTCATATGTAAATATAAAATTACTATACGTTTGTTGAGTAGGATTGTCAAGTGCTCTAAGAGCGCTCAATTTGCTTCTTTAGGCGCTTTACATCTTGTAGTGAAATTCCAAACTCAGAAGCAAGCTCCATTGAAGTATTGTTTTGTTCTTTTGAAATAAAATCATGTAAATTTACGTTAAACAGTTGATTTGCACCATTTGTAACAGAATGCCCTTTTTCATTCATACGCATACGTATATCCCTCACATTCAATATGGTTGTTTTACTTTTTATTGTTCCATATTGATGAGATAGTTATACATAGCCGAAACAGTTATTGATTCCAAATAAACATAAGAATGCGATTAACAATAATAACGGTAGCCAATCCACTCGCAAGTAAAGGGTGCTTCAAATGATACAACGCTGCAACACCTACTCCAAACACGATAATTTCTAACAATACATGCAATATACCACGCACTTCCCACTCTGCGTATGGAGCTCCAAATAACCCCCATATGACAGCAACAACAATCGGAAGACTAATAGCCAGTGTAATTTTTACAACAGGTACTTCTCCTATTCGAAACCCCCAGTATCCAACAATCCCAAGAATGCATAACTCCAGCATAAAACGTAAAGCTATATTGAATTCTTGAAGCATGCTACACCTTCTTTTCCTTTTATTCCTCTTCAAATTAAATCCTATTGTAACTAAACAAAACATACCACAATGTATGAAAAAAGAGAGGACCTATAATCCTCTCTTCTTGGGCAACACTATTTACTTTCTACAATTAAGGTCACCGGACCATCATTGATTAAAGAAACGTCCATCATTGCTCCGAACTGTCCTGTCTCCACATGCAGTCCTTGTTTACGAACTTCTTCATTAAAGAAATCATATAAATGTTCTGCATAATCAGGTTTCGCAGCATCCATAAAGTTTGGACGTCTTCCTTTACGGCAATCTCCGTATAATGTAAATTGCGAAATAGATAGAACTTGTCCCTTCATATCAAGTACAGAGTGGTTCATCTTTCCGCTCTCATCTTCAAAAATACGTAGGTTTGCAATTTTTTCTGCGATATAAGTTGCATCTTTTTCTGTATCTTCATGCGTAATGCCAACTAGTAATGTTAAACCGAATGGAATTTGTCCTACAATCTCGCCATCTACTGTGACAGACGCTTCCTTTGATCGTTGTAAAACAACTCTCATCTTTTCTACACTCCCTATTAATGCATCATGCGTCGTACGGCATAAATTTCTGGAACACGTTTAATGCGCTCTACTACTTTTTTCAAGTGTTGTAAGTTTCGAATAGAAATCGACATGTTAATCGTTGCCATCTTATTACGATCACTTCTACCAGAAACAGCTGAGATATACGTCTTCGTTTCTGTAACAGCTTGTAATACTTCATTCAATAGACCACGACGATCATAGCCTGAAATTTCAATATCAACATTGTACTCAATTTCTTTTTCAGGACTACCTTCCCAATCTACTTCTAGTAAACGCTCCACCGCTTCTTCTGTATGCACATTGACGCAATCGCAACGGTGAATTGATACGCCTCGACCTTTCGTAATATACCCAACGATATCATCACCTGGAACTGGGTTACAGCATTTTGATAAACGAATTAACAAATTATCTGCACCACTTACCTTTACACCAGAATCCCATTTTCGAATTTTCATCGGTTTACGAACTTCTTTAACTTCAACGATGTCTTCTTCTTCACGTTGTTTACGGAACTTGTCCGTTAGTCTCGTAACAATTTGCGCTGCTGTAATTCCGTTATATCCAACTGCTGCAAACATATCTTCTTCATTTGCAAAGTTAAACTTCTCAGCGACACGTTTTAAATTATCAAGCGCTAATACTTCTTTCATCTCATACTCTAAGCCACGCACTTCTTTTTCAACAAGTTCACGGCCTTTTTCAATATTTTCATCTCTACGTTGTTTCTTAAAGAATTGACGTATTTTATTTTTCGCATGAGATGTTTGAGCAAGCTTTACCCAATCTTGACTTGGACCATACGAATGTTTCGATGTTAAAATTTCAATGATGTCACCAGTTTTCAACTTATAATCAAGCGTCACCATTTTCCCATTTACTTTTGCACCAATTGTCTTGTTTCCAATTTCCGAATGGACACGATACGAAAAATCAATTGGAACAGAGCCAAGTGGTAATTCCATTACATCGCCTTTTGGTGTAAAGACGAATACCATGTCAGAGAATAAATCAATTTTTAATGACTCCATAAATTCTTCTGCATTAGAAGCTTCATTTTGCCATTCTAATATTTGACGGAACCAAGTTAGTTTCTTCTCTAATGTACCCGTTGTTTCTGCTGCTTTACCTTCTTTATACGCCCAATGTGCCGCGATTCCGAATTCTGCAATCTCATGCATTTCTTTCGTACGAATTTGCACTTCTAGCGGATCACCTTTTGGTCCAATTACAGTCGTATGAAGAGATTGATATAAATTTGCTTTCGGCATTGCAATATAATCTTTAAAACGACCTGGCATTGGTTTCCAGCACGTATGAATAATTCCAAGCACCGCATAGCAATCTTTAATACTATTCACAACGACACGTACAGCTAGTAAATCGTAAATTTCATTGAATTGTTTATTTTGCAATGCCATTTTACGATAAATACTGTAAATATGTTTTGGTCTTCCAGAAATCTCAGGTTGAATTGAAACCTCTTTTAATTTCTCACGAATGCCAGTCATTACTTCATCTAAATATTCTTCACGCTCTGCACGTTTACGCTTCATTAAATTCACAATACGATAATATTGCTGCGGGTTTAAATAGCGAAGTGACGTATCCTCTAACTCCCATTTAATAGTACTAATTCCGAGTCTATGTGCTAAAGGTGCAAAGATTTCTAACGTTTCATTCGCAATGCGACGCTGCTTCTCTTGAGGCAAATGTTTCAATGTACGCATGTTATGAAGACGATCAGCTAGTTTAATTAAAATAACTCGAATATCTTGAGCCATTGCAATAAACATTTTGCGATGGTTTTCTGCTTGTTGCTGCTCATGGGATTTATATTTAATCTTTCCAAGCTTTGTAACACCATCGACAAGCATAGCGATTTCTTTATTAAATTCCCGTTCAATGTCTTCTAATGTAATTTCTGTATCTTCCACTACATCATGTAAGAAACCTGCCGATACTGTAGCCGGATCCATGTGTAAATCAACTAAAATACCTGCAACTTGAATTGGGTGAATAATATATGGTTCACCCGATTTTCTATATTGTTCGCTATGTGCATCACGCGCATATTCATAGGCACGTGCCACTAGCTCAATATCTCCATCCGCTAAATATTGACTTGCTTTCTCGAGTACCTGTTCAGCTGTTAGTACTTGCTCATTTGCCATCGAATCACCTTTTATTGAAAATTGACTTTATCTTTATTGAATAGAATAAATTATATTCTATCATTATAACCCAATGATTGTGAATTGTGAAAAGGAAAAGATTTTACTGACATTTCACCATGTTTTTTTGTGCAATTATACAAAAGTACCCGCTCCTCTCCAAGAGATTCACGGGTACTTTTTTATCACCGTAGTTTCACCTATATAATGATTAGTATTTTTCTAATACTAATACATCGTAACCATCTAACATTTTACGACCATCTAAGTAAGTAAGCTCTACTAAAAATGCAATTCCTGCTACAACTCCACCAAGTTCTTCAACTAGTTTAATTGTCGCTTCAATTGTTCCACCTGTAGCTAATAAGTCATCTGTAATTAATACACGTTGGCCTGGCTTAATTGCATCTTTATGGATTGTTAAAACATCCGTTCCATATTCTTTACCGTAGTCAACTGTAATTACTTCACGTGGTAATTTCCCTAATTTACGAACTGGTGCGAAACCTACTTCTAATGCATAAGAAACTGGGCAACCAATAATAAAACCACGCGCTTCTGGTCCTACTACAACATCAATGTCTCTTTTATTTGCATACTCAACGATTGCATCTGTTGCTGCTTTATATGCTTTTCCGTCGTTCATTAAAGGTGTAATGTCTTTAAACACAATACCTTCTTTCGGATAATCTGGTACAATTGCGATATGTTGCTTGAAATCCATATTTCTGAATCCTCCTCAGATATAAAAGGTTTGTAAATACAAATCCTTTACCCTAACTGTTCTACTTATTTATGATCACGAATCGTTTCAAACCATGTATATAGTTGCTGATATGTGCTATAAACCAATTCTTTCTCTAATTGTAAGTGGTTCATTTTCTCACGATATGTGTTCGATTCAATTAAATCACGCTTTTGTTTTTTGTCTGCCATAAAAATGACACCGTCTTTTATTGTAACAAATTCTAACTCAAAAAACACCTGTGTCATGAAATTTACTGTATCTTTTGACCAACCTTTATGACGACACAGTTGTTCCCCATATTGCCTTAAAGAAAATGGTGTTTTTTGGCTTAAGAAAGAATAGTACCATTTAAAATGTTCCCTCGTTGGGACCGTACTAAATAAATGATTATTCTCTTGATAAAATAGCGTGTAAATTCGAGCTGGGAATCCAGCCTTAAATACATCACCTAATTCATCTGTTCCTTTCGGCAAATCAAGTAGCACAATGTATTGATCATCAAAATGAGCTACCTCTGATGCATGCACGAGCTGTTCTTTATAGCCTTCTAAAGAAAATTTATTCAATACCTCTTCAGAAAAATACACCATTGTTATTTTTTCTTTCGGAAGTTCTGCTAAATTTGCTTCTACATTACGCATACTACGCCAGTCAAATAATTGCCATGCCTCTACAGCAATATCTTGCACCATTAATTGCGGCTTTTTAAAGTTATTCCATTCATTAATGGACACTTCTCCTACTACAGAAACCTTCGCAACTGGAGAGATTTCTTTCGCATAAGTACCAAATCCAAATCCAATCGTGTCCAGTGTTGCTTGTCCATCACGAAGAGCCATTTTTAAATGCGAACCATCAGATCCAATTGCACGGATACTTTCTAATTCGGCATCTTTCACCGCAATACGCGGTTTCGGATTTCCTACGCCAAATGGCGCTAACTTTTGCATATCCTCAATCGCGGCAAGCGTTACATCCTCTACTTTACAAAATGCATCCACTGCTGTAATCGGAATAAAATCTTCTGCTGTTAAAATTACATCTGCTTGCTCATTTAACCTGCGTCTTAATTCATCCACATCATTCATATTAAGCGTCATTCCCGCTGCCATCGGATGACCTCCGAAATGCGGTAACAATTCACGGCAATCTGAAAGGTTTGCAAACAAATCAAATCCTGCAATACTACGAGCCGATCCCTTTGCTGTTTCTTTATGAGGATCAATGCTTAATACAATCGTTGGACGATAAAAACGTTCAACTAACTTAGAAGCGACAATTCCAATTACCCCTGGATTCCAACCTTCTTTTGCAAGGACTAATACTTTATTTTCTTCTGGCGGGAAATTATTTTCGACTTCAGCGATAGCTTCTTCAGTAATTTGCTTTACAATATCTTTTCGAAGTTTGTTCAGCTCATCAATTTCTTCAGCTAGCTCTTTCGCTTCCTCTGGATCTTCTGATAATAAAAGGTGTACAGCAGGTGTTGCATCTTCCAAACGACCAACTGCATTAATACGAGGTGCGAGTGCGAACCCGATGCTTTCTTCTGTAATTTCGCTTTGCGAAACGTTAGCAACTTTAAATAACGCCTTTAAACCGATATTCCGAGTCATTCGCATATGCTTCAGTCCACGCTGTACTAACAATCTATTTTCACCGTGAAGCGATACTAAATCGGCTACCGTACCGATTACTGCAATTTCCAACAAATGCTCTGGTACACGACCCAAAAGTGCATGTGCAACTTTAAATGCAACACCAACACCCGCTAAATAATGAAACGGATAAACACCGCCTTCTAATTTCGGATGAATAATCGCAAGTGCCTCTGGTAATTCTGGTGGTGGCTCATGATGATCTGTAATAATAAGATCTATTCCAAGTTCCTTCGCTACCTTCGCTTCATGTACCGCTGCGATACCAGTATCGACAGTAATAATTAGTGAGAACCCTGCACTGTGCGCCCAACGAAACGCTTCTTCATTTGGCCCATAGCCTTCAGTAAAACGATTTGGAATATAAAACTCTACTTCTGCACCTAATTCTTTGAGAGCAAGATATAACACAGTCGTACTACTTACTCCGTCCGCATCGTAATCGCCAAATATTAATATTTGTTCTCCATTTTCAATAGCTTTTTTCACACGTTCTACAGTCCGATCCATTCCTTCAAGTAAAAATGGATCATGAAATTCTTGATCTGCTGTATTTAAAAAGTCTACAATCTTATCTTCTGTATTTAAGCCTCTGCCAAGAAATAATGAAGTCACAAGAGGTGATAGTTGCAATTTATTTGCTAATTCACTCACTAGTTCCTCATTATATTCTTTTTCTTTCCAACGCGTCTTCGGTTGTAACACGAAATCACCCCTTAACCTATCCATTATACAAGACAGATTAAGGGGTGACAATATAATGCAAACTACGATTCGATATCTATATAATTAAATATCTGTTATGTTTAATTTGGAGAATACGGATTAATATGTACAAAAACGTTTTGTACGTTATCTTGTTTCATAAGTTTTTCTTTTACATGTTTTCCGATGCGGTGACCTTCTTCTACAGTGATATATGGATCTACAGATACTTTAATATCAACAATAACATAGTGGCCATGTTCTCTTGCATATAAAGAGCCTATTTTTTTCACACCTTCCACTTGAAAAACCGCCTCCCTAAGCGGAACAACATCTTCTTCATGCAGAACATGATCGAGCGTTGCATGAATAGCTTCTGCTCCAATACTCCACGCCATCTTAGCAACGAGAATTGAGACAAATAATCCTGCAATTGGATCGGCATATACAAGCCAATCTATACCTAACTTACCACCGATAATAGCTGCACAAATGCCGATTAAAGCTGCAATTGAAGAAAACACATCCGAACGGTGCTCATATGCATTTGCAATAATTGCATCACTATTTATCCTCTTCCCTAATCGATATTTATACTGAAACATCCCTTCTTTCACTACAATCGAAAGAATAACTGCAAAAATCGTAATTCCTTTTGGTGGTTCTAAATCTTGTGAAAAAGCTTTTATAGACGAAATCGCTATCTCTATTCCAACAATAAATAATAATACCGCAACAATAATCGCTGAAATCGATTCCGCTTTACCATGACCATACGGATGATCTTCATCAGGCGGTTGCTTTGCCGCTCGTAATCCAAAAAGTACAGCTAACGAGCCAATTACATCTGATCCAGAATGCACCGCATCCGCTAAAAGTGCCTTACTGTTTCCAATATAACCAATTACCGCTTTTACAATCGCTAATATAATATTACCAACGATTCCGACAATAGCACCAAACTCGGCCTGTTTAAAACGTTCATCTTTTTCCATAATTGAAATCCCTTCTTTTCTTAACCTATCTTTTTATCCCGCTATTTGTGGGCAGTAAGCCCCCCACCTCAAAATCCGGCAAATACAAGGAAGTTAGGTGGGAGATCAACTGCCCGTAAAAGCCCGATTGGTGAGGGCTAATAATAAGTGGGGATGAACAAAACCCCCACTTATTAAAGTTTCACTTTATTTTAACAAAATCAGCGATAACATCACCACTTTATTCCATTTCATTCTTTCAAAAGTTGCTATCTTATTGTATCCACAAACGAAAAAAGAGATGCCTCATAATGAGACATCATCTTTTTTATACTTGCGGTTCAGGTTCTTCTTTCTCAACCTTCTTCTTGGTTTTTCCCCTTTTCAAACGACGGTTTTCAAGCATTAACCAAATTTGAGAAGCCACGAAAATAGAAGAGTACGTACCTACAACTAATCCAATTAATAATGCAAGTGAGAAGTTACGCAGTGATTCACTACCAAAAATAAGTAGTGCGATTACTGGGAATAACACTGTTAACACTGTATTAATTGAACGACCAATTGTTTGACGAATACTTGAGTTTACGATTTCTTCTAGGTCTTTTATGTCGCGAACTCGTTTTTTCTGTTTGTATAACTCACGGTTTCTATCAAACGTAACGATTGAGTCATTGATAGAGTAACCAATAATCGTTAATATCGCAGCGATAAACGTTAAGTCTACCTCTATCTGGAAAAGACTAAACATAACAATCATAACGAATGCATCATGTAATAATGCGATTACCGCAGATAATGCATATGTGAAGCGGAAACGAATACTTACGTATAAGATGATAACCAATGAAGCTATCAGAACCGCGATGAATGCATTTCGTGCAATCTCTTTACCGATTGTCGGCGAAACTGTACTTACGTTTGGCTCTGTACCGTATTTATCGTTAAAGAATGTTTTTGTTTTCGCAATTTCATCTTTCGATAAAACGCCTAACGTACGAACAGCGAAACCTTTATTGTCATCTCCGGTCGGTACAATATCTTCTTCCTTCACATCGATGTTCAATTCTTTCAAATCTTTATGAATATTAGAAACAGTAGTTGCTTGTTTTGATTGCAAGTCAATACGTGTACCACTTGCAAAGTCAATACCAAGATTCATTTTGAAAATCGGTAATATAATTGCCCCAGCAATTACAACTACAATTGAGAATAAGAAAAATTTATGACCGATATTTACGAAATTAATACGATCAAATCTCGTCGGTGGATGTACTGCACCTTTTGTTAATGGAATAATATCCTTTTCCTTAACACCAAAGTAAGATAGTTTCTTATCAAAGTAACGGCTCTTTACAAGTAAACCTAGTAAGAAACGAGTACCGAATACATTCGTAATGAAACCAACTAAAATACTTACGATTAAACTTGTTGCGAATCCTTTTACAGAGCTATTACCGTAAGCGAATAATACACCAGCTGCTGCAATTGTTGTAATGTTCGCATCTAAAATTGTCGATAATGAACGATGGTTACCAGCACGGAATGCTGACATCATCGACTTACCAATTTTAAGCTCTTCCTTCAATCTCTCGTACGTAATGATATTCGCATCAACTGCGATACCAACCCCGAGCACTAATGCCGCAATACCCGGTAACGTAAGAACTGCATGCATCCAGTTAAAGACAAGTAATGTAACGAAAATGTATAAACCTAACATAATAACCGCTACAAGTCCTGGTAAACGGTAGAATACAAGCATGAATAAGAAGATAATAGCAATACCAATCGCACTAGCGAAAATCGTTTGCTCTAATGCTTGTTGACCAAATTTCGCTCCAACAGATGTTGAATACATTTCTTTTAAATCAACAGGAAGTGCACCTGCATTTAATAAAGATGAAAGTTCTTTCGCACTTTCAACTGTAAAGTTTCCACCTACGATAGATACTTCAGCTTGGTTAAATACTTGGCTTACTGTTGCTGCTGATAAAAACTTCTGATTATTCGTTTTTGCAGATTCTGCTTTATATGAATCTTTTCCTTCTTCAAAATCAAGCCAAATTACCATTAAATTCGTTGGTGGTGGCATTTTTGAAATCTTTTCAGTTACTTCACGGAATTTTTCAGCGCTTTTTAGTGTAAGACCTACGCTCGCACGGCCTTGCTCATCAAATGTTTGCTTCGCTCCGCCGCCTTTTAAATCCGTTCCGTCCATAAGCAGGTTATCATCCACATCACGGAATGTTAGTTTCGCTTGTGTTGATAACATTTCACGTGCTTTTTGCTGATCTTGTACACCAGCAAGCTGTACACGAATTCGATCTTCCCCTTCGATTTGAATGTTCGGCTCACTTACACCAAGAACATTGACACGATTTTCAAGAGCACCTACTGTACTTACAAGTGCATCACGATCGATTTTATCACCTTTTTTGGCTGGTTTTACTTCATACAGAATTTCAAAACCACCGCGAAGGTCTAGTCCTAGACTAATTCCTTTTGCTATGTCTTTTCCTGCCGCACCAATTACTCCACCAATTAATAAAACGATGAGGAAAAAGGCGGCAATTCTTGTACCACGCTTTGCCATATGTACCCTCTTTCTGCTACTAACACTTTCAATAAATCTCTTACGATTCATTTTCGCACGTGTGCATACGCCTAGTTAGTAGACTTACTTTCTATAAAATACATGTATTTCCGCTAGTTCATCACTAGCTGTGTCGGTAAGCTTTTCACAATACCTACACTATTCATTATTTATTTTTCCTCTTCACTACCTCCTTTATATATAATCTTAGACATAATTAATTCCTCTTTATCAATACCTATCATTATACTGCAAAAGGAAGAACAAACCAATTACAGTCGGTTATTTATTTTCATATTCATCAAACGACCAAAGTGGCGCTTGATATGCTTCAACAGTTAAATAATTCATATATTCATTAGTACTTACTCTTAATACATCATTTACTAATGCATACAACCTAACATCACTGTCTATCTTTTTCCACTTTTTCACCTTGAGAAACTTCCAAATATCATTATCTGTCACTCGGTCATAACCAAACATGTGAAACTCTTCTACTTTACTTTCTAAAACGACTTGTAACTGTCCGCGGTATGATTCTACCAAAGCCTCATTATCCAACATATATAACATCTCCTTCTTATTTCAGCACGAAAAGTCGCTTTTAATCCCGCTCTAATGGACAGTAATAACTTCTTTCAAGAGTACCATTCATACTTCACTCTCTTAAATGCTTGTCATTCTTGTCTCATACGTGCATATAAATTATTGTAAATCATTCCATTGATTTTGAGAAGGTAGGAGAAGAGTATGACGAGACAAAGCTTTTTAAAAGGTGCATTTATTTTAATGATAGCTGGCTTTATTACAAAAATCCTTGGATTTATTAACCGCATTGTAATGGCACGCATTTTAGGCGAAGAAGGCGTTGGCCTTTATATGATGGCTGTCCCCACCTTCATTTTAGCAATTACATTAACACAAATTGGCCTTCCTGTTGCAATCGCAAAATTTGTAGCAGAAGCGGAAGCAGTGAACGATAAGCAAAGGGTTAAAAAAATATTAACTGTCTCGCTAGCCGTTACATCCATTATTAGTATCATTTTAACAATTGGGATTATGCTACTCACACCTATTTTAGCAAAAACATTATTAACAGATGAAAGAACTTACTATCCATTAATGGCTATTTTACCTGTCGTCCCTGTTATTGCAGTTTCTTCCGTTTTACGTGGTTATTTCCAAGGGAAACAAAACATGAAGCCGAGCGCTTACGCTCAAGTCATAGAACAAGTTGTCCGCATTACAATTATTGCTGTATGCATTCGGTTATTTTTACCTTACGGCGTAGAATATGCTGCAGCCGGTGCTATGCTATCAGCTGTTCTAGGTGAAGTTGCATCTTTATTATTTTTACTTACTTTATTCCAACGCGAAAAACATTTATCTATACGCTCTGGATTTTTCACTACTGTAAAGGAGAGCAAAAATACGTTTTATTCCCTTATGGACATTGCTTTACCAACTACAGGAAGCCGTTTAATTGGTTCCGTTTCTTATTTCTTTGAACCTATCGTCGTTATGCAAAGCTTAGCGATCGCCGGCGTTGCTGCTTCTGTCGCAACTCAGCAATACGGTATATTAAACGGATATGCGTTCCCACTTCTATCACTGCCAGCCTTTATTACATATGCTCTTTCTACAGCACTCGTCCCATCAATTAGCGAGGCAATGGCAAAGAGACAACACAAATTAGTAGAACACCGATTACAACAAGCACTTCGAATTTCCTTAATAACCGGCGGATGGTCAGTCGTTATATTATATGTATTTGCTTCTCCAGTTTTAACTCTCATGTACGGATCAGACAACGCGGCCGCTTTCATCCAGCTTCTTGCACCTTGCTTTTTATTTCATTATTTTCAAAGCCCCCTTACATCTGTGTTGCAAGCTTTAAACTTAGCACGCGCTGCTATGATGAACACATTTATTGGCGCTATCGTAAAATTAATCGTTATCTTTGTACTCGCTTCACGCCCAGAGTTCCAAATGATGGGGGTTGCCCTCGCCATCGCAGCAAATATAGTAACCGTAACATTCCTTCACTACGCCACTGTTTTAAAGAAAATTGCATTTACCATTTATGCAAAAGACTATATTTTCGGCGGAATTGCTATCGGGCTTGCTGGTACCTTCGGTTTTTATCTTCATAAGTATATCGTTTTTTCTCATTCACTTGGCATACAAACATTATGGGAAATCACTTTAACAACAATCGTTTATATCGTTCTCCTCTTCGTTTTCAAACTCATTCGAAAAGAAGAATTAAGTCGTCTCCCTATCATTCGGAAACTTTCATTTTTGAAGTAAGCAGGCTTGCCATTCAAAATGGTAAGCCTCTAATTTTCTTTCAAATCAACGAAAAACTGTCCATTTTGAAAACTACAATATAAAATCCGTTTCACATCTTTATAACCTAAGTTATTCAGTTTCTCAACGAGCCACCCATCTGTATGTTCGATCATTTGCAAATGATTGTATTGAATTTCTCCATCAATAATTAGTGGGAGTGTAAAAATTGGTGTATCATTTTTGCTCTTTTTACTTTTTTGTTTTTGAAAGACAGATAACTTTCCAGATGGTTCTAAAATAGCGTATTCTACATCACGCACATCTCCGATTCCTTGCTCACGTAGCTGCATCAATAAATCATCTATGTTATATCGCTGCTTCCGCATCTTTTTTTCATCAATTTTACCTGCATTCACAAGAATCGCAGGCTCCCCTTCTATTAAATGCCGAAAACGCTGAAACTTTAAAGAAATGACCGACAAAATGATTTGTATACACATAAGAAAAGTCATTGGAACTAATTGATGCCAAAGTGATTTATCTGTATTTTCGATTGCCACTACAGCCATTTCACCGAGCATAATGAATACAACTAAATCTAATACACTTAATTCTCCAATTTCACGTTTACCCATAAGACGAAAAATAATTAAAATGATTATATACAAAAGCATTGTTCGTCCGATTATTGATACCCATTCCATTTCTACATCCCCTTTTTTTACTTATAGGCTCCCCTACAAAAAAGAAACTAGTCTAACTTAAACAAAATGAAAATATGCTTGTATTAAAAAGGGGGAATGCATAATGGATGGAACGAAAAAATTATCGAGCGCAATCGGCTTCGGTATTATTACCTTATTAATCCTCGCATCTATTACAAGTATGATCATGGCTCTTTTATTAAAATTTACGAATATTAATGAAGGGACATTAGTAATTATTATTTTTATAATAGCCCTTCTATCTATGCTTATGTCTGGATTTATTGCTGGTAAAAAGGCACAAGGAAAAGGATGGCTAGTAGGTTTCACAACAGGCCTTACATTCGCTATTCTCGTCTTTCTCGTTAACTATTTAGGCTTCTCTCAAACTTTATCGAACTCACAGTTACTCTACCAATTAGCATTAATGGGTGCGAGTACACTCGGAGGTATTTTCGGTGTAAATATGTCAAAACAAAATAGTTAAAAAAAGGCCCTGCACATTTCATGCAGGGCCTTCATCATTAGTTTTTCACAACTTCACGAATCGCATTGCGATCGAAAGTTAAGTGTGCACCACCAGATTTAACAACAATTTTTGTTTCATCCACTGATTCGATTGTAGCGTGTAAACCACCGATTGTTACGATAGCATCACCTTTTTTGATTTCATTTTGCATTTGAGCAACTGCTTTTTGACGCTTTTGTTGCGGGCGAATTAATAAGAAATAGAAAATCGCAAACATCGCAACAATCATAACGATATTCATCATACCTGCATTCATCTTGTGTTCCTCCTTTTAAATTATGTATTAGAAGTTTTTAGCATTCGGTTTATTAAAGCCATACTGTTCAAAGAACTCTTCGCGGAAATCGCCAAGACGGTCTTCACGAATAGCTTGTCTCACCTGCTCCATTAAGTTTAACAGAAAATGAAGGTTGTGATAAGACGTTAAACGAATTCCGAACGTTTCATCACATTTCATTAAGTGACGAATGTATGCACGAGAATAGTTTTTACATGTGTAGCAATCACAGTTCGGATCAAGCGGCCCGAAGTCTCTAGCGAATTTCGCGTTTTTCACAACTAAGCGGCCTTCACTTGTCATACATGTACCATTTCGAGCGATACGAGTCGGAAGTACACAGTCAAACATATCAACACCGCGAATCGCACCATCAATTAACGAGTCAGGAGAACCTACACCCATTAAGTAACGTGGTTTATCATCAGGAAGAAGTGGTGTTGTAAACTCAAGAACACGATTCATAATATCCTTCGGTTCACCAACAGATAGACCGCCTATAGCATAGCCAGGGAAGTCCATTGAAACAAGATCTTTCGCACTTTGACGACGAAGTTCTTCAAACTCCCCGCCCTGCACAATACCGAATAAACCTTGATCTTGTGGACGTTCATGCGCCTTTAGGCAACGCTCTGCCCAGCGGCTTGTACGCTCTACAGACTTTTTCATGTATTCAAAAGTAGCAGGGAACGGTGGACACTCATCAAATGCCATCATGATATCTGAACCTAATGCATTTTGGATTTCCATCGCTTTTTCTGGAGATAAGAATAATTTATCGCCATTTAAGTGATTGCGGAAATGAACACCTTCCTCTTCAATGCGTCGGAAATCACTTAAGCTAAATACTTGGAATCCACCTGAATCCGTTAAGATTGCACGATCCCAGTTCATAAACTTATGCAAGCCACCTGCTTCACGAACAATTTCGTGGCCTGGACGTAGCCATAAATGATACGTATTGCTTAAAATAATGCCAGAATCCATTGCTTTTAATTCTTCTGGTGACATTGTTTTAACTGTTGCAAGTGTACCAACTGGCATAAATGTCGGTGTATCAAATGAGCCGTGTGGCGTGTGCACTCGACCTAAACGTGCACCCGTTTGTTTACAAGTTTTAATAAATTCATAACGAATTGCTGTCATAATTTACTCCTTTTATTTGTTTCTCATTTTAGCGTGAGATGCAACGAACATCGCATCACCGAAACTAAAGAAACGATATTTTTCTTTTACTGCTTCATTATAAGCATGAAGTACATTATCTCTATTTGAAAATGCACTTACAAGCATAATTAATGTTGATTTCGGCAAATGGAAGTTTGTAATTAAACCATCAATTGCTTTAAATTCATATCCTGGGTACATAAAAATATCTGTCCAGCCAGAAGCTGCGCAAAGCTTACCACTATGATCTGTTGCAATCGTTTCTAACGTACGAGTTGATGTCGTACCTACTGTAATAATACGGCCGCCATTCTCTTTCACGCGGTTTAATAACGCCGCAGTCTCTTCAGACATATGGTAATACTCTGCGTGCATATGATGCTCTTCAATAGTATCTGCAGAAACTGGTCTAAATGTTCCAAGTCCTACATGGAGTGTAATGAATGCTAACCCGACGCCTTTTTGCTTCAATTTCTCGAGTAACTCTTCTGTAAAGTGAAGGCCAGCCGTCGGTGCTGCTGCTGAACCGATTTCCTTCGCATATACCGTTTGATAACGATCGCGATCTTCTAGCGTCTCTTTAATATATGGAGGAAGTGGCATTTCTCCAAGCTCGTCTAAAATTTCATAAAAGATGCCGTCATATGAAAACTCAAGTTGACGCCCACCTTGATCTGCTGTTCCAATGCAAGTTGCTTTTAACTTTCCTTCACCAAAAGAGATGACAGTTCCTTCTTTTACACGCTTCGCTGGCTTTATAAGCGTTTCCCACTTATCGCCTTCCTCTTGTTTCAAAAGAAGCACTTCAATGTGTGCACCTGTATCTTCTTTCACACCGTGCAAGCGAGCTGGCATCACTTTCGTTTCATTTAAAACTAAGCAATCCCCCTCTTGTAAGTAAGAAAGAATGTCTGTAAAATGTTTATGCTCAATATCTCCTGTTTCACGGTCTAACACCATCAATCTTGATGTTTCACGCTCTTCAAGCGGAATTTGTGCAATGAGTTCTTCTGGTAAATGAAAATCAAACAGATTAATATCCATAACTGTATCCACCTATTTCTTATTTGAATCGATTTATTATATACATAATGAAAGATAATGCAATACTTAACACAATACATGTAATGATAGGAAAATAAAAGGTAACGTTACCTTTTTTCACAAAAATATCGCCTGGAAGCCTTCCTATGAACTTCCAAGCTAATCCAACAACAATGAGCAAAATACCAGCTGTAATAAGCAGCTTTGGCATCTCCGTCATACTTTTGGCATCTCCATTCCGAAATGCTCATATGCGAGCGGTGTTACGATCCGGCCTCTTGGCGTTCTTTGTAAAAAGCCAATTTGTAATAAATACGGTTCATACACATCTTCAATCGTATGCGATTCTTCCCCAATCGTTGCTGAAACAGTTTCTAATCCAACTGGACCACCGCGGAACTTTTCAATAATACCAAGCAGTAATTTATGGTCGATATGATCAAGTCCTAATTTATCTACTTGTAATAGTTCTAACGCCATTTGTGTAATTTCCATCGCAATCGTTCCGTCACTGCGAACTTGTGCGAAGTCACGTACACGTCGTAATAGACGATTCGCAATACGAGGTGTACCACGGGCACGTCTTGCAATTTCTAATGCTGCTAACGAATCTATTTCAACTTCAAACACTTCTGCTGTACGTTCTACAATCGCAGAAAGCTGATCTACTGTATAATACTCTAATCGTGAAAGTACACCAAAACGGTCACGAAGTGGTGCTGATAATGCACCTGCACGCGTCGTTGCCCCAACTAGCGTAAATGGAGGTAAATCTAGACGTACAGAGCGAGCTGACGGTCCTTTCCCAATAACGATATCAAGGCAAAAGTCTTCCATCGCTGGGTATAGCACTTCTTCAATAGATCTATGCAAACGATGAATTTCATCAATAAATAATACATCCCCAGGCTGAAGTGCTGTTAATACAGCCGCTAAATCTCCTGGTCTTTCAATTGCAGGACCTGACGTCGTTCGAATGTTAACACCCATTTCATTGGCAATAATATTCGCAAGCGTCGTTTTACCAAGTCCAGGTGGGCCATATAAAAGTACGTGATCTAACGTTTCTTCACGCATTTTCGCCGCTTCAATAAACACTTCTAAATTATGTTTCGCTTTATCTTGGCCAATATACTGACGGAGCGTCTGTGGCCTTAATGAATACTCTAAATCCGCATCTTCGTATCCAGATTCCCCTGAAAGGAGACGTTCGTCCATTATACTCACCTCTTACCATTTAGTAAAAGACTAAGTGCCTTTTTAATATATTGATCCGTCGTTAGTGATTCTTTTAATAACTCTGGTACAACGCGAGAGACTTCTCGTTCTGCATAGCCAAGTGCACGCAGTGCTTCCAGTGCTTCATCAAGTTCAACTGATGAACCTTTCTTCGTATCAAAACTTTCAGTATCTGAGAACAAATCAACAAACGCATCTGGTACAACATCTGCTAGTTTTCCTTTTAAATCTAAAATCATTTGGCGCGCTGTTTTCTTTCCGACGCCTGGGAACTTCACTAAGAACTTCTCATCTTCATGTTCAATCGCTTGAACGACCTGTCCGGTTTGACCAGAAGCTAAAATTGCAAGAGCACCTTTTGGTCCAATCCCCGATACACCTAACAATTTTGTAAATAATAAACGCTCTTCACGTGTTTTAAACCCGTAAAGTGCCATAATATCTTCTCTCACATAATGATATGTATAGACACGGATTTCTTGCTTACTTCTTTGAAATACATACGGATTTGGTGTGAAAATTTGATAACCAATTCCATTATGGTCAATTACGACATATTCCGGTCCTACATACTCCACGTAACCTGTAACATATTCAAACAAAATACGATCTCTCCCTCTCAAATCATGTATTCCATTTTAACATATTTAACAATAGAAAAGCGAGACTGCCCCAACAAATGTTCCCCGTTTACAATTTCCGTTTTTTTCTATTGACATAAATACAAAAAGAACATTAATATACAGAAGTCGATAATGATTATCAATATTAATTAAAGGGGTTACATCAGGATGAAACAAAAGCTATTTATTTTATTTACTATTATGCTAGTTGTTCTTTCTATCGTTGGCTGTTCTTCTCAAAAAGAAGAAGCAAAAGCAAAAGAACAACCGAAAACAAAAGTTGTAAAACATGCTAAAGGGGAAGCAACAATTCCAGCTAATCCAAAGAGAATTGTTGATTTATCTGGATCAACAGAGGAATTATTAATCCTTGGACATAAACCTGTTGGCACAGCAAACACATATAAAGATAAAATCCAAAATCACTTAACGGACAAGCTAGACGGTGTAAAGGCAGTCGGCTGGTACTGGGCACCTAAAGTTGACCTAGAGGCTGTTACAGCTTTAAAACCAGACTTAATTATTTTAAACAATCGTCAATTGAAAATTTATGATCAACTAGAAAAAGTGGCACCGACAGTTGTTCTAGAAACAAATCTAGAAGACTGGCGCGGTAAGTTTAAAGAAGTAGGTAAACTATTTGGCGAAGAAAAGAAAGCCGACAAATGGATTGCAGACTACGATAAAAAAGCAGACTCTTTATCTAAAAAAATTAAAGAGAAAACAAAAGATGAGAACTTTATGTTCGTTGCAGTAACACCACAAAACTTCCGTGTATACGGTAGCTTCGGATATGGTGACATCATCTTTAACGACTTAAAACTTCCAGCAACAAAAGGCACAGATTTAAAACAAACGATGGCACAAGTATCACTTGAAGGCCTTGTTGCATTCCAGCCTGATCAAATGTTTATTGTAAACTTCGGCGGAGAAGCTGATAAAGTGTACGAAGACTATAAAAACAGTGCGGTTTGGAAAGATAATAAAGCAGTAAAAAACAATCACGTATACGAAGTATCGAATGAAGTCTTCAATACGAAAGCATTCAATCCAATCGGAAAAGATATGCTAATTGATGAAATCGCAAAAGAGATTTCAGCTAAGAATAAATAAGAAAAAGCAGCTCACCCTGAGCTGCTTTTTTTCTTATTTTGCACTGCGTATTGCTTCATTTTTTCGATTGTCTTCACGAATCCTTCTTTTGACTTAATACGAATACCACGCTTTAGTTTTGCTCGCTCATAGCTCTCAAGCTTTTTCATATCAATTTGAAAGAAGGAATGGATCGCGTTATCACTTTTCGGTACCCCTTTAAAAATTTGCAATATCCCTTCCTCTGAAACACCAAAATAACCGCTCGTTTTCAGTAAAGGAGAAATATCATCAACTTTCCTTTGTAATACGATTTGCACATCATCACGATCAACAAGTTGCCATTCTTTATATTGCTGCAAAAACTTTTCTAAATCTGCTACTTTTTCTGTCAGTATTTCCTCGCTTACTTCTCCATCAACATACATACGCTCTAATAAAATTGTAACTTCAGGTACTTTTTCTGTTATTTCTGCCCTCACATCGGATCCATAAGCTAAGCAAAACATCACAACGAAAGCTTGCACTGCAATTAGCATCCATTTCATTTCCGTTCACCTCTTCTAGGCAAAATCATACTTTCATTTGTAGCTTTTCCGGAAATGGGGGTTTTATCCATATAAACAATATCATTAAATTTCTAAGGAAAATAAAAAATGCAGATAAGGGTTAATCCTCATCTGCATGTATCATTTACTTTTATATAAAATGAAAGACGCCTGCAAAGCAGGCGTCTGATGCGTTTACGGCGAAAGACCAGGCGACCACATTCGCGTGTTTAGCACTTAAGCATATCTCTCGACTTACGTAAATTAGCTCATCGCTTTGCTAATATAACATTAACAAGGTAGAAGCGCAATATATTTCTAAATATATTTTTCTTCCTCTTTCAACCAATTGAAATTTATGTAAATTATAAATTGATTAATGCAATATATATATTACAATTAATACTATAAATATAAACAGGGGATGAATGCCTTGAAAAAAATTAAAGATGAACGCCTCATACTTCAAACGTTAAAAAACATACGTATTGCCTTTCTTTTTCAATCAATTGGTATAATCGGAATTTTAGGCTATATCGGATTCACAGAAGGAATGGATCAAATTACGAAATCTCCATTGTGGTTATTATTTATTCTTACAAGTATTGTACTTAGTTATTTACAGTTAAGCGTTTCTATCGATGTAGAAGAAAGCGAAAAGGAAATAAAGTTAACTCCTTATTACAAAATTATTTTACGCTCTCTTATTGTAGGAATTATCATGGCTATTATTTATATCATTTTCAGTCCAGAAAGACCTCTATTTGAAGCTATTTTAACAGGTGGTATTCTCTTCATATGCTTTTTAGCGTCTTACTCCGTTAGTTATTTTATAAAAAAACGTCGTTTACAAGACGACGATGAATAAAGAGGAAGGGCTAGCCCTTCCTCTTTAATTTGTTATCGCATAGTACCAGTCAGGCCGTAACGAATGTCTCGGAACATATTTGTTATGTCACGATTAAAATCGTTTGTAGCTGTGCCGTTACGTAAACGCGTACTCATTGCATCGACACGAGTAAACATGTCATTTCTTACAGAAACATATACGTTTCTATTTCCAACTTCATTCACAACAGCTTGACGAATTTCGTTCGCCATCGCTGTTTCATTCGTCGCTGTATTACGTGGTTTTACCGCAATCGCTACATCGTTTCCATATACAACTGTAGAAACTCGGTCTACGTTATTCATACGTTTCACACGATTCGTAATTTTCTCCGCAGTTTTACCATCATTGTTAATGTATGAATTGTTCATTGTAATATTACGAGTTGGATGTGGATTAGCAATTTGCCCATTGTAATTTACATCACGGTAATAATTATTATATCCTGTATCGTTACGACCGTTTCTATATGTTACATAATCTGTAGAACGATCGTTACGCGCTACATTATCACGATACTGGTGTGTATCATTATAAGATGTACGCTCGTAATTATAGTTACGTCCATCCATCGCATTATTATCTTTTGGTGTACCACATGCAGCTAATGCACTGGTAACTAACAAAGAAGCAGCAATAACTTTTACTTTCGTATTCAATACAAAAACCCCCTCTGTTAGAATGAACTTCTCTTTCGAAAAGCTCCCCCTTATGATGAGTAACAGAGAGGTTTTTTACACTGTTAATATTTCACTAGGAATTTTCTAACACTTAATGTAAATTCACCATATTCCTAACTATCACGAATACAAAAAAGGTGGGAATAACCCCACCTTTTTTTAAACTTCCTCTTCGTCCTCTTCTTCTGAAACTGGTTCTCCAAATACGTTTGGTGGGTCCGGCTGATAATACATCGTTCCTGGCTGTGGTGCATATGCTGGCTGAGTTGGTTGATAATATAAAGGATTAGCATATTGTGGTCCACCCGGTTGTGGACTATATAACCTACTTTCTCCTCCGCATCCACAATCTTCTTCACCTTGCACGAGTGGCGGCATATTATTATCCATTGGCATCATATTTGGATTTGGCATAGAAGTATATTGCGGCGCCATTTGTTGATACGGCATTTGATTGTATGGATTTTGTTGCTGATACTGCGGATATGGCGGCATCATTGGCTGTTGATATGGCATCATGTTTGGCATTTGATTGTTATCCATTATCGGCATCATGTTTGGCATTTGATTGTTATCCATTATCGGCATCATGTTCGGCATTTGATTGTTATCCATCATCGGCATCATGTTCGGCATTTGATTGTTATCCATTACTGGCATCATGTTTGGCATTTGATTGTTATCCATTATTGGCATCATATTTGGCATTTGGTTGTTATCCATTATCGGCATCATGTTTGGCATTTGATTGTTATCCATTATCGGCATCATATTTGGCATTTGGTTGTTATCCATTATCGGCATCATATTTGGCATTTGGTTGTTATCCATTATCGGCATCATGTTTGGCATTTGATTGTTATCCATTATCGGCATCATGTTCGGCATTTGATTGTTATCCATTACTGGCATCATGTTTGGCATTTGATTGTTATCCATTATCGGCATCATGTTTGGCATTTGGTTGTTATCCATTATCGGCATCATGTTTGGCATTTGATTGTTATCCATTATCGGCATCATGTTTGGCATTTGATTGTTATCCATTATCGGCATCATGTTCGACATTTGATTGTTATCCATTATTGGCATTATATTTGGCATTTGATTGTTATCCATTATTGGCATTATATTCGGCACTTGAATATTAGGCGGTATTACTTGCGGGATAATAACACTTTCTTTTGATACGTTTGGTGAGACTATGCTTCCTATATTTTCTTTCTTCACTTGTGGCGAGACTATGCTTCCTACATTCTCTTTCTTCACTTGCGGCGACACTATATTCCCTACATTCTCTTTCTTCACTTGCGGCGACACTATATTCCCTACATTTTCTTTTTTCACTTGCGGCGACACTATATTCCCTACATTCTCTTTCTTCACTTGCGGCGACACTATATTCCCTATATTTTCTTTTTTCACTTGCGGCGACACTATATTCCCTACATTCTCTTTCTTCACTTGCGGTGACACTATGTTTCCTATATTGTCTTTTTTCGTTTGCGGAGAAATGACATTGTTAGGTTTCATTTTATTAATTTGAGGAGCAATTAACTCGCTTCCCTTTTTTATTACATCTGAAATTTTATATTCTTTTTTCGCTTTAA
Organism: Bacillus sp. FSL E2-8868; assembly: GCF_038005505.1. Taxonomy (NCBI): domain Bacteria; kingdom Bacillati; phylum Bacillota; class Bacilli; order Caryophanales; family Bacillaceae; genus Bacillus; species Bacillus sp. FSL E2-8868. The sequence goes on along the minus strand of NZ_JBBOTI010000001.1, from coordinate 416,069 downwards.
TTGGTGGTTGCGGTGGCTGTGGTAACACATTGATAGAAAATTTAGTGTTTTCTTTCGTAGTAGGTTTTAGTTTTTCTACTTTCTCTACAACAGGTGGTTTTTGAATGACAGGCGGCTTTTCAACTGGCTTCTCTTTTTGAATCGGAATTTCTTTTTGCACTTCTTTTTGTGGCTTCACTTGCACTTCCTTTTGTGGCTTCACTTGCACTTCCTTTTGCGGCTTCACTTGCACTTCCTTTTGCGGCTTCACCTGTATTTCTTTTTGCGGTTTTATCTGCATTTCTTTTTGCGTTTGTTGCATAGCTGGTTGTTGTGTAATAGGTGTTGATTGATACGTGATCTCATCTTCATCTTCTATTCCAAGTGGCGTTGGTGTTGATGCAAACTCTTTTTGCTGCACCTCTTTTACATATTGTTTCGGGGGCGCTGAACCCGATCCAGTTTGTTGTTTCACATGAACGCTATGCGATGGCACTTTAATTTTCATCCCTGGCATAATTAGGTCTGGATTGCTAAGCTGTGTATTTGTTTTTTTTAGCGTTTCAAAATCCACTCCGTACTTTTTTGCAATTTTCCAAAGGGTCTCCCCTTTTTGCACGATATGAATTTTCAAATTTTCCCCCTCCTGTATAACTTATCTATAAGTAAAAACACTTTGAAGTAACACTTTCTAAACAACATTAACTTCTTTTACTTTTATCACTTCTTCTATTTTCAATATGATTCGAAGTGGAATAAGCATAGAAAAACCGCAATGATTTCCTCAACACAATGTATGCCTATTTCATCCTTGTTATGATTATATGTACGAAAAAAAGCAACGGAAATCCCGCTGCTTTAAACGCGCTCTAACATACGATTTAATGCAAGAACTGCCTCTTCTGTTACTTGTTTCTCTACGCGAATAACGTTAATTTGTTCTCCTCTTTCTATGTTCTCAAGTGCCCATAACAGGTGAGGTAAGTCAATTCGGTTCATCGTTAAGCAAGGACACATAAACGGATTTAGCGAAATAATTTCTTTATCTGGATGTTGCTGAATAATTCGGTTCACTAAATTCATCTCTGTACCAATCGCCCACTTACTTCCCGCCGGAGCTGCTTCAATCATATCAATAATATATTTCGTTGATCCTGCATAATCAGAAGCAGCAACTACTTCATAACAACATTCAGGGTGAACAATAATATTCATATCCGGATGATTTTTTCGCACATTTTCAATATTTTTCACAGTGAAGTTTTGATGAACAGAACAATGGCCTTTCCATAAAATCACTTGAATTTCTTCTATATCTCCATCGTACTCTAATGAATCTGTATGCGGGTTCCACACTGCCATTTTTTCTAACGGAATACCTAAATCATACGCTGTATTTCTTCCTAAATGTTGGTCTGGTAAAAAGACGAGACGCTCTTTTTGTGTAAACGCCCAAGACACCATTTGTTTTGCATTAGAAGAGGTTACTGTTGCCCCTCCATTACGACCACAAAACGCTTTGATCGCAGCTGTTGAATTTACATACGTTAATGGAATCATCGTATCCCCAAATAATTTCGCGAGCTCTTTCCACGCTCTTTCTGTTTGTTCAATATCTGCCATATCTGCCATAGAACAGCCGGCACGCATATCTGGTAAGATGACAATTTGATCATCTGTCGTTAACATATCTGCCGTTTCTGCCATAAAGTGCACACCACAAAACACAATATATTTTGCCTCTTTATTATTCGCTGCAACTTGCGCGAGTTGAAGTGAGTCCCCTGCTGCATCTGAAAATTGCACCACTTCATCTTTTTGATAATGATGTCCTGGAATAAATAGTAATGCCCCCATTTTTTCTTTAATTTCACGGACACGCTCTTCCATCTCTAATGTAGACATCGTTTGATAACGCTCTGGTAACATTACTTCGATTGGCTGAACTTTCTCTAAAATACCCATTTATGATTCTCCCCCTCTAAACCACTCTCATTAGGCCTCAATATTAAAACTAATATCAAGTGCTTTCACTGAATGTGTTAACGCTCCAAGTGAAATATAATCTACCCCTGTTTTTCCGTATTTTGATAAATCTTCAATTGTAATACCACCTGAAGCCTCCGTAACGATGACACTTGGTACAATTTTTGAAAACTCACGAATCTCTTCTGGCGTACGATTATCGAACATAATAACATCTGCGCCGGCCTCTATCGCTTCTCTCACTTGCGCCTCTGTCTCTGTTTCGACTTCTACTTTCACCATATGTCCCAATCTTTCTTTCACCGATGTAACAGCTTTTGTAATCGAGCCAGCAAAAGCAATATGATTGTCTTTAATCATGACACCATCATATAAACCGAATCTGTGGTTAAATCCGCTCCCGCATACTACAGCATATTTATCAAACATACGTAGTCCTGGCATCGTTTTTCTCGTATCACAAATGCGTGTATGACTGCTATCTAAAGCAAAAACCGCCTTACGCGTCATCGTCGCTATCCCGCTCATACGCTGAATAACGTTTAATATAACGCGCTCTGCCGTTAATAATGATGCGATTGGGCCTTGCACGGTTGCAATTATTTCGCCTTTTTCTACAAGATCCCCATCTTTTTTATGAAGTTCAACTTCAATTCTCTGATCAATTAATTTAAATCCTTCTTCAATTACTAAGCACCCTGCAAATACCCCTGTATCCTTTACAAGAAACGTTCCTTTCGCAAGTGCATTATCGGGAAAGATAAGCTGAGATGTTACATCTCTTTCTCCTATATCTTCTAGAAAAAATCGATTTAATGCTTCCTTAACTTTTAACGTATTCATAAAACCCCTCTTCCCCTTATTAAACAAGTTGTAGTTTTCTTCTCACTCGGATAATCTCTTTTTTCACACTATTTCTTTCTGGATAATCAATGCGATAATGACCACCAATACTGTCTTCTCTTTGCAAAGCTGATACTGTTATAAGCTCACAAACTGTTAACATATTAATAAGCGTTATCTCTTCATTTGTAAGTGCATCATATTGTAAGATCATATTTCGCACACCGTACCTACTAAACCATCTCTGAGCATATGATAAATTTTTCTCAGTTCGCACAATCCCAACATATTTCATCATGCATTCTTGTATTTCTTCTTTCAACGGTAAATCATTAAGAGCTATAAAACTTTTCCCTCTCTCTTCCGGCACATTTTTTCTTTCCTCTGCTGGCTTAGCTAAAATGTGTTTTCCTATTCGTCTTCCAAACACAAGACCTTCTAATAATGAATTACTCGCCAATCTATTCGCACCATGAACTCCATTACAAGCCACTTCACCGACCGCATATAAGTTTGAAATGGACGTCTCTCCGTCACAATTCGTCTTCACGCCGCCCATATGAAAATGAGCGCCCGGTACGACCGGAATAGAATTTTCTTTTAAATCAATACCATTCTTTTTACATAATGATGAGACGGTCGGAAAACGTTGTTCAAAGTTTTGAATGGTTTCGATGTTTAAGTACACTTTTTCACCTGCAAGAAGTTGTTCATGAATTGCCCTTGCCACTACATCACGCGGTGCGAGATCTTTCCCGGGATGTATATCCATCATAAAATGCTGTCCTTTTCCATTTATAAGGACAGCTCCTTCACCACGGACTGCTTCAGAAACGAGACCACAACATCGCCCGTCCACGTATAACATCGTCGGATGAAATTGTACAAATTCTAAATCAACAAGTTCCCCCCCAGCTCGATATATCATCGCAAGTCCATCGCCTGTAATTGTCTCATCATTCGATGTAAAGGCGTACAAACCACCTATTCCTCCTGATGCTAACACCGTATTATCAGCATAGTAACGTTTCAGCTTCCCTTCACTATTTCGCGTTAAAGCTCCTATGCATTTATTATTTTCTATAATAAAATCGAGCACCATTTCATGCTCAACGACAGTAACGTTCGGAACTACTTCTTGTATTAAATGCTCTAACAGATTTTTACCAGTTGCATCTCCTCCGGCATGTAAAATGCGCCGTTTTCGATGCGCCCCTTCTTTACCAAGGTGGATCCCTTTTTCATCCCCATCAAATTTCATTCCATTCGTAATAAGCTTACTTATTTCTTTCGGTCCCTCTTCAACTAAATAACGAACTGCTTCTTCGTTGTTATAATGGCAACCTGCCACTAATGTATCTTCAAAATGCCCACTCGGATCGTCATATGTAGCAACTGCTGCTGCAATTCCTCCTTGAGCTAAATGTGTATTATTATTACGTCCTGTTTTTTTTGTGATAATTATCACATTCTTTTCGTGACAAAGCTCTTTCGCAACACGAAGCGCCGCAACGCCACTTCCAATAATCAAGACATCTGCACTTGGCATAATTGTTGCCTCCCACTTTACACTTTCCAACTGTCTTGACACCTATATTTACATAGTTTTAAAATAATGACAAGAGTTTTTTTACAATTCTTATTTTCACTACCATTCTAAAAACGAAAATAAAGTGAAACTTTAATCAGTGGGGGTTTTGTCCCTCCCCCACTGATTATTAGTTGAACCAATCGGGCTTTTACGGGCAGCCCGACTCCCACCTAACTTCCTCGCATTCGCCAAATTTTGAGGCGGGAGTCTTACTGCCCGTTAACGCGGGACAAATGTCACTCTTACTGAAGAGAGGAAATTACATGATGATATATCTAGATTATGCAGCGACAACACCTATGAGCGAAGAAGCTTTAGAAACATATGTAGAAGCAGCAAAGAAATATTTCGGAAATGAACAAAGTTTACACGATATCGGCGGAAGCGCATCATCTTTATTGCAAGTTTGTAGAGAAACATTTGCAGAAATGATTTGGGGTAAGGAACAAGGTGTATTCTTTACAAGCGGCGGTTCAGAATCTAACTACCTTGCGATTCAATCCCTTCTAAATGCTAGAAATGGAAAGCACATTATTACGACACCTATGGAACATGCATCGATTCGAAGTTATTTTCAATCCTTACAATCGCAAGGTTATACTATTACTGAGATTCCTGTTGATAAAAGTGGGATAATTCATTTAGTAGATTTAGAAGCAGCTATTACAGAAGATACTGCTCTAGCAAGTATACAGCACGGAAACTCTGTAATCGGGACCGTTCAAAACATTGCAGAGATCGGAGCACTTTTAAAAAAATATAATGTTTTATTTCATTCGGATTGTGTTCAAACGTTTGGTAAACTTCCAATAGACGTTAAAGCGATGGAGATTGATAGCCTCTCTGTTTCAGCCCATAAAATATACGGACCAAAAGGAGTTGGAGCTTGCTATATAAATCCCCAAGTTCGCTGGGAACAAGTATTTCCAGGAACTTCTCATGAAAAAGGCTTTCGCCCTGGTACAGTGAACGTTCCTGGAATCGCTGCTTTTTTAACAGCCGCAGAGCATATATTAAAGAATCAAAAGGACGAGAGCTTTCGTTTTAAACAATTACGATCTTATTTTTTAGAGCAATTACAAACACTTCCTCTAGAAATTGAAGTGAAAGGACATTCTACTTCTTGTTTACCACATATTATTGGGGTTACAATAAAAGGAATAGAAGGTCAGTATACAATGTTAGAATGTAACCGTCATGGTATAGCCATTTCAACTGGAAGTGCTTGCCAAGTCGGTAAACAAGACCCTTCAAAAACAATGCTTGCAATTGGAAAAACGTATGAAGAGGCAAAACAATATGTCCGCTTTTCTTTCGGACATCACACAACGAAAGAACAAATTGATACAACTATTCATGCACTACACACAATTGGAAATCAATTTTATAGAGGTGTTAAATCATAATGAAACAAAATGATCAAAAAAAGATTTTAGGCGAAGAAAGACGACAACTCATCCTCGAGTGGCTTCTTGCTGCAAATGAACCGTTATCGGGGAATGAGCTATCTAAAAAGACAAACGTAAGTAGGCAAGTTATCGTTCAAGACATTTCCTTACTAAAAGCACGAAATGAACCAATTATTGCGACTGCACAAGGGTATTTATATTTAAAGCCACAAACAAGACAACAAGCTTTTGAACGCGTAATCGTATGCCAACATAAACCGGCAGAAGTACGTCAAGAACTTACTATGTTAGTTGACCACGGCGTTACAATTAAAGACGTAAAAGTTGAGCATCCTGTATACGGCGACTTAACAGCATCGATTATGGTAAGTAATCGCTTCGATGTAGAGCAATATTTACAAAAAATCGAAAACACAAACGCTTCCTATCTTTCGCAACTAACAGATGGTATTCACTTACATACAATTGAAGCAGATTCTAAAGAGAAATTAGATGCCGCTTGTGAGGCACTAGACCGCGCTGGATTTCTCGTTTATTAATGTAAAGCACAGAGTTTTTTATCATTCTCTGTGCTTTTTTAGTGATATAATATTGAAATCAATTGTAAAGGAGATCAACTATGGGGATTGAACTCGTTCACTTTAGCACTGGTAAACCGAAACAAATGAAATATGGCGAAGATAAAGAAATGATAACAGGTATATGTAAAGATCCTACAGAAGAGGCCTTCCTCTCAAAAGACGGATTCCGTGGTGATGATGTAGCGGATTTAAAACACCACGGGGGACCTGATCGCGCAGTTTGTGTGTACCCACACGAGCATTACGCACTATGGGAAGAGGAATTTCAAACTACACTTCCAGCTTCCACATTTGGCGAAAACATTACCGTAACAAATATGTTAGAGCGTGATGTTTGCATCGGAGATACATATCAACTAGGCGAAGCAATCATTCAAGTAACACAAGCTCGCGTACCTTGTAGCACAATTTCAAAACGTGTCGGTATTCCTGGCATTTTACCACGCATTGTAGCAACCGGATATACTGGCTACTTATGCCGCGTTCTTCAAGAAGGTACTGTGCGTAAAGATTCTAAAATTACATTACTAGAGCGTCCATCAAACAATGTATCTGTTTTGTTCTCTAACGAAATTTATTTTCATAATAGGAAAGATAAAGATGGCATTGAGAAGGTTCTTGCTGTACAAGAACTAGCCGAGATTTGGCGTGGTCAGTTAGAGGATCGTCTTTCGAAGTTAAAATAATAAATCCCACCTTTTATAGGTGGGATTTATCTATCATACGGTATACTAGCGACCGAAATTATATCGACTTAACTACAAAATACGACAAACACTCCCCTTACAACCAATAAGAAGAATAACTCCCCAGCACAGTAACAGAAAACCCGAGTGCTTCAAGTTCCATTGTTACGCCTGGCAATAATACATCATCGTATGCTTTGTCGACGTCGATTAAGAAAAAGTAATTTCCAAGGCCTGTTTTCATCGGGCGCGATTCAATTTTGGATAAGTTTAATTTTCTCCATGCGAAAGCTGATAACACTTGATATAGTGCCCCTGCGTAATCAGCAGGTAACGTTATCATAAGCGTCGTTTTCTCTCCTCGGTTTTCTCCGTTATTTGGGAGTACTGCTTTCTTTTTCTTATGGAGAACAAGGAAACGTGTATGATTGTTTTTATGCGTATGAATCTCACGCCTTACAATTGTTAATCCGTATTTTTCTGCCGCTGCTTCATTTGCAATAGCTGCAATTTTTTCTTCAGGATGTTCTTTCACATATTGTGCAGCAGCGCTTGTTGATGTCATATCGCGAACGGTTACCCCTTTTAATTCCTCATTTAAAAATTTATGGCACTGTGCAATGGCATGTGGATGAGAATGTACAGCGTATACTTCTTTCCACACTCCTTCGTACTGCGGGTGTACGAGTAAATGTTGCTGAATTGGCACTGTAATTTCTCCTACAATGGAAAGTGGCTGCTCATGTACGAGATAATCAACCGTTATATTAACTGAACCTTCTATGGCGTTCTCTAACGGTACAACTGCGAAATCTACGTTTTCATTTGCGGCTGCATCAATACAATCTGGAATCGTTCGATACGGTACATGCTCTGCTTCCGGAAAAAAACGACTCACCGCCATATTTGTAAATGTTGCCTCTGGTCCTAAATATCCTACTCGAATCATCGTCTTTTCCCTCTCTTTTTCGTTTTCTTACTGTTATACCATACTTTTTTATATTCTTCTATGTAAATTTCGAATATTAAAAAAAGACTAACATTCGCTAGTCTAAATGTTTCTTGTATTCTCTTTGAGCAAAGAAGAAATAAATGATACATGCAGCAATGTAAAACAGAATAAACAAGCCCACTTTCCTTAATGAACCGTCCATAAAGAGAGTATTATGAAACGTATATAACGCAACTGCACTATGCATACTTCCTACTATAATAGGTGCAAAAAATAGCATACATAATTGCCAACGAGAAATCTTCCACACCTCTTCCTTTGTCATCCCAAGTTTAGAGAGTGCCCCGTACTGCTTACGATCCGATGCAATATTATGAAACCATTTAAAATATACGATACTACATGAAGTAAGGAAGAATAATATACTAATGAATGAGCCTACAAATAGAGTAAGATTACCGAACTCTTTCATATTCACATATAACTCCATATTACTTCGAAATGCATCATTATTATCTTGTTTCATATGTTTCCGTAAATCTTCGTTTAATTCTTTCGTATTTTCGATATTTGGTAATGTGTAACCTCTATATATCATTTTTTCAGAATCCGGAATTGTATTTGCTATACTGTTAAAATCTTCATCATTCATGACAAAAAACAGACCATTAATGTATGAAGGGTGATAGTTAAATTGTATCCCTTCTTTCTGACCGTTAAATGCGAATGGATACGCTTGATTCATTACTTGCAATTGAATCTCTTTTTGATTATATACATTTGGATAATTGCGTTTATTATAATAGACAAGTGTAACTGTTCCTTTTTTAGGATAATACATTTTCTGTTTTTGTTTTCTTGCCTCTTGATTGTATTCACTTCCCTTTATAAGCGGTGCTACCTCTGTTTCTCCCTTATTGGACTGAAAGGATGCATACACTCCAACAAAACTCATATATTGAAAATTATCATATCCATATTGATGTAATAAGTTTTCAACCTTGTCTTTCTCGAAAACTTCATGAGCAGAAGTACCTTTTTCTATGTATGAAAATGAGTGTACTCCTCCGCCACGCCACATATCTTGCATGCTAGAAAAATATAAGAACACCGTACCTGTCGCCGTAACGACAAACGTTGTTGCCATAGACAACAGAAAGAAAAAGCGACTATTTTCCTTCATTCGATGTGACAATTGATTCACTATAAATAAATACGGATATGTATACATAATCTTTTTATTTCGTTTTATCACTTCTAACAATTGGCTAACACCATGTGTAAAAGAAAAATACGTTCCAAAAAAAATAAGTATAGACACAGGTAAAAAGTATAATGCTATCGTTGGCATCGTCACTTGTAGCGCTAGCGCATATCCCGTTCCTAAACAAGCAAAGCCGAATAAACAAAGCCACTTTGATGTTTTCCTCTCTCGTTTATCTGTTCGAAATTCTTTTAATAACCGTATGATTTTTATATTCCATATACGTAAAGCACTTATAAAAGATAACAGAACAAAGACGAGCATATATATAACAAACGTTACACCAATCGCTCTCATGTCAAATATGACAGGGAGTTCTTTCGGAAGATGAAGTAACATGCTAAACACCATAAAAAAGAGTTTCAAAAAAATCATGCCAAGCCCGATACCGAAAATATTAGCGAAAATTCCGATCAATATTTGCTCGGTCATAATCACTCCTATTACGTTAGACTTCGTCGCTCCCATTAACATATATAAACCTAATTCTTTCTTACGTGCTTCTATGAAAATAGAAGTAGAGTATAAAATAAATATGACGAAAAAAGAAATAATTATAACGTTACATATGATAAGTCCCCAGCGTACATTTTGATACCACATCGTCTCTTGCATATACGGATGTACAATGACAGACATGTATGCATAAGAAGCAAATATGGCAAAACAACTACTTAAGAAAAACACTTTATAATTACGCCAATTTCCCTTTATATTTTGTAGCGCCAGTTGCCGAATGTTCATCTATCGTCCTCCTGTACCTTACTACATAGGCAAAAAGCTAGAGGTTTCCCTAGCTTTTCACGTGTTTTAAATATCCTCTTTGCGCGATCATAAAGTAAATGGCAGAAGCTAAAATATAAGCCCCTATTACAATCGCACCTGATTTCCATAAATCGATATAAAGCATTTTCCCTAACGTCTGAAGAGCAAACCCACTATGAATTGTACCGATTAAAATTGGGATAAAGAAGATAACACCCATCTGACGAATTGCAATTTTACGAATTTCTTTATCTGTCATACCAATTCTTTTTAATGACTTAAATTGAATACGATCTTGTTCTTTATCATTAAACCATTTAAAGTATGTCATGCTACAAGCAAAGAAGAAGAACAGTACTGCTACGAAGAAGCCGATGAACATTGTAATCGCTCCACCTTCTCTTATATCTTTATAAGCGAACACTGCGTTTCTCAATTCCCCTTGCTTTTCTGGTGCAATTTCCTTTTTCAAATCTAGCACAAGGTCTTCCGTACTTTTCCAGTCTTCAATATAATAACCATAATATTTCGTCTTTTCTTCATCTGGTACGAGCTTTTCGTATTTCTCAAAATCTTGATCATTCACAATGAGATATTCGCTATCATTAAAAACAGAATATGACGTTGGCTCATTTAATTGAGCAGACTGCATTTGTCCGTTGATTGTAAATTCATACGGTTTCGTACGATCTATCTCCATAAGTTCATTTGCTGCATCAACCATAACCATCGTCGCACTACCTGGTGCATTATGAACCTCTGTAATGTGCTCTTTCTTTTGTTTACGCACTTCCGCGTTATATTCTTTTTCTGAAATAATCGTCATTGGTACTTCACGTTCACTGTTAAACAACATTATTTTCTGTGTTGCAGGTAGTTTTACGTAAGTTACTTTTCGTGCATCTTCAAACCCATGTTTTTTTACAATCTCTTGTTCTTTTTCTTCATTAATCAGGCTATGCGTATTTAGTCCCTTTTCCTCATATGAAATAGCATGCGGTGTAAGCTCTATCGTTTTCGCACTCATATTTTCAAAATATACATAAAGCGTACCAACCGCTGAAGAAACAACCGCCGTAATAATAGAAATAACAAATAGAAAACGAGCATTATCTTTCATTTTATAAATAAGATTGCTAAGTACAAACATATTGGGATACGTATAAAAAGATTGTTTTCGTTTTTGCAATGCCTTTAATACGACTGTACTTCCTTGCGTAAATAGTAAATACGTTCCGCCAATCGTCAGTCCGACAATTGGTAAGAAATACATAATGAAATTCATAATTGTTACTTGGAAACAAAGTATATACGCAGCAATAATACAGCCTATACCAACTACCCCTAACCATGTAAATGCAAAAGGTTCTACTTTTTGTTTTCTTGCCTCTCTTAATAAATCAATAATTTGCAAGCGGCCTACTGTCCAAACACTAAACAATGATAGTATTAAAAAGAGGACAAAGTATATGCCAACTGTAATAAGAACTGCTTTTCCATTCCACACAAGCGGCAGTGTTTTATCAATTTTTAGTAAGACACTGAGTGCTTGGAAGAAAAGTTTTGAACAAAGCATTCCAATCCCAATACCTACTACAATGGCAATACTCCCTAACATCAGTTGCTCTAATATAATCATTCGGCCGAGCTGAGACTTTGTTCCACCTATTAACGTTAATAAGCCAAATTCTTTTTTTCTTGCTCGTAAAAACGTTGAATTCGCATATAAAATAAAGAGTGCTGAGAAGATGACTACAATATAATTCATCGATTCTAACCCTTTTGTAATCATCGTCTTCATACTAATATTACCGCTTACGACATCTGGATGATAAATGAAGGAAGCATACATGAAAAATACGACAATCGATAAACAACTACTAATAAGAAACGCTTTATAATTACGCCAATTTCCTTTTACGTTATTAAGCGCGAGCTGGCGAAAGTTCATGATATTCTCCTCCTAGCATCGCAAGTACGTCTAAAATTTCTTGGAAAAAGGCTTGCTTCGTTCTTCCTTTATGTATTTCTGAAAAAATCTCTCCATCACGTATGAAAAGGATACGTTCGCAATAACTAGCGGCTACTGGATCATGTGTTACCATTGCAATCGTTACTTTCTTTTGCTCATGCAAATCTTGAAGTGCTCCCATTAATGATTTCGCTGACTTAGAATCTAGGTTTCCTGTTGGCTCATCCGCTAAAATTAATGTTGGTTCATGAATAATCGCCCTTGCAGCTGCTGCACGTTGTTGTTGTCCACCTGATACTTCGTATACTTTTTTATTTAAAATTTCTTCAATGTTTAAAAACCTCGCAATTTCAAGTACTTTCGCATCAATTTCTTTTACAGATTTCTTCGCCATTACAAGCGGCAAAATAATATTTTCTTTAATCGATAATGTATCAAGTAAGTTGAAATCTTGGAAAATGAATCCTAGATGTGTACGGCGAAATTCCGCCAATTTTGTAGCACGCATTTGATTAATTTCTTCACCATTTACAAGCACATGACCTGAAGTTTGCTTATCAATTGTTGCTAATAAATTTAAAAGCGTTGTTTTTCCGCTTCCTGAAGGCCCCATAATCCCTACAAACTCGCCTTCTTCAATTTTAAAATTTATATCATTTAAAGCAGTCGTCGCTACTGAACCTTTTGATTGATACACCTTTGTTAACCCTTTTACTTCAAGAACACTCATTTCTAATCCCCCTACGTGTTTTCTTCTTACATTTACTATAAGAAAAATAAGAAAAAGAAACGAGTGATTTCCCTTACAAAACGTTTTGTTATCTTACAGTTTTGTCATTTTTCTCATTAATGTATGATATTCTTCATCTTTTGCAAATTGGAACGTAACTGTTGTTCCTTCCCCTTCAGTTGATTGTACATACACTCCATGATGTAAATTACCGCAAATTTCCTTCGTAATATATAAACCCATACCTGTCGCTTCCCTTGTTTTACGGCCGTTTATTCCCGTAAAGAACGGATCAAATATACGCTTTACATCTTGCTCAGGAATACCAATCCCATTGTCCTTAATATGTAATAACACCTTTTGATCTTTCTCTTCAATTTGAAATTGAATTTCTTTTTTCTCTGCTTCTGAAATTTTTGTATACTTAATTGCATTCACAACAATTTGGCTCATCGCGATACTAAGCCACTTTCTATCAGACGCAATCATACAAGTCTCTTCTTCAAACATCATTTTCGGAAATACAGAAGATTGAATGAACGACTTCCGATTTTCATTAATAATATCTCGAATGACCTCTATAACATTTACTACTTCTACTTTATAGTCTTTCGAAAATTGATCTAACCTTGCCATATGTAACGCTAAATCTAACCCATTTAAAATACGGTTATTTTCTTCACGAATACTTTCAATCGTTCCCCTTGCTTCACGGTGTTCCTTACCATATTTCTGTAACAATAATTCAATAACAGATACTGGTGTTTTCATTTGATGGATCCACTGGTTCATAAAAATCATTTGCTGTTGCTCTTTTGCATGCTGCTTATGAACTTCATTCATATATTGCTGCCTTAATAGCGTAAACGCTTCAACGACCATTTCTTGCTCTGACGTATAAGAAGTATCGATAAGTAAAGAGTCATGTAATGTATGTCCACCGGCAATATACTGTTCTATCCTCTTTAAAAACACACTTCGTTTTCGGTAATCGTAAATAAGGTATACACTAAACACAACTGTCCCTAATAAAAGTCCGTATAACCATGTACTCCAGTCCAGCGCACGCTTTTCTAAAAGGCTTTGCAACTGCAATACGAGTCCAAATAAACAAAGGCTTATAATGTAAGAAAGGATTAAGGAAAAACGTTCTATGAGGTAATTTTTAACCTTCATGCCCTTCGCCCCACTCAGTAAGAAGAGCATAACCGTACCCACGCTTTGTGACAATTGCATTTTTAATGCCTAACTCCTCAAGTTTCTTCCTTACACGCTTTACATTCACGGTTAATGTATTATCATCAACAAAAGCTACTTCATCCCATAAAGCCTCTAACAGCTCTTCACGTGTCACGTATTGATTTGCTTGTTTCATTAAACATTCTAATAAATAAAACTCATTTTTTGTAAGTTCCGTTTGTTGACCTTTCCACTCTACTGTGTGCTGTGATGGGAATAATAACAATCCATTAACACCTAAGCAGTCACTTTCCGCGGCCAAAGCATACTCACCATACCCGCGGCGGAGTGCACTTTTCACCTTTGCCATTACGATATCTAAATGGAATGGCTTTGTAATGTAATCATCTCCGCCATTTTCAATCGCCATTACTTGATCCATTTCCCCTGTTCTTGCAGAAACAAAAATAATCGGTGCATTCGATACAGTGCGGATTTGGCGGCACCAGTAGAAGCCATCAAAGTATGGTAAATTAATATCAAGTAACACAAGATGAGGACTTACTTTTACAAACTCATCTTTTATATGCCGTAAATCGCTCACTCTGAAAGATTGATATCCATACCTTTCTAAATGCTCCTCTAATATCTCTGCAATTTTTTCATCATCTTCTACAATTAATATTTTATACATATTCCTTTTCTCCCCATAAAATATTCTTCTAAAATCACTCCTTTTTCTATTATAAATTGAAACTTTAATCAATGGGGATTTTTTCCTATATCGACTTATGGTTCACCTATATGAATTGGGTTTTTACTGGACTCAAATAACGAAAAAAAAAGACCGCCATATTTCGGCAGTCTTAATCGATAAATTCAAATTGATATTCAAGAATTTTCACAATATCTCCGTCTGTTGCACCACGTGCACGAAGGGCTTCATCAATACCCATTCCACGCATTTGACGAGCAAATCGGCGTACAGATTCATCACGTGAGAAGTCTGTCATCTTGAATGTTTTCTCAATGTCATAACCAGAAATAACAAATGTGCCATCACTTTCGCGTGTAATTTCAAAATTAGATTCAGATTCAAATTTGTACATTACACTTGCTTCAGATTCTTCTACATCATCGTACATTGGGAATTCTGGTGTTGTTTCTAATAAGTTCGCTACTTCAAATAGTAAGTCACGAACACCTTGTTTCGTTACAGCTGAGATTGGGAAAATTTTCACTTCGTCTCCCAATTTCTCTTTAAATGCTTGTAAATTTTCTTCTGCATCTGGCATATCCATTTTGTTTGCAACAACAACTTGTGGACGCTCAGTTAAACGCATATTGTATTCTTTTAGTTCATTATTGATTGTGACATAATCTTCATATGGCTCACGTCCTTCTAAACCAGACATATCGATAACGTGTACAATTACACGTGTACGTTCGATATGACGTAAGAATTGGTGTCCAAGTCCAACGCCGGAGTGTGCGCCTTCAATTAGTCCAGGAAGGTCAGCCATAACGAAGCTGCGGTTATCACCAGTTTCAACAACACCAAGATTCGGAACGATTGTTGTAAAGTGATATTCTGCAATTTTCGGACGTGCTGATGATACAACAGATAATAATGTAGATTTACCTACACTTGGGAATCCAACAAGTCCAACATCTGCTAGCACTTTAAGTTCTAGCGTGACATCACGTTCTTGACCTGGTTCCCCGTTCTCAGCGATTTCTGGCGCTGGGTTCGTCGCTGTTGCGAAACGTGAATTACCACGGCCACCACGGCCACCTCTTGCGATTACAGCTGTTTGTTCATGCGTTACTAAATCGGCAAGAATTTCACCTGTTTTTTCATCTTTCACTATTGTTCCTGGTGGAACCTTTACGATTAAATCTTCAGATTTACGACCGTGCTGACCTTTACTCATTCCGTGCTGACCGCGATCAGCTTTGAAATGACGTTGGTAGCGGAAGTCCATTAATGTACGTAAGCCTTCCTCAACAACAAAAACAACATCTGCACCTTTACCACCGTCGCCACCTGCTGGGCCACCTTTAGGTACATACTTCTCACGACGATACGCAACCATTCCGTTACCACCGTCGCCGCCTTTTACATATATCTTGACCTGATCTACAAACATTATTTCACCACACTTTTTTCGATTAGTTGTAATATAACTGAGACTTCTTCGTCTCGTACTGTATAAGAAATGGAATACCATTTATTGTTTTCGTTCGCAAGCCACGTTTGTAGTTCTTCTACATTCGTTAGCTTTCCACGAAAATCAAAAAAGAAACGAGCATTCTCCGCGTCACTTTCAATTGTGATACAAACATAATTTTCAACATATACGTCTAAACTATGCTGAAGCATTAAGAAAAACTGATTCGTCCATGTACATACAGTCTCATCTAGATGAGATAAGTTATGTAATTTCCCTAATACTTCGTACTCCAATAAGCACGGTTGCTGTTTCCAATTATATGTTAAAATCCACTCTGAAAATAAAGGCATTGATAGCCCCATCAGATTGGATTCTTGTCTCGCTTCTTGGACAAAACGATCGATGAGCCTATGAATCTCTTCCACTTTTCCAAGGGAAAGATTTCCTTTAACCATCTGCAAACGATTGAGCCAATCATGTCTCGAGTGGCTCAACGCATCTATAATTGTCCATTTTTCATTCATTTAGATACCCCTTAATATAGAAAAACTCTAACCTGCACTCAGGTTAGAGTTTTCCGTGAGTTCTTATGCTTCTTGAGCAACAGGATATACGCTCACTTGTTTGCGGTCACGACCAAGACGCTCAAAGCGTACTACGCCGTCAACTTTCGCGTATAAAGTGTCATCGCCACCACGACCAACGTTAACACCTGGATAAATTTTTGTACCGCGTTGACGGTAAAGAATTGAACCACCTGAAACCGTTTGACCATCTGCGCGTTTAGCACCAAGACGTTTTGACTGAGAGTCACGACCGTTCTTTGTACTACCTACACCTTTCTTAGATGCGAAAAACTGAAGATCTAATCTTAACATACGTTACACCTCCTGCACTTTTTCTATTAAACGGATATACTTTCCGTAATCAAGTTCAATCGTCTTAAGTGAAACAACCAATCCTTCTAAAAGTATTTGTGCTTTTTCTGCTGTATGAACGTCTAAATCATTAGGCAATTCATACGTCAAGAATCCGCCATCACTTCCGAGTTCAATAGTTGCCTGCACATTACAAAGTTCTTCCACTGCATTTATAGAACCAAACACAACCGCTGTAGTTCCAGCACAGACAAGATCTTGTCCATGTGGCGCATAATTGGCATGTCCAGTCATTTTAAATGATCGGATACTTCCTAGTTTCGTGCGACTTATCGTAATCTTAATCATCTTAACCAGAATTAAGCGTTGATAGCTTCAACTACTAGCTTAGTGTAAGGTTGACGATGACCTTGTTTCTTACGATTGTTCTTTTTCGCTTTGTATTTGAAAACGATGATTTTCTTAGCGCGACCTTGTTTTTCAACTTTCGCAGTAACTGTTGCACCCTCTACAACTGGGCTACCAACTTTCACGTTTTCGCCACCAACGAAAAGAACTTTGTCAAAAGTAACAGTTTCACCAGCTTCAACATCTAATTTTTCAATGTAGATTGCTTGACCAGCTTCAACTTTAATTTGTTTTCCACCTGTTTCGATAATTGCGTACATACTTGCACCTCCTCTTAATTACTAAGACTCGCCAAAAACGAGGTAGACATAAAATGTCTTTAGGGAACCTGTCTTGTGCGGTTGTAGCATATAGCAGTTTAGGTGCTATAAACTATAACATAAAAATATTACCATGACTCATTGACTATTGTCAATGAATGTTCTGCTAACTATTTTTTCCGTTCTACAATTTCTTTCTTACTTCCAAAACGGATAATAGCGTACTTTTCGATAATATCATCTTTGAAATAAATTTCAAATGGAATATTTTTTTGTAATTCTTTTTGTGAAAAATGTTTTTGTACTTTTTTTGAAGCACCAATCAATACAGCTTCATCCTCTATATTACCATAAGTAATAAGCTCTCTCTCTAGCTCATACGCAATTGTTTCATTAGATATAACGTAACCTGTCGCTTTACAAGGCGCACACTCTTCTAATAATACGTCACGTAACGAATGTTTCTTGCGCTTACGCGTCATCTCTAAAATACCTAACTCTGTAAACCCAAGCACTCTTGTATATGTGCGATCATCTTGTAAAGCTATCATTAAACGCTCTCTTACCTTCTCTTTATCTTCTCGTCTTTTCATATTAATAAAATCAATTAATATCATCCCGCCAATATCACGAAGTCTTAATTGACGAGCAATCTCTTCAGCAGCCATTTCATTTGTGCGAAATACGGTATCTTGTAAATTTTGTTTTCCAGTAAATTTACCTGTATTCACATCAATTACAGTCATCGTCTCCATTTGTTCTACAATTAGATAGGCACCATTTGGTAGCCACACAATTTTTTGAAGTGCTTTCTCGATTTCACGATCTATTCCAAAATGGTTAAACATCGAAGATTTTTCATTATAAAAGGATACTCTTTCTTTCCCTACTTTTTCTTCTAATTCTTTTACTATACTTCTCGTATCTACAACTATTTTTTCAATTGTTTCAATTGGGTTCTCCTGAAATACACGATCTAAAAACGTCGCTGGTTGATGAAGTAGTAAGGGCGCCTTCCCTTGATCTTCTTTTCTTTTTAGCTCTTCATATAACTGCTGCAACCCTTGCATTTCAGCTTGTATTTCATCGATCGTTCCTTTTTCAGAAGCAGAACGGAAAATGTATCCACCTGTTCCTTCTACTTCAATTCCCAGTAACTGTTGTCTTCTTTTATTATTTTTTATTTTCCGAGAAACAGCGCGCATGTCATCATAGGGCATGTAAACGACATATTTTCCGGTAAATTCTATCTTCGCCGTTAATTTTGGCCCCTTCGTATCAATTGCCTCTTTCACAACTTGTACAAGTATCGCCTGTCCTTCATGTATGCGATATGAAGATGGTACATCATCAAATGAAAGATATGCATGTTTTTCTAATCCGATATTTACAAAGGCTGCGTTCATTCCAGCAATTGTTCTTACGATACGCCCAACATAAATATGTCCGACAATCTCCTGCTCTTCATTCCGTTTCCATAAAAGCTCGACAACTTTTTGCTTCTCTTCTATCGCAACACGCTTTTCCGAACCAGTGTAGTTAATATATAACGTCTTCAAAATTCTTTCCTCACTTTTCATTTCTTTTCCTTACAATATAAAAGGTTAGTGTCGTCGTCAACACTAACCAATTAATTCTTCAACAGATGAGGTTGTTCGTTTTTCAGCAAAATACGCATACAACAATTCATTTTCGTCCAATGTGTAATGCTCTTTATATTTTCCATGGACGATAATAGAGTGTTTATATCCTCTGCGAAATTTTGTGAAAATCGTATATAAATGATCTTCCGTTTTCACCTCAATAGGTGCTATTTTTTCAATATCTCTTTTATTCCCATAATAACGCTCTAATAAAAAACGCATAAATGCGTACCGTCTTTGTTTCCATTCTTGATATAAAGAAATCGCTAGAAAAACGAGTAATACCCACATCATAATGTTATTACTATTCCAAAGTAACTGCCATCCTAATATTACACTAAAAAAAACACATGACAATTTCATCATCTTTTCATGTGCTTGTAAATAGGGAAAACGATATGATAATACATTAAATAATACTTTTCCACCATCAAGTGGCCAAATAGGCAATAAATTAAACCCTAAAATAATGACATTATTCCATACAAAGAAATGGTACAAATCGTCAGTTACCCAGCCCGCTTTATACAAAATGTAAGCGACCGCAATCATCCATATATGCTGAATTGGCCCCGCCATAACGACAATTAATTCTTCTTTTAACGATTTGTTCCCATGTTCTTCCATCTCAACTACGCCACCAAACGGCAAAAGCTGAATTTGTTTAATACGCCAATTATAATACGCTGCGGCAAATGCATGCCCAAGTTCATGAACTAAAACGATACAAAATAGTAATAGTAACTCTTTAAAACGTGCTGTAAAAATACCAATGACAATAATAACCCAAAACAACGGATGCACAGAAATTTTCGTGAAAACATCCCTATATTTAATCAAATGAAATCACCTGAATTGGATCAATAAATTTTTCATTCTTTTTTATTGCAAAATAAAATTTGCCATTTTTATTATTTTCATCATTACTCACTATTCCAATTTTTTGTTTCTTTGAAACGTAATCATATAATTTTACTGACATATCATTTAAATTTGCATACCATGACTCCGTGCCATCAGCGTGCTGAATTTGAACTGTATTTCCAAGTTCCTCTTTCTTGCCCGCAAAAACAACTATACCTTCATTTACTGACTCCACCGTTGCATTTGTAGCCGTTTGAACAAATACACCCTGGCCGTTTTTTTGAAATCCTTGCATCACCTTTCCAGAGGCAGGAATCGCATAATCCTTTTGCTGAATAGCCTCTTCTTTTTTCTCATTTGGAGAAAAGAACACGAGAGGTTTTCCAAACTGATTTTCATACCATTTCGATATAGTAGCAAATTGAAATTCTTCTTGCATAACTTTTTCTGTAACAGCTCTAGTACCATCAAAAGAAGAAGGTGCGTTCTTAAATAAAATAGCAACCGAAAGAACTAATATTGCTGATAGCAAAACTTTGAAGAGAAAAACTTCTTTTCGAAATAGAGGATGAATTTCCTTCTCCCCCTCTTCAATAAAGACCGTTTCGCTATCAAAATCTCCTCCCGCAAAATACCGCTCTTCTTCTAGCAATTCTTGCTCTGCTTTCCTTTTCGCAATCCGCTTTTTAATTTCTTCCACACGTCTATTCTTCATACTGTCTCCTTTCTTTCGTTAGCCTTATTCAAATAGAAACAGTTATATACAGTTTGTACATATGTATGAGTTATAGAAGGAAGATATTCATGCGAAGAAAAAAGAAAGCACTCCGCATTTATGCGAAGTGCTTTTAACGGATTCCAAAGAAATTTTTCATCTTTGTAAATACCGATACTTTTTCTTGTTCAAATGCTTGTAATGGTACATTCTCACCTAACAAGCGTCTTGCAATATTACGATAAGCTATTGCTGCTTTTCCGCTCGGTTGCAGCGCTACAGGTTCACCTGTATTCGTAGCACGAATAACTTCATCATCATCCTCGACAACTCCAAGAAGCTCGATTGACAGTGTACGTACGATTTCATCAACGTCTAACATATCCTGTTCATGAAGCATATGACTACGCACACGGTTAATGACAAGTTTCGGTGGTTCAATATCCTCTTTCTCTAAAAGCCCGATAATACGATCCGCATCACGCATTGAGGATACTTCTGGTGTTGTTACAACGATTGCTTTATCCGCACCTGCTACTGCATTTTTAAACCCCTGCTCAATCCCCGCAGGACAATCAATTAATATGTAATCATAATCTTGACGTAATACTTGTATTAATTCATCCATTTGTTCAGGTGTTACCGCCGATTTATCGCTCGTTTGTGCTGCAGGTAATAAATAAAGATCATCAAAACGCTTATCTTTAATAAGAGCCTGAGGTAAACGACAACGCCCTTCAACGACATCAACAAGATCAAATACAATACGATTTTCTAGCCCCATTACTACGTCTAAATTGCGTAAACCGATATCTGTATCAATTAAACACACTTTTTTTCCAGATAACGCAAGGGCTGTACCAATGTTCGCGGACGTTGTAGTTTTACCTACTCCGCCTTTTCCAGATGTAATTACTATTGCCTCTCCCACAGCTATACAATTCCCCTTTCTAACTTTGTTAAATTAGGTCTAAGATGAGTGAGAAGTTGCAGGCGATCGACAACAATGTGATTATTCTCATTAATGTACGCACATTCTGCCGCCTCTGCTCCGTCTTCTTTCTCTTCCGGAGCCCGCATTGTCACATCACTAATTCGGAGTTGCATAGGATTCATAATAGATGCAGCAATAACAGCTTCTGAATCTCCATCATACCCCGCATGTGCAATTCCTCTTAATGATCCCAAGACAAAAATATTCCCCCCAGCGATAACCGTTCCGCCTGGATTAACATCTCCAATTAATAATAAATTGCCTTTTACATGTAACACTTGTCCAGAGCGAACAATTTTGGAAATAGGGACAATTTCTGTTTCTTCTTTCCAAGCTATTGCTTCTGCTTTTGTTATAACATCACTTTCGATTGATTCTACAACAAGGTTCTTCTTATTGCGAATTAACGTACGAATCTCTTCTTGTTGTACTTCTGTTAAATAGCGATTTCCTACTTTAACACGCACTTCAATTAAAGAACGTCCGTCACTCTCATAGTAATGTGTAGAAAGCTTTTCATCCAATTCTTTTAGTAGCTCAGAGAATGAACAGCAATCATCTAAATGAAGTGTTATTCCATCTTTTGTCCCTTTTATCGTTACATTTTGTTGCTTTTTTTCTTCCACTAAAGTTCACCCCACCGATTCAATTCGACATAAAATTAGAAAATCCTTTTTTCTTTTTCTTCTATCGCTTTTGAAAGACGCACTAAATATCGTCTCAGTGGGAAACAAACTATTAATAAGAAAATTCCATTTAGCAATAAAGTAGCAAGGAGACGATCTGTGAAAAAGACAGATGCTGACATGTGAGTACGTCCTAACAAAGTTAAAAACCCATACACATAATACTCTAATGCTGCAATGCCAGCCAGTACGATAGAAGCGACAATAAATAAATTCAATTGTAATACTTTCATCACACTATAAACTAAATAAGCTAAAATCGGATAAGCAAATATATATATACCGACAAGTTCCGTGTATACGGTATCAAATAAGAAACCAAATAATAGTCCGTAGTAAATCCCTTGAACCGGACTATAGTACACTGTAATAAAACATAACACAATTATAAAGAAATGCGGTGCTGCTATACTGCCTTTCCAAAAGACGTCTGTTGGAACAACAGTAGAGAACATATTTTCAAATAAAAAAACAAAAAGGAGCAAAAGAGGAAGAGCTGCTCTTTTTAAAATCGTCATCATCTCTTCTCTCCCTCCTATTCTAACGGCGCTGTAGGCATATCACGTTTTGCAACTATAATATGCTCTACATCATTCAAATCAGCGGATGGTTTTACATAAGCTGTTTTTGTTAAACCGTATGGATCTGGCTGAACATCAACAATTTTCCCAATCGCAAGACCTTTTGGGAAGATATCACCAAGTCCAGATGTTACAACTAGTTGATCTTTTTCTACTTTTGCATCAGAGCTAATCTTTGTGAAAAGAAGTAGTTGTTTTTCTTTATCGTAACCTTCAATTAATCCAAAGATATTTTCTTGTCCTTGTACAATAGCAGAAACACGGTTTGTTCGGCTCATCGAACTTAACAACTCTACTGAAGATGTAAACTGAGATACACTTTTTACGCGTCCAACTAAACCTTTCGGAGTTACAACAGCCATATCTTTTTTGATCCCTTGCTGTGCTCCTTTATCAATTCCAACTAAATCGTACCATTTATCGGGATTACGAGAAACCACACTAGCTTGTACTTCCGTATAATCACCACGGGACTTTTCTTTACCAGTTAATTCTCGTAGTTTTTTATTCTCATCGTCTAAATTTTTCACTACTGCAGATAAATCTGCGGTAGAATCTAATTTTGCTTTCAGCTTTTTATTCTCTTCATACGTGCGCTTTACATCTTCTACGTTCTCGAAGAATCCGGCAACATAATTCGCTGGCTTTTGGAATACACGTTCTACAACACCGACAGTATCTTTTATAAACTGCTCTGGCCATGATAAACTGTTCCGTTCTTTCAATGAGATTCCAATCAATGCCACGAGAAGAATAATACTAACTAACAAAACAATTAATCTTTTGTTTAAGAAAAACTGTGGCACGTTCACACCCTCTTAATTTCATTGATTTTTATTTTGCAATATTATCGAGCAGCAGTTTTGAAAAGGTCGATATTGTCTAATGCTTTACCCGTTCCAATTGCTACGCAATCTAATGGATCCTCTGCAACAAGAACTGGCATATTTGTTTCTTCACTAATAACTTTATCTAAGTTACGTAGTAATGCCCCGCCACCCGTTAATACGATACCGCGGTCCATAATATCCGCTGCTAATTCAGGTGGAGTTTTTTCTAACGTATTTTTAACTGATTCTACAATTGCATCTACTGTATCTTTTAATGCATCTGCAATTTCTTCTGGTTGAATTAGTACTGTTTTAGGTAAACCACTTACTAAATCACGACCGCGAATTTCCATAGGCTCAATACCTTCTGGCTCGCCTGCAGAACCGATTTCTAATTTTAGTGCTTCTGCTGTTCTTTCACCAATCATTAAGTTGTAGCTTTTCTTAATGTACTGAATGATTGAATCGTCCATATCATCACCAGCAACACGAACTGATTGACTTGTTACAATACCACCTAAAGAAATAATTGCAACTTCTGTTGTACCACCACCGATATCAACAACCATACTACCAGTCGGCTCCCAAACAGGTAAGTTTGCACCAATTGCTGCTGCAAATGGCTCTTCGATTGGATAAGCATCACGAGCACCAGCTTGACGAGTCGCATCGATTACTGCACGTCTTTCTACAGCTGTAATACCAGATGGTACACATACCATTACATATGGTTTACGTGAGAAGAATCCATTTGATTTTTGAGCTTGTTGAATGTAGTATTTCATCATTATTGCTGTTGTTTCGTAATCAGCAATTACACCATCTTTCATAGGGCGAAGTGCCACTACATTTCCTGGTGTACGACCAATCATTTGTTTTGCATCGCTACCTACCGCAACGATTTGTTTCGTATCAGTTTGTAATGCTACTACTGAAGGTTCACGTAAAACTACACCTTTCCCTTTCACATATACAAGCGTGTTCGCCGTTCCTAAGTCTATTCCAAGATCGCGAGTAAATCCACCAAATCCAAACATATCATTTATCTTCCCTTCTTATTTTCACGGACTCATTTTTCTTACTTTATATTTATAAAAACAGTACGTTTTTTTATATCTGCATCCTTTTTGTAGATAATTTTCTACAAAAAACTCATAAATCACATTATAAAACAAAATAAGTAAAAAGAATAGTCTTAAATATGACCTTTTTCCTTTAAACTCACGAATTTATGGTCACCTATTATGATATGATCAAGTACTTCAATTCCGATAATTCGACCACATTCTACTAATCGTTTTGTAACTTCAATATCTTCACGGCTCGGCGCCGGATCTCCTGAGGGATGGTTATGAAGACATATAATAGAGGCTGCTGCCCGACGGAACGCTTCTTTAAAAACTTCCCTTGGGTGCACAATCGACGTATTTAAACTTCCAATAAAAATAGTTTGCCTATGTATAACTTGATTTTTCGTATTCAAATATAAACAAACAAAATGCTCCTGTTGCAAAAAACGCATCTCTTCCATCATATAACTCGCACAATCTTCTGGACTTCGAATACTATATCTATTTTGATATTCTAAACGTACCATTCTTCTACCTAATTCAAAAGCAGCCATAAGCTGCGACGCCTTTGCAATCCCAACACCATGAATGCTCATCATCTCTTCTAACGTTGCATCCTTTAACATTCGTAAGCCGTCAAAATGATGTAGAATATTATCTGATAACGTTAACACCGTTTCTTCTTTAGAACCCGTTCTGAGTAAAACTGCAAGAAGTTCTCGATTCGATAAACTTCCTGCTCCTTCTAACAATAAACGCTCCCGTGGCTGTTCTTCTCTCACAACATCACGAATACCGTTCATCTCTCCACCCCTTTTTTTACGATTTCTCCTAAAGAAAACCCCATGCAATTTTACACATGGGTTACATCGCTATCAAACTGTTTTAATTCACGGACAAGACGTGCAATTGGCAAGCCAACTACACTGTAGTAGTCCCCTTGAATATGTTGAACAAAAATAGACCCTTTACCTTGAATTCCATAGCTTCCTGCCTTATCAAGTGGTTCCTTCGATGCAACGTATACGTCTATTTCTTCTTCTGTTAATCCCCAAAATGTTACTTCTGTACGTTCATAAAAAGTTACAGTTTTTTCTTTCGATATAATTGCAACACCTGTGTATACTTCGTGTGTTTTCCCTGATAATAATTGTAGCATTTCTTTCGCCTCAGCCCCATTAGACGGCTTTCCAAGAATACGCGAATCATATGTAACAATTGTATCTGCACCTAGTACAACTTGATTACTATGGTTTTCTGCCACAGCAGATGCTTTTTGCAAAGCAAGCGACATGACAATATCAGAAGGTGATGAATATGCACCAATCTTCTCTTCTACTTCACTAACAACGATGTCAAATGGCACATCTGCTAATTCAAGCAGTTCCTTCCTCCTAGGTGACCCTGAAGCTAAAATAATTTTCCTCATATTTTCTCCTTCCCTTCTCACATGAAGCAGAATAATTCAAATCAATCGTATCAAAGGAATAGTTTCCCCACAAATTCTAGAAATATCATTTTCTCTAAACAAAATAATAGTTCTTTTTAAATACGATTATATGCTGCCCATACAGAAAGCACTTTGTTCTAAATTCAAAAGAAAAGAAAGAAGTATATGTACTTCTTTCCCCTTCATCATTATCTTATTATTTTACTTTTTGTGAAACCATTTTTTCATACGAAAGTATACCATCAATAATAACTTGATTTAATTTAGCTACAGATTCCTTATCGCTCTTCCCTTCCTTAATCGTTTGCACCGCTATTGACGTATACGTATAAAGCTTCTTTGCATCTTCACGCTTCATACTCTTCCCTTCCTTTTCCATAGCTTTCCACTCTTTTTGAATCGCTTCTATATCTTTTGGATTACTTTTTCCACTAGTTTGTACGCTGGACACATATTTTGCTAAATGAGTATATAATGGCTGCACTTTCGCTAAAAACATTCCTACTTCTTTATCATTTTTGAGCAATGCTTTATCTGTAATATCCCAATTTTTTTTCAAAACTGAAACACCATCTTGCTTATACTGATCTATTAATTGATTAACAGCCTGTTCATCGCTCGTAATAGCAACAACTAACGCATACTTATCACCACTCGGTTTCAAAGTAGCCACGCCCCCATTACTTTTCCACTCTTCAATAGCAGCCTGTCCTTTTTCTTCAGAGGAATAAAGCCCTCCTTGAACGAAAAATAGTTTCATTGGGTCTAATGACGTTCCTACCTGTGCTTTTGGTTTTTCCTCTTTCGGTGTTGGTGTTTGTTCTGCCGTTCCACCCACCTTTTGTTCCTCATTACCTGCCTGCTTCGAAGCCGTTACCTTCCCTTCTCCTGTCGTCCCTTGTCCAGTTAATAAATGAATCATACCCATCCCAAATGCAGTACCAATAATTATTGCAGTTGCAACGATTGCGATTATTGTATTGCTCCACTTCTTTCGATATTTTTCCATAGATACTGATTTCGCTTTTTGAAACGGAACGACATTTTTCGGTCTCTCACTTTCTGCTACCATCCAGTCAAACTCATCCTTCTTTTTTTCCTCATACTTCGCTTCTGTTCCATTTACTTTCACCGAGATCGTTCGTGATTGCTTGTCCATACACTCACACCTCACCTCTTGTCATTGTCCGCATCATATCATATTCATTCCACAAAAAAACGAGATATTTGTCAGAGGAATTCGTCAAATAACCCTATATTATTATCTTATATGTATGCATTTGACTTCATTTGTAGAACAAAAAACTAGATAGCAAAGACTATCTAGTTTTTCTCGCGAATATATTTTCGAACTTCAGAAATGAAATAAAGAGAACCTGTTATGATAAAGACATCATTTTCTCCAATCATATCAACTTTTGTATCAATTGCCTCTTTCCAATCTTCAAAAACTAATTTTGATTCTTGTTGTGAATACGATGCAAGCTTGTCAGCAGAAATGGCACGATCAAAGGCAAACGTCGTAAATATTATTTCATCAGCAACTTTTTCTAATTGCCCTACCATGTTATGTAACTGTTTGTCACCAAGAGCAGTAAATAAAACTATTACATTCTTCTTTTTATAATGTGCCTCTACTGTTTTTACAAGACTTTCAATACCTTCTGGATTATGAGCACCATCTATTATAATATCTGGATTACTTTGTAACTTTTCAAATCGACCAATCCAGTATGCTTCTTGTAAGCCAGCTTTTATTTCCTCTTCATTAATTAAAAATGATAAATATGTTTTTAAATACATGACTGCCATAAGTGCTAGCGCTGCATTGCCTACTTGATGAATACCTTTCATTGAAATCCGAACATTTTCAAACGAGGCGAATGGACAAGCAAAATCAAAATGTTCCCCATCTTTATTAGAATGTTTATGTAATGTTGTAAACTGTTTTCCAAATTCATATAAGCTTGCATGATTTTCCTTAGCAACCTTTTGAATTACTTGCAATGCTTCTTCATTTTTCACACCAGTAATAACTGGAACACCAGACTTAATAATCCCTGCCTTTTCATATGCAATTTCTCCTAGTGTATTACCTAAAATATGCATATGATCGTGACCGATATTCGTAATAATCGTGAGAACCGGATGAATAACATTTGTAGAATCAAATCTTCCCCCAAGCCCCGTTTCAAATAAAACGACATCACAGAAATTAACTTTACCGAAATAATAAATTGCCATTACTGTAATAATTTCAAACTCAGTCGCTTCTCCTAAATCCGTCTCATCTAATTTTTCAACGACTGGCTTTACCATATTTACAAGTTCTGCAATCTCTTCATCTGCAATCGGTATTCCGTTTACACTAATACGTTCATTGAATGTTTCTATGTAAGGCGATGTAAACGATCCTACTTTATATTTCGCACCTTCTAACATGTAGCGCATGTATGTTAAAGTTGAACCTTTTCCATTTGTGCCGGCTAGATGAACACATTTTATATGACGCTCTGGATTTCCGAGTTCTTCTAACATCCATTGCATTCTTTCTAGCCCTGGTTTTATCCCAAATTTCAATCGGCTATGAATCCAGTTTATCGCTTCTTCGTATGTATGTATCACGTGTGTTATTCCCCTTTCAAAAGACAACCTTCATACTTCTATTATACGCAAAGAAAAGAGACTCACCAATATAGTGAGTCTCTGAAAAACATTTTTATTTCTCAAGATCAGCTAGACGTTGACGAACCGCTTCGCGTTTTTCTAGATAATCTTGCTCTTTCGCACGCTCTCCGTCAATAACTTCTGCAGGAGCTTTCGCTACGAATCCTTGGTTTGAAAGTTTCTTCTGTACACGTTCTACTTCTTTACCAAACTTCTCAAGTTCTTTTTCAAGACGCGCTTTCTCTTCATCAAGATTGATAAGATCAGCTAACGGTAAGAATAACTCTGCACCTGATACGATTGCAGTCATCGCTTTTTCTGGCGCTTGTAAATCAATCTTAATTGTTAGTTCACTTGGGTTACAGAAACGCTCAATGTAAGAGCTGTTTTTCGTAAGCTGGGCTAGTACTGCCTCGTCTTTTGCTTTAATTTGCATTTGAACTTTTTTGCTCATTGGCGTATTTACTTCCGCACGGATGTTACGAACAGAGCGAATGATATCAACTAGAAGGTGCATTTCCGCTGCCGCTTCTTTATCTTGTAAATCTTCGCGAACTGTTGGCCATGCTGCTACTGTAATAGACTCGCCTTCATGCGGTAAATGCTGCCAAATTTTCTCTGTTACAAATGGCATGAATGGATGTAATAGACGCATTGTTTGGTCTAATACGTAAGCTAAAATCGAACGAGTTGTTTTCTTAGCTGCTTCATCTTCACCGTATAGTGGAAGTTTCGCCATCTCAATGTACCAGTCACAGAAATCATCCCAAATGAAGTTGTATAATGAACGACCAGCTTCACCGAACTCATATTTATCCATGTTACGTGTTACACTTTCGATTGTTTCGTTTAAGCGAGTTAAAATCCACTTATCTGCAACTGATTTTTCACCAGTTAAATCGATTTCTTCATACTTCATGTCATCCATGTTCATTAATACGAAACGTGATGCGTTCCAAATTTTATTAATGAAGTTCCAAGTAGATTCTACTTTTTCCATGCTGAAACGTAAATCTTGACCTGGTGCACTTCCTGTTGATAAGAAGTAACGCATCGCATCTGCACCGTACTTCTCGATAACATCCATCGGATCAATACCGTTACCAAGAGATTTACTCATTTTACGTCCTTGCTCATCACGAACTAAACCGTGAATTAATACATCTTTAAATGGACGCTCTCCTGTAAACTCTAAACCTTGGAAAATCATACGAGATACCCAGAAGAAGATGATGTCATAACCAGTTACTAAAGCATCTGTTGAATAGAACTTTTTAAAGTCTGCTGCATCTTCATTCGGCCAGCCAAGTGTTGAGAATGGCCATAATGCTGAACTGAACCATGTATCAAGCACGTCATTATCTTGATTCCAGTTTTCAAGATCTGCTGGCGCTTCTGTACCTACGTATACTTCACCAGTTTCTTTATGATACCAAGCTGGAATGCGGTGTCCCCACCATAATTGACGAGAAATACACCAGTCATGAATGTTTTCCATCCAGCGTAAGTATGTGTTTTCAAAACGCTCTGGTACGAACGTTACTTTTTCTTCTTCTTTTTGTTGAAGTTCTACCGCTTTTTCTGCAAGTGGAGCCATTTTTACGAACCATTGTGTTGATAAATAAGGCTCAACAACTGCACCGCTACGCTCACTATGACCTACTGAGTGCATATGAGGCTCGATTTCTACTAATACGCCAGCTTCTTGTAAGTCTTTCACTAACTCTTTACGGCATTCGAAACGATCCATACCGTTATACTTACCAGCTTTTTCGTTCATCGTTCCATCTTCGTTCATTACTAAAATACGTGGTAAGTCATGACGGTTACCTACTTCAAAGTCATTCGGGTCATGAGCTGGTGTAATTTTCACAACGCCTGTTCCGAAGTCTTTTTCTACGTATTCATCAGCAATAATCGGAATCTCTCGGCCTACGATTGGAAGTGTAACTGTTTTTCCGATTAAATGTTTGTAGCGATCATCTTCTGGATGAACTGCTACCGCTGTATCACCAAGCATTGTTTCTGGACGAGTAGTTGCAAGGCGAATGTGACCAGAACCGTCTGTTAGCGGATAGTTCATATGGTAGAATGCACCTTGAACTTCTTTATGAATTACTTCAATATCAGAAAGAGCTGTGCGTGTTGCTGGATCCCAGTTGATGATATACTCACCGCGGTAAATTAAGCCTTTTTCATATAATTGAACGAATACTTTATTAACAGCGTTAGATAAACCTTCGTCTAATGTGAAGCGTTCACGAGAATAGTCTAGTCCTAAACCAACTTTCCCCCATTGTTGACGAATGTGAGAAGCGTATTCTTCTTTCCATTCCCAAGCTTTTTCAAGGAATTTCTCACGACCAAGATCGTAACGTGAAATACCTTCTTCACGAAGTTTCCCTTCTACTTTCGCTTGCGTTGCGATACCAGCATGATCCATTCCTGGAAGCCATAATACATCGTAACCTTGCATACGCTTTGTACGAGTTAAAATATCTTGAAGCGTCGTATCCCAAGCGTGACCTAAGTGTAACTTACCAGTTACGTTCGGAGGTGGAATTACAATTGTATATGGTTGTTTCTTCTCATCTCCTGTTGCTTCGAAATATTTGCCTTCAAGCCACCACTTGTAAAGGCCTTCTTCAACGGACATATGATCATATTTAGTTGGTAAATTATTTTCCGTGTTTGACATTATTTTCCCTCCTTAAAATAAAAAATGCCCCTCATCCAAAAAAGGACGAGGGACATCGCGGTACCACCTTTATTTACAAACAAATTCAGAATTTGCTTATACTCTTAATTTGATAACGGACAAATCCGTCTTTTCCTAATAAGAATCATTCCGTTCAGAAAAGATGCTCCAGGGCTACCTTCTAACATAACTATCTAGAGAACCTCCCAGCCAATGGTTCCCCTCTCTGAAGACGTTTCATGTTATACTCTTCCCCTTCAATGCATTTATGTGATTGTTAATTATTATATACAATAGTGTAAAAAACGAAACCTTATTCGTCAAGATAAATTTGAAACTACGGCTTTTATCTCTTTATGGAGCTAATAAAAAAAGATAAGCAGGGTTCTCCCTACTTATCTTCTTTATCCGTTCCCTTGCTGGGCAGCTTGTAATTGCGAAAGGAAATATTCTGTATTACTAATGAGCCAATGCGATTGCTGCAGAATTTTCACCCCGCGAAGCTCATTTTCTTCATTACGACTCTTTCTTCTTTTCGTATACGACTGAATTTGCCGAATAAAATGCGACGGGTACGTCATATACGCAAACATAAGAAGCTGCTCCTCTTTCGTAAATGGAAAATTTTTTTGATACATTTGATACCATTCAAAGCGGTCGCTCCGCGCAATTGGATATGTGTTCAAAGACCTTGAATAAAAGCTGACGATATCCTGTACCGGTGTAGCAAACTGAGACTTTTCTAAACTAATAAAATAACCGTTTCGTTCATAATCAAATAAAAAGTGATTAAGCGATACATTTCCATGAACGAAAGTAGTACGTGTTTTTTCCTTTTCTTTCATTGCATCATGCCATTCACTTAATTGTTTCGTTGCGAACTCACGTGCTCTCATAACGTGGTGATAATACGTACAATATTGTAATTCAAATGGAGACATATACCACTTCGCTTCAGATTCTATGAGAAACTCTTCTAATATCTCGCCATCATTTTCCCAACGGTCGGATATATTTGTATAATGTTTTTCTAAATCTTCTTCTGTATAAGTCTCCTCTTTCACCGTTTTTTGATGCAACGTCCCGAGCGTTTGAAACATCTTATGGTATTGATCATTATCTTCGCCGTTTCCTTCCGCACGTTCTAACCAAGGCATTAAATAATAGCTATACGCCCCATCACTTAAAACATAATTCCCGTCCGTCGTGTGATAGATAGGTACATAATTCGAAAAACCTTTCTCCTTCAAATACTGAATATGGTGTAAAAAATTATTCCGCTCTAATTTTCTATCTTGTATTTTCTTTAACGCATACGGACCTTGATTCGTATAAATTTTCATTACACTTCCGTGCTCTTCCATATGCTGAGTGTCCAATCTATATTGCCTCACAATGGGTTCATAGCGATTTCGTAATTCAATATCCATACGAATAACCCTTTCTTATTCAAAACATAGCTTCTAGGAAAAGAAAAGAGGTGAGTGAAAAAACTCACTCACTTATTTCACTGTTGCTTTTGAAACAGGAATATATATAATTTGCCCTGTAGTTAAATATATATCTTCTGATTGATTTACACGATATAAGCTTTGTACAGTCGTTTCATAACGTTCTGCAACCGATTCAATTGTATCTCCTTCTTGTACGAAGTACATTCTTACCTTCGTAAATTCTTCTTCTGGTTCTTTCGTAAATAATTTCGTTAAATAAAGTGCATTTTCATCTCGCTGTGAATATGCTTCTTCCTCTGGCTCTTCCTGCTTTTTCGCTTTTTCTTTCTTGAAATTTTTCCGCCCGAACAATTCAAATTGTGGCATCTTTTCTTGCTCCTCTTCACGCTCCACAAGTTCATGTTCTTCTAATTCCTCTTCTTCTATTTCTTGCTCTTTTCTTTCTTCTAACTGAAACGGCTCAAATGCATAATCTTCCCATCCATCTGATTCTTTATAGGCTGGTACCTCTTCGTGCGGCGCAGGTCTACTTTCATCTTCTTCAGCTGAATCAGCTTCCAACTCGGCATACACCGTCTCTTCCTCTTCATCCTCGGTTCTTTCTTCGTCACATAAACCTGTAATAGATATATCCGCTAATAGTTGTAAGCAACCATTTTCCTTTAATTCATAATCAAATTCCTCGATTGATACATATAATTCTTCAATTACTTTCACTCGATTTCTTGGAATTGATATTTCGAGCGGAAAGGAATGGACAAGCTCATTAACCCCGTCTGCCCTTGTTTCTACATAATCAATTGCCTTTGCTGGTGATAGCTCTCTTAATGAATAAGCTGAATCATCTTGCCTTGCAACATACTCTCCCGTTAAATCTAATTGCCCCCTCACGATAACTTCATGATCGAGCTCCTCTATCTCAACGTCTGGATCTAACGAAATTGACAAAAGTTCTTCGACTTCCTGTCCCTTCTGGAACCAAACAGATTCTTTTAATGAAAATCGTAATGAATGATCTGTTGCCACTTCTTTTCCCCCTCCCAAACTATATGTCATTACAGATTTATGTTCCCTAAGGCTACTTTATGAATAAAAAAAATCGCTCCCCTAATGGAAAGCGATTTTCTCTAAGAAATTATGCTTTTAATTTTGACATTGCAATTTCGGCCGCCGCAATTGTCGCCTCAATATCTGCATCACTATGTGCTGTCGATAAGAATAAACCTTCAAATTGAGAAGGTGGTAAAAATACACCTTGTTCTACCATTTCACGATAGTAAGCTGCAAAGAATTCTAAGTTTGAAGATTTTGCTGCATCATAATTAATAACTTGCTCATCTGTAAAGAAAATACCAATCATAGAACCTGCACGATTAATGTGATGCGGGATATTATGCTTTTCAGCTGCCTTACGTAGTCCAGCCTCTAACATTTCTGCTTTACGCTCAAATTCCACATATGATTCTGGCGTTAACTGCACTAACGTTTCATAACCTGCTGTCATTGCAAGTGGATTACCCGATAATGTTCCAGCTTGGTAAATCGGTCCGCTTGGTGCAACTTGACGCATAATCTCTGCCTTCCCACCGTATGCTCCTACCGGCAAGCCACCACCGATTACTTTACCTAAACAAGTTAAGTCAGGAGTTACACCGTAGTAACCTTGTCCACAATTATAAGCAACACGGAATCCTGTCATTACTTCATCAAAAATAAGTAGTGCACCGTTTTGCTCTGTCACTTCACGAAGTCCTTCTAAAAACCCTGGTTGCGGGGGAACAACACCCATATTCCCTGCCACTGGTTCTACAATTATACAAGCGATGTCATCACCGAATTGTTCGAAAGCATATTTTACACTTTCTAAATCGTTATACGCTACTGTAATCGTATTTTTCGCTACATCTTCTGGTACACCAGGGCTATCTGGTAAACCTAGCGTTGCTACACCCGAACCTGCTTTAATCAATAAAGAATCACCATGACCGTGATAACAACCAATGAATTTCAAAATTTTGTTACGTCCAGTGTAACCACGAGCTAAACGTAGTGCGCTCATTGTCGCCTCTGTTCCAGAGTTAACCATACGCACAATCTCAATTGATGGTACACGCTCGATAACAAGCTGCGCTAATTTATTTTCAATTTCTGTTGGTGCACCAAAGCTTGTTCCTTTTTCAGCAACAGCTTTTAAAGCCTCAACAACACGATCATTCGCATGACCATGAATTAAAGGTCCCCACGATAATACGTAATCGATGTATTCATTCCCATCGATATCATATACTTTAGAGCCTTTTCCGCGCTCCATAAACAGCGGATTCATACCAACAGACTTAAAAGCACGAACAGGGCTGTTTACGCCTCCAGGCATTAAATTTTGAGCCTCTTCAAACGCCGCAATCGACTTATCAAATTTTTTCATTATTTAGCGCCTCCTTCTTGTAACCATCTTGCTGCATCTTTTGCATGATACGTAATAATTAAGTCTGCTCCTGCGCGTTTCATGCTAATTAATTTCTCAAGTACAACTTCTTTTTCATTAATCCAACCATTTTGTGCTGCTGCTTTAATCATCGAATATTCACCACTTACGTTATAAGCAACGACTGGTAAGTTAAAGTTATTTTTCACATCACGAACGATATCTAGATAAGAAAGAGCTGGCTTTACAATTAAGAAGTCGGCCCCTTCCATTACATCTGATTCTGCTTCACGGAATGCTTCCATACGGTTCGCTGGGTCCATTTGATATGTTTTACGGTCACCAAACTGCGGTGCACCATGTGCTGCATCACGGAACGGTCCGTAAAATGCTGATGAATATTTCACAGCGTACGACATAACTGGTACGTGCGCGAAACCATTTTCATCTAATGCATGGCGAATTGCTGTTACGAATCCGTCCATCATGTTAGATGGTGCAATAATGTCTGCCCCTGCTTTCGCTTGACTTACAGCTGTTTTTGCAAGAGCTGCAAGAGACTCATCATTTAAAATAACGCCATCTTCAATAACACCGCAATGACCATGGCTTGTAAATTGACATAAACATGTATCTGCAACTACTACTAGCTCTGGGAACTCATCTTTAATTTGCTTAATTGCACGCTGTACAATTCCATGCTCACAATATGCCGATGATCCAACTTCGTCCTTTTCAGCAGGTAAACCAAATACAATAACAGAACGAATACCTAAATCAACGACCTCTTGCATTTCAGCTTGCAATAAATCTAAAGACATTTGATATACGCCTGGCATAGAAGGAACTTCATTACGAGTATTTTCTCCTTCTAATACAAAAGTAGGGTAAATAAAATCTTCTGTATGTAAAAATGTTTCACGTACAAGCGCACGCATGCCCCCGCTTTGTCTTAAACGACGATGACGATTAAATTGTAAAGAATTCATAGATTTCTATCCCCATTCTTTTATTTTATCCCGCATTAACGGGCAGTAAGACCCCCACCTCAAAATTCGGCTGGAGCAAAGAAGTTAGGTGGGAGATCAACTGCCCGTAAACGCCCGATTGGTTCAACTAATAATCAGTGGGGGATGAACAAAACCCCCACTGATTAAAGTTTCACTTTATAGATTCACAAATGCATTGTAGTAATGCTTCTACAGTGTACTCTTTTGGCACAATAACATGTGGAAAATAGAGGTTCGCCTCTTTTTCCGTAATAGGCCCTATACAAGCAATTGTACATTTTTTCGTCCATTCTCTCCAGTTTGTACCCTCAAGTAAACGAACAAAACTATCAACAGTTGAAGGGCTCGTAAATGTAATAATATTTACTTCCCCTAATTTCAATGCTGTTATAAGTTCTTGTTTTTTCTCTACATTCACCTTCGTACCATATACAATTAACTCATCTAGAAAAACACCAAACTCCCTAAGTTTAACCGGGATTACATCTCTTGCTAAATTCCCTTTCGGAAATAAAATACGCTCGTTTCCACTTAATTCTTTTAGAAACTCTTCGGCAAATGTTTCTGCAACAAATGCAGTGGGAACAAACTCTACTTGATAGCCTCGCTTTTCTAACTCTAACTTTGTTTTCACGCCTACTGCAGCAATTTTAATCGGTCCGGGGAGCTTCTTTCTCAAACTATCTAGAAAAAAAGCTACACCATTTTTACTCGTGAAAATAACCCAGTCATACGAATGTAGCTGCCCTGCTATATGTTGAATTTGCCTATGAGACGTACCTTCCATACGCAAAAGCGGAATTTCCAATGGAATTCCGCTCCTTTCTTTCACTGCTACACTCATTTGTTTCGCTTGGTGCTGGGCACGTGTAATCAATACTGTTTTGCCAGCGAGAGCGTTCATATTTATTGTTGCTCCTTATTTGCAGCAAGGATGAGCTCTTTTGCTCCTTGTTTAATTAAACGGTCCGCAGCCTCTAATCCAACTTGCTTCGGATCATTACCTATTACTATCTCTTTCAATAAAACAGAACCGTCCATAGAACCGACAAGCGCTGTTAATTCGATTGCATCATTTTCTTTAAGAGTTGCATATCCAGCGATTGGAACTTGGCATCCACCTTCAAGTTTATGAAGAAATACTCGTTCAGCAGCCACTGTTCTTTCTGTTACTGCATCATTAATATGTGCTAACAACTGAAGTAAATCCGTATCATCCTCACGACATTCAATCGCTAATGCACCTTGTCCTACGGCTGGTACACACAACGTTTCATCTAAATGTTCTGTAATAACTTCTCCGTCCCAGCCCATTCTCTGTAATCCAGCTGTCGCTAAAATAATTGCATCGTAATCTTCATCTTTTAACTTACGTAAGCGTGTATCGATATTCCCACGAATCCATTTTACTTGTAAATCTGGTCTCGCAGCTAGTAGTTGTGCACTACGTCTCAAACTACTCGTTCCTAAGATCGCGCCTTCTGCTAAGTCTTTAAACGATTCTCCGTTTTTAGAAATAAAAGCATCACGAGGGTCAACGCGCTTTGGCGTACAACCAATCGTTAATCCATCTGGAAGTACAGCGGGCATATCTTTCATACTATGTACAGCCATATCAATTTCTTTCGTAAGTAACGCATGTTCAATTTCCTTTACAAATAAACCTTTTCCGCCTACTTTTGAAAGAGTAACATCTAAAATAACATCACCTTTTGTGACGATTTCTTTCACTTCAAATTCATATGGTAAACCAAGCGCTTTTAATTGATCAATAAACCAATTAGTTTGTGTTAATGCTAGTTTACTCTTTCGTGAACCTACAATAATTTTGCGCATAATTCTCTCTCTCCTCATTATAAATACCAAAAGTGGAAATTAGATAAACTGCTTAATAGAAAAATGTTAACTAGCATTACGAGAAATGCCCCGATATTCCACTGCACAATTTTCTTACCTTGCAACACATCTGCTGCTCGTAAATATAAGCCCACGCAATATACAAATAGAACGACAAAAGACCCAATTACTTTCGTATCATACCAATGGAAATTATCCAATTTTGTATATCCCCATATGCATCCTAATATAATTGCTAGTAAGAAAAACGGAACAGAAAATAAATTTAATCCGTAAGACATAGATTCAAGCTTCGGCAAATTTCCTAATCTTCTTAATCTCGCATTCCACTTTTTCTTTTTTAATAGTCGGTATTGCAATAAATACATAATAGAAAAAATAAACGATACAGTAAACGTTGCATAAGAAATAATCGCCATACCGACATGCACGTATACAAGTTCTGAAACTAATTGCTCTGCAAGTACTGGCGACATCTTTCCGAGCGGTGTAAAAATAGAAAAAGCGCTTACGCCAAATGCTACAACATTTGTAAAAAAGACTAAAAAGTCAATACGCATAAATCGATTAATGACTAATGACATCGTAATCAATAACCAAACATAAAAATAAATCCCTGATAATAAAGTTAAAATAGGATTCGTTTCTGAATCTGTAGCCCTAAGCAACATAAAGATAGACTGCAGAACCCATACAATCGAAAGTAACCAAAAAGCAAAGCGGTTCGCCTTTCGGTTACTTTGGAAATAATCTATAAAATATAAACTAATGCTACAAGCATATAAAATAATTGCAATATGATAAATAATACTGTTATTTAAAAAACTCATCCGATCATCCTTCCAAGTTATAAAGATGGAACGGATGGTGTCCACGCTCTTTTATGTTCTACTTCTTCCGTATTTCCCGCTTCTTCCACTTCTAAATCAAAAATCTTCGCAAATAAAGCTAATTTTTCGCCAGCTCCCTCTTCAACAGCTAATTCTTTAGCTACTAAAATTGGGTCTTTTAACAATTGGTTAATAATACTTTTCGTATGTTTACTAATTACTTTTTTCTCACGATCACTAAGGTTTGGTATTTTTCGCTCAAGACTTTCCATCGTATCACTTTGAATTGCTAGCGCTTTATCACGAAGAGCTGATATTAACGGTACAACACCTAGCGTACTTAACCACGTTTTAAATAAAACCATTTCTTCTTCAATCATAAATTGAATTTTCTCTGCTTCTTTTAAACGTTCAGCACGGTTTGCTTCAACTACACCTTGCAGATCGTCGATATCATATAAGAAAGAGCCTTCTAATTCATCAATCGCCGGATCAATATCACGTGGTACTGCAATATCAACCATAAATAACGGACGACCAGAGCGCATTCTCTCTACTTTTGTCATCATTTCTTTCGTAATGACATATTCTGATGCACCCGTTGAACTAATTAAAATATCCGCTTCTAATAATGCACATTGCAATTCACTTAAAGGCTTTGCATGTCCCATATATTTCTCAGCCATCACTTCCGCTTTCGTAAGCGTCCTATTCATAACCGTTACTTTACGAGCTCCACTTCCGTATAAGTTTTGCAGTGCAAGTTCACCCATCTTACCCGCACCAAGAATAAGTACATGACAATCTGTTAAATCGCCAAATATTTTCTTTCCGAGCTCAACAGCAGCATAACTAACAGACATCGCACTTTCACCAATCGTTGTTTCTGAGTGCGCACGTTTTGCTAACGTAACCACTTGCTTAAACAACTCATTAAAAATTGTACCTGTCGCTTTTACTTGTTGTGCTTCTAAAAAGCTATCTTTTATTTGACCTAAAATTTGCGTCTCTCCAACAACCATAGAATCCAAACCGCACGTTACGCGGAATAAATGATCTATTGCGCCATCTTGTTCAAAAATAGACAAGTATGGTGCGACTTCTTCTATTTCAAGCTGAAACCAATCAGCTAAAAACTTCTTAATGTAATACCGTCCCGTGTGTAATTGATCGACAACAGCGTAAATCTCAGTGCGATTACAAGTTGATACAATGACATTTTCTAGCACGCTCTTTTGGTTTTGTAATGTATTCATTGCTTGCTCTA
This sequence comes from Bacillus sp. FSL E2-8868, assembly GCF_038005505.1. NCBI lineage: Bacteria > Bacillati > Bacillota > Bacilli > Caryophanales > Bacillaceae > Bacillus > Bacillus sp. FSL E2-8868. The sequence goes on along the minus strand of NZ_JBBOTI010000001.1, from coordinate 375,371 downwards.
GCTCTGCTGCCTGAAATGTGAGTTTCTCACGAAATTCTACAGGGGCTGTTCGATAATTTACACTAACAACAAGAATATGCACGCAGCATGTCCCCCTTCACCCGTTTTATCACTTTATCTACTATCATAATACAACTTTCCTCTTATGAATCTGACAATCGTGTGAACAACTGATTATTTTTTATTTATTCTCCATATGTAATAAAGGAGCTTCAGTAAGATTAATAAAGAACTTCCTACTTTATAATAATTATAAAATAATAACTCTATTTGTACGTTACCAAAAAAAGTCCTCATAATCAAGTGATGGAAACTATTCCATATTAATTATAACATCATCTTTTCTATCTTCTTTCATCATGAAGGAAAATATGTATGATTGTTCCAAAATATAGTACTCACTTTCTCGATGCAATGCATTTGACATTGTATTTCTTTTTCGTTATATTGGTTTTACAAAATTAAATTGCGCACAATTTAAAAATACAAGGAGTTGCCTATGAAAGAAAATCCTTTGCATCTAGATAACCAACTTTGTTTTTCTATTTACGCTTGTTCTAGAGAGGTTACCCGTTTTTACCGCCCCTATTTAGAAGAAATGGGCATTACGTATCCCCAGTACATTACTTTACTCGTACTCTGGGAACAAGACGGACTAACAGTAAAAGAAATTGGAGAACGTCTATTTTTAGATTCTGGTACTTTAACACCTATGTTAAAACGTATGGAATCATTAAAACTTGTACAACGTGTTCGTTCAAAAGAAGACGAGCGAAAAGTTTGTATTGAATTAACAAAACAAGGTAAAGATTTAAAAGAAATAGCTTGTTCATTACCAACAACGATGGCTACAAATTTAGGAATTACAGAGCAAGAATATCATTCTTTATTAATCCAATTAAACACATTAATTGAAACAATGAAAAAAATTAATGACAGAAAAGGGGAATAAACATGGATAAATTATATACTGCTTCAGTAACAGCAACAGGTGGAAGAAACGGTAAGGTAGTTTCAGATGATGGCATATTAAATCTTGATGTAAAAATGCCAAAAGCACTAGGTGGCGCAGGCGGAGAAGCAACAAATCCAGAACAATTATTTGCAGCTGGTTATGCAGCTTGCTTTGATAGTGCATTACAACTTGTAATTCGTACAAAACGTATGAAGGTGGAAAGTACAGAAGTGACTGCACACGTTTCTATCGGTAAAGATACAGATGGTGGTTTCGGACTATCTGCTGTACTTGACGTACATGTTGCTGGTGTTTCTCATGCCGAAGCACAAGAACTTGTAGAAGCCGCTCACGGTGTATGTCCTTACTCTAAAGCAACAAGAGGAAATATTGAAGTTACATTAAACGTACGCTAAAAGTTTAGTAAATAAAAAAAAACGCGCGACATTCGTCACGCGTTTTTTGTTTTTGTCATTTTATGAATTGCTTTCCATGCTTCTTCTTTTCCAAGTCCTGTTTCAGAAGAGAATAGAACGATTTCATCGCCAATTTCAACAGCAAGCGTTTCTTTTACAACTTTTAAATGCTTTTGCCATTTCCCTTTCGGAATTTTATCGGCTTTCGTTGCAATAATAATTGTTGGGATTTCATAATGCTTTAAGAAATCATACATCATAATGTCATCTTTTGTTGGTTGGTGACGTAAATCAACTACTAATACAGCTGCGTCTAATTGCGTACGTGTTGTAAAGTAAGTTTCAATCATTCTGCCCCATGCCGCGCGCTCTGTTTTAGATACTTTCGCATATCCATAACCTGGAACGTCAACAAAATGCATCATTTCATTGATTAAGAAAAAGTTCAGCGTTTGCGTTTTTCCTGGTTTAGAAGAAATACGTACTAACTTTTTACGATTTAAAATTTTATTAATAAAGGAAGACTTCCCGACATTAGAACGACCTGCTAAGGCAATTTCTGGTAAATCACTGTCTGGATATTGTTCCGGTTTAACGGCACTAATTACAATATCTGCTTTTGTTACTTTCATTGTTTCACTCCTACTAATGCGTGCTCCAATACTTCGTCTAAATGAGATGCAAGCACAAACGTAAGGTTTTCTTTTACGCTCTCTGGAATATCATCTAAATCTTTCTCATTTTCCGCCGGTAAAATAATTTTTGTTAATCCCGCGCGGTGAGCACTTAATGTTTTTTCTTTCAAGCCACCAATCGGTAAAACACGACCACGAAGTGTAATTTCACCTGTCATACCAACTTCTTTACTTACAGGAATACCTGTTAGTGCAGAAATAAGTGCCGTTGCCATCGTAATACCTGCTGACGGTCCATCTTTTGGAACTGCTCCTTCTGGAACATGAATATGAATATCGTTTTTCTCATGGAAATCCTGATCAATATGAAGTTCTTCTGCACGAGAACGAATATAGCTAAACGCGGCTTGTGCGGATTCTTTCATAACATCCCCAAGTTTCCCTGTTAAAATTAATTTCCCTTTTCCTGGCGCTACAGACACTTCAATTGCAAGTGTATCGCCGCCCGCTGCTGTGTAAGCTAAACCTGTTGCCATACCAACTTGGTCTGTTTTTTCAGCTTGACCATAACGGAATATATGCTTACCAAGTAAATCAACAATATTTTTCTCTGTTACAACAATGCGCTTGCGTTCTGCTGTAACGATAATTTTTGCTGCTTTACGGCAAACTTTTGCAATTTGACGCTCTAACGTACGAACACCAGCCTCGCGTGTATAATAACGAATAATTTCAAGAAGCGCTTCATCACGTACTTGCAAATTACCTTTTCGCAAACCGTGCTCTTTTAATTGTTTCGGCAATAAATGCTCACGAGCAATGTGCACCTTTTCAAGTTCTGTATAACCAGCAATTGAAATGATTTCCATACGGTCAAGCAATGGACCCGGAACACTTGCAAGTGTATTAGCAGTTGCAACGAACATAACTTTCGATAAATCATATGGCTCTTCAATGTAATGATCACTGAAGTTATGGTTTTGTTCTGGATCTAACACTTCAAGTAACGCTGCTGATGGGTCTCCCCTGAAATCGTTAGACATTTTATCAATCTCATCTAATAAGAAGACTGGATTAACTGTTTTCGCCTTTTTCATACCTTGAATAATACGTCCTGGCATCGCTCCTACATACGTACGACGGTGACCACGAATTTCAGATTCATCACGCACACCACCAAGAGAAACACGTACAAAATTACGGTTTAACGATGTTGCAATAGAACGTGCTAACGAAGTTTTCCCAACCCCAGGAGGTCCTACTAGACAAAGAATTGGCCCTTTTAATGAATTCGTTAACTTCTGTACAGCTAAATATTCAAGTACTCGCTCTTTCACTTTTTCAAGACCGTAATGATCTTTATTTAAAATTTCTTCCGAATGAATGAGGTCAATCATATCCTCTGTTGCTGTTGTCCAAGGGAGAGCTAATAACCAATCAATATAATTATGAATGACACCACTCTCAGCAGAACTTACAGGTAATTTTTCATAACGATCTAATTCTTTCAGTGCAGCCTTCATTGTTTCTTCAGGCATTCCCGACTGTTCAATTTTCTCACGAAGTTCTTCAACTTCCCCGCCCTTGCCTTCTTTATCACCAAGTTCAGTTTGAATCGCCTTCATTTGCTCACGTAAGAAATATTCTTTTTGCGTGCGCTCCATTGAACGTTTCACTTTTTGTCCAATTTTTTTTTCTAGGCTAAGTAACTCTTGTTCATCTTGAATAATTGAAATAAGTGTATGTAGTCGCTCTTTCACAGATACAATCTCTAAAATCTCTTGTTTCTGCTTCGTTTTAATCGGTAAGTGAGAAGCAATTAAATCAGCTAGTCTTCCCGGTTCTTCTACATCAGCTACCGTTGCAAATGTTTCATTTGAAACTTTTTTCGAAACTTTAATATATTGTTCGAAATGCTCCAGTAACGTACGCATAAGAGCCTTCTCTTCTAAATCATCTTCTACTTCTTCCGTTACCGTTTTAATAGAAACTTGCACTATATTTTCTTCTTCGATAAACTCTACTACTTCTGCTCTATGTAAACCTTCTACAAGGACACGAAGCGTACCGTTCGGCAATTTTAACATTTGCTTCACTTTCGCCACTGTACCTACACTATATATGTCATCTTCTTTCGGATCGTCGATATTCATTTCTTTTTGCATTGCTAAAAAGATGATATTTTCATCCATTGCCGCCTGCTCTAGTGCTTGTATCGATTTATCACGTCCTACATCAAGATGCAGAACCATCGTTGGATATACGAGAATGCCTCTTAATGGTAGGAGGGGCACAATTCTTTCATTCGTATTCATACTAGACATAGCACCTCCATAATAAATTAAACTCCTGTTCAACTATTTTATATTACAATACATCTAGATGCAATTGCAGAGATTCTTCGCAATTGTTAATCCCCTGTTTTTTTGTGCCTCACGAAAAGAAAAAAGACTCCGCTTAAGCATACAAACTTAAACGAAGTCTGGCAAATTTTTATTATTGTATATTCTCACATTGATTGTGCATCTGTTTCGCCCAAATCATTATGTGCATCAAGCTCACGATGCACATTTTCCTGCATAAATGTTAATTCAAATACTTCTTTTAATTTGCGAACAGGAATGATCTCAATTCCCTTTATTGTATACAAAAATGGTTGCATGTTTTCAGCCGGAATGATGACTTTCTTAGCTCCCGCTTTTTTCGCAGCTTTTATTTTTGCGTACACACCACCAATAGGCTTCACTTCTCCGTGGATACTTATCTCACCTGTCATCGCTACTTCATTATTCACATACGTACGATGCACTGCTGAATATACACCTGTTGCCATAGCAATACCTGCTGAAGGACCATCAATCGGGATACCACCAGGAAAATTAATATGTATATCATACCCTTCTGGCAACACATCTAGAGAACGAAGTACTGTTAACACATTATCAACAGAACCTTTCGCCATACTTTTACGGCGGATTGATTTCGTTTGATTTCCAATACTTTCCTCTTCTACAATTCCAGTGACATTTACTGATCCTTTATCTTTCGCAGGAATAGCTGTTACCTCAATTTCTAATAACGCACCTGTATTCGGCCCATATACAGCAAGCCCGTTCACAAGACCGATTCTCGGAATTGGATAAATACGTTTTTCGTACTTTGGTGTAAGCTGACTAGAATGAACAACCCACTCAATATCTTCATCTTTAATGAAAGGTCGTTCTTCATTTATCGCCATACCAGCAGAAATTTGCACGAGATTAATTGCTTCTCGCCCATTTCTTGCATACATTCCAATCATTTCGATACCGTTCTCACCTACTTGCATCTCCACTTTGTCAGCTGCATTTTTCGCTACTTTTTGAATTTCTTCTGTATCTAACTCACGGAAGAACACTTCTAAACAACGCGACCTAATTGCAGGAGGAATTTCCTCTGGTGAACGTGTCGTTGCACCAACTAAACGAAAATCTGCAGGTAAACCTTTTTGAAAAATATCATGTATATACGTTGGAATCATCGAATTTTCTTCACTATAATACGCACTTTCCAAAAACACTTTCCGATCTTCTAACACTTTTAGCATTTTATTCATTTGAATTGGATGTAATTCACCAATCTCATCAATGAACAAAATACCACCATGCGCATCTGTTACAGCCCCTTTTTTCGGTTGCGGGATACCCGCTTGTCCCATTGCACCTGCTCCTTGATAAATAGGATCATGCACTGAACCAATTAATGGATCCGCAATACCACGCTCATCAAACCTAGCTGTTGTCGCATCAAGTTCGATAAATGTTGCATTTGTACGAAATGGAGATTTCGGATTTCGTTTCGCTTCTTCTAATACAAGGCGTGCTGCCGCTGTCTTTCCGACACCTGGCGGACCGTATATGATCACATGTTGCGGATTAGGACCACAAAGAGCCGCTTTTAACGACTTAATCCCGTCTTCTTGCCCTACAATGTCTATAAAGGATGTAGGACGTACCTTTTCCGCAAGCGGCTCTGTTAAAGAAACCTCACGCATTTTACGAAGCTGCTCTAATTCTTTTTTCGATTCTCGATCAATTGAAACTTTTTGTGTTCGCTGATTTCGAAGTAAATGCCAAAAATACAATCCGACAATTACGCCAAAAACAAGTTGAACAAGTAAAAATATATTTGTCCAGCTCATAATTCATTTCCTCCCGCTATGTTTTACCTTTTAGTATTTCCTGGGAGGAATAGTGCTAAACATAAAGAAAAACAGCAATTATAAAAATTGCTGTTTCTTCTTCGCATTATGCAGATGTTTTTGTATCAAGTACAGTACCGTCTTGTAACACCAATTTCGGCGGTTCATTATCAGCTACTGTTTCTTTCGTAAGAATACACTTCTCGATATCTTTGCGAGATGGAAGTTCGAACATTACATCAAGCATCAAGCCTTCAATAATAGAACGAAGTCCACGAGCACCTGTTTTACGTTCAATTGCTTTTTTCGCAATCTCAACTAGTGCACCTTCTTCAAACTCTAACTCAACATCGTCAAGCTCCAATAATTTTTGGAATTGCTTAACAAGTGCATTTTTCGGTTTAGTTAAAATATCTACAAGAGCATCTTCATCAAGCGGCTCTAGGTTCGCAATAACTGGAAGACGACCGATAAACTCCGGAATTAAACCGAATCTTAAAAGATCCTCTGGTAAAACGTGAGATAAAACATGCTTCTCATTTACATCAGCATTTTTCTTCTCAGCACCAAATCCAATTACTTTCTCACCAAGGCGACGTTTAATAATAGGCTCGATGCCATCAAACGCTCCACCACAAATGAATAGGATGTTCGTTGTATCAATTTGAATAAACTCTTGATGCGGGTGCTTACGACCACCTTGAGGTGGAACGCTCGCTACAGTACCTTCTAAAATTTTCAGAAGTGCCTGCTGTACACCTTCACCAGATACATCACGTGTAATTGATGGATTTTCGGACTTACGTGCCACTTTATCAATCTCATCAATATAAATAATTCCTTTTTCCGCTTTTTCTACATCGTAATCAGCCGCTTGAATTAGTTTTAGTAAGATGTTTTCTACATCTTCCCCAACGTATCCAGCTTCTGTTAAAGATGTTGCGTCCGCGATTGCAAATGGAACATTTAAAATACGCGCTAATGTTTGTGCCAATAATGTTTTACCACTACCAGTTGGCCCAATAAGTGAAATATTACTCTTCGCTAATTCTACATCATCAATTTTGCTGTTAGAATTAATGCGTTTGTAATGGTTATATACCGCTACCGCTAGTGCTTTTTTCGCGTTATCTTGTCCGATGACATACTCATCTAAGATTTCACGAATTTCTACCGGTTTCGGTACATCTTTGAATTCTACTTCTTCGTCCTTCGCAAGCTCCTCTTGTACAATTTCAGTACAAAGCTCGATACACTCGTCACAAATGTAAACACCTGGACCTGCAACTAACTTTCGAACTTGCGTTTGTGTTTTACCACAGAAAGAACATTTTAATTGACCTTTTTCATCATTAAATTTAAACATATTTTCACACCCCTTACAAAGTGCTAACCTCTTGCCTTCGTATGTACACGATAAATGTATCGTATGTAAATACATATTATGTCACTACGTAGCGAGAAATACAAATAATATGACTAGTTATGTACAAATAAAAAAATTTTAAAACTTTTGAAATATGTATATTCGACTTACAAAGGCACTTTTCCTTCTTCATCGAAAAGTTTTATAAATATATTTCTATATTTATAAAACAAGGCACGATTAAAATCGCGCCTTGTTATTTTATTATGCAGCGTTGTCTACTAAGAAGTCTACAGCTTTACGCACTTTAAGATCTTCAGATAAAGCGTCTACGCTTCCAAGAGCTTGCTTGATAGCGTCTACTGGCATACCGTACATTTCAGCCATTTTTTCAACTTCTGCAGTTACTTCTTCTTCAGTAACTTCGATGTTTTCAGCTTCAATGATAGCTTCAAGAACAAGATTGATTCTTACACGTTTTTGTGCGTCCTCTTTCATTTGCTCTTTTAATTTGTCAGCGTCAGTACCTGTGAATTGGTAGTAAAGCTCAAGGTTCATACCTTGTTGGCTTAAACGTTGCTCGAATTCACGAACCATACGATCTAACTCAGTGTCGATCATAGCTTCTGGAATGTCGATTTCAGCGTTAGCAGCAGCTAATTCTACTACTTCGTCACGTACTTTGTGCTCAGCTTCGTGCTTTTTGCCTTCTTCTAAGTTTGTACGAAGTTTTGTTTTTAATTCATCAAGAGTTGCAACTTCTTCGTCAGCATCTTTAGCGAACTCGTCGTTTAACTCAGGAAGTTCTTTTGTTTTGATTTCGTGAATTGTTACTTTGAATGTTGCTGGTTTACCAGCTAATTCAGCAGCATGGTACTCTTCTGGGAATGATACTTCAACTTCTTTAGAATCACCAGATTTAAGACCAATTACTTGCTCTTCGAAACCTGGGATGAAAGTACCAGAACCGATTGCAAGAGAATAGTTTTCGCCTTTTCCGCCTTCAAATGCTTCGCCATCAACGAAACCTTCGAAGTCGATTACAGCTGTATCACCATCTGCAGCAGTTCCTTCTTCTTTAACAACTAGTTCAGCTTGACGCTCTTGTAAAGCTTTTACTTCGTTCTCTACATCCTCGTCAGTTACAGTTGTTTCAACTTTTTCTACTGCTAAACCTTTGTAATCACCTAATTTAACTTCAGGTTTTACAGTAACTTTTGCAGTGAAAATTAAGTTTTGGCCTTTTTCGAATTTCTCGATGTCAATCTCAGGATGAGCAACTGGGAAGATACCAGCTTCATCGATTGCTTCACCGTATGCTTTTGGTAAGATGATATCTAAAGCATCTTGGTATAAAGATTCAATACCAAAGCGTTGTTCGAATAATGGACGAGGCATTTTTCCTTTACGGAAACCTGGTACATTAATTGTTTTTACTACTTTTTTGAATGCAGCGTCGATAGAGTTATTTACTTCTTTAGCATCAACTTCGATTGTTAAAACGCCAACGTTACCTTCTAATTTTTCCCATTTTGTAGACATTTATTCTTTCCCTCCAACTATAATAATGTATGCACATACCTCTATAGATCAAAATTTTTATTATCTCTTTCTTGAAATAACAAATGTACAAATAACCCTCTAGCAAAAAGCTTTCAGATACAATGTTCCAATCTACTAATTGTCTAAAAGACAACTACGGTATATTTTGTTCGAGACTAATATGAAACATATTAAGTAAGAGAATTATACTCCTCTTCTCTTACAAACAGGCAGATTTCTGCCTTTTGCAACCCTTACATTATAACATAGAATGTGCTCGTTTCAATAACTGAACGATTCTTTTTCATAATTATACGGGCAAATACCCTTCTCTTTCAATGCGCAGTAACCATTGATAGGCAATATGAAATTCCTCAAACTCAATATTGTATGCTGTCATAAGTTCTTCTTCATCAATAGCCAATCCGAAACGCTTTCTTCCAATTCTCTCTAAGACAGCAGCCCAAATTTCTACTTTATCCATTAATAGAGGGAACGGAAAAACGCTAATTTGTAATTCTTTCCAGTATGTAACCATCGTACTAAATATATCTGGATAATTTTGCTCTAATCGGTTTGAGAATTTATGTATAATTTTATCGGATTGCTCCTCATTATGACCTGTAAATGCTGGAATCACCTTTATCGTATTTCCAAACTTCTCTACTTCTATCTCTTCTTCTATTTGATTTTCTACCATTTTATACAAAATAGAAGTTTTTAAATAAGGGTGCTGATCTTCGTCTATTAAAAATTTCTTTAAAGTAGGAAGTGCGAGATCCAGGTCTTTTAACGAAAGTTTCTGGATCACTCTTAGCTTTTGACCAAAGTTTTCTCCAAAAAGCCCATCGGTAAATTCTTCTAATTCAAAATTCGAATCCACTAGCGGTGTATCTTCTTCATTCAGCATCCCTTGCGCAAACAAAGCAAGCTGCGCCAATTTTTCCTTTTGCTCAGGAATTATATCTTTCGTTTGCAAAACTTCCTCAACAGTTTCAATGACACCTTCATAATCATTTGTTTGAACTAAAATAGTTACATACGTTTCAAGAATATCACCAAATAATACAGCTCCTGTTTCAAGCAACTGCTCACATTTTTCTTTCGCTTCTTCCATACGTTTTAATTCTAGCAAACAAATAACGGAAGCTAATTCTGTTTGTTCCGTTTCTGCATTATACTGACGTAATATTTCAAAGCAGCGCAATGCATCTTCGAATTCCCGCTCTTTCAACGCTAAAAAACCTTTATCAATATAGCGTTCTGATAGTTGCGGAAACAATACGACCGTATTTTCTTTTTTATCCATACGTCCGCCTCTTTTTCTAGATTTTAATGATCTTCAAAGTAAATATATCAAATGCGTAATGAGAACACAACATTCTAAAATTATTTATTTGAAATATAGGAATATTCTATTTTCATAACGAAAAAACAACAAACTTCTAAATAAAATTCATTTTTCACAAACAAAAACCCTCAGCAACAGACGGCAGAGGGTTCATCATTAATGGAAAGCTTTTATAATTGTGGGGTATATAACAAGGGTAATAATTTGGAGAACAATAATTGCCATAACAATCATGCTAAAATAGAAGATTGGTTTACTTCGCTTCATTAAAAACATAATAATAAGCATCGTACAAGCAAACAAACTTAAAAAGAACAAACTCGTTGTCGAACTAAGTATACCACTCGGGACAAAGAACAATAAAACTACACTACAAGTACCTATAATTCCAAATAACCATTCCATTCATTCACTCATTCCCTTTCCCTCTCATGGCAGTTTTTTCTACGCTACTAAATGTTTTACAACATCAATTACATATGTTAACTTTTCATACGCCACAAACCCAAAAGCTACTGTTAAACCCGTTACGATTAATCCTTTCATCATCTCTTCCTCCTCATTTATCGTTGTTATCTTCATTATATAAGATTAGTAATTTGTTACCATCGAACTTCCTTACACTTACCTTACAGAGTTGTAAGATTTCAAAAATAAGTTTAAAATCATGTTAATATATTTTTGTACAATTAAGAATTTAATTTACAAGGGGGATTATATATGTTCAAAAAAATGGCTGCTGATGTTTTAGGATTAAGCGATGTAGGTTCTGTCATTACACCAAAAGATTATGATAAGGTTGATGCTGATGATTACGTAATGCATGAAGATGGGGAGAAAATTTACTTTCTTATTAAATCAAAATCGGATGAATATTGCTTTACAAACAAAGGATTAATTCACCTAGATGGTACAAGTGCCACAAGCAAAAAACGTACATTACGCCGCTTTAGCTATAGTAAATATCAAATTAAAAACGTAGCACTTGAAACTGCAGGAACGATTGATTTAGATGTAGAAATTAAATTTCAAATGGGAGATGAGCATTACTCAATTGATGTTCATAAAAAACATATTGAAGAATTAAAAGATTTATATAAGGCTCTTCTTAAAATCGAAGAAATTTCATACGACAACGACATTACATTGCAGTATGCACATAAAAGTTTAGATATGGCATCTAACGCTTTCAGCCGTATTTCAAATGCACAAGTAAATTTAGCAGAACAGTTTAAAGAGATGAACGAGATCGCCTTTAACTGGCTCGTTGATACGAAAAAGCAATATAACGTGAAAGATTACGGTTTTGTCTTTGAAAAATTTATTAATAACTAATTTAAAACAAACAAAAAACCTTGTTATCAAAAGATAACAAGGTTTTTTTAGCGTCCCAGGAGAGATTCGAACTCCCGACCGTACGCTTAGAAGGCGTATGCTCTATCCGGCTGAGCTACTGGGACATGGAGCGGGTGAAGAGAATCGAACTCTCGACCAGAGCTTGGAAGGCTCTTGTTTTACCACTAAACTACACCCGCATATGTTATTTTATTTTTCTTCGTTAGCGCCGTTGCCCTATCGACAATATTTATTATATTCATAACTACTTATAAAGTCAACACTTTTTTAAAAGAGGATAATTTTTCTTATCCTCTTTTAAAAATTGCTTGTTCCACCAGCTGTCCATCTAATGTTTCAAAACGAACTTCTATATGATTTTCATCCATTTCTAATAAAGCGAATGTCTTTTCCACACGAGAGCGCGGGAGCAAAATACTTCCTGGATTAATAAATAAAATCCCATCAAGTAATTCTGCCCCTAATACATGAGAATGTCCAAAGCACGCTACTTGTGCTCCTACTTCTTCTGCATGATACGCTAACGTTTGTAACGTCATTTTCACATCATGACGATGACCGTGTACAACTAAGAAACGAATTCCATCTACATCAGTTACAATTTCATCTTGAAAGTTAGCATAATCACAATTCCCTTTTACAACTTGGAAACCTTGTAGCTCTTCGTGAGCAGGCGTTAGCTCTGAATCACCACAATGAATCATGACATCTACTTTCCCTTCATATTTCTCTTTTAACTGCTGTAATTCCTTCACAGAGCTATGACTATCGCTTACGATTAAAGCTTTCATCAATCTCTCTCCCTTATTCTTCTAAAAACCATTCCGGGATTTTCTCTTCTAATTTACGAAGAGCGCGTCCGCGGTGGCTAATGGCATTTTTCTCATCTGAGCTTAGCTCCGCCATTGCCTTTTTATATTCTTCTACATAAAAAATCGGATCGTATCCAAAACCATTTTCCCCGCGGCGCTGTTCTAAGATTTTCCCTTCACACGTTCCGTTTACAATAACCGGCTCTTTATCTGCCTCAGGGAAAGCAACCGCTAGTGCACAGTAAAAACGAGCTGTACGTTTTTCTAAATCGATGTCAGTTAACTCTTGCAACACTTTATCGATATTCGCTTGGTCATCTTTCGGCTCTCCAGCAAAACGAGCTGAATATACACCTGGTTTCCCGTTTAAGGCATCTACAATAAGACCTGAGTCATCCGCAATTACGATGGAATTCAACTGTCTACTAAGACTGTCCGCTTTCAAAATTGCGTTTTCTTCAAATGTTTCACCAGTTTCTTCGACTTCTTCAATATGAGGAAAATCGTGTAAAGATTTCACTTCTAAGTCAAATCTCTCAAATAACTCAGCAAACTCACGTACTTTCCCAAGATTTTTCGTCGCTACAACAACTTGCTTCATATTTTCCACCTCTACTCTATATGAGATACGATGTCACCTAACGCTTCTTTTTGCTTTTCAACAAGTTGGAAAATCCCTTGTTCAGCAGCATCAAGTAATTCATTTAATTCAGCTCTGCTAAACGTCGCTTCTTCTCCAGTTCCTTGCACTTCAACAAACTGACCTTTTCCAGTCATAATAACGTTCATATCAACGTCTGCTTTAGAATCTTCAGCATAATTTAAATCTAAAACAACACCTTGTTCTTCAACAACACCTACTGACGTTGCCGCTAAATAATCTTTCACCGGAATTTTAGATACTTTTTCTGCTTGCAATAATTTTTCAAAAGCTAATACCATCGCTACATAAGCACCTGTAATAGAAGCTGTTCTCGTTCCGCCATCCGCTTGAATTACATCACAGTCAATCCAAACCGTTCTTTCGCCAAGCGCTTCTAAATCAACAACCGCACGTAATGCTCGTCCAATTAAACGCTGGATTTCCATTGTACGCCCTGTTACTTTCCCTTTACTTGACTCCCTGATTGTACGTTGCTCTGTCGCACGTGGAATCATTGAGTATTCTGCTGTTACCCAGCCTTTTCCTTCTCCGCGCATAAACGGCGGTACACGCTCTTCAATTGTCGCTGAACAAATTACCTTTGTATCCCCAACTTCAATTAGTACTGATCCCTCTGGATGTTTTAAATAATTTGTATGAATATGTATATGGCGTAGCTCTGCTTTTCCTCTACCATCTACTCGCATAAAAATAACCCCCTCATAAATACTCTCATTAGTATAGCCAAATTTAAATGTACGATATGTATAACAATAAAAGAAGGGGAACTCAAAAAGCAATTCCCCTTTCTTACATAAGTATATCAAATTATTCGCGATTAAAAACTACCTGTATTCACGTTTTGTGGACGATCAACAGGTTTTATTAACTTTTCACCTTTCTCATCCATAAGATTTGCTTTCCCATTCACTTCAATAGAAACATTTTTCACACCTTGTTTTTCCGTTAAAGATAAGACTAACGATTTCAACACATAATTTGAAATCATGTTTTTGTCTGGGTTCACAAATATATTTTCATTAAAGTTTAATGTAATATTTCCGTTCTCCACTTTTGGATTCGTAATAAGCTTAGCTCCTGGATTAAAATCATTTAGTAGCGATCCTTGAATCGGACCTTTTACAAGCTCATCCACAATTGCCGAGTAATCATTTTCTTTTCCTTCTGCAACGCGCCTTGTTACCGGTACGTAATATTGCTGCTTATTATTATTTTGCGCCATAAAGTAAAGTGTAACCGGTTTTGTATGCGTCACATCTGCTACTTGTTCATCATCAAAGTTAATTCCATTCGCACGACTTACACCTTCACCAAGCGGTGTACCCGCAACAGGCATCTTCGCTAACTTTTCACCATTTATTTGGAACTGCACTTGTTTTATTTCTGTAAATTGAGTCAAAGTCCACGCTACTGATTCAACAATTTGACGTTCTTCTTCTTTTGAATAATTTTTCATCTCTTTAGAGAAATCAATTACTGCTGTCCCGCCTTTTTTCAAATTCAAGGTCATCGTCGTATTCGCTGGAAGGACTGCTCGAAATCCATTTGGCAATAAATTTGTGACTGGTCCATCTTTCACAAGATACTCTAACGTTTGCTGTACAACTTCATTCGCTTTCGGAGTAGGCATTGCAATAGTTTGCGGTACGACATATCCATTTTTATCAACGAGGTATAACTCTCTATTTACTGTTTGCTCTTGTTTATCTTTTTTAGCAGTTTCTTTCTTTTCACCTTCTGTATACGTAACTTTTTTTGGCGGATCAATTTGTTCTGTCGCTTTCTCTTGATTTAACAAGCCACACCCTGATAATAAAATCGCACTCACAGTAGCACCAACAACCCATTTAAAAGTGGATTTAGGCATGCCATTCCCCCCTAAAATCTAAGTTTGTACTATTATGTATACGAGCTGTTTCATGTTTTAGAACAAGCTATGGCTACTTATACAGAAAAAACCCCTGATTTCTCAGGAGTTCTCTTATATGAATCTACTATTATTCTGTTTCTAAATTGATATGCTTCACATTTTCAATCGGCTGACCGAACCACTTTGATGCAATTTCTTTAAACAGGCCTATTTTACCAGTCGTTAAGAAGAGATGATCACTTTGTTCTTCTCCCTCATTTAGCATCTTACTATGGTATAAAATCGTGCTTACCTCACGCGCTGTTTCATCACCCGAACTAATTAATTGTACTTGATCCCCCATTACCTTTTTAATAACAGGACCTAAAATCGGATAATGTGTACATCCTAGAATAAGCGTATCAATGTCAGTACTTTTCAACGGTTGCAATGTTTCTCTTACAACTTCATACGCCATTTCACTTTCGAAATTCCCACTCTCTACAAGCTCAACGAAAGGTGGGCACGCTAAACTTTCTACCATAACACGGTTATTAATAGACTTTAGCGCCTCTTCATAGGCGCCACTTTTTACTGTTCCAATCGTTCCAATAATCCCAACATGATACGTATTTGTCACTTTTAAAGCTGTACGTGATCCTGGATGAATAACTCCAACTACTGGAATTGGTAATTGTTTCTGCATTTCTTCTAATACAACCGCAGTTGCTGTATTACACGCAATAACTAACATTTTGATATTTAAATCTAATAAATGCTCCGTCATTTCCCACGTAAATTGACGCACTTCTTCACGAGAACGCGGACCATAAGGGCAACGTGCTGTATCCCCTAAATATATAATACGCTCTTTCGGCAACTGACGAATTAATTCCTTCGCTACTGTTAAACCGCCCACTCCTGAATCAATAACACCGATCGCTCTATTCAACTTAATCACCCGTTTTCTCATTCATCATCTTTTATGTTTATCAGTATATTTTACACACTTTAAGTTCGCTAACTTAAAGTGCCCCTGTATAAAAATTTTCATTTGTACCTATATAGATCAGGACATTTTTTATTTTGCTCCTTTTTTTCATAATTTGCAAGACAGAAAAATAACCGACCTTCTATATGAAAGTCGGTTTCTTCTATATAAAATGCTCATTCAAAATAAAACTCCCGCTACCTTTATTAATAGCGGGAGTTTTATTTCTATAATTTATTTATCGCGTTCTTTATAGCCTTACCTATTTATATAGGAAACATTCTTATCATTCACATGGAGCATGAAACAAACAGAAAAATAGCCGACCTTTTGTATAAAAGTCGGCTGCTTTCTTATAGTTCTAGCTCTCCCATACGAAGAAGCTCAACAACTGCTTGTGAACGTCCTTTAACCCCTAGCTTTTGCATTGCGTTTGAGATGTGATTACGTACTGTTTTTTCACTTATAAACAGTTCACCTGCAATTTCCTTCGTCGTTTTATCTTGAACCAGTAATTCAAATACTTCTCTTTCTCTCTTTGTGAGTAACGGTTTAGATTGATACGCTTTTTCCTTCAACTGGTATAACCCTCCTTGCTTAAGCCAGAGCTGTATATGTGTAAGTTGGGTGTTTATTTAGTCAAGATATTGTATGAACGAAATGTGCAGGTGGTGAATGAAAATGGGCTTTATTTCTTATGTTATTTTAGACTTTTATACAGTGCGTACACTCTTTTTATCCACTTACTTTTCAGTACGCCATATTTGTTCTAGTAATATGCTGACAACTGTACCTACGAACAAACCATTTCCGAATATATATTGCATCACAGACGGCAAGGATTGGAGTGCTCCAGACGGTAAAAACATAACACCACTTCCAAATAATATAGCAACTCCTAAAATCGTTACATTCCTTTCGCTGAGCTCCACTTGTTTTATATTATTAAATCCAATTCCAATTAACTGTACGAACGAAGCCATTAAAACCGCAGATGCGACCGCGGATGGCAGAGAGGCTAAGTAGCGGATAATACTTGGAAACAGCGACATACCGACTAATAGTACACATGCAAATAAGAATGAACGCATGTACTTTTGATTTGTTAAACGTATGAAACCTGCCGTTGCTGGTAATGGAACGACACCTACAGTTGAAAACAAAGAGGAAATCATATGCGAAATCCCTCCGACCCACGTACCATTTCTCAACTGTTTTTGTTCAATAGTCGCTTTATGAATCGTAGCTTGATTAATTGCTATAATAGCTGCCACTGTATTTGAAACTAAAATACATACCATAACGAAACTTGATACAGCCATACCTGTATTCCATTTTGGAATTCCCCACGCGAATATATGTGGAAGTTGCACAAAATGAGTTACTTGAGATGGGATCGTCACTTTTCCTGTAATGAGAAAAATAATCCAGCCACTAATTAGCCCTATTAAAACCGCATAACTTTTAACAAACCCTTTTCCGAAGTTGGAGAGTATGACTACGAATAAAAATATGCCAAAAGCAATTAATGCTGTAAATCCATCAATTTGAGAAACAGTAGCTGTAATTCCTAGCATTCCTTTTAAAAATACACCACTTAATTGTAAACATAATAAAAGTAAGAACGTCCCTGTCACGAGCGGCGTAAATAAAAATAAAATACGCCCGATAACTCCCGTTACTCCTAGCCCTATTAAAACAACTCCCGCAACCATCATTCCTAATTCTAAAATTTGCAACGTACTATGTAATTGATCCTGCCCTACAGTTGCATAAGCAAGCACGGTAAATACACCAACCCAAGATCCAGCTGGTCCATCCGCAATCGGAAGCTTATGTCCAAGCCATCCTTGTAAAAAAGAAGATATACCAACTACGAAAAACGTACGCTGCATTAAATAAAATACTTCTTCCGTCGTAAGATGAAATAATCCGCCAACGACAATTGGTAGCGCGATTGAGTTTGCTAATAAAAAAATAAACCATTGCAAAGTTCCCATAATATGATTTTGATTATGTTGATTGTCCAAACTTTTCATCCCTTCTTGCTTCCTTATAAGGAAGTATAGTACTTCCCTGTTTCTACTAAATAAAAAAGAAGGGTTCTATTTTCACAATTAGAACCCTTCTCAAAACATCTAAACGATTCCTCTATACAAGATTATCAGATTTCACTTGATCTAAATCCCCTATAACAACATTCCCTTTATACATAACTACACGCTTCTCTGTTTGACGAGCCACTGCTTCCGCGGCGCATGTTGCATTCGTTAAAACAAAACTTGCCTCATCCCCTACATTCGGCCACACTCGTTTCCCTTCATTATTTAACGTTTCTTTCCCTCCAGTAATAAAACAAAGAGCTTTCCCTAAAGACCTTTCATCACTCCAACCAAATCGTTCTGCCAATCGATTTGCCTTTTGAAGCATATCACCTGTGCCGAACGGAGACCAATGATCTGTAATACTATCATTTCCTAATGAAACTTTAACTCCTTTTCGATCTAATAATGGAATTGGGATTACTTGTTTACCGATTGGAACGGTTGAAGTGATATCAATCTTTAATGCTGCTAGTCTTTCTGCCACTTCTTCAGCTTCTTTATCAGTAACACCACCAAGTCCAAGCGCATGACTAATTGTTACACGACCTTGCCATCCTGCTTCTTCCGTTAGACTTGCTAATCTCTTCATTGTAAACGTTCCAAGATTATTCGCATCGTGCAAATGAATATCAACATCCGCATTAAATTCTACCGCAATGTCCATAATCGTATGTAATGATTTTTCAATATCATTATCTACTGTAGCTGGGTCCACTCCGCCAACTAATTGTGCGCCCATACGCATCGCATCTTTCACAAGTTGCATAGAATTACTTCGCAATAATCCATGTTGCGGAAATGCAACTATTCTACCAGACAACCGATCTTTATATGTTCCTAAAGCCGCTAACGTTGCCTCTAAATTACGAAGTCCAATAACCGGATCCACATTACAATGCGTTCTAATATTTGTTGCGCCATTTCGAAGCAATAACTCTAGCATATTTTCCGCCCTGTCTTGAGCAGTTGCTAATTGCTTTGGTAAAATCGTTTTTTCTTCATTAAAACGTGTAAAAATATTTTCTGCTGGCATACAAGCTTTCCAAGGCCCACTATAATATGTTTTATCAATATGAATATGCATCTCTTCAAAAGCTGGTAAAACTAATAAACGATTAGCATCAAAAGTTAACGTTCCTTCCTCTTGGGCGATTCCCGATATAATTCTTTTAATTCGCCCATCTTCAATAAGAAGACTGCATATCTCAGTTTCCGTTTGTGAAATTTTCGCTTCTTCATATGTATAACCTGTTTCAAGCTTTACATTAGTCAACCAATATAATGTCATTACCATTTCCCCACCTTATATTAGAAAATACGTCACACCCTCATTTTCATTTTAATACCAACTGAAAATTAAGACAATTAATCCACTGTATTGTCCTTTCACAAAAAAATGTAATATAACCTAATGGTCTTCTCATAAATTTCCATATAGAATAAAAGTACACTGTATCACTCATACATAACAGCGGTGATATAAAAAGGAGAGGATCATAATATGTCGAAGAGGTTATATAAATCCGAAACTGATAAAATGTTATTTGGTATATGCGGTGGTTTAGGAGAATATTTTGATATTAGCTCTACTCTCATTCGTATTATTTGGGTCATTGCTATTCTATGTTTTGGAACGGGATTTTTAGTTTATTTTATTTGTTTATTACTTATGCCACGCGCGTACTAACTGGTATCATTCCATATACTTAAGAAGAGCATATAAAAAATCACCTATAGAATTCTTTTCTATAGGTGATTTTTTCATGAAGAATATTTCATCGTTAAATGTAATACCGCTACTTCATCCTCTTCATTTTTATAACTATGTTTCTTATTAGCTTCAAACTGAATGGAGTCAAACTCATTTAGCACATATACGTCATTCTCAACTTGAATAGAAACTTTCCCTTTCATTACTGTTACAAGCTCAATTGCGCCTTCATGATGAGCTTCCGGTTCATATATACTATTCGCTCTTAAACAAGCACGGTGCATTTCCATCCCTGTTTCTTTCGTGTAACGGAACATCGTTTCTAAATGCCATGCTTGTCCTACATCTACTGCAAATCCTTCTCCGCAGCGCGCAACAGCTACAGGTTCTCCAACAACCATTAATCTCGATAAAGGAATCGATAACCCTTTCGTTATTTTCCAAATGACAGCTAACGTTGGATTCGTTTCGCCTCTCTCAATTTTCCCTAATGTTAATTTACTAACCCCTGTTTTTTGGGCTAATTCTTCTAAACTTAATTTTTGTTCATTTCGAATTTGTCTTAATAGCTGACCTACTTGCTGAATTACTTCTTTCGTTTGCATATCTTCATTTTCTTTCATATATAAAAACCACCTTAAAATATAAAATAGTTTACTTTTATTATCTTTAAGTATATTATACTATACATAAATACTCAATTCCGAAAGGAGTGCCATACTTCATGCGCGCAATATTACTAGGTCTTTTATCATCGGCCTTTTTTTCTGCAACCTTTATTATTAACAGAGCAATGAATGTATCTGGAACAAGCTGGGCTTGGACTGCTTCCTTCCGTTTTCTATTTGCTCTCCCTATTTTATTCCTTATCGTTTTATTTCGCAAAAACTTAGGAGCTTTATGGGCAGAATTAAAAAAACATCCATTTGTATGGATCGGGTGGGGCTCGGTCGCTGGCATCGGCTTCTATTCTTTATTAAGTTTCGCAGCTGTTTTTTCTCCAGCTTGGCTCGTTGCTGGAACTTGGCAAGTTACGATATTAGCAGGTTTACTTTTATCGCCATTATTCTTCATTAAAATAGAAACAAAATCAGGTACAAAACTTGTACGTGGAAAAATTCCACTACGCAGTTTATACGTCGCTTTATTTATTTTACTTGGTGTACTTTGTATGCAAGCTACTGAAGCCGGTCATATTACAATGACTCAATTCATTTCTGGTTTTTTACCTGTCGTTTTAGCAGCTTTCTTATATCCCTTCGGTAACCGAAAAATGATGGAACTTGTTGGCGGGCGTCTTGATACATTCCAACGTGTATTAGGAATGGCAATCGGAAGTCTCCCTATTACAATCCTACTTGGTATATATGGATTTTCCACTACCGGTATTCCATCATCAAGTCAAATGATGCAAGGATTTTTGTTAGCATTATGTTCCGGAGTTATTGCGACGATGACATTTTTCTTTGCTACTGACTTAGCAAAAGACAATCTTGCTTTACTTGGAGCTGTTGAAGCAACACAAGCTGGAACGATGGTCTTCACTGTGCTTGGTGAGATTATTTTCTTAAATGGTTCATTCCCTAGCGGACTGTCACTGATTGGGATGATTATTATCATGCTAGGAATGATCGTAAATAGTGTTTTAAACCGTTCTGTTCCAGTCATTAAACAAAAAAATCAGCATAAAAATAGATATGGTTCTTCTTCATAGAACCATATCTATTTTTATTATCTCCCTATTTCGCCTTATCAGAATAGTATTTCATTAGCTGTTTATACTAAAACCTATGTTATAATACCTTTCATGTGCATTAATAGGAGGTAAATTATGTTAAAAAAAGCAATTGCTGAATTTATTGGTACATTTGTACTTGTATTATTCGGAACTGGAGTAGCTGTCATTGGTGGCGGAATTGAAGGAATTGGAACATTAGGTATCGCTATGGCTTTCGGATTATCTATCGTGGCTATGGCATATAGCATTGGAACAATTTCTGGATGTCATATTAACCCAGCAGTATCAATCGCTATGTTCATCAACAAAAGAATGAACGCTATGGAACTTAGCTATTATTTATTAGCTCAAATTTTAGGTGGTTTATTAGGAACTGCAACGTTAGTAACAATTTTACGATCTGCTAAATTACCTTTAGATAATTTAGGACAAAATAGTTTTGGAACTCTTGGTTTATCTGGAGCATTTTTAGTTGAATTCATTTTAACTTTCGTATTTGTTTTAGTTATCGTTGCTGTAACAGGTAAAAAGGGAAGTTCTTCTTTAGCTGGACTAGTAATTGGTTTCACATTAGTATTAATTCACTTATTAGGTATTCCGTTAACTGGAACATCTGTTAACCCTGCTCGTAGTATCGCACCAGCTTTATTTGCTGGCGGAGAAGCACTTTCTCAATTATGGGTATTCATCGTTGCACCAATTCTTGGTGGTATCGTAGCAGCTATTGTAGGTAAATTCATTTTAAATACTGAAAAATAAAATTTTTAATATTTCTGAATAAAAAAAGGCGAGCCCTCATCATGAGGAAGCTCGCTTTTTTTTATTCTTTAATTTTCGACTTTAAATTTGTAACTAATTGCTGCACCGTTACATTTGCAAGTACGTTTTCCATCGCTTCTTGCGATTGTATTAAAATAATCTCTAATACCGATTGAATATTAGCTCCTACTGGACATTCAATGTTGGGATTTTCATGGAAAGAAAATAGATGTCCTTCTTCTACAACTTCCACAGCTTTATATACATCAAGTAATGTAATTTCATCTAAATCACGAGCAAGTGTCGTACCACCTTTACCAGCTTGTACATCAACAAGTCCTGCTCTCTTCAACATTCCTGTAATGCGACGAATCACAACTGGATTTGTATTCACACTACCAGCAATCCATTCAGAGGTACAGCGAGAGTTTCGATCTATTGCAAGTAACGTTAACATATGAACACCTACTGTAAAACGACTACTAATTCCCATCTGCACACCCTCCTTTTTATTCATTCTATTAAAAGACGACTCTTATCATTATATACTATTTTTAATTTATACATAAAGTGAAACTTTAATCAGTGGGGGTTTTGTTCATCCCCCACTGATTATTAGTTGAACCAATCGGGCGTTTACGGGCAGTTGATCTCCCATCTAACTTCTTTGCTCCAGCTGAATTTTGAGATGGGAGTTTTACTGCCCGTTAATGCGGGGTAAAGAAAAAGCATGATTCCATTAGAAAATCATGCTTTCCCTCTATTATTGACGCTTTATAAATTTCGCCAAATCTTTAAACTTCACTTTATCAGAGTAATTCATTACACCGTTTACGTAAATGCGGCTTGTAACAGCACTTAATATACCGATTGTCGCTAAAAGACCCGCCAATGTTATCGTAATTTCTAACATACCAGCTTCACCAGCTACAAAGCGTGAGAATGTAACCATCGGGGTGAAGAACGGAACATAAGAGCTTATAACAACAATAGTACTATTTGGGTCACCTAACGATTTAAGACTTATAAAGAATGCTGCAATTATTAAAATTGACACCGGTAGCATTACACCTTGCAAATCCTCAGTCTTAGAAACAACCGCACCAGCAGCTGCATACATCATCGCATACAGGAAATACCCTGTAACAAAATAAATTAGGAACATACCGATAACTTTTGCATCTAACTTTGTAACATCAATTACGCCAAATAATGAACCATTTTCTAAATCTACCCAACCTAGTAAATAAGGAACTAAATAACCACATGCCAATATGACAAGTTGTAATAACGCCGTTGAAACAACCGCTAAAATTTTTGCATACATCATCGTAAGAGGTTTTACTTTCGGAATCATAACTTCCATAACGCGAGAAGCTTTTTCAGAAGCAATATTCATCGCAATTGTGCTTCCGAACGCAACAATAAACATATATAAAGCGAATATAAAGAAATATGCAACTCCGGCAGAGGCAGAACGATCTTTTATTGCTTCTTGTTTTACAGAAATTTCCGTTTGTAATTGTTGTGCAATTTCCGGTGAAACATTATGTTTAGCAACCGTTACCGCCATATATTGTCCCTTTAAATAACTAGCTATAATAGTAGAAGTTGTTTCACTGGCGAACCCATTAAACATATACGTGACTTCTGGAACTCCATTCTTTTCAGTTACACGAAACAAACCGTCTAACTCGCCTTCTTCTACTTGTTTATGTAGTTTATTAAAATCTTCTTTTGAACCAATTGTTAGTTTAGCTGATGGTAATAATTTATTTAACTCTTCTTTTTGTATTTTATATGTGGAACTCTCTGTCACAACTGCAATTTTATCTTTATCCTTATTTTTATCATTACTTGAAGTGAAATGATTAAATGCAAAAATACCAAACACAACTAAAAATAAAATCGCACTCGTAATTAATGATTTTTTAGATAAAAACGCTTCCTTAAAATAAAATGAAAATACATGAGAAAATTTACGCATCTTTATTTCGCCCTCTCTACAAAGATTTCGTTTAACGTCGGCTCTAACATTTTAAATTGTCGTAAGCTAATACCTTGCTCTTGCAACTGTTGCAAAATCTTTAGAGCTTCTGCATCACCTTGTACTTTTACATAAAGAAGGCCTTGTTGTTTTTCATACGGAACGTGTATAGCTTCTAATCCCTTTTCATTCTCTACTGTATCTTCAATAGTTAAATTACGGAAACCGTATTCTTTCTTAATATCACTTAACTGCCCTTCTACGACCGCTTCGCCTTTTTTCAAAATACATACATGTTGGCAAAAAGCCTCTACTTGCTCCATACGATGACTTGATAAAATAATTGTCTTCCCACTCTGTAC
Source organism: Bacillus sp. FSL E2-8868 (assembly GCF_038005505.1). Classification (NCBI taxonomy): domain Bacteria; kingdom Bacillati; phylum Bacillota; class Bacilli; order Caryophanales; family Bacillaceae; genus Bacillus; species Bacillus sp. FSL E2-8868. Next base: position 350,592 of record NZ_JBBOTI010000001.1, on the reverse strand, counting down.
TTGTTCTCCAATAATATTAGCTAACATTCCCGCATTAACTGGATCAAGTCCGCTAAATGGTTCATCTAAAATAAGAAGTTCTGGATCATGAAGAAGAGCAGCAATCAATTGAATTTTTTGTTGATTCCCTTTCGAAAGCTCCCCTGCCGTTTTAAATTTATATTCTGGGATTGCTAATCGCTCTAACCAGTGATCAATTGCAAGATCCACTTCTTTTTTCGTCATTCCTTCTAATCTGCCAAAATATCGCAACTGATCTATTACTCTACTTTTTGTATATAATCCTCTTTCTTCTGGTAAATATCCAATTGTTACCCCGCTATCACCAAATGATTTTCCATCCCACGTAATAGAACCTTCATTTGGCGTTAATAAACCTAGTAACATTTTAATTGTCGTTGTTTTCCCTGCACCATTTCGGCCAAGTAACCCTAACACTTCACCTTTCGGTAACGAGATTTGCAAACCATTAACTGCTTTAGATTCTCCGAATATTTTTGTTAAGTTTTGAATTTGTAAACTCAATGTATAAAGCCTCCCCTTTAGTATCATTCGTACCCTCTGTTAAAGCCTATGATTGTTCAGAATGAAATATAGTACTATATTTCATTCTCTTATATGTATCACTACACCTAACCCATGATTTGTTTCATTTAGTTAAAATTGTAAATAAAAATCCCGTTTTTGTCAATTATAATTGTCATTACGACAATAAAACTTGTCAAAATAATTATTATTATTTAACCCATCTTTCTAATATAGGACAAACTACTACATATACAAAAGACAATATGCAAATGTTCATAAAAAAAAATATAAAAAGCATTATATTTTAATATATAATATTAAATGATTTACTAACATCAAGGAGGATACATATGAAGATGAAGAGGGGTATTACCACTTTATTATCTGTAGCCGTTCTTTCCACATCGCTTGTAGCATGTTCAGGAACAGCTGAGAAAACAGTGGCGAAAGAAGAAAAAGTAAAATTAACAGACCAGCAATTGATGGCTGATTTATGGTATCAAACAGCTGGTGAAACGAAAGCACTATACTACCAAGGATACAATATTGGTCAATTGAAGCTTGATGCAGCTCTTGCAAAAGGCACAAACAAAAAACCTGCTATCGTACTTGATTTAGATGAAACTGTTTTAGATAACAGTCCCCATCAAGCAATGAGCGTAAAAACAGGAAAAGGCTATCCTTATAAATGGGACGATTGGATTAATAAAGCTGAAGCTGAAGCTCTTCCAGGCGCGATTGATTTCTTAAAATATACAGAGTCTAAAGGTGTAGATATTTACTACATCTCAAATCGCAAAACGAATCAACTAGATGCAACTATTAAAAACCTTGAGCGCGTTGGTGCTCCACAAGCAACAAAAGAGCATATCTTATTACAAGATCCGAAAGAAAAAGGGAAAGAAAAACGTCGTGAACTTGTTTCTCAAACACATGACATCGTCCTATTCTTCGGTGACAACTTATCTGATTTCACTGGTTTTGATGGGAAATCTGTAAAAGATCGCAATGAAACAGTGGCAGAATCAAAAGCACAATTTGGTGAGAAATTCATCATTTTCCCTAATCCAATGTACGGTGATTGGGAAGGTGCTCTATATGACTATAATTTCAAAAAATCAGATGCAGAAAAAGACAAAATCCGTCGTGACAATTTAAAATCATTTGATGCAAAATAACAAAGAGGATGGCCTTCGCCATCCTCTTTTATTGCATATTTCTTGTTAAAGGTAAAATAAATACTTCTACACGTCTATTTTTCGCTTTTCCTTCTGGCGTATCATTTGGTGCAATTGAACGGTATTCTCCATAACCAACTGCACTAAATTTTTCTGGTTGCAATTCTTTATTTTGAAGTAACACCTGCATAAAATTAACTGCACGCTGCGTACTTAATTCCCAATTCGATGCAAACTGTGCGTTTGAAATAGGAACATTGTCTGTATGGCCCGATACGGTAATTTCACGAGGTGATGCTGAAACAAGTAGGTTAGACATCTCTTTTGCAATCCCTAACGATTCCAATTTCACATCTGCTTTCCCTGAGTCAAATAGTACATTTTCTAATATTGTTACCATTAAACCTTTTTCGGTTAAATCGGTTTTAAAAGAAGAAGATAATTGCTTTTCCTCAATATACTTATCAATACCTTTTTGTACTGCTTTTAATTCATTCATTTCTTGCTTTTTCACTTCAGCTTCAGCATCTTTTTTGATCTTCTCAGATTCCAAACTACTTGCCGATAACTCTTTTTCTTCCTTTGGTTTTTGATCACTTAAAAACTCTTTATTTCCTGTTCCACCTGCTAGTTCACTTCGAAAAGCTACTGCCATCTGTTTAAATTTCGCAGCATCTATACTACTCATTGCGAATAATACGATGAACAATGCAAATAACAACGTTAACATATCAGAATATGGAATTAACCAAGTTTCATCGATATGCTCTTCATGTTTTTTCTTTTTGCCTCTTCTATTTTTCTTACTCCGCATTTTTTTCTGCTCCTTTTTCTAGCTTTTTACGCTCAGTTGCAGAAAGTGCACCTAAAATGCGGTTCTTCATAATAAACGGATATGTACCTTCTTGTAACATTAATAAACAATCAATAATTAAACGTTTCTTCTCTAATTCAGCAGCAGACTTTTGCTTTAATTTATTTGCAAACGGATGCCATAATACGTAACCTGAAAAAATACCGAAAATCGTTGCAATAAACGCACCTGAAATAGCATGCCCTAGCTTTTCAATATCAGTTAAATTTCCAAGTGCAGCTACAAGACCAATAACAGCACCTAAAACCCCTAGTGTAGGTGCATATGTACCAGCTTGCGAAAAAATAGCAGCCCCTTTTGCATGTCTCTCTTCAATCGCTTCTAATTCGGCTTCTAAAATTTGTTCTAAGTCCTCTGCAGATACACCATCAATAACAAATTTCATACCACGCAAAAGAAATTCATCTTCAATTTCATCTAATTGTTGCTCTAAAGACAAAATACCGTATTTTCTACTCTCAGATGTCCAATGAACAAATAATTCTAGCAATTGTTCATAACTTAAATCTTTTTTATTTGAACCAAAAAGAACTTTAAATAATTTTGGAACTTTTTTTAGCTGATTCATCGGAAATGCAATACACACTGCAGCAAATGTACCGACGAAAATAATTAGTGCTGCGGCAGGATTTAGTAAAGCTGTTATGTCAGCGCCCTTGACGACCATCCCTACGACTACCGCTAATACTCCTAAAATGATTCCAATAATTGTTGCAAAATCCATTCCCATTCACTCCTAGTCTATACAAGAGGTCTTTTATTCTCGATAATCGCTACATCTTCTTATATACATATATTACATAAAAAATGCACTTCATGAAAGATAAGAAATGAATTATATGAAAAAATACTACATTTTCACACATTTTCTGACATTTTCTTTGCGTTTCTATTACGTTACGACTCTTATATTTCTTTTTCAACAAACTAGACTTATAATAAAAACGATACATATTTTATTAAGAAAGGACAGTGATTACAGGGCATCATGAAAAAAATAATAATTATTTCTGCCGCTACTATTGTAATCGGTATCACATCTTTCGTTTACTTTGGTTCTAAATCACCACTACAAAACGAAGCGAAAGCTGTCGAAAATCAAAAACATAATAACCACCAAAAAGAAGAGATTCCTGCTTTTCAAAAAGCTGATCATAATGCAAAGAAACTAGATGATAATTTTTCCGTTGTAACAAATCCAGATTCTGCTCTTGTATTAGTCAATAAACATCGTAAATTACCAGATGGGTACATTCCAGAAGATTTGACGAAACCGAACGTACCATTTACTAGTCCAAAAGATAAAGAGAAAACATTACTTCGCAAAGATGCTGCAGACGCTCTTGAAAAAATGTTCCAAGCAGCGAAAGAAGAAGGTTTAGAACTTACAGCAGTTTCAGGTTACCGTTCTTACAAACGCCAACAGTCATTACATAATACATATATTAAACGCCAAGGAAAAGCTGAGGCTGATTCGGTAAGTGCAATTCCTGGAACAAGTGAGCATCAAACCGGTCTAGCAATGGATATTAGCTCAAAATCTGCTAAATTCCAATTAGAACCAATCTTCGGAGAGACAGCAGAAGGAAAATGGGTTGCAGAACATGCCCATGAGTTCGGATTTGTCATTCGTTATTTAGAGGATAAAACAAAAACAACAGAGTATGCATATGAACCGTGGCACTTACGCTACGTCGGTAATCCATACGCCACATACATATATAAGCACCACCTAACATTAGAAGAGGCGATGGAGGACAAAAAATAAGAGAGCGAATCGCTCTCTTATTTTTCTTTTATTCTATTATAATAGCAATTCCTTCCATTCCTCAGGCCACGGTTCGCCTCTTCCAGTTTTTTTCGATGCTTGGACCATCATACCGCGTCCAACTAAACAAACTTCTCCTTCTGCATTTTTGACCATATAGTGTAAATCTAAAGAGGAATTCCCAACCGCTCCCGCCTTTACATATACTTTCAACTGCTCATCAAAATAAATTTGTTTAATAAAATTGCATTGTAGATCTGCGACGACTATCATCGTTTCTGATGATTCATGTGTCCATTCTTGCATAAATCCGAGTTCTTTAAACAATGCGATACGCGCTTCTTCAAAATATGTAAAAGCAACGACATTATTTACATGTCCAAACATATCTACTTCACCAAAACGAACTTTGACAGGATTATAAAATGAAAAACCACTTTCCCATTGCTCAAAGTCTTCAATATAAGAAATTCTCTTCATCGTTCCCTCTCCTTTTCGCCCTTAAAATAAAGTGAAACTTTAATCAGTGGGGGCTTTGTTCATCCCCCACTGATTATTAGTTGAACCAATCGGGCGTTTACGGGCAGTTGATCTCCCACCTAGCTTCTTTGCTCCACCTGAATTTTGAGGTGGGAGTTTTACTGCCCGTTAATGCGGGATAAACTGAATAAACAGAAATATAAAGTTATAAATATTGCCTCTTCAACATGAAGAGGCAATATTTATTAATAGTTATTGTCGCTACCAAAGAAATCTTTGAACGATTGAATTGTTGTATCACGGTTTAATGCTGCAATTGAAGTTGTTAATGGAATACCTTTCGGACATGATTGCACACAGTTTTGAGAGTTACCACAGTTTGCAAGTCCTCCATCACCCATAATTGCACGTAAGCGATCTGCTTTATGCATTTCACCAGTTGGATGCGAGTTAAATAAACGTGCTTGTGAAAGCGGTGCTGGACCAATAAAGTCAGACTTACTGTTTACGTTCGGACATGATTCTAAGCAAACACCACATGTCATACATTTCGAAAGTTCATATGCCCATTGACGCTTTTTCTCTGGCATTCTTGGACCTGGTCCTAGGTCGTACGTACCGTCGATTGGAATCCAAGCTTTAACACGTTTTAACGCGTTAAACATACGGCTACGGTCAACTTGTAAATCACGTACAATCGGGAATGTCTTCATCGGCTTTAAGCGAATTGGTTGCTCTAACTGGTCAATAAGGGCTGTACATGATTGACGTGGTTTTCCGTTAATCACCATCGAACATGCTCCACATACTTCCTCTAAGCAGTTCATATCCCATGCAATCGGAGTTGTTTGGTTCCCTTTTGAGTCGACAGGATTACGGCGAATTTCCATAAGCGCCGAAATAATATTCATATTAGGACGATATGGAATTTCAAACTCTTGGTCAAACTCTTGTGCATCTGGGCCATCTTGTCTCGTAATGATGAGGCGGATTGTTTTCTCAGACATGTTGTTTATCCCCCTTCTCTTCACCCTTAGCAGCTACATCATGTTTTGAGGAATAGTCACGTTTACGTGGTTTAATTAATGAAACATCCACTTCTTCGTAATGGAATGCTGGTGCCTTTCCTTCTCCCTCAAATTTCGCCATCGTAGTTTTTAAGAAGTTTGCATCATCACGATTTGGGAATTCTGGTTTGTAATGCGCTCCGCGGCTTTCATTACGGTTATATGCGCCAATTGTAATAACACGTGCTAACTCGAACATATTTGCAAGTTGGCGTGTAAATGAAGCACCCTGGTTACTCCATCTTGCTGTATCGTTAATGTTAATGCGTTTGTAACGCGCCATTAACTCTTCAATTTTCGCATCAGTTTCTAGTAACTTTTTATTTTCACGAACTACTGTAACGTTATCTGTCATCCATTCTCCAAGCTCTTTATGAAGAACATATGCATTTTCGTTACCATCAAGCATTAAAATATTGTTAAATTTCTCTGTTTCAATTAATTCATTTTGCTCATATACAGTAGATGCAACAGCATCAGATGATTTAGAAAGACCTTTCATATACTCAATTGCGTTCGGTCCTGCTACCATACCACCGTAAATTGCTGATAATAATGAGTTCGCACCAAGGCGGTTACCACCGTGCATAGAATAATCACACTCACCTGCTGCAAATAAACCTGGAATACTTGTCATTTGCTTATAATCAACCCATAATCCGCCCATTGAATAGTGAACTGCTGGGAAGATTTTCATTGGTAGTTTACGAGGATCATCACCTGTAAATTTCTCATAGATTTCAATAATTCCACCAAGTTTAATATCTAGTTCTTTCGGATCTTTATGAGAAAGATCTAAGTACACCATGTTTTCACCGTTAATACCTAGTTTTTGCTCTACGCAAACATCAAAGATTTCACGCGTTGCAATATCACGAGGTACAAGGTTTCCGTAAGCTGGATATTTTTCTTCTAAGAAGTACCATGGCTTACCATCTTTATACGTCCAAACACGTCCACCTTCACCACGTGCAGATTCACTCATAAGACGTAACTTATCGTCTCCAGGAATTGCCGTTGGATGAATTTGAATGAACTCACCGTTCGCATAATATGCACCTTGTTGATATACAGCAGACGCTGCTGTACCTGTATTAATAATAGAGTTTGTTGATTTTCCAAAGATGATACCAGGGCCCCCTGTTGCCATAATCACGGCATCAGCTTGGAAACTTTTTATCTCCATAGTTTGTAAGTCTTGCGCGACGATTCCTCGGCACACACCTTCATCATCTACAACAGCTCGTAAGAAATCCCAACCTTCATATTTCGTTACAAGTCCTGCTACTTCATGACGACGTACTTGCTCATCTAATGCATATAGTAATTGTTGACCAGTTGTTGCGCCAGCAAATGCTGTACGGTGATGTTGTGTTCCACCGAAACGACGGAAATCCAGAAGTCCTTCTTCCGTACGGTTGAACATAACACCCATGCGGTCCATTAAATGAATAATACCAGGTGCTGCATCACACATCGCTTTAACTGGTGGTTGGTTCGCTAAGAAGTCCCCACCATAAATTGTATCGTCAAAGTGGATCCATGGAGAATCCCCTTCACCTTTTGTATTTACGGCACCGTTAATTCCACCTTGGGCACATACAGAATGTGAACGTTTTACTGGTACTAAAGAAAATAGTTCAACATTTACTCCTGCTTCTGCCGCTTTAATCGTTGCCATTAAGCCGGCCAAGCCACCGCCGACTACTATAAGTTTCCCTTTCATGCTCTCCCACTCCTTACTGGTTTGCTAGCTGTGGATCGATGAACGCTAATAATGCACTCACACCTACATAAGATAGACCTAAGAAAATAGCTAATGTTACATAAGTAGAGATTCTTTGTGAACGTGGAGATACTGTAATTCCCCAGCTTATACAGAATGTCCATAGTCCATTTGCAAAGTGGAAAATTGTTGAAACAACACCAACTAAATAGAAACCAAACATAAATGGGTTGTTTAAAATATCTGCCATCATATCATAGTTTACCTCTTTACCTAACAATGCTTGAATACGAGTTTCCCAGACGTGCCAAGAAATGAAGATCAGCGTAACGATACCTGAAATTCGTTGGAAGACGAACATCCAGTTACGGAAATAGCCGTAAGATACCGCATTGTTCTTAGCTGTAAATGCAATATATAAGCCATATATAGCATGGTACAGTATAGGTAAAAAGATGATGAAAATTTCTAGCGCATACCGGAATGGAAGGAGCTCCATAAAGCCTGCAGCTTTGTTAAAAGCCTCTGCTCCTCTTGTTGCAAAGTTGTTTACAATTAAATGTTGCGTCAAAAAGACACCAACCGGAATGACCCCCATTAATGAGTGCCACTTACGAAACGTATACTCGCGGCCTTTCATGTCCCCATTACCCCCTTGAATGTTTGACTGCTGTTTTCAGATTAATTTACAACAATAATGTTTTTTCACTATTGGCATAAGAAAAACTGAAAAAATTATTCAAAATATTTCAGCATAATTTAATACCAAGTTCATTTTACCCCTATTTTTGTCGAAGCGTCAAGAAAACGTATACATAATTTGCATATAATTTGCCAATTCTTTTTTTTTCTTATATATTCAGATTTCCCCAAAGAAAAATCTATTTTTATAAATGAAAAATGTTATATAATAATCCCTATAGAAAGAGGGGAATATTGTGAGCAAAAATACAATCGATATAACATCTTTAGAAGATGTTTCATTGAACGCCTTCGCTTATGAATTGCTACGTGAAGAATTACTACCTGATTTAATTGGTAACGATTTAGATGGTATTTTATACTGGGCCGGTAGAAACCTTGCGAGAAAATATCCGCTAGAAACAATTGAAGAAGTCATTCAGTTTTTTGAAAAAGCTGGTTGGGGCACTTTAAGCATCATTGAACATAAACGTCGTGAAATGCAGTTTCAACTTAAAGGTACACTTATTACTGAGCGTCAAAAACAAAAAAGACATTCATCTTATCAATTAGAAGCTGGATTTATCGCCGAGCAAATTCAAAGACAAAGAAACGTCGTTGCAGAGTCCTATGAGGAACAGAAAAAGCGTTCAGACTCTATTACATTTCTTGTTAAATGGGATATAAAAGATCTCATTGAAGTGTAGCATCTACCTACAGTCAACTAGACATATAAGTTTAGTTGACTTTTTTGTATATTCATTCAGATGAGTTTATTTTAAATCTTCAGAAATTATACCAAAAAACAGAAGACGTTGTAAACTACAACGTCTTCTTATCTGTTAAATAAGTATATATCATCTCTGCAACATTTTTCGGCATACCTGCTTCGACAAATTCAGCTATGGAAGCTTCTTTCATCTTTTTTAACGAGCCAAAATGTTTTAACAATACCTTTTTTCGTTTATCGCCGATTCCTGGAATATCATCCAATGCTGATTGAATGACCGATTTCCCGTGCAACTGGCGATGGAATGTAATTGCAAATCTATGCACTTCATCTTGAATGCGTTGCAATAAATAAAATTCTTGGCTATTCCTCTCAAGCATCACAGGTTCAGGTGGATCTCCAATAATTAAATGGGAGGTTTTATGTTTGTCATCTTTTACAAGCCCTGCCATCGGAATATATAAACCGAGTTCGTTCTCCAGAACATCACTTGTAGCGGCCAGATGGCCTTTTCCACCATCAATAATGATTAAATCTGGTAAAGGTAAATTCTCTTTAAGCGCCCTCGTATAACGGCGTCTTACAACTTCCCTCATAGATTCGTAATCATCAGGACCTTGAACCGTTTTAATTTTATATTTCCGATATTCTTTCTTTGCTGGTTTCCCATCGATAAAAGCAATCATTGCGGAAACGGGATTTGTCCCTTGAATATTCGAGTTATCAAACGCTTCAATACGATATGGGGTTTCAATGCCCAGCTGCTTCCCTAAATTATCAATGGCTTTAACCGTCCGCTCTTCATCACGTTCAATTAAGTGAAATTTCTCTTCTAGTGCAATTTTTGCGTTTTTATTTGCTAATTCTACAAGGTCTTTTTTCTTCCCACGCTTCGGCTGTGTCGCTTCAACTTCTAAAAAGCGCTCTACTAATTCTGAATCTATACTTCCTGGAACAACAATTTCCTTCGGCTTGAAATGACTACTGTTTTCATAAAATTGACCGATAAAAGTTAAAAATCCCTCTTCTGGTTCATCATAAATCGGGAACATAGAAACATCACGTTCAATTAGCTTTCCTTTTCGAACGAAGAAAACTTGAACACACATCCACCCTTTATCAACTGCATATCCAAACACATCACGATCCACTAAATCACTCATAATCATCTTTTGCTTTTCCATAATTGCATCAATATGAGCAATTTGATCTCGCAACTCTTTCGCCCGTTCAAATTCTAGCTTTTCTGAAGCCTCATACATCTTCGTTTCTAATTCTGAACGAATTTCTTTATGCCCACCGTTTAAGAATTTAATAATTTCATCAACAATTTCTTTGTTTTGCTCATCCGTTACTTCTTTCACACAAGGTGCTAAACATTGACCCATATGATAATACAAGCAAACTTTATCTGGCATATTTGAACATTTACGAAGTGGATACATACGATCTAATAATTTCTTTGTTTCATGTGCCGATTGTGCATTTGGATAAGGCCCAAAGTACTTTCCTTTATCCTTTTTTACATTTCGCGTAATGAGTAAGCGCGGCTGTTTTTCAGCTGTAATTTTAATGAAAGGATATGTTTTATCATCTTTTAATTGAATATTATATTTTGGATCATATTTTTTTATTAAATTTAACTCTAAAATAAGAGCCTCCAAATTTGAGGAAGTCACAATATATTCAAAATCAACAATTTCTCCAACAAGCCGAAGTGTTTTCCCATCATGCGAACCAGTAAAGTACGAGCGCACACGATTTTTGAGTACCTTTGCTTTTCCGACATATATAACCGTTCCCTGCTTATCCTTCATTAAATAACAACCAGGTTGATCGGGCAAAATTGCTAACTTCTCTTTTAAATGCTCGTGCACTCGTCTCCCTCCATTTCTACATGCTTATCATTTTTATTTTCACATAAAAACATACTATGCCAAAACACCCAACATACGTTCTTTTATTGTAACGGAAAGGTTGTAAAAAAGAAAATAAAAAAAGCTACCAAATGGTAGCTTCTTTATTTTAGAAGTGTTTAGAAACTAATTCTACTAACGCTTCTTTCGGTTTATATCCTAACGCTTGATCAACCACTTTACCGTCTTTTAATACGAAAAGAGCTGGAATGCTCATTACTTCGAATTGACGAGCAGTTTCTTGGTTTTCATCAACGTCCACTTTTACTACTTTTACTTTCTCGCCTAACTCTGAATCGATTTCCTCTAATACAGGAGCGATCATTTTACAAGGTCCGCACCAAGGCGCCCAGAAATCTAATAGTACAACACCTTCGCTAGTTTCAGCTGCGAAGCTTTGGTCATTTGCATTTATAATTGCCATTTTATTTCCTCCTTCAAGTATATTCTACCAAGAGTATATCATTAACTTTTATACGTGGCGAATATTATGTATCGTTATGTATTGTAACAAAAAAATGTTCCTTTATACTATATAAAAATATGGATGAAATACTAAAAAGATGAGAGACAGGGGATCTCTCACCTTTTTCTATATATAGGGGTACTTCACTTGGAACTCAAGGGTACTCAAATCATGAATGTACTTTTAACTTTTTAAACTCTTCTGTTAAAAGAGGTAATACTTCAAACAGATCACCGACAATACCATAGTCAGCTACTTTGAAGATACTAGCTTCTGGATCTTTATTAATCGCAACAATTATTTTTGAATTAGACATACCAGCTAAATGCTGAATCGCACCAGAAATCCCGCATGCAATGTATAGGTCTGGTGTAACAACTTTACCTGTTTGACCAATTTGTAATGAATAATCACAGTACTCTGCATCACAAGCACCACGAGATGCTCCAACAGCGCCGCCTAGTACGTCAGCTAATTCTTTTAACGGTTTAAATCCTTCTTCACTCTTCACACCACGTCCGCCAGCTATAATAACTTTCGCTTCAGAAAGATCAACACCTTCTGCAGTTTTACGGACAACATCTTGAATGATTGTACGTAAATCTTTCACATCAACTGTAATAGAAGACACGTCAGCTGTGCGAGACTCGTCTTTTTCAAGAGTTGCAATGTTATTTGGACGCACTGTCGCAAATAATATACCATCTGTTACAATCTTCTTCTCAAATGCTTTACCAGAGTAAATCGGACGAGTGAAGATAACATTTCCACCTTCAACTTCTAAAGCCGTTACGTCAGAAATTAAACCAGCTTCTAATTTCGCTGCTAATTTTGGTGATAAATCTTTACCAAGTGCCGTATGTCCAAATACAATGCCTTCTGGCTTTTCTTCAGCATATACAGCTAAAAACGCTTGTGCATATCCATCAGATGTATATGATTTTAATTTATTATTTTCAACTGTCACAACGCGATCTGCACCGTAATGAATCAATTCATTTGCAAAAGAGGCAACGCTGTCTCCAACTAGAAGACCTACCACTTCACCGCCTTCTGCAATTGTTTTTGCTGCTGCTACCGCTTCAAACGAAACGTTACGTAGCGATCCATCACGAACTTCACCCATTACTAATACTTTACGAGCCATAGATTTTCCCTCCTGCATATATAATTTCGTATTTTATTAGATTACTTTCGCTTCTGTATGGAGCAACGATACAAGTTCTTTTACTTGATCTTGCAGCTCGCCTTGTAACACTTTTCCTGCATCTTTCTTAGGAGGCAAATAGATTTCAATTGTTTTTGTTTTTGCTTCCACATCATCTTCTTCTAGATCTAAATCATCTAATTCTACTTCTTCTAGTGGCTTTTTCTTCGCTTTCATAATACCTGGAAGCGATGGATAACGCGGTTCGTTTAAACCTTGTTGTGCCGTTACTAAAACTGGTAATGACGTTTCAATAACTTCTGTATCACCTTCAACGTCACGCTCAATCTTCACGTTTGTACCGTCAATCTCAAGTTTTGTAATTGTCGTTACGTACGGAATATTTAACGCTTCAGCTACGCGTGGACCAACTTGTCCAGATGCACCGTCAATCGCAACGTTTCCGCCTAAAATTAAATCTGCATCTTTATCTTTTAAATATTCAGCAAGCACTTTTGCTGTTGTAAATTGGTCACCATTCTCAACATCATCTTCAATGTTAATTAGTACCGCTTTATCGCAGCCCATCGCTAATGCTGTGCGAAGTTCTTTTTCACTATCCTCGCCACCAACTGTTATAACAGTAACTTCTCCACCTTGTGCATCTCTTACTTGAATCGCTTCTTCAATCGCATATTCATCGTAAGGGTTGATGATGAATTCCGCTTCGCCATCGTAAATTGCACCGTTTTTAATTACGATTTTTTCTTCTGTATCAAATGTTCGTTTCATGAGTACGTAGATGTTCATTCCATTTACCCCCTTATTTTTCAGAAAGATTCTATCAATTTTAAAATTCTGTTAATTTTTATTAAAAAAATAATTGGACTACCTACCACTAAATGAAGGCTTACGTTTTTCTAAAAACGCTGCTACGCCTTCTCTTCCATCTTCACTCGTAAATACTTCACCAAAAATCTGTGATTCACGCTGTACACCTTCATAATAATGAGACGATTTTGTCGTTTGTAATAACTCTAGCACAGCACGAGTTGTTGCTGGGCTTTTTCCAGCAATCTGTTTTGCAATTTTAAGCGTATCTTCTAAAATGGATTCTTCAGAAAACACTCCGTTAACAAGTCCCCATTGTAATGCTTCTGCACCAGTAATTGGTGTACTTGTTAACATCATTTCACAAGCTTTCGCTTTACCAACATAACGTGGTAAGCGCTGTGTACCTGCAAAACCAGGAATTAATCCAAGTGTTAATTCAGGTAAACCAAGCTTTGTACTTTCAGTTACAAAGCGCATGTGGCAAGACATAGCAAACTCAAGGCCGCCGCCAAGTGCCGCTCCATGAATTGCCGCAATAACTGGTTTTGAGCATTTTTCAACACGCTCAAACGTAACTTGTCCAAGCTGTGCTAACTCTGTTGCTTGCTTAGCTTCAGTAACAGATGTAAATTCTTTAATATCTGCCCCTGCTGAGAAGAAGCGTCCTTCACCATGTAAAACAACAACACGAATGTTATCATCCTTTTCCACTTGATCGATTAATTCAGTAACGTCATGCATAACTTGTGAAGACATCGCATTAGCTGGCGCATGATTTAACGTCGCCACCGCGATATGATCTTCAACTTTTACAGATAGGAATTTCAACATGATCCCTCCCATTATTGACGATAACCACAAGCTGCAATAAGTAGCCCATGTACCGTTTTTGAAAGTGCGACCAGATCATACTTATGATCGCTCATTACCCAATTGGTCACAACTTCATCTACTGTTCCAAAGATCATTTGTCTTGCCACGCGAACGTTTAAATCCGCCTGAAATTCACCTTGCTTTATACCTGTCTCTAAAATCTCATCCATAACTTGTAAGTAGCCTTTTAATACTTCATTTATTTTAAGGCGCAAGTCTTGATTGGACTGCCTTAGCTCTAATTGCGTAACGATAGCAAGAGGATCATTTTGTGACAACAGCAAGAAGTGCGTTTCTACCAACATGAATAACTTCGCTACAGCGCTTTCAATTCCTGCTATTTTTTGACGAATTGTTTCAACAAATTCTCCCATCTTCTCTTGGAATAAGGATATTAATATATCTTCTTTATTTTTAAAATATAAATAAATCGTGCCATCAGCTACCCCAGCTTGCTTTGCAATTTTAGAAACTTGCGCTTGATGGTATCCATTCTCCGCAATCACAATGACTGCAGCATCAATAATCTGATTGTATTTCGGTCTATTTTTCTTCACTTTACTGTCCCCTTCAAGAAGATGACTGAATGAATAGTCATTCATATTCTTATAATACTGACTATTTAGAAAAGTGTCAATCCTATTTTTTCAAAAAGAAAGGGCCTTAGCCCGTTTGCTCATCCTCATTCTTTCTCTTCTCTTCATCTATTAGGACACGGCGTAAAATTTTTCCGACTGTCGTCTTCGGCAACTCACTTCTAAACTCATATACCTTCGGAACTTTGTAAGCTGCTAAATATTTACGTGCAAACTGATCTAATTCCTCTTCAGAACATTCAGCGCCTTCTTTCAAAACAACAAATGCTTTTACAGTTTCCCCTCTGTACGGATCAGGAACACCAATCGTCACTACTTCTTGCACCTTTTCGTGTTCATATAACACTTCTTCTACTTCCCGAGGATATACGTTAAAACCGCTAGCAACAATCATATCTTTCTTACGATCTTTCACATAGAAAAAGCCATCCTCATCCATGTATCCTACATCACCTGTATGAAGCCAGCCATCTTGCAATACAGCCGCCGTTTCTTCTGGCTTATTCCAATACCCTTTCATAATTTGTGGGCCTTTGACAACTATTTCACCAATTTCACCTGAAGGTAATGCCTCTCCTGTTTCAAGTGACATGATAATTGCCTCCGTATCTGGCCACGGTACCCCAATACTTCCTGGTACACGTTTTTCCCACAAGAAATTCCCATGCGTAACAGGTGATGACTCCGTTAATCCATAACCTTCTACTAGTTTACCACCTGTAACGCTCTCAAACTCCTCCTGTACTTCTACAGGAAGCGGTGCAGAGCCACTAATACAAGCCTGAATAGAAGAAATATCATATTCTTTTAAAAGAGGGCTATTTAAAAGAGCAATATAAATGGTCGGCGCTCCTGGAAATAGTGTAACTTTATGTTTTTTAATTGCTTCAAAAACCATTTTCATATCAAACTTCGGAATAAGCACCATTTTATACCCTTGCATAATACTTAAATTCATTACAGCTGTCATTCCGTACACATGAAAAAATGGAAGGACACCAAGGATTACTTCTTC
This sequence comes from Bacillus sp. FSL E2-8868, assembly GCF_038005505.1. Lineage (NCBI taxonomy): Bacteria > Bacillati > Bacillota > Bacilli > Caryophanales > Bacillaceae > Bacillus > Bacillus sp. FSL E2-8868. The sequence continues at coordinate 334,713 of NZ_JBBOTI010000001.1, read as the reverse complement.
TCCTTCTTTACAATTATATAACCAATGCGCTCCCATTAAAGTGTTCGAAACGAGGTTTTTATGCGTTAACATAACCCCTTTTGGAAATCCTGTCGTTCCCCCCGTATACTGCAAAAGAGCTAGATCATTTTCAGGATCACAGGGAACCTCAACATCAGTATTACTTTCCCTTTCTACTGATTTCCATAGATGAATCGTTTCGCTTTCCGACACATTCACAACAAGATTCGCCTGCTTTTTTTGTACAAATGGATAAAGTAAATTTTTAGGGAATGGTAAGAAATCTGCAATACGAGTTACGATAATGTGCTCCAGCTTTGTGGCATTTTGAACATTAGTAACTCTCGGAAACACTAAATCAAGACAAAGAATGACTTTTGCCCCCGAGTCATGAAGTTGATACTCAAGCTCTCTTTCTGTATAAAGAGGATTCGTTTGTACAACAATCCCCCCCGCAAGCAAAGTACCATAATAACCGATTACGGATTGCGGACAATTCGGCAACATAATCGCAACTCTATCTCCCTTTTCAATACCAAGCCTTTGAAGATAATTCGCAAACTTCTTTACCTTGTCATGGAAATCTGAAAATGTAACATCTTTACCTAAAAAATGAAGCGCTTTCTTTTCTGGATAACGAGAAGCTATTTTCTCTAAATATCCATGAAGTGGCTGAATATCATAAGAAATAGTACTAGGAATTTCCTCTGGATAACTTTTCAACCAAGGTTTTTCCACCTTCATTCCCCCTTCAAATACATAAAAAATAAATGAATGTTCATTCATGATGGTTGTTTTCATTATATTATAGTCATAACAACGTTACAATCATAATATTCTGACTCTTTTATAACTATGCTTTACTTCCTTAACTTCTTATTATATGTAGAAACTCTCCTAATTTTAAAAGAATAAGAGAGTTCACGTTACTTAGCTTAATCTTATAATCGTTAAAACTGCACCAGGTGTAGTCGTTGATAATGTGGCAACAGCTAACAATCCAAACAACTGCAAACTAATTGCACTCCCCGCTGCAAGAGTCGTAATAATTGTCGCACTAAATGAAGTCGTTGCTAATGCGGGAGAATTGATAGTCCCAGCAAGCGGTGCACCATTAATTGTAATTCGCGAACTAACTAATAATGAAGCCGTTATATTAATTGTATATGAAATATAATAATTCCCCGCATTTGCGGCCGTAAATACTGTGTTCCCCCCCGACACTGTAATTCCCGGACCGATATTCTGATTATTTGGAAGTGGGACATTTGTTCCACCAAGAAGCACTGATATTGCCGCTCCTGATGTATTATTCGCAAATGCATACGTCGCAGTTATACTTGTACCTGTTACTCCCGTCGCTCCTGTTTCACCTGTTGCTCCCGTTGCTCCTGTTGGACCTGTTGGACCTGTTGCTCCTGTTGCTCCTGTTGGGCCTGTTGGACCTGTCGCTCCTGTCGCTCCTGTTGCTCCTGTTGGGCCTGTTGGACCTGTTGGACCTGTTGAACCTGTCGCTCCCGTTGCTCCTGTTGCTCCCGTTACTCCCGTTGCTCCCGTTGCTCCTGTTGCTCCTGTTGCTCCTGTTGCTCCTGTTGGACCTGTTGAACCTGTTGAACCTGTTGGACCTGTTGAACCTGTCGCTCCCGTTGCTCCTGTTGCTCCCGTTACTCCCGTTGCTCCTGTTGCTCCCGTTACTCCCGTTGCTCCTGTTGCTCCTGTTGCTCCTGTTGCTCCTGTTGAACCTGTCGCTCCCGTTGGACCCGTTGCTCCTGTTGCTCCCGTTATTCCCGTTGCTCCTGTTGCTCCCGTTGAACCTGTCGCTCCCGTTGCTCCCGTTATTCCCGTTGCTCCCGTTATTCCCGTTGCTCCCGTTGCTCCCGTTACTCCCGTTGCTCCTGTTGCTCCCGTTGAACCTGTCGCTCCTGTATCACCTGTCGCTCCTGTTGGACCTGTTGGACCGAGCTTAGGAACTGTCCCATCGCAACTAAAACAGCACGAATCAACATGTAAACCATTTTGATTATTACATCCACAATATCCATTTGCATTATTACTCCATAAAGACATGTTGACCCTCCTTCGTGTTCGATCTTTTAAGTAAGCCCACTAATTAAAAATATCTTTCTAATAAAAATCAGTTTTTATTTTCCTTATCAACTACCCGCTCTGGAACAAACCTTTTATAAACAAATTTTTTTCCTTACATTCTAATAAATATTACATGCAATACGCTCTCCTTTCGCTTGTACTTTCGCCTTCCTCATTAAAGGAATTTCAGCTCCTTCAACCTTGATACACGTATGCATTTCAATACGATATATTAAAATCCGTATAAATCATTATTTTTAGTCAAAATTTTAAAAAAATATTGACACTTAAAACGCCCTCATAGTATGATTTTGGTGTTGTAATTGATAACGATTTTCAATATCGTACATATTGCAAATAAAACATTTTATTTGGGGGCAGAAGATGAAGAAAATTTTCAGTATTTTCATAGTAGTTCTTCTATTCGCTGTTGGATGCGGGCAGCAAAAAGAGGAGAAAAAAGAAACAAAAGCGGACAATAAAAATCAAGCTATAACAATTAAACACGCTGAAGGGGAAACGAAGTTAGATAAACCAGCGAAAAAAGTTGTTGTACTTGAGTGGGTATATTCAGAAGACTTATTAGCGCTTGGTGTTCAGCCAGTAGGGATGGCAGACATTAAGAATTATAATAAATGGGTAAATACAGCAACAAAACCAGGTAAAGGTGTTGCCGATGTAGGAACACGTCAACAACCAAACTTAGAAGAAATTAGCCGTCTAAAACCAGATTTAATTATCACAGCTTCATTCCGTAGTAAAGCTATTAAAAACGAATTAGAGCAAATCGCTCCTACAGTTATGTTCGATCCATCAACAAGCAATAACGATCACTTTGCTGAAATGACAGAGACATTTAAACAAATTGCAAAAGCAGTTGGAAAAGAAGAAGAAGGTAAAAAAGTATTAGCTGATATGGATAAAACATTTGCAGATGCAAAAGCGAAAATTGACAAAGCAGACTTAAAAGATAAAAACATCGCAATGGTACAAGCATTTACAGCTAAAAACGTACCAACATTCCGTATATTGACTGACAATTCTACAGCTTTACAAGTTACAAAAAAATTAGGTTTAACAAACACTTTTGAAGCTGGGAAATCAGAGGCAGATGGTTTCAAACAAACAACTGTAGAATCATTACAAAGTGTACAAAATTCAAACTTCATTTACATTGTAGCGGATGATGATAACATTTTTGACACGCAACTAAAAGGTAACCCTGCTTGGGAAGGGTTAAATTTCAAAAAAGAAGACAAAATGTATAAATTAAAAGGCGACACTTGGATTTTCGGTGGTCCTGAGTCTGCAAAATCTTTAGCAACACAAGTAGCAGATGTAATGACAGCGAAGAAGTGATTACACGATGAATAGCTTACAACATACACTTCGAGCAAGTCTTGTATTCGGAGGAGGAGCAGCTCTCTTGCTCCTCCTTTTCTTTATTCATATCGGACAAGGGCAAGCAAACATTTCCTATAGTATGATTATTGATGCTCTTATCTCACCGAACCAATCACTAGAGCATCAAACTTTAATCATGCTTCGATTACCTAGAGCTGTAATTGCCATTTTAGCTGGAGGTGCTCTTGCTGCATCTGGAGTCATTTTACAAACGTTAACGAAAAATCCACTTGCTGAATCCAGTACAATGGGTATTCATTCTGGTGCATATTTCTTTCTAGTAGCGGCTACAATTTTCTTACCGAAAGGTCTGCAAGTTAACTCCCTTCTTTTCACATTTATCGGCGGTGCTATTACTGCTTTATTTGTATACCGTATTTCTGGTGGGAAAAAGGGAACCCCACTTAGAATGGCACTAGCTGGTATGGTCGTTACATTAATGCTTTCTGCCTTTACCGGAACGATGCAGCTTTTCTATGAAAATGAAACAGCTGGTTTATTTTTATGGGGAGCTGGATCTCTTATTCAAAATAACTGGGATGGCGTTCAATTTGCCTTTCCATTTATCATTATTTCTTTCCTAGTTTTACTATTTATGTCTCGTAAACTCAACATCCTCTTACTTGGTGATGATGTTGCTGTTTCTCTTGGTGAAAAAACAGCAGTAACACGTCTTATCGCCTTCATTGCTGCGATCTTTTTAACAGCAGTAATTGTAACTGTTGTTGGACCGATTGGGTTTGTCGGCTTAGTTGCACCACACTTAATGCGCCTTATTGGTTATCGGCAACACTTTACCCTCCTTCTCTCCTCTTTCTTATGGGGAGCAATATTATTACTAGGAGCAGACGTTGTTGGTAGATTAATAGATCCAACTGGTGCAGAATTACCTGTCGGGGCAGTTACAGCAATGATTGGATCACCTTGGCTTATTTATTTAGTGTATCGAATGATGAAATCGAAACAATATATGAATGATAACGGCGCAAATGCAGCTGGAGCTAGTTCTCGCTATTACTCTTATAAAAAGGTAATCATTATCTCTATCACACTTTGCATTGTGACGATTGCTCTTGGTGTTACAATCGGTAGTAACGCTTATATCGAAAGTATTACAAATGTTATATCAGGACAATTAACACAATTTGATAAAAATATGATGATGAACCTTCGTTTACCAAGAATGCTCGTTGCTGCTATTGCTGGAGCATGCCTTGCGATAAGCGGACTTGTTTTCCAAGGTATATTACGAAACCCACTTGCCGATCCTTCTATTATTGGTATTTCATCGGGAGCAGGTGTTGGCGCTTTAACTATTATGTATGTCTTTCCCGCACTTCCTGGTTTCTTCCTACCAATTGGTGCATTTATTGGTGGACTACTTGCAGTTGGAATTGTCCTCTTCTTCTCATGGAAATCAGGATTTAGTCCAACAGCTCTTGCTTTAATAGGAATTGGCATTTCAGCGCTCGGCTCAGCGATTATTCAAATCTTTATCGTTAGAGCAAATTTGAATGTTGCTGCGGCCTTAACATGGTTGTCAGGCAGTACGTATGCAAGAGGATGGAATCACTTAGAAAATATCATTCTATATCCATCTCTTATTCTTATACCAATTATCTTTTTCTTAATGAAACAACTTGACGTTCTTGTACTTGGAGATGATTTAGCAACCGGACTCGGGCAGCCTGTAAATAAAACGCGTCTTGCTCTAATTGTGTTAGCGACACTACTTGCATCTGTAAATATCGCAGCTGTCGGTACGATTGCCTTTCTAGGTCTTGTTGCACCACACTTAGCACGAATCGTCGTTGGTATGAATCATCAAAGATTATTCATTTGCTCCGCACTATTTGGAGCAATCCTTCTTTCCATTGCTGATTTACTCGGACGAACAATTGCATACCCGAAAGAAATCCCTTCTGGTCTTGTCGTTGCTGTACTTGGAGCACCTTATTTCTTATGGTTGATGAGGAAGAGCGGGAAGAAGGTTGGTTAAAAGGAAACTATCTTTTTTTCACGAATGTAACCTATGAACATAACTAGGAGGGATAAATATGTACCAAACTATTGAAGGTTTTCTACAATCATGGACATACGAGGCTGAGTCTACTCAGAAGATGCTCGATGCATTAACCGATGAATCTTTATCACAAGAAATTGCACCTGGGCACTGGACTTTAGGGAGAGTCGCTTGGCATATCGTTACAGCACTTCCTGTTATGCTATCAGGGACAGGGCTTAAGTTTGAAGGAGAAACGAAAGATTATCCTGTACCAACTTCAGCAAAAACAATTGCAGATGGGTATCGCAAAGTGAATACGGCTTTTATTGAAGCACTTCAAAGTGAGTGGACTGATAAAGACTTAGCTACTATTAATAACTTCTTTGGTCGTCCTATGCCGAATTCTATATTTTTAATGACACTCATCAATCATCAAAATCACCACCGCGGACAGATGACTGTTTTAATGCGTCAAGCTGGCTTAACAGTCCCTGGCGTTTATGGTCCTGCAAAAGAAGAATGGGCTGCTACTGGAATGGAAGCTCCCCAAATGTAACGACAGAAAAAGACAAGGTGTTTATGCACCTTGTCTTTTTCTGTAACTTGTTTCATGTGAAACTATTTTCTACTAAATGGTATTTTATGAGAAAATACGTTAAGATAAATTCATATTAATTGGAGGGAACTAAATTGAATACAAAAAACAAAAAAATAACAATAAGAACTCTCTTACTAACTTCTATCATTGGAGTTATCGGTGTATCTCTTTATTTCACAAGTTATGGTACCCCTTGGGGAAAACAAACAGCAATCGCTGAATCAAAAGAGTATATTACAAAATACTTTGATCTAGATGCAAAAGTCAAAAATACTTCTTACGATTCTAAAATGAATAGCTATGCAATCGCCTTTGAAACAATTGAAGATGGAGAATTTACTATCGAATATAAAGGTCCTAATAACTTTAACATTTCTCCAGGAGTGCAAGAATATTTAAGCAAACACTATAAATTTAAAGAGTAGTAACGAAGCATACATATACAAAAAAGAGTTGGTATAACGCCAACTCTTTTTTACGTATTCTTGTCATACTGTTATATCTTCCTTCTCTATATTTTTAATTCCGTAATATGCAATCGCAGCTCCAATCGCAGCAAGTGCTAGTTGAAGGGGAAGAAAAGTTGCTGTAGAAAACATAGGAGTGTTATTAATTGCAATTGATACAACAATCAGAGATGAAACAATTGTAGTTGGCACCGAACGTTTACGCATTCCGAAATATAGAGGGATTAAACTTATTCCCGCAGTTGCAATGGCTAAAGGAACAAGGTTTATCCCTTCTTGCTTCAATTGATCTATTGTGAATGAATTAGGAAGAATTGAAAAATAGCTATCTATCCCAAAGAAAACTCCTACTACTAAAATGTTAGATAAAATAACTGTTATAAATGTTACTATCGCTATAATGGCCAACTTACTACTCATCATTTTCCTCCGATTAATAGGATAAGAAAACATAAGTAGGATTGTTTTGTTTTTATATTCACTAATTATTAACCTTGCGATTAATACACTACCAAAAATAATAAATGTTGCTCTTACTAATGTACTAGCCGTTAATAACATCATCTGCGGATCCCTTATTTCCGGATCACCTTCTACTTGAGCAACGATGCTCGTAAAGATCATTAATGCCAGTATAGCGATATTTGCAATAATCGCTCCCCTTACATACCATCCAAGCTTAAACTTCTTCATTTCTAGCTTCATAAGATGTAGCATAATAGTCCTCCTTTCATTTACATTTTAATCGATATAAATCGCTCCTGTTTTACTTAAAATCTTCACTTCGTTTTTTGCATCACCAATGGTTCCCGCTTTTATTTTTTCTGTATTTTTATTTTTCTTAAGTCCATTTACATTCACCATTACGTCAGACGAATTACTTTTGGCCGTAAGTTTTAAAGATGTCGGAACACCTTTATACCGTACGCCAATATCTCCTGATTTTGTTTCTACAAATAACGATTTTCCTTCTTTCATATCTTTCAGTAATACTTCACCGGATGTTGAAGTGATGTTTATATTTGAGTTACTTACATTTGTTATATAGTTATCACCAGTCGTAGACTTTATATTTAATTCTTGTACTGAACTATCTTTTACAGCTAACTCTCCACTTTGCGATATGAATTCACCTTTCTCGGCTAATAGTCCTACAACCATTTCATCTCCAGACTCACTTTTTGTCACGATATTTTTCACTTCTATATCGCTTATTTTCACATCACCCGATTTATTATTTAATACAATTTTATCTATTTCTTTCTTCGGAATAGCTATAGATATACTATTTTTCTTCCTAAATGTAAAACCATTAAAAAATTTGGTCACCTTTTGTTTTTGCTTAATCACAACTTTATTACCGTCATTTTCTATTTTGACGGGATCTATCTCTTTATCTACTTGTTGACCTTGGGCGAAAACTACTATTTTATTAGAGTCTGTACTTTTAAATTCAATATCCCAGTTTTCATTGTCTACTTCTATTTCTTTTATATTATTTATCTCAAAAGACTTTTCTTTCTTAAAATCTTTCCCCTGAAACACCTTAAAACCAAAAACTACACTAGCAATTGTAATAAGTAAAATTGCAATTACTATTATTTTTTTCACTATTCATACCCCAATTCGTTGTTGTTTTAAGCTTACTTCACACCACATCAATCTTGTCGATTTTACGATATGAAAGATAACTAATGAAAATCCCTAATAAACAGAGCACTATTGGGATACCGATAAAATTAAACATACTTACTTGACCGTTTCCAGAACCAACGTTACTACTAATTAGCATCCCAATTATTACTGCAGAAGTAATTGTTGTCGGTGTCGATTTCTTTCTCATCCCAAAAAATAAAGGAATTAAACTTATACCAGATATCATAAATGCACTTATAAAAGTAGTTGGAACGATAGCTATTATTTCACCTATCGTAGCTGGCGTTTCAATCAGTCCCATCATTGGACTCACAAAATATACGAGTAAACTAATACTGAAAGTAGCGATAATCGTGCTCACAAAACAAAAACAAAAAACAATTGTTAATTTCGCCCTCATTAGCATTTTTCTTTGCAGTGGGTACATAAACAATAGTTGTATTGTTTTGTTCTTATACTCATCAATTATTAAACGTGATAAAATGACCGAACTAAAAATAATGAATGTTATCCTAATAACAGTGTTTATTAAAACCATTTGTTGCGTGAAGTCAGAGAATAGCCCATCTACCTCGTCTTTCGCTCCCAACGCCATGAGGTTTACTACGGTGAAAATTGCTATAATACAAATTGCTACACTTTTAAAATAACTAGATAATTGATGTTTCTTCCATTCAAGCTTCATTAATTTAAACATGTAAACCATGCCTCCATTCCTTATATAACTGCCTCTACGCTACTAACATTCTAATTCCAGCAGTAACTACGCTTAACATTCCTATCACTAATAAAATTAAAATCCATTTCCGCTCAGGTTTTCTATAATATAAAATCCCACTTATGAACATTACGATCAATCCACTTACTATATTCACTAACAACCCATTAAGCATGAATGCCCTCTCCATCCATTACATTTAAGAAATACTCCTCTAAAGAACTATGTTTCTTATTAATACTTTCAATTTCTACATCGTTCATAATGAGTGCTTTTGAAATGGCTTGCTGCGTCGCCTTCAATTCATACACACGAATCATGGTTCCACTCATTATTTTGTAGTTTTTTATACCAAGTTTATCTTCTAAAATATAAGCTGCACGTTTCACATCAGGAACAGTGATTTCAATGTACTCTGTTTGCTTTCCGTTAATACTCTTCATTGAAACTTCTTTTATTAGTTTTCCATTTTGAATTACACCAATTGTATCCGCCATTTGTTCCATCTCGCCTAAAATATGACTAGAGACTAATAACGTAATACCGTATTCTTTGCAGAGCATCTTAAATAAATCTCGTAACTCTTTAATACCAATTGGATCTAAACCATTAATCGGTTCATCTAAAATGAGTAGTTCTGGCTTTGTCATGATCGCCCTTGCAATACCAAGTCGTTGCTTCATCCCTAATGAAAAATCTTTTACTTTTTTATCATCTATACCGTGCAGTTTTACTAAATTTAAAGCATGATCAATTGCGTTTTTATCGTAATACCCCATATATTCACAATGTAATTCTAAGTTTTCCTTCGCCGTTAATTTATCATAAAAGATTGGATATTCGATAATTGTCCCCATTCTTTTTAATACTTCATAAGATGTGTCTGTTAACTTCTCACCGAAAATTTCAATATCACCGCTCGTCGGTTTTATTAAATTTGTGATCATCTTCATAATCGTTGTTTTACCTGCACCATTCGGTCCTAAGAAACCGTATATCTCACCTTTTTTCACATGCATGTTAACACTAGAAATAACTTCTTTCCCTTTAAACACTTTCGTTAACTGATTCGTTTTTAATATATATGTCATGTCACTGTCTCCTTTCGCACTACTTTATATTTCTATAATAGACAACGGAAATCTCTTTTTTCTTACCCGTTCCTTACAAATTCCTTACGCTGAAAAAAAAGCTTGTAGAATCTACTTCTCTACAAGCTAAAACAGCATCTTTGTTAATACAACTGTAAAAATTGTTTTTTCATACGGCTTACTAGAAAGATGTATTTCTCCGTCCATCGCTTCCACAAGCCTTTTCGTAATCGTTAACCCTAAACCGCTTCCTTGGTACAATCTATTTCTTGAATCTTCAAGTGTGTACATACGCTCAAACACTTTATCAATGTGAGATTCATCAATTCCTTTTCCTGTATCCCATACATCTATATACACACTCGTTTCATCATCTCTTAACGTCATACCAAGTGTCTTTCCATCGTCACCATATGTAATCGCATTTGATATTAAATTATTCAATACTCTACCTAATACTTCTACATTTCCAAGTGCATATATATTTCTTTCTGGTATATCAATATGAACTTGAAACCCTTTCGTCGTCACTAAATCATAAAAAGATAAAATCTTCTCGCGGCAAACTTCATTCATATTTACTTTTGTCATCTCAATTGCTTTGTCACCGGATTCTAATTTTGCTAAATCAAAAAACTTATGAATCAGTTCCATCACTTCTAGTGTTTTTACATGCACCTTTTCGAGTAATATTTGCTTCTCTTCCTCATTTATCGTTTTATCCTTATTTAACATTTCGGTATATCCAAGAATAACTGTTAGTGGTGTTTTCAAATCATGTGAAATATTTGAAAGCATTTTTCTCATCGAAATTTCCACTTTCGCATGATCTGCATTCGTTTTCTGTTTTGCATCTAATAAATGATTAATCCCCACTAATAAATTTCGCAATTCTAGATCATCTGTCATAATTAATAGCTTCTCACCAGTTTGTTCTTTTACAATTCGATTTAACTTCTCATACGTGTAGCGTAAATTCCTACTACTATTTTTCCTAATTTTATATTGCACGTAAATAACGATAAGCAATATAATAATCACCACTGTTAAAAATACAACCATACTACATCACTTCCAACTTATAGCCGATGCCCCATAATGTTTTAATATATTCTGGATTAGATGGATCACTTTCAATTTTCTCACGTAATCTTCTCATATGAACATTAATAACATTATCATCACCATAATATTCTTCATTCCAAACAAGCGTATATATTTGTGCTTTCGTAAAAACACGATTTTGATTCTTCACGAATAGCTTTAAAATCTCAAATTCTTTTAAAGTAAGTTTAAGCTGTCTTCCCTTTTTCTCCACAGTAAAATTAATTGGGTCAATTATTAAATCACCAATCTGAATCGCCTCATCTTTTGATTCCACAGCTGAATACTTTGTAGACCTCCGAATACCCGCTTTTACACGTGCAGCTAGTTCAATCATAGAAAACGGCTTACAAATGTAATCATCTGCTCCAAGTCCTAATCCAACAGCTTTATCAACATCTGTATCTTTTGCCGACATCATTAAAATCGGAACTGCACTCTTCTCACGAATAATACGTACAACCTCTAAGCCATCTAGCTTTGGCATCATAATGTCGAGGATAATCAAATCAAATGAACCTTTTAAATATGTGTTCACGCCCTCTTCTCCATCAGATGCGATTGTAACTTGAAATCCTTCTTTTATTAAATACTTTTCCACCATCTCTTGAATTGAAATATCATCTTCAACTAATAAAATATGATGTGACATATGTCTATCCCCTTTTTTACAAACATTAACATTTCAATTGTATCGTAACGAATGAATACTGTGAAGAATTATATGAATTTTCAAACCAACTTCCCTTCCTTCCATAACAATGATATGATGAAATTCACTACGATTGTTCATAATTAACTTTATATAAAGGAGACTTATCATGTCAGAAAACAAAAAAGTAAGCTTAGCTGATTTAATGCGCGAACAACTTGCGAAGAAAAAGCAAGGAAATGGAAACGGCTCAAATAATGGAAGTCAAAGTCAAGAAACGAAAAAATTACAAAACCAACAAACGAAGAAAACAAACAACCAACGTAGACGTACAGGTGTATAAATGAACGGGCAAAAACGATCTAACATTTCATCAGGTCTTGAAGTTGATATTGTATTAAAACAAGATCAACGTACAGGTAAGCTAACAAGAGGAATTGTAAAAGATATTTTAACGAACTCACCTTCACATCCGCACGGCATTAAAGTAAGATTGCAAGACGGACAGGTTGGCAGAGTACAAAATATTATTCAATAAGAAAAGGAGCTCATTTAAACTTGAGCTCCTTTTCTTATTTTCATTAACCTTTAATTTTTTCGATGAAAGCTACTTTTAAATAGTCTCCCTCTTTAAATTGATCAATTGTACGGAAATCTTCTGGTAAAGAATGTTCTTCTAATATTTTATATTTACCGTTCATTTCTTTAAATGCTGTATCGATAAAGCCATTAAACTTTTTCATATCGAATGCGCTACAATTTGTAGAAGCAACGATAATACCGTTATTTTCTGTAATCGCAATTGTTTCTTTTAATAAGTTTTTATAATCTTTCGCCGCACTGAACGTATATTTTTTCGAGCGTGCAAAGCTTGGGGGATCAAGTACAACCATATCAAATTTCATCTTTTTCTTAGCTGCATATTTGAAATATAGAAATACATCTTCTACAATAATATCTTGTGCTTCATAATCAATTTCATTTACACTAAACTGCTCAATCGTTTTACTTAAACTACGATTTGCAAGGTCCACACTCGTTGTTTTACTCGCTCCGCCAAGCGCTGCAAATACAGAGAAAGCCCCAGTATAAGAGAACATATTTAAAACCGTTCTTCCTTTTGCATATTTATCACGAATTTGTTTTCGAACGTTACGCTGATCTAAAAACACACCAACCATCGCCCCGTCATTTAAATATACAGCAAAGTTTACACCGTTCTCTTTTACGATAAGTGGGAACTCACCGCGCTCTCCTGCGACGAAATCATCACCTTCAATGTATTTCCCTTTCGTATCAAAACGCTTTTTCTCATAAATCCCTTTGAAATTTGCTACTTTTTGAAGTGCTGCTATAATCTCATCGCGGAAAGTATAAACCCCTTCACTATACCAACTTATTACGTAATAGCCGTCATAATAATCGATGATTAAACCACCAAGGCCATCGCCCTCACCATTCAGGGCACGAAATGCTGTTGTATCATTTGATTTATAAAAATCTTTTCGTTTATGTAAAGCAGATTTGATTTTACTTTCAAAGAAAGGTTGATTAATTTGCTCTTTCTCTTTTCTCGTTAAAATCCATCCATATCCTTTATTTTGTTTTCCATAATAGCCTTTTCCGATGAATTGGTTCTTCTCATCTACTACGTTGATGATTGTTCCTTCTTCACGTACATCATTTAAATTTTGAATAGCATCTTTTAAAATAAGTGGATATCCACTTTTAATTTCTTTTATAAACTTCGGTTTTATTTTTATAGTTACTTCAGATCGCATGTAATGTCTTCCTTTCCATTTGAATGCTTTCTAATTAGTAGGAAGCAATGTAAAAAACGAGGCTGAAAAAAGCCTCGTTTCACTATACCATATTATTGCTTTGCTAGTACAACTAGCTCATCTCCTGGTATAACCGCTATATATTTATACAATGTTGAAAAAGTAAGACTACCATCATCTTGACGAATAAATAATATTACATCCTCTGAATCGCTCTCTTCTTTATTAATTTTGTGTTCTTCCTCAACTTGTATCGTTTTAAATGTATAACCCTCTTCAATTTTTCTATCTAACTCTTCATAAATTTCATTTTGACCAAACAGTAAATGAGCTTTTTTCGAAAGAGAGATGCGTTCTTGCTCAATCTTTTCCACATCATGAATCGGAAGTAAAAATGTATTATGATGTCCAAACTGCGGTACATATGTGTTTGCGACTAATACATTGTAAGAATCCGTATCTGTAACTGAAATTAAGTATTCATACTGATTCATATCTACTTCAAATTGCAACTGCTCTGAGAGTACTTGGCCGTTATATGTATTAAGCCCTTTCACCTTTGCGCATTGCAAATGTTCTTCCGATACATCTACGATTAAGCTCGGAATCCCCATCTCTTTACAATGCATAGCGAATGCAGTTGAGAATGTACTAGCTCCTGAAATTAAAATACCTGGTGGCTGTGTATTGGCTAATCCTAATTTTTTTGCTAAAAATCCAATTGAAAATCCATGAGCACAAACGGTCGTAATTACGAGTGCAAATGTAAGTGCTGTTAATATAGAAGCATCTTTATACCCTTCTTGTAATAACTCCGTCGCAAAGTAACTTGAAACCGTTAATGCAACAATACCTCGCGGCGCAATCCAACCAACTAGCGCCCTTTCTGATTTTGTTAACTCTGTTCCGATTGTCGATACCCAAATTGATAAAGGACGAACAACAAATATCATCATAAGTACGAAGCTAATAATAGGCCAGCTAAAAATCTCCATAATCGTCGTTCTTGGAAGTGATGCTGTTAAGATGATGAAAACAGTCGATGTTAATAGTACGGAAATATTTTCGTTAAAATGACGAATATCACCGATAGAAGAAATATATTTCTTCATCCGTGCAAGTGTAATCCCCATTACTGTTACGGCTAGCATACCTGTTTCATGCATGACTTCATCTGCAATGCCGAAGCATAGTAATACCGTAACGAGCAAAATCGGTGCCTTTAAATATTCTGGTACTTTCCCTTTTAAAATCATATAACTCATAAAAATACTAAACGCATACCCAAGTACCATTGCAAATAACGAACCTGCAAAGAAATATAGTAATGTATGTAAGTGTACATTTTCTTTCGTTAAGAAATTTACAATTTGAAAGGCGAATACAGCAAGTAATGCTCCAAACGGATCAACGATAATCCCTTCCCACTTTAAAATTGCAGCTGTCCTTGGCTTTAATCGTGCTTGGCGTAACAACGGAATAATTACAGTTGGACCTGTCACAATAAAAAGTCCTCCAATAATAAATGCAACCGCCCAATCTAATCCAGCGACGTAATGGGCTGCAAGTGAGCCAGCAATCCAAGCAATAAACGCACCAAACGTAACAATACGAAATACTGGTTTTGATAGTCCCCTCAGTTCACGTACATCTAAACTTAAACTACCCTCAAACAATATAATGGCAACAGAAAGTGATACGAGTGGACTAAAAACATCTCCAAGCACCTCTTTTGGATTAATAATACCGAAAACTGGACCAATTAATAATCCGGCAACTGCCATAACAACAATAGCAGGGAGCTGGAAGCGCCATGCAGTCCATTGTGAGGCGATGCCTAGTGTAATAATAATAACGATACTAAGTAACAGTGATTCGACCATAATACCCTCCTTGTTCATAGTATTGCGAAAGCAAGGTATAAACCATACTTTGCTTGTGTATATTTCTTATTTTGTTTTATTTTAATAATATATAACTTCATTAACTATATGGTCAAATTATTTATATAATAGTAAATTCATCCTTAATTCTACATTTATATGAAAATTACTATTGACAATGATAATGATTTTCATTATCATTTAATGTATATGAGTTCTTGAAAATAAAGGCTACACATTTATAGGAGGAATAAACATAATTATTGTTACAAATACAACTAAAATTACAAAGGGAAATGGCCATAAATTAATTGAGCGTTTTAATAAAGTAGGTAAAGTCGAAACAATGTCAGGATTTTTAGGATTAGAAGTTCTTTTAACGCACAATACAGTTGATTATGATGAAGTAACAATTAGCACTCGCTGGAATGCAAAAGAAGATTTCCAAGGTTGGACAAAGAGCTCAGCATTTAAAGATGCTCACTCACATCAAGGCGGGATGCCAGACTATATTCTTGATAATAAAATTGCTTACTATGATGTAAAAGTTGTACGTATGCCAATGGCTGCAGCACAGTAAGCATATTTCTTTTTTAAAGTATAGAATATGAAGAGTGTTACCACTTCTCATATTCTATACTTTTTTTATTTAATGTCTTTTTACTAGTTTCGCATGTACTACTAATCTTCCCGCTTCTGGATCAAGTGCATAGTCACACGTCGAAAGTGTTACGATTTGATCACTTTCTGTCACTTTTGTATCCGTTTTGTACAGCGATTTTTCTTGAATTTTCTCCAAAAATGATGTGTATTCCGTATCACTACTAAAATCCGTTTCAATGTAATAAAAATCAGTTGTTGTTGTATACACCGAAAACACTTCAAGATCATATCCTTCAAATAATGTATCGTAATATAATTTACGATGCGACATGAAGAAATCTTCATCCAACATTTTCTTTAAACTTCCAAACATAGAACCATCTTTCATACGGTGACCATATAAAATAGTATTTCGATTTTGCGATTTCACATCATTACGATAGTCCATAAAAATGCTTCCTGCTCTCATATCTTCACCTTTATAATTTCGAAATAAATAGTAATCATTGTCTTTTGCTTGAACGATTGGATAATTAATTTGTGTATCATCCATCGTAATCCATCCAACTATTTCTTGGTTAATTTGCTGCAGAACTTTGAACTGTTTACGCACTTCCCCGTCTTGTGATTGCTCTTCCATCGGACTTTTTTCATAAATGTTTTGTGCTTCGGCCATTACTTTACGATTTTCATAGTAATCCATGAAAATATCACCTAATTCATATACTGAATAGAAAAAGGTACCTAAAAAAACAACTGTAAGTATTCGTTGAAAAAAAGAATTCTTCTTCCTTTCTTTTTTGCTACTCAAATTATCACCTCAAAACGGATTGTTCGCATGTTTAAATACCCATTGGGACCATATACAATCCTGTATCTTCATCTTGCTTTACAACGACATCTACACCGTATATCGTCTTTATCATACTTTCTGTCACAACATCATTCGGCTTGCCTTTTGTAACAATTTCGCCGTCTTTCATAACAATGATATGATCACTATAGCGAATCGCCTGATTAATATCGTGTAATACCATAACGATTGTCAATCCTTGTGCTTCATTTAATTCTTTTACTAACTCTAATATTTCAAGTTGATAATAAATATCTAAATATGTTGTCGGTTCATCTAAAAAGAGCATTGGCGTCTTCTGAGCTAACGTCATGGCAATCCAAACACGCTGTCTTTCTCCACCAGATAAAGCATGAATTTCCTTATCACGTTTACTTAGCAAATTCGTACATGCTAAAGCCCTTTCTATTGCTTCTCTATCTTCATCAGTTTGCGAAGAAAATATATTTTTATGAGGCATACGGCCAAAGCTTGTTAATTTCTCTACCGTCATATCTGCCGGTGCTTCATTTTGTTGATGGACAACGGCTAACTTTCTAGCAAACTCTTTCGGTTTATATTGGCTAATTGCCTTCCCATCAAGTATTACCTCTCCACTACGAGGATCGTGATTTCTTGACATCACACCAAGTAATGTTGATTTCCCGCAACCGTTTGGTCCAATAATTGTTGTAATTTTACCAATCTCTATTTCACTACTAACCGACTTTAATCGATCCGTTACATTATCGTACGAAAAGGTTACATTTTTAATTTCCATGAACTTTATCACTCTTTCTAAGCAAGAATATTAAGAATGGGCCACCAATAACTGCCATAATCGTCGCTGCTGGAATTTCGTTAGGTGGCACAATTAACCTTCCAATCGTATCCGCCGTCAAAATTAATAACGCCCCTGCAAGAGCAGAAAATGGAATTAATGCTTTATGGTCTGAACCAACTAGTTGTCTTGAAATGTGCGGAACGAGTAATCCTACGAAAGCGATAACACCTGCAATTGCTGTTGATACTGCCGCTAAGAGTACTGCAATGGCAGAAATAATAAGACGAACTCTCGTCACGTGCAAGCCTAAGTTTTTTGCAGTCTTATCTTGTAGAGATAATAAGTTACACCAAGCTCCGACAAACAGTGCAAGAATAAGACCAATTGTTCCATAAGTAACCATTATTTCTACATCGCCCCACGTCTTCATCGTTATATTAGAAGTCGTCGTTTGCTTAATACTCTTAATGAAGTATCCACAAATCGTAATGAACGATTCATTTAATCCAG
The DNA here is from genome assembly GCF_038005505.1 of Bacillus sp. FSL E2-8868. Lineage (NCBI taxonomy): Bacteria > Bacillati > Bacillota > Bacilli > Caryophanales > Bacillaceae > Bacillus > Bacillus sp. FSL E2-8868. The sequence goes on along the minus strand of NZ_JBBOTI010000001.1, from coordinate 316,537 downwards.
TGAACATCGCATTAATGGCAATACCAATTAAAATAATGCGAAGCGGACTTAATCCTGATTTCCATGAAAACGAATAAACGAGATAACACGCAAACGCACCACCTAGAAAGGCGAATACCGGCGTCCAGAAAAAGAATTGCGGGAATAGCGTAATAATAACAAGTGTCATAAAACTTGCTCCTGAAGATATCCCGATTACCCCAGCATCAGCAAGTGGATTTTTCATGACAGCTTGGAAGAGCACGCCCGAAACAGCAAGAGCTGCTCCAGTAAATAGTGCAATAATAATACGTGGGAAACGTAAATCTTTAATCACTTCAACATCTTCATTTGCCCCTGTAAATATTCCTTGTACAAGGTCAATAATACCTACTTCTAAACTACCTTTCGTCGCTGACAACAAAGTCATAATGATGAGTAATACAGTAACAATAAAGAAACTCCATAATTTTTTATTCATGCTAATCTTCCTTTATATTAAAATGCATCACGGATACATCATTTTTTTCAATTCATCTAGCGCTTCAGTCGCTGCTAAATTTCCTGTCGTTCCAAATAAACGCTCTTCTAAATCGTAAACACGATTATTTTTAACTGCAGCGAAGTGTTTCCAAATATCATTTGTTTTAAATTCTTTATCAAACATTTTTACAACTTCATCAGGCATACCATGTGCCGCTCGTAAAATAATGTCTGGATCAGCTTTTTTTAAATACTCTGTATTAGAAGCTAAATACTCTACTTGTTCACCTTGTACAATGTTTTTACCACCTAATTGTTTCACTAAATCTCCAATATAAGAATGCTCTGTTGCTACTAAATAACTCCCCGGTACACCTAATAAAATAAGCACTGTCGGTTCTTTCTTTCCCTTTACTGCTTTTTGAATCTCTGCAACCTTGTTATCTAACTTAGTTACAACTGCTTCAGCCTGCTTTTCACGTCCATATTGCTTACCTAAATTACTAATGGAATTTTGCATATTTTTTAAACTTGTTAGATCTAAAAAGTTTGCTTTCATACCTACACCATCAAAAACTGGCTTTAATTCATATTCAAGTGTTGTCACTGATAATACTTCTGACGGCTTTAATGATTTTACCTTTTCCATATCAGGACTCATCGGATTCCCAACTTCAGGTAAACCTTTATATCTCTTTGGTAAATCTTTAGTACTTGTTGGTACACCAATTAAATCTACTTCTAACGCATCCATAATTTCAGTAACAGCAACTGTCGTTGCGACAATCCTCTCTTTACCCTCACTCTTTACCTGCTTCGCTGTTTCTTTTTTGGGCGCCTGGCATCCAGCTATACTTACTAATAAAATGATAGCCATTAGTACACTTACAATTTTCTTCACTCTTAATCACCACTCCTTTCCAAACAATATGAAACAAGTCTTGATGCATGCAAACATGCATCAAGACTCCAAAAATTACAATCTACCTGCTCTATATTTACGAACTAGTAAAGCAAGTGACCCAAGCAATAGCACCATGTTTAAACCTAGTTGTGCTGTATCTGCCGTTTTTGAGTTTTTCTCTTTTTTCGAATCATTTTTTTGATCTTCTTTTTTCTTCTTATCATCTGCATTTCGGTTAAAATCAGGATTATCTACTTTTTTTACATTATCTACTTTCGGCGTAATCACTGGATTGTTCGGATCATTTTTCGGATCTTTTTTTGGATCCTCTTTAATCGTTCCTAACGCACCAATATTATTTGTATCAAATTGAATTTGGACATCGTAGAAGTGGTGGTAGTTCATCTCATCAATGTCTACTTTCACTTTTGCATTTAATTTTTTAAATAAATCTTCTACTTCAAATTGTACTACTCGCGTATTTGCATTTTTATCTTCACTTACTACTTTTGCATCAGCAAAAAGACTATTGTTTTCTGTTTGGAATTTCGTAATCCACGCACTATTTTTCAGCGTCATCTCAATGTACTTTTTACCATCTTTAACGATTAATTTTGCTGGATTTACAGTATAGTCATGCATCTTTGAAAGTTCTTCTGTTTTGTTTTTTAACACTTTAAATGTAATATCATATTGACCATCTACTAAATTTTTCGGATCAACTATTACTTTCGGTGTATTATTTCCACCTTGATTGTCATTTCCGCCTTGGTTATCGTTTCCACCTTGGTTATCATTTCCGCCTTGGTTGTCGTTTCCGCCTTGGTTGTCGTTTCCGCCTTGGTTCCCTAAAGCTTTGATACTATCTTGATCAAATACAAATTGAACATCGTAGAAATGGTGATAATTCATTGAATCAATATCTACTTTTACTTTTGCATTTAATTTTTTAGACAAATCATTTACTTCTACTTCTACTACTCTTGTATTTTGCTCTTTATTTTCACTTAATACTTTTGCATTAACGAACGAGCCATTCTTCTCAAAATCAAACTTTGTAATCCATGTACTATTTGTTAATGTAAACGATACATATTTCTTACCATCTTTTACTTTCAATACACCTGGGCTTTTTGTGTATGTATTCATCATTGATATTTCATCTGTTTGATCTTTTAATACTTTAAAGCCAATGCTGTATTCACCGTCTTTAAGAGCGTTTGGATCAATTGTTGTATTATTGCCTTGGTTGTCGTTTCCGCCTTGGTTGTTGTTTCCACCTTGGTTATCATTTCCGCCTTGGTTGTCGTTTCCGCCTTGGTTGTCGTTTCCACCTTGGTTATCATTTCCGCCTTGGTTGTCGTTTCCGCCTTGGTTGTCGTTTCCACCTTGGTTGTCGTTTCCGCCTTGGTTGTCGTTTCCACCTTGGTTGTCGTTTCCGCCTTGGTTATCTAACGGTTTAATGCTATCTTTATCAAATGCAAATTGAATATCATAGAAATGATGATAATTCATTGAATCGATATCGACTTTTACTTTTGCGTTCAATTTTTTCGATAAATCTGCTACTTCCACTTCCACTACACGCGTATCAGCTTTCGTATCTTCACTCAATACACTCGCATCAACAAACGAACCATTTTTATCAAATTCAAACTTTGTAATCCAAGCGCTATTCGTTAATGTGAATGATACATATTTTTTACCATCTTTCACTTTTAACACGCCTGGACTCTTTGTATACGTGTTCATCATTGAAATTTCTTCTGTTTGATCTTTTAAAGCTTTGAAATTGATACTGTATTCACCATCTTTAATTGTTTCAGCATCTGGATTTTTGTTTCCATCTGGTTTTTCTACTTCCGGTTTCTCTACTTCTGGTTTCTCTACTTCTGGTTTCTCTACTTCTGGTTTTTCTACTTCTGGTTTCTCTTCATTTTTAATTTGTTCAAGCTTATCTTGTTCAAATAAAAGTTGCACATCATGTGTTTGCTTATAGTTTCTTGATGCCATTTCGATAAATACTTTTGTATTTAGTTTTTTAGATAAATCGTTTACTTCAAACTCTACTACTCTTGTATCTTTTTCTTTATCTTCACTCACTACTTTTGCATCAACAAACGCACCATCTTTTTCCGTTTGGAAATTTTTAATTAATGAGCTACTTTTTAGTGTTACAATTGCTTTTTTCTTACCATTTTCTACTTTTAATACCCCTGGATTTACCATGTAAGTATTCATCTTAGATTCTTCATCTGTTTGATCTTTTAACACTTTAAACGGAACGCTGTACTCACCATCTTTAATTGTTTCAGTATCTGGTTTTTCTACTTCCGGTTGTTTCTCTTCATTTTTAATTTGTTCAAGTTTATCTTGTTCAAATAAAAGTTGTACATTATGTGTTTGCTTGTAACCTTGTGATGCCACTTCAATAAATACTTTTGTATTTAGTTTTTTAGATAAATCGTCTACTTCAAATTCTACTACTCTTGTATCTTTTTCTTTATCTTCACTCACTACTTTTGCATCAGCAAATGCGCCATCTTTTTCCGTTTGGAAATTTTTAATTAATGAGCTATTTTTTAACGTTACAATTGCTTTTTTCTTACCGTTTTCTACTTTTAATACCCCTGGATTTACCATGTAAGTATTCATCTTAGATTCTTCATCTGTTTGATCTTTTAACACTTTAAATGGAATGCTGTACTCTCCATCTTTAATTGTGTTAGAATTTGGTTGTTGATCTGGGTCAGGCTTTTGGTCGGGCTTCTGACTCGGATCCGGATTTTCATTTGGATCTGGCTTATTAGCTGGGTCCTCTTTTTCATTTGGTTGTTCTACATGAATCGGTGTAATACTATTTTGATCAAATGCAATACGCACATCATAGTCATGATGATAATTTAAAAAATCAATGTCTACTTTTACTTTCGCATTTAATACCTTCTCTACATCGTCCACATCGAATTCTACGACTCTTGTATCTTTTTCTTGATCTTCACTAATTACATTTGTCGCAACAAACTGACCACTTTTTTCCGTTTCAAACTTTGTAATCCATGAACTATGTTCTAACGTAAAGGATACTTTCTTTTTCCCATTCTTCACTTTTAAAGTTCCTGGACTTACAGAGTATTGATTCATCATGGATTCTTCATCTGATGTGTCTTTAAGAACTTTGAAACCGATTGAATATTCACCGTCAGCTAGTTGACTAGCAGCTTGAACTGCAAGGGGTTGTAATGTTGATGCGAATGTAAATACCATTAAAAACATCGCAACAACAATTTTAAGATATTTATTCAATAGAATACCGCTCCTTTATTTAGTTTTGACGTACTTTACGAATTAAGAAAACACCTGAAATAAGAAGTAATGCTGCAAATAATCCGATACGTGCTTCATCACTTGTTTTTGGGTTATCTGTTTTTTCAGCTTTCCCACTTTCATTTGTTCCTTTATTTACATCTTTATTTACATCTTTATTTACATCTTTGTTTGTTTCTTTGTTTGTTTCTTTGCTCTCTTCTTTCTTCACTTCTTCTTTTACTTGTGTATTTTTTTGAGTTTGATCTTCATTTTTTGTTGCAGCAGTTGCCTTATTCTCTCCACCTACTGCTTTTACATTTGCATCAAACGCAAAGCGAATTGTGTAGTTATGGTCATAATTTACGTTCGGTACAACAACATGAATTTTTACAGCTGCTGGTTTAGATAAGTCGTCTATTTTAAACTCTACAGTTCTTTTATCTGCAGATTCATCTTTACTAACAACTTTTGCATCAACAAAGTTCCCGTTCTCTGGTGCTTTAAATTCTGTAATCCAAGCACTATGATTCATAGGAATTTGTACTCTCATCTCACCATTTTTTACAATTAACTTAGCTGGTTTTTCAAAATAATCATTTGCCATTGAAGCTGAATCATTTTCTGCTTTTTGTATGACATAGTTAATATCGTAAGTACCGTCAGCTACATTTGCCGAAGCTTGTCCGAATGGTACTACGAGAAAAGCTAGCATACATACGAATGTCATAATAAAAGCGGGTAATACCGAAAACTTTCTCATTTACCTTACTGCCTCCTTGTTTTCCTTTTTTGAAAATGATAATTATTCTCAATATATAAGAAAAAAAATAATCTTTCTATCTCTATTTTATAACGAGTAACACTATGTAGTTAGAAATATATTGATTATCATTCTCATTGATAGACAAAAAAATAATCCCACCAATTTTTCCTATAAGAATAAACATAAAACTCTTTCATCATTTTATTGATTATCATTCTCAACGAATTTCAAAAAAAATAAACCGCCTAATTCTATCGTTTTATCACCTCTTCTTACAAAAATGATATAGTCATAGAAAACCTCTTCCCTTCCAATATTTCCACAACTAAGTCAATCTTAGCCTACTGGTAATTTTTTTGTCAACTATATTACGTATAAAATTTTTAATATCTGAATTCTTCTATATATAATTTTTCTACAAAAAAAGAGGCTTTCTTTTAAAGAAAGCCTCTTTCCCTTATTTTTCTACAGCAATTTCTTGCTTTTGAAATAAAGAAACTACATATCCAATTGCAATTCCAATGATACCCGGAACTAACCAACCAATCCCTACACTATATAATGGAATTTTATCTAAAATAGGAGCAAGGGCCGCTACTTGAAGATTGGCATTATGCAATCCATCAAAGAAGCTAATTGCAAATGCGCCTACAATACCGCCTACATACATAGCTAATGGAAGACGAATATAGTTTTCAACAAGTGATAATACGATCAGTACGATACCAATTGGGTAAATTGCAATTAAGATTGGTAATGCTAATGCGTTTAACTGAGTTAAACCAAGATTTGCTACCATAAATGCTAATAAAGAGAAAATGAAAATGACTTTTTGATAAGAAAGCTTTGGTAATAACGAAGAAAAATATTCTCCACAAGCTGCAACAATACCGACAGAAGTTGTTAAGCATGCTGCTGTAATTGCGATCCCTAGTAATAATGTTCCGTAGCTACCAAATAAATGATTCACGACGTTTGTTAAAATAATTCCGCCGTTTGCTCCCATTCCAAGTGAAACACTAGAAGCTCCAAGGTAAGCAAGTGCTAAATAAACAAGAAGTAAGCCAAGTGCTGCAATAAATCCTGCAAAGATTGTTACTTTTGCAATACTGTTCTTATTTGTAATGCCTTTTGCTTTTAAAGCATTGATCACAACATTTCCGAAAACAAGTGCTGCAAGTCCATCTAAAGTTAAATATCCATCAATAAAACCTTTAAAGAGCGGGGCACTATACGCTTCTGTAGGGGCACCAAACTCCCCCATTGGAGTCATAATTGCTTTCGCTACAATAATTGCAATAACAGCTAATAAAATTGGAGTTAACACTTTACCAATGCGCCCCACTAATTTCGATGGGTTTAATGCTAAATAGAAAGTTACCGCAAAGAAAATAAATGTAAAGATGACAAGTGGATAAGCCTGACTAGCTACCTCACTTGGTAAAAATGGTGCAATGCTCATTTCATAAGCAACAGTCCCTGTACGTGGCACACTAACAAATACGCCTAAACATAAATAAATTGCAGTAATGAAAATTAGCGCGAATACAGGATGTACACGTCTTGCTAATTCATTAATATCTCCCTTTAGAGCTATAACAATAACTCCTAATAAAGGCAGTCCTACACCTGTTACGATAAAGCCAAATAACGCGATCCATACATCTGTTCCAGCACCTTGCCCTAACGCTGGTGGAAAAATCATATTACCGGCACCGAAAAACAGTGCAAATAACATTAAGCTTATTGCAAACATCTCAGAAAACTTTAAAGATGACTTCATTTCTACTACCTCCTAATTATTTTATTGACAAAATATTCTGAATTAAAATCCGTCACATATCCTCTTTCAAGCATACTTCCCCGTAAAAGAACGCAAAAAACACCCGTCCCTAACAAAGGGACGAGTGTTGAAATCGTGGTTCCACCCTTATTCTAATAAAATGAATTTATAACGAAATAAGCTCATTTTATAGCTCGTGTAAATTGATAACGGTTTTATCCGCCAAGAATTACAATGCATCTGCAGTTCACTCTTGAAGTTTAGAGGTGGTAAGTTTGTCTTTCCGTATTAGGAAGCTCACAGCCTAAGGCTTCCCTCTCTGAGAATCGTCAAAAACAACTCATGTCCTCATCATTACTTTTATAAAATATGTTGTCGAAACTTGTTGTTTTTTATTATATGGGCTATTTTTTAAAAAATCAATAGTTTTATTTTTTCTGACAAAAAAATATAGGGAGAAAACTTTCCTCCCTATAACTGCCCTATTAATATTTCTAATTCCTTAGGTGTAATGTCTCGCCATTTTCCAGCTTCAAGCTCATTTAGCTCTATATTCATAATGCGTACTCGCTTTAGCTTTGTTACAGTAAATCCGAAAGCACGACTCATTCTACGAATTTGCCTATTCATTCCTTGCGTTAAAACGATGCGGAATGTAGACTGATTAACTCTCGTCACTTTACATGGCTTCGTCATTCCATCTTTAATCTTTACACCGCTGGACATCTCATCAATAAACCAATCTGTAAACGGCTTATCAACAGTGACAACATATTCTTTCTCATGCTCATGATCACCGTGCAAAATTTGATTCGCAATCGCACCGTCATTCGTTAATAAGATGAGTCCTTCCGATGCTTTATCTAATCGTCCAACAGGAAAGATTCGTTCTGGATAATCGATATAATCAATAATATTATCTTCAATATGTTCAGCTGCTGTACAAGTAATTCCGACTGGTTTATGGAAGGCAATATACACCTTTTCTTTCTCTTCTTTTACAATAACTTGCTCATCAATCGTTACAATATCACCTTCATTAACGAGTGCACCGTGCGTACATACTTCACCGTTAATACAGGCACGTCCTGCTTTAATGAGACGGTCTGTTTCACGTCTTGAGCAGGATTTTGCTTCGCTTATGTATTGGTTGATTTTCATGTTTTGTTCCTTTTCTTATAGATTAAAAGCGTCAATCCATGGCGATATCATTATGCCAAGATTGACGCTCCTTTACTTCGCAAAAACAACTAAATAAATAACCCCAATTACCAAAAATATTCCGCAACAAGCTAACAATACTTTTGCAAGTTTGTCCATAAACATATAATGGTTTCCCCTTTTGTTTGGTTGTTTGCTATTTTAATTCGACAACTGTTACGCCTAGGCCTCCCTCGCCCATGTCACCGTAGCGGTAGGTTTTCACACCGCGATGTTTCTTCAAGTAATCTTGTACACCTTGGCGAAGCGCTCCTGTTCCTTTGCCGTGAATAATTGATACACGAGGATAGCTTGCAAGCTGTGCATCGTCTAAATATTTTTCAACGCGCATCATTGCATCTTCATAACGTTCGCCGCGAAGGTCTAGCTCTAACGACACGTGATAATCTCTACCCTTCACACTTGCGACTGCTTTTTTCTCAGTTTGCTTCGGTGTATTAATGTATTCCATATTGGATTCTTTCACTTTCATCTTCAGAATACCAATTTGTACGCTCCACTCTGTATCACTTACTTTTTTAAGCAATTGACCTTTTTGACCGAACGTTAACACTTTTACTTCATCACCTGCGCGTAATTGTTGTTTTGGCGCTGTGTTTTTCACGTTTACTTTTTGTTTCTTCACAAGCTCTGGCGCCGCACCTTCTAGACGGCTCTTCGCTTCAATAAGCTCATGGTCTTTCACGTTTATAAGCTGTGCTTTACGCAATTGACGAAGTTCTTGAATAATGCCTTCTGCTTCTTGCTTTGCAGCTTCGACTTTTTCTTCCCCTTCTTTTTGCGCTTTTAATAATTTTTCATCGCGCTCATCGTTAAATTCAATAATTTGACGTTGTAATTCACGATGAAGTTTTTCAGATTGCTTACGATGCTCTTCCGCTTCTTTTCGTTCGCGCTCTGCATTTTTTTGGCTTTCTTCTAGCTTTGCAATCATATTTTCGATTTTGTTCGTATCTGTACTAATATGGTTACGAGCGCGATCAATAACGCGATCAGACAAACCAAGACGCTTCGAAATTTCAAAGGCGTTACTACGTCCTGGTACACCGATTAATAATTTGTACGTTGGGCTTAATGTATTCACATCGAACTCAACGCTCGCATTAATAACTTGATCACGATTGTATCCATATGCTTTTAATTCTGGGTAATGCGTCGTTGCAACAACGCGAGCACCACGGTTACATACTTCATCTAAAATAGAAATCGCTAGTGCAGCCCCTTCTTGCGGATCTGTCCCAGCACCTAATTCATCAAAGAGGACTAAACTTTCAAAATCAGCTTTTTCTAAAATATCTACAATGTTTACCATATGAGAAGAGAATGTACTTAAATTTTGTTCAATCGATTGCTCATCACCGATATCAGCAAAGATGTTTTTAAATACACATATCTCTGATTCATCCATTACTGGAATATGAAGACCAGATTGCGCCATTAAGACACAAATACCGACTGTTTTAAGTGTAACTGTTTTACCACCTGTATTCGGTCCTGTAATAACGATTGTTGTAAAGTCTTTACCAAGCATAATGTTATTTGGCACGATAATTTCCGGATCAATAAGCGGATGGCGTGCTTGTTTTAAATCCATGTAGCGTTCATTATTTACGATTGGCTTCGTCGCTTTAATTCGCTTCGCATAAAGAGCTTTCGCAAAAATAAAATCAAGATTTGCAACTACTTCTACGTTTGATAAAACAATATCAGCTTCCACTGCTACTTCTTCCGTTAACATCATTAAAATGCGTTCTACTTCTTGTTTTTCTTTCACACGTGCTTCTTGAAGTGCGTTATTTAATTCCACGATTACTTGCGGTTCGATAAATAATGTTTGTCCAGAAGCAGATTGATCGTGGACAATACCACCATATACGCCGCGGTATTCTTGTTTTACCGGGATTACGTAGCGTTCGTTACGAATCGTTACAATTGCATCTGATAACATTTTTGGCGCGTTTGAAGAACGCGTCATGTTTTCTAATTTCTCACGAATACGGCTTTCCGCAGTACGAATTTGATTACGAATACCACGCAATTTGTCACTTGCGCTATCGACTACTTCACCGCTGTCACCAATACAATTTGTAATCTTCTTTTCTAAATCATATAAAGACACAATTTGCGCGACATGTGTTTCTAAAATTGGAAGCTCAACACCGTTGTCAATCATATCGTCAATGAAACGTTTCATTTGGCGACTACCGTACATCGTACTTGCGATTTCAATTAATTCATGAGGACTTAACATACTTCCAATTTTCGCACGCTTAATATTTGAACGAATATCAGAAATCCCTCCAAGTGGTACATGTCCTTTTAAACGGATGACTTTCGCTGCCTCATCCGTTGTTTCTTGCAATTCCACAATTTCTTCAAAATCTGTGCTTGGCACTAAATTCTTCACTTTATCACGACCAAGTGAAGATGCTGTATGTTCAAGCAATTGTTCTTTTACTTTATTGTATTCTAATACACGCAACGTTCGTTCTAACATGTTGCAGGTCCCCCCTGTATTACTTATTACGTTTAATATAGTCTAATAAACGTTCAATATCCCATGTGTTAATCACGTTATCTTTTTGAATCCAACCTTTACGCGCTGCTGCTACACCTGTTTCCATATCTTCTAACATTTCAAGTGTATGGGCATCCGTATTAATCGCTACTTTTACACCAGCATCTTGTGCTTGTTTTAATAATTTCGCGCTTAAATCTAGACGGTTTGGATTTGCATTTAATTCTAAAACTGTATTTGTTTCTTTTGCGAGCTGGATTAATAAATCTGTATCTACATCGTAACCCTCACGGCGCCCAAGAAGACGTCCTGTCGGATGGGCAATCATTGTGACATGCTTATTCTCAAGTGCAGTGCGAAGACGCTTCATAATCGTTTCACGGTCTTGTGAGAAGCTAGAGTGAATGGCTCCAATGACATAATCTAGTTCTGCTAATACTTCATCGTCAAAATCAAGTGTCGCATCTGGTAAAATGTCCATTTCAATCCCGCGCAAAATTGTAATGTCTGGATACTTTTCATTCATACGTTCAATTTCTTTCGCTTGTTCACGAAGACGCTCTTTCGTTAAACCGTTTGCTACTTTCAAGTATTGCGAGTGATCAGTAATTGCCATAAATTTATATCCACGAGCGCGGCACGCTTGCACCATTTCTTCAATTGAAAAAGCACCGTCACTCCACGTTGTATGCATATGTAAATCACCCTGTATATCAGAGAACTGAATTAAGTTGGGATACTCTTTAATTAATTCAATTTCTTTTCCATCTTCACGCACTTCTGGTGGGATGAATGGAAGGCCAAAGTGGGCGAAGAATGCTTCTTCTGTTTCGAATGTTTTCACTTCACCTGTCTCTAAGATTTCCACACCGTATTCACTAATTTTCTCGCCTCTATCTTTCGCAATTTGGCGCATTTTTACGTTATGGTCTTTTGATCCTGTGAAATGGTGAAGAGTTGTAATAAATTCTTCTGGTTTTACTAAGCGGAAGTCAATTGAAATATCATATTCATATTGAAGACGAACAGATACTTTCGTATCTCCACTTGCAATCACTTCAATCATATTATCAAATTGTAGTAAATGTTCACGCACTACTGCTGGCTCTGTCGTTGCAATGATGAAATCTAAGTCCTTCACTGTCTCACGAACACGGCGTAAACTACCAGCGCGTGAGAAACGAATTATTTCAGCAACATTCGACAATTTCTCCTCTATTTCCCCGGCAATAGGCAATACCATCGCAATTGGTAAACGCTCTGGACGAGAGCCTACTTGATCAATTGCTTCTAATATTTTCTCTTCTGTTTTCTTACCGAATCCAGCTAAAGCTTGTACTTTATTTTCTTCACAAACAGCTTTTAACGTTTCCATATCAACAACACCAAGTTCTTTGTATAACTTGGCCACCTTCTTACCACCAAGGCCTGGTAGTTTTAATAGTGGTAATAAACTGCTTGGTACTTCTTTTTCAAGTTCTTGTAGTACTTCAGATGTTCCCGATTCTATATATTCTTGAATAACTGCTGCCGTTCCTTTTCCGATACCTGGAATCTTTGTGAAATCTTCAATTTCAGAAAGACTACGGTCATCACTTTCTAGTGCTGCCGCCGCTTTACGGAATGCAGATATTTTAAATGGATTCGCGCCCTTTAGTTCCATAAATAGGCCGATTGTCTCTAGTAATTTGATAACTTGTTTTTTATTCACTTTCATCATTGCCCCGCCTTTCTTTCATAGAAAAAAACTTCTCTTTCCGAAAAAAGAGAAGTTACACTCTGCTACCTGTCTGCCATAGTTCCTTCACCTTTTCAGAAAGAATCGGTGTATCGTCTACAATTATTTTGCTAATTGATGATTTTTGTAATGGTGTTTGTATTTGTTCAATTGGAAGAATTGTTCCAACAATAATTAAGACAAACAGAATGATATACACTTCTAAAAAGCCAAGAAGTGCCCCAGCAACCGCATTGACTTGCTTTAAAACTGGGATTTCTGCAAACATATTCAGTAAATTACCAAGTAGTGAAAGTGCGATTTTTGTAATAATAAATAATACAATAAACGCAATTGCTTGATAGAAGACACCCTCAATATTATTCGCATCTATCCATTCTGGAACAGATACATTCTTATCGAATGGATACGGAATAAATTTCGCAAGCGTTGGCGCTAAATCTTTACAGTACCAGTATGCAACGAGGTATGCGATAATAAAGCTTGTTAACTTTACAAGTTGCAAAATAAATCCTCTGCGTAAACCGAGGAAAAATCCCATAACAAGCAATAAAATGATAATAATATCAATCATGTTTATTCCATTCCTTTTTGTGTCATACTTTCTTTCAACTTCTCATGTTCTTCTTTTAATTTTATGTAATCGTGTATGACGTTTACCGCCGTCAATACCGCTAGTCTACTCGTATCAAGCGAAGGATTCTTGGCATTGAGTTCGCGCATTTTATCATCCACAATCGCTGCTACCATGCGGATATGACTTGTACTTTCATCGCCAACAACTGAATACTGTTGGCCATATATTTCTACATTAATTCGACTTTTATTTCCCTTTTGTTGTGACAACTCACCGGCCTCCAATCACGTACAGAATCCTAAAGTTTATCATACCATGAACCATCATAATATGGAAACAGAAAGAACAATCCGATATGATAAAAATAACAACATAAAAAAGGAGCGACCATTTTGTCAAATTCTATCGTAATACAAACAAGTTCTACAGTAATTGAAGACATGAAACAACAATACAAACAAGCACTTAGCCCCAAAATTCCGCAAGGCGGTATCTTTATGGCAAAGGTTCCATCTTGCACAATTACAGCTTATAAATCAGGGAAAGTGATGTTTCAAGGTGGACGTGCTGAAGCAGAGGCTTCTCGTTGGCAAACTGTCTCTCAAACACCAAAATCAGCTGTAAAAAAATCGGTCAATTCACATCGTTATGCGCCGCCCGCTTCCATCGGCACAATGTCTATTCTAGGATCAGACGAAGTAGGTACTGGTGATTACTTCGGACCGATGACAGTAGTTGCTGTATATGTGGATGCGAAGCAAATTCCACTTTTAAAAGAACTCGGTGTAAAAGACTCCAAAAACTTAAATGATGCTCAAATTGCTGAGATTGCAAAACAACTCCTTCACGTTGTTCCTTACAGCTCCCTCGTTCTTCACAATGAAAAATATAATGAGCTATTTGACAAAGGAAACAACCAAGGTAAACTGAAAGCTTTACTGCATAATAAAGCAATTACAAACTTATTGGCAAAAATTGCACCTACAAAACCAGAAGGCATCTTAATCGACCAATTTACACAGCCTGATACATACTATAAATATTTAGCGAAACAAAAACAGGTACAGCGTGAAAATGTGTATTTCGCTACGAAAGGCGAAAGCGTCCATTTAGCAGTAGCCGCCGCTTCCATTTTGGCTCGTTACTCATTCGTAAAACAATTTGACGAACTAAGCAAAAAAGCTGGTATGCCACTTCCAAAAGGTGCAGGTAAACAAGTTGATATCGCCGCTGCTACATTAATTCAAAAGATCGGAAAAGAAAGACTACCTGAGTTTGTGAAACTGCATTTTGCTAATACAGAGAAGGCGTTTCGCTTATTAAAATAGTATCGACAAAAACAGGAGCCTACAAACTCCTGTTTTTTGTTTCACTTTAGTCCACTCTACTATCGCCTGTGTATTTTTGTTATAATTAAAATATACATATTTTTCAAACATATGAGTTCCTATTACTACTTCTACAAATGATTCTAGATATTTTACTAGGTGATCCACACGAAAGACAGTTCGAAATTAGAGAAAACATTCAGCTACTAAGTGAACAACCAGTGTTCAACGATTTAATAGAGCGCTATGGCCGATCTTTCTTATTAAACTTTCGGATTCGAAGATTTATCGGGAAACACGATGCCCGCTTGTTAATACATAATCCAGTAAAGCTGCAACACTTCTGTGAGGAACTTGAATTTATGACTAGAAAAAGAGGATTGTTTAAATAAGGAGGTAATTCATATGAACTCTGTTAAAGTTAAAAAGATATTATATATTTTAGTACACCTCGTGTTCCCTCTTTCTTACCTTACAATCTCTATCATTTGGGGAGCTTTTTTCACTTCCAAATCCACATTCGAAAATATATCTGATAATCTTTGTGTTATGGCCATCTATTACGTTCTCATGAGCTTACTGTGGTTTTTCTATTTAGATCGATTAGACAAAGATGTAGATAAAATTACAAAAGAGATTAATGATAATAAGATGTAATACATAAAAAAAGGGGAGCCGCCAAGACTCTCCTTTTTTATGTTAGCTTCGTTTCTGCTTCTTATTTGATGAAGATACTTTATGAGAACCTGTTTCATGTGTCGTCGTTCCTTGTCCTTCTACTTCTGGAGAACCTAGGCTTGATCTTGAATGATCTTTTTTCACTTTTTTACTCATTTATATTCACCCCTTCGCGTTACTTTTTGCTACGAGGTAATAAACTATTCAAAATAAAAAGCGAGAGGAAATCCTCTCGCTTTTTTATATCTTAAAACTCAGAAGAACCTGGAGTTCTTGGGAATGGAATTACGTCACGGATGTTAGCCATGCCAGTAATGTACATTAGGAAGCGCTCGAAACCTAGACCGAATCCAGCGTGTTTTGTACCGCCGTATTTTCTAAGTTCTAAGTACCACCAGTAGTCCTCTTCGTTCATACCTAATTCTTTAATTCTGTCTACTAAAACGTCCATTCTTTCTTCACGTTGACTTCCGCCGATTAATTCGCCGATGCCAGGAACTAGAAGGTCAGTAGCTGCTACTGTTTTACCATCTTCGTTCATACGCATGTAGAATGCTTTAATGTCTTTCGGATAGTCAGTTACGAATACAGGGCGTTTGAAGATTTCTTCTGATAAGTATCTTTCGTGCTCTGTTTGTAAGTCAATACCCCATTCTACTGGGTATTTGAATTCAGCACCTGATTCTTGAAGTACTTTAATTGCTTCTGTATAAGTGATGCGACCGAAGTCAGAGTTGATTACGTTGTTCATGCGCTCTAGAACTGTTTTATCAACGAAGCTGTTGAAGAAGTCCATTTCTTCTGGTGCATGCTCTAGTACGTATTTCATTGCATATTTCAGCATATCTTCTGTAAGATCCATTACATCGCCTAACTCAGCGAATGCAATCTCAGGCTCAACCATCCAGAACTCAGCTGCGTGGCGAGTTGTGTTTGAGTTTTCTGCACGGAATGTAGGACCGAATGTGTACACATCACGGAATGCTAACGCATAAGCTTCAGCATTAAGCTGTCCACTTACTGTTAAGTTTGTTTCTTTACCGAAGAAGTCTTTTGATTCGTCAACTTGTCCGTCTTCACCTTTAGGTACGTTGTTTAAATCTTGCGTTGTTACGCGGAACATTTCGCCTGCACCTTCTGTATCACTACCAGTGATGATTGGTGTGTGAACATGTACGAATCCACGCTCTTGGAAGAACTGGTGAATCGCAAATGCTGCGATAGAACGCACACGGAACGTTGCAGAGAATGCATTTGTTCTTGGACGTAAGTGAGCGATTGTACGTAAATATTCAAACGTATGACGCTTCTTTTGAAGTGGGTAATCAGAGTCTGATAAGCCCTCGATATCAATTTTTTCTGCTTTAATTTCAAATGGTTGCTTCGCTCCAGGCGTTGCAATTACTTTACCTTCTACTTTAACTGAAGAGCTTAGTGGAAGCTTTGCAATTTCTTTGAAGTTCTCTAATTCTGTATCGAAAACGATTTGAACACCTTTGAAGAAGCTACCGTCGTTTAATTCGATGAAACCAAATGCTTTTGAATCACGTAAGTTACGAATCCAACCCGATACTTGTACTGTTTGATCTGCGTATTTATCTGTATCTCTATACAGACTTTTTACTAATGTGTTTTCCATAGTAAAATTCTCCTTTACTCATATATTTAAATACAAAAAACCTTTCATCCATAAAGGGACGAAAGGTTAAACTTCGCGGTACCACCCAATTTGTCATAAAGACCAACTTTAACTCGTATGTAATACATACTTCCCGGTTTGTAACAGGCCGGATTCCCGTCTAAGTCTACTCTTGAATACAAGTTTCAATTTCGGTTAGCAACTCCAAGGTGTTCTTCACATATACCGCCTCATCAGGCTCTCACCGTCCCTGACTCGCTTTGGATTATAGTATATACTACTTTTCCTTATCATCGTCTTTCGTTTTGTTAAACTAAAATTAATGTACTACATTCGAGAGAAAGATGCAAGATGCCAGAAAATATATCAGCGATTTTCGCAATATATCGACCGTAACTCCAAATATATCAGCGATTTTTATAATATATCGATCATAACTCCAAATATATCGGCGATTTTTATAATATATCGACTTACCGACATTTTCCGACAATCGTGCCATAAAAAAAATTGCCGGACTTAATCCGGCAATTTTTTATTACTTACGTAACTCCGCACCAAATTTCTCTTCTACCGCTGTTAATACACGGTTATGTGCTTCTGTTACTTCTTCGTCTGTTAATGTACGTTCTGCATCGAAGTAGTTCATAGAGAATGCAAGTGATTTCCTGCCTTCTTCCATTTTTTCACCTTCGTATAAGTCGAATAGTGCTACGTCTTTCAGAAGTTCTCCGCCAGCTTCAGCAATGACTTGCTTCATTTCACCAGCTTTTGTTTCTGTTGTTACTACAACAGCCATATCACGTGTCATAGATGGGAAACGTGGAATTGCTGAGTAGTAAGTTCCCTCAGCGTCTGCACCGAATACTTTTGCAAGAGATAATTCGAATACGAATGTATTTTTCACATCTAATTGTTTTTCTGTTTCCGGGTGCAATTGACCGATGAATCCGATTGCTTCACCATCTAATACGATGTCAGCAGTACGGCCTGGGTGCATACCTTCACGTTTTGCTGGTGCATAAGTGATTTGATTTGCCACGCCAAGTACGTCGAATAATCCTTCTAATACACCTTTAACAACGAAGAAGTCTACAACTTTCTTCTCACCTTGCCATGCATGGTGAAGAGCAAGACCTGTCATAACACCTGCAAGATGTTGTTCTTCTTTCGGAAGTTCTCCTGCTTCTGTTGGTAAGAAGATAGAACCTACTTCATATAATGCAACGCTGTCGTTTTTACGTGCAACATTGTATGAAACTGCTTCTAACAATTGTGGCACTAAGCTTAAACGAAGTTGGCTACGCTCTTCGCTCATTGGAAGCGCAAGATTGACAGGAGCTTTTTCGTTCGGCTCAACCATATATTGTTTCGCTTTGTCAGCGCTTGTTAATGAATATGTGATTGCTTCATATAAACCAGCACCTTCTAGGAAGCGGCGTACTTTACGACGTTTCGTTTGTGCTGATGTTAATTTACCACGTGTCATTGTTCCAGATGGTAATGTAACTGGAATGTGATCATAACCATACAGACGACCTACTTCTTCTACTAAGTCTTCTGAAATTGTAATGTCAGGACGACGTGCTGGTACATTTACATGGAATGTTCCTTCTACTTCTGTGAATGGGAATTTTAAGTTTGTGAACATTGTACCCATTTCACTCGCAGAAATATCTGTACCTAATACACGGTTTACTTTTTCAGCTGTAACAGATACTGTACGTTCTTGTACTTGTAAGTTATCAGCTTCTACTACACCTTCAAGTGCTTCTCCACCAGCGTATTTTGCCATTAAAGCAGCTGCATGTTGAATTGCTTCAAATGTACGTGTTGGGTCGATTCCTTTTTCAAAACGTGCACTTGATTCGCTACGAAGACCTAAGTCTTTTGATGTACGACGCACTGTTTGACCTGCAAAGTATGCAGACTCAATTAGAACGTTTACTGTCTCGCTATCAACTTCAGAATCCGCTCCGCCCATTACACCAGCAACAGCTAACGCTTTTGTGCCGTTTGTAATTACAAGATGGTGGCTTTGTAACGTACGTTCTTGAGCATCTAATGTTTGAATCTTTTCGCCTTCTTTTGCAAGACGAACAACGATTTCTTTTGAACCTAATTTATCGTAATCGAATGCATGTAACGGTTGACCGTATTCCATTAAAATGTAGTTTGTAATATCAACTACATTACTAATTGGACGAATGCCAGCTGCCATAAGACGAGTTTGCATCCACATTGGTGATGGACCAATCTTTACGTTCTTCACCATTTTTGCAATATATAATGGGTTTTCTTCTTTCGCTTCTACACTTACAGAAATGTAATCAGAAGTTTTTTCTGCTGTTTCTTGTAAGTCGATAGCTGGAAGTTTTACTTCACGGCCGTAAATAGCAGCTACTTCATATGCAACACCTAACATGTTTAAGCAATCTGCACGGTTTGGTGTTAAACCAAGCTCAAGTACTTCATCATTTAAATTTAAAATTTCAAGTGCATCTGCACCAACTTCAGCATCACTTGGGAAGATGAAGATACCGTCTGCATATTCTTTCGCAACGAATTTCCCATCGATACCAAGCTCTTGAAGAGCACAAACCATACCGTGAGAAGCTTCCCCGCGTAGTTTTGCTTTTTTAATTTTGAAGTTACCAGGAAGTACAGCGCCAACTTTTGCAACTGGTACTTTTAAACCTTTTGCAATGTTAGCAGCTCCACAAATAATTTGAACCGGTTCTTCTTCACCGATATCGATTAAGCATTTGCTTAATTTATCAGCTTCTGGGTGTTTTTCACATTCTAATACGTGACCAACTACAACACCTTTTACACCTTTATTTAATACTTCAACACCTTCTACTTCAATACCACTTTTCGTGATTTTGTCTGCTAGTTCTTGTGCTGTTACATCTTTAATATCTACATACTCTTGTAACCAACGATATGATACGAACATATTTATCCTCTCCTTCCCTTACGCTCGTTTGAATTGTTGTAAGAAACGTACATCATTTGTATAGAAATGACGAATGTCATCTACGCCGTATTTCAACATTGCGATACGCTCTGCGCCCATACCGAATGCGAAACCTTGATATTCTTTTGAATCATAACCAGCCATTTCAAGTACGTTCGGGTGAACCATACCTGCTCCTAAAATTTCGATCCAGCCAGTCCCTTTACAAGTGCCACAACCTTTACCGTGACACATCATACAAGAAATATCCATCTCTACAGACGGCTCTGTGAATGGGAAGAAACTTGGACGAAGACGGATTTCACGATCTTCACCGAACATCTTTTTCACGAATACTTGCAGTGTACCTTTTAAGTCACTCATGCGAATGTTTTTATCAATTACAAGACCTTCAATTTGCATGAATTGGTGTGAATGCGTTGCATCATCGTCATCGCGGCGATACACTTTACCAGGACAAATAATTTTAATCGGTCCTTTTTCTTTATTCTTTTCCATCGTACGTGCTTGCACAGAAGATGTATGTGTACGTAGTAACGTTTCTTCTGTAATGTAGAATGTATCTTGCATATCACGCGCTGGGTGATCTTTCGGTAAGTTTAATGCTTCGAAGTTGTAGTAGTCTTTTTCTACTTCTGTTCCTTCAGCTACTTCATAACCCATACCGATGAATACATCTTCAATTTGTTCAACAACTGCTGTTAACGGATGGTGACAACCTGTTTCAACAGGACGACCTGGCAGTGTAACATCAATTGTTTCAGTAGCTAATTTCGCCTCAATTACTGCTTTTTCTAAGTTACCAATTTTGTCTTCTAGACGCGTTTGAATCGCTTCACGTACTTCATTTACTAATGCTCCCATACGTGGACGCTCTTCTGCTGATAATTTTCCCATGCCGCGTAATACTTCTGTAATTGGACCTTTTTTCCCTAAATACGCTACGCGTACGTCGTTTAAGCCCTTTAGCTCTTTCGCTTCTTCAATAAGCTCTAACGCTTTTTGCTTTAGCTCTTTTAAACGTGCTTCCATTTGGAACCCTCCTAATTTTAAAAATAAAAAAACCCCGCTCCCAAAAAGGGACGAGGTAAATTCGCGGTACCACCCTAAATTGACAGAACAAGTCTGCCCACTCATTAGTTATAACGATCAATTCTGACCGGAACGCCTTTACATATAAATGGTCCTGGCGCCAACTCCAGAGGTGAATTCACTTCCATCTACCATAAGAATGCTTTCAGTCTACGGCACTCTCTCCCTATATGGCGATTTTGTAAGCTACTCTTCTCTATCAACGTTTTTCATTAATATACTTTTATTATATGTTCAAAAAAGTTCGATACTCATTTCACCACTTTTTTATGAACATGCACTTCAACTTATTATAAGAAGTTTTTTATCGATTCGCAACTGGGCTTTGTAAATAATACGTTAAAATCCCTGCTGCAACCGCAACATTTAATGATTCTGCCCCGCCGTAAATCGGAATATACAAGTTTTGATCACTTTTCGCAAGAATTTCTTGGCGTACGCCGCTTCCTTCATTCCCTACAATTAATGCAAAACTTCCAGCCGGGGTTACTTCAGCAAATGGAACTCCATTTTCAAGAGCTGTTCCATATACAGGGACGTTATTTTCTTTTAACTTGTCTACCCATTCTTCTAAGTTCCCTTTTACAACCGGTAAGTGGAAAATAGAACCTTGTGTAGATCGTAGTACTTTACTATTATAAACATCAACGCACCCTTCTCCAAGCACAACGGCATGAATACCAGCTGCATCCGCTGTACGAATAATCGTTCCCAAATTACCTGGGTCTTGAAGGCCGTCTAATAAAAGAAATTTCCCATCAGTAAGAGCTACTTCTTTCTCATGTTTCTCACAAACAGCAAATACACCTTGCGTTGTTTCTGTTTCGCGAAGTACTTTTACAATTGCTTCAGGCACAATATACATTTCAACATCATTAACTGTCCAATCTTTCGGAAGATCTGTCTGATCTGAAACGATAAGTTCTGTTACAACTCCTGCCTTTAACGCTTCCTCTACTAAATGGAATCCTTCTACAAAAAATAAAGCTTTGTTATCGCGCTCTTTTTTCGTCTGCAGCTTTTTCCACTGCTTCACACGCGGGTTTTGTACTGAATCAATGTTTTTCATAATATGTATTTCCCTCTCTTCTTGTCTTATCATTATAGCCTATTTTTCATACATATTTACATAAAAAAGAACAAAAACTAACGTCAGTTTCAATTCTGAAGAAGAGGTGAAGATAATGAGTTTTAATTTACGCGGCGCGGTATTAGCGAATGTATCTGGAAATTCACAAGATCAATTACAAGAAACGATTGTCGATGCAATTCAAAGCGGTGAAGAAAAAATGCTTCCAGGTCTTGGCGTTTTATTCGAAGTCATTTGGAAAAATGCTGATGAAAATGAAAAACACGAAATGTTAGGAACACTGGAGCAAGGATTAAAAAAATAAGCAATAAAAGGTCACCTTAGAAAAAAAACTAAGGTGACCTTTTATTGCTATAAAATTTTTCTTCTCCTAAACATTTCTACTTTACTAACGCTACCCCGATGGAGTACAATGTTCAAAATACATTTAAACCGATCGATTTTTCTTCATGTACATCATTAGATAAAAGGAGTGAATGTTTTATGCAACGTATTACGCTTGAACAAGTTTTTAAACATCACATTACACAAAAATATGTAAACCGTTCTGGAATGGTCCACGCGATTGCTGTCGCTTACCATGCGTTTCACTTAGCCAAAAAGCATCACGCCTCAGTCGATGCTGCGACAAAGGCTGGCTTCCTTCATGATATCGGACATCATACGTGGTACACAGGCGGCGAATGGGACTATGACTTGTATAAAAAGAATGATATACATGCGATTAAAGGGGCAGAAAGATCTCATAAATTGCTTATTAGATTAGGAGAACATCCTAAACTAGCAAAAGAAATTTCTATTGCGATTCTTCTTCATACAGATTCTTTCTTAGTACAGCAAGAAATTGAAAGAACATCTCTTCAAAACATTATTAAATGGGCAGACGAAGCAGATGAAGAACCGGGCGGAGCGCACCATTATAGAACGATTTCTTACGAAAAAGCATTGAAAGCTATTCAGCAATTAGACCGATTGGTAGAGCGTGAATTACAAATAGAGCAAAAGAAATTGAATGACAAGGCAGAACATAGTTATCAATGAGAAAGAGGCATCACTATAGGGTGATACCTCTTTTATTATTTTGCGAAAAATACACCTTTGTATGTAATATTTAAATGTTACACCCAAAAGCAAAATACTTTATAATTAAATATACAAATATAAAGAGGTGATTTTACAAATGCAACCCGCTACACAACTTTCTAATGAACAGAAATACTCTATGTCATGGGGACAATTTATTAGCTCCGTTTTATTCGCTTTTTTCGGAACCGGACTTATTACTGTGTTCCTCGCAATGCCCTTAACAATTTATACAGCCGGTCTTACAGATAAAAAACAAATTGCCCTGTATAAATCTATTGCAAATACTGCAAGTATCATATTACAACTAGCCGTGTTGTTATTCTTCATTTTCAAATTCGAACCCGCAAAAAAATTACTACTAAAATCTTTTAACTTTAAAGTACTTAAAGAATGGCGTACATACGTATACTTACTTCTTTTCTTCGCTATAAACATTATACTCAATTACATCTTGTTAAATTATGTGTTCCAAGACGCAACGAAGCAGCAATCTTCCGCACTAAACTTAGACGTTTTTAAGCAGTATCAAATATTATTACTTCTCGGCTTCGCTATACTCACACCAATTTTTGAAGAGCTTATTTTCCGTGGTTTTATACTTCGCTTCTTCTCAGAACGCTTTCCATTTTGGATTGCAGCCATCATAACAAGCTTCTTCTTCGGTATCGCTCATACATACTCACTTGGAGTAATGGTAATTACTTTCTTCATGGGATTATTAATGGCTATTTTATGTAAAAAAACAAAATCCATTATTCCAGCTATGTTATTTCATATTATGAATAATATGTTAGCATTCTTGAGTTAGAAAGAGGTGTCATCGCGATACCTCTTTTATTAATTCGTATCATCACTTCTCATTTCTATCAATTTATACATATTTATTAATAATATCCAAAATAAACCTCATATAGTAAAATATAACTCATCACCATAGAAGGAGATTATTTATGTCGAGCTTACTTTGGATTTTTTATATGCCACTTCTTGTTTTATGCGGATTTTTCGGCGGTATTTTTTTAATTATTACTAGCATTAAACACCTTAAATTATTTGTGGGTTTAATGGGGCTACTTAGCCTATCTTTTGTCACACTACCTTTTGTTTTTTGGGGCATGGGGGTGAATAGCGATACGATCCTCCCTATTTCAACTACTTTATATTGGATACTGTTTTCTTTAACTGGATTATTGGCAGGATTAAATGGATTACAGGCAAAGATTAAAAGTATACGTAATATGGGATTCATTATTTTTATCGCTGGCATATTAGGGGTTATTTTCTGGGTACTTATGTCTGTAGGGGATTCATTCTATATATAATATTTTATCGGAGGTAATACAGAAGTGTTTGGAATATTAACTTGGATGGTTTTGGCTCTTACTTTGATGTTATGCCAATTCATCGTTGGCATTTTTTTAATTATTGCTGGCATTAAATATCGTAAATCACTTACTATTATAGCTGGTTTGATTAGCATATCGCTTATCTTTGTTCCTATCATTTGTATAGGTTTTGGAATAGATTTAGAGGGGATGGTTCCAATTTCAGGAACTTTATATTGGTGTTTCTTCTCTTTAGCTGGACTATTAGCTATTATAAGTGGAAGACAAATATCGAGTATTCGTTCTATGGGGACAATTTTGTTTATAACAGGGCTGTGCTCCGTAGCTGGTTATCATTTTTTATATCTCACTCTTTAAAAAGACAAAAAAGCAGGGAAATTAATTCCCTGCTTTTCTATTTGGTTTATTGCCTGATGGTAAGAAGAACGATAACACCCAAGCAATACCTGCGAGTATTGTTGCAATTAAGAAGGCATCGTTAATACCGTTAATTGCAGATAGCTTTGAAATTTGTCCGAATAATAGTTGTGTACTCATCGCATCTCCTGCTTGAGCTGATCCGGCTAATGCCGCTAAGCTTTGGCCCATACCGTGTACTTTATCAACTAAAATCGGGTTTGACGTTGTTAACATATTGCCGTAATCCGCTACGTGAGCAGTAGTTTGTTGCGTCATAAGCGTGATTAATATCGCTGTTCCAATTGAACCAGCTACTTGTCTTGACGTATTTTGCGTTGCTGTACCGTGAGAAATTAATTTCATCGGCAGTGCATTCATACCAGCTGTCATAATTGGCATCATAATGAATGACATACCAATTGAGCGTATAATATAATCCGTCATAATAACGCTATACGGTGTATCCATCGATAACGTTGTAAATTTATATGTCGCAAATGTTGTAATGGCTAATCCGACAATTGCTAACGGACGAATACCATACTTATCAAATAGTTTACCTGCAACTGGTCCCATGATCCCCATAATTAATGATCCTGGAAGTAATAATAAACCAGATTCCATCGGTGTAAAACCGCGAATGTTTTGCAAGTATACTGGAAGTAATAACATACCTCCGAATAAGGCCATCGTTACAATCGCGTTAATTACTAATGTGAAAGTGAACGTCGGATATTTAAACACTTGTAAATCAAGCATTTTATTGTCTGTTGTTAACTCTCTCCAAATAAATACAGCTAAACCAATGACACCGATGATAAGTGTTATAACAACTTCTGCACTAGTCCAGCCATTATTTCCAGCTTCACTAAATCCGTACAGTAAGCTACCTAGTCCAATACTTGAACTAATAACACCGAATACATCTAACTTTGTTTTGGACACTGGCTGAGCTAGTGTAAAGAATTTAAAAGATAAGAACGTAATAATTAAACCGATAACAAACATCCCATAGAACATTAAGTTCCAGCTATAGTTTTCAATTACCCAACCTGTTACAGTTGGTCCGATAGCTGGTGCTAAAATCATCGCTACCCCAAGTAACCCCATAGCTGCTCCGCGTTTATTAGGCGGGAATAATGTCATGAAGATATTCATACCAACTGGCATTAAAATACCTGCACCAACCGCTTGAACAACACGGCCTGTCATCATCATTGTAAAGTTTCCTGATGTAGCACAAATGATAGATCCTACAGTGAAGAATAACATTGCTGCTATGAATAATTTACGATACGTAAATCGTGAAACTAAAAATGCACTGATTGGTACTAAAATCCCGTTTACAAGCATGAAGCCTGTAATTAACCATTGTGCTGTTGAAGTTGATACGTTAAATTCATTCATTAATGGAGGCAGTGCAACATTAATGATCGTTTGGTTTAAAATAGAAACGAACATACCGAGAATTAATACAGCTACAACTGCCTTTACATTCACATTCTCTACCGGCAATTGTCTCTTCAGCATTTCTTTTTCCTGTTTTACTTGCTCTTGCTTCCCTGTTTCTAATTCCACTACGTTAGAAGCTTCTGTTTCTTGTTTTTGTTCAAGTTCTTTCTCTACTGTTTCTGCTTGACTTACTTCTATCTTACTTACGGCTGGGACTTGTTCTTCTCCCACATTCGTTTTTTTCTTTCGTAAAAGACGATTTACAAGGAAGAAGACGATTATACAAAATAGTGCATATCCTACAATTGCAATTGAGGACATCTCATCTCCCCCTTACTTATGAATACGAACTGACACATTCATTCCAGGAACAATATTTACTGATTTACTATGATCTAAAGAAACTTTAACTGGTACAACTTGCTTTACTTTCGTATAGTTCGCTGTTGCGTTACTTGATGGTAACATCGAGAATGTATTCGCTGTTGTTAATCCAACTTGTTCTACTTTTCCCGTTAACGTTGTATCTGGGTATGCGTCTACATACACATCTACTGTTTGGCCTTTTTGAACATCATCAATATTTGTTTCTTCAATATTTGCTGTTACCCATAAATTGCTCATATCAAATGCATAAGCAATTGGGCTACCTGCCCCAACGAACGCATTAGTTGTTGCATTTGATTGTACAACTGTTGCATTTTGCGGAATTGTTACATCTACTGTTTGCTCACCATTTGCTCCTGCTACAGTAACCGCACCTAATTTATCGTTCTCATTGTAATTTTTTCCGACTTCAGCTTTCCAGTCTGTTAATTTACCTGCTACTGGTGATGCAATTGGGATTACTTTCCCGTCAATCTTTGCATTTTCTGTTTTTAAATAGTTTTCCGCTTGATTGTAATAGTAATAACCGCCAATACCGCCGCCAACTAATACAATTAATGTGATAATGTTGATAATTACCATTCTTCGAAACTGATTCATTGCATTCCTCTCCTTATATCGCATATAATTTTTTTCTAAACTATTTATATCCTTAGTGTTTATATTGTTTAATTGTTAATTATATTAACCTTTAAACAAAAAAAGCACACCTTTTACGACGCAAACTATGTTTTGTCTGCATCCTAGCGGTGCTGATTTCTAAAGGACTATCGTTTATAATTATAAATAATTATCCCGAATCTACAACCAACAATTTAAACCTATATGTTGTTTAAACAACATTACACTATACATGTGTTGTTTAAGGTTAAAAAATTAAACGAGGTGAAGTAAAAATGTCTATTAAAAATACAAATGATCCACGTGTAAAACGAACGAGACAACTCATACAGGATGCTTTTGTCGCTTTAGTAGGCGAAAAGGGCTTCGAAAATGTAACTGTGCAACATATCGCGGAACGCGCTCCTGTAAATCGTGCTACATTTTATAGCCATTACCATGATAAATATGATTTATTAGAAAAAAGCATAGAAGAAATGTTAGAAAAACTAGCTGCAGTAATTAAACCACAAAATCGAAATAAAGAAGATTTTCAGCTCACTTTTGATTCACCGCATCCAACTTTTTTAGCTTTGTTTGAGCATATCGCAGACAATACTAATTTCTATAACGTTATGCTCGGCGATAAGGCAGCTGGAAACTATTCTTATAAAATGATGAAAACAATTCAAACACATTTAACATTAAGCCTATCTATTTCCCAGCCAGATGATGAAGACCTTATGGTCCCTCGTGATATTCTTATTAGTTATGTTACAGGCGCTCATATCGGAATGATTATGTCATGGTTAAAAAGAGGCATGATTTATACCCCACATTTCATGGCAATGCAATTAACTCGCTTAATTATTTTAGGAGCTCATACTGCAGCAGGATTAGAAAGGCCGTTTTAAAAATGAAAAAAGCGAAGGAGGTTATCCTTCGCTTTTTTCTATTAATTAAATGTAATGTTATGTACAGCCTCTTTATCAAGACGTTTAATAACTTCTACAATTAACTTCACTGCGTTTTCATAATCATCACGATGTAACATCGCTGCATGAGAATGAATGTAGCGTGTCGCAATCGTAATTGCCATAGATGGGATACCATTTACAGAAATGTGAATTGCTCCTGCGTCCGTTCCCCCGCCCGCTACAGAATCATACTGATATGGAATTTGTAATTCATCCGCAACATCAACAACGAAATCACGTAAACCTGTATGACCAATAACAGAAGCATCATATAGAATGATCTGCGGACCATCACCCATTTTACTTTGTGCTTCTTTTGCCGTTACACCTGGTGTATCACCAGCAATACCTACATCTACTGCGAATGCGATATCTGGCTTAATATAGTTTGCAGATGTTTTCGCACCACGAAGACCAACTTCTTCTTGTACAGTCCCAACGCCGTATACAACGTTTGGATGCTTTTCATCTTTTAATTGTTTTAATACGTCAATTGCAATTGCACAACCAATTCGGTTATCCCATGCTTTTGCAAGTAACATCTTTTCATTCTTCATCACTTGGAATTCGAAGTACGGTACAACTTGATCTCCTGGTCGGATGCCCCACTCCATCGCTTCTTCTTGGCTAGAAGCACCAATATCGATGAACATGTCTTTAATTTCAACTGGCTTTTTACGAGCTTCTGGAGGTAAAATGTGCGGTGGTTTTGAACCAATTACACCTGTTATATCTCCTTTACGCGTTACAATCGTTACGCGCTGTGCAAGCATAACTTGCGACCACCAGCCACCCACCGTTTGGAAACGAAGGAAGCCTTTGTCATCAATTTGCGTAATCATAAAGCCGACTTCATCTAAATGACCTGCAACCATAATTTTCGGGCCGTTTTCTTCCCCAACTTTTTTCGCAACTAAACTTCCTAAATTGTCAGTAGAAAGTTCATCTGCAAACGGCTCAATATATTTCTTCATTACTTCACGTGGTTCGCGCTCGTTACCCGCAATACCGCGTGCGTCTGTTAATTCTTTTAGCATTGTCAATGTCTCGTCTAATTTTATCATTGCCAACACCCTCCTTTTTCTTCAGTCACTTTATTATACAAAAGGAAATTGAAATATTCAAAAATTAAATTAGTATCCTTGTGTTTGACGCTGATGATTTACTTCATTTTTATCTAAATATGCTTTTTCAATTTCATCTTGTTCAAATTCAAGCGCTTGTCCAAGGCGAAGATAGCTTGTAAATAGTTCAATATAGTTCGTAATAGAAGGTTGATCTGTAAAACGAATTACTTTCGCATATGTGTCTAAGAAAATTTCCACTTGTGTTTTATTCGTTTGCGCACATTTATAGAATAAGAAGTTTTTATCAATTCCTAAATCGATTCCGATTGATAAAATAAAATGTAAACCATCTACGTATTCTTCTAATATTACTTCACGTTCTGAAGCTGGTTTATTGCTCCAATATTTAAAACAACGTGTTTCATTTGCAAGTTCTCCAATTTCTACAAGAAGAGCTAACATTTTTTCTTTTAACAATTTTTTCGGTTGTAAGTCATGTTCTTTCACAATACGGTCATCTAATTCTTTTTGTAATTTAAATAGTTGTAGTAAGTCCATTCTATTGTCCTCCTCCAACATCGCATTTTCCGCAACAATGTTGTTTCATCTCAAAGTTCATTATTATTTTTCGTTTCTTATTAACAAGTCAGCTACCTACATCTTTATAAAGATAGCTTGTCCTTAATTTGCAAATACGTTTCAATCATCACTCATAGATTGTTCACTTGATGAAAGCTCCATATCATCTTTCCATTATAGCAGTGTCGTTTCTGCTAGGAAAGATGCACTTCTCACGAATGAGTTCAAATAAAGTGAAACTTTAATAAGTGGGGGGTTTTGTTCATCCCCACTTATTATTAGCCTTCACCAATCGGGCTTTTACGGGCAGTTGATCTCCCACCTAACTTCTTTGCTCCAGCTGAATTTTGAGGTGGGAGTTTTACTGCCCGCAAATAGAGGGATAAAAAAAGTCAGGAGGATTCTCCTGACTTTATATATTCTTTTATATCGCTATGGCTTTTATATTGATTTTGTCATATCGATAACTACACATCCGTTAATCTTTCCTACTTTCATGTAAAAGTCTCCTCGTTATCGTTACAAAAATTCTTACAAGCACATCTTAATATACTTGAGCAAGAAATAACGATAATAAGTGGAGGATTTTACAATAAATGCAACTAAAAAAACCTTAGAAGAAAATCTTCTAAGGTTTTAAACAATTAGTTAATGTTGTTTTTTGCAACTGTTGCTAATTCAGCGAAAGCTTTTTCGTCATGAACAGCTAAGTCAGCAAGCATCTTGCGGTTAACTTCGATGCCAGCATTTTTTAAACCGTGCATTAAGCGGCTGTAAGAAAGACCATTCATACGAGCTGCTGCGTTGATACGTGTAATCCATAATTTACGGAAGTCACGTTTCTTTTGACGACGGTCACGGAATGCATACATTAGAGATTTCATAACCTGTTGGTTAGCAACCTTAAATAATGTACTCTTAGAACCGTAGTAACCTTTTGCTAATTTTATAACTTTTTTACGACGTTGACGAGTAACTGTACCACCTTTTACTCTTGGCATAATATTACCTCCTAGTTTGTTCTATATATCAGCCGAACTTATTTTAAGTTGTCAAGCATTTGACGAATGCGTTTGAAGTCACCAGCGCTAACTACACCAGCTTTACGTAGTTTACGTTTAGCTTTTGTAGATTTGTTAGCGAATAAATGGCTTGTGTAAGCGTGAGAACGCTTCAGTTTACCAGATCCAGTCTTTTTGAAACGCTTTGCAGCGCCGCGATGAGTTTTTTGTTTAGGCATAGGTATTTCCTCCTCTATCTATTACTTATCGTTTTTCGGTGCTAAAACTAAGAACATACTACGTCCTTCCATTTTAGGCTTAGATTCAATTGTACTAACTTCAGCACAAGCTTCTGAGAAGCGATCTAAAACACGTTGACCGATTTCTTTATGAGTAATGGCACGTCCTTTAAAGCGAATTGACGCTTTAACCTTGTCGCCTTTCTCTAAAAACTTGACAGCATTACGAAGTTTTGTGTTAAAGTCATGTTCATCAATTGTTGGACTTAAACGAACTTCTTTCATGCTAATTACTTTTTGATTTTTGCGCTGTTCTTTTTCTTTCTTCTGTTGCTCAAAGCGGAATTTACCGTAGTCCATAATGCGGCATACTGGTGGTTTCGCATTTGGAGCAACCAATACTAAATCAAGATTAAGACCTGCAGCTAAGTCTAAAGCGTCATTACGAGACTTGATTCCAAGTTGATCGCCGTTTGCGCCAACTAAGCGTACTTCACGTGCACGAATTTGCTCGTTAATCATCATATCCTTGCTAATAGTAAGCCACCTCCAAGGTTTTCTTAGAATACGTTTTGCAATTGTAGAACCCGAACAAAAAAAGTGCGGGCACACGGCACCCACACTTGTAATATCTTTAGTAAGAAATACATTTACCTGCTAACTGCGAATGCGTCCATCAGGTGAGAAGCGGGTGCTTCTACTTGTCAAAACCATATTCTATTATCCTTGATGAGTTTATCATAGGACATGACGTCTGTCAAGAAGACGCGATGTGTTTTACTAACAACAAGAAATATTGTAACAAACAACCAGCATACTTGCAATACTTTTTTATGATAAGTATTGTTTGGTTATTTTTTCTAGATTTTCTTTTTTATAATACATAAAAAAGCCGCGGTATACCGCGGCTCTTTCTTATCGTTTTCCTTCTACCTTAATCATGTCAACAAACGCATCTAATGCGATTGTTTCTGATTTTTGTTCACCATATTTACGTACGTTAACGCCATTTTCAGTAACTTCATTGTCACCTACTACAAGCATGTACGGAATCTTTTGCATTTGTGCTTCACGGATTTTGTAACCAATTTTCTCTTCACGAGTGTCTAATTCAACACGGATACCAGCACGTCGTAATTCATCTTGTACTTTCTTCGCATAGTCTAAATGTACTTGCGGAGAAACTGGAATTACTTGCGCCTGAACTGGAGCTAACCAAGTTGGGAATGCGCCTTTGTATTCTTCAATTAAGAAGGCTACGAAACGTTCCATAGTTGATACAACACCACGGTGAATTACAACTGGACGATGTTGTTTACCGTCTTCACCAACGTAAGTTAATTCAAAGCGTTCTGGAAGTAAGAAGTCTAATTGTACAGTTGAAAGTGTTTCGTCTTTTCCAAGAGCAGTACGAACTTGAACGTCAAGTTTCGGACCATAGAATGCCGCTTCACCTTCAGCTTCATAGTAATCAAGACCCATTTCATCCATAGCTTCTTTTAACATACCTTGTGCTTTTTCCCACATCTCATCATCAGCATAATACTTTTTAGTATCTGCTGGGTCACGATAAGATAGACGGAATGAATAGTTTTCTAAACCGAAATCTTTGTACACTTCTAACGTTAAGTTTACAACACGTTTTAATTCTTCTTTAATTTGATCTGGACGAACGAAAATGTGCGCATCATTTAAAGTCATTCCGCGTACACGTTGTAATCCAGATAATGCTCCAGACATTTCATAGCGGTGCATTGTTCCAAGTTCCGCAATACGGATTGGTAATTCACGGTAGCTGTGAATATCATTTTTATAAACCATCATATGGTGAGGGCAGTTCATTGGACGAAGAACTAACTCTTCATTATCCATTTCCATTGATGGGAACATGCCATCACGGTAATGGTTCCAGTGACCAGAAGTTTCATAAAGCTCTCTACTTCCTAATACTGGAGTGTATACGTGATCATAGCCTAAGCTTGCTTCTTTATCAACGATGTAACGCTCGATAATACGGCGAATTGTTGCACCTTTTGGTAACCAAAGTGGTAAACCTTGTCCTACTTTTTGGCTATTAGTAAATAGTTTTAACTCTTTACCTAATTTACGGTGATCGCGCTCTTTCGCTTCTTCAAGCATACGTAAGTGCTCATCTAATTCTGCTTTCTTAACGAATCCAGTACCGTAAATACGTTGTAACATTTTATTATTGCTATCGCCGCGCCAGTAAGCACCAGCAACACTTAATAATTTAAACACTTTAATCTTCCCTGTAGATGGAAGGTGAACACCACGGCAAAGGTCGAAGAATTCGCCTTGCTCATAGATTGAAATAATTGCATCTTCTGGAAGATCGTTAATTAAATCTAATTTTAACTCATCGCCGATTTCTTCAAAGCGACGAAGTGCTTCTGCACGTGGCACTTCATGACGAACGATTTCTAAGTTTTCGTTCACGATTTTTTGCATTTCTTTTTCGATTTTTTTGAAGTCTTCAACTGTAATTGCTTCTTCCATATCAATATCGTAGTAGAAGCCATTTTCGATTACTGGACCAATGCCAAGCTCAAGCTTAACATCTTTATATAAACGTTTTAACGCTTGTGCTAAAAGGTGAGCTGTTGAGTGGCGTAAAATATATAAGCCATCTTCAGAATCTAATGTAATAATAGAAACTGCACCATCTTCTTCGATTGGTGTAACAAGATCGATCATCTCATCGTTTAATTTTCCAGCCACAGCTTTTTTCTTTAAGCCTGGGCTAATAGAAGCTGCGATTTCTTCAGTTGTTACTCCTTTTGGAAACTCCTTCACAGCTCCATCAGGGAAAGTAATTTTAACTACATCTGCCATCACTGGTCACTCCTCTTTTTTTTCAAAATAAAAAACACTCATCCCATAAAAAGGGACGAGTGTTGAATTCGTGGTTCCACCCTTGTTCCAATTAACCTTATTGTTAATTGCTCAAGTTCAACATAACGGTGTTGTCCGTTAGCAATTACTAGAAAAACTTTCACTGCTAAAGTTTAGAGGTGGTAAGTAATTATCCCGTACTAGGAAGCTCACACCCTAAGGCTTCCCTCTCTGAAAATCGTAGAAAACTACCCATGTCCTCATCATGACATTTCAATATATTTCATTTATGTAGGTAATTATATGCTCAAAAACTTAGAAAATCAAGGGCGTTACCTTTATTTTTTAAATTTTTCACATTGCGCTCAAATTCATGTAATCCATGTAGTTGCACTCGTTCCTGAAATACATTTCGCAAAGTAATAATCATATTATGATCTTGTTCTTTCGTATATAAATAAATCTTTTTCGGCGAAATAGAAAGAAGTGGTGCAATTACTTTCGTATCGATATATACATCCTGTTTCTTTAATAATTCTTCATCTATATATTGAACCAATTTCTCCTGTTTTAAACGCCTACCTTTATCATCATAGAAAATAAAACTTTCATCAAAAATAAGATGTACACAGGACAAACGTGATTTCCGGCTACTTACTTGTTGGCGAAGTGTCTCAATGAATATTTGGTATTCCTGCTCCATCTTATACTCATCAATTGCAACTTCAGCAAGCTTAGTTACCATTTCCCTATATGTACGAAGACGAAAACGAACGTATGATGAAAACGAGAATGAGAGCGGATCACAAAGCCAATCATTCAAAGACGACGCAATATAAGATTCAAATTTTTGACGTGTTAAATCACTAGCTACTCCTTTTCTTCTTTCCTTTAAAATCTCATGTGCCATATGCAATATTTGATGACACTCTTCTTGTTCTTCATAAAAAAACTTTTCCTTTAAAATGGTATGAATCCATTCATTTTGTTTCACATTCATAATGAAATATAGTAATACTGGCAATAAAATCTTTTCAATATAATTTGATTCACATAATGGTATATGAATAACAACCTTTTGTTCATTTAAATATACACTTGTTTCCTTATATAAGGATTCTGTTCTTTTCGTTAGTTGTCTGTATACGTACACAGCATCATTTTTTTCTTCGAAGCAAATTTCAATCACTTTTGTCCCCCCTTTTATCCCCGCTCTAAAGGATTGCATCTATACGTTACAAATCCTATAAGAGTCCGATCTATGGAAGTTCACTCTTAGTAGAAACCTATCTCCCATCGTTAGAACATCCACTCGATATGGCTTGCTAATTTTATATATATTAAGGGAGGGAGAAAAAAATGATACAAGCTACTCTGAAAAAATGATTAAAATAAAGTGAAACTTTAATCAGTGGAGGTTTTGTCCATCCTCCACTGATTATTAGCCCGCACCAATCGGGCTTTTACGGGCAGCAGGGCTCCCACCTAACTTCTTTGCTTTACAGCCGAATTTTGAGGTGGGAGTCTTACTGCCCGCCAATAGCGGGATAAAAAAGAGCAAGCTTCTCAGCTCGCTCTTTACTTATTACGACGATTTTTCCCGCCAATTGGGATTGGCTTCGCTAAATATTTAATTCGTTCCATAATACGGGCCGCTTTCATCTCTTCTGCTTCACCGCGCTGTGTATACGTTAAATGATGTTCCAACTGTTTGAAATCAAAGTTAGATGTAAAGAACGTCGGTAAGTTTTCCAACATACGGAATTGCAAGATTGCACCGAGTACATCATCACGTACAAAACTTGACATCGCTTCTGCCCCGATATCATCTAACATTAATACTTGTACACGTTTGACAGCATCAATCTTTCCGCTAATCGAATTATCTTGAATCGAACTTTTGATTTCACGTAAAAATTCAGGGAAGTATACGAGCATCGAACTAATTTTCTTTCGCGCAAGCTCATTTGCAATTGCCCCTAAAAGATACGTTTTCCCTACACCAAATTTACCGTACAAATATAAACCTTGTGCTTTTTTACCTGGTTCGTATGTGTTTAAAAATTCATTCGTTGCACCTATTGCATCAATACGTGCATCTAAATCTGAAGGGTCTAAATTTTCCATAGTTGCCTGCAAAATGTCAACTGGCATATATACACTTTGAACGAGTTTTTCATATTTTTTTCTCTCATCATATGCTACTTTTCTAATACAACGATCGTATTGAATATCAATCATCTTACCTTGAATGACGAGCTTCGGCTCATATCCTTGTAGCATATTTTTACATGACCCTAAATCTGGACAATCCGCACACCCTACACTTTGTCCAATATATTCATATAACTTCACAAGACTTCGTTCAATCATAGAAGTCGTTACTTCACCTTTATGTTCGTCTATAAATTCTTTCACACGAGGGTGCGCCATCACTTCTGCCTTTAAGACTTCATATCTATTTTTAAAGTTTTTATTTTCCATTAATTTCGTAAATGAATTTTGAATATGCTCCATTTTCTCACCTCAAAGAGCGTTCATTTTCTTTTATTAATCACGCTTATATTTTTTCAATACTTCTTCTAATCGTTTCCGTTCATCTTCTAACGTACTTGCATCTTTTTTCGCACTTACGTCATTTTTTACAGGTTCTTTCTCTTCTTCTTTCGACTCTTCTTTAAGCCAATCTGGTACCATTTCTTTTCGCACTGTTTTCTTCGCTGTACGACCTTTTTTCTTCGTCTCAGCCCACTCTTGATATTGACGATTCTCTTCTTTCGCTAGCGCCATCGCCTCGCCTACTGTACCGACCTTTTTTCGCGCCCAATGTCCAGCAATCTTCTCGACATACGTTTTAGCAAGCTTCATATCTGAGCGTAGCATAACGTAATAAATAAGTACATTCACAACCCCTGGCGTTAACTTTTGATTTATCATTACATCCTCAACGATTTGCAAGTCCGCTTTCGTCGCCTCTGCACCGCCTGAAATCTCTTTCAATAGTTGTTTTGGCGAGATTTCCTCTAACTGTTTCATTAGCATCTCTTCTTGCGTAGATGGCTCTTTCTCTTTCATTGTACGAGCAGCATGAGGTTGCACTCTTTCACTTAATACAGGTAACGCTTGACCATTTTCGAATTGATACCAATCGCGTGCTCCCTTCCGAAGCCTTTCGATATCAATTGTTTGCACTTCTGTCACTGCGCCAAGAACGATATTTTGCATCGATAACACATCCACACCGTACACATAAGCGAGTGTAATAACACATTCTCTCACTTGATCTGTAATCGCCTTTTTAGGAACAAGGGCTGATAGTCCGTCTACAAATAAAGAGAAATCAAAGAAATCGTTCCAAACTTTCGGAGCATCCCCATTCTCGTTACTTGGCATAATTGTCGTTTTCGGGATACGCAGTTCTTCTTGCGCATATTCAAACTGACCTGGGTTAAACGAATCAAATATATCGTTGAAGGAGCGCGTAACATTTTCATAAGAAGCAAAATCGAATTCTTCTTCTAAGAAATATTGCTTTACTTGGTTGTATTTTGTCCGACTCAAGCGATTATATAAAAAGATACTTAAAACAATATCATCAAAAAACTGCTTCGGAGATAAAGGTGGTTGCAATTCATATATAAACATTCGAATATCTTTTTCTTTCTTAATATATACATTTAAAAGACCAATCGCTTCTAACTTTACTCGTTCCCCATATATTTCAGGAAGTTGCATTTGCATAGTCACCATAAGGGAGTGATGTGTATTCTCTTTTCCAAACACACGATCTTGCTCTAACTCTCCCCATAGTGTCATGTATAAGCTAAAAGCTCTACTACCTATTAACGACTGATACAACATCGTTAATACTTTCCGGTCGTAATTATGTAACAACCCTTTCGCACTTACTTTATAACGATCAATCGGCAATAGCTCCATCCATGACTGTTTTTCCATTCTTGCTTTTCCTTTCTCTCATCCAATCTAGCCTACATTTCACTCGTTCTATCTTTATTATATAATTTATTAGCGAAAAAGAGCTATTAGCTTCCGCTTCTAGCTCTCTTATCTCGTTTACTTACAGTATATAAAGAGATTCCTTCTACTCTCTCTCTTTTTGCAGTATATCTTTTAATTCTTCAATAAATACATTTAAATCTTTAAATTGACGATACACAGAAGCAAAACGTACGTAAGCAACATCATCAATATCACGAAGTTCTTCCATAACAATTTCACCAATCATATCACTTTTCACTTCTGATATACCTAAGTTACGAAGTTCACGCTCCACACTTTGTGTTACTTCCTCTAACTGCCTTAAAGATACAGGTCTTTTTTCACACGCTTTAATTAAACCGCGTAAAATTTTCTCTTTATTAAACTCTTCTCGTGTTCCTTCTTTTTTAACAACGATAAGAGGTGATTCTTCTACTCTTTCAAATGTCGTAAAGCGACTTAAACAACTTTCACACTCTCTTCTTCTTCGAATAGAGCGCCCCTCGTCTACCGGACGCGAATCTAACACTCTTGTTCCATTATGAAAACAGGATGGACAACGCAATTCATTCACTCCTTTACACTATAATCTTTATTCTTTCGCTACTCACCTACATGTGAAAATATATATACAATATTATATAACTCATTCTTCTATAATGACCACTCTAAGTTATTACATATCGTGATCCTATTTTATATAAACTAAAAAAGAGGTGCATTATACACCTCTTTACATTTTAAATCAATTATGTTCTTTTTTAAAGAGCTTTTGTTTCTCTCTGCTTAATTTCGAAGCTACCAGTGCCTCGAGGAAGCTCGATGCTCTCACGCGTTTTCGCGTTTAAACCTTCTGCAATATATTCTGCAGCAACATTTGGATCAATACGATCCCCACAAGTATAAACATCAATACTTGCGTAACCGTGCTCCGGAAAGCTATGAATTGTTAAATGTGATTCCGAGATAATTACTACTCCACTTACACCTTGTGGTGCAAATTTATGAAAAGCAACCTCACGTACTTCAGCACCAGCTCTTAGCGCTGCATCCACAAATAATTGTTCAATATACGGCATGTCATTAAGCTTGTCGAAATCGCAATCCCAAAGTTCAGCAATCACGTGACGACCCATCGTATCCATAGTATCCATTCTACAGTTCCCCCTTGTAAATTTATTCTAACTGTTCGAATTGAAAACTAATTTGCAATTTGGCTTGCTCCACTACCACGGGGGAAAGTTAGTCCAGAGAGGTCCTAACCCTTTAAGTAGTGACTACGTACCTCAGCTCTTAAGTTTACGAGTGTTAGTATACTTTGTTTATTTTCATTTTGCAACAACAGTTTTTTCGATTTTCTGTCATATTTTCCTCTTTACTTTTCCCTAAAAAAAATTAATGATTCACGAATACAGTAATCCCAACGTTTCGTGGTATGTCCACTATTTAAAAATATACTTATATAATTTTTTTCCTTTTCAGAAAAAAATAAAAAAGAGGGCAAATTTTCACTTGCCCTCTCTCGTTCACTTAAATATGTTGCACATTTTTTTGTTTCGCTAATTCATCAACAACTAACGTTACAAGATCTACAACACGACGAGAGTAGCCCCACTCGTTATCATACCAAGCAAGTACTTTCACTTTACGATCACCCATTACCATTGTAGACAAACCATCAATAATAGCTGAGTGTGTATTTGTATTAAAATCGATAGACACTAAAGGCTCTTCGCAGAATTCTACAATTCCTTTTAATGCACCGTTTGCAACAGTTTTGAACGCTTCATTAATATCTTCAACTGTTACATCACGTTTTACGTCTACTACTAAATCAACAAGAGACACGTTTGGTGTTGGTACACGAAGGGCCATACCATGAAGTTTTCCGTTTAAGTGTGGAAGAACTTTTGCTAGCGCTTTTGCAGCACCCGTCGTTGTTGGAATGATAGACTGTCCGCAAGCACGCGCTCTTCTTAAATCTTTATGTGGGTTATCAATATTTTTTTGGTCATTTGTATAAGCATGAACAGTTGTCATTAAACCGTTTTCAATTCCGAACTGCTCATCTAACACCTTTACAACAGGCGCTAAACAGTTTGTTGTACAAGATGCATTTGAAATAACAGTATGCTTTGTAATATCTAATTGGTCTTCGTTCACACCAACTACGATTGTTACATCTTCATTTTTACCAGGTGCTGTTAAAATAACTTTTTTCGCTCCAGCTTCAACATGAAGAATTGCTTTTTCTTTCGAGTTAAATTTACCAGTTGCTTCAATTACAACTTCAACACCTAGATCTTTCCAAGGCAACTCCTTTGGATCGCGGTTGTTTAAAAGGCGAATCATTTTCCCATCAACTAGTAAGTGATCTTCAAATGCTTCCACTGTTCCGTCAAACTTTCCATGAACTGTATCATATTTAATTAAATGCGCTAACGTTTCTGATGGATAGCTTGCATTTATTGCTACAATTTTGAATGCGCTTTCTTTTATTACTTGACGAAATACCATTCTCCCGATACGTCCAAATCCATTAATTGCCACACGAGTCATAATATGTTATCCCCCTTGAATGCGTTATACTATTTATCTCCAATCCCAATAATAGTATAACACAAAAAGGAGATATGTCACTAAGCATTTTCATTAATTTCACAATTTTTTAATCAATAATGTTCCATTCTTTCAAAATAGAGGCTAATTGTGTTTTCGTTCCAATAATTGTGCCATCATTATAAATTACTTCATCTGCCTTCTTTACTTTTTCTTCTAATGGCATTTGAGATTGAATACGAGCCGTTGCTTCTTCTTCTGAAAAGTTATTTCGTTTCATTAAACGTTCCAATTGCGTATTCGGTGTGACTGCTACAACTAAAACACGATCAACGAGATTTGTTAATTTACTTTCAAACAAAAGAGGGATATCTAACACAACCGCTTGCATATCTTCTTTTATGTACATCTCCTTTTGTGCATTCATTTCTTCACGCACTGCAGGATGAACAATTTCGTTTAACTGCAATCGTTTTTCTTCATTATAAAAAACAACACTCCCAAGCTTCGGTCGATCAAGCTCTCCATCTTTTTGTAACACTTCCGTTCCGAACACCTCTACAATTTTGTTATATGCCGGTTTTCCTCGTTCTACAACTTCTCGCGCAATAATATCTGCATCAATAACCGGTATACTCATTTCACGAAACATTTCTGATACCGTACTTTTTCCGCTTGCAATGCCTCCTGTTAATCCAATTACTACTGTCATAATAATCCTCCTCACAATATTAAAGGCGCGAAACTAATGTTCCACGCCCATACTTACATTTTCCAAATTCCAATAATAATGAGTAATACCCCAGGCAGGAATGTAAATTTTTGTAACCATTTCATATTTGATAAAATCGTACCGAGCTTCATTCCAATAAATAAAAATAAAGAACTCATAACCGCGACTAATACCGCCATCATCGCGGGTGCATAACCTAATAAAGATGCACCAATTCCAGCACCAAACGAATCTATAGAAAGAGCGATACCGAGAAGTAACGCTTCTCCTGCAGAGATAGTTCCTGATTTATCAAAATCCGCAACTGTCGGCTTCCGCAAAATTTGAATCACTAGCCCGAGTGAAGCAATTTCTAATTTCCAAACCTTCTCCTCTTGCTTCGGTTCTTCTTTTTTATCACTTCGAAAAAATTGATATAATACCCAAATACCTATTCCAATAAGAACAAATCCGCCGATACGCGTTGCGATAACAGGTGAAAATATTTTCGCGATCATATGTCCAATTCCCATGGAAACGAGCATTACAGCTGCTGAACAGATCCCGATAATTATAAT
Source organism: Bacillus sp. FSL E2-8868 (assembly GCF_038005505.1). Taxonomy (NCBI): domain Bacteria; kingdom Bacillati; phylum Bacillota; class Bacilli; order Caryophanales; family Bacillaceae; genus Bacillus; species Bacillus sp. FSL E2-8868. The sequence continues at coordinate 274,621 of NZ_JBBOTI010000001.1, read as the reverse complement.
TGATCTTAGTGGAATTCTTACGCTCCTTAACCCGTATGTTAGCCCTACACTACAGCTATCTAAGCTTAATGTAAAAGCTAATAAAATAAGAGATAAATAAAGGTACATCGGTAAGCTCCTCCCTTATACATAGCCCTGCTGTATGTATATGACAAATGCCTATCCGATGTTATCTCTTTTCTATATTCTCGGCTGACAAATCGGGCAGTAATGCGTTCCTCTTCCGCCAACAACTGTTTTCTCTAATATCGTACCGCAAGTAACACACGGTTCTCCTTTTTTCCCATATACATTTAGAAGTTCTTGGAACGAACCAATTTGTCCTTGTGAATTAATATACGTTCTAATTGTACTTCCGCCTCGCTTAACAGCTTCGCCCAGCGTTGTAACAATCGCCTCGTAAATTCTTTCTACTTCTTCTTTTGTTAAAGATGCAGCTTCTCGTTCTGGGTGAATTTGAGAACGGAATAACACTTCATCTACATATATATTTCCAAGCCCTACTAAAAGACGCTGATCTAATAATACGACTTTTATTTTACGATTTGTTTTTTGCAATCTTTCTTGTAAATACTGCGGTGTCAATTCAGCATCAAATGGCTCCGGGCCTAAGTCAGCAAGGGGCATTTGATTCAACTCTTCACCTTTCTTAAAGAGATGCATCGTACCAAACTTTCTCACATCTTTATAATGTAATTCAGTTCCATCTGTAAATAAGAAACGGACGTGCGTATGTTTATCAATCGGCTCATCCTCTTGATGAAGTAAAAACTTACCTTCCATGCGCAAATGTGAAACAATTACATAGTTCGTTACATACAAAAGCAAAAACTTACCTCTTCGCTTTATATTTTCAATTGTCTCGCCTCTTAGCATTTCTTTAAAAATTTCTGCATCATCCGGTCGTTTTACTATTTGGGGATAAGTAATAACGACATCTTCAATCGTTTTTCCTGTTACAAGATTTTCAAGCGTCCGTCTAACGTTTTCAACCTCTGGTAATTCCGGCATTTCATCACGTCCTTATTTCGCATCGTACCAAGTTGGACCGTAAGAATAATCAACTTTCAATGGAACGGCTAGTTCAATTGCATGCTCCATTACTTCAGGTACAAGCTTCTCTAATTTTTCAATTTCTTCTTTTGGTGCTTCAAATATCAATTCATCGTGTACTTGCAGAAGAAGACGTGCTTGTAATCCTTCTTCTTCTAGACGATCTGCCATAATAATCATCGCTTTTTTAATAATATCAGCCGCACTACCTTGAATTGGTGTATTCATAGCTGTACGCTCAGCAAAGCTACGTAAATTGAAATTACGACTCGTAATTTCCGGAATATAACGGCGACGATTTAATAATGTAACCACATATCCTTTTTGTTTCGCATCTTTTACGATTTCATCCATGTATTCTTGTACACCAGGGAAACTTTCTAAATACTTTTCAATAAATTCCGCTGCTGCTTTTCTTGTAATTCCTAAGTTTTGCGAAAGACCATAATCACTAATACCATACACAATTCCGAAGTTAACAGCTTTTGCTTGTCGTCTCATGTTAGATGTTACTTCATCTTTCCCAACACCAAATACATCCATAGCTGTTTTCGTATGAATATCCATGTCATGTTGGAACGCTTCAACTAACCCTGGATCATTTGCAATGTGAGCAAGCACACGAAGTTCGATTTGTGAATAATCAGCCGCGTACATGATCCATCCTTCTTCTGATGGAACGAATGCCTGACGAATCTTTCTTCCTTCTTCTAAGCGAATCGGGATATTTTGTAAGTTCGGATCTGTTGAACTTAATCGACCTGTTTGCGTTAACACTTGATTAAAACGAGTATGGATTTTAGATGAATCTTCATGTACAACTTTCAATAAACCTTCAATGTAAGTTGAATTTAGCTTTCCTAATTGACGGTAATGTAAAATATTTGGAATAATTTCATGACGATCCATAAGTTTATCTAACACATCCGCCGACGTAGAATAACCTGTTTTCGTCTTTTTAATAACTGGTAAGTTTAAATTCTCAAACAGAATAACCCCAAGTTGCTTCGGTGAATTAATATTAAATTCTGTTCCCGCAAGCTTATAAATTTCCTGTTCCATTTCCTTTAATCTACCTGCAAGTTCTTCTCCCATATTACGAAGACGCTCCGTATCAACTTTTACACCTTTCACTTCCATATCAGCTAATACACGTGCAAGTGGTAATTCTAATTCCGTAAATAATTCATATTGCTCGTTCTTTTTTAATTCTTCTAAGAACGTTTGCTTTACATCATATAATACATGCACTTTACGAGCTACATGCTCCGCTACTACCTCTAGCCCCGGAACAGCACGCTTCGCACCTTTCCCGTAAACTTCTTCGTCAGATTTTACGGCATGCGTTTCTTTCATTTTCGCTACAGTACGGAAATCTTTATCTGTATCGGCTGGATCAAGTAAGTAAGCGGCAATTAATAAATCAAAGTCAATCCCTTGAATATCTACACCTTTCCACTTGAGAGCAACGATAGCACGCTTCGCATCAAATGTATGTTTTCTCATTTCTCCATTTGCAAGCCACTCTTTAAAAGCATCCGATTTAAGAGCAACATCGGCCGGAATGAAGTAACAACCATTTTCATTTTGAATACCAAAACCTTGAATATCGGCTTTATGATAATTATCTTCTTGCACTTCAACAATAAGCGCACTATCTTGCTGAAGCATTTCTTCTGCAACTTCTTCTACAATATCAAATGTAATATCATCTAATTCAGCTGGAGCCGTTTCCTCCGGCGTAACACCTAACTTATTTAAAAGGGATGTAAATCCTAAATTCTCGAACATTGGAATCAAATCGCTTGGTTCATACCCTTTATATTCCATATCATCTACATGCACAGTAATCGGTGCATCTGTAATAATAGTCGCAAGTTCTTTACTCATAAGAGCTTGTTCTTTATTCGCTTCTAACTTTTCTTTTAATTTCTTTCCACTCACTTGATCTAAGTTTTCATATACTGCTTCTACCGTTTCAAATTGCGTTAATAATTTAATTGCTGTCTTCTCACCAACACCTGGTACACCTGGAATGTTATCCGATTGGTCTCCCATTAAACCTTTCATATCGATAATTTGCTTTGGTGATAAGCTATATTTCTCAAATAAAGCTTCTTTCGTATATTCATCTACTTCCGTAATACCTTTGCGAGGAATACATACGAGTGTATTATCTGAAACAAGTTGCAGTAAATCTTTATCTCCTGAAATAACTTTAACATGAAACCCTTGCTCACTCGCTTCTTTCGCTAACGTTCCCATAATGTCATCCGCTTCATAATTTTCCAGCTCATAACGCGGTACATTGAATGCATCAAGCACCTCACGAATAAACGGGAATTGCTCTGATAACTCAGGTGGAGTCTTTTGACGCCCTCCCTTGTAATCACTATACGTTTTATGACGGAATGTTGTTTTCCCCGCATCAAACGCCACAAGCATATGCGTCGGTTTTTCTTCCTCTAGTATCCTCATTAACATCATTGTAAAACCATAAATTGCGTTCGTATGTATACCTTTGTCGTTATTTAAAAGCGGTAGTGCAAAGAAAGCACGATACGCGATATTATTACCATCTACTAATACGACTTTTTTTTCCAAACTACAAACCTCCCCATACATATTTGAAACGATTTTTTCCACAGAAAAAAACCGTTCCTGTCCTCTCTCTATATTAACATGACTAATAGAGAGAAGAAAAATAACGGTTTTTTTCTATCATATATAAACAGACTTACATTGACATAAAGGGAAGTGACGAGAATAGCATAACTACTCTCGTCCAAAATTACTCCTTGGATGAAGGGGTTTTCATATATTATATTAACAGAGCTTTATTAATATTTAATTAAGCCATTGTTAATATATTGTAAATATCCTTCATCCTATTTTTCAGTAGCTGATTTTGGTAAAACAACTGTAAATGTTGTTCCTTCCCCAACCTCACTATCCACTGTAATCGTACCTTGATGCGCTTCAACTAAATGTTTTACAATTGATAAACCAAGACCCGTTCCACCCGTATTTCTACTTCTTGCTTTATCCACTCGGTAAAAGCGTTCAAAAATACGTGGGATTTCCTCTTTACTAATACCAATTCCAGTATCAGATACTTTTATATAAGCATTATATTTATCTTCTGCCAATTCAACAGAAACAACGCCTCCAGCCGGTGTATATACAATCGCGTTATTAATTAAATTAATAAAGATTTGTTTCAAGCGGCCTGGATCTCCAATAACGGAAACTCGTTTCAATGCATTCACTTGTAAAGAGATTTCTTTTTCTCCCGCTTTATTATCAAGCACCATATGAATATCTTCAAGAAGTTCCTTCATATCAACGGTCCCCATATTTAGTTTAAACCCTTGTTGCTCGATCTTTGACAAGTCTAATAAATCTTCAATTAATCCTTGCATGCGTTCACTTTCTTTTAAAATAATATGTAAGAAATGTTCGCAGAATTTTTTATTATCCATAGCCCCATCCAAGAGCGTTTCTGAAAAACCTTTAATAGAAGTAATTGGCGTCTTTAGTTCATGAGAAACATTCGCTAAAAAGTCTTTTCTCATTTGTTCTAATTTCTTTAACTCTGTTATGTCATGGAACACAAGAACAATACCTTTCCATTCATGGTTCGTCCCGATAATCGGCGCTCCATATACTTCAAAATGCTTTCGCTCAATTCCAAGCGGCAATAACATTTGTTTACGCACTTTCACTTCTGTCATAAAGATTTCTTCCACAAGCTCAATAATTTCTGTATGGTGAAATGATTCATAATATAAGCGATCTAAATATTCTTCATCTGTTACGTGGAAAGTTTCCTTATAAGAACGGTTTACAAGGTTTATATAACCGCGGCTATCAATTAAAATCATTCCACTTCCCATATTTTCAATTAACGTATGCAGACGATCCTGTTGCATTTCCTGCTCAAGAGTCATCTCTTGTAAATTACGAGCTAAAATATTAATCGCTTTACTCAGCATCCCTGTTTCATCCGAATGACTTTCATAAGCGCGTGCTTTATAATTTCCCTTCGCTAATTCAATGGCAACTTTCGTAACCGATTCAATCGGCCTAATATATTGCCCCGTAATTTTCATACCTAAAAATACGACTACGAGACAAGCGATAACAAATCCTATAATTAATAATCCCCACGTTTTTTGATGTACGTCTTTCAATGGCTCAATTGTACTTTTCACCAAAATATATCCTTGTTTTCCTGCTAGATCTTGAACGAACACCGCATGATAAAATTCATTCTTTTGATCTGTTTCTTGCGTAATCACTTTACTTCGTTGTTTTGCTGCTTCAGAAGAAAGTTCTTTAATCATCTCTTGATTAAATGCAGATGGTTGCCCTCCGCTATATTGAACTTTCTTTTTTTCATCAACAAATATAATAGAAGCTGGTATTTTTTCTTCTAACTTTTCAAATACATAAGGCTTTTTTAAAACAGCATCAAACCCTTGCTCTTCTGCTAATACCGCAACATACTGTGTCTCTTTTATCATTCTCTCTTTAGCATGATCTATATAGTAGTTTTCAAATACAGTTTCTAATAATACACCTAGTCCAACTAAAATAAAAACGATAAGAGAAACAAATGTAAAAAGAAGCCTGGAACGAAACTTATTCATCCACTTTTGGCTCCTCTAATTTATAACCTAAACCACGTATCGTTTTAATGTACGTCGGTTTTTTCGTATTTTGTTCAATTTTATCGCGCAAATGGCTAATATGGACATCAACAATTCTTGTATCACCGGCAAAATCATAATTCCATACAGCACTTAATAATTGGTCACGAGTTAATACACGACTTTTATTTTTCGCAAGATAAACAAGTAACTCAAATTCTTTCGGTGTTAATTCCAGTTTCCTTCCTTGGAAGTACGCTTCATAAAACTCCGGTAAAATTTTAAGCTCTGCAATTTTGATGCTCTCTTCATCTGGCGATTCTGAAACTTGTTCTTCCTGCTGTAATTTCGTACGGCGCAAAATCGCCTTCACACGAGCAACAACTTCCCTTGGACTAAATGGCTTCGTCATATAATCATCAGCCCCAAGCTCAAGACCTAGCACCTTATCAAATTCATCATCTTTTGCTGTTAACATTAAAATCGGCGTCATAATACGCTGCAATCGTAATTCTTTACAAACTTCCATACCATCCATTTTTGGAAGCATTAAATCTAATATAATTAAATCTGGGCGTTCTGTAGTCGCTTTTTGAAGCGCCATTTCTCCATCCATTGCTGTAATAACTTCAAACCCAGCTTGTTGTAAATTAAATTCAATTAAAGTTAAGATAAATTCCTCATCATCAACTACTAAAATACGATTGTTCATTCTTTTCCTCCAAGTTATAGACTTGAAACCTTCTTCATCCTAGTATTTTCCCCGTTATTCTCATCATACTAGAAAATAAGGTCTCCCTCAATATAATTGTCTATTCATGGAGCTCGTTTGTACTAGAGTTTCGGAAAATAAAAGCAATCGTAACTTCATTCCCTCTATCCGGTCGCTATCCAAACTTTATAGATGAATCTATCTTTTTTAAACTCTTTTTCCGTATGAACTATAAACTCTCGATTTTGCGCTAGGAAAAACGAAAGAGCATACGCTATTTTATAATCTGGTGTTTCATATCCATCAAATACTTTCCCGTACATTTCATTCGCGATTGAATCGGCCCATACTTCAGCTTCTCTTATCGTTTCAAAAACAATGTCTTCCCTCTCCCATTTCACAGTTATATCACCCTTTCCAAACAAAAAGTAGCGCTAGCATACCCTTAATAAGAATATGACTAACGCTACTTTTATATCATTCTAACTTTCATTTTTTAAAAATTATCTAATGCTTTTTCCATAATGGAAACAGATTTAAAAGGTGGTGTTACTGTTAATGAACCTTTTACAACAGTTTCTCCTTTTTCATCATGAGCAAATACAAGCATATCAATTGTATGTTCCTCCTCTGAAACAGCCACAACTTCAAAGTGGATTTGTAACGTTTCATAATGGTGAACATGTTTCACGAACGTAAGGTCCTTCCTAGTAATATGACTACCTGGACCTGGTAAATATTTCGTAACCGCCGTTGTAATCAGTCCCGTTAGCATAATGCTTGGGACAATCGGCTTTTCATACGGAGTTTGGGATGCGTAATCATGCTGAATATATAATGGATTGGCATCATTCGTTAACCCTAAGTACAATAACAAATCTTTATCCTCAATTTTTTCAGTGATAGATAATTTCTCTCCTACTGTAATTTCATCCATTCTACGACCAATTTGAACTTTTTTCTTTAACATGTTACAACCCCCTCCGATTTTTTCACCTTATTATCCTACTAAAAGCGATACCTTATCCGAAATTTACTGTGATGAGGGCAATGTATAGTATAAGTCTATAGTTTCATTATAGGATACACCAAATGATAGCGTTTTCATATTATTTCAAAAAAACATTTCAATATATAGTAGAAAAAGATTCGGGGCCCCGAATCTTTTTCCACTTATATTTAATTATTAAACAAGAACTTTCATAACGTTACGTACAGATTCTACAGAGCGATCTAACGCTTCTTTCTCATCTGCAAGAAGTTCTAATTCAATAATTTTTTCAATTCCGTTACCACCTAGAATTACTGGTACCCCTAAGTAAAGGTCACTATAACCATATTCACCTTCAAGGTACGCAATAGCTGGTAATACACGGCGTTGATCTTTCAAGATCGCTTCTGTCATTTCAACTAAAGAAGCTGCTGGTGCGTAATATGCACTACCGTTTCCTAATAAGCCTACAATCTCACCGCCACCTTTACGTGTACGTTCTACGATTGCTTCTAAACGCTCTTTTGGAATTAATGTTTCTAACGGAATGCCACCTGCATAGGAATAGCGTACAAGAGGTACCATATCGTCACCATGTCCACCAAGAACAAATCCTGTAATGTCTTTCACAGAAAGGTTTAACTCTTGTGAAATAAATGTACGGAAACGAGCTGTATCTAATACGCCCGATTGACCGATAACACGCTCTTTCGGGAATCCTGCTTCTTTAAATACAGAATATGTCATTGCATCAACTGGATTTGTTAATACAAGAATAATCGCATTTGGTGAATGTTTTGCAATGTCGCGCGTAATACTTTTCATAATTTTAGAGTTTGTTGCTACTAAGTCATCACGGCTCATACCAGGCTTACGCGCAATACCTGCTGTAATAACGACAACGTCAGAATCAGCAGTATCTGCGTAATCAGATGTACCAATAATGTTAGCATCAAAACCTTGTACTGGGCTCGCTTCTAACATATCTAACGCTTTCCCTTTTGTTGGATTTTCCAGCTGTGGAATGTCCACTAATACAACATCTGCAAGTTCTTTTTGTGCTAATAAGAATGCTGTTGTTGCTCCTGTAAATCCTGCACCGATGACTGAAACTTTCTTGCGTTTGATTGTCATAATTTACCCCCCGCTTTAATTATGCGTTTTTGATTATCGCTACATCCATGTTTTTAATAAGTTCATTAGCGAACTCAGAACATTTCACTTCTGTTGCACCTTCCATTAAGCGTGCGAAATCATAAGTTACTACTTTTGATTCAATTGTTTTCTCAACTGAATCAGTTACTAAATTCGCAGCTTCGTTCCATCCTAAGTGCTCTAATAATAATACACCTGAAAGAAGAACTGAAGATGGGTTTACTTTATCTAAACCTGCATATTTTGGAGCTGTACCATGTGTAGCTTCAAAGATAGCATGTCCAGTCACATAGTTAATGTTTGCACCAGGTGCAATACCAATTCCACCTACTTGTGCAGCAAGTGCATCAGAGATGTAGTCTCCGTTTAAGTTCATTGTTGCAACAACATCAAACTCACGTGGACGAGTTAAAATTTGTTGTAAGAAGATGTCTGCAATAGAATCTTTTACGATGATTTTCCCAGCCACTTCTGCGTCTGCCATCGCTTTATTCGCTGCATCTTTTCCATCTTTTTCAACAATGCGATCATATTCAGCCCAAGTAAATACTTTGTCGCCAAATTCTTGTTCCGCTACTTCGTAACCCCAGTTTTTGAAAGCACCTTCTGTAAATTTCATAATGTTTCCTTTATGAACTAATGTAACAGAAGAGCGTTTTTCGTTAATTGCATATTGAATTGCAGCGCGAACAAGACGCTTTGTCCCTTCCTCTGAAATTGGTTTAATACCAATCCCTGATGTTTCTGGGAAGCGGATTTTATTAACACCCATTGCTTCTTTTAAGAAAGCAAGAACTTTTTCTGCTTCTGGAGAACCTTGTGCATATTCAATTCCAGCGTAAATGTCTTCTGTATTTTCACGGAAAATAACCATATCAGTATCTTCCGGACGTTTTACAGGTGAAGGAACACCTTCAAAGTAACGAACTGGACGTAGACATACATATAAATCTAATTCTTGACGAAGCGCAACGTTTAGAGAACGAATACCACCACCAACTGGAGTTGTAAGTGGACCTTTAATTGCGATTAAATATTCACGAATTAAATTTAAAGTCTCTTCTGGTAACCACTCGCCTGTTTGGTTGAATGCTTTTTCCCCTGCAAGCACTTCTTTCCAAACGATTTTCTTCTCACCATCATAAGCTTTTTCAACTGCTGCTTCTATTACGCGAGATGCTGCAGCCCAAATATCAGGACCAATTCCATCTCCTTCGATAAATGGAATAATCGGATTGTTTGGTACATTCATAACACCATTAGTTACAGTAATTTTTTCACCTGTCGTCAATGTGATAACCCCCATGTTTGAAATTTCATATGTATGAAACTGAGGGAATAACCCCTCAGTTCAAACCGTTATTCAAATTTAAATATTCTAATCATTATATCTTCCCAAAAAAATCAGACTTTTGAAAGCGTATTTTCACTATCAAAATAGTGTTTTTCGCTTATCGTTGCGCTAGCGGAACGTACACTTGATGTGTCGGTCCATCATAATCAGCACGCGGACGGATTAAACGGTTGTTTTCATATTGTTCTAGAATATGAGCTAACCAGCCTGACATACGGCTAATTGCAAAGATAGGTGTAAATAAGTCATGGTCAATTCCTAAACAATGGTATACAGAAGCTGAATAGAAATCAACATTTGGTGGAAGACCTTTTTCTTTTGTTACAATGTCTTCAATTTTGATAGACATATTATACCATTTGTCTTCTCCTAAAAGCACGCATAATCTCTTAGACATTTCGCGTAAGTGTTTCGCGCGTGGATCACCATGCTCATATACGCGATGACCAAATCCCATAATTTTCACTTTATTTTGAAGAGCATTATGAATATATGATTCTACATTTTCTTCTTCGCCAATTTCAGTTAACATCTTCATTACATTTTCATTTGCCCCGCCGTGAAGAGGACCTTTTAATGCACCGATTGCTGCTGTAATACCAGAATACACATCTGAAAGTGTAGCTACGCAAACACGTGCAGTAAATGTAGAAGCGTTTAACTCATGATCGGCATGAAGTACAAGTGCCTTATCAAAAGCCTCAATTTCAACTTCATTTGGCTCACGATCATTTAACATGTACAAGAAGTTTGCAGCTAATGATAGATCTTTTCTTGGCTCAACAACATCTAACCCTTTACGAATTCTTGCATAAGCCGCAATTAAAGTTCCGACTTGAGCCTGTAATTTAACCGCTTTCAAATAATTAGACTTTCCATCCATTATTTCAGCGCTCTCATCATATAATGATAGCATGGAAATCGCAGTTCGTAAAACCGACATCGGGTGCGCGATTTTTAAATCTACTTGTTTCAAATATGTTAAAATCTCACCTGGTACTTTATAGTATTCAGATACTGTTCCACTAAATTCCGCTAGTTCTTTTTCATTAGGAAGCTTGCGGTGCCATAATAAGTACACTACTTCTTCGAACGTAGCATTCTCAGCTAAATCATCAATATTATACCCAACATAAGTTAATGTATCATCAATAATAGAGCTCACAGATGATGTTGTTGCTACTACCCCTTCTAAACCTCGAATAACAGTCATGACATTCTCTCCTTTTCCTGAAAATTCTCCCAACCTTGCTCCTTATATCTATTTGCTCCCCTTATAAATTATGAACGCTCGTTCACTCTTTAGGCAAGCAAAATGCACGTTCATGCAAATTTATTGCGATGTTCCCCTCTTATTGTCCATTACTTACATGGAAAGCATGAGCGTGAATGTCTCCCCGAATCCTCACGCTCAGAACAACAAGTTAGTGAGGAAAATAAATTCCGAAGAGTTTATGATAAAAACAACATAAAACAATATCATTATAAAATTGTTTTATGTTGTTTTTATTTTATCTGGTGTAAAGTCTCTGCTGTTATGTAACTTTTCAAAGTTTCTAATCCTATTATAAACAATTATCTGACTTTTGTGAACAGAAAGAATTCAAAAATTTTATATTACTATAAAATTCCTTATTTAAACATCTGTATAATACTCATAACCGCATAGGCAATTCCAGCCCCAATTAATGGACCTACAGCGACTCCATTAAATAAAGCTACAGCTATAATTGTCCCAAAAACAAGTGCGGTTGTAATATGTGGGTCCGTCGTCAATAATTGTACGCCGCCTTTCGCTAACAAAGCGACCGCCACACCTGAGGCTAAAGCAATCCATGCATAATACGATTTCGCTGCTTCTCCGAGTTGTTTAAAGCCTATTTCCCCTGTCGCAATCGGTACGAGCACTGCTATTGTAATGACTGTTACACCAAGGTTAATCCCTTTCGTTTGTAGATAAGGAAAGACTTTATCTCCTAAAAACGTAAATTTCAATAAGAATAACACTCCAATAGCTACAGTAAGCGATTGGTTTTTAGCAATAAGTCCTATAATAAGTAGTATGAATAAAAATAACGTTGACTGACTAATCATGTTTGCACTTCCTTTCTGAAAATAATGAACTCGCTTCCAAACAAAAATACCTTTAAACCTATCGTTATACATGCTATATCGATGTATATGCAACAATAACCACTTCATTTTTTTCATATTTTAAAATGACAAACTGAAACTCTAACCATCAAAAATTTAAGCATGTATACATTTTTAAAAACGGTCGTCTCTCCTTTCTTTTCTATTAAGAAACAGGTAAAATAAAAAGAAGAGAAAATGAAGTTTTTACCATATAGTAGAAGCATCAACACCAAGCTTTTCCGGTCACTCATATATTGAAAAAGCAGGAAAAATCCATCATTCCACTATAACATAAAGTGAAACTTTGATCAGTGAATCTCACTAGTTATAAGTTGAACGAATTAGGATAATCCAAATTGGAATGGGAGGTATACATCTTTGAACCGAAACTTACTATATATGATATTACGACTCATGTTTGTCATTGTAGCAACGGTAGTTGGGTTCTATGCATTGCTGTACATGTCAGGCCTTATCTACCCTTTTATTATCGCTTTTGCATTCGCTTATTTGATTAATCCTGTCGTCAATTTCCTTAATCAAAAACTACAATTCCCTCGCGCATTAGCGGTACTCGTTAGCTTAATTCTCGTATTCGGAGCTATCGTTGGACTTGTTACATACCTTGTAACTGAAGCAATATCTGCCACAACGTACTTACTACAAATTGTTACAGTTAAGTTTCCAGATATCGTTGCATTCGCCCAACAATTTGCACTTAATCATATTATGCCTCTCTATGATGATTTAATCTCTAAATTTAATCATCTCGGAGAACCACAGCGATACACTATTACACAAAACATTCAAAACTTAGGCACCGAAGCAACGACACAAATGAAAGAACTTTTAACCGCCATTATAAGTGGGTTAACAAATTTCATTAGTGCATTACCAACAACTTTAACTGTCCTTGTCTTCGTCTTATTAGCCACCTTCTTCATTAGTTACGATTGGCACCGTCTTGCTCATAAAGTAAGAAAACTTCTACCTAATCGTTTGCATGGATACGGAAAAACTATTTTTGTCGATTTAAGAAAAGCTTTGTTTGGTTTTGTTAAAGCGCAACTTACACTCGTATCTATGACAACTATCATTGTACTAATCGGCCTTTTAATATTACGCGTGCCATACGCAATTACTATCGCGATTATTACAGGGGTTGTCGATTTACTCCCGTATTTAGGAACTGGAGCCGTCTTCGTTCCTTGGGTTATATACGTATTTTTCACAGGCGATACTGCATTCGCCATCGGTCTTCTCATCCTATACATCGTCGTGATTGTCCAAAGACAAATCATGGAGCCAAAAGTACTTTCATCTAATATTGGACTAGATCCATTAGCGACACTCATCGCTCTATTTGTCGGCTTTAAGCTCTTTGGTTTTTTAGGATTAATCATCGGTCCAGTCATATTAGTACTACTTAATACATTACACAAAGCTCATGTATTCCACGACTTATGGAAATTCATTAAGGGTTCACCATCAAAATAATATTTCCTAATTCATACACAATAAAAAATCAACTGTAATCAGTGGGAAATTCCCACTGATTATTCACTGTACTTTTTTGTACTACCTACATCTACAAGAGAATTTCCTAAAAAAGGATAATCCTCTTATTTTTTTGCATAAAAACGCATATTTTAGGACAAAAATTCATTTTTATTCTATATACTTTATAATTATTACTTACATTTATTACTTTTTATGTAAATGAATAAATATACAAAACAAGGCAGATGAACCCTTTAATCAGTAATTTTTCTTCTCCTGTCTAACTTCTGCTCACTAGTCGAATCTTACTACAAGCAAAAAACATCATCCTAATGTAACACTTTTCATTCACAAGAACCCTCTGCATCCTATCGTTTAATAACTAACAAAAATCCAACCCGAGCAGGAAGCTAACAATTGAATATAAGTGGCAAATAAAAAAATAACGCGTAGATCGCTATAATCTACGCGTTATTTCTGAACAATAATAGTAGTTCTCTTTCTAAATTTCCAATCAATCCACTTCATAACAGCCGGCTTCAATAAAGCCCTCGTTATAGGAACAACAAAGATAAAACCTATTATATCCGTCACATATCCAGGCAGTACTAAAAGAATACCTCCTACGAATATAAAAATACCATCTAGAACCGCATCACCCGGCATTTCTCCTCTATTTAGCCTAAATTGAATCTCTCTAAGTACTTTAAACCCTTGTCGTTTCGCCAAATATACACCCACAATACCCGTAAATACAATCATAGCGAACGTAGACCATAAACCTATTACATGACTCGACCCTATTAACACCGTAATCTCAATCGCCGGCACTAAAATAAGTAAGAACAGTAACCACTTCATAGCTCGCACTCCTTCATATTTCATTTAAAAGGTTTGAAAGTACCACCCTTACAAAACCCCTTATAAGACCCTTAAAACACTCATACAAGCTTCACAAAGGACAAATAACCCTCTCCCACTAAACATTATAATAAACGTTTTTCAAAGCGATTTCAGGCATTTAAAGCTATCTCTATCCTTTTTTGTGTAAAAAAAAGAGAAGGACTCCGATCCTTCTCTCCGTATTACTTCTTATAGCACTTCCGCATGTCCATTATAAACAATTCCGCGTGCTGCATCAACTGTTACTTCTTGGCCATTTTTTAAAGTTGTTGTTACGCCGTTTACACCAACGATAACAGGAATACCGATTGATACACCTACAACAGCTGCATGGCTTGTTAGACCGCCTTCTTCTACAACTAGAGCAGCAGCTTTTTCAATTGCAGGAATCATATCTTTATCTGTGCTTGTTGTAACAAGGATATCACCTTTGTTTACGTTCGCTACAGCTTCAGCAGCTGTTTTCGCTACAACTACTTTACCTTTTGCAGATTTACGACCGATTCCTTGCCCTTTAGCAACTTTTTCACCAACAACGTGGATTTTCATTAAGTTTGTTGTACCAGTTTCAGCAACTGGAACACCAGCAGTAATTACTACAGTATCTCCAAGTCCGATTAGACCCGCATCCATACCCGTTTGAATTGCTGTATCTAACATTTCGTCAGTAGAAGCTGCACGTTTCTCAGACATAAATGCTTGAACACCCCAAACAAGTGCAAGACGACGCCCTACTTGCTCGTCAGATGTTACAGCTACGATTGGAGATTTCGGACGGTATTTAGAGATCATTTTCGCAGTATGTCCACTTTCTGTTGGAGCTACGATTGCAGCTACATCAAGAGCAAGTGCTGTGTGCGCAACAGATTGGCTAATTGCATCTGTAATTGTTGGTGTGAACTCTTTAATACGTTTTTTGAACATATCTTCATATTGTAATGATTTTTCAACACGCACCGCAATGTTAGCCATCATTGTTACAGCTTCTACAGGGTATTGACCCGCAGCAGTTTCACCTGAAAGCATGATTGCATCTGTTCCATCGAAGATTGCGTTTGCTACGTCACTTGCTTCCGCACGAGTTGGACGTGGGTTACGTTGCATAGAATCTAACATTTGTGTTGCAGTAATAACTGGTTTGCCTAATACGTTACATTTTTTGATTAGACGTTTTTGTACTAATGGTACTTCTTCTGGTGGAATTTCTACACCCATATCACCACGAGCAACCATTAAACCGTCAGAAACTTCTAAGATTGAATCGATGTTGTCGATACCTTCTTGGTTTTCGATTTTTGGTACGATTTGGATGTATTGAGCGTTATGCCCTTCTAATAATTCACGAATTTCTAATACATCAGATGCTTTACGTACGAAAGATGCTGCGATGAAATCAACTTTTTGCTCGATACCGAAAACGATATCTTGCACGTCTTTTTCAGTGATACCTGGAAGCTTAATGCTTACGTTTGGTACGTTAACACCTTTTTTATTTTTTACAGTTCCGCTGTTTAATACTTTTGTACGGATGTTTCCGTCAGCTTTCTCGATTACTTCTAGTTCGATAAGACCGTCATCGATTAGAATACGAGAGCCTGGATCAACATCATCATAAAGACCAGCATAAGATACAGAGAACTTCTCTGCAGTTCCTAATACTTGTTCAGTAGAAAGAATTACTTCTGCACCTGTTACAAGCTCAGCTTGTCCGTCTACGAAGTCATGTGTACGGATTTCTGGACCTTTTGTATCAAGTAAGATACCAACTGTTTTACCAGTTTTCTTTGAAGCTTCACGAATATTTTTAATACGAGCTCCATGCTCTTCATGGCTACCATGAGAGAAGTTTAAACGAGCAACGTTCATACCCGCTTCCATTAATTGCTCTAATTTCTCAATACTTTCACTAGCAGGACCTATAGTACATACAATTTTAGTTTTACGCATATTGCACCTCCGAAAATTATGAAACCGTTCCCAAATACAAGGCATTAAGCCGATTAGATAGATAATTCTTTAGATAATTGATACATATCTTTATCGATTGTATGCTTTTGAGCTAACGCTTCGATAATGTCATGATCAACAAGTTTATTATTTTGAATACCAACACAACGTCCGCCATTACCAGCAATTAACAATTCAACTGCTCTTGCGCCAAGACGACTAGCTAATACACGGTCTTGTGCACTTGGTGATCCACCACGTTGTACGTGACCTAATACAGTTACACGAGTATCAAAGCTTGTTGCTTCTTCAATGTGCTTACCGATGTCAATTGCACTTCCAACACCTTCAGCTACAACGATAATACTGTGCTTTTTACCACGTTCACTACCGCGTTTCAGACGAGCGATAACATCTTCCATGTCATACTTTTCTTCTGGAATTAAGATAGTTTCTGCACCATCAGCTAAACCAGCCCATAATGCGATATCTCCAGCGTGACGTCCCATTACTTCGATAACATATGTACGTTCATGAGATGTAGCTGTATCACGGATTTTATCAATTGCATCAATAACAGTGTTTAAAGCTGTATCAAAACCAATTGTGAAGTCTGTTCCAGGGATATCATTGTCGATTGTACCTGGTACACCTACACATGGGAATCCTTGCTCAGTTAATTTTTTTGCGCCTTGGTACGAACCATCTCCACCAATAACGACAAGTCCTTCAATACCATGTTTCTTTAATTGCTCGATTCCTTTTAGTCGTACTTCTGGGTCTTTAAACTCAGGACATCTTGCTGTATATAATTTTGTACCACCACGGTGGATAATATCGCCAACAGAACCAAGTTCTAATTTTTCAATATGACCAGAAATTAAACCAGCGTATCCATGGTAAATACCATATACTTCAATATCATGGAAAATCGCTTTACGAACAACTGCACGAATGGCAGCATTCATACCAGGTGAATCTCCACCACTTGTTAATACACCAATACGTTTCATTTGTACTCACCTCATAAAGATTATTTGCCTTATAATAAAATAACACGAAAAAATACAAAAACACAATGGAGAAGATGTGTCTTTTCATAATAAAAACGTGCATTCGCGAAGAGGAACGCACGCTTTTCTTATTTTATCCCAATGGAAGCGTTTGAAAACGAAACTTGCCCAATTTTCATATATTTTTCATAACGTTTTTCGATTAATTCATCTTTCGAAATTCCGCTTAATTGTTCAAAAGTTTTCTTAAGCATTAAATCTATATTTTCTGATTGTTTCAAAACATTACGATGTGCTCCGCCTTTTGCCTCTGGAATAATTTCGTCAATTACACCTAATTCTTTCAAATCTAATGCTGTAATTTTCATCGCTTCTGCAGCTTCTTTTGCTTTACCAGCATCTTTCCAAAGAATCGCCGCCGCACCCTCTGGTGTAATAACAGAATAAGTGGAATTTTCCAGCATATGAATGTAATCTCCTACTCCAAGACCTAACGCACCACCGCTACCACCTTCACCGATAACGATACAAATAACAGGTACAGTTAAACCCGCCATTTCAAATAAATTACGGGCAATTGCCTCACTTTGTCCACGTTCTTCAGCTGCTTTACCAGGATAAGCTCCCTTCGTATCGATGAAACAAATAATGGGACGATTAAACTTTTCCGCTTGTTTCATTAGACGCAGTGCTTTTCGATATCCTTCTGGATGAGGCATCCCAAAATTACGACGAATATTTTCTTTCGTATCTTTTCCGCGTTGGTGCCCAATTACAGTTACGGGCATCCCCTTATATTTCGCAATGCCGCCGACAATCGCTGCATCGTCGCCAAATAGGCGATCTCCATGACATTCAAAAAAATTAGTAAATAAGTGCTCAATATAATCGAGCGTTGTCGGTCGTTCTGCATGACGAGCAATTTGAACACGGTCCCATACTTTCATATTGCCGTATATATCTTCCTCTAGTTTTTCTAGCTTGTCTTCCAAAATACGAATCTCCTCACTGAAGTCCATCTGGCTGTTTTTCGTATAGTCTTTCAGTTCACGAATCTTATTTCTTAGCTCAACAACTGGTTTTTCAAATTCTAGCTCTGCCATACAGCCATTTCCCCCCCTTGATGAACTTCTAAAATCTTACGGAGTGATTCTCTCATATCATCACGATGCACCACCGCATCTAATTGACCGTGCTCTAGTAAAAATTCTGCCGTTTGGAAATCTTCCGGTAGTTTCTCACGCACTGTTTGTTCAATTACGCGTCTACCAGCAAATCCGATAAGTGCACCTGGCTCTGCAAGATTGTAATCACCAAGTGAAGCGAAACTCGCTGAAACCCCGCCCGTCGTTGGGTGAGTCATAACAGAAATAAATAACCCTCCTGCATTACTATGCTTTTTCAAAGCTACGCTTGTTTTTGCCATTTGCATTAAACTTAATATCCCCTCTTGCATACGAGCACCACCCGAAGCAGTAAAGATAATAAATGGAACTTGTAAGTCGTATGCCTTTTCAACCGCACGGGCAATTTTCTCTCCTACAACAGAGCCCATGCTGCCCATTCGAAAACGAGAATCCATTACTGCAACAACAACAAGCATGTCATCAATTGTTCCTTCACCAGTTACAACCGCTTCATTCAATTTAGTCTTCTTACGATCGTTTTCTAGTTTCTCTTCATATCCCGGAAACTCAAGTGGATTTAGTGAAACCATCTCTTTGTCATACTCACGAAATGAACCTTCGTCCAATATACTATCAAGGCGTTCCCATGCATTCATCGGATGATGATATCCACAATTCACGCATACTTTTAAATTTTTAAGAAGCTCTTTCGTATACATGATTTTTTTGCATTTCGGACATTTTGTCATAACGCCATCTGGTACATCTTTTCGTACTTGTTCTGAAGGTATTGCAGCGTACTTTTTCTTTTTCACGAATAAATCTCTTAGCACAATTTGACCCCCTTCATTGAGAGCTAAGGTTAGCGTAAGAAGAAAATGGGGCTAACACCAATGTTTGATGTTAGCCTTATCTTCTCAATCTGTCTAATAACCTCTCTCTTTACGTTTAACTTTAACCGCTATGCGGTAGAATGTTTGTCATAACGTGTCATGGTCATTTCGACAAATTTTATACATTACGAGTGAAACTGTATATTCTCTACTAATTCATCGTAAATTTTTAATGCATCATTTTCTTGTTTCACTTCCAAAGTAGCATAAAGCTTTCTATACATTTCGATAGAATCTCCTGAAACTTCACAAGAAAGAGTTGCAACGTAATCATTTACGATCATCCAAATGCGATAGAGTAAATAATTATCGAATTGTTCAATAAGTGTTTTAAAGAACGTTTGATGAAGCACCGGAATTGAGCTTTCATTTTCTTCAAGCACTTGGTGTAATTTACTTAGTACTTCAGAAAACGTTTCTTTCGGTAAATTACATACAAGTCGAATCATATCTTTCTCAAGCAATCGTTTTGTTTGTAATAAATCACGAATTGTTTTCTCATCTTGCAGCAAGAACGGAGCAATTAATTGTACAAGACCGTTATCGTAAAAGTTTCGAATAAACGTTCCCTCACCACGTCTCGTTTCAATTAATCCTACCAGCTCTAACGCACGTAATGCTTCTCTTACAGAGGAACGTCCAACATTTAAGCGTGAACTTAACTCACGCTCAGATGGCAAACGATCCCCTGCTACTAAACAATCCTCTTCCATAATGGAACGGATTTTTTTTACAATTTCGAGATATACTTTTGTATTTGATGATGTCAATGGAAATTCCTCGCTTATTCTTTACCAATCAGCGCTAATTGTTTTGTTTTCTCAGCGACTTCATTTGGATCTACTTGACGGCGAGCTACTCCTGTCTCCATTGCTGCTTTCGCAACGTAAGCCGCTACTTGAGGCGCTACACGCGCGTCAAATGGTGCTGGAATGATATGATCTGCATTCAACTCATCCTCTGATACAAGCTCTGCAATGGCCTGTACAGCTGCCATCTTCATTTCTTCATTAATTTGTGTCGCATGTACATCAAGTGCACCGCGGAAAATCCCTGGGAACGCTAGTACATTATTTACTTGGTTCGGGAAGTCAGAACGACCTGTTCCAACAACAGCTGCGCCCGCTGCTTTTGCCAATTCTGGCATAATTTCTGGAACCGGATTCGCCATTGCAAAAATAATTGCATCGTCATTCATTGTACGAACCATCTCTTCAGTTAATGCACCTGCTGCAGATACACCAATGAATACGTCCGCACCTTGTAAAACGTCAGCTAAAGAACCTTCTATACGACTCTTATTTGTATATTTTGCAACTTCATCTTTCACCGGATTCATACCGACAGGACGACCTTCATAGATTGCACCTTTACGGTCACACATAATAACGTCACGTACACCATAGCGGTATAAAAGTTTAATGATTGCAATACCTGCTGCACCTGCACCATTTGCGACAACTTTAATGTCAGACATTTTCTTTCCAACTAACTTCAGCGCGTTCACAAGGCCTGCTACTGTTACGATAGCTGTTCCGTGTTGATCATCATGGAATATTGGAATGTTTGTCTCTTTTTTCAAACGTTCTTCAATAACGAAGCAGTTTGGCGCTGCGATATCTTCTAAGTTTACACCGCCAAAAGTTGGCTCCATTAATTTTACAGTTTCAACAATTTTATCTACATCGTTTGTATTTAAGGCAATCGGGAATGCATCTACACCAGCAAAGCTCTTGAATAATACAGCTTTACCTTCCATTACTGGAAGAGATGCTTCAGGTCCAATGTTACCAAGACCAAGTACAGCCGTTCCATCTGTCACAACTGCTACCATATTTCCCTTCATTGTATATTCATATACCTTACTTTTATCGTCATAAATTTCTTTACAAGGCTCTGCAACCCCTGGAGAATATGCAAGACTTAAATCTTTTGCATTTTCTACTTTTACTTTTGATACAGTTTCTAATTTTCCTTGATGCACTTTATGCATGTGAAGTGCTTCTTCACGAAGTGTTGACAAACTATCCACTCTCCTCAAATTATGCTTGCTGATATCAATTTCTCCAAGTGGTCTGACCACGAACACTACTACTATAATAATCGAAGTGTAGGGAAATTGTCCATTATATTTTCACAACGACATTTTCGTCACCGACAATTTCACGAAGTGCTCCTAGACATTCTTCACTTGGATGAATCGATAAACTTCGAGATAATTGTACCATTTTATGTTCCTTTTCATAATAAATTAGTACTTTCGTAAAACCTGAATAATCAAACAATATTTTTGTAACTTGATTTACAAGCTTTTTTTCATATTGAGACGGCAATTTCACGTAAACAGATGCTTCTTTCATTCCTTCATAAACATCCATTTCTTCTAGCGGATATAGTCCATTCACGATCCATTGCAACTTATGATTTCTTTGCTCGATCGTACCATCAACTAAAACGATTGCACCTTCTTGTAACCTGTCCGAAAAATGTATATACGTTTCTGGAAAAATAACGGCTTCCATTTCATCATTTTGATCACAGAATGTAATAAACGCCATCTTTTGCAACTTTTTCGTACGAATAACTTTCACACTTGTTATATATACGATCGCTCTTTGTACTTTTTTCTTATGTCGCATCGCCTGAGCAAGAGATGGAATTTCTAATTCTTTTCCTAGCTCCGCATACTGCGCTGTCGGATAGCTAGATAAATAAAAACCGAGTGCTTCTTTCTCTTTATTTAACTGTTCAATAAAGGATAGCTCTTCTCCTTGTACGTATTTTGATTTCGGAACAGCATCCCCTAAATCAAAATCACGTGCAAGATTTGCATACTCCAACGCTCCTTTAAGACTTCTCCATAACGTCGTCCTCGAAACACCAAAACCGTCAAAACAACCAGACCAGACAAACGCTTCTAAATTTCGCTCTGTTACAAATTTTGATGGCATACGAAGACAAAACTCAAATAAATCTTCGAACATTTTTTCCTCTCGTTCTTCGAGTAATGCCGTCACGGTAGCCATCCCGATATTCCGAATCGAAAGTAAACTATATCGAATCGCATTCCCTTCTATTTGGAAGTTGTAACCACTTCTCTGAAGAGACGGCGGTAAAACGTGAAAACCTTTCCGCTTCGTTTCTCGTACATACTGCACAATCTTATCTTCATTTCCAATTGCACTTGATAATAACGCAGTCATAAATTCCAGCGTATAATTTGCTTTTAAATATGCAAGCTGATATCCGATCATACTGTAAGCTACAGCGTGACTTCGGTTAAAACCGTAATTCGCAAATCTTACAATTAAATCATAAATTTGTTCTGAAGATGTCTCATCGTATCCGTTTTCCAAACAACCTTGAACAAAATGCTTACGTTCTTGATCTAAAATATCACGATTCTTTTTACTCACTGCACGGCGCAGCAAATCCGCTTCTCCAAGCGAAAATCCAGCTAACTTCGATGCGATTTGCATAATTTGTTCTTGGTATACAATTACGCCGTATGTTCTTTCTAAAATCGGCTTTAAATCCGGATGTAAATATTCAATTTGTCTTTTCCCATGCTTCGATTCAATAAAGGTTGGAATTTGTTCCATCGGTCCTGGTCTGTATAACGAGTTAACAGCGACTATGTCTTCAAATTCATTCGGTTTTAACCCACGAAGTACATTTCGCATACCACCTGATTCAAGCTGGAATACACCTGTTGTATCCCCTCTTCCTAACAATTGAAACGTCTTTTCATCTTGCAGAGGTAAATTTCTTATATCAATTTGTTTCCCAGTTTTTTCAACAATAAATTTTATAATATTTTCAAGTAACGTTAAATTACGTAAGCCTAAAAAGTCCATCTTGAGCAATCCAAGTTCTTCCAATGCATCAGCTGGATATTGCGTAACATAAACATCGTTATGCCCTTCTTGAATCGCTACACTTCCCGTTAACGGTTCTTGGCTCATAATAACGCCAGCTGCATGAATAGACGTATGACGCGGTAATCCCTCTACACGTTTTGCAATTTCAAACACACGCTCATGTAACAGATTCCCTTGTATAAACTCACGGAGCGATTGCGATTCCTCATATGCATCTCTTAACGTTATACCAAGCTTTGATGGGATAAGTTTTGAAAATATGTCAATATCTCTTGGCAGGAGTCCCATTACACGAGCAATGTCTCTAATTGCGGCTTTCGCTGCAAGAGTTCCGAACGTTACAATTTGAGCAACACGAAGCTGACCATATTTATCTTTCACATATCGAATCATCTCATCACGTCTTATATCTGGAAAATCAATATCAATATCTGGAAGTGTCACACGTTCAGGGTTTAAAAACCTTTCAAATAATAATTCATATTCAATCGGATCAATATCTGTAATTTCCAATACGTAAGAAACGAGTGAACCAGCTGCCGATCCACGGCCTGGCCCAGTTAAAATATGATTTTCATGTGCATATTTCATAAAGTCCCATACGATGAGGAAATAATCGCTAAATCCCATACGAGAAATAACATTTAATTCATGATCCAAACGTCCTATATGCGCTTCTTTCGGCGTACCATAGCGTTTCTGCAAGCCTTCTTCACAAACACGGCGCAAATACGTATCATTCGTCTCGTTAGATGGAACAGGAAATTTCGGTAATTGATTTACATGGAAAGGAATTTCTACTTGGCAACGTTCCGCGATTGTTATTGTATTTTGAACCGCTTCCTCAGCATGAGAAAATAGTGCTCCCATTTCATCCGATGACTTTAAATAATACTGATCCGTTTTCATTCTCGGTCTATCTGGATCAGTCATTTTCGTTCCGCCTTCAACAGATAATAAACATTCATGAACAAGTGCGTCACTTTGATTAATATAGCGAACATCATTTGTTGCAACGACTGGAACGTTTACCTTATTAATAAATTCAGGCAGTTTTTCTTGTAAAAGCAGTTCATCTTGAATCGCATGATGCTGCAAACTTATATAAAAATTGCTGAACATATTTTGATACGTACGAGCTACTTCTTCAGCCTGACTCTCTTTGTCTTCTAATAATAGCTGTTCAATCTCTCCGTCTTTCCCTGGTGAAATTGCAATTAACCCTTTCGCATAATGAGCAAGCCACTTCTTCGGGATACCTTCTTTTGACTTCGTCATAATGCTGCTAGAGATCTTTAATAAATTTTGATAGCCTATTTCATTCTCAGCAAGTAAGACAAGTGGATAAGACCTTTCTTCTTCTTCACTAAAAATAGAAGCTGTTAAGCCGATAATAGGCTGTATACCATTTTTCTTGCATGCTTTATAAAACGGAATAACTCCATACATAACATTTTCATCTGTAATGGCCAGCGATGAAAATCCAAGCTCTTTCGCCCGAATGACAAGCTCATCAATTTTACAAGCACTTTTTAATAAACTAAAAACGGTTTGACATTGTAAATGCACAAACTTCACTGTTGTACCCTCTCTTTACCTATGTGACTACTTTTATTATAGGTGATGAGGAAAGCGGAAATCAAAACATACTTCTCATACTTTGTCCATATATATGAAGAAGAAAGGGGAATGACGATGGATGTAAGAGAACATACTTTTTTCTCTCTGCTTATTATTAGTTATTTTATTGCCTTTGGAGTTATACTTGGTGGTTCATTAATTGGCGGATTTGGTGCATTTCTCATCGGAAAACCAACTCTAACTTATATTAATCAATTCGCCCAAAATTTAAGAATTTGGGCACTCGTTGCAGCAATTGGCGGAACGTTCGATACCTTTTATAGCTTTGAAAGAAGCTTCTTTGGCGGAGATATGAAAGATATCGTAAAACAAATTCTCCTTATTTTTTTTGCAACTGGCGGTATGCAAACTGGTCTTATTATTATTAAATGGCTTACACAGGAACATGTATGAGAGTACCCAGTGCCAATACAGCCAAAAGGTGGTATTTAGTTTTAGCTGGCGCTGCTGTTGGAGGCGTGTTGAGCTGGTTTGTTTTTTTGTACATATACGGTGTTTTTCAAGAAGAACAAACTAGTAAAATAGCAGAACAAAAAGAAATTATCGAAAAACAAGAAGCAAAACTCCACGTCCTTCTCGAAGACCAAGAGAAATTGAACACAGAAAATAAACGGCTCTTAACAATTCAAGAAATCAAAATAAAAATTATAAATCGAAAAAAATATGATTTAGACAATCTTACACTTGAAAACATGACCACTTCTATCCATAATGATCTCCAGCATCTTTTAACGAAAAACATTCAAAGCATCGCAAAAAATAAAGACCTGCTCAAAAAAGTCATCGAAAATAAAACGTACAAACATTACGATCGTATATACCGCTTTAAAGTAGACACAGTCTCTTTTGATACCGTACTTGAAATTAGTATTGATATAGAGAAAGAAAAATAAAAAAAAGGAGGGCTTCAGTGCCTCTCCTTCTCTTTCGTTCAACCTACAATTTTTATCTACACAGCTCACGTAAATCAGCAAACAGGCGATCTGCTTCTTCCCAAGAAGATGCTTTTGCACCAGAAGCCATCGGATGTCCTCCGCCATTATATTGCATTGCTAACTTATTAATAACTGGTCCTTTTGAACGAAGACGAACACGAATAACATCATCTTCCTCTAAAAATAGAACCCATGCCTTTAATCCATCAATATTACCAAGTGCTCCGACAACACCAGATGCTTCAGTAGAAAGTACATCAAACTCTTCTAGTACCTCTTTCGTTAATTTAATGTACGCTGCGCCTTCTTCTACCATTGTGAAGTTTTGTAAAATATAACCGTTTAAACGAGCAATTTTTTCTTTTGTCTTATACATTTCATTGTATAAATCTGTAAATTTCACATCCATGTCAACGAGCTCACTTACGTAACGAAGTGTTTTCGCTGTTGTATTCGGGAATAAGAAACGACCTGTATCCCCAACAATACCCGCTAAAATAAGACGAGCTGCTTCTTTCGTTATCTGTAATCCTTTATCTTTTCCATAACTGTAAAACTCATAAATCATTTCACTTGTAGAACTTGATGTCGTATCTACCCACGTAATATCTCCGTACGGATCTTCATTCGGATGATGATCAATTTTAATTAACATCTTCCCTTTTGCATAGCGTTGATCGTCAACACGTTCTTGGTTCGCAGTATCACATACGATAACAAGTGCATTTTCATATACACTATCTTCAATATCATCCATTACTCGTAAATATTCTAGTGACGGTTCATTGTACCCAACCGTATAAATATTTTTCTCTGGAAACGATTCTTGTAGAATCGTACCAAGACCGCCCTGTGAACCTAATGCATCTGGATCTGGACGCACATGACGATGAATAATAATTGTATCAAACTCTTTAATTGCTCCTAAAATTTGCTCATGCATATGTATAATCTCCTTTTTATTCAACTTCTTCATTTTATCCCGCATTAACGTGTAGTAAGACTCCCACCTCAAAAGTATTAAAAACAATGGGGCAAAATTAATTTGGAGCCTGGATGCACGTAAAAGCCCGATTGGTGAGGGCTAATAATTAGTACGTGGGATCTCCCCACACTAATTAAAGTTTTACTTTATCCCCCATTATAACGGAAAACATTTCATACATGCGAACAATTGCTTTATAATAAAAATTAGAAAGTTTAGATTTTTCTTTTTTCTAAATTGTTATTTTTATACCAATCGATGGGAGCGTGTATTATGCCAGTATTCGTCTTTTGTATTATCATCTCATTTGTGTTGTACCTCTTCTACAAAACAAAGTTCTTTCGTACAAACCGTCCAATGGAGAAAGGTTGGCTCTCAGGAAAATCCGCAATGGCACTCGGCTTATTCGTCCTATTCTTTGGGATAAACCAATTCTTTTTAGAACTTTCAACTGCACGCATTATCGTTGGTGTTTTGTTTATTTTACTTGGCAGCGCGAGTACATTTAATGGATTCCGCCAATATAAACATTTTCTACCATTAGCAGTCAAAGAAGCCGAATCTTATAAAACAACGTAAAAAAGCATCAACATTGTGATGCTTTTTTACGTCCCTTCACTTTCAAAATCATATATGCAACAAACGCAGATGGTATATTAAAGGGATTACCTTGCACGTGAAAATGTAATTGTTCTTCTTCAAAAGACATCTGTTTGTATAGTTCTTGCTGAGATAATCCTGTCCGTTTCTTTTTTTCATTTAATCCTTGTAAGTATAAGTATTGAATTGGTATCATCACAAGGAAATAAAAGAGTGCGATACCACCAAAAAAGAGTAATTCTGATGACATATTGCATCCCCCTTCCGACATCCATTATCTTACAATCTAATTATATCATAGTATACACTCTAAACGGATTAATATTCTGTTTTTTCTAATTATACAATCATCTCTCCTTATATATTTCCCGCTAAAACTCTTCCACATCTTTAGCAACAGCTTCCAAACCCAATAAAACAAAAAAGATGGAACAAACCAAAGCGATTTGTTCCATCTTTTTATTTATCGATCAATTGCACCATAAGTAATGCTTTCCCGACAACATTACCTTCATGATGCACTTCTACATCAATCTTACCAAATTTACGCCCAATTTCTAATACTTTCGGATGAACTGATACAACATTATCAATTTGAACTGGCTTAACGAAATAAATGGTTAAGTTTTCAACAATTAAATCGCTCTTCTTTTGCGCACGAATGACACGGTTTGTTGCTTCTGTCACAATTGTTGTGAATACACCGTAAGATAACGTCCCGATTGAATTCGTCATTTGTGGCGTCACTGAAAATTGATACAAATGCTCATTTTTAGCTTCTTTCGGCGTCATAAATTGGTTCGTTACAATATCATCAATTGTTTCCCCAACTTGCGGTTGACGTTGAATCATTTGCAACGCCTGAAGTACATCTTGGCGACTAATGATCCCTTGCAATTTATTCCCTTCTTCCACAACAGGAAGTAACTCAATACCTTCCCACACCATCATACGTGCTGCAGCTGCGACAGACATTTTTCCGTTCACCGTAATTGGATGCTTTGTCATCACTTTATCAATTGGTGTTTCTTTCACGACACCAATCATATCTTTTGAAGTTACAATACCTAACACCTTTTTATTTTCATCAACAATTGGATAACGTCCATGCATCGTTTCTTCATTATACGCATGCCATTGCTGTACTGTATCATTTGGCTTTAAATATAACGTTTCTTCAATTGGCGTTAAAATATCTTCAACGAGTACAATTTCTTTCTTGATAAGTTGATCATAAATTGCACGGTTAATTAACGTTGCGACCGTAAATGTATCATAACTACTTGAAATAATTGGAAGCTTTAATTCGTCTGCTAATTTCTTCACATGATCTTCCGTATCAAATCCGCCCGTAATTAACACTGCTGCCCCAGCTTCTAGTGCTAATTGATGTGCGTTCGTACGGTTACCGATGATAAGTAAATTCCCTGCTTCTGTATAGCGCATCATCGCTTCTAATTTCATAGCCCCGATTACGAATTTATTTAATGTTTTATGTAGTCCTTCTCTGCCTCCAAGTACTTGACCATCGACAATGTTAACGACTTCTGCATATGTCAGTTTTTCGATATTTTCTTTCTTCTTTTGTTCAATTCGAATTGTTCCGACACGTTCAATTGTACTAACATACCCTTTATTTTCTGCGTCTTTAATTGCACGGTAAGCTGTCCCTTCACTTACACTCAAATCTTTCGCAATTTGCCTCACAGAAATTTTATGCCCTACCGGCAGGCTATTAATATGTTCTAAAATTTGATTATGTTTGGTAGCCAAATGGTTTCACCATACTTTCTTTTCCCTAAATTCTTCATGTGTTGTATTTTCAGTATACTATATTTTCAAAACTGTTACACTCTCTCTTTATATGCCTGTACCATTTTTTTTATAACAAAATACCCCTTACATTCCACCAGTCATTCTATTACAACAATGTAATGGTATTGTCATCTCGTTCGATAGTTTGTCCAGACGCTTCAATATACAATTAAGACAAGAAATGAAACAAAGGAGCGAATACATTATGAAAAAATTTTTAGAGGTTGTAGGTGCTGTATTTTTAGCTTTCGTAGATGGAAAAAAAGTTGCAATGGAGTTGAATGAAACACCCGAACAGCCACGTACAAAAAGAAAAGAATCACCTAAACAAATACAAACTTTAAAAACTGTACTACACACATAAAAAACCCTTCACTTATCGTTTCAAATGAAGGGTTTCTTTTTTATAGTGTAATACTTTCTCCAGCTTCTAATACTTTCCCTATACAATTTTGTAGCTTTTCTACAAATTGATATGGATCTTGTTCAATAACCGGGAACGTATTATAATGCATCGGTACAACTGTTTTCGCACCAGTCCATTTTGCAGCTAAAACAGCATCTTCTGGCCCCATTGTGAAATTATCGCCAATTGGTAAAAATGCTACATCAATATTATTCAGTTCTCCAATTAACTTCATATCAGAGAATAAAGCAGTATCTCCTGCATGATATATCGTTTTCTCTTCTGCTGTAAACAAAATACCAGCTGGCATACCTGTATATGTAATCGTCTTATTTTCTTCATCAATATAACTAGAGCCGTGGAATGCTTGAGTAAATTTCACTTTACCAAAGTCAAATTCATGTGAACCTCCAATATGCATTGGATGTGTATTTACACCTTGCCAGCCTAAAAATGTCGCTAATTCAAATGGTGCCACAACGACCGCATTATTTTTCTTTGCTAACGCTACTGTATCCCCAACATGATCACCGTGTCCGTGCGATAAAATAATCGCATCAACTTTTACATCTTCAGCCTTTAAATCTGTTTTCGGATTTCCTGTTAAAAACGGATCAATTAAAATAACTTTTCCATTCGTTTCAATCTTTACAACTGAATGCCCGTGATAAGATACTTTCATCATTACATTCCTCCCTATTCACATTCTCACTTTTTATTCTACATGATTTCTCAATTCCCTGTCTTTTCTAACATCTATTTACTTGTCATAACGCTTTCATCCGATGTAAAGTTATATTTGTAATTAAATATCTCGGGGGTGCCAATCGATGAATGCTAGATTAGAAAATTTAATGCAATGGCTAAAAGAAAAAAACGTAGAAGCTGCGTTCTTAACTTCTACACCGAACGTTTTCTACATGACGAACTTCCACTGTGAACCACATGAAAGACTACTTGGTATGTTTGTATTCCAAGAAAAAGAACCTATTTTAATTTGTCCTAAAATGGAAGAAGGTCAAGCGCGTAACGCTGGCTGGGCACATGAAATTATCGGATTTACTGATACTGACAGACCATGGGATATGATTGCAAAAGCAATTAAAGATCGTGGTATTGATGCAAATGCAGTTGCAATTGAAAAAGAGCATTTAAACGTAGAGCGCTACGAAGAATTAACAAAATTATTCCCAAATGCAGCTTTCAAATCAGCTGAAGAGAAAGTTCGCGAGCTTCGCTTAATTAAAGATGAAAAAGAACTTTCTATTTTACGTGAAGCAGCTAAAATGGCAGACTATGCTGTTGAAGTTGGTGTAAATGCAATTAAAGAAAATCGCAGCGAGCTAGAAGTATTAGCAATTATTGAGCATGAATTAAAAACAAAAGGCATCCATAAAATGTCATTCGATACGATGGTATTAGCAGGCTCAAACTCTGCTCTTCCACACGGTATTCCAGGTGCAAACAAAATGAAACGCGGCGATTTCGTACTATTTGATTTAGGTGTAATCATTGAAGGTTATTGCTCTGACATTACGCGTACAGTAGCATTTGGTGATATTTCTGAAGAACAAACTCGCATTTACAACACTGTACTTGCTGGGCAACTACAAGCAGTTGAAGCATGTAAACCAGGCGTTACATTTGGTGCAATTGACAACGCCGCTCGCTCTGTTATCGCAGATGCAGGTTATGGAGACTTCTTCCCACACCGACTTGGTCACGGACTTGGAATTAGCGTACACGAATATCCAGATGTAAAAGAAGGCAATGAGTCTCTATTAAAAGAAGGTATGGTCTTCACAATCGAGCCAGGTATTTACGTACCAAACGTAGGCGGCGTTCGTATTGAAGATGATATTTACATCACAAAAGACGGATCAGAAATCTTAACGAAATTCCCGAAAGAATTACAATTTGTGAAATAATAAAAAAGGTAGCGTGATTGCTACCTTTTTATTAAAGAAGACCCTTTAAAAAGTGCCTTCTTCTATCTCACTAATATTTATTTGAAATTTCACGATCCAAACTGAGAAAAGGTGGACAAGAAGCGCAAACGCCATACATGATCCGCTTAAAAAAGTTAGTATAGGATGCGAATACACGTGCCCTAATCCATAGGATATCGCCACGAAAAACATTGTTATGTAAATATAAATTGCTCCATGTATTTGCCTCATATAAACCTCCTTTTCCCATATTATAACATAAATTTCTGATTATTCACATTAATTAATTGTAATCAATATTTCTCAACTGTTACACCTCTAACAGCCGCTTTAATATATGGTACTCCTTTTAAACCTTGTAAATCCTCTGTTTTCCCTGTTACAACTACACCGTATATTGGTAGGTCTTTTGGTTTGATGTTTTTTATTTCTTTATAATATTGTTCAAAATAATCACTTGGTATACCTTCACTATTTTTTTGCTAAAGACTTCATTTGGTACAGAAACTCTTTTGAGTTTATTGTTAAATCGTTTTTCAAAATAAAAAGCACATCTATTTTGATGCGCTTCTCTCCAACATACTATTCTATTATTTCATTACTTCCTTCACAACATCTTGAATCATAACAACTTCTGTTTCCATATCAACAGACGGTGCTTCTTCATCAATACATTCATACCAAAACGCTAAGTGCTTTTTATCAATTTCATGATGAGAATTTTCGACAAGAGCCCCGCCTTCTCCTTGCACAGAATACCAATATAAGTACTCTTCTCCATCTCTTATTTCCCGGAAAATTGTCTCTACATACATCTTTTCGTCGTTTAATGTCAAAAGCACTTCTTTCATATTATCATTAAGAAGCTGCATCCATTCATCTATGCGATGACTTTTACCTGGCTTGACTTTGAATCTTGTTAATTCTACGTTCATCTTTTATTCCCCCATTTTCTTGCGGACAAACAAAACATATTCTACTGGATTATGGAAGCTTAATTTACTAGCTAATTTTTGCGAGGGAATATTATCTACATTACAATCCCAGCATGGTGTAATATGATTTTGTATACACTGTTCAATGAAACGTGTTGCGACAGCTTGAGCTAATCCTTTTCCTTGATGCGCTTCATGTGTTGCAATATCAATTTCAGCAAAACCATTCCCTCTAAATATTGAGACGCATTCGGCTACAATCATCCCATCTTGTTCTATACAAAAACCAAAGCCGTTATTTAAAAACACTTCTTTTGATCCCCAATATTCTTTGTAATAATCCTCTGTAAATTCATTACTTCGTTCTATATCACTTTTATCAATACGTTTAATTTCATATGTATTTTTGTTTAATTCTATTCTTCTGTCTTCAAAAACTTCTCTTTGAAATTGAAATGTCATTCGTGGGATGTTCCGAAATGCATTACTAAAGTACTCTTCAATCATCATTTCCCACTCTTCACTCGAAGTGAACAGTGTAAATCGTTTCTCTGTTTTTTCAATAGCCATTTTTAAATACGCAAATAAATATTCGTTATAATTTTGATCATCCGTATCACCAAATAAATAATAGATACCATTAGCTGTACGAATTAGTCCTGCTGTTAACTTCTCGTTTGCAAAAACTTCACCATCTATCATTTGATCACATACCGCATGAGCAAAGGTTGTTGTCCTTGTATGACCTTCTAAAATCGGAAGGATTTTTCTATACTGGGCTACAGATAATTTTTTCATAATTGCTCCACTTTAATCGTATCCGCCTCTATATTTTCAAAACAAAGATTTACCGTTCTCTTGAATGCTCTCGTTCTATGGATCGTGCATGCTGGAATTAAGATAGAATCATTTGGCTTTAAAACCGCCGTCTCTCCATCTTCAAAATCGATAAGTAGTTCTCCCTCTAGCACAATAAATAATTCATCCGAATTAGAATGATAGTGCCAATCATATTCACCAGTAAATACGGCGATTCGTAAGCAATGATTATTTACATTTGAAACGACGAAGTTTTTATGTTGTTCTTGAATGTCCTTTGTTAATTCTAATAAATTCACAGTTTCCATCTTTCGTCCCGCCCTTTCATTAGTCGTTCTTCTGAAAAACTAATTTAGTCTCCACCACCTCCGCAATCTCCTCCACCATCACTTGAACTGCTACAATCGTTGCTACTGTAATCACCAAATCCGCTTGATGAGCTTGAATCGGATGAAGATTTTTTTCTTCTTTTTCTATCTTTTTTACTTTCATGACTAGGCCACACTTTATCAAATAATATAAAGAATAAGAATCCTTCTACCATAACAAGTGTAACGCCAAAAATACCTTCAATAACATTAGGGGTTATCCCAAAATTTTTAACCATCCCACATAAAAACACGCAAAAAATCACATACAAGAACATACAAATATACCGAAATGTTTTTTCTATCATAATGA
The DNA here is from genome assembly GCF_038005505.1 of Bacillus sp. FSL E2-8868. Classification (NCBI taxonomy): domain Bacteria; kingdom Bacillati; phylum Bacillota; class Bacilli; order Caryophanales; family Bacillaceae; genus Bacillus; species Bacillus sp. FSL E2-8868. Next base: position 240,538 of record NZ_JBBOTI010000001.1, on the reverse strand, counting down.
CTACTTTTTTTGAAAGAGGTATGTTCTGTTCCTGTTTTTTCTTTATATACTTTTGTCTTTTAGCTTGCTTTTTCTTCCTATTTTTACTCCCCATTGAATCTCCTCTATCGACTTTCATTTTTCATTTAATTCCAAATTATCACAAAAAACAACATCATAACAAGCAATATTTCTCGTAAAGTTTCATTTACTTTTTACCTAAAAATGGATATTATAAATGTAACAAATTTACAAAAAGGAGACTTTGTATATTTGATTAAAAATAAAGTAAAACAATTCCGCGTCGTTAGAGACATCACCCAAGAGCAATTAGCTTCCTCTGTTCAAATCACTAGACAATCCCTCATCGCTATCGAGAAGAATAAATACAACCCGAGTTTAGAATTAGCATTGAAATTATGTGAGTTTTTCAACTGTAAAGTAGAAGATTTATTTCAATTAGATAAAACCGGGGAGGAAAAAGAATGAAAAATACTTTTAATCAAGAGTTCATTTCGCATCTTACCATTTTATTGTTAGGTTCAACTTTTCTTTATTTCAATAGTAATGATGAAGAAAAGATTAGTTCTGTCCTTCTATTCACTGGCGTATACATACTCTTAGCCTTAATACTATTCATAGTGAAACGAATATTCTTTAAGAAAAAGAAGCACGATTCCGAGAAATATCCATTACCTGAGATGGATGAAAGAATCGAGAAGATGAGTTTAAAACTTATGGCGCAAATTTTCGGCCTCTCTCATTTAATCGGTTCTGCGATACTATTTATTTTATATATCACTGACAAAAATTCGATGATACGAGTTGAGTATGCCTTGTATTATTTGTTTGGTATTCTTTTCTTTACAATGATGTTCGGATTAAGAATTGTAAAGAAACTAGACAATTAGCCTAAATAAAAAGCCCCTCCTTACAAAAGGAGGGGCTTACATGTATTTCTATTATGATAAAGCAGGAGCTTTTTCAAGAAGCTCTTTTGCATCTGCATATTGTAAGCTGTGCGCTTCCGCAACTGCTTCGAATGTTACGTAGCCATCTAATGTGTTAATACCTTTTAATAATGCAGTGTTGCCTAGGCAAGCTTCTTTGTAGCCTTTGTTAGCAATTTGTACTGCATATGGTACTGTTACGTTTGTTAATGCAAGAGTTGATGTACGTGGAACCGCACCTGGCATATTTGCAACTGCATAATGAACAACACCATGTTTCTCATAAGTTGGGTTGTCGTGAGTTGTAATACGGTCAGTTGTTTCGAAAATACCACCTTGGTCAATCGCGATATCTACAACGACAGAACCTGGTTCCATTGATTGAATCATTTCTTCTGTTACAAGTTTTGGCGCTTTTGCACCTGGGATTAATACTGCACCGATTACAAGGTCAGATTCTCTTACAGCTTCTGCAATGTTATACGGGTTAGACATTAACGTTTTCACTTGGTTTCCGAAAATGTCATCTAATTGACGAAGACGTTCTGCACTTAAGTCGATGATTGTTACATCTGCACCTAAACCTACTGCAATTTTCGCTGCGTTTGTACCAGCTTGACCACCGCCGATAATTGTTACTTTACCGCGTTTCACCCCTGGAACACCTGCAAGTAAAATACCTTTACCACCTTTGTTTTTCTCAAGGAACTGTGCACCGATTTGCGCAGACATACGACCAGCTACTTCACTCATAGGTGCAAGTAATGGTAAAGAACGATTGTCTAATTGTACTGTTTCGTATGCAATTGATACCACTTTGTTATCAATTAATGCTTTCGTTAATTCTGGCTCTGGAGCTAAGTGTAAGTATGTGAATAAAATTAAACCTTCGCGGAAATAACCGTATTCACTTTCAACTGGCTCTTTTACCTTCATAACCATATCTTGATTCCATGCTTCTTCAGCAGTTTCAACAAGTTTCGCACCAGCTTGTACGTATTCTTCATCTGTAAAGCCTGATCCTACACCTGATCCTTTTTGAACAAAAACTTCATGACCATTTTGTACTAAATGTACAGCTCCCGCTGGCGTCATTGCCACGCGGTTTTCATTGTTTTTAATTTCTGTTGGAATACCGATACGCATTATTAGTTCCCCCTTGAGTTATGAAATGACCCCTGAATCATTTTTTTAAAGCGCTTTCTATACTCTTATATTCTAACATAATATCTCAATATTTGACAAAAAATAATACAAGTTTTCCGATAGATTTAATCTTACATGAAAGGACAGTATTATCCGTACCTCTCAGTATAAAGGATAAACTGTCCAATTATTCGAAACTTCACTTTATTTAATTCTATCGATGTCTATGAATAACATCAACAGCGCCTGTTACTTCAATAATCGTGCCAGTAATCATATCAGAATCGTCCTCACATAAAAACGAAATGGTTCTTGCGATATCTTCCCCTGTTCCAGATCTACCAATTGGTGTGTTACTACCTTTCAGATTTCGTGCTTCTTCAATCGTTGCCTCTTTCATTTCACCAATTATATCACCAGGACATACCATATTCGCAGTAATACCGTATTCAGCTTCTTCGTATGCGACTGTTTTCGTTAAAGAAACAAGTCCGACTTTCGCAGCTGCAAAGGCTGAACGATAAATCCATCCAGGCGCGCTATCTGCCCCTTGAAATCCATAGTTAATAATACGGCCAAATTGCTGGTTTCTCATAATCGGTACGACAAGTTTTAATAAATGAAACACCGCTGTTAAATTACCCTGGATCATTTCATTCCATTCGTCTTCTTCGTAATCGACTAATTTTTTCCTTTCAAATACGTAAGGACCAGCATTATTAATTAAGAAGTCAATTTTGCCAAAACGGCTCATCGCTTCTTCTACTATTTTATGTAAATCTTCCTTTTTCGTGACATCAGCTTGCACGAACTGTAGACGTTCTTCCATATTTTTATATGTTTCTTTCATTGTTTCCATAGCACTTGTATCGCTATGGTATGTTACTGTTACTGAATATCCTTTAGCCAATAACTTTTCTGTTACTTGCTTTCCTAAACCTTTCGTACCGGCTGTAATGAGCGCGTGTCTCACAAACATGCCTCCTTTTAAATTGCTATACTCCATATGTAACAAGTTCTCGCTTCAATTACAACTAAAATGAATTAAGGCAAAGTTTTCAAAATTCTGTAACGTTTCCGACAAGCACATTACCAAAATTTGTTTTATAATAAAGTTGTAAACGGTAATAAAAATGATTGGGAGGAATTTACTATGAATAATACATATACAAATATTTTAATTGCGGTGGACGGTTCTAAAGAAGCAGAAAAAGCCTTTAAAAAAGCAATTCAAGTTGCAAAACGAAACAACGCAACATTAACAATTGCTCATATCGTTGATGTAAAAGCATACTCAGCAGTAGAGGCTTATAGCCGCGCAATTGCTGAACGTGCAAATCTATTTGCAGAAGACTTATTAGAAGACTACAAAAAAACTGCGCTTGAAGCTGGTCTTGAAAAAGTGGAAACTGTATTAGAATTTGGTAATCCTAAATCTAAAATTTCAAAAGAAATCGCTCCAAACCATAAAGTGGATTTAATTATGTGTGGTGCAACTGGTTTAAATGCTGTAGAACGTTTCCTAATTGGTAGCGTCTCTGAACATATTATTCGCTATGCGAAATGCGATGTCCTTGTTGTTCGTGGTGACGAGGAGCAAGGTGATCTTTAATTTATAAATAAAACACCAAGTCCACATAGGCTTGGTGTTTTTCATTTCACAAACTTCACTATAAATACAAGACAAGCTACAACAACAACGGTACCTGCCAACACATACGGCGGAAGGAATTTCAAAGACCATAGCGCCATCATTATCGTCGCAACAATTAAGTACGTTTGCTTTGCATCTTCTGTCATTTTTTTACGAAGTAAGAAAACATACACATAACCGATTGGCGGCGTAATGAAGCAAAGAACATATATAATTTTTGATTTTAAATACCACTTTTGTTCGCCAAGTTTCTTTATGTCTTCTTCTATTCTCTTACTCTCTTGTTCTCTCACTTCTTCTTCAATCGGATCTTCCTCTTCTCCTCGCCTTTCTTTCATATAAGGAAGAAAATGCATAAAAAAATAACATGCAAATACGATTGCCCAAAATTCAATATCCAATCTTTCTAGTGGAATATGCTCACTAAAAAATGCAGCAGCAATCACTAAAGAAAAACAATACGTTGTCATCCAAAATGAACGTTTTCTCTTTTTCCGTTCTATTTCTTTTTTATCTTTTACTTCTTGTACTTTCTTTTTTCTAGAAAGCCATACAGAAATACAGCAATCTACTACAAATAAGGTAAAGATAAAGATTGCTATATGCATTGTTGTTACATTCTCAAATGAAAATACTTCTGGGAATGCAACGTGTAATACAATTAGCGTGTACAAAATTAACCCTACAAAATAAATACGTCTCATCTTCCATTCCTTTCTCATTTCCTAACATTAGGTTAACATACATTTTTTAGAAATAGACGGACAAAATATATGTGTTTAGAAAAGGAGGATGCTACATGGATGATTATGAACGTATTATTTTAGATGTGAACGGTACAGAACTCGAAATGTTAAATACGATTCGCGAGCATTTTAAAGAAAAACATGGTGTTGAACTAAGTCACGGTGCATTGCTTCGAGATTTAATGGATATTGAATACATTCGAATTACGGAAGATCGACACAAGTATGATTAATCGATGAAACTTTAAGCCTAGAACATATTGTTCTAGGCTTAATTAAATCCATATGAAAAATGTTATAATTAGGAAAAAACAGGCATGGAGGATGCTCTACTATGAAATCTGAAAATATCTCAAAACATTTTCACACATTACATGCGCAAAGAAACGAGTTCCTTCCTGAGCTTCATTCACTTTCACAAGAACAACTATGGTACAGGAAAGAGGACGGAAAATGGTCTATTGGTGAACACTTTTATCACTTATATTTAATTGCAAGGATGCTAAAAGTAGCGATTAAATTCTCTTTCACTCTTATCCCTTATGCCAAGCTAAGAAAAAACACCCCATTTGCAACTGAAATACATGACATTTATGCCGAATATAAAGAAAAACACGGCAAAGGAATGAAAGCTCCTTGGATTTTAATCCCTTCAAAAAAAATCTATTATTCTATGAGTGCAATAGAATTAGAAGAATTACTTTCACGTGAAACAGATGAAATAAAAAAACTAGTTCAAAATATAGAAGAAAATATCGCAGGACATATCGTATTTTTAGATCCAATTGCTCACTATCCTAACCTTATTCAATCTATCCAACTATTAGCGATTCATGAGAAACATCATTTTATGATTATGAAGAATAATTATGAAATGATAGATACGCACCTAAAAGTCTAAATACAAAAAGGTAAGGTACTTTCTAAAAAAGCACCTTACCCTCTATATCATACATCATTCAAATTCCAACAAACTCTATGGCTAACCCCTTCGCCTTCTCCAAAGCTTTTTCAATTTGTTCAAACCCTGTTCCACCAGCACTGTTACGACGCTTTACAGCTGCATAAGGTGAAAGAACTTCATATAAATCTTCTTCAAATAAAGGACTCATTTCTTTATACGTTTCAAGTGGTACATCTAATAAATAGATCCCTTTTTGCGTACAATGAAGAACTAGTTTCCCGACAATTTCATGAGCTTGACGGAACGGCAGTCCCTTGCTTGCTAAATAGTCGGCAATTTCTGTTGCGTTAGAGAAGTCTTGCGTCACAGCTTGCCCCATTTTTTCTTTGTTTACAGTCATCGTTTCAAGCATGCCTGCCATAATATGAAGGCATCCTTCTACTGTTTTCACTGTATCAAACATTCCTTCTTTATCTTCTTGTAAGTCTTTATTGTAAGCAAGCGGCAATCCTTTCATTACTGTAAGTAAACTGAATAAATTACCGTATACTCTGCCAGTTTTACCACGAATAAGTTCCGCCATATCCGGATTTTTCTTCTGCGGCATAATACTGCTTCCTGTTGCGTATTGATCGCTCATTTCAATAAATTGAAATTCTTGACTACTCCATAAAATAAGTTCTTCGCAAAAGCGTGATAAGTGCATCATAAGCATAGATGAGTTACTTAAAAACTCCAGTATGAAATCACGATCACTTACCGCATCTAAACTATTTTCATAGATTCCATTAAATCCAAGAAGCTCCGCACTATATTCTCGGTCAATCGGGAATGTTGTACCAGCTAGTGCTCCTGCTCCTAATGGTGAAATGTTAATACGCTTTAACGAATCTTCATAACGATTCACATCGCGCTCTAACATCCAAAAGTAAGCAAGAATATGATGCGCAAATGAAATCGGCTGTGCACGTTGCAAGTGCGTATAGCCGGGCATAATTGTTTCAATGTTATTTTCCGCTTGATGAACAAGAACAGTTTGCAATTGTTTTGTAGCTTTTATAATATCTTCTACTTTTTCTTTTAAATACAAATGCATATCTGTCGCTACTTGATCGTTACGGCTTCGGCCTGTATGAAGTTTCCCTCCTACTTCACCGATTCTTTCAATTAACATTTTTTCAATATTTAAATGAATGTCCTCAGCCTCGACTGAGAAATTCAATTTATTTTGTTTCGCTTCCTCTAGTAAATATTGAAGCCCTATCTTTATTTTCTCAGCTTCTTCTTTCGTAACGATGCCTTGCTTTGCTAGCATCGTTACGTGTGCGATACTCCCTTTTATATCTTGGCTAACCAATTGCTTATCAAAGGAAATAGAAGCTCCGAATTCTTCTACCCACGCTTCCGCTTCTTCTGTAAAACGTCCGCCCCAAAGTTTGCTCACGCTTCCACCTTCTTTTGATTCACTTGACTGTATACTTTCGTAGGTAAACCGAATAATGAAATGAATCCAACTGCTGCATCATGATTAAATTCATCCTGGGCAGTATACGTTGCTAATTTTTCATCGTATAAAGAATACTCAGATTTACGCCCTTCTACAATCGCATGACCTTTAAATAATTTCACACGTACTGTACCTGTTACATTTTTTTGCGTTTCTTGTAAGAAAGCATTGAGCGCTTGTTTTAAAGGTGAGAACCATAAACCGTTATAAATTAATTCTGTTAGTTTTTGCTCAATCATCGGTTTGAAATGAGCGACCTCTTTCACAAGTGTTAAATCTTCAAGTTCTTTATGCGCTGTTATTAATGTCATTGCTGCTGGGCATTCATATACTTCACGAGATTTAATACCGACAAGGCGATTTTCTACATGGTCGATACGTCCCACGCCATGTTTGCCAGCAAGTGCATTTAACGTTTTAATTAGTTCTGAAAGTGAATATGCAGTGCCGTTTAAAGTCGTCGGTACTCCTGCTTCAAATCCGATTTCTACAAACTCTGGTTTATTCGGTGTATCTTCTAATGCTAATGTCATCTCGTATGCTTCTTCTGGCGGCGCTGCCCATGGATCTTCTAAAATTCCACATTCGTTGCTGCGTCCCCATAAGTTTTGATCGATTGAAAACGGGCTATCTAAATTAATTGGAATCGGTATATCATTTTCTTTTGCATATGCAATCTCTTCTTCACGTGACCATTTCCATTCACGTACAGGCGCAATAACTTCTAAATATGGATTCAACGCTTGAATAGAAACTTCAAAACGAACTTGGTCATTCCCTTTCCCTGTACATCCATGTGCAACTGCACTTGCGCCTTCCTGCTCTGCAATTTCTACTAATTTTTTTGCAATAAGCGGACGAGATAATGCAGAGACAAGAGGATATTTCCCTTCGTATAACGTGTGAGCTTGCATCGCTATCAATGCATATTCATTCGCATATTCTTCTTGAACATCAATCATATATGATTTAATTGCACCTACTGAAAGTGCTTTTTCTTTTACAAACGCTAAGTCTTTACCTTCCCCTAGATCTAAGCAAAGCGCGATAATATCATAATTCTTCTCTTGTAACCATTTAATTGCAACGGAAGTATCAAGACCTCCGGAATATGCTAATACAACTTTTTTCTTCTCCATTTTGCATCCCCCTAAAGAATAAATATTCATCTTTTCTTATAATAATCCAAACTTTATCACCTTTCATAAAATGAATCAAGGGGAATTTATAAAATTTTTTCAAACAATTTCGTCGAACTTCTTTCTTTTTTTATGTAAAATAGAGGAAGGAAAATGGAGGGGTGTCTATGAAAAAGTATTTTATATACAATGAACATCTAGGAATTGAAGTACCGAACATACAAAAAAAATGGGAAGACATCTCTGAACAAGCGCAGCATTCTATTTTATTAAAATGGGAGCAAGTTCGCGGAAAAATACCTGATCGCATAAAGGAACTTGAGCACCATATTAACGCTAAACAACACCACTTAAATAACGAAGAAGACTTCGAAATTTCTTGCAGGCTAAATTCAGAAATTGCCGATCTTGCTTCAATTATTAACGATCTTTGGCTTTGGTATCGTCTAACCCAAAACGTATCTGAGGGAAAAGCACACCAATGAAAAAAGCATGCCCCTCAATTAATTCGGGTCATGCTTTTTTGTCGTAACACGATTTACAATATATTTCTTGTGCTGTTTTCGCCAAACACACATCAAACGGACCAACTAATATACTTCTTTCTTTTGGCAACTTTACAAAAGCAACTAGCTCTTCTTCATATTGAATCTTTTTCTGACATGAAAAACATTTTAATTCTTTTCTTTTAAACATGTCTTTTAGCATATCTCCATTCTCCCCCTCATCTATCTATATTAATATACTCTCATAATAGTTAGAGCTTGTAAAAAAATGACACATTCCGAAACAAATTATTCATATACTATGTACAAAAGGAGGTCTCAAACTTATGCGAGCTTTCATTATTATCGCTTTAACTTTTTTAAGTATCATTAGCTGGGATGCATTTTTTAAAGATAAAAGTGATGAGAACAATACAATTGAATAAAAACCCTTCTTTTCTTACTTATTGGACAAACTTCTAAAAGTTGTCCAGTTCTACGAAATAACTTAGGCTTTCCTACAAAAATATTTAAACATAACATTTTTTGTAGATTCTCTTCGGTTATTGTCGGTTTCCATCCGCATGTATTTTTTGAAAGTATGATATAATAATATAAATCTTGAAGGAAGGGATTTTGATATCATGATCGCTCGAAGGAGCATGTGGCATCGTATTGACGAATCATACACGTAGCGTATTTTTCAGCTCAGATACTTTAGTCTAGCGAAAAAAATACGAGAGTGGGGAAATTATGATTGCCCGAAGGATAATTTGGCAAAAAAAAGACTCTTCTTACACATAGCGTTTTGTTTAGGACTTAATTGTTACTAGCTAAACAAAACAAAGAAGAGCAGGATTGCTAAATGAAGAATCCTACTCCACGTTTTGTTTAGTCGCTTTAAGACTTAAACTAAAACGAAGGTAGGGAGAATTGATGGACGAGAGGATTATTCGTTATTTCTTCAGCGACATATAGCGTAGTTAGTTTTTTTCGTAAACTAACTGAAAGCTACATGTGAGCTCGTAGTTAGTTTACAACACCAAAAGGACTACTAACTACGGAAAGAAGGAATAACGATGAGGAACATCCAAAGTCGACAAATTATTAAAGAAGTTTTTATGGTTTTAATCGGTTCATTTATATTAGCAGCAGCGCTATATCACATTCACTTCCAAAACCACTTAACAGAAGGTGGCTTTGTAGGTATTGCACTATTCATCCAAAATTTTTATGATATTTCACCATCTATTTCAACTGTAGTAATGGATATCCCTATTATTTTACTATGTGCTTCATTTTTAGGTAGAAAAATGGTTGGCTATTCATTCTTAGGTTCACTTTCATTCGGAGTATTTTATTCCCTTATGGAAAATTATTCTCCTTTTACGGTAGATTTATCAAATAATTTATTTGTAGCTGCAGTAGTTGGCGGTGCGTTAGCTGGTATTGGACTCGGTTTTATATTGCGATTTGGCGGTGCAACCGGTGGAGACGATATTTTAACAATTATATTAAGTAAACGAACTCGGTTTACAATTGGGCAAATTTTCTTCGTCTTTGACGCGATTGTTCTTGCGCTTTCATTATATTATTTAAATTGGACAGAAATTGCTTTTACTATTCTTTCGATTGCCGTACAGGCAAAAACATTGGATTTAATTTACTATCCAAAAACAGAAAAGAAAGCAGCAAAGCAACCCGTTTCTATTCCAATATCCAAAAAACATGCGACAAACTAAAAAGCGAAAGGCTTCGGCCTCTCGCTTTTTTCATGCTCTCTTTTCTTTTTCTAATATGTAGCGTACTTGATAAAACTTATTTGCAAATTCAGTAACATTCCTCGTTAAGCGATAGTTCACTGTAGAGCCAATCGCCATTCCGAGTACAGGAATGCCTTGGAATACTTTACGACGAAGAGCATAAATCGAAAACGTCTTCAAAATTTGTTTTAACACAACCTCAGTAGAAGCTGGCTTTAATACTGCTTCGTCTCCTTCATAGAAGAATGAATCCTCTTGTTCGAGTTCTCTCAGTAAATTGTACCATGCATATTGCTGAAGTCTCGCCGGCAATAATGCTGCATGGAATACCTTTAACGCAAGCATCATTTCATACGGCTTGTTCACATCATGCCCAAATGATGTCGCAACAAGTTGGACAGCCTTCACATTTAACGCAATCATAACCGGAAAATCAGCTGTTAATAATAATAACCCCCCAGCACCCGTTGCTCCGCCTTGTACGAATGAATATAGGCGATGTCTTGCTGTTTGCTGCTCTGCTATGTATGTTAATTGATCAATAGATAACGCCTTCAAATCTTCAAGTTGCTCAATTGATTCATCAAATAATCTCGATGTTCCTAAAATGCGATTACGTGCATCTAACTGTGATTGTGAACTTTGAATAAGTGCATGCAAATGAAAGAGCCATCCATCTGCTTTCGTAAAGAAATCTTTTCGTTTTTTCTCAGGCAATTTCGCAATTGTAGTATGTACCCATTTATCAAACATTTTTTGAAAATCGGTCGCTTCTTGCTCAACTAATTGCGATTCCCATTCTTTTATATTGTCTAAAATGGCTTGTTCTCGCTTCGATCGCATCGCAACAACCACCTCGTTCGATTTTTTTCTATTGTAACATATTTCCGCTTGTTCTTTGCAAATATGCTTGTCTATCTTTATTCACATACCATTTTTTAGTGACATAAAATATTAGCAAAAAGGATGAGATGAATCACATGAATCTATCCAATATAAAAAAAGAATATAATGCAGTATTCAGCTTAGGACAAAACTGCTGGCCTGCTTGGGCTTTATATCAATTCGAATTATCACCATTTTTTGGTGTTATCGATTTTATGCTAAGCCCTTCATTAGAAAAAGTGAATTTATTATTACAAAATCGATTTGACCGTTTTTTACAGTTCGAAAACTTATCCTTCATCTCATTTTGGGATGATGATGCGAAATTAAGACTCCGTGACAACCTATATGAAATCGACTCCTGTCACGACTTTAAAACAGATGTAAACACACCAAAATCCTGGCCTTCTTATACAGAAATTAAGTTAAACTATGAGCATCGAATTAATCGTTTTCTAACTACAATCGAAACGGCAGAATCCACATTGTTTATTCGAACGGGAGGAACATACGAAGAAGCACGTTCCTTGGAACAAATTTTATCTCAAATAGTTAAACATACATTCTCTGTCCTATTACTCATTCCTGAAGATGTACCAACTATCGCCCAAGAAGATTGGGGATTACAAAATATTTGTGTTATAAAATGCCCAGTGATGGATATATACCAGTACAATGAAGCATTTTGGAATGACTTATTTAATGGCATCACAATTCGGCCAAACGCTTAAATACACGTCACCTTTTATCACACCCTGCCTTATAATCATCCTTATACAAAATAAATAAGGAGTAATTATATATGTATCCACGTGCAAAAGCTTTTGGCATTGCTATACATCACGGTCGCCTTCTCGTACAAGAATATCATACAGGCGATGAAACATATTACCGACCTCTTGGCGGATCAATTGAACTTGGTGAAAAATCAGCACATACTGTTATTCGCGAATTTCAAGAAGAGCTTCACACAGAAGTGGAAATCACTAATTATTTAGGCTGCTTAGAAAACATCTTTCATCTAGATGGAGAAATTGGTCATGAAATCATTCAGCTATATTCTTTACGCTTATTAGACATGTCACTATATGAAATGGAAAAAATGAATATACAAGATGAGCAAACCGTATCGTATGCGAAATGGATTCCCATTACAGCTTTCATTCAGAAGGAAAAAGTGCTATATCCAGATGGAATTTTAAACTATATCCAAAAGAAAAAAGACGAAATCCTATAGGATCTCGTCTTTTTTTTATATAGTATATTAACCAATATCTCCAAGACGTAATACGTCACGAGCAATCATAACTTCTTCGTCAGTTGGAATTACGATAATTTTTACTGGAGAGTGTGGGAAGCTGATGAATGCTTCTTCACCGAATACGTTATTGCGTTTTACGTCGAAGTATACGCCCATATACTCAAGGCCTTCTAATACGCGCTCACGAATAATTGCACTGTTTTCACCTACACCAGCTGTAAAGATGATAGCGTCAACGCCTTTCATACGAGCTGTGTAAGAACCGATGTATTTATGGATACGGCTCACGAACACGTCAAGTGCTACTTTCGCACGGTGGTCGCCTTCTTCTTCTTTCGCAATGATGTCACGTAGGTCACTAGAGTAACCAGTAAGACCTAACATACCACTCTTCTTGTTTAATACGCTAACTACTTCTTCTACAGTTTGGCCTGTTTTTTCCATGATGTATGGAATTAACGCAGGGTCAATGTTACCAGAACGTGTACCCATTGTTACACCAGCAAGTGGAGTGAAGCCCATAGAAGTATCGATAGACTTACCGCCTTCTACTGCTGCGATACTTGCACCGTTACCTAAGTGACAAGAAAGTAGGCTTAAGCTTTCAATTGGACGACCTAATAATTCAGCCGCACGCTCAGTTACATATTTATGAGAAGTTCCGTGGAAACCGTATTTACGGATGCCAAATTTCTCATAGTACTCATATGGTAAGCTGTATAGGAATGCAGATTCCGGCATTGTTTGGTGGAATGCTGTATCGAATACTGCTACTGCTGGTACGTTTGGTAGTACTTCTTGGAATGCTTTAATACCAACAAGGTTTGCTGGGTTGTGAAGTGGTGCTAAATCGCTTAATTCTTCGATATCAGCTAATACTTCAGCATCAATTAAAACAGAATCAGCAAATTTTTCGCCGCCGTGTACAACACGGTGACCGATACCGCCAATCTCATCAAGAGATTTTACGATTCCGTTTTCAGTTAATTTCTTAAGAAGCATGTTAACTGCTACTGCATGATCTGGGATGTTTGTAATTTCTTTTTGTTTTTCGCCATTTACAGTAATTGTGAAGATACTATCTTCTAAACCGATACGTTCTACTAAACCTTTTGTTAATACTGTTTCACTTGGCATTTCAAATAATTGGAACTTTAACGAAGAGCTTCCTGCGTTAATCGCGATGATTTTTGACATCTAGTCTTTCGCCCCTTTTTCTCTTGGTAGTTGTGTGGATCATTCCACAAACCGCTCGATTTTATCTAATTAAATTCACTCATTATGAAAACGTTTCATCATTAGTAAATTTTATACTCACGATTTTAATTTAAACATCGTCCGACATATATTTCAAGTGAAAAAATTGTAACACCAAGAAAAAAAATATATTACAGATTTCAAAAAAATTCAGTTAAATCTTGTATATATTAAAAAACATTACATATCCTATAAAACTGTACTACATTAATTACTAACCCTGTTACATATATATCGTATTATTTATGTGTTGCAAACCAAGTATTCAATTGATCCATAATGTTCTCCATAGCCTTCATGTTAGAGAATTTAGGTAATTCCACTAGTAGTGCCTGTTTCGGCATTGTTACACCTTGGCCTTTCTTTTGGAGAACAAATATACTTTTTGCATTTTTCTCGTTTTTAAACATGGAAACAGGAAGCTGTAATAATCCTTGAATAAAACATGTCTCTTTAATGAATGCATGTAGCTTTGGCGCTTGATCACTTTCAAAAATGAAGTTTGGTACTAAGAAGAATAAATACCCGCCTTCTTTCGTATGTTTCACACTTTGTTCAATAAATAAGTGATGTGCATATGACATTCCTTCATTTGCTTTTAATGTATATTCACTTGCAACAATTTCATTTGGATAATAACCAATTGGTAAATCTGAAACGACTGCATCAACTGGATCAATATAAAGTGGTGCTAGTCCATCTTGGTGGAAGAATTCGATTGCATGCTTTTGTAAATTTGCATTTACTAAAGCAAGTTTAATTAACACCTCATCCACTTCTACACCAAATCCACTCATTGTTAGTTCTTCTTTGGCGCTATTAAACAATGTAGTCATTAAGTTACCAGTTCCAATTGCAGGGTCTAAAACAGTAATTTCTTTTTGACCTTGCATAAACTTATGGAATAAGTAGCTCATGAACATTCCAACTGCATCTGGCGTCATTTCGTGATTCGCTTGTACGCCCTCTTTCATTCCTTTTAAAATGGCTAGCTGAAATGCTTTACGAATTTCTTCCCCTTTATATGTTTCTTCATTAAACGTACTATATTCACGATTCAACCGTTCAATTGTTGATTCGGATAATTCCTCTTGTAAAATCGCTCCTTCAAACAAGTTATCACCTGTTTCTACAAGCGCCTCTAAATATGTTACATCTAATTCTTTACGTAAAACTACCGTAGAAGAATCAAAAATAGAAAATAATGTTTCTACTGCCTGACTCACGTACATTCCTCCTTCTCTCTTTTACACATAACTTATATCATACCATAATCTAAATTTTTCCCAAAAGAAAAAGCGACCTCTTGCAAAGAGCTCCCCTTCAAGTTGTTTATGATGTAACGTCTTTTCTCATATATTGGTTCAGTTAACAATACATGAGAAAAGACGACCTCTTCTAAAGTAAAACTTTAATGAGAGGTCGTCTTCATTTACATTACTTCGCAGATTTAGCTGCTTCTAATGCTGCTTCATAGTTTGGATGGCTTGTACCTTCGCCTACGTATTCTGCGTAAACTACTTTGTCATTGCTATCTACTACGAATACTGCACGAGCAAGTAAACGAAGTTCTTTCATTACTAAGCCATAAGCTTCACCGAATGAAAGGTCACGGTGATCAGAAAGTGTTACAACATTTTCTAAACCGTTTGCTGCACACCAGCGTTTTTGAGCGAATGGTAAATCAGCGCTAATTGTTAATACTTTCGCGTTTTCAATACCTGCTGCATCTTCGTTAAAACGACGAGTTTGTGCATCACATACACCTGTGTCGATTGAAGGTACAACACTAATTAATTTCACTTCACCTTTGTATGTTTCTAAACTTACTGGAGATAAGTCATTTGCTAATACTTGGAAGTTAGGCGCTTGATCGCCAACTTTAACTTCTGTTCCAACTAAAGTCATTGGGTTACCTTTAAAAGTTACATTTGCCACTTAAAAATCCTCCCTTATTTTAAACAAAATATGTACAATGTAAATGATAGTTTGTCCCTATCGATAATGCAAATAAAATCGCTTTATTTACAAAAAAATTAAAGAAGCTAATCCACTGATCAGCTTCTTTATTCGTTAAATTTGAAATTCAGGATCATCTTCTTTTCGTTTATCCATCATTTCTTTCACTTTATCAACAGCTTGTGGCGCTAATTCAATTATTTTATCGATGACGTGTGTTTGCTTATCTAAGTGTAATACTTTCACACCTTCTCCATTTATAACAAGAAAGGCAACAGGATTAATAGAAACTCCTCCACCACTTCCCCCGCCAAATGGATGACGGCCTGAATGTTCTACTTTACCAAATTCACTTCCACCAGCAGCAAATCCAAAACTGACTTTCGAAACTGTAAGAATTACACTTCCATCTGCCGCTTTAATTGGGTCACCAACAATTGTATTTACATCAGTCATTTGTTTTAAATGCTGCATTGCGGTTGTCATTAAACCTTGAATTGGATGGTCCATTCTATATCCCCCCTATGCTTGAACAGATTTTTCTGTCATACCAGATCTTTGCTTTCTCATAAACACGAGTAATTTTATCGCTGTTTTTACAGTACGGAATATACGAAAAGATGCTGTTAACTCGCATCTTGATGCAAATCCCTTTCCTTGAAAAACAGGAGTAATTTCAAATTCTGGTACGTCGACAATATGCATATATTGTCCTACAACTCCAGCAGCCATTCCTTTTGTCCCCCATGCATATCCAGTGACAATTCCAGTACTAGCCGCGTCGCCTGCTCCAATTTGCGTATGCCATTTCCAACCATTGATTTTCACTCTTTTGAGAAAATCTTTAACAATAGTATGAACGTCTTGAAGCTTTTTTATCAGTTCCCCTATACTATCGAGTTGTGCCATAATTTTATTATCTATTCCGCCGTCCTCTTCAGCTTTTTTAATTTTTTGTCCTGTCTTCTTCTGCTGTTTTTCAATTCTTTCCAATACATCAAACGTATATCGAATCATCCATATTTTTACTTGAAATAAACATTGTTTTTCCATTTCTGAATATAAAAACGTCACCTTAAGCGATATTTTCGATAATAGTATAAGCAAAATAAAAAGTAGAAGAATTATCATTCCAATTACGAGCCACTTCATTCGTACCATCCTTTCACTCCATACCCATTATCGACAAGTTTATTCATCATTAAACAGACTTTGATAAAATTGAATATAAAAATTTTTCTAAAAATAAAAAGGAATTTTGACAATTTATATCGAAATATACTATTTGAACATATCATCCAGAAACATACTCTGACGATATGTAGCACTAAGACTAGAAAATTTAACTGCAGTGGAGGGATACATAATGGCAAATCGTCGCAATTTATTTTTCTTTTATGGTGATGACAAAGTAACGCTCGTTGAAAAAATGAAACCAGTATATCGTATTTTAGAGGAGAATGGATTTACCATATTAGATCATCCAAAAAATGCAAACGCTATCGTCAGCGTTGGAGATGATGGGACTTTCTTACAAGCCGTTCGTAAAACCGGCTTTAGAGAAGATTGCTTATACGCAGGTATTTCTACGAAAGATGAAATTTCTTTCTACTGCGATTTCCACATCGATCACGTTGATACAGCCCTTCAAGAAATTACAAAAAACGAAATTGAAGTGCGAAAATATCCAACAATTCAAGTAGATGTAGATCACGGTACATCTTTCCATTGTTTAAATGAATTCACATTACGCTCTAGTATCATTAAAACATTTGTCGTAGATGTACACGTCGACAATTTACATTTCGAAACCTTTAGAGGTGATGGATTAGTTATCTCCACACCAACAGGAAGTACCGCTTACAATAAATCATTACATGGTGCAGTTGTCGATCCACTTATCCCATGTTTCCAAGTAAGCGAACTAGCATCTTTAAATAACAACACATACCGTACACTCGGGTCACCGTTCCTTTTAAATCACGAGCGTACGTTAACTTTAACACTTAAACCAGATGGAAATGATTATCCTGTTATTGGAATGGATAACGAAGCACT
Organism: Bacillus sp. FSL E2-8868; assembly: GCF_038005505.1. Lineage (NCBI taxonomy): Bacteria > Bacillati > Bacillota > Bacilli > Caryophanales > Bacillaceae > Bacillus > Bacillus sp. FSL E2-8868. The sequence continues at coordinate 222,845 of NZ_JBBOTI010000001.1, read as the reverse complement.
TAGCATTAAACAAGTGGAAAAAGCCGTTGTTCGTTTAAGCGATAAACAAATTAAAACTGTTAAATTAAAAAACAACTCTTTCTGGGAAAAAGTACAGAGAACATTTTTATAGTATTAAAATAACCGCAGAATTATGGGATTCCATAATTCTGCGGTCTTTTATTTCCCCCGATTGGTGTGGGCAGCCATCTCTTACTATGCAGTCGCCATTATTGTCAGCTTTTGTCGGTAAGTCGATATACTTTAATAATCGCTGATATATTTCAAGTTATGGTCGATATATTTCAATAATCGCTGATATATTTTCACACGTCTTTTCTATAAACAATCTTCCCATCAACGACGGTCATTTCTGCCTGTACTTCTTTTATTTCTTCCGCCTCAATTTCAAAAATATTGCGGTCTAATATCGTAAAGTCTGCCTCATATCCTTTTGCGATTTTTCCTCGCTTCGCTTCTTTTCCGATTGCATAGGCACTTCCTGTTGTAAATAAAGAGACAGCCTCATACACCGTTAATCTTTCTTCTGGCATATAGCATACACCATCAATAAAACTTCTACGTGTAACAGCACTATATATACCTAAAAACGGATTCACTTGTTCAATTGGAGCATCAGATCCACCATTGCAGTGCAGCCCTGCGCCGAGCAATGTCTTCCAAGCATACGCATAACGAAGACGGCGTTCTCCTAGTTTTTCAATCACTGATGGAAAATCCGATGAAACAAAGACTGGTTGAATATCAATAATAGCTGGCAAGTGTTTCATTCTTTCAATCAACTCTTCACGAGCTAGCTGACAATGAATAATACGGTCACGTAATCCTTCTGCTGGTGGATGTAATTCAAGCGCATCAATGACATATTCAAGCGATAAATCACCAATTGTATGAATCGCAACTGGCATATGTAAATCCCGTGCTTTTTTCACTAAACCTGCAAGCTCTTCACGTGAGAGAATGGCAACTCCATTTGTTTCCTTCGCATCTTCATACGGTTCACTTAATAAAGCCGTTCTTCCGCCAAAAGATCCGTCAGAAAAAATTTTCATCGCTCCAAATTCAATATAATGCTCATTTTCATATTCGTTTCGCTCATTCGCTACTTCATGGTGAACGAGTAAATGCGCTTTAAACCGCATTTCTTTTATAACGTTTGAAAACGCATTGTACGTTTTTTGAAAGCCGCCATAATAATTTAAGTCTTCCGTATGCCCGCCAACGAGTCCGTATTGCCAGCAGTCTGAAATCGCTGTTTGCAGAGCACTTTGCAAATACACTCCATCTATTTCGGGCTGAACATGTTTAATTAACTCTTGTCCTTGCTCATATAAAAGTCCTGTTAATTTATTTAATGAGTCACGACCAATTTTTCCGCCCTTTGGATCTTGCGTCGCTTCTGTTATGTTCGCTTCTTGCAATATGTATGAATTCACCCATGTCACGTGACGACAAACACGCTTTAATAAAATCGGATGTTCTTTAGAGATTTCATCTAAATCACGTACATGAACTTGTTTTGTATCTGTGAAATTATTTTCATTCCATCCTTCTCCGATAATCCAAGATCCTTTTGGCGCTTCTTCTACGCGCTTCTGAACAAGAGTAAGTACTTCGCTATAAGATTTGCAATTTGATAGATCTAGACGAAGCAACCTCTCCCCATGCCCAATAAGATGCATATGGCTATCAACGAGTCCTGGAATCATCGTTTTCCCTTTTAAGTCATATAACTTCACTTCTGAATATCGGTTTTCTAACTCTTCTTTATTCCCCATATGAACAATGACGCCATTTTCAACGTAAATAGCTTCTACTTTTTCATTCTCTTCTCGCATAGTGTAAATGGTGCCGCCATACCAAATTTCTCCCATATACTCGTCCCCCTTTTCCTTTAGTCTACGAAATTAGAGCGTATAAAAAAAGCACCATTTCGATTAAAAATGGTGCTTTTCCAAAAATTATTTTTGTTCAGTAGGGTTCGTTGTAACTTGCCATTCAATGTTAAATTTATCTTTTAGTTGTCCGTATGCTGGGCTCCAGAAAGTTTCTTGAAGTGGCATAATAACTTCTCCACCTTCTTGTAACTTATCAAATACTTCTTTCGCTTTTTCTGCATTATTAATTTGAATTGCGATTGTTACTTGAGATCCGATTGCATGCCCTTGACCTGGGAATGTATCAGAAATCATAAGGTCCGTATTACCAACTTTTAAAGTAGCATGTAAAACGCGCTCTTTCGCTTCAGCTGGAATTGGGTATTCCGGATTTTCAGGCATGTCACCAAAAGTTTGCATTACTTCTACTTTTGCGTCTAACGCCTCTTTGTAAAACTGTACAGCTTCTTGCCCACTACCATCTAAAACTAAGTACGGATTAATACCTAAAATCATACGGACACCTCTTTTTTTAGTTTATAAAATCGAACTTGTGTTCGTTTTTATAATATCATCGTTTTACATTTCATTCAACTATTTACTTCCCTATTTTCAAAATTATTTTGAAGGAAGCTCCATTTCTTGTTTTCTAAGTTCAATACGGCGAATTTTTCCGGAAATCGTTTTTGGTAGTTCATCTACAAATTCAATTTTGCGAGGGTATTTATATGGTGCAGTCAATTCTTTGACGTGTTGTTGGAGCACTGGAATTAATGTTTCTTCGTTCTTGTCTATATTCTCTCTTAATACGATAAATGCCTTCACGACACTTCCGCGAATTTCATCAGGGCTTGCGACAACCGCACATTCTCTTACATATGGATGTTTTACAAGTGCATCTTCGACTTCAAACGGTCCGATTGTATAACCAGAGCTAATAATAATATCATCACCGCGACCTTCAAACCAAAAATAGCCTTCTTCATCTTTTTTCGCTTTATCACCGGTAATATAATAATCACCGCGGAATTGCATCGCTGTGCGCTCATCGTCTTTATAATATTGTTTAAAGAGTGCTGGTGTTTCAATGTGAACTGCGATATCACCAACTTCTCCTACCTGTACAGGAGTTCCTTCTTCATTTACGATATCAACATGGTTTCCCGGCGTCGGTTTTCCCATTGATCCTGGTCTAATGTCCATCCCTTTCATTATCCCAACGAGTAATGTGTTTTCCGTTTGTCCATAACCGTCTCTTACCGTAATATCAAAATGCCTTTGGAACGTTTCAATAACTTCCCTGTTTAACGGCTCACCAGCTGATACAGCGCTATGTAACGCTTCTAAATTGTACTCACTTAAATTTTCTACCTTTGCCATTAATCTATACTCAGTCGGCGTACAACAAAGCACATTCACCTTATTATCGCCTAATAAATTTAAATACGTTTTTGGTTCAAACTTACCATTGTATACAAATCCTGTTGCACCTGAACCGAGAGTCGCTACAAACGGGCTCCAAATCCACTTTTGCCAACCTGGACTAGCCGTTGCCCATACAACATCATTTCCTTCAATTCCGAGCCAGTTCGGAGCGCTTGTACGTAAATGAGCGTATGCCCATGCATGCGTATGAACAACTCCTTTTGGATTTCCTGTCGTCCCTGACGTATAAGATAAAAAGACCATATCTTCTTTATCTGTCTTCGCCATTTCTAACATGTCACTTTCTGTTTCTAATGCTGTTTTTAAATTTTTCCAACCATCTACTGAACGCTCGCTCAAAACGAATTTCTGAAGAGATTCCACCGCTTCTACGCCGTCGAATTGTCCAATATACGGTTCGTAACTTACAATTGCTTTCACTTCTCCGTGCCCAATACGGTACTCAATATCTTTTTTACGCAACATTTCTGAGCTTGGAATAACGACAAATCCTGCTTTAATCGCAGCAATATACGTCATGTAAGCTTCAATTAAGCGCGGCATCATAATAAGGAGCTTGTCCCCTTTTTGTAAGCCACTTTTTATAAAAGCGTTTCCAATTCTATTCGCACCTTGCATTAATTCAAAATATGTAATCTCTCGTCTATTCCCTTTATCATCTTGCCAAATTAAAGCAAGCTTCTCTTTATCACTCGTATATTTCTCTATTTCCGAAACTAAATTATAAGACGGCGGCGCTAACAATTCCTCTCTCTTCATATAACATCCTCCTTTATTTCTATGCCTCCCTTATATAATAAAGAATTTTCAGTAAATTTTGAACCCTCTTCTTTTGACAATTTTTTTATATTTATGTCGAATTGATGTATGAATGTATAGCGACGATGTTTTTAACATAACGATTCATCGGCAAATAACGACGAAAACGACAAAAAGAAAGAGCGGGAGAACCCGCTCTTTCTAAGCCATCGTATATGGGATTATTTTTGGTAACCGCCTAATTGTTGCTCAGCTAGTGAAACTAGACGTTTAGTAATTTCGCCACCAACAGATCCGTTAGCGCGAGATGTTGCATCAGCTCCAAGTTGAACACCAAACTCTTGAGCGATTTCGTATTTCATTTGATCTAATGCTGCTTGAGCACCAGATACTGCTAATTTATTTGTGCTTGCCATGTTGTATCACCTCCTTGTGAGTATAGAGTGTGATAAACAACATGACTTCATGCACATTTGAATGTGGTAATTTATGGGTTTAGAAAAGTTCTTCGAATTTTTCTTCTTCAGCCACTACTTCTACTGTTTGTAATACCATTGTTTCTTTGTTCGCTACAGCCTCTTCAATTAACGGCGCGAAATCGTACTTCGCTTCAAAACGATTTGCTTTCTCACGCTTCGGTTTCGTCGATGGACTTGCTGGTGTAAACACTGTACAGCAGTCTTCATATGGACGAATTGAAATATCATACGTTCCAATTTCTTTTGCAATTTTAATAATTTCTAATTTATCCATCGTAATAAGCGGACGAATAACAGGATAGTTTGTCACTTCGTTAATCGTATGCATACTATCTAACGTTTGGCTCGCTACTTGTCCAAGACTTTCACCAGTCGTAATTGCAAGTGCATTACGCTCCTCTGCAATACGCTCTGTAATACGCATCATCATACGACGCATAACTGTCATAGAATAGCTAGATGGAATTTCTTTATTAATCGTTTTTTGCACTTCAGTAAATGGAACAAGATGAAGTGTTACACGTTTACAGTATTGCGTTAACTCTTGTGCTAAATCGATTACTTTTTGTTTCGCGCGCTCGCTTGTGAAAGGTGGACTATGGAAGTGAACTGCTTCCACAGATACGCCGCGTTTCATCGTTAAGTACGTTGCTACCGGGCTATCGATACCACCAGAAAGAAGTACCATTACTTTTCCGCCAACGCCAACTGGTAAACCGCCAGCTCCCATGTGCTCACCACACATAATATAGCTGTAACCACTGCGAATTTCTATACGTACATTCACATCTGGATTATGAACATCTACTGTGATATCCTCTGTATTTTCTAAAATGTGCCCACCGATTTCTGGAAGTAACTCCATCGTCTTCATTGGGAAGCGCTTATCAGAGCGGTGCACTGTAATTTTAAATGTTTTCACATCACCTTTTACTTGTAAGAAAGCTGCTAATGCACCTTTTTTAATATCTTCTAATTCTGATGGTACTTTCATTGCTAAGTTAAACTTATGAATACCAAATACATCTTTCAATCTTTCAGAAATTGCTTCATGGTCTTCACCATTTAACTGAATGTACATACGATCATGTGTTGCATCAATTTTAATGTTTGGGAATTTTTTTAATTTGAATTTCACATTATCTTTTAACGTACTTACAAACTTAGAACGGTTCTTTCCTTTTGTCGTCATTTCTCCATAACGAACTAAAATATATTCATATGTCATCATATTTCTTTACCTCATCACTTCATATAATTTTGGCATCGTCTCTTTAACAATACCTTCAAATTGTTTTACTTCTTCCATCGTGTTGTCTGGTGCTAGACTAATGCGAATCGCACTTGTAGCTGCGGCGTGCGGTACTCCCATTGCCACTAGTACTCTGCTCACTTCATTTGCTTTTGAAGAACAAGCAGACTTCGTCGATACATATACACCATGCTCTTCTAAAGCATGAACGACTACTTCTGGTTTTAAACCGACAAATGATACATTTAAAATGTGCGGTGCCGCATATTCAAGTGATGTATTAATCGTTACAGTTTCCATCTCTTTAAAGAAACGGACCAGCTCTGTTTGTAAATTTTGCAAATGAACTATCTTTTCTTTCACTTGTTCCATCGTCATACGAAGTGCTTTCACCATCGCTACAATACCAGGTAAATTTTCTGTACCTGAACGATACTTGAGCTCTTGTTGACCACCTGATAAGATTGGATCTAATCTTACACCATCACGTACGTAAAGAAGACCTGTCCCCTTTACGCTATGAAATTTATGTCCAGATATTGAACAAAGGTCAATATGAGAAGCGTATAAATCAAGTGGTACTTTTCCTATCCCTTGTACATGGTCCACGTGGAATCTTATTTTCGGATAGTTCGTTAATAATGTTCCAATTTCAGTAACGGGCTGAATCGCTCCAGTCTCGTTGTTCACGTGAATAATTGACACAAGAATCGTATCTTCACGAAGTGCTCGTTTTACATCTTCTACCGATACAACACCGTGCTCGTTAACCGGTAAATACGTTACATCAAAACCGAGATCTTCTAATTGTTTATATGCTTCAAACACAGACGCGTGTTCAATATTTGTTGTAATGATATGTTTGCCGCGCGAACGATTCCTCATCGCTATCCCTTTAATCGCAAGGTTATTCCCTTCCGTTCCACCTGATGTGAAAATAATTTCAGCAGGTTTAACGTGAAGGAGCTGTGCCGCAATCGTTCTCGATTGTGTTAATAGACGCTCTGCCTCTCCTCCAAGCGAATGAATAGAAGAAGGATTACCAAAATATTTCCCTGCAACCGTTACGTACGATTGAAGCGCTTCTGGATATGGCTTCGTCGTCGCACTATTATCAAAATAGATCATCGTTCTTCCCCTTTCAGCGCTATCACATCATATAATCATATCACAAATACGTGTAATTACGCTAAGACTACTCAAAGGTTCCGTTTTTATATAAAAGTGTACATTTTCCCCGGCCATTTGCAGGCATACTGAGTGGTGAAGATTAATAATCAGTGGTGGATGAAACCCCATCACTTATGGTTTCACTTTATTTTGAAACGAACAACCTTACTGTATTCCGCTATTCATTATAGCAACATCGACTTCAAAATTACACAAAAAAACAAACCCTTTATTAAAGGGTTTGCTCATTGTCTACATATTCAGCTATTTTTTGAACAACACCAGGTTCAAGTTGCTCTAATATAGAAGCCGCTTGTTCTAAAGCTGCATCGTATTGATATTCACGGAATAATTTCTCCGCATAATTTAAGCTTTCTGCAAGATTCTCATCATGACTGCGGTATCGGTTACCGTATTGAATTAGTTTTTCAACTAAATAAGCTTGTCCAATTAATTCTTCTGTCATTTCAGATACACCATTCACAACTGTGTATGCTTCTTCTAAACTGCTATTTACAGTATTCATATTTAACGGCTTTACTTCTAATTGCTCATATACAGCTTGCATCGCCATTTGCCCTTTTTGTAAATCTTCCATAATACTCTCTGGAAGACCTGGTAAATTCGACTTTTGCATAAAACGTTTCGTCTCAAAAATTGTATTTCGCATTTCTTGTAATTTCTCACGTGCTTCAAATTCTTCTTTGCGCATCGTTTGTAGCATTTCTTTATATTCTGCATGAAGTACTTTTAAAGTTTCACATTGCTCATAAACCTCTTCTAGTTCCTCACGAATGATAGAGAATGCAATATCTTGTTCAGCAACGCGTATTTGTAACACTTCAAAACGTTTCATTAAAATATGCATTTGCTTTTCAATTACTTTTTGTGACTCAATATCTTTGTCTTGTAATTGATAACTTTGTTTCACAAGTTGTGTTTCTATTTTCGTTTCAATTGTTTCTGTACGAATTTCTTCTAAATCTTCATAAACAGACAGTGTTTTTTGCTCCACATAATGTTTCGCATGCACTTCTTGTTCAAGTTGATCATAAAAACTGTCTAAACGAGTTTTTAAGTTCTCTACTTTTTCTGCTGCTTCTGTTATATGAAGTTCCTGTATATCCATTAAACATGTGTGTAGTTGTGTCGTCATATCGCGGACTTCTTTAGGGATTTCCAAATACTCTAATACATAGCCTTGTCTTATCATATCATCATGACCTTGTAATAAATCTTCCAGCTGAACTGGTAATGTCGCTTGACACTCTACCAATAAATCCGGAATTTGATGAATAACGATTTCTAAACTTGCTAAACCTTCTTCTAAACTAATAACAATTTCTCTCGCTTTTAAATAATCACCATTATCTGTTGCCTCTTCAAAAGTTTTGAACTTCTCGGATTCAACATCTAACATCTCTTCAATTTTTTGCTCAGCTGCTCCATACATGTGTCGATGAGCAAGAACGCTCTTTTTCATACTACGATATGTATCACGTAACCCTTCAATTTCCGCGCTATTTTTCTCATGGCTTTCTAACAGTTGCTGTAATTCATTTAAAATGTCTGTAATACGATTATCAGCGTCATCTAAACCACTTATGGATTCTTTCATCGCATGCTTTGCTTTGCGGAAGGAGAATTGCGAGGCGAATTTTCGCGCTTGCCCTAAATCTTTTTCAGCTTTCGGAAGAGATGTTGATACAATTTCATCCCACTCTTCACGCCATTTACCAAACAGCTCTTCTGTTTGACCTGTCATATTTAAATCTTTTACCCGCTTTAGTTCATCTGCCACAGGTTTATCTTTTATCTCTTGTTTCCACTGCTCCAGTGCTTCAATATCTTTATATGAACGATTTCTTATCACAAGCTCTATCATGAGCAGCACTAGAATAGAGCTTACTACAATGATAACGATCGTCAGGATAGAATCCATGCAAAAAAGCCTCCTAGTTATATCTCTTTTTTTGTCCGTTCCGTTTATGAAATGGAAGGCATTATGTATAAAAAGGGAATTCCCCTATATTTAACAACTAACAATGTTCTAATCATACCATGTAATGACGTGTTTTTGACCTAGTTTTTTTTAAAATTTCATGTTTCTTTACATGTGATTGTAATATTTCTTAATATTCCACTTTTTCCATTATCCGTCCTCAAATGAATGCAATAAAGGTAAAGCTTTTACGGGCAGTTAATGCAGGATAACGAGCTCTCTTTCATATGAGAGACGAAATAAATCTTTCGCATTAGTGGTGGTTCTACAGAAATCGCACGTACGTTACCTTGCATTACGGGTTACTGTAAAGCGGTTTCCGGAAGCAATGTTATACCAAGTCCAGCTCCTACCATCGCAATCATCGGTTCTGCATAAGATGTTTCAACCGCAATTATTGGTTTCGCGCCCATACATTGAAACACATTCATAATCATTTTCCTTACATCACATATTTCTAGGTATACAATTAGCTGTTCATTAACAATTATTGCGCTAGTATGCAACAATTTATGGCAAAGAAAACAACATATAAAAATCCCCACCTCAGTTCGTTAGGTGGGGATTTTTCACATATGAACAGCTCTTGGTAGTTCATAATACATACTCGCTTTATATAATGTTCGTTCCATCCATTGCTCAATTTCCTTCGTATACATTTCTAAGAAAAACGTCTCAGACGGAAATGAGTGTAGCACCTCTGATATATATTGTGGATATAAAAACGGCATATTCATCATGCCTTTTAATTGTGTCATAAACATTGTAAAAGATACCTTTTTAAATTCTTGATTCATTTGTCCTTGTTTAATGATTTGCTCTATATAATATCTTTCTCTAGAAAAATAAACGGTCATCACTTCACGAATTAATGTCGTATCAAGCGAAAGCTCTCTATAAAAAAAACGTGTTAGTTCTCTATTATCAAATTGATATCGTAAAATCCCGCGCACCATTTGCACCATCACATCTTTAGCCGATAAATATTCTCTCTGTTCAAATGACGTTTCAATTACGTGAATATATCCTTCTAAAAAATCAGTAATAAGCTGTTCTAATAACCCTTGCTTTCCAGCAAAATAATATGAAATATTCGCTACATTCACATCCGCTCGCTTTGCAATTTCTCGCACCGACGTTCCATCATAACCTTTCGTGTTAAACAACGCTATTGCCGCATCAATTACTTTTTGTTTCGTCTGTTTCATGCGCTCACTTCCTCTCACTGAACAGCTATAGTTTAAATTTCTTGACTTTTAAGACAAATTCCTTTAATTTTCTATCGACAAAGTCATGTGAAATACATCGTATTTTGCTATCGTTTTACATATCTCGCTAAAAAGGGAGTTGTTTCCATGTTTACAAAAGAAAGTTATGCAGGATCTCGTGAAGAGCAATATAAGACAGTAATTAAACAACTGGATGCATTATTAACTGGCGAACCGAACGTAGTCGCAAACTTATCAAATGCGTCCGCACTATTAAATCAATTTTTAGATCGCGTTAATTGGGTTGGCTTTTATGTAACAGAAGGAAATCAGCTTGTTCTTGGACCATTCCAAGGGATGCCAGCTTGCGTGCGTATTCCGTTCGGACGTGGTGTTTGCGGCGTTGCAGCTGAAACAAAAACAACGCAACTTGTAGCAGATGTTCACCAATTCCCAGGACATATCGCTTGCGATAGTGCCTCTAATTCTGAAATCGTTGTACCGATTATGAAAGAAGGAAATATCATTGGTGTGCTTGATATTGATAGTCCTGAAAAAAATCGTTTCGATGAAGTAGATCAGCACTATTTAGAAAAGTTTGTGGAAACACTCCTAAAGCATATTTAATAAAGAAAAGAGTGAGCTATCGATTACGTACGAAACCGATAGCTCACTCTTTTTTATCCCGCATTAACGGGCAGTAAATTCGGCGAATACAAGGAAGTTAAGTGGGAGATAACTTCCCGTAAAAGCCCGATTGGTGAGGGCAAATAATCAGCGGGTGATGGACAAACCCCCCACTGATTAAAGTTTCACTTTATTGATTACTAACAGTAGATATCTTCTTTAGTGCCTGTTCTAAATCAGAAACGATATCTTCCCATGATTCTAAGCCGACAGATAGGCGTATTAAATTATCAAAAATACCCATTTCTTTTCTTAGTTCAGCCGGAATAGCTGCATGCGTCATCGTCGCTGGATGCTGAATTAACGTTTCTGTATCACCTAAACTTACGGCAATTGTAATAAAATGGAGGTCATTGATAAACGACTGTGTTTCCTCTTTCCCGCCTTTAATTGAAAAAGAAATAACGCCCCCGCCTCGTTTCATTTGGCGGGATGCTAATTCTCCCTCGGGATACCAAACACCTTCTACTGCTTCATGATTTTTCAAAAACGATACAATTTTTTCCGCATTATCACAATGACGATCCATTCTTACTGCTAATGTTTTTAATCCACGTAACAATAACCACGCGTCAAACGGCGCCATAATACCTCCGATATCTTTTCGCATCGGACGGATTTTGTCAGCTAACGTTTTCGTTCTACAAATTGTTACACCCGCTACAACATCCCCGTGACCACCAATATACTTTGTCGCACTGTGAACGACGGCGTCACAACCAAGTTCAAGAGGTCTTTGTAAATAAGGTGAACAAAACGTATTATCAACAATAACAAGCAAATCATTGCGCTTCGCTACCCCGATCACCTTTTCTAAATCAATTAATTTCATCGTTGGATTTATCGGTGTTTCAACGAAAATAAGCTTTGTATTTGGACGAATTTTATTTTCAATATCAGTCTCTGTCTCCATATCACAAAACGAATGAGTAATCATAAATTTCTCTTCTAATACTTCTAAAAAACCGTACGTACATCCATATAATCCATTTGAACAAATAATATGATCTCCAGCCTTTAGAAAACCGATTAACGTTGCTGAAATGGCTGCCATACCTGAACCGAACGCCAGCGCTTCCTCTCCACCTTCTAAAACAGCCATACGTTCTTCAAATAATTTCACAGTTGGATTCCCAAGCCTTGAATAAATATAAGATGGATCTTCTCCCGCAAAACTCGCTTCTCCTTGCTGTGCTGTCTCAAACGTAAATGTAGACGTTTGAAATAAAGGTGGTGTTAAACTTCCTTTATGTTCCTCTGATGTATAACCGTGATGAATTAACGCTGTCTCCATATGCTTCTTTTTCATAAAAACATCCCCCTTATGTCTTTATTTCCACATATCCACCAGGAAAAATCTGATGAACGTCTTTACTACATTTTATGTAAGCGTTTTATTTGTGTTTCTATCTTTTCTTTTATATTGTTTTAAATTCCTTCTTGTTAATTCCCAAAATTTATCTGCATAAAACAAAAAGGGAGTCTCTTGACGAAACTGTAAGTAAAAGATATAATAGCGTTTGTGTAAAATAAAAAGGCAGCCTTGTAATGTGAGTTTATCGTTTGTATTTTGTTCCTCTGCGGAGGTGTATCTCGTAACTCCCTGCTGCTGGAGCGAAGGTACATGAAAACAAAATACCCGTAAATATCGATTACGTCTGTTTTTATTTTACGAAAATAAAAACATTTTTAAAGGAGGAGTCAACTATGGCTCGTTATACAGGTCCAGCATGGAAACTGTCTCGTCGTCTTGGAATCTCTCTAAGCGGCACAGGAAAAGAATTAGAAAAACGCCCTTACGCACCAGGTCCTCACGGTCCTAACCAACGTAAGAAACTTTCAGAATACGGTTTACAATTACAAGAGAAACAAAAACTTCGTCACATGTACGGCATGACTGAGCGTCAATTCCGTCGCACATTTGACCAAGCAGGTAAAATGCCTGGTAAGCACGGCGAAAACTTCATGATCCTTCTTGAAGCTCGTCTTGACAACCTAGTTTACCGCATGGGCTTAGCTCGCACTCGTCGTGCAGCTCGCCAATTAGTAAACCACGGTCACATCACGGTTGATGGCGCTCGCGTAGATATCCCATCTTACCGCGTTAAACCTAACCAAACTATCAGCGTTCGCGAAAAATCTAACAGCCTTGTTGTTGTTAAAGAAGCGATCGAAGTTAACAACTTCGTACCAGAATACTTAACTTTCGATGCTGATAAGTTAGAAGCTACTTACACTCGTCACGCTGAGCGTTCTGAGTTAGCAGCTGAAATCAACGAAGCATTAATCGTAGAGTACTACTCTCGTTAATCTCGGTACTCTGCAAAGAGTAGTATTAAAAGCCTTAGGAACCTTGTTTATCAAGGGGCCTGGGCTTTTTTTATTTCTCATTTATACTGCAAGATAGGGCATAACTGAGAATACTACTGGGGCTAAGTGGGGCTAGTTTGGGGCTTAAAAATATAATGGCTGGCGTGTGTATAGAAATGGATAAGTGCAAAAAAACAGATGATAAAAGGAGTTACTTGTTTTGAAAGAAAAATTCACCGAGATCCCTCTTCATGTACAAGACTTTCAAAAATTAAAAATGTTACTAGAAGAATTAGTACAAGACAAAATAGTCTTGATTAAAGGTCTTTCTAAATATGCCTTAAATATTTCTTCTAAAGAACATAAGGTCACCATTAACCTTAGAAGTGAATTTTCCACCAATTCATACTTGGCGATCACCGCTATAAGTATTACCCCAAGTAATCAAGGTAAGGGGAGTATTGTTATTGAATGGTTTAAGACATTCGCTAAAGAAAAAGGCTTCGAACGATTATAGTATTACAGCAAGTCGTAACTAAAGAAGGCTACCACTTTGCATTAAAAAATGGATTTTCAAAACATGTTAGTCTATACGAAGAAATGTTTGGAAAACCAAACCGTATTGAAGGAGATTATGAACTACATTTATAAAGAGTAAAATAAAAGTGAACGAATATTTTTCATAATCGTTCACTTTTTTATTTGGTGAATTATCTAATATCGCCGGCTCCTTCTACATCCAATACATAATAAAGAGCCATACTAGATTTTAACCAAAATCCCTGTAACAGAAAAATGCCTATATGGTATAATTTTATTGGTAAATATTGGGGACAGGAGGGGCTATATGGTTCAAATCAAGGTTACACCTGAAATGCTAGAAGAAGTCGCAAAACGGGCATCTAACACAAAGCATGCACTAGAATCAATACATAACAATTTATGTAATCAAATTGACTACCTGTGCTATCAGTGGGCCGGCGCTTCTAGTCAAAATTTCGTCCAAATGTTCAATAATGCAAGACCAAAAGCATTTACCTCTATCAATGCAATCACAAATGTGGAAGAAGAATTGAAAAGGATTGCTGAAAAATTCCGCAATGCGGATAATCAAGATGTTACACTAGAAGAAGGTGCAATGTGTGGCAAAATTCCGCCAAAATCAGAAGAGACCTTTTGGGATAGAAATAAAAAGGACTTGAATGATGCGTGGACTGGGATTTCTACTGGGGTTGTAGATGGGGTTGTAGACGCATGGGACGGATTTGTCGCTTTAGGAGATAAAGAGACCTGGTTAAACATGAAAGATGCAATCGTAAATTATAAAGAAACCCTACCTGTGGCATGGAATGCCCTATCCGATTCGTTCATGAATGAATTATGGAATGGGGATATGAAAAGTAGAGAACATTATGCAGCTTATGCGGTCACCTCGCTACTCACAGGTTTTATTGGTAGCAAAGGTCTGGATAAAGTTGGACAAGTAGGAAAAGTAGCAGCTGTTACAAGTCTTACAAAAGGAAAATCGCTTCTAACTACTGCCCCTGCATACAGAGATGCATTGTATACATTAAATAATTTTAAGTTGAACACCCGAAATCGTTTTGCTTATGCTGGTGTTGGGGGGAATTCTTTAAAAACTAGCCTTGTTGATACTTATCAAACAGCTAAGGATAAACTATCGCCTTATCAATATACTAAAAGCAACACAGATGGAGACACTTTTGTTGGTAAATTATATGGAAAAGATGTACATCTCGATGATGTCAAAGTTGCAGATATTACTTATTCTAAGAGAACTAGAGAAGAAGCTGAACAACTTCGGAAGGAATTTGATAGAAGTGTGAGAAAAGATTTTCTTAATGCATTGGTAAATGACCCTGTTAAATTGGAAGAACTCAAAAAAGCGGGGATAACAGATGCTGATATAGAAAGGATGAAAAGAGGAAACAACCCAAAAGGGTGGCAGGTACATCATAACCTCCCCTTAGACGATGGAGGAACAAATACATTTGAAAATTTAACTTTAATACAAAATCATCCATATCATAAAGTTATAACTAATACACAACGTACATTAACTAAAGGCTTGCAACCAGGAGATAGTGTAGACATAAGCTGGCCTATCCCAAAATACAACATCTATCCTAAAGGGGAATAAATAAATTTAGAAGGAGGTTTTTGTATGTGGAAAAATCTAGTTTTAGAAATTGAAAAAATAGAGAAAAGTTTTAATGATAAATTGAATACACCCGCAACGGATACTGAAATTCAGAGATTAAGAGAACATGCAAAAGAGAAAATTAGTATTGATTTACCGCGTGAATACGTAGAGTTTCTTAAAACTGTAAATGGTTTAGATTTTAATGGGCTGGTACTTTATGGAGTCGATTCTTCTTTACTAGAAACAGAAAAAGATGAACAAATTTGCGGCTTTATAGAAACGAATGAGATTTGGTATGAAAATGAATTTCAAAAAGAGTATCTTTTCTTTGGAGATTCAAATATTGCGTGGTTTTGTAAAAACTTATCTGACAGTACTTATTTAGAACTTGATAAACCATCTGGAACAGTGATGAACACGTATAATGATTTCAATACAATGCTTGAAGAAGCATTGAAAACAGCCCTCCTTTAATATGGAGTATTAAAATGAAGAATATTACATGGTCCTTTATGAGTAAAACACCAATTACAGATGAAGAAATCCAAAAAGCAGAAAAATATTTTGGTATTAAATTTCCTGAAGATTTCATTGCATGTGTAAAGAAATACGATGGAGGTTATCCGAGACCTAAAATATTTGATGTGCCTGGACAGGATGAAAATGTATTTAGTAAGCTTTTAACTTTTGATTTAGAAAGTAGAAATTCAATTATTCAAGTTTATGAAGATATAAAAGATCGATTAGCAAATAAAACATATCCTTTTGGTAAAGATTCATTTGGAAATCACTTATGTTTTGATTATCGAAACAATCCTGAATCACCAACTGTTGTATTTTGGGAACACGAAGAAGAAGATATCGAAAAAGCAATTTATCCTGTTTGTTCGTCTTTTACCGAATTACTTAATAGCTTACGCGATTTAGAAGACGAGGAATAAAAAATAAAAGAAGAACGCCTTATTATAAGGATTAACGTTCTTCTTTTTCATTTTGAATATGGATAGGTTCGCTTTTGAGGTATGTTAATACCTTTACAAAATAATAAGTTACACAAATAACTTATTGGACAAATTCCATTTCGATAAAGAATGAATGTATGGCGAGCATCAATAACATAATCCAATTGTGATATAATGGTTCAGTTGGAATATTAAACCTAAATCTTCAAAGGAGGATATATAAGTTATATGTCATTTACCGAAATTGCTGATATCGCTAAAATTGTAGGTGCAGCTGTAGGGGTGTGGGGGATTATAAAAGGATTCGGTTCATTTTACATGGAATCTTCCACTACCAATGAATTTGATCAATTATTTAAGGACAAAACTAAACGTAAGCAGATGGATATTTTTACGTTTTTGCAAGATATAGTCCTTGCTGCAATATGTGTATTTATTCTTCCTGCACTTTATTTTAAATTTTTTATACCTAGTGTACCAATTGACTATTCTTTCATTTTTAAAAAATTATATCAAGCGAGTGCGCTCTTATTTTCTTTGATATTTTTAATACTTTTAATAATAGCAGCCACCCTTCCCTTCATTAAAACTAATAGAAATAGTCTATTCTGTAGAATTACTAGATATGTTGGCCTACTTAATATGATTAATTTTATGTTCATTTATTGGGTCCTTTTCAATATCAAAATTGATATTAATCTCTTTCAAACTTCAAAGAATACTTTGGTATTAATCGCCATCTTTATCCCATTATTTATGAGCTTCTTTTATAAATATTTAAATCAACAATTGAGAGATAGACATCAAACACAATATCTTGTAGAAAGCTTAAGCGAAGAAAAAATAAAAGAGTTACAATTGATACACAATTTTATTATCGATGATAAAAGAAGTGTATTCCATGAAAAATACAAAGAGGAAGATGACACTTTTTACATATGTGACTTTTCATCAAAGGTATATTTAAAATACTCAAAAATGAAAACAAGAAAAAAACCTTCGAAATAAAATTGACTTATCAGAAAGAGCATCCATTATGTGTGCTTTTTCCTTTATCTTAAAACCAAAATTCTCTAATATATAACCACAAAAGATCAAATCATTCCAAAAAGAAAAACAGCCTTCTCAAGTTGATGCTTGAAAAAGCTGTTTTTATAAAGGAATAACAATAAAATAACTATTTCAGAAGGATTGAAATCAATATCAATCCTGAGGTAAAAGTTCTGTTCATAATAGTGGATAAACATTTTTATTATTTAACTTTATTTGTATTATCAAAGGCTGATTTATCTCTTTTTCTAATAATCCTCCCAAGTAAGACCAGTTAACTCCTTGAATATCAGAATTACTACAAAGAAAAATAATAACACGTCCATTTATAATATCTCGATTAGAATTCATAGCATAATTGATTGATTTCAATTTAACTTCCGCTGGTAACTGTTTTGTCCACTCATTTATATGATTCTTAACATATCTTTTTTCGCCTCTGTCCCTTTTTTCTAAAAACCCTTTGAATTTAAGAAAAAATATCGAAGAAAAGGTTATTAAAGGCATTACCAATGGTACTACCCCCATAGAGACAGATACAATACTTGGATATATCACAAGCCCAATTATCCAACAGATTATCCAAAATAACTCCCCTCGATAAACAAGCGGTAACGAATACAATATATTACCTTTACTTGATAATATATTCCCTCTCGCTCTCCCTATCTTATTCGCCTTTATAGTAAAAAGAACAAATAAGGCACCACCAATTATATAAATTATCCAAAAGATTAATTCTCTCAATAGTGGTACCCCCCTTTCTACTCTACTTTAAATGACTGCTGATAATTTTCGTTAAGTAAATAACAGGCACTCAATTAATTCTTTTATATCATTATTTGTACAACAAACCATTAAAAGTAATATATGTATGACCAAAAGAAGGCATCTCCAAAATGTCATTATTAATGACATTTTGGGACACCTTCTTGTTTGGTTTATATATAAAATAAAATTATTTATTTTCCTCTTTTTGAACATATACATAAGCATCTTTCTGCTCTTTATGTACATCAACCTTCGAATGCTCTGCAAGCTGACCAGCGTTTAGCAAAGAAAAAATAATGAGCGCTTCTAGTGACATTTTGTTTTACCACTCCTTTCTATTTGTTATACGTTTATCATACCGCTTACATGTGATTTCTGTATGAACTCGAAAAGGAGATTACAACAAAAAAGTTACAGGATTGCTAACTATATTTTATCTACAGAATAGTTTATTAAGGCAAATTATCACGTTATAATGACCATAAAATGGGGGTGTTTTTTTTGACAATAAACCAAATGGTTCAGTTAGGCAGTGCATTTATGCTGTTTATTACTTCAGCACTTATGAGTTGGTATCAAGGGAGTAATTTAATAGATTATCCTGATGAATGGAAATATAGCGCTAAGTTTACGAATTATTTTAAAGGGTACGTTTCACATTATGACGATATTTATCAAATCGATTTCTTTATATATGCGGCAAAATTTTATCCCGGGGCATTTGTCGTTATGCTAATTAGCTTACTTTACATGCTCGTATTAATTCTTCATATTCTATTTAAAAGAAATCATGAGGCAATTTAAATGCATACATAAAAACCCCGAACGATAGACTTTTCAGCCTACCATTCGGGGTACTATTTGTTTTAAATTCTTTTCTGATTAGTAACGAATTAAGAAATATTTCTTCTTACCGCGGCGAATGATTGTGAATTTACCTTCGATGCGGTCGTTTTCTGTTACAACGTAGTCTAACGCTTGTGTACGCTCACCGTTTACGTAGATTGCACCGTTAGTTACATCTTCACGTGCTTGACGTTTAGATGGTGAAATTTTGCTTTCTACAAGTAAGTCGATTAATACTGTATCTTCTGCAGTGCGTTCTACAGATGGTACGTCTTTGAATCCTTGCTCGATTTCGCTTGCAGTAAGTTCTGCTACAGAGCCACTGAATAATGCAGCTGAAATTTTAATTGCTTGCTCTAACGCTTCTTCGCCGTGAACAAGTTTTGTCATTTCAGATCCTAATGATTTTTGTGCTGCACGTTTTTCTGGTGCTTCAGTTACTTGCTTTTCAAGCTCAAGAATTTCTTCATGAGATAAGAATGTGAAGTATTTTAAGTATTTAACAACGTCGCGGTCATCTGTGTTAATCCAGAATTGGTAGAACTCGTAAGGAGTTGTTTTCTCTGGGTCTAACCAAATTGCGCCGCCCTCTGTTTTACCAAACTTCGTACCGTCAGATTTTGTAACTAGTGGAATTGTTAAACCGAACGCTTTCGCATCTTCTTCTGATTTACGGATTAATTCAAGACCAGCTGTAATGTTACCCCATTGGTCACTACCACCGATTTGTAGACGGCAATTATGTTGTTGGTATAAGTTTAAGAAGTCGTATGATTGTAAAATCATATAACTAAACTCAGTAAATGAAATACCAGTATCTAAACGAGATGCTACTGTATCTTTTGCTAACATATAGTTTAAACCGAAGTTTTTACCGATATCGCGTAAAAATGTAATTACATCTAAGTTACCAAGCCAGTCATAGTTGTTAGCCATCGTTGCTGGGTTGTCCACGTTTTCAAACTCTAAGAAGTTTGAAAGTTGGTTTTTAATGCTTTCCGTGTAGTAAGCAACTGTATCTTTCGTATTTAATGTACGCTCTGCTTTTTTACCACTTGGGTCACCGATCATACCAGTACCACCGCCAACAAGTGCGATTGGTTGGTGACCAGCTAATTGGAAACGACGTAACATTAATACTGGTAACATATGACCGATGTGTAAGCTATCCGCTGTCGGATCGAAACCACAGTATAATTTAACGCTTTCTTT
This sequence comes from Bacillus sp. FSL E2-8868, assembly GCF_038005505.1. Taxonomy (NCBI): domain Bacteria; kingdom Bacillati; phylum Bacillota; class Bacilli; order Caryophanales; family Bacillaceae; genus Bacillus; species Bacillus sp. FSL E2-8868. The sequence goes on along the minus strand of NZ_JBBOTI010000001.1, from coordinate 202,650 downwards.
TTCTAATAATTGCTCAAGGCCCTCAGCATCTGTTTGCTGGTTAATTAGACCGCGAAATTCAAGATCTTGTAAAATACCCATATCCTACATACTCTCCTTTAAGTTCATTACTGGCGTGAAGGTTGAAAACATAAAAAAATCGCCCCCTTTAAATAAGGGACGATTTTGATCATCGCGTTACCACCCTAGTTGCAGACAAAAAAAGCCTACCACCTTATTTACATAACGGCTTAGCACCGTCTTTTCCCTTTTGAATACAATTCAATCGAAAAAAGATGCTCTAGGGGCGTAATTCGCGATCATCTATGTGCTGATTTCCACCGACCATCAGCTCTCTAAAACAGGGAAATGATCACTACTTCTCCCTTTCCACGCTCAATTATTCATATACTTTTCTTTATACCATCATTTATATAGGCGTGTCAAATAGAGGTAGGGTTTCTCTCCTTGCCAATCCTTTACAACGTCGCAAAGAGTATCGTAATAAGAGAAAGAATTGGAACTCCAACTAATAACGATACATGAAACACAACCGATAAATCATTTCCAATCGTTGCCTCCACAGGATCTTTCGCTGGAGAACCAAGAAATCCGATTAATCGATCGAAGCGACTTACCGTTTTTGGAAAATCCGGCATTTCTACATGGTCACTATCTAAATGCTGTTTTAATTTATATTCACTCTTAAAGGGATTTTCGCTCAATTTCATCCACCTCCAGCAATTGTTTCAGTTTCTTTATCCCGTTATGGAGTCTCGACTTCACTGTTCCAATCGGAATGTTTAATATCTCTGCAATTTCTTTTTGCTGCATATCATGATAATAAGAAAGAATAAGGACAGCCCGCTGTTCTTCAGGAACTTTCAAAATTGCCGCTCTTACCGTGAGCCGGTCTTCGATAGAAAATTCTTTTTCCTGAATCGGCACTAAAAACGGCAAAAGCGTACGCCACTTTTTTCTTCTATTTAATTTATTAATCATAAGACGATAACCAATTTGAAATAAATACGTTTTTATTTTGCCTTTTTCAGGTTCATACATATGTTTCTTACGTTCTAACGTCAAAAACGTATCTTGCACGAGATCGATACTTAATTGTTCATCTCGGTTAAATCGATACAAAAATGTGTATAGCGTTGGTTTGATCAAAACATATAGTTTTTCTCCCGCCTGTTTATCTCCACTTTGATACGCAAGCATGAGCTCCTCCTCAATCCCAATCTGCGCCATGATTTTTGATCTCCTTTATTCCTTTTAACGTTAACGAAATGCGGGAAATTAAATAGCAACTTGCGACAATAATCCATACTTGCGATTGATTCGTAAAAAATTGAACATACGGGTTTTGAATTGTCTGTCCGGTTGAAACTAAAATATTTAATGCTTGCACACATATGCACGCATACACTGCCAAACAAGCCGAAATCGTATCAAATACATTCCAGCGAAAATACACTTTTGTTTTTGTAAAATCAATTTTATATCCTTTTTTCCGTACTATATGTTTTCTATCAAACGGAATAATGATTGAAAACATAACAATCATCATGACACCGGCTGTAATCATTGATACTTTAAATCCGATTGGCATCGGTAATAGCAAACCACAAGAAAATACGACGATAATTCCAATTACGGCAAAAGCAAGAAGTAATTTATTAGACATAAAAAAGCCTCCCTCATCTATTCTTTCATAAATGTATACAGACGAGGAAGGCGCTTCGTTCAAATATTATTTTATTTTTTTTATGATTCTCGCAGGATTCCCGCCCACTACTACATTATCCGGCACATCTTTCGTTACAACGGCGCCAGATGCGATAACCGCATTGTCTCCAATTGTTACACCTGGATTAATAATCGCTCTTCCGCCAATCCATACGTTATCGCCAATTGTAACTGGTTTTCCGTATTCTGATCCGCTTATGCGCTCTACTGGATCAAGCGGGTGTGTTGCTGTATAAATGTGAACACCTGGAGCTAACATGCAGTTCACTCCGATTGTCACCGGGCATACGTCTAAAATCGTACAATCAAAGTTCGCGTAAAAATTTTCACCAACGTGAATGTTATAGCCGTAATCACATCTAAAAGAAGATTCAAGATGAATGTTATCTCCAGTCGTTCCGAATAGTTCTTTTACGATTTCGCTACGCTCTTTTAATTGTACTTCTGGTGTTTCATTTAATTTTCTCGTTAATATACGAGCCTGCTCCCTCTCTTGAATCAAAACAGGATCAGCTGGTATGTACATTTCCCCAAGTATCATCTTTTCTTTTTCTGTTTTCATTTCCTTCTCCCCTTTAACTCGTATGTATAAGTTTATGATACCATAAAAAAAGAAAGGTCTGAACATATTACTTGTTCAGACCCTTCCTTCTTAATCTTCCATCGTTGATAAGTCACCTGTTGGTAAGTTTAGCTCCCAAGCTTTTAATACACGGCGCATAATTTTACCACTTCTCGTTTTCGGTAATTTATCTCTAAATTCAATTTGTCTTGGCGCTGCATGAGCTGCTAAGCCTTTTTTTACAAATTGACGAATCTCTTCTTTTAATTCTTCAGATGGTTCGTATCCCACGCGAAGCGCGATAAATGCTTTAATGATTTCCCCGCGTACTGGATCAGGAATACCAATTACACCAGCTTCTGCTACAGCAGCATGCTCGATTAATTTACTTTCTACTTCAAACGGACCAACACGCTCACCTGACGTCATAATTACATCGTCAATACGTCCTTGGAACCAGAAGTATCCATCTTCATCCATATAAGCAGAGTCACCTGATACGTACCAATCTCCCGGCATAAAGTAAGAATCATATTTTTGTGGGTTATTCCAGATTCCACGCATCATAGATGGCCAACCTTTACCAATTGCTAAGTTCCCCATTGTGTATGGAGGCACTTCATTTCCTTCATTATCAACAATCGCTGCTTTCACACCCGGAATTGGTTTCCCCATTGAACCTGGACGGATTTCCATACAAGGATAGTTACAAATAACTTGTCCACCTGTTTCTGTCATCCACCACGTATCATGAATACGAAGTCCAAATGCGCTCATACCCCAGCGAATTACTTCTGGATTTAATGGCTCACCAACACTTAATACGTGACGCACTTGTGATAAATCATATTTTTTAATTGCGTCTTGTCCAGCTCCCATTAACATACGGAACGCTGTCGGTGCACTATACCAAACTGTTACACCGTAATCTTGCAGTGCTTCATACCATGCCTCTGGACTAAATCTCCCGCCTAAAATAACATTTGATGCTCCCACTAACCACGGTGCAAAAATACCGTAAGCTGTTCCAGTTACCCAGCCTGGGTCAGCTGTACACCAATATACATCATCTTCTTTTAAATCTAATACCCATTTCGCTGTTTGATAGTGCTGAACCATTGCGTTTTGAGCATGAAGGACGCCTTTTGGCTTACCAGTAGAACCAGATGTGTAATGTAGAATTAAACCGTCTTCACGGCCTAACCACTCGATATGTAATTCTTTTGAAGCTTGTTCAAATAAAGGATTGAACGCTACAGTTTTACCGCCTTCTTCTGCATTGTCTCCAACAAGGAAGACTGTTTTTAAAGCAGGTAAATCATTTAATGGTATGCGCTCTAACAATTCAGGAGTTGTAATTAACACCTTCGCTTCGCTATCTTCTAAACGATCGCGAACTGCGCCTTCCATAAATGCTTCAAATAATGGTCCAACAATTGCCCCTAATTTCACTGCACCTAAAAGTGCGAAATATAATTCTGGGGAACGCGGCATAAAAATAAAAACGCGATCGCCTTTCTCAACATCGCCATAGTTTTTCAGGACATTTCCTGCTTTATTAGAAAAATCCTTCATTTCCTTAAACGTATATTTCTCTTTTCGCGATCCATCTTGATAATAAAGTGCTACTTTATTCTTTCGATCTGATTTCGCATGCTTATCAATTGCCTCATACGCCATATTTACTCGTCCTGTTTCATTCCAAGTAAAATTTTTATTAACCTCTTCCCAGTTAAAATTCGCGTATGCCTCTTCATAATTCGGCAAATTATTTTCTCCTTTAATGACAGGAAGCGTTTCCACTTTCATACTTTACATCCCCCTCCTATGTATTCTATTATCTATTATAATGACATTATTTAAAATTTTCAGTATTTTTGTTGATTTTTAGACAAATTTTTAATGACAAAATTCGATTCACATCGCATATATTATAAAGTACGATATTAATAGATTCACAAACCCTCAAGGTGGTGAGCAATAAATTGATTCATAAAAAAATATATAATGCCAGAAACTTAAAAACAGCGAAAGGCACTTTAATTATTGAAGGTCCTGTCTCTACACATAATCTTGAAATGTATGAATTTCATCCAGACCTAATTGCGTTTCGTCCTGCCGAGCAGCAATATAAAGCAATTGTCGAAATTTCTAAGTTACCAGAAGCTCGTCTCATTATTGCTAGACATGACCAAACGATCGTTGGATATGTTACATACTTATATCCTGATCCGCTCGAGCGATGGTCAGAAGGAAAGATTGAAAACTTAATTGAACTCGGGGCGATTGAAGTTGTCCCAGCCTTTCGTGGTTGCTCTGTCGGAAAAAATTTATTAGAAGTTTCAATGATGGACGATCATATGGAAGATTACATTATATTAACGACTGAATATTATTGGCACTGGGATTTAAAACAAACAGGCTTAAATGTTTGGGAATACCGAAAAGTAATGGAAAAAATGATGAATGCTGGTGGTTTACAATGGATGGCTACAGATGATCCTGAAATTTGTTCACATCCTGCCAACTGTTTAATGGTCCGCATCGGTAAACGTGTTGATACGGATTCCATTCAAGCATTCGATCGTCTACGTTTTCACAATCGTTTTATGTATTAATAAAGGGGGCAACTGGAATGATTGTAGAAGAAATTATGAATCAAAATGTAGTAACACTACATCCAAACGATACAATCGAAACAGCAATCCGAACAATACGTACGAAAGGTATTCGGCACATTCCAATTGTCGATCAAAATAATCATGTCGTAGGCATTATTTCTGATCGGGATGTAAGAGATGCAAGTCCGTCTATTTTAGATGAACAAGTTTCACTCGATATGCTGAAGCAACCGCTTGAACTCATAATGAAACACCCTGTTATGACTTGTCACCCTCTCGATTTCGTTGAGGAAATTGCGACTTTATTTTTTGAAAATAAAATAGGCTGTCTTCCTGTTACGAAAGCTGGAAAACTCGTAGGTATCATTTCTGAATCTACAGTGCTGCACACGTTAGTAAAATTAACAGGAGCTCATCAACCGAGTTCACAAATTGAAATTCAAGTGAAAAATGAACCTGGTATTCTTGGAAAAGTCGTTGCTATTTTTAGTGATTTACAAATAAATATTGTGAGCGTTCTCGTCTATCCAGCAAAAGATGAGAATGATAAAGTACTCGTTTTCCGCATTCAAACGATGAATCCTCTAAAAGTGATCGATGCACTCGAAGCAGAGGGCTACCGCGTATTATGGCCAAACATAATGGGGATGCAAGCATGAGCAGCGCCTTCATTTATTCGGATGACTTTCGGGGCTATTCTTTTAGCCCTGATCATCCTTTTAACCAACTACGCGTCACACTTACGTATGACTTATTACAAAAGAGTGGTTTTATCTCCCCTTCTCAAGTCATCGCGCCACGGATGGCTACAGATGAGGAAATTGCATTCATTCATACAGAGGAGTACATAAATGCGGTAAAACTTGCTGGAGAAGGAAAGTTAGAAAAATCAATTGCGATGACATATGGACTTGGAACAGAAGATACACCAATGTTTCCAAATATGCATGAAGCAAGTGCATTACTCGTTGGCGGAACATTAACAGCTGTCGATGCTGTTATTTCTGGGAAAGTAAAGCACGCCCTCAATTTAGGTGGCGGCTTACATCATGGCTTTCGTGGTAAAGCATCTGGCTTTTGTATTTATAACGATAGCTCTATCGCAATGAAATATATTCAGAAGAAATACGGTTTACGCGTTTTATATATTGATACAGATGCTCATCACGGTGACGGGGTACAATGGTCTTTTTACGACGATCCTAACGTATGCACCATTTCATTACACGAAACTGGGCGTTATTTATTTCCTGGAACTGGCGCAGTAAATGAACGTGGACAAGGAAATGGATATAATTATTCTTTTAACGTTCCACTCGACGCTTTTACAGAAGACGAATCGTTTTTAGATTCATATCGAACAGTTGTAAAAGAAGTGGCAGCATACTTTAAACCGGATATTATTTTAACGCAAAATGGTGCTGATGCACATTATTACGATCCACTTACACACCTTTGCGCAACGATGAATATTTACCGTGAAATACCGAAGCTCGCTCGTGAAATCGCTAATGAATATTGCGACGGTCGCTGGATTGCTGTCGGCGGTGGTGGCTATGATCACTGGCGCGTCGTACCAAGAGCTTGGGCACTCATTTGGCTCGAAATGAACAACATCCAAAACATCTCAGGTTATCTCCCTCCAGAATGGATTGACGCTTGGAAAGGACAAGCAGAAACCGACCTTCCCCTTACATGGGAAGATCCAGACAACATGTATCAACCTATCCCTAGAAAACCAGAAATCGAAGAAAAAAATGCATTAACTGTAGCGAAATCTCTTGAAATTATTCGGAATAATATGACAAAATCTTTATATTAAACAGAGAGGAGGCTCGCTTTTTGAACAGCCTCCTTTCTTTTATAGTTTGTTTGCTACTATTGTTGTGTTTTGTCGTTAAATCGATATTCCGTGTCGAATCGATGATATATTTTTTATTTATTAATGAACTAACCCCAACTCTAATGAGAAAAGGTAGTGACACTATGTGGAAACAACAAATAATCAACACGAAACGCGGCACATTCGAACTCTTTACAAAAGGAAATGGCGAACCGCTTTGTATTACACATCACTATTCACAATTTAATGACACTGGCGATTACTTTGCGGATGTTTTCACTGCTACGCATCGTGTATTGCTCATTAATTTACGAAACGCTGGTAACTCAGCAAAAGCCCATTCAGAAAAAGAATTAAGTATGATTGAAACCGTTCACGACTTAGAAGCAATACGAGAAGCTTTACAACTCCCAACATGGCATTTCGCTGGCCACTCAACAGGCGGTATGCTTGGACTTTTATATACCATTACATATCCAAATTCCTTACAATCATTAGTCATGGCCGGAGCCGCAGCAAGTAACTATACCGAAACACTATTTTGCATTTATCACCCAGCACATCCTCAGTTTCATTATATGCAACAACTCATCGAAAACTTGAAAAGCCCTCATCTTACAAATGCAGAACGAAAAGAATTATCTACTAAGAGAACAAAATTATCATTGTATAAACCAGAAAACTACAACTCTTATTTTTGTAAACCAATCCAAAAAACAATGTCCGCTAGCCGGATGAACACTTTCGCCAATGAATATCCGTCATTTGATTTAAGAGAGAATTTACCTTCCATCCAAACAAAGACCCTTATTATATGCGGAAGACATGATGTACAGTGCCCGATCCAATATTCTATCGAGATGCATGAGGGTATACGTAATTCTATCTTTGTGATATTTGAGGAGAGTAACCATTATCCTTTTTTAGAAGAAGCTGCTCAGTTTACTTCTACTACTCAAACATTTTATAAATCGTTACACTAGTACCGTTATTACTAAGGAAAGCTCACAGCCTCTATAAGAATATGAACTTTTTTCAAAAGAAATATTTCACACTAGAAACAACAAGAAGAACAAAAAAAGCATTAAGCCTACATCAATGAATATCGACTTTTTATCTCCTGCTTTTATACTCATCATAAAATTAGAAATTATTTTAATTCCAAAAAAGACCATCATAAATAACCCACCGAAATGATCATTCGTAGAATCTTCATCATAAAACATTTGTATTGCACCGATAATTAATAAGATAAGTATGATATTGGTTCCAATCTTTAAAGCCTTGTTTGATTTATTATCTTTTAATGTATCTCCCAAAATGTATCACGCCCTCTCATGCTCTCCTATGTTTTATCTCTCTTTATATTTTAACATAAATTACCTATTATTCCCTTTTTGTTCGAATAACATAAAAAACCTACCAATTACTTGGCAGGTACATTACACGTTAAAGCGATAACCAGCTCCCCACACTGTTTCAATATATTGCGGGTGAGCAGGATCTCTTTCAATTTTTTCACGTAGCTTTCTAATGTGAACAACGACAGTGGCTAAATCGCCAGCTGATTCTAGTCCCCAAATACGTTCAAATAACTGTTCTTTATTTAATACTTGGTTTGGATGCGTTACAAAGAATGTTAATAAATCAAATTCCTTCGTTGTGAACGCGATTTCTTCATTGTTTATAAAAACTTTTCTCGCTCGCTGGTCAATAGAAATTCCATGAATGTATAACGTATCGCGTTGCTTACTCACATTTCCTGATAATCTTTCATAACGAGAAATATGCGCCTTTACTCTTGCTACTAATTCACTCGGGCTAAATGGTTTCGTTATATAATCATCCGCCCCTAAACCGAGTCCGCGAATTTTATCTATATCCTCCTTCTTTGCTGAAACAAGTAAAATCGGAATGTCTTTTATAGCACGTATTTGTTTACAAATTTCAAAACCATTCATTTTCGGAAGCATAATATCTAAAATAATTAAGTCATAGTCTTCCTGAAGAGCCATTTGTAGACCTATTTCACCTGAATGCTCTACATCGACTTGAAAATCACTAATTTCTAAATAATCTCGCTGTAATTCTGCAATACTTATTTCATCTTCTACTAGTAAAATTCTCTTCATTCTACTCACCACATTCCTGTACTTTTTTCAATGAGAAGAAAATACTTGTACCTTCCCCAAGCTTACTTTCCGCCCAAATTTCCCCGCCATGTTCTTCAACAATTTGCTTCGCTATCGCTAAGCCAAGTCCACTTCCACCTGTGCTAGAATTTCGCGATTGCTCTGCACGATAAAACCGCTCAAATATATACGGCAGCGTATCAGCTTCTATACCTGATCCATTGTCCATCACTTTTACAATAACTTTATTGTTATCACTTAATACTGTTACAGTAATTTTCTTCGCTTCTTTATCCATGTATTTCACACTATTATGAATTAAATTTGATATCACTCTATTTATCTTTTCACAATCGGCCGTTACATATAGTGGTGATGAATGTAATTGTAAATAAACTTCTATACCTCCCTCACTTAAATCCATCTGCATCTCTTCTAATAATTCTTGCATAAACACGTTTAACTCTATCGTTTCAAACTGAAATGGAACTCGGTTCAAATCAAGCTTCGAAAACAAAAAGAGCTCATCAATGAGTGTATCCATATGCTTTGCCTTCGTATGAATGGTCGTTAAATACTTATCCATTTTTTCTGGCGTATTTGCGACTCCATCTTTTATGCCTTCTACATATCCAATAATAGATGTAATCGGTGTTTTTAAATCATGAGAGATGTTTGAAATGAGCTCTTTTCGATTTTCTTCATATTGTGTTTGCATCTCAATCGACCCTTTTAACTTCTTCCTCATTTCCTCAAATCCTTGATTTAATTGCCCAATCTCATCATGGGATGTAACTGGAATTTGAAAATCTAAATCCCCTTCTTTAATTCTCCCAGTCGCATCTTTCAATACAAAAATTGGTTTTATCACACTTCTTGAGACGAAATAACTTAATAACCCTATGAGTAAAATGGCTAACAGTAAAAGCCCTCCGAACAAAATTGGAAATAATTTTTGTGTGAGATCGACAAATGAACTTTGCCTTTTTAGTACAAATATACTCCCTTCTTCATCTCCGGGAAAATAAAAATCAAATTTTACATATCGATAAAATGTATCGCCTAGTTCCGTTGTACCACGACTATTAATATTTGCTGATTCAAATTTCGGAATGGCTTCTTTTAAAGATACACCTTCAAATATTTTTGTAGCATAAGAAATCGTTTCTCCCTTTCTTACAACTATTTTCACACCTTCTTTTTCAAGTGATGAAACGAACGATTCATCTAATAGTTGTGATTGATTTTTCTTTGCCGCTAATTTCAATTCAATATACGTATTCTCTTCTTCTGGTGTAAGCGGCTTTTGAATATAGGAACTTTTATAGAAATTTTTCACTGATTCCAAGTCTCCTGTTATGGAAAAAACAATTAAAAATCCCGCGACTAATATGAGCGTAATGGAAACGAGAATAACAGCGATATAAGAGAATAAAAACCTTGTTTTAATAGACATATGTTACATCCTCACTTTATCCCGCATTAACGGGCAGTAAGACCCCCCACCTCAAAATTCAGAGAAAGCAACGAAGTTAGGTAGGGATCAACTGCCCATAAAAGCCCGATTGGTTCAACTAATAATCAGTGGGGGGTACCCCCCACTGATTAAAGTTTCACTTTATCAAACCTTATTACTCATAAGCATAAAAATATATGTTCAAATACTCAAGCGATTTTATAGTAATTTTAGCGTCAGTTTATAAAAATTTAATGTTCTTATTTTACAGTTGCAATGAGGAGGTTGAAATTCCATGTTCAAAAAAACATTAAGCATGATCTGTTGCGTAATTTTTTTGCAAGGATGCTCGCAAGAACAAGAGGTTCAAAAGGAGATGACAAACATGGAGACAGCGCTACTAGCAGCTACTGAGAAACAAGAAACGAATACTGTTATATCATTACTCAAAAAAGGGGCTGACATAAATATAACGGACAGTAAAGGACGTACCCCTCTTATGATTTCTACATACAAAAATGATGTAAAAACTGCAAAAGCGCTTATTGAAGCAGGGGCTGACGTAAATATCCAAGACGATATGAAAAACAATCCCTTTCTATACGCCGGTGCAGAAAGTTACTTTGATATTTTAAAACTAACGATTGATGCCGGTGCAGATCCATCGCTTACGAATCGTTACGGCGGAACAGCTCTTATCCCCGCCTCAGAACATGGCTATATTGATGTTATTAAAGAACTCCTTACGCGAACAACTATTGATGTTAACCATGTAAATAATCTCGGGTGGACCGCTTTAATGGAAGCCATCGTACTAAGTAACGGAAACGAAACACAGCAACAAGTCATTCAGCTTCTTATTGAGCACGGTGCAGATGTAAATATTCCAGACAACGATGGTGTTACCCCGTTAGAGCATGCTCGCGCTCATAACTTTGAAGAGATAGAGAAGATTTTGTTAGAAGGGCGTAAGTAAAAAGCTAATTTTTGCCTTCCTCCCCCACCCTATGCTACATTTAACCCGTTACATTAATATTAATAGGGTGGGAATAAACATGAACAAACCTAAAATTGGGATGATTGGACTTGGAAGTATTGCGCAAAAGGCCTATCTTCCAACACTTACAAAAGAAACAGATTGGAATTTTGTAGGGGCGTTTACACCTAACGCAGAGAAAAGGAAACAAGTTTGCCAACAATACCGCATTCAAGACTTCCATTCTATTGAAACGTTAGCTTCGGAATGTGATGCAATCTTCGTTCACAGTTCAACTGCTACACATTATGAAATCGTTTCTGAACTTCTGAAAAAAGGAATCGACGTTTATGTTGATAAACCGCTAGCAGCTACAGTGGAACAAGCTGAGCGACTAGTCGAGTTGAGCGAAAAGCATAACCGAAAGTTAATGGTCGGATTTAATCGCCGATTCGTTCCTATGTATGTTGCTGCAAAAGAGCAAGCTCATGATATTTCATGGGTTCGAATTGAAAAACACCGCACAAATAAAGTCGGGCCATATACGTACGACTTTACTATGTTAGATGATTACTTACATATTGTAGATACTGCTCGCTGGTTAGCTAATGATGATCTTAACGTCGTTCATAATATGATGCAAATTAATGAAAAGAATGAACTTCTTTACGGACATCATACATATACAACTGCAAATGGACTGTTACTTTCAACAGCGATGCATCGCCATGCCGGTACAAACTTAGAACAAATTGAACTTGTAACAACAGGGAAAATCATTCGCGTAAAAAATATGAACACATTTGAAATTGAACAAGAAAACTCCGTTTCGCAAAGCGGTTCACCATCATGGGATACGACGTTAAAACAGCGCGGTTTTGAAGATGCTGTTCATCATTTTATCGAATGTGTTCACGGAGATACAAAACCTGTTGTAGATGGATTAGAAGGATTAAAAACGCAGCAACTGTTGCAATCTCTACTGGAGAATGCAACTAAAAATTAAAACGGATACATTTTTCAGAATTTACTTTCATTCCCATTTCCTCTTTATTTCTCTCGCAAATTTCTATAGAATATGTTGATGGGAATTATAAATTTCATATTGAATCGTGGAAAGGATGGGATTAACACATGTGGAATGAATTTAAAAAGTTCGCTTTAAAGGGAAACGTCATTGATCTAGCTGTCGGGGTTGTAATCGGTGCTGCATTCGGTAAAATCGTTAGTTCTTTAGTAAAAGATATCATTACACCATTAATAGGTTTATTAATGGGAGGAATTAACTTCACAGGATTAAAATTCACAGTAGGCGAGGCCTCTATTAAATATGGTAACTTTATCCAAACGATATTTGACTTCCTAATTGTTGCATTTGCAATCTTCATTTTCGTTAAAGTCTTTAACAAAATGACTTTAAAAAGAGAAGCTGAAAAGAAAGAAGAAAAAGCAACAAAAGAAGAAGTTCTTCTTAGCGAAATTCGCGACTTACTAAAACAACAAAACTCTTCTAAAGATAGAGCATAATTGAACGGATAAAAGGCATGCCCCTCTCGGGACATGCCTTTTTTATATGCTATAACGTTTCCGAATTCATATGAATAAATAAAATAATACCAGCAACCATAAGTACCATAATACTACCTGCAAATAGTGTAATACCCATGAACATTAAACTTGTGCTCATGTCCACTGATACACTTTCAATAAAAATAGAAATTACATACGTGATAAGGGCGATTCCTGCAAGAATACTTCCTGGAACAAATCGCTTTAAGCCATTTTGTTTTAACGTCATATATGCAAAAATAGCAGTCATGCAAAGCGTAATTATCCAAAGAACGATCATCTCTTCTCCCCCCTCACAAGCCTTTTCTTTCTATTATACATGACATTGCCCTATAATAGTTAAATTTGCACTTGTGTGACATATAACAAGGAATCTCCCCCACTGTAGCGAAAGCATTACAACATACACTTACACAATAAGGAGGCTTTCATTTGGAATACACTACCACATGCAATTTGGAACTATCCGAAAGATTCGATTATGTTACGATTGACTTAGAAAAACAGTTTTTTTGCATCGACGTTGTAAATTTGCAAAGCAATACAGCTGTACTAAAAATATCAATTAACTTGGAAAAAGATGAAACAATGGTAGAGGGAAATATAATTCAGTACGATACTTTGTACATAGACACATTATTACAAGGATTAAAATGTATTGCTCAAACATGTATTGATCGCAATTTAAGAAACCAAGAGGAACTGTTCGCATTTTTAGAAGAAAATTAGCTCCAATAAAAAATGGTTATTTTTTCTTTTTATTGATATAATTGTTATATAGAAATATTCTTTATAAGGATGTGTTCATAATGATTTGGATTTCACTAGTCGTATTAGCCTATTTCATCATTCTCGTCCCAATACAGTACAACTATATTAAGATGCTCAAGGAAAAACAGAAAAAAATGAACGTGTCTCAAAATGAACTTTACGACAAAATGTCTTATGAAGAATCCCAAGTACATTATCATTATCAAAGTAACGTATTTACAATACCCGCTTCACTTATCGCGAGTATTGTTTATAAAGTAAAACATTCAGCATAAGGAGACTCTCCCATATGTACGCTGTAAAATTATTATTTGAATCTGTTCATTCAGGTAGACCTAATCCTATTAAAATTGATGAACATTATGAAGAGAATCACGATACACTTTTTGAAGAAAGTATCATTCTCGTTAAGGCGAACAGTTTAGAGGAAGCTCATGAGCTAGGTGAAAAGATAGCTCTACAGTCTGAAGATACGTACGATAATATGTACGGTGAGCAAGTAACATGGACGTTTAGAAAAGTGTTGCATGTTTTCGAATTAGATGACACACCATTTGAGACAGGAAAAGAATTATATGCACGCTTTTTACATGTTAAGAAAACTGAAAGTGTAGATACAGTAGTTAAACACCATTATCCTGAATATGAATAAAAGCTCACAGCTATCGCTGTGAGCTCTCTTATTCTTACTTCGTTGAATCTCTAAATTGGATACGGTGAGGTAAGATAACTGAGTGATCTTCTACTTTTTCTTTGTTCATATATTTCGTTAGTAGACGCATTGCTACTGCACCGATATCATACATTGGTTGTACAACTGTCGAAAGTTGCGGACGAACCATTAATGCAAGACGTGTGTTATCAAAACCAAGCACTTCGATATCCGTTGGTACGTTTAATCCCGCGTCTTGTGCTGCGTGGATTACACCTAGTGCCATTTCATCAGAAGATACGAAGATTGCTGTTGGTTTTTCATCCATGCCCCAAAGTCTTTCAAACGCTTCTATACCTGAATCATATGTGTAATCTCCATCAATTATAAGATTTTCATCATATGAAATACCTGCTTCTTCTAAAGCTTTTTTATAACCTTGTAACTTCTTCGCGCTTCCTGCTTTATTAATGAAAGGACCAGAGACGAAACCGATACGTTTATGTCCTTGCTCAATAAAATGCTTCATTGCATCGTAAGCCGCTTGTGTATAATCAATATTTACTGATGACGTTTCATTTTGTTCATCAAATGACGCTGCTAATACAATTGGTACTGGAGATTTTTTGAACTCTTCAACGTGAATATCTGTAATATCTTCACCCATGAAAACAATCCCGTCCACTTGTTTCCCAAGCATCGTATTTAATAAGTGGAACTCTTTCTCTTTGTTCTGGTCAGAGTTACTTAAAATGATGTTATATTTGTACATTGTTGCGATATCTTCAATTCCACGAGCAAGTTCTGCATAAAACGTATTTGAGATATCAGGAATAATAACACCCACTGTAGTTGTCTTCTTACTTGCTAGTCCACGTGCTACCGCATTCGGGCGGTATCCTAAACGATCAATTGCTTCTAATACTTTCTTTCTTGTTGTAGGCTTTACATTTGGGTTACCATTCACAACGCGTGATACGGTAGCCATTGAAACATTTGCTTCACGCGCTACATCATAGATTGTTACGTTCATCTCTTCGCACACTCCTTCTATTTATGTTATCTATTTTTATGTATCGGTTCACTTGAATGAAAAAAAGACATCAACTCTATTTGCAGATGCCAACAATCGTCCCGAGTTCTTCCTTTTACTAATGATACGCTAAAAACACAGGGTCATACAATATTTTCCCGCAAAAGTTTCGAAAAAATTCGCTTCTTTTCTCGTATTTTCGTATTTTTTATGCAAAAAAGGTCAATTTTTGTAAAAAATCTATGTAACAAGGCTACATAGACTAAGAAATCTTTTTATAATTTACTTCCGAATGCTTTTAATTCTTTCATAAACTCATTGAATTCTGGAATGTCCATTTGCTGCGCTTCATCTGATAATGCAACTGCTGGGTCTGGATGTACTTCAGCCATAATAGCAAAAGCACCAATTGCCATAGCCGCTTTTGCAAACGGTAATAGAAGGCCACGTCGCCCTGTAGAATGCGTTACATCGACAACAACAGGTAAATGTGTTTCTTTCTTTTAAATTGGCACAGCGGAAATATCAAGCGTATTACGCGTTGCTGTTTCATATGTGCGCATACCACGCTCGCATAAAATGATATTACCATTCCCCTCTGCCATACTATATTCTGCTGCATTAATAAATTCTTCAATTGTTGCTGATAAACCACGCTTTAATAATATTGGTTTATTTACAGCACCAGCTGCCTTTAACAGTTCAAAGTTTTGCATATTGCGAGCGCCAATTTGAATAACATCAACATAATCTGACACTTTAAAGAAGGCACTGAAAGAGTCTATTTCATAAGAAAAAAGAGGTCATTCCCTATTATGTACAGGTAATGACCTCCTTTCTTCTTTCAACATCTTTAGGAAATTCGAAATGTTTTTCTCGAAGTATTCACTTTTTCAGTAGCCTCAGCTTAAAAACTGTCTTTTTTTATTACAGGAAAGAAACAAACGGTTTATCGCTGTTCTTCTCTTTTATAATAACAGCCTCGATTTTATTCTCGGACTTTATTTGTAATTGAACTTTAGCATCTTTAGGAAATTGTTCTAACATACTTTGAGCAGCCGTTTGAGAGAGTGCCATTAATTCTGACTTACCGTTATATTTAACGACAATATCCATCTTTAATTTATCCATCTTATTTTGCTTATAAGAAATCTTAGCATTAACAGGGATATAATCTCCTGGAGAAAATGCCTTCATTGCTTCAGAAAATTTCTTTAGCTTATCATTATCTTCTCCATGTGCCCCCCCAAATTCTTGAGAAGGATACGAATACGACTTTTCATCAATAGTATCCCAATTTCCAAGATTAGTCTCGTTCTTTTGAACAGTAGCGCTTGAAATATAAGTACCATTCTTTAAAGAACTTGTACTTTCTTGCTTGAATATAGCAAATGTAATTGGAGATTTGTTATATTTATCATTTTTATTAATAGCTTCTATAAGCCCCTTAGCGACTTCAGTACCTTTAGAAATAGCTTCCTCATTAGATACACTTGAAGACATAGATAAACCAATAACAACACCAGATAAGCTTAGTTCATTTGAATTTTGTTTGCCGAAGTAGTCCTGTTCTATAATATTAGTCAAAACTGGTACTTCTTGTTTCGTAACTAATTCATCAATTGTTTTCTCTGGAATATATTGATTTAATTGTAATACGTAATTTTCTGTATCGAATTGTTTTGAAGCAATATCCATTAAACCATTTTCATATTCTGCTAAATCTAGTTTAGAATTAGTTTTAACATTAACTGTATTAATTACCTTTTGTTCTTTTAAAGGAATAACAGTTCTATAGTAATCCTTAGAAACAGCAGTTCTTGGAATCATACTTTTTTCTTTCGTATCTTTCTGTACAACTTCATCCTTCTTCTCAATAGTATTATTGCTGCAAGCCCCCAGTAATAAACTTAAGCTTGCGATGCATAATGCCATTTTCTTCATTGCTTAAAACCCACTTTCAAAAGTCAATTTACTTAGTTTTAAAGTATCTCTAGTGTACCACTAAATATATTGCAACAAAATAAAAAAGAAGCAAGCCCTTCGCTTGCCTCTCCCTATTTTACATTCTCTTCTAAAGCTTCTTTTTTAATATTCCAGTGCGATGTATGCCATACTACCATTCCATCTTTTATGTATAACACTTGCGGAGATTCATGCTTAATGCTGTACTGCTCTGCAACATGGTTCGAAACATCTCTCGCCTCTTGTACGTATAAGTAATATGCTGGCACTTCTCTTTCTTCACCGCAATACGCTTGAAACTCTGTATATGCCCCGTGACTAATTGGACATGTCGTACTATGTTTAAAAAGAACGTAAGGCTCGTTCTTTTCTACTAACGCTTCAAGTTCTTCAATCGTTTCAATCTTCATCATACTCATCATTACTCACCTCTCATGCGAAGTCTAGAGCGCTTCTCTCTCTTTTCAGCCTTCTGCTCAGCTTTCTCAAGTTTACGCTCTTCTTTTTCAATCTTTTTCTCTTGTCTCGTAGTACGGTAATGATTATACACTTCAATTGCTGCGCTGCTCCACTGTACAACTTGTGCCACTTTATCTGCATTATTTTCAATTTCGTCCGTAACAGACTCTGAAACGTTGCGAAGCTTCGTATTTAAAGAGTGGATCGTCGTTCCGATTCCATCCACACCTTCTACTACTTTATTTAGCGACTGTGACTTCTGTTGAATATCATCAGCTAACGCATTTGTCTTATGTAATAATTGCTCCGTCTCTACGCTTATTCCTTGCATTTGCTTTTCTAAACCTTCTAACGTGCTCGCAACGTTTTCTAACGTCTTCTGAACCGATAACAACGTTCTGCATACATACACTACTAATACTGCGAAAGCAACCGCGATAATAGCCGCACTTACATATAGAAGAACTTGCATTTCATCACTTCCTTTATCTTTTTCATACTTTCTCCCATTATACAATCATTTTCCGTTTCATTCTAATCCCTATCTTTTCATTAGAATTTTCATACTTATTCGTTAACTTTAACATAAATGATTCAACAAATTCCACTAAGTAGGTTACAATAGGAGAGGATACATAATTAGTAGGGAGGCTTTACATATGAAAGATCCACGCATTGAAAAGTTAGCATACAATTTAATTAACTACTCTATTCGTTTACAAAAAGGCGAAAAAGTATTAATTGAAAACTTTGGCTTACAAAAAGAACTTGTAACTGCACTTGTAAAAGAAGCATATGCAGCTGGTGGTTTCCCATTCGTTTCTTTAAAAGATCATCAAGTAGATCGCTCTTTATTAATGGGTGCTACTGAAGAACATTTCGAACAAATCGCTGCATATGAAGCTAGTGTAATGAAAGATATGGATGCTTACATTGGCCTTCGCTCTGGTGATAACATTAACGAACAAGCTGACGTTCCAAGTGAACGTATGAAAGTTCACGGCCAAACAGTTGGCAAAAAAGTTCATAGAGACATCCGTGTTCCGAAAACACGCTGGGTCGTTCTTCGCTACCCAAATGCTTCTATGGCGCAGCTTGCTAAAATGAGCACAGAAGCTTTCGAAGACTTCTACTTCGAAGTTTGTAACTTAGACTACGGTAAAATGGATAAGGCGATGGATAGCCTTGTGACATTAATGAATAAAACAGATAAGGTTCGCTTAACTGGCCCTGGAACTGACTTAACATTCTCTATTAAAGACATTCCAGCTATTAAATGCTCGGGTCATTTAAACATTCCAGATGGTGAAGTATATTCTGCACCAGTTCGCGATTCTGTTAACGGTACAGTTTCTTACAACACACCATCTCCTTACAACGGTTTTACATTTGAAAATGTACAACTTAAATTTGAGAATGGCCAAATCGTTGACGCAACTGCAAACGATTCAGAGCGCATTAACAAAACCTTCGATACAGACGAAGGCGCACGCTACGTTGGTGAGTTCGCAATCGGCGTAAACCCGTACATCTTACATCCAATGGGAGACATTCTATTCGATGAAAAAATCGATGGCAGCTTCCACTTCACACCTGGACAAGCTTATGATGATGCATGGAACGGCAACAACTCTAACATTCACTGGGATTTAGTATGCATTCAGCGCCCTGAATACGGCGGCGGCGAAATTTACTTCGACGACGTACTAATCCGTAAAGACGGACGCTTCGTTGTAACTGAACTAGAAGCTTTAAACTCAGAGAACTTAAAATAATAATAAAAACGCTCGGAATTGTATCCGAGCGTTTTGTTATTATTTCCACTCTATATCGAGCTACTTTCCTCGCTTTTTGTTTGCTGGAAATGAAAATAAAATAAAAGCGCAACTACGATGGTACCTATTAATATTGGTACATATAAGGGCAGATCCCATTTAATATATACTCTAGTGCAACCAACAAGCACAAACAAAATTTCTAAACAGAATAAAGGTTTTACATATTTCATTTCTTACCTACCATTGCTATTTTCACATTTGGGTTCTCTTTCTCGATAAGCGCGAAAAATTCATTCATATCTTGCGGCATCGCAACCATATGTACTTTGTATGCATTCGTCGTAATTTCAAGAGATTTTCCCACTTGACGAATGATTCTTATCTCTTTCAATACGATATCGTCATTTAAAATGCCGTACTTTAATACACCATTTTCTACTTTATGCTTTTTAATAAATACTTCCCAAACGAGTGGTACATTTACAAGGAAACATAAACCCATTCCAATTAACGCTGACATCCACTGCTCTTTATTTGTGAGAATCATGACAAGTGGATATACAAACATAAAAGCTAACGTGAGACAAACGAAAATTACTACCGATTTACTTCTTTGAATCGGAATGTTCATACACGCACCCCCTACCCCAAATTATACCACTTTTTCCATTTTAGTTCATAAAAAAAGGCCATTTCTACATGACCTTCTTAAACAATATATCTATAGAATTTCTTATCCACCTGTAACACTGGAAAACTTTTTGGCAACTCGTCTATACTCACACTTTGGAAATTATTCTTTTCATAAAAGCGATGCGCTGCTAAAAATTTCACTGTTGTTCCTAAATAAATGTCTTTCAAGTTCTTTTCTTTCGCCCAAGAAATTGCCGTTTGAAGTAGCGTATATGATGCGCCCCATTCTTTTCCGCGGAACTCTTTCTTCACGAACATTTTTCTTAGCGCTACTTGATGCTTCCCAATATCTAATAAAGCTATCGTTCCAACTACTTTCCCATCATAAGTTGCTACCCAAAAATTTCCGTTGTCCCTTTGATAGAACGTTTCTATTTCAAGTAAGTCCGGCTGCTCTTCTTTCGTAATAGGGACATTGTACTCTTTTCGCTGAATATGAACGATAAGATCTACTACTTCATCTTGAAACGTACTTTCATACGGAATAATGCGTAACTTCTCGTTCATCGAATCTCCTTCCACTCTGAAGCTAGTAAACTATATACAGCGATATCGTGAAAATGATCATATAACCATTCTTCATCTCTTAAAATACCATCTAACTTAAAACCTAAACGCTCTGGAATAGCTCGGCTTTTCACGTTTTCAACACCGCATCTAATTTCTATTTTATTTAATTTTAAATTCTCAAATGCATAGTGAAGTACAGCTTTCACGCTACGCGTCATAATACCTGTCCCACCAGCATCTTCTGCAAGGTAATATCCGAGACTTGCCGCTTTCTTCCCCCAACTTACCGGATGAATGCCTACCATCCCAACGAGCTTTCCTTTATAACGTATGCCACTTTCAAAACCGTCTCCCTCTGCAAACTTCTTTAACCACATCGGACAAATTTCATCATACGCACCAGCAGATTTCGTCCCATCTACCCAAGGAAGCCATCTTCGTAAATGATTACGGTTTTGGTCTATTAATTGATATAGTTCCTCTTTATGATGCTTCTCTAATAACTGTAATTCGATTTCGTCATCTACTCGGAGTGTGAACATGTTTTTTTAGCCCCTTTTAATTTTCCTATTATTCTAACACTTATAGGTGAAAAAAAGTTAAACATTCGCACTTTTTCGGTTTTATATAAGAACAATCACTATATATGATTGATATCTAGATATGAATCATATATAGTTAAAGTATGGAAAAAAATGATAATTTTATAATTCAATTACGTAAAGGTATTTTTGATCTCGCTATTTTGTCTTTAATAAGCAAACAACCTATGTATGGATACGAAATTACAAGTGCCTTACAAGATATCCCTGTGTTTCATATCCCGAACGGTTCGATTTACCCTATATTAAATCGAATCACGAAAAACAATTGGGCTGTTTCCTATTGGGAAGAGTCCGGTGATGGGCCAAAAAGAAAATACTATCGCATTACAGACGAAGGGAGAGAAATTTTAAATAGTCGCTTACATGATTATGATGCAGTATACCAAGCTCTAATGTTACTAGCTAAAGGAGAGGATAAAAAATGAACAAGGAACAATTCTTTTCAAATGAACTCATTGTTTCTTTCTTACACGATCTTCATAAAGGTTTAATGAACTTACCTACGTCAGCAAGAGAACAACATGTGCTAGAAATCAAATCCGATTTATATGAAAATGCATTAAGTAAAGAAAGTGAAGGGATACCATCAGCAAGCATTCCTTCACAAGTGATTGAAGAATTTCTTCCTCCAAAAGAATTAGCAAAGGAAATTACAGTAGAATATACAGATGTTATTCAAGATGCACAGCAATCTACAAATACATTTATTAAATACTTTACAGGGTTATCAATTGCTCCACTCGGTGCTCTATCAATGCCTATCGCACTAGGTTTTATCAATATTTCAGCTAATTTACCATTTTTATTAGCCTTTATCGCAAGCAACATTTGGTTCATCTGTAGAGAAAACCATTGGAATACAAATCAATTAAAATTTTTAAAAACAGTGATTTCATTTAGTACTAGCGTTTTAATCGCTCTTCCATTTGCATTTTTCGCGATTCGAATTATAATAACAAAACAATTCGATATGTTTTCATTCTATTATTTAATTGGATATGTACTTTTTAGTTCAATTTATATCGTTTTGTTAAAACAACTATACAAAAAGAATAAACAATACCAACATATCAACGCTTTTTAAATGTATCGAACACAACAAAAAAAGACGCACAGCCAAGAAGCTATGCGTCTTTTCTATTACTTCTCTGCAACTTGAACTTCTTTTACGTAAGCTGCTTCGAATTTTTGGATGTCACCTGCGCCCATGAAAATAAGAACGCCGTTTTTATGTTTCTTTAACACATCCGTTGTTGTATCTGTAATTAGTTCTGCGCCATCGATACGTTTTTGCAGATCTTCAATTGTTAATTCACCTTTGTTTTCACGTGCTGATCCGAAAATATCACATAAGTATACTTGGTCAGCTTTACTTAAGCTTTCCGCGAACTCATCTAAAAATTTCTCTGTACGTGAGAATGTATGTGGTTGGAATACAGCGACAACTTCACGCTCTGGATGTTTTTGACGTGCTGCTTCAATCGTTGCATTAATTTCTGTCGGATGGTGTGCATAGTCATCAATGATAACTTGTTCTCCCATTGGCTTTTCATTAAAGCGACGTTTTACGCCTTCAAAAGTTGTTAGCTGATGCTTAACTGCTTCTACATCAACGTTTTCATAATGGCAAAGCGCGATTACTGCTAATGCATTTAATACGCTGTGATCGCCGTATCCTGTAATTTTGAACGTGTCATAATACGTATTACGAACGAATACATCGAATATAGTACCATCAGTTCTCTTTTGAATGTTACGTGCTTGGAAATCATTATCTTCTCCAAATCCATAGAAAATAACAGGTACTTTCGCTTGAACTTTTTGAAGTTCTTCATCATCACCACATGCAATAATACCTTTTTTCACTTGCAATGCCATCTCTTGGAATGCATTAAATACATCATTGATGTCTGCAAAGTAATCTGGGTGATCGAAATCGATATTTGTCATGATTGCATAGTCTGGATAGTAAGACAAGAAATGACGACGATACTCACAAGCTTCAAATACAAAATACTTACTATTTTCTACCCCATGCCCCGTTCCATCTCCAATAAGGTATGATGTTGGGTGTGCGCCTTGCATTACATGGGCTAACAAACCAGTTGTTGATGTTTTTCCATGTGCACCAGTTACAGCAACACTTGTGTACTGATTCATAAGATCACCTAAGAAGTGATGGTAACGATGTACTGGGATATTTAATTCTTTTGCTGCTACGATTTCTTCATGCGTATCAGGAAATGCATTTCCTGCGATAATCACTTGTCCTTCTTTAATATTATTCTTATCAAAAGGAAGGATGGAAATACCACGCTTTTCCAATGCTGTTTGTGTAAAGAAACGCTTTTCATAATCAGACCCTTGAACAGTATGCTTCATGTCATGAAGAATTTGTGCTAATGAACTCATTCCTGTTCCTTTAATTCCTACAAAATGGTAAACTGTCATCTTAAAGAACCTCCAACATTTCGAACTAATACAACGGCCTATCTATAAGACAGTATATGAATCTTTTCTTATTTTGGTAATCATCATACATTTCTGATGCAGTGAATTTCTTTTTATATTCACTTATCAGTGATAAACTCGTACGTACTTCTTTTATGTCCATAACACATTTATTATAGCAAAAAACAAGCCGCTATACTATGATAACAGAAAAACTGATAGGGTCAATCACCTATCAGTTTTTCTCGCTTTTACATATCTTCTTTTGTTTCTAATTGAACACGCTCTAGACGTGAATTTGGACGGTATTTACGACCAGCTTTTGCTTCTGGTTTTCCATTTAATTCTACGTTATCACCAGTAAAACCAATATTCATTTTTAATAAGCTACTTCCTACTCCGTATATATCGACAGGAACATTTTGAGCTTCAAATTCACGAATACGCTTCTCATCAAACCCACCAGTTACAACGATATCTACATGTTGGAACCCTTCCTCATCAAGAGCCTTACGAAGTGCAAATACAAGTGATGGATTTACACCACGTGGATCGAATGTTCCAAGTACTTCTGGGTGACGAATGAAGTATTGATCAATCATTGTGCGAGACGTATCGACACGTACACCTTTTAATGTTGATCCAAATTCACGCGCTACGCGAAGTGCATCTGTAATGACATCATTGTTATAATCAATTAGTACGACTAATTCATCTTCTGGGAATTTTTTATGATATGCCTTTGCAGCTTCAACAACATCACCATTAAACATTTGAATTAAAGCATGAGGCATCGTCCCCATACCACTTCTGCCCCACCATTCATTCATTGCATGCGTCGCTTGCGCGCTCATACCTCCGATGTATGCCGCATAGCCGTCACCAGCTTGTTGCGTATAATGATCGTCACGATCTCCCATGAAAATAACCGGTTTTTCTTTATCTACACTACGTGCAGCTTGGACAACGTTATATACGTTTGTCGCAACTGATGTACGACGAGCTAAAATCCCATCAATTACACCTTCTAAAAAGCCGAAGTATTCATAAGGACCATGAATTGTTAAAACTGTTTCAAACGGACTAATATTATCGCCATCCTTTAAAGAATGAATTTCTAATTCCTCAGGATTTTTGGCAAATGTTTGTAGCAATGCGATTACCTCATCTGCTCCGCAAAGAACTGCATGTTCTTTTTGAAAAAACTGCATTGTTACAACACTTTTCGGGCGAAATTCTTCAATGATTTCTCTAGTTTTTAAAAAGTAAACAGCAGAGAACCAGCCTTCTCCAACACGTTCATCAAATTTAAATGTTTTATTTGTTAGTCGATTTATTTCACCTTTTAATTTTAATTCAATTTCTTTCATGTCGCTTTACTCCCTACTTTACTATCCAACATTTTCTATTAGTATACAGCAAAACCGTTTCCTATACATTTGTTTCCTGCATAGCAGCGAATTCATCCTCAGAAATAAGGACATCTCTCGGTTTCGTTCCTCTTCCTTCAGAAATAATCCCTTGCGACTCCATCTCTTCAATTAGACGTGCCGCGCGATTATAACCTATGCGGAATTTTCTCTGTACAGAAGATGTGGACGCTCCCCCTTGCTCTACAACAAATTGACATGCATCAAAAAATAGTTCATCTTCAGACTCACTCTGCTCTGATTTTGCTAATAAATCCTCTTGCTTAAATAAGTAGTTTGGCTTCATTTGCTTTTTCACATGATCAACTGTTCTTTCAATCTCATCATCTGATACGTATACACCTTGTACACGAACTGGTTTAGATGTGCCGTTTCCTAAAAATAGCATATCACCACGACCAAGTAACTTCTCCGCGCCCCCAATATCGATAATCGTACGCGAATCAACTTGAGATGATACTGTAAACGCAATACGCGTTGGAATGTTTGATTTAATTAAACCTGTAATAACGTCTACAGATGGACGCTGCGTCGCAACTAATAAGTGAATACCACAAGCACGCGCTTTTTGTGCAATACGACAAATCGCTTCCTCAACATCACCAGGAGCAACCATCATTAAGTCCGCTAACTCGTCAATGACAATTACAATATAAGGTAATGTCTCACCTGGGATTTCTCTACCACTTACAATCGTATTGTAACGAGTTAAATCACGAGCACCAGCATGAGCAAACAATTCATAACGACGTTCCATCTCTTCAACCGCCCACTTTAACGCAGCTGTAGCTGCTTTTACGTCAGTAATAACAGGTGCTACAAGATGTGGAACAGAATTGTATGGTGCAAGCTCAACCATCTTCGGATCAATTAGTATCAACTTCACTTCATGCGGCTTCGCTTTATATAAAATGCTCGTTAAAATCGCGTTAATGCACACACTTTTCCCTGAACCAGTTGCACCCGCAATAAGTCCATGTGGCATTTTTCGAATATCCGTTACAATTGGATCACCGGAAATATCAAGCCCCAGCGCAACTGTAAGCGGTGATTCACTCTTTGTAAATACAGGACTTCTTAAAATTTCACGCAGGAATACTGGCTTACTTTCCTTGTTTGGAACTTCAATTCCAATTGCACTCTTCCCTGGAATTGGCGCTTCAATTCGAATATCTTTCGCAGCTAAACTTAACTTAATATCATCACTTAAATTTGTAATTTTATTTACTTTCACACCTGGGTCTGGTTGTACTTCAAAACGAGTTACCGCCGGCCCTTGTGACACATTAATAACATGTGCTCCAACATGGAAATTATTAAATGTCGTATTTAATAATTCTTCCTGTTCTTCTAGCCACTCCGTATTATCTAATGCTGCCTGCTGTGGAATTGACAACAACGTTAATGGCGGAAGTTCATACTTCGGTGGCGCTTGTAGTACGTTGCGCATATCATTCTCTTTTTGATTTACAACATATGCTTTCTCTTGTACTTCCGTACTTGAAATTGACTCTTGTACTTGTCCAGCCACCACTACTTGTTGCATCGGTTTTTCTTCCACTTGCGGTTCCACTACCACTTGCTGCATCGGTTTTTCTTCCACTTGAGCTTCTACTACCACTTGCTGCACTGGACTTTCTTCCACTTGCGGGTCTACTACCACTTGCTGCACTGATTTTTCTTCCACTTGCGGGTCTACTACCATTTGCTGCATTGGCTTTTCTTCTGCTTGTGGTTCTACTACCACTTGCTGCATTGGCTTTTCTTCTGCTTGTGGTTCTACTACCACTTGCTGCATTGGCTTTTCTTCTGCTTGTGGTTCTACTACCACTTGCTGCATTGGCTTTTCTTCTGCTTGTGGTTCTACTACCACTTGCTGCATTGGCTTTTCTTCCACTCGTTCACTGACAGTTGATTGCATTACGTTCGTTCTTGCCGCATGTCTTTCCATTAATTTCTTTCTATCCTGCTTTAACATGACAACATTAAATGGGACATGACGTTTTTTCTCACGTTTCGGTTCTTCTATTTGTAAAGCAGGCTGTTCTTCAGCAACTTGCTTCTTTTCTTCCGCTTCTTCAACTAAAACGTTCGCAAAGTTTTGAACATCTTTCTTTGTTTGCTCATCCGTTTCTGAAACTGGTACGAATACTTCACTTTCTTCCTTGAACGTAATTGTTTCTTGTTGAGAAATCACTGGTTGCTCTGCAACTGGTGTATTTTCCACTAAATCTGTATTCATCGTTTCTTCAATTACTGTTTCTTGAGAAGTTGGTTCTTCTTCCTTAGTACCCTCTAACTCCGCAACTTCTTCTGTCGCTTCCTCAGCTTCCTCTAATTCCACAACTTCTTCTGTCGCTTCCTCAGATTTCTCTAATTCTACAACTTCTTCTGCTGCTTCCTCAGCTTCCTCTAATTCTGCAACTTCTTCTGTCGCTTCCTTAGTTTCTTCTAATTCCACAACTTCTTCTGTCACTTCCTCAGATTTCTCTAATTCCACAACTTCTTCTGCTGCTTCCTTAGTTTCTTCTAATTCCACAACTTCTTCTGTCGCTTCCTCAGTTTCTTCTAATTCCACAACTTCTTCTGTCGCTTCCTCAGGTTTCTCTAATTCCACAACTTCTTCTGCTGCTTCCTCAGATTTCTCTAATTCCACAACTTCTTCTGTCGCTTCCTTAGCTTCTTCTAACTCCACAACTTCTTCTGTCGCTTCCTCAGGTTCTTCTAATTCCACAACTTCTTCTGTCGCTTCCTCAGGTTTCTCTAATTCCACAACTTCTTCTGTCGCTTCCTCAGATTTCTCTAATTCCATAACTTCTTCTGTCGCTTCCTCAGATTTCTCTAATTCCACAACTTCTTCTGCTGCTTCCTCAGATTTCTCTAATTCCACAACTTCTTCTATCGCTTCCTCAGTTGCTTCTAATTCCACAACTTCTTCTGCTGCTTCCTCAGATTTCTCTAATTCCACAACTTCTTCTATCGCTTCCTCAGATTTCTCTAATTCCACAACTTCTTCTATCGCTTCCTCAGTTGCTTCTAATTCCACAACTTCTTCTGCTTCCTTAGCTTCTTCAAAAGCATCTGGTATTTCTATAGTAATTGTTTCTTCAAGCTTTTCATCTGCTTTTACAATCACTACATCTTCTAATGTTTCTTCTTCGACTTGATTTGCTGCAACTTCAGCAACAGTTTCTTCTATTTCTGTATTACATTCATTTTCTTCTGTTAATATCGAATACACATGCTCTACTTTAGAATCTATTGACTCTTCTTGTAAAGTTTCTTCGTTATCTTCTGTAGATGATAACGCCACTACATCTTGCTCCTGCTTCAAGGCTTGTACAATTGTAGCCTCTTCTTCCACATGCTGTCCTACTGTTTTATGAAGCAAATCATCACTTAGGCTTTCTTCTAATGAAGGGGCTTGACGTTCAACTTCGTAACCGTTTTTCTCTAACCATGTATCCACAACCGATTTTTCTTCTACTTTATTACTTCGTTCGTTCACTCCGTTCTTAACAGATGAACTTCCTTGTAGAACTCCCGAAAAGTCAGATAATGTATATCCCTTTTTCTCTAACCATGCGTCAACAACAGCTTTTCCTTCAACAGATATTTCAAGATCTTCTCTTACCTTTTCTTCCTCCTGCACAACCTTCGTTTCTACTGAAGGACGGTTATATCCATAAATCGGAGAAATCATTTCTGTTGGACGAAATGGTCTACGGTTACTTTCTTGCGACGGTACGAATGCTTTTTTTACGACAGGCTCTGGTTCCGGTTCATATTGCAATTCCGGTTCCTCATATGTAGGTGCTTCTGTTTCCACATACGGTCGTCTGCTTCTTTCCACTTTTATTCCTCTTTGAGTAGGCTGTTCTTCATATGCTCCTCTTTGAATAGGTTGTTCTTCAAAGTTAGGCAGTTCTCTTACATCCTCCTCATCGAAGCCATTATCTGGTATTAATGGAAAACGACATTTCCCTGCATTCCGACTTGCCATTTGTGCTTCTCTTGCTTCAGTGTAGTGGTTTACACGAGGAATTTTCGGCTGACTTTCAATTTGTGCCGGTACTTCTTTATTCATCACTGTTTTTTCTTCCTCTTTGTTAAACAGCTTTTTCATCCAATCTAACATGTTTACCACTCTTTCTACTAAATAGTAACATCCTTTATTGTATCAGCATTCGGCAAAAAGTGCAGGTAAAATTAAGCATATTAGTTTTATCCATAATATTCTAATTCACGATTGTTTTTCATATAGAAAAACGAGGTCTTACATGTAAGACCTCGTTTAATCTTTACCCTTCCGATATTCATCCACACTATCCGTTACACTTTGCAATAAAGAATTTACATACTGTGGGTCAGATAATTTTTTGTCTTCTTCAGGGTTTGACATAAATCCAAGTTCTAATAGTACTCCTGGAACTTTTGACCAATTTAATCCAGAAAGGTCATCCCGAAATTTAATTCCATTTACTTTCACTTGATAATTCTCTCTCATTTTATTTACTATCGTTTGAGAGATTTGAAGACTTTCAGCATAAATCTCTTTCGTATACGGACTTCCTTCTGCCGGTGTCAATACAGCAAATCCACTTTGATTTGGATTTTCAGAACCATCTGCGTGAAGGCGCAAAAATAAATTCGCTTTATGATCATTCGCGAATGTTGCTCGTTCCTTATTACTTATATCAACCTCATGTGACGTTCTCGTCATCAATACTTGTATACCTTTTGCTTCCAGTTTTTCTTTCAATATAAAAGCCATCTCTAATACAAGAACTGATTCCCTCTTTTTCGTTACAACTCCCGCTGTTCCGTCTGTTACTTTATATTTTTGCGTAGTTGCTCCTGGACCAATTGCCTCTAAATTTAAATTCGCTTTTTGTTGATGCCCTGGATCAATAACGACGAGAAACTTTTCTTGTTTTTCATTACTCTCTACTTTTTGTTCATTATTTTGCAGCGGTTGCTCAGTTGGCTGCAGCGGCGTAGTTTCCTCTTTCTTTTCCTCGGCCGGCACTTCCTCCTGCTTATGTTCCACTTGCTCATTCGTTTGAATTGCTTGCGGCTGTTCTTTCTTTTCTTGTTCTTCTTGCTGCTTTTCTACCGGTGCGTCTTCCTTATTATCTTTGTTTTTTTCTTGTATAGAAGATGTTGTTTCTTTTTTCGGCTCTTCTTGCGAACAACCTCCCATATATATTCCAATGACTGCAATAGCGCTCATTATTTTTATATACTTCATTTTTCTCTCCTATCACTTTGCACCGGTCTCAAAGTTTTTCTTATAATTGTTTTATAATTTCATCCATATTTCCAATATGAACGGGTTGCCACGTTTCTGTACCACGCTCTGCGGTATAGACTAGATAAGCATCATCAGCTACATTTACGAAAACAGGATCCCCCATATCCGTTTCATATCCGATAACAATCCATTCCTCTTTCCATTTTCCACTTTCTTCACTTATTAATGAATTTTTATGTTTATCATATCGATAACCGATTTGTCCTTTTTCTAATTCATTTTCGCTAAACACATATATTTCATAGGAACCTAGTTCGATATCTTGCTGTTTTGAAGTTTCAATTCGTTTCAGAAGTTCTGCAATTTTTGGTTGTTGTTTCATACGTCTACCCCCCTTCTTTTTTCTAAATTTTACCTAATCCATTTTTGAAATACAATATAGATTTTGAGAGGAAACGTTACAATGCTAGGAATTTCGCACAAAAAAATAGCCTCACATATGCGAGACTACTTTTTCTAACATCAATTAAAATTTAAATTCTTGTCCAACTTCAAAGCTATCTTCTAATACAAGAATACCTTTTTCTTCTGGAGCATCTGGAAGCTCTAACTCACGTGCAGAGCAAATCATTCCAGAAGAAGGAACACCGCGAAGTTCAGCTGGTTTAATTAACATACCACTTGGCATTACAGCACCGATTTTTGCAACAACAACTTTTTGTCCTGCATCAACGTTTGGTGCACCACATACGATTTGTAATGTTTCTGTACCGATTTCTACTGTACAAATGTTTAATTTATCAGCATTTGGATGCTTCTCTTTTTCAGCTACATAGCCTACAACAAATTTCGGCGTGAAATCAGCTTCTACTTTTTCTTCAAAGCCATTCTTCGCTAAAATTCCGTTAATTTTTTCAACAAACTCTTTCGTTAATGTAACGTTTCCGTTGTCTGTTACTTCTACATAAGAAGACGCATTAAAGATGTTGAATCCTGCTGTTACGTTGCTTTCACGATCGTATACGCGAGCAACATCTCCTTTACGGTCAAATGTACGGTTTTCTAAAGTAATATCTTGTAAGGTAACAATTAAAGTGTCACCAATTCCTTCAAGGTTGTAAAAAACGTTCACTTCGTTCATCCTTTCTCTTTTCCATCTGTCTTCTTCCGATTCTTCGCTAAAATAAAGATTGGTTCGAAGTCCCCATCTTCATATACGAATGAAAGTGATGTAATCGGAACATGCCCTTCGGCAAAAAATTTCATTGTCATTTGTGCAATAATATCATAACCGATTTCGTTGACGATATCAGCAATAATTAATACATCTTGGTGAGGAACTGCAACAACCATATCACCAGAGATCTTTTCACGCATCGAGTGTAGTAACGATTCGTTTAAAATACGACTCGCATCGTATCCATCATTTGTGTTTAAAAAGTAGAATGTATTACCTGCTACTGTCTCCTGCTTAAATTCATAGCCTAATGAGCGAGCATTAAATAATGCCATTTCACGTACTTGTTCCTCTGTAAGCGCTAATTTTTGCAATAAGCGCTCATCAATTAATCGATACGTTTTATTAGAATCTAGCGCATAGTAAATACGTGTTTCCGCCGTATGGTCCGTCATAATAAACGGATTTCCTTCTTCTGATTGTTTCGGGAAAGAAGTAGAGCGAATAACAGGTAAAATTTTCGCCGTGCTATTTTCTTCTTTATGCATTGCAATTAGCGCTTCTTGTACGTAATAAGCGACCTCTTCAATTGCTTTTTCTTTGTTCACTTCCCATTTTGCAACTACTCCTGGAAGTGATACGTTAATACCTTTTTTCGAGTCTGTTTGTTCAATACGAAGAACTTCTTTCTCGCTATCATAATGACAGTCCCATTCTGGTCGAGATAATTTCTTCATTAACTCGTCTTTCATCTTTTTACTTGTCATTTTCATCTCTTTTTCCTCCCTTCCAAAAAAATAACCTCCCCCGCGAAGGTAGAGGTTGTTTTTACAATTCAATTGGCTAATTGTCTTATTTTAAACCTTCAATAAACTCTTCGATTTGCTCTTGTGTTTTACGATCTTTATTTACATAGCGTCCAGTTTCTTCACCTTTATTGTACGCTACAAAGCTTGGAATGCCAAATACGTCTACTTTCACGCATAAATCAATAAATTCATCACGATCTACATAGTAAAATGAGAAATCACTATACTTCTCTTCTACTTCTGGCATAAATGGATCAACGAAACGGCAATCTGGGCACCATTCTGCTGAGAACATGAAGACTACATTCTCTTCATTTTTTAATTCTTGGAATTGTTCCATGCTTTCTAATGATTTCATCTATATTTCCTCCTCTAACGAGTGCACTTTTTCACACTATAATCTTTTCTTTATACTACCATACATCGCGCATGGTGCAAGGTTTATGCTTGCTTTTCATCATACTTATATTGCCCAACAAGTAACTTAACAACGTGTACAAATAATTCCGTTCGGTCGACATAATCATCTGTAAAAATACCGATAGCACCTTCGTGACTACGAATATCTTTTCGCTCTACAAACTCTTCCATCACTTCACTTAGCTCTTTTCCTTCTTCAAGCGGTGCTAAAAAATCGTCTGGTAACTTAATACGTGCCCCGCCCGCAACAAATGTTTTACCTTCAATCGTTGCTAAAGCACCCCAGTTACACATAAATAACCCATGCTCCGTTTTCATAACGCCGCCTTCTAGCCCAATGCCGATATGAGCTGCACCTTCCTGCAATGCTCTCTTCGCTCTATTTACTGCTCCTTGCATCGTCTCTTCATCTGAAAAAGGCTGATTTGCTACTCCTGATGGAACAGAAAGAGATGTAATTTCAGCATCTTCCCAAACCTTCTCCACAGCCCCAACCTTCGTCTTATTCTTCGATCCTACTACTACCTTCATTTCATTCACCTCTATATAAATTCATCATTCTATCCTAATACTAGCCTCGAACACCAAATCAGTCTTCATGACTGAGATTTATACCGTAGTGCGCCTGACCGCACACACGCATCTCTGTTTCACCTCTCCCACCTAAAAAAAGAAAAGGTTTTCCAAAAACAGCCTTCCTCTCTCTTCCTATCCAAGGTCTTAATACATCATTCGAACACCAACTAGGCACTGACCGCTCCCATTCATCGCTGGGTCATCTATTCAACCTAAAAAAAGAAGGGTTTTTCCCCCTTCCTCTTTACGCGTTATTCTTAATTGTCTCTAACGTCGTTTTGTCCGTCGCTCTCACAAGCTTCGTAATTAATTCCTTCGCTGCCGCATAATCATCAACATGTAAAATAGAAGCATGTGTATGAATGTAGCGTGCACAAACACCAATTACTGCTGATGGGATACCAGAGTTACTTGTATGCACACGGCCCGCATCTGTACCACCTTGTGAAATAAAGTATTGGTACGGAATGTTATGTGTTTCTGCTGTATCTAAAATGAATTCACGCATTCCTCTATGTGTTACCATTGTACGGTCATAAATACGAAGAAGAGCGCCTTTTCCTAATTGACCGAACTGCGTCTTATCACCAGATGCATCATTTGCTGGACTTGCATCAAGCGCATAGAAAATATCTGGTTGAATCATATTTGCAGCAGTTTGTGCTCCGCGAAGACCTACTTCTTCTTGTACAGTCGCACCAGAGTATAATGTGTTTGGTAATGTTTCATCTTTTAATTCCTTTAGCAATTCGATAGCAAGGCCACATCCATAGCGGTTGTCCCAAGCTTTCGCCATAATTTTCTTTTCATTTGCCATTGGCGTGAATGGGCAGATTGGAACGATTTGTTGCCCTGGCTTTATGCCAATTTCAATCGCATCTTCATAACTATCTGCACCTATATCAATTAACATATTTTTTATATCCATCGGTTTTGCACGTTGCGCATCACTTAATAAATGAGGAGGAATGGAACCAACAACCCCAATAACAGGACCATTCTTCGTCATAACTTGTACACGCTGAGCTAATAGTACTTGGCTCCACCAGCCACCTAACGTTTGAAAACGAAGCATCCCATTTTTCGTAATTTGCGTAACCATGAAACCTACTTCATCCATATGACCTGCTACAAGAACGCGCGGGCCAGTTTCGTCCCCTTTTTTCAGACCAAATACGCTACCTAAACCGTCTTGCACAATCTCATCAGCATATTTTCTTAATTCTTGCTTCATAAAACTGCGCACATCATGTTCAAAACCTGATGCACCTTGTAATTCTGTTAACGTACGAAATAATTGTAATGTCTCTTTATTCACGAAGTCCCCTTCTTTCAAACCTTAGTAGAATACCTCTTTTATTGTAACGAAATTTTCGAAATGTTTCTAGTTTCTTCTTTTTTAGTTGCATTTGCATTATAATTATTATTGGTACACTATTTTTATTTTACAGAATTGAGGTGAATATATGAGCTGGAAAGGTTTAGTCACAGGTCTTGGCGTTGGGTTCGCAGCTGGTTATTTCGTTGCAAACAAAGTACAAGAACAATCCCATATTTCTTCAGAAAAAGCATTGAAAATGGTGAAACAAGCATTAAGTCATAAAGGTGAAATTACTGGCTCTTGGGTACATATGGTTCCGGAGGCATTTGAAAAATATGATGTCGCGTACGAAGTTTATCGCGGCGGTCTTACAACGATGTTAGATGAAATACAAGAACGATTTGAATTTTTAGTTGATGCTAAAACAGGTACTGTTTTAGAGGTTATAGCAGCATAAAAAGAGGTTTCCCATTAGGTGAACCTCTTTTTTTTTAGAATTACCAACAAAAGCTGATAATAACAGCAATACATAATAAGTGGAGATTGTTCCAATAAATATTTTTGGACACCTTCCTCTTATTAATATTAAGCTTCTATATTTGTTTTTCTCTCTATCTTCTCCACTATATGCCCTTCCTCATTCCACTTTACTGCACGGTAATATGCATCATGATAAAAAGTAAACCACGCCTCTTTTTCAGCACCATACTTCATCCACTTTTGTTTATGTTCAATCGATGTCATTGGATAGTCATCGTATGCCATTACCCATAATACATTTTGATGTGCATGCGTCGGTAAAATGTCCGCTAAATGAAGCATCGTTTCACCCTGACTTTCAAGGACGACAACAGCATGTCCATCGCTATGACCACCCGTATGCACCATCTTTATTTCATCCGTAATTTCTACTTCTTGCCTGAACGTAACAATCTTATCAACGATTGGCTCCCAATTTTCCTTCCAATATGTATTACGCGATCTAACATTCGGATTTTTCATTTCATTCCATTCAGTCTCACTTACATAAATCGTTGCGTTCGGAAACGCCGGAACAAGGCGATTTCCCTCCCATTTTGTTAAACCAGATGCATGGTCAAAATGAAGATGCGTCATTAAGACGTAATGAATATCTTCATTATTCAGTCCCAATTTTTCTAAAGATTCCTTAACTGATGATTCTTCTGTTACACCTTGATTCCGCTTCATTTTCTCATTCAATTTACCATTCCCTATCCCTGAATCAATAAGCATGTTTCCTTCTTTCGTTTGTAAGAGTAACGGATCTGTTCGTAAATAAATATGATTTGTATCATTATGTTTATATTTTCGTGACCAAAGTACTTTTGGCACAACTCCAAACATCGCGCCTCCATCTAAATGTGTATTCCCACCTTTTAGCCACGTCACTTTTATATTTCCAATTTGTAACTGTTCCATATCCCATCCCCCTTTTCCATTTAATTTTAACATAATATTCCGATTATTTTTCATATAAAAAACCTATGCATTACTGCATAGGCTCCGTACGATATTTTGCTTCAACTCGATAAATACGATGACCTTTACTAGAAAATTTCTCTTCGTATTCTGTCATAATGTTTCCTTCATAATCACTATTATGAAGATCTAGGCTAAGGTAAGTTAATAACATACCATACTCAGCCATACTCATAATAGAATATTCAAATAAACCTTGGTTATCAGTTTTGAAATGAATTTCTCCGCCATCTACTAACACTTCTTCATAATTGCGTAAAAATGTTTTATACGTTAAACGACGCTTCGTATGACGATTCTTCGGCCATGGATCTGAGAAGTTTAAATAAACGCGGTCAATTTCACCTTTCGCAAAGAAAACTGTTAAATCTTCAGCATCTTTATTAATTAACTTTAAGTTCGGTACTTCTTCTTCAATTAATTTATCAAGTGCATCTACAACAACACTTGTGAATTTTTCAATTCCAATATAGTTAATATGCGGATTTGCTTTTGCCATATCATACATGAAGCGGCCACGTCCTGTACCTACTTCAATATGAATTGGCTTTTCATTTCCAAATATTTCTTTCCAGTTACCAGCGCTCTCCTCTGGGTTTCCAATTACGATATGTGAATACTCATTAATTCGATCCATTGCATAAGGCTTATGTCTTAAACGCATAGATGTCTCCCTCTCTTTACAAAACTATTTTAAAGGAAAAATTCCTTCTTTCTGTTTTAATCAATCTATCAAACAAAAAACCAAGTACGTACGAGCACTCGGTCCGTTTCTTTCAAGTATAAGATGTACCATTTTGATAAAAACTACATAAAGCATTAAACATTCCATGACGAAACAGCTTTTTCTCTTACATTTCTAGGGAGAGAAAAACACTCGAAAGGATGATCCGTTCATGCCAATTAATCAACAGCATCAATTAGAAGTGTTAAAAGATATTTTAATCAACCATCAAAGTGATTGCTGCGGGACAGTTTCTGAATGCGAGCAATTAGAGCGACTCATTCAATCGTTACTCGCAAACGATAGTATAAGTAGTGACACTAAAGTAATGCTAAACGATGTATATTCTTATAGTCAATCGGGTAAATCTTCCTCTAATTTGGACAACCATATTTCCAATAATCAAGAACAACTTACTCAGTGGATTGCTGGAATGGACAATTTTTCTTAAGTATTATTCTGAAGCAAGTAGTTGCTGTAAATATTGATGCCAATATTTAGCTTCTGCTTGCTGCTTTTTTGTTGTGTGCCATTGCATAGATAAAATCGTTTGTGCTATCACATACCATCTCATACGCCTAAGCAATGATTCATCTAGTTCAATCTCATAATATCCGAGCCACTCACTCCATTCATGGCGCGGAACATACCAATATAATAACATACCAAGATCTAAAGCTGGGTCAGCAATAACAGCCCCATCCCAATCAATTAAAAACAATTCATCTTCGTCCGACAATATCCAATTGTTATGGTTTACATCACAATGGCATACAACGAATTCATTGTACTCAATATCTTTTAATGACTCCGTTAAATATTGAAGACCTTGCTGAATTGTTTCATCAACTCTTATATCTCCTCTTAAAACGAGCTGTAATTGTTGTAATAACTCTTGCGCATGAAGCGGCTGCTTTCCTAGCCTTTGAATCATCTGCACAAGCGCTTTAGAGGAGTGTATTTTCTTCAAAAGTTTCGCAACACGTTCTAGTTTCATATCCTCTGGCTCTAACTTCTGTCCCGGAAGCCATTTTTGAGCAGAAATTACATCACCGTTCGTTACCCTTCTTGTCCAAAGTAATTTTGGAACAATTCCTTCTGCTGACAATACCGCTAAAAAGGGCGATGTATTCCGCTTTAAAAATAACTTTTGTTGTCCGTTTTGCGCAATATATGCATCGCCCGTTACTCCACCAGCCGGTATAAGACTCCACTCTTTTCCTAATAATTGTTCCAACCATTCCATATTCATTACCCGTTAACAAATCCTTATCTTTTATAGTTATGAAAAGAAAAACCGCAACATTTCTACACATGTTGTGGATTCATATATTTTACTGTATTTGAATGAAAAAACTTGGCATAAGCCGAAAACAGGATAAATCACCTGTTCTTCTAGTTTATTTTACAAAATCAATCATAGAATGACAACTTATGAAAATCGTCACCTTTGTCAATTCTACATTTATTACATTCTCATCGTCAAGTAGCGATTTGTCACATTATCGTCAATATATACGTGCTAATTGGAGCCAATTGAAGTTCCTTTCCTCTAAATGAAGAAATTGGCTCTATTTTCGCTTGCTTTTCGTTTACTAACACATGCCACGTTTCTTCTTTTGGAAGCTGCACCGTTTTAGCTTCCAAACCGCTATTAAATAAAACTACAATCTCTTTCCACGGTCCAAATAATTCTACATGCTCTAAGTAGTATGCCAGTACTTCTGTAGATGTTTGCAAAAAAGTCATATGCTTTTTTATAAGGTCTACATTTTGTAATCGGAATGCCCCATGCCCTTTGCGAATCGCAATTAACCCTTTTATATAGTTAACGGTCTCCATCTCTTTCTCTTTTTGATCCCAATCTAATTGATTAATTTCATCATTTGCATTATAGCTATTTTCGTTCCCTTGCTTCGTACGATAAAACTCTTGCCCCGCATGTAAGAAAGGAATCCCTTGTGAAAGAATAACCATTGCAGTTGCTAAACGATGACGCCTTTTCAAAATTTCTTCTGATTCTGGATTACTTTGCACTAGTTTATCCCACATCGTCATATTGTCATGACATTCTACATAGTTGATGCTTTGTACTGGCTCTAGGAACAATCCTGTTTCTTTCATACTTAAAAGGCTACCAGCTACTATATACTGCAAATGATTACAGTCTACATGCCCACCAAATGCAAAGCCACGTTTATTTATATTAAAAGTACTTCCTTTTATTCCATCACGAAATTGATCATTAAACTGTGCGATACATGGCATTTTATTCGCATTATTTAACGTCGCTTTCTCTTCAAGAGGAAGCGGTGTTTGCAAATCCCATCCTTCACCTAATAACAGCGCATCCTGCTTTATTTTTCGTACTTCTTTTTGTAATTCATTCATCGTTTCAACATCTAAAATTCCCATTAAATCAAATCGGAATCCATCAACATTGTATTCAGTAAGCCAATATAAAACAGATTCTATAATAAATTTCCTCATCATTTTCCGTTCAGATGCTATATCATTTCCAACTCCCGTCCCATTAGAAGGCATACCGTCTTCCCCATGACGAAAATAATATCCCGGGACAAGCTTCTCAAATGATGATAATTCTCTTTCATAAACATGATTGTATACAACATCTATAATCACTCGAATGTCGTGATCATGAAATGTTTCAATTAGTTGTTTACACTCTACTATCCTGTTATATGGATCAGAAAGGTTTGTAACATAAAATCCTGTTGGTATATTGTAATATAATGGATTATAGCCCCAATTATATGCGGAAGCAGGATTCACTTCATCTATACCACCAAAACAATGTAAAGGTAATAGTTCAACATGTGTAACGCCTAAATCTTTTATATGAGACAATCCTGTTAATGTCCCATTTCGCCCTACTGTCTCCTCTTCCATTAGCCCTTTATATGTTCCTTTCTTATTCACCCCACTGTTTGGGTGAATAGTAGCGTCACGAATATGCAGTTCATACAATATGGCATCTGTCATTGACTGTAATGGTGATAATTCTACTCGTTTTGTCACATTCGTTTTTTCCAAATCGATAACGACGCCGTATTTTCCATTTATCGTCGCAGACTTTGCATAAGGGTCAACCGCTTCGTTCCATATTAAATTAATACAAACAAGGAATGTATATCGTGCTCCATCATGATCACCTTGTAATGTATGAATCCACACTCCGTTTTCTTCTCTGTACATTTCATAATCAATATATTCTTTATCACTTTTATAAATCCGTACTTTCGCAAGCCTTGCAGTCGGAGCCCATACTTTAAATATTGTTTCTTCTTTTGTATACACAGCACCTAAGTCGGTACCTTCGTAATAATATTTTTCATCGAAAACTACTGTTCGAATCACAGCGCCTATTTGTAAATCTGTTTCTTCATTCCGTTCATCCCGTACTGTATAATACTTCCCCACATCTATCGGCTCTTCTATAAAACATTCATATTTCGTTGCATCTGGAAGAGCAATAGTATGAACAATCGGTAACTCTTTCACATTGCTTCCTTCTTGTAAACGAAATGTCCGGCTTGTTCCATACGCATGCGGGAGCAAAATTGTAATTTTATTCATTTCATCTAAATAGGCATCAAATGGACGTTTTACTTTCAACATAAAAAATCACCATCATTCTTAAAGTTAAAATGAAACGAGCTACAAGTGATAAGGGTTTTCTTATCAGCGAAGCTCTATACAGTAACACATTATTCCCTATAGTATATTCACCTGTATAAAAAACGTTTTCATACATTCTATTTTTGTAGTTTTATTTCAGTAATCGATTTATACTTCGGCGTTTCCTTAACGTGAGATTCATACAAAGTAATCGTATCTGCTTGAAATGATGTTACAGGTAACTCTTTTACATTTGTCAGATCAAACACTTTTTCTCCTACCCATTTACGCGCAACAGTAATATGTGGATGATAAGGACGTGTATCTAGAGAGAAGCCATTTTCTTC
Source organism: Bacillus sp. FSL E2-8868 (assembly GCF_038005505.1). Classification (NCBI taxonomy): domain Bacteria; kingdom Bacillati; phylum Bacillota; class Bacilli; order Caryophanales; family Bacillaceae; genus Bacillus; species Bacillus sp. FSL E2-8868. The sequence goes on along the minus strand of NZ_JBBOTI010000001.1, from coordinate 161,649 downwards.
ACAAATTGTATGCACTTGCTTTTGTAAACTAAACAAATCTTGATTATCACTTATCCCCGCCCAAAATATACGCGGCTGGTCCACCTGTCCGAATGTAGAAAGTCCTTGTAACGTGAACGATAATTCCGTTTTTTCTGTAAGTGTTTGTAATCCATTCTTTATTCCTTCTAACTGTTCCTGCGCCGCACTTCCTAAAAATGAAAGGGTAATATGATAGTCTTCTTCATATACCCACGAGCGAAATGGTAATTCATCCTTCATTTCCTCTTTATAATTAGAAAGAATTTCTTTTATATGACGTGGTAAAGTTACTGCGACAAAATAATGCGGCACCATCTACATCGTCTCCTTTATGTTATTGTTGCTTTTCTTCCTTATCTCATTCAGCTAAAAAGAATCCGCCCTCTAAAGTAGAGAGCGGTCATTATTTAAATATCTTTTATTTCGCTAATTCATGAATTGCTTGAGCGTAAATCGCTGTCGCTTTTAATAAATCTTCAATTTCAATGTACTCGTCTTTTTGATGCGCAAGTTCTTCTTTTCCTGGGAATAACGGGCCAAATGCAACGCCAGCTTTCAATGAACGAGCATAAGTACCACCGCCAATTGCTAACAATTCAGCTTTTTCACCAGTTTGTTCTTCATATACACGTTGCAAAGTACGAATTAACGTATGATCTTTGTCAACGTGATGCGGGCGAGAGTTAGAATAATCCGCTACTTCAAATCCATGAGTACCAACATATTCTTTTAACTTTGCAATCGTTTCTTCAAAGTTAGTTGTAACTGGATAGCGTACATTTAATCCTAAATTACCACCGTTTTCTTGCGAGTAAGACAAGCGACCAACATTCACTGTTAACGGCCCGCTAATATCGTCTTTATAAGAAATACCAGCTTTTTCTCCAATAATATCACCTGTAAATGTTTCTGTTACAAACGAGGCAAATGAAGCCCCTTTTCCATCAAGAGAAACTTTCGTTAAGAAGTTTACCAATAATAAACCTGCATTTTCTCCCTTTTCCGGAGTAGATCCGTGAGCTGAAATCCCTTTGATTTGCAACGTCACCGTCTTTCCTTCTACAATTGCTTTACCTATTTTTTTAGCAGTTTGTAAATACTCTTCATATGCTACTGTAAGTGTATTTACATCTTCTCCTGTAATAACTGCTTCTGCAAAATCAGGAACCATATTTAAACGACGACCTGACTCAAATGAAATAAGCTTAAATGTGCCTTCTTTCTCTTCACCACCACTTTGCACAACTTGTATGTCAGAAATTCCTTTTTCCGCATTAATAATCGGAAAATCTGCATCCGGCGCAAAACCGATTGTTGGCATTTCTTCATTTTTAAAATAATGATCTACACACTTCCAATTACTTTCCTCATCTGTTCCTAAAATCATACGAACACGTTTTGAAAGAGGTAAGCCCAATTCTTTAACGATTTTCATCGCATAATAAGCTGCCATCGTCGGCCCTTTATCATCAATTGCACCACGTGCAAAAATCTTTCCATCGCGAATATCCGCACTATACGCAGGAGTTGTCCAGCCGTCTCCTTCTGGTACAACATCAACGTGACAAAGAATACCTACTAACTCTTCTCCTTGTCCCATTTCAAGATGACCTGCATATCCTTCTAAATTTTTAGAAGTGAAACCTTCTGCTTCTCCTTTATGTAACATGAAAGATAAAGCTTCTTCTACACCTTCACCGAATGGTGCGCCCTCTTTCGCAGATTCTTCTTCCCATACACTTTTAATTTGTAAAAATTTTTGTGTATCACGAATTAAATCATCTTTTCGTTTTGTAACTTCTTCTGTCCAATTAATCGTTGACATCACGCATCCATCCTTCACTATATTGTCTCTTTCATCATAGCAAACGAAAATCTCTTATGCCATACATGAAAATCTAATGACGAACAATTGTAATATTTCAGATATTTCTTATTAGTTTTTCTTTTATTTTCTCAAAAAAATTTGCAGGAATTTGGCGTTTTACGTAGAAATTTATGAGTTAGTTGACTGACCAAATATATAATGTCAACTACCAATATTTTTCTATATGAATATTTGTTAAACTTTTGTAAAATTTAAGTAGATTAAAGCATGAATTTTATCATGTAGAGTACAATGGTAGTAACGACCTTCTTTCCTGAATGGGGTCAAAAAAACTAGTAGAGGAGCGGTTTTCTCTTGAAACCTACAACTACTCGTATGCTAACACGCATTAAATCGATTTATATGTACATCAATGAAAACGGTACGGTAACAACGAAAGACCTTGTAGATGAGTTCGGGATCACACCGCGAACAATACAACGTGATCTAAATGTGTTGCAGTTTAATGAACTCGTGTATAGCCCTTGCCGCGGCAAGTGGACAACGACAGGAAAGAAAGTGAGAATGACCTCATAATAAAAAATAATTGTATGTAAATAAATACATACCCCTTTCTAACTCATTAGAAAGGGGTCTTTTCTATGCTCTGAAATTGGCGTTACTTTTCGTTATCTACTTGATACGTCTTTAACATTTCTACTTCTTCATCTGTTAATTCACGATATTGCCCAAGTTCTAACTCTTCATCTAACATTAAAGGTCCCATCTCTGTTCTCTTTAAATAAACTACTTTTTTCCCTACCGCTTCAAACATACGCTTCACTTGATGGAATTTTCCTTCTGTAATAACGAGTTCAATCTCAGAAATATCATCACTTTTTAAAATTGTAAGTTCGCCTGGCTTCGTTTCATAGCCATCTTCTAAAATAACACCTTTAGCGAATTCTATTACATCCTCTTCCGTTACAACACCTGAAATGTGTGCATAATATTTTTTCGGCACATGCTTTTTCGGAGATAATAGTTGATGCGTTAACTTCCCATCATTTGTGATTAATAAGAAACCTTCTGTATCAATATCGAGCCTTCCAACAGGGAATGGATCGAAAATCGCATCTTCTAATTCTAATAAATCTATTACTGTTTCGTGGTTATCATCTTCTGTCGCTGAAATAACACCTTGTGGTTTATGCATCATTAAATAAACAAACTCTTTATATTCCACAACTTCACCGTGAATCATAACCTCTTGCTCTTCTACATTCACATGAAACTTCGCATCTTTCACTGGCGTTCCATCAATCTTCACAACGCCGTCTTTCAGTAATTTCTTTACTTCTTTTCTACTTCCGTGTCCCATATTCGCTAATAATTTATCTAATCTCATGTTCTTCACCTTCTTTATTTATCATAGAAAAGGGGACGTATTTACGCCCCTTTTGATTTCAACTTTATTTTGAATCTACTACCAAGTTTACGCTGGATTTTCTCTAAAGCTTCTCCGCCAAATACTCTTTCTAGTACTCCTGTGCGAATCGCTAACAATCCGTAAACAAGACCACCAATACCTGCACAAATCGCAACTGTAATAAGAGCACCAATACGGCCATCAGGCGAAATCATGAAGGATAGAAGCCATTGTGATAGTTTTACAGCAATAACCATTACAAGTGTTAAGACTGCAATTTGGAATGTTCTCTTATATACAACACCAAATGAATAGTGTGCGTGTTTTTTAATTTGTCTATTCGTATACCATACGGAAGCTAAGAAGCCGACTGCAGTAGCCAAAATCGCCCCAACTGTACCGAAATAACGAATAAAGATTACGTTACATGCAAATTTCAAAATAACACCCATCACAAGCGCAACAATCGCATGTTTCTGCTGGTTAATCCCTTGCAGAATTGCTGCTGTTACTGTGAATAAAGCGAATAACAATGCAACTGGCGCATACCACATTAATACTTGTCCACCTAGTGGGTCTGAATCGTAGAAAGCAGTGTAAATCGGATATGCAAGTGTAGAAATACCTACAACTGCTGGCAATGTTAAAAACATATTCGCCTGGAATGTTTGTGTAATTTGTAATTTCAAATAACGGTATTGCTTTTCAGTAAACGACTTTGTAATCGCTGGCACGAGCGTTAAACTAAACGCTGTTGCAAGTGATACTGGAATCATAATTAATTTATGCGTCCACATCGTGAAAATACCGAGTGCTCGCTCTGCGATATCTCCTTGACCAATCGCCTGCATAATAGAGTTAAATGTCAATGTATCAATTTGTTGATATAAAGGAATTGTTAATCCAATTACAACGTAAGGGATTGCATATGCAAACAACTCTTTAAACAATTGAGCGGTACTTACCGTCGATTCTGGTACAGTTTGCTCAATTAAATATTGATCCAAATATTTTTTACGTTTTAACCAGTACCAAATTAATACGCCAAGTGCTCCAACTGCTGAAACGAACGCAGCGAATGTCGCAACCCCAACTGCCGTTGCTACTGTACCGCCAAGTACTTTAATAACGATGAAACTACCCGCTAATAAAAAGACGATACGAATAATTTGCTCAATAATTTGTGAAACCGTAGTCGGTCCCATCGATTGGTGGCCTTGGAAATAACCACGAATCAAACTTGCTGCCGGCACAACAATAAGCGCAAAACTTACGAGGCGAATAATCGTCGTAACTTCTTCTACCTTATTTTGTAAACTTTGTTTACCAAGCATTGCTTCTGCAAATAATGGTGCGGTCATGTACAGTACTAAGAAGGAAAGAACTCCTGTTACTATCATCATAACCATTCCCGAGCGGAACATTCTCCGGCTCGTTTTATAATCTCCAAGTGCATTATATTTGGAAACAAACTTAGAAACAGCAAGCGGCACTCCTGCCGTTGCGATACTTAAAAATATCGTATATGGAATGTATCCATATGTATAGAGCGTTCCGCCTTCTGTGCCTACTAATGCATGAAACGGAAAAACGTAAATCATGCCTAAGAACTTTACTAAAAATGTCCCTAACGTCACAATAAGCGTTCCGCGCAGAAATTTTGAATCGGACATACGAAAATCCTCCTACATCTACATAAAGTGAAACTATAATTAGTGGGAGACTCCCCTCCTACTAATCATTCGAGCATTTACGGACCTTTTTAACTCCCTCTTTACTTCTCATAAATCTTAAGATAGTAGTCTTATTGCCCATAAATAGCAGGATAATGCTGAACTCTAACTTTTGTATTGTACCACAATTCTCCTCTTAAGCAGTACTTCACTCTATTTTTCTTTTAAGGGAAAACATGCTATTCTTTTAGGCAGGAAATGTAGAAAATGAGGTCGATATATTATGCATTATGATGTTATTGTCATCGGCGGCGGTCCTTCAGGGCTAATGGCTGCAATCGGTGCTGCTGAAGAAGGCGCAAGCGTCTTACTTCTTGATAAAGGAAATAAACTAGGACGTAAACTTGCGATTTCTGGTGGTGGTCGTTGTAACGTAACGAACCGTCTACCACTTGATGAAATCGTTAAACATATACCTGGAAATGGTCGCTTCTTATACAGTGCTTTTTCTATTTTCAGTAATGAAGATATTATTACATTCTTCGAAAATCTCGGTGTACAACTGAAAGAAGAGGATCATGGCCGCATGTTCCCAGTATCAAATAAAGCGCAATCTGTTGTAGATGCACTGTTAACACGATTAAAAGACTTAGGTGTGAAAATACGTACGAATACGCCTGTCGAAACGATTGAGTATGAAAACGGTCAAACGAAGGCTGTTATTCTGCAAACAGGTGAAGTGTTAGAAACGAATCACGTCGTTATCGCTGTTGGCGGAAAATCTGTTCCTCAAACTGGTTCTACTGGAGACGGATACGCTTGGGCTGAAAAAGCTGGGCATACAATTACAGAACTTTTCCCAACAGAAGTACCAATTCTTTCAAACGAACCGTTTATTCGTGACCGCACATTACAAGGTCTTGCTTTACGAGATGTAAACTTAAGTGTATTAAACCCGAAAGGAAAAGTTATCATTTCTCATAAAATGGACATGCTTTTCACTCACTTCGGCCTATCTGGTCCTGCTGCTCTTCGCTGTAGCCAATTCGTTGTGAAAGCGATGAAAAAGTTTAAAACGAACACAGTGCACATGAGTATCGATGCATTGCCAGAAGAAAATAGTGAGCAACTGTTCCAGCGCATGCTGAAACAAATGAAAGAAGATCCGAAAAAAGGAATTAAAAACGTTTTAAAAGGCTATGTTCCTGAACGTTACTTCCTATTCTTATTAGAAAAAAATGAAATTGACGGTAGCGAACAAGCTGGACAAGTTTCTCATGAGAAGATTCGCGCACTTGTGAAAGACTTTAAAGAATTTACCGTCCATGTAAATGGTACGCAGTCAATTGAAAAAGCATTCGTTACTGGCGGAGGGGTATCCGTTAAAGAAATTAACCCGAAAGAAATGGCTTCGAAATTCACGAATGGTTTATACTTCTGCGGAGAAGTTCTTGATATTCACGGTTATACTGGCGGCTATAACATTACATCTGCCCTTGTTACTGGCCGAATTGCCGGAACAACAGCAGGACAAAATGCGAAAATGCAATACTAAAAAAGAAACAGGGACTCCTGTTTCTTTTTTTAGTATGTTGAAATAGCAAAGCAGTACACGAAATTATATTGGCGATACTTTAAATATATCGACCGTTTCTTCAAAAATATCCCTTCCTCCTAACTTCCCATTTCTTTTTTGTTGCTTTATATACCTTAGTACCTTTATATTTTATATTGTTGAATATTCGAAAAAGGGTAAGGGGAAAACAAATGAGAAAAAAAGTCATGATGTCTTTAATGCTAATGACGTTTCTTTCTGCGGTAGAAGGAACGATTGTTAGTACAGCGATCCCTCGTATAACGAGTGATTTGTCAGGTGTCGAACTTGTTAGTTGGGTATATGCAATCTATATGCTTGCAACAGCTGTTTCGACTCCAATATACGGAAAGCTAGCTGATTTATTCGGCCGTAAAAAAGTTCTGCTCATCGGAGCAACAATCTTCTTAATCGGTTCTGCACTTTGCGGAGTCGTTACATCAATGGAACAATTAATCTTCTTTCGTGCTCTTCAAGGTATAGGGGCTGGTGCCGTTATGCCAATCACAATGACGATTATTGGAGATCTATATAGCGAAGCTAAAGACCGCGCGAAAGCACAAGGCTGGATGAGTGCCGTTTGGGGTGTATCTGGTGTTATTGGGCCGTTAGTAGGTGGATTTTTAGTTGATTCTCTTTCTTGGCGCTATATTTTCTTCTTAAACGTTCCTTTTGGAATTATCGCTTGCTTAATGTTTGCCACTTCTTATAAGGAATCTGTTAAGTCCGCCGCTAAGCAACATATCGACTATCTTGGTGCGACAGTTTTCTCATTAAGTACAATTGCTTTACTATACGCATTATTAACAGGTAGCAGTAAGCAAAACTGGGGAGACATTTCAATTATCGGCCTATTAATCTTTGCCGCTGTTTCATTCATTATTTTCTTATACATCGAGAAAAAGTCTCCGGAGCCATTAATTCCGCTAGCACTTTTCTCTAACCGTACATTATCTACAATAAACATACTAACACTTATTGCTGGCGCAATGATTATTAGTATTACAGTGTATCTTCCAATTTGGAGCCAAGGTGTTTTAGGAAAAAATGCGACAGAGGCTGGACTCATTTTAATGCCGATTCCTGTTATGTGGACATTCGGTGCTATCTTCTCCGGTAACTTAGTTGGCAAGTTACAAACGAAACAAATTATTTTACTTGGAGCTAGCATTTTATCAGTTGCTACTTTCTTATTATTTACATTATCAACAGATTCACCATCATTCCTTATTTATGTTGCAGTCGGATTATTCGGCTTAGGAATGGGGCTTGTTACACCAATTTACATGGTAACAATTCAAGCAGCTGTACCGGCGAATACGCGCGGAACGGCAGTTGGTTTAAATACATTTATTAATACATTTAGTCAAACACTAGGAGCTGCAATCTTCGGAACGATCTTCAATACGATGATTCATGCACGTGGCATTAAAAACCTTGATCTTGTTTCTTCTGGCGGACATGGAGGGGCTACAGCAAACGTAGCAACCGAGTCACAATCCGCATTAGCATCAAGTGTACACGTCATTTATATGAGCACTTTCGTATTAGCGGTATTCACATTAATTATCGCTTGGATCCTATTAAAGCCAGCTAAACAAACAAGTGAACAATAAAAAAAGGATGACCATTTTGGTCATCCTTTTTGCATAAAATCTACTCTTCATTCTCCACAATATGTTTAAGCACGGACAATTTATTATCCCAAAATCGTTCATAGTACGAGAGCCACTGCTGTAATTCCTCTAATGGTTCTGGATGCAAACGATATATCTTCTCTCTTCCGCTCTTTCTTCCACTCACTAAATTCGCTTCTGAAAGAATATGAAGGTGCTTTACAACTGCAGTACGGCTCATCGGAAAATGATCCGTTATTTTTGAAATTGGTAACTCTTTATCACTTAATAACCGTAACACTTCTCGGCGGGTTGGATCAGCAATTGCTTGAAACACATCATATTTCGCTGCTGATGAGGACATTTAACCTTCGACAACCTTTTTCAGTTTTTCATTTACAATCGCTACCCAGCCACCATTCATTCTATCGCGAATAATAGAGCTCTTCGCATTCGCTTTCGGAAGGATTTCATCAGGATGTTTCCAGCCGCCGTGAATTAACGTAAATTCTGTTTTATTATCTCCTAGGTCTTTCAAATTAAATGAAACAACCCAGCCATCTGTGTCCCATGAGAAAGATAAATAATTCGGCTCATCAATCTCTAACACTTTACATGGTGATGGTCCGAAAGGTGATTGCACATGAAACTCATGTCCTACCGCCAATTCGAAATCATTTGGCATAAACCATGACGCAATTCCTTCTGCAGTCGATACTACATTCCATACTTTTTGAATAGGCGCGTTAAAAACGATTGTTTGTTTAATATCATTTAATGTATTTTGTTGTTCCATTTTATATCTCCTTTATTCGGCATTAAAATATAACACCTTTTAGTTTCGTATTAACAATATAACACCTTTTGGTTTCATGTCAAGAAAGACTCTTTTTCACTGTTGAGAAATTCTCAACATTTTTTCAACAGGACAAACACCCTCTCACCATTCCTTCATAATATACTCACAAAGGCAATGAAAAATAGAAAATTCCCTCAATACGAAACTCTATCACTCCTATTGAGAGAAGCGCCTAACTTATCTCATCTGTACTTCGTCTCTCCTCCTTCCCTCGGGGACAATGCGCGAGATATGTAAAAATCAGAAGGAGTATGCCCGCCATTTGGGTAGGTAGTTATTTCTCTTCTCCTCAACATTTCCTTAGGAGCGAAATGACTACCTCCCCACTTTTTTAAACAAAATAAAAAGGAGATGAAAGCTATGTTCTATTGCATTAACTGTTCTGAAATTCACCATGAAAAACACCCGAATGATAAAGTTTTCAAAAACGGTTTTTATATTGATCCATTTTTAGGTGATCGTTATCACCTTGGTATGTGTACAGATGCCCAAAACCATGAAACAGGGGCGCCTCTTTTAGCGACAAAGAAATTAGGCACAACTCAATCTATTATGAACGTATTACCGACACATGTTGTCCCAACATAAAACATAAAAAAGAGCTGGCTCACCCAGCTCTTTTTTATGCTTTATAAACGATCATTGCTGAAAAACAATAAATTTGGTTTTCGTCATCGTTAATAGAAACACCGACTTGGTACTTAATATCTACAAAGTTACTATCATCAATTTTTTTCAAAAATACATTTACAGCGTCTTCTAAGTCTTTTTCATGACTTTCATCAAACACTTTCACACGAATCATGTTAACACCATCCTAGATCGCAGCCCTCCGCCGCTTGTTTATTGCCACGGTGCGTATCTATGATGCGATAAAACTTTCCATCTTCATATATATATCCGTCTTCTAACACATATTGTTTATCTTCAGTATAGACATAAAACTTACCTATCATAAACTTACTCGTATATAATTCCAAATAATCTTGCCTAAATTTGGCTACAACTTTATTTGTAATATCAATTCTAATTGTGCGCCCCACCTTCTCTCCCTCCCTTGCAAAGAACGGATTTAGGTATATTGTATTAGCGATTTTATATTTTATGCTTAAAAATAAGTGGATATGCCCTCTTTCTGCGCCTGTACTATTTTTCTAAAAAAATTCCCCCTATTTATTCAACTTATAAGAGCAAAAAAACAAACAAAAAAACGACTTTTATATATTGACTACAGTATATCAGATGTGATATTATATAAAATTTGACATTTTTATCCTAGTATGTTATCATTAAAAGTAGTTACCACATACGGAGGTGGATGATTTGTTTCAAATTGGTGATAAAATCGTTTATCCAATGCACGGTGCAGGAATCATCGAAGCAATTGAAGAGAAAGAAATATTAGGCACTACGCGTCAATATTGTGTTATACGCATCATTAGTAAAGATATGCAAGTAATGCTTCCGATAAATCAATTACAAAAATCAGGTATACGTTATATCGTCGATAAAGGTACGTTAGATGGTATACTTCTTGAATTTCATCATGGGGAATCAGACCCCTCACTCTCTTGGAAACAAAGATATACAATGAATATGGAAAAAATGAAGAACGGCAATCTTCAAGATAGTGCAGAAGTTGTTCGTGATTTACTTCGTCGCAATAAAGAAAGAGCATTAAATGCGAGCGAAAAACAAATGCTAGATAATGCGCGTAAAATGGTTATTAGTGAAGTTGCGCTCGTACAGAATGTTTCAGAACATCAAGCAACAGAATTTCTTCAAGATACAATCAATCATTAATTTTAAAAATAGCCGACCGCTATTTTTTTTTGCGTAAAAAAGGCCAAAGAGTTAAATCTCTTTGGCCTTTCATATTACCCACGCCCCGCTTGAAACGATGGATATAAAGTCATTCCACCATCTGCAAATAACGTAATTCCAGTTACGTAACTTGCCTCTGCTGAAGCAAGCCACGTTGCTACTGCTGCGATTTCTTCAGGTTTTCCAATGTAACCCATTGGAATCATACTTTCTACGTCGTCACGTTTTTTCGGGTCAGCAAATTTTTCAGCATTAATTGGCGTATTAATTGCACCAGGACCAATATTATTTACCCGAATACCTTTTGGTGCATATTCTAACGCTAACGTTTCTGTCATAAGCTTAATCCCTCCCTTACTAGCCGCATAATGCACAAATAATGGCCACGGGATTTTCTCATGAACACTAGACATATTAATAACCGAACCTTTAATATCGTGTTCCACAAAATATTTAATCGCTTCACGACTTCCTAAAAAAGCACCTGTTAAATTTGTATGAATTACTTTATTCCAATCCTCTAACGGCATTTCATGCGACGGTACCGCGTTTTCTATCCCTGCATTATTAATCATAACGTCGAGCGTACCAAACTCTTTCACAGCAGATTGAATGAGATTCACAACATCTGCCTCGACCGTCACATCACCTTTTACAGCAATCGCTTCTCCACCTACCTTTTTTATTTCTTCTAATACATCGTTCGCTTCTGACTCTCTTGAGCGATAGTTAATAACAACTTTCGCCTTCTCTTTAGCAAATCTTACTCCCATGGCTCTTCCAAGACCAGTTGCTGATCCTGTAATAACGACGACTTTCCCTTCTAAATCGCTATACATTTTAATACCTCCTTAACCTTTCGCAATCCCCAGCATAATTCCAGCTGCAATGATAAAAACGATACCAATAACAATCCCAATTAATTGACGCTTCGTTTTCCTTTCACCTAATATAAAAATCCCGCCAAGCGTCGAAATAATAATTCCCATTTGTGAAAGGGAAAAGCTTGTTGCAACCCCAACTCTTGGCTGCGAAATGAATAAAAACATATTTCCAGCTGCCCAAATCAATCCTGGAAGAATATTTCGAATCGCATATTTATTGAATGGATGATGTTTAAATGTGAGTAAAATCCCGCCTAATACCATACCGACCGCTTGTGGTAATAAAGCCGACCAACCGTTGACGTTAAATAACCGGATAACTACTACGTAAACTAAATAACCGACTGTTGAAATTAATAAAATAATAATTCCTTTTTTAAAATTTCCTGCTTGCTCTGCATTCTTCTCTTCTTTACTTTGCAGCGATGTTAAAATAACCCCGATAATAATACAAACGAGCGCCAAAACTCCAAGAACGACCGATATCGTCGTTGACCATTCATGAAACACGATAACCCCAAATAATGTTGTCGCGACTAATTGAAGCCCTGTTGAAATCGGCATCGTCCTAGAAACACCCATTAAATCAATACTTTTTAATTGATTCGCTTGACCAAGTGCCCAAAATAAGCCAGATACAATTCCAACTCCAATAACGGTCGGAGTTAATACCGGCTTCATAAAAATATAAACAACAATTGAGAAGATAAGTGCACCGAACGTTGTACCGAGCGTTTGACTATACGGTCCCCCGCCCAGTTTCACGTTAAATAGCACAATACTCCCCCAAAATATAGCTGGTAAAATCGCTAAAAGTATATCCATCGCTCATTACCTTTCTCTACAAAATGTCATAGGTTATCGCTCTAAATCATTAGAGTGAGCTTTTATTTTTTCGTTTTTTCGTGCACAAATCTTTTCTACAATAGCACCAGAAACATTCTTTTCTCGCTCCACTTTCTTTATCTTTATGTGATCTAAATTGTCTTCCAAAGTAAGTGTAACTTTATCATTCGGCGGATTATGTGCCCCTTGAAATGTAAGAAATTGTATCGTAACTTCAAACCTAGGAACAAACTCATCTTTCTTGCCTAGACGCTTTATATTTGTAACTGAGTCACATTCATACTGATCTTCTGTCACTTGCCTTATAACCGAGTAATATCGATTCAGTAACGCACTTTCTAAAAGCTGTTCCGTCGATTCTTTTGCCAAAGAATTGCTTGGAGAAAAGAAAAAAACAGAACATATCATTGCAATCATTACACATATCTTTTTCATAACTTCCTCCTTTTCCTATAAGATAGTGTTCTCCAAAATGCCATAAAAAAACGACTTTACCTATTTAGGAAAGTCGTTTTTCATAGCATAAATCCAATATTAACCACCACTCACTGGTGGTATTAGTGCAACTACATCACCAGTGTGTATCGTGTCATCTTCATTTGCGTACTCTTCATTAATCGCAACCATAATTGGCGCTGAAACTGGTACATTATATTCTTTCGCAACAATATCTTTTAACTCTGCAACAGTAATATCTTCTTTCTCTATTTGTAATTCACTCGTTCCTGCTTCTTCTTGCAAGTTCGCAAATAACAATACTCGAATCATATTTATAACTCCTTCCCAGGCTCTCCTGCTGGATATGGTGTTTTTTCTAATTGGTCACCAATCCATGAGTCACCATCTTCCCAAAACTCCTTTTTCCAAATTGGAACAATTTGCTTAATACGCTCCATAATATATTCATTCGCTTCATAAGCCTCTTTGCGATGAGGCGTTGATACAGCAACAACAACCGCTATATCAGAAATTTGCAGCGTGCCGATGCGATGCGTAATCGCAACATGTGTACCGGGCCACTTCTCCTTCACTTCTGACCCAATTTTCTGTAGCATCTTTTCTGCCATCGTCTTATAAGCTACATACTCTAAGTATAGTGTACGACGCCCTTTCGTAAACTCCCTAACTGTCCCGATAAATGTTGTAACAGCACCACATTCACGGCGAACTACTTTCTTTGTCACCTCTTCAATCGAGATTTCTGTATCAATTACTTCATAATACGTATTTATCATTTTGCACCCCTAGCCGTTTGTAAAAACCAGTCTATATACAATTTTTCTTCTGTTATATGAAATACTTTATATTCTTCTCGTACATTTGACGAAGCATCATACCACGTAATAACTGCCGCTATATTTTCTACTTTATGTAAAAGTTCAGCGTCTTCCGCAGAACGAAGTAACACTACTTTCGGATAGTTCTCAGCTTTATAGCCCTCTATTAAAATCGTATCTACTTCAAAAAATTCGTACAAGCGGATAATTTCTTGCAAGGACCATTCATCTCGCAAAGAGGACAAAGATAGTAATCCAGCACCTTCTACACTACTTACTACAGCACCAGCTTTTCGGTGTCTTTCACTATCTTTTTGCGCTACTTCAGGAAAGCCCCCGTGACCATGATGTTTAATTGTAGCAACCTTCATTTCTCTTTCAGCTAATGCATGTACCATCTTCTCTACAAGTGTTGTTTTCCCGCTATTTTGATACCCTACTATTTGTAAGATTGAAGAGGCTTTGCCCACGGCCAATCACTTCCCTCAGAGCATTCTAACAATAATACAGACACTTTCATTCCTGCTTCAAATCCTCTCGTTCCTCCAGGCAGCACGATAAAAGCATTTGCATCCGCAAGTGAAGAGACCGCACTCGATTTATCTAAACCGACTGGCATCGCTTGTAGTGCCCCATTAACAATACTCGCTTTCGCTCTTACAAAACGAGTAAACGGATTTGGTTTCGGAAAATCTTTTTGTAAAATAGCATCAGTTCTATATACGTGAGGCTCCTTCGCATGTAAATACGTTTTCATAATTGGGTGTACAAATAATTCGAAACCTACATAACAAGCTGACGGATTACCTGATAAACCGAAAAGTAACTTTCCATCAACTTCAGCTACTGTCGTTACACTTCCAGGTCTCATCGCTATTTTATTAAAGAGTACATTCGCCTGTAACCTTGCATAAATAGCCGGTAAGTAGTCGTAATCTCCTACTGAAACACCGCCCGTTGTAATTAAAATATCAACCTCGCCCATCGCTGATTTAACGGCTGTAAAACATGCATCTAACTCATCAGCAAGTTGTCCATAGTAACGCACTTTTCCGCCAGCTTTCATAATTTGAGCGGCAATCATGTAAGAGTTACTATTTCTAATTTTTCCTGGCTCTAACGCCTCATGCACTTCTAGTAATTCGCTGCCCGTCGTTACAATACCGACAACAGGCTGTTTTACAACTTTCACAGTGCTATATCCAAACGTCGCTAATAATGCGGCAACACCTGGATTGATTACAACACCTTTCTTAACGAGGACTTGATTTTGTTTTATATCTTCTCCTTTAAATGACACATTGTCACCGTTTTGGAAAGGACGTTTTAACTTCATATATGTACTTTCGTTCCTCTCGAATCCTTCCGTCAGTTCTAGCATTACGACTGCATTGCAATCTTCTGGAATAGCTGCTCCTGTCATAATACGAACCGCCTGAAAAGCCCCTACTTCTTCTGTAAAAACAGATCCTGCTCCGATCTCTCCTATTACTTCAAATTCAATCGGCTGCTCTTGACTCGCTTCCTTCGTGTCTTCTGCTCGAATTGCGAAACCATCGTAAGGAGAACGATCAAAGTGAGGAACGTCGTGATCTGAGACAACATCCTCTCCAAGAACCCTCCCATAACTTTCTGTAATAGAAACTTCTTCTACTTCACCATGCTTAGCATATTTCATAACCCGCTCTACAGCCTCAGCAACTTGAATCGGGATTCGTTTTTCTACCATTGTTTCTCACCTCATATTTGCAAAATATCTAATCTCGATTACACTTTATATATTAAATCGCAATTACTTCAAGGAGGAATTCCATGTCTTCATTCACACATTTCAACGACCAAGGGCGCGCTAAAATGGTTGATATAAGTGACAAAAAAATAACCGTTCGAACAGCAATAGCATGCTCTAGCATTCTCGTTACAAAAGAAATTTTTGATAAAATCTCACGCAACGAAATTGGTAAAGGTGACGTATTAGCCGTCGCACAAATCGCAGGTATTATGGCTGCAAAACGTACTTCTGATATTATCCCAATGTGCCATCCTTTATTATTAAAAGGTGTTGACGTCTCTTTCGATTGGAAACAGTCAGAAGAACAATATCGGCTACTTATTGAAGTAAAAGTTAAAACAGAAGGTAGTACCGGCGTTGAGATGGAAGCTTTAACAGCTGCTTCCGCTACCGCTCTTACTGTATATGACATGTGTAAAGCCGTTGATAAAGGTATGATTATTGGCGAAACGTACTTACTTGAAAAAACGGGCGGAAAAAATGGAGATTATATTAGAAATTCTTAATCCTACCTTTTCCATTTGAACCTAAAGGATTCCCCTTTAGGTTCAACCTATATATCTTGCATATAGTCGTTTCGCAACATTCATATCATTCGTACCATGAATAAACGCCCTGCCATCTGTAAATAAAACAAAACGATATTCTTCCACTGGAAATGATAATAAATACGGCGTTGCTTTTACATCCACACTTTTTTGTAAGCGCTTTTTAATTTCTTCTAAATTAAAACCCTGACGCACACCTGGACGGATTTGAACTGTATTTCGCCCACATAATACTTCTGTTTTCGTTTGTGCTTCAAATGTTAAACTCGGATATGTACGTAACTTTCCACAGGATAAACATGTATCCTTTTTCTGCCTATTCACTTTAAATGCCATCTGTTGATTATTCCAAAGATCAAATGATAGCATCGTTTCACGAAGTGCCTCAAAATCTTCTACTAATATTTTCAAGGCTTCCGTTATTTGATGTGCAACTACTAATTGCACTGCTGGCTGTATAATACCGGCCGTATCACATGTCGCTCCGCTCGCCGGATGTTCCATTAAACATCGAAAACACGGCGTTTTTCCTGGCAAGATTGTATAAGTTACTCCGTAACTTCCAACACATCCTCCGTATATCCATGGAACGTTATACATCTGGGATATATCATTAATAAGAAGGCGCGTTTCAAAATTGTCTGTCGCATCTAATATTAAATCTACACCTTTAATTAACTCTTCCATTTCTTGCACCGTTACATCAGTCACAACCGGTACAATTTCTACTTCGGAATTAATTGCCTTTAAATGTTCTGCTGCCGCTATCGCTTTCGGCTTATAATGCTTCGCATCTTCTTCTGTATATAATTGTTGCCTTTGTAAATTACTCCATTCTACATAATCACGATCCGCAATTGTAATTTTTCCAACACCTGCTCTAACAATTGCTTCTGCATTCGCTGCTCCGAGCGCACCAGCACCGATGACGAGCACGTGCTTCCCTCTTATTTTCCGTTGCCCTTCTTCCCCAACACCAGAAAATAACATTTGTCTTGAATATCGCTCTTGCATACGACATCCCCCTTTCTTATCCTCCTATATAAGACATTTCAATTTTCGGACGATTTTTCGCACTTTCTTCTGTCCGTTCATCTGAATATCGATCTTTTCTATTCTCCCATACATATTGTATAGCTTTTAATAACTCATTATCCGAAAGGTTTTCCCTGAGAAGTTTCCTTAAATCCATTCCTTCTGTCGCAAACAAGCAAGTATAAAACTTTCCATCTGCCGAAATTCTTGCTCTCGTACAAGAAGAACAAAATGACTCAGAAACGGAGGTAATAAAACCAACCTCTACATTCGTTCCAACGTATCGATACCGCTTCGCAACCTCACCAAAATAATGAGCTTCAGCTGGCTCAATTGGATACACCCCATGAATCATATCAATTAATTCTCGTTTCGTAATAACTTGATCAAAATTCCATCCATTCGTACTGCCAACATCCATAAACTCAATAAATCTAAGCGTGATTCCTTGTTCTTTAAAATACGTAGCAACCGGAAGTACTTGATGATCATTCATTCCTTTTTTCACAACCATATTTACTTTCACTTCAAGGCCTGCTTCTTTCGCTGCCATAATTCCTTTTAACACTGGCTTCGTATTCATATTCCGGCCATTAATTGCGCGGAACACATTATCATCTATCGCATCCAAACTAACATTTACTCGGTGTAACCCAGCTTCTTTTAACGCCTTCGCTTGCTTCGTTAAATGAATCGCATTTGTCGTTAATCCTATATCTACTAAACCGTCAATTTTCACGAGACGTTCGATAAGTTTTGTTAAGTCCTTACGGAGCAAGGGTTCGCCACCAGTAAGTCTAATTTTCCGTACACCGATGCTAACAAATACTTTTGCTAATCGCTCTATTTCATCAAATGTCAGTAAAAACTCATCTTTCAAAAAAGCATAATCAGGACCAAACACTTCGGCTGGCATACAATACGTACACCGTAAATTACAACGATCAATGACAGAGATGCGTAAATCTTGAAGTGGGCGTCCGAAAAAATCTTTAACCTTCTCCTGCATCGCCACTCTCCCTTTCTGCCAAATTTATACCTCTCTTCATTCTATTATAATATATTTTTGAACCGCGATGTTTTTGCTCAAGTGAATAAAGTGAAACTTTAATCAGTGGGGGTTTTGTCCATCCTCACTGATTATTAGCCCACAAATAGAGGGATAAAAAACCTTGAAACATAAAAGTTCCAAGGTTTTTTTGCTTATTAACTTAATCTAATAATAGTTAGAGTAGCTCCTGGCGTTGTCGTAGATAATGTAGCCACTGCAAGTAATCCAAATAACTGTAAACTAATAGCAGAGCCCGCAGCTAAATTACTAATAATTGTCGCATTAAATGAACCTGTAGCCACTGCCGGTGAATTTATTGTTCCTGCTAGCGGACTTCCATTTACAGTTATACGCGAACTTACAAGTAAAGCTGCCGTTATATTAATTGTGTAGGCTATATAATAATTACCTGCATTTGTAACGGTAAACACAGTATTTCCACCACTAACTGTTATTCCCGGTCCAATATTTTGATTGTTCGGTAATGGTATATTCGTACCGCCTAACAACACGGAAATAGCACTTCCTGAAGTATTATTTGCAAAGGAATACGTTGCAGTTGTACTAACTCCAGTCACCCCGGTCGCTCCTGTTGCTCCTGTTGCTCCTGTTGCTCCCGTTGCTCCCGTTGCTCCCGTTGCTCCCGTTGCTCCCGTTGCTCCCGTTGCTCCCGTTGCTCCCGTTGCTCCCGTTGGACCTTGGATTCCTTGTGAACCTGTCGCTCCTGTTGCTCCCGTTGGACCTTGAATTCCTTGTGAACCTGTCGCTCCTGTTGCTCCCGTTGGACCTTGAATTCCTTGTGGGCCTTGTGGGCCTGTGTCCCCGGTTGGGCCTTGTGGACCTTGTAAACCTTGCACACCTTGCGGACCTGTTGGACCTATTTCTCCTTGCACACCTTGTATTCCGGTTGGGCCTTGTGGACCAGTCGGACCTTGCACTCCTTGTATCCCTTGAATTCCCTGTGGGCCTTGTGCTCCGGTTGCACCTGTTGCCCCTTGTATCCCTTGTGGGCCTTGACCTCCTTGGATTCCTTGAGGACCTGTTGGACCTTGGATTCCTTGCGGGCCTTGAATTCCTTGCGGCCCTTGATCTCCCGTTGCTCCCGTTATACCTTGGATCCCTTGTGGACCTTGAACACCTTGCGGACCGGTTGGGCCTATGTCTCCTTGTACTCCTTGTATTCCTTGTGGACCCTGCAGCCCCGTTGCTCCTGTTGCACCAGTTACTCCAGTTGCTCCGGTCACACCCGTCGACCCTGTTGCTCCCGTATCGCCTACTCCTCCCGTTACACCTGTCGCTCCTGTCGGACCAGGTGGTCCACCGGATGGACCTGTCAATCCCGTCGGACCTGATGGACCTGTTGGGCCAGTCGGTCCAGCTGGGCCTCCTGATGGACCCGTTACTCCAGTTGCCCCTGTAGTCCCTTCCCCTGTCGCCCCTGTTGTACCCGTATCTCCAGTTACTCCTGTCGGCCCTTGGATTCCTTGAATTCCTTGTGGGCCTTGCACTCCTTGCGCACCCGTCGGTCCTTGAATTCCTTGGATACCTTGAACTCCCTGTGGACCCATTGGACCTGTTGGACCTATATCACCTTGAGTACCTTGCACTCCTTGCGGGCCCTCTGGACCTGTTGCTCCTATATTCCCTTGAACACCTTGAACTCCAGTTGCTCCTTGTGCTCCGGTTGCTCCTGTTATACCTTGAATCCCTTGTATTCCCTGAATTCCTTGTGGACCTTCTGGACCTGTTACTCCTATTGGTCCTTGAATTCCTTGTATTCCTTGTGGGCCCTCTGGACCTGTTGCTCCAGCTGGCCCTGGCACTCCTTGTATTCCTTGCGGACCCTGAAGTCCTTCTGGGCCTTCTGGGCCTGTTGGTCCTATATCACCCATTGGCCCTTGAATTCCTTGGACTCCTTGTGAACCTGTGTCTCCGGTTGGACCAGGTACCCCTTGTATTCCTTGTGGGCCTTGATCTCCTGTTGCTCCTGTTATACCTTGAGGTCCTATGGCCCCTTGTATACCTTGCGGACCTTGATCTCCGGTTGCCCCCGTTATCCCTTGAATTCCCTGAACCCCTTGGATTCCTTGTTCACCAGTTACTCCTGTCGGACCAGGAATACCTTGAATACCTTGCGGACCTTCTGGACCCGTTGGTCCAATTGGCCCTTGAACCCCTTGGATTCCTTGCAGGCCCTGTGCTCCTGTTTCTCCTGTACTTCCAGTCGAACCTGTATTTCCAGTCACTCCCGCACTTCCAGTTACTCCAGTATTTCCAGTCGCTCCCGTCGCACCTGTACTTCCACTCGGTCCACCTCCTGGCCCTGTCGCACCAGTTGCTCCAGTCGGACCTGGAGGTCCTCCAGATGGGCCGGTTATCCCTGTTGGACCTGTTATTCCAGTCGGACCACTAATCCCCTGACCAGTCACTCCTGTTGCTCCCGTATTTCCACTCGGTCCTTGTGGGCCTTGTATCCCTTGAGCTCCTTGTATTCCTTGTGAACCTGTTGCACCCGGTACCCCTTGCACTCCTTGAATTCCTTGAGGTCCCTCTGGCCCGGTAGCTCCAATCGGCCCCTGTAATCCCTGTATCCCCTGTATACCTTGTGCCCCAGTCGCTCCGGTCGGACCAATCGGACCTTGTAACCCTTGCACTCCTTGAGGTCCTGTCGCTCCAGTTTCTCCCTGTGGTCCCCTTAATCCTTGTGGTCCCTGCTGTCCTTCTGGTCCTGTTGCACCCATTTGTCCAGCTGGTCCTTGAATCCCTTGCACTCCTTGAGGTCCTGTCGGGCCCATCTCCCCCATCGGACCTTGAAATCCCCTTGGTCCTTGTGGGCCGGTCGGGCCTTGTGGACCGGTTGGACCAGTAATCCCAATGCCAGTAAATCCCGTTGGAACGGGAGGAAAGGTAGGTCCAATAAGATTCGGTGAAATTCTGAAATTAGAGTTTAATGAATTTTGTCTATCGCGCTCTTTCACACTTTCACCACCTACACACCATCTTTTTTACTTTAAACAAACCTCTTCTTCTTAATATGTATTTACAAAAACAATCTCAAAGACTATTTTTATTTTAAATAATAAAAACTCCCTTAATTCCTTAAGGGAGTCCCGCAATTGAATCCATATTATCTGTATTCGGGACAGCTTGCGCTATACCCGATGCATTTACACTTTGCCCCATATTTGTTCCTGTTAAAGTACCAGCAGGGGTACCTCGTGTATAGGTTGTCGTCACCGAATCTCCCGGTTGTAAACACAGCTTCGTCTCCGTCCCTATTACTGTAACAACATCAATCCAAGTGCAACCCGTTGAACCACTATACGATTTCGTAGCAGTAAATGAAGTATCACTCAAATTGTCACCTGTAAATATATTCCCAGTATTATTAACGATAATAAATTCTTTAATACGTGCAGGCATACTTACACTCTACCTTTCCTTTATGCACCTAATGTACGTGTACTCGTCGCTAATGGCGGAAGAAACACTGATGTTCTAATCACAGCTTCTGGCTGTCGTTTCCCATTTAAAAACACAGCCGCACTCGATCCTCCAGCACCAGCATATATTTTTGCCACAGCTAAAGGTGAGATATCATAACAGTCGCCGACATTAACAGCTCCTGTATTATTAATAATTTTTACTTTACGCATGTTAATTCCCATTTCCCCTCCCCCTTTTGTATACTGTATGCAAAAGAAAAAAACTTGAAACAGACTCGTTTCAAGTTTTTGCAGCTACTTATTTAGTTTCGCCTTCATATTGAAGCATACCGCCAACCATATTCACTGTTTTAAATCCTTGCTCATTTAAATAATGGCATACATTTTCACTACGCATTCCCGAACGGCAAATAAAGATATATTCATTCTCTTTCTCAAAGAAATCCACTTTATTTGGAATATCGCCCATTTTAATATGTACAGCTTCTGGAATTTTCCCTGCCGCTACTTCTTCATCTTCCCTTACATCTACTAAAAATAATGTTTCTCCATTTTCTAAACGCTCTTGCACTTCTTCTGTAGTAATTGTTTTTACTTCTGTCATATGTAGTTCCTCCTTATATACAATAAAACCTTCAGTTTCTTCTTTAAACAATCATTTCTCATCAATTTTAGCACGCGAAGGAAGGAACGCAAAGAATGGAACATTTATTTCTCAATTTTCCAGCAAAACTTATTCTTTACAAACATAACTGACGCATTGTATCCTCAATATACTTGTTTGATGAAAGGAGCCAGTTAAAATGACACTTTTTCTTTTCATTATGGGCATCATTTTCTTAGTTTTTGCAGTTATTGCTCTTAGTATGAAAAATAATAAAAAGATAAAATCCCCTCAAGAAATGTCATTCTTATTTCTATTACTTAGTATAGCTTTCTTCGGTTTATCAGTCGCTTCATATATTTTCCGTCTGCAAATCATGTAAAAAAAGGTGCCTACTATAAATCATGCACCTTTCCACATTAATTATTTCCTACACAAAACTAGATACTTTCCGATTTAAAAACTCGTAAACTTTCTTTTCAAACAAATGAACATCTAATGCCCCAGCCATATGCCCATTTATACTTTCTATCTCATATACTTCTGCGTACTTCCCTTGCTTTTGCAAAATGTCTACCATTTTATAATTATAACGAGGTGGCTGAAGTAAATCTTGTTTGCACGGAATCATGAGTACATTCGCTTCTATATTAGAAAGAGCCTCTTCTAAAGAAGAAAATCCATGCGCAATATCATGTAATAAGACTGCTTTCGCAGTGTACATCCACGAATTTGCATCTACTAAATCTATACTTTTGCATGTCACTTTATTAATCTCTTTCTCAAATGATGTTAATGCAGAAAATTCCTGATAAGGTGCCATTTCTATACTGTTCCGCGGGAATGCCGTTTCATAAAAATGTTCATCAAACGCATTCATAAACATCATTCGATTTGCTAAATGAAGACCCTTCGTTGGCTGCTCTTCTCCATACTTTCCACCTTTCCAGTTTGGATCAAGCTGAATTGCTTCAATCGCATTTTGCGCTACATTTCCCGACGTTATAATTGGATTTTGTGGATTCGTAATAACTCCAATCACTCGCTCTACCATATGAGGATAGTGAACAGCCCATTGCTGCGCAATCATCCCACCTGCCGACGGTCCCATTACAGCATGTAGCCTAGCAATCCCCATATCTTTTATTAACTCATATTGCATACGTGCTACATCTAAAAATGTGAAAACTGGAAAATCCATCGCATACTCAAAACCAGTCATCGGATTTATCGATTTTGGTCCCGTTGTAATTACGTAGGGATTCTTCACCTGTACATTACAAAGGTTATCAGTGCATATAACGAAATATTTATTTGTATCAATTGCTTTTCCAGGTCCAATTAATCCATCCCACCAACCAGCTTCCTCATCATGCTCTGTATATTTTCCTGCCGCATGACTTGTTGCACTAAAATAGTGACAAACCAAAATCGCATTTGATCTTTCTCTATTTAAAGTGCCATACGTCTCATACCCCATTTGAACAGGAATTTCCCTACCATTTTCAAACACAAACTCTTTTAAAACAAACTTCTCCTTTTTTACAATTTGCACAGACTCGCCTTCTTCCCGTCATTTTATGAACTGCTTACTAAAGGATTTTTTCTATGCAAGCCAATCTCCTCCTTCTTTTCATAAACAAATGAATAATATACAAAATTAGCCACAAAATAGCACTATATTACAAAATCAAAGAGGGAATATATATGATTTGGAATTGGTTACGTAAGAAAAAAAAATCAAATACAGCAGATAGAAAAGAGACAGATGATACGAAGCAACAGTCTAACGATCAAAAGGGCAATAACCAAAAGCAAACTAGAAGCATGAAACATAACCAAGATAAGAATAGCCAGCAAAAAAATGTAGAACAAACTGAAGGTTCTTCTCAAAACAAACAGCAGCAATCTACACAAGAGGATTCTTCTCAAAGCAAACAGCAGCAATCTACACAAGAGGATTCTTCTCAAAACAAGCAGCAACAGTCTACACAAGAGGATTCTTCTCAAGACAAACAGCAGCAATCTACACAAGAAGATTCTTCTCAAGACAAACAGCAACCAGCTGCACAAAAGAATCCTTCTCAAGACAAACAGCAACCGGCTGCACAAAAGAATCCTTCTCAAGACAAACAGCAACCGGCTGCACAAAAGAATCCTTCTCAAAGCGCTGGAAGTAACAGCATTTATGACTTTAGCAAACCAGAAAAGGACCATATTCACTCTCTACAAGACTTAATAGCAAAACTAAAGCAGTCTAGTGATTTTGTTAATTATCATACATCTGATGATGAAACGATGCCTTATTGGATTTCTTACTATCGTCCATCACTTGATGGGGAAAAACTACAAAAGTATTTAATGCCTACTCTTTTGGAACGATCTTGCTCTTCACTCGAAGAGCTAAAAGAACATATTCCAATGAGTGGTATAACGATTACGAACGACTTACAAAAAATTGAGGACATGGTTTTAAAGGGACATGCGATTATTCAATTGCACCAGCAAGATCAAAAATGTATGCTTGCAAACATTGCAATTGATACTTACCGGGCACCAAGCCCTCCATTAAATGAATCAACAGTTATCGGTCCGCAAGAAGGTTTTGTAGAA
Source organism: Bacillus sp. FSL E2-8868 (assembly GCF_038005505.1). Classification (NCBI taxonomy): domain Bacteria; kingdom Bacillati; phylum Bacillota; class Bacilli; order Caryophanales; family Bacillaceae; genus Bacillus; species Bacillus sp. FSL E2-8868. Next base: position 136,730 of record NZ_JBBOTI010000001.1, on the reverse strand, counting down.
GCTATTGATACAAATATTAATTTAGTCCGTAAACGCCTTCCAGTATTAGAACTGCAGACAAAAGAAATAATAATTGGCTCCTTTTCGAAAACAAAGGTTGTAATAATGTATTTAGACAACCTTGCAGAAAAAGATAATGTGGATTTTCTCGAAGAATCATTGCAAGCTCTTGAATACGATCAAATTAATGATAGTGCTTATCTTCAAGAATTAATGGGAGAAAAGTCAATTTTTCCATTATATATAAATACAGAACGAACTGATAGAGTGACAAAGGCACTTATTGATGGAAAAATTGCAATTTTTGTTGACGGTTCACCAAACGTTCTACTAACTCCTGTCTCATATTTCGATTTCTTTATTTCACCAGAAGACTATAACGTCTCTTGGCTGTACGCTACATTTTCAAGGATTTTACGACTTATCGCGGTTCTTTTCTCAATTTGTGCAGCCCCATTATATGTTGCCGTTTTAAATTATCATTACGAACTCATTCCAAGCGATTTGCTTGAAACATTGATTTTATCAAGAGCACAAGTACCATTCCCACCTTTAATCGAAGCACTCTTTTTGGAATTAGTTATTGATTTATTAAGAGAAGCTGGGGCTAGGTTACCGATGAAAGTAGGACAAACACTCGGCATTGTAGGTGGTATCGTAATTGGACAAGCATCCGTTCAAGCTGGGTTAACGAGTAACATTTTATTAATTATCGTTGCCTTATCAGCGTTAGCTTCCTTTATTACACCCATTTATAAAATGGGTAACGCCGTTCGTTTACTACGTTTCCCATTTCTCGCCTTTGCAGAAATAGGTGGTCTATTTGGTATCTCTCTTGGATTTATCTTTTTATTTACCCATCTTTTTAGACTAACTTCTTTACGTAAACCGTACGCACTTTTTTATCCAACACGCCAACAATCAGCAAAGGACTCTTGGATTCGCTTTCCATTAACGATGATTGATACAAGGGATGTACAAGCTAGACCACAGCATGTTAAGAAATCAGCAAACGGAATTTCAACAAAACATACATCTGATTTTGATGATTAAGAAATGAGGTGCATCGATGAGTAAAATTAAAGCAGAACACCAAATATCACCCGTCTTCGTTTTCTTTTTAATTCACGGTGCACAATTCGGTGCCGGCGTTCTTGGGTTTGCCCGTATTATTGCTAAGGCTGCTGGATATGACGGTTGGATAGGAGTTTTCATCACAGGAATCATCATTCATATTCTCCTATGGATGATGTATTTCTTGTTAAAAGAAACAAACGGAAATTTAATTGATTTACAAAGACAAACATTTGGAAAATGGCTAGGAAACGGTATTAACCTCATTTTTATGGCGTATTTTTTAACTGTTAGTATTTCCGTTATTCGAACATATGTAGAAATTATTCAAGTATGGATGTTTCCTTCTGCTTCGATTTGGATGCTAACAACTTTTCTATGCTTAGTCGGTTATTATATTATCTCATCTGGTTTTCGTGTTATTACTGGTATCTGTGTCATTTCTATCGGCGGGACACTCGGATATCTTTTCATTAGCCTTTTTATCCTAAAATACACTCACTGGTCTAATTTACTCCCTGTATTTTCACATTCGCTTTCAGACATTTTAAAAGCAGCTCAATTATCAATCTATACTATGAGCGGATTTGAAATTTTTCTTATGATTTATCCATTTGTAAAAGAGTCTAAGAAATCTCATAAATTTGCACAATACGGTGTGCTATTCTCTAATCTTTTATATTTATTTAGTACCCTCTTAGCTTTTACATTCTTTAGCGAAAAACAATTATCCAAAACAATTTGGGCCCAGCTCTCTATGACTCAAGTTATCCAACTTCCTTTCATAGAAAGGCTAGAGTACATTGCAATCTCAGCTTACGCTCTCGTTATTGTTACAAGCTTCATTCTTCCTTTATGGGCTGCGACAAGAGGAACACACGAAATATTTCGTGTAAAACAAAGAGGTGTTTTAATTACTTTTTTGCTCATTACCCTCATTGTTTCACAACTTTTAACAAACAGACATGATATTAATGACTTTATTAGTAATGCATCAAGGGTTAGTTTTTGGCTTATTTACATATACATCCCAATTCTATTTATTATTGTGTGGGTGAAAAGAAAATGGAAAAAATCAAAAGAAAATTAATGCTTCTTTCTTGTATCAGCGTCCTTAGTCTAACTGGTTGCTTACAAAAAAATATTATCGATGATGTCAACCTAATTCAAGGGACTGTTTTTGATACAGCAAAAGATAATAAAGTAAAAGTCACATTCGTTTGTCCTATACAGAAAAAAGGTAATAAAGTTCAAGTCTTTGAAGGAGTAGGAAACGCAGTAAAACAAGTAAAAGCGGATACTTCTTTAGAATCCTCTCAACCGTTTGCAAGTGGACAAATGCGTTTTGCTTTATTTACTACAAGAATTGCTAAAAAAGGATTGTCAACTTCCTTTGACACATTAATTCGTGATGTGAACATCGGGAACTCAATGTATGTCGGTCTATTAGAAGGAACTGGAATGGACTTACTAAAAGGTAAATATACAACATCATCTAACGTTGCCATTTATATAAAGAAAATGTTAGACCATAATATGCAAACAGGCCCTTTACCTACTGACAATCTACATTTAGGAGCTTATCGATATTATCGTGAAGGCCAAGATTCCTATTTACCAATTCTCAAAAAAGATAAAGATAAAATAAAAATTACTGGCATCGGCCTTTTAAAAGGAGATAAATATATTGGCAAAATTAGTTATCACGATATGTTCGCCTTTAAAGGTTTATTGGAAAAACATCGCTTAGATTCACATGAATTTAAAGCAAACTCAGGATACACAATCATTAATAATATTCGATCCGTCCCAACTTACCAAGTAAGTATTAAAGATGGTAAACCATCATTTTTCATACACGTCAAACTAGAAGCACGTATTCAAGAACTATCTAAACAGTTCAACTTAGAAAATAAAAAGAACACAAAAAAAATAGAAAAATCAGTTGAAAAACAATTAGGTGCAACGGCTAACAAATTAATTAAACAGTTTAAATCTTTAAATGTGGATCCACTCGGTCTCGGCGCAAGGTATAAAGAACATTACCGTCCATTCAAATTAGAAGAGTGGCGAAGAATGTATAAAGATGTTCCTATTAAGGTGAAATACACTGTCAATATTACAAATTCTGGTGTAATTGAATAAGTTAATGATTGAACTCCCCTCTCTGGCATGGTACAACGGAGAGGGGAGTTTTTATTTTTAAATAGAGAAAAGGGATATTTACGGGGGAGCTTATGTCTAAAAAATTAGTAAAACCTATTTTAAATGGTATTTTATTTCTCGGCGTCTTTTTATTTGCTCATACATACTTAAAAAATGTTTCTTTCACACGTTATTTACTTGTAGTTATACCAATGCTACTCATCGGAATGTTTGGCATCGATCTTATTTTATCCGTTTTAATTAAGAAAGAAGAATAACGAGCGAACATCTTATTTCTCATAAGATGTTCTTTTTATTTAATAACTACCTTATGTTACAATAAAATTCGGCATAACGTAAGAAAGGATGAAACAACATGACAAACGAAAAAGGTTTAGATAAAGGATACGAACTTGTTGCAAAAATGCATGAAGAATTCGGACATCCTGTGACAAGTACTCCAACAAAACTAACAGAAGAGCGTGCAAAAATTCGTGCTAGCTTTATGCAAGAAGAGCTAGAAGAATTTCTAGAAGCAACAACTGTTGAAGATCAATATGATGCACTTATTGACCTTATTTACTTTGCATTCGGAACGTTTGCAGAAATGGGCGTACGTCCAGATAAAGGATTCGAAATTGTAAACAATGCTAACATGGCAAAACTATTCCCTGATGGAAAGCCTCGATTCCGCGAGGGCGACGGCAAAATTATGAAACCAGAAGGATGGCAAGCACCGGAACCACAACTTCGTGCGGAAATCGAACGCCAACGTCAAGAGGCAGAAAAAAACTGCTAGGATCTCCTAGCAGTTTTTTATTATGTCTTTTTTCCTTTGGTCTATTAATGACCCACGTGTCCCGCGTGTCCTGCTGCTCCTGCAGTACCAGCTGCTGCTCCTGCTGCCGTCCCTGCTCCAATTCCACCTGCCCAAGGCTGTTGTTGTTGCTGATACTGTTGGTATTGTTGTTGACCCTGATGCTGTTGTTGACCTTGATGATGCTGTTGGCCTTGATGATGCTGTTGACCTTGATGATGCTGTTGGCCTTGATGATGCTGTTGGCCTTGATGATGGTGTTGGCCTTGGTGATGGTGTTGACCTTGGTGATGATGTTGACCTTGGTGATGGTGTTGACCTTGGTGATGATGTTGGCCTTGGTGATGGTGTTGGCCTTGGTGATGATGTTGACCTTGATGAGTTTGATAAAGGACAGCCTGCGGGTGAATTTGATGATGACCTTGGTGATGTACTTGTTGCTGATGGTGGCCGTGGTGTTGATGATGACCATGATGACCGTGGTGTTGATGCTGGCCTTGGTGACCATGATGACCATGGTGTTGATGCTGGCCTTGGTGACCATGATGATGTGTTTGATAAAGGACAGCCTGCGGATGAATTTGATGATGACCATGATGATGTACTTGTTGTTGATGATGGCCATGATGCTGATGATGGCCGTGTTGTTGATGATGACCGTGATGACCGTGATGCTCATGATGTACATGCTGACCGTGATGACCGTGATGCTCATGATGACCATGAACACCTTGAGGGAAGCCGCCGATTCCACCAGCTACAACACCAACGCCAGGTACAGGAAATCCTGTTTGTACGCCTCCAACGAAAGATGGGAATGTAGTTGGCATACCTACAGGAACTCCACCCTGTGCTCCCCCTACAAATGTTGGAAAGCCTGTTTGTGCTCCGGCTACCGACGTTGGAAATCCTCCCATTCCCCCCGGAAAACCTGTTTGTGCTCCAGTTACTGATGTTGGAAACCCTCCCATTCCCCCTGGAAAGCCTGTTTGTGCTCCAGCTACTGATGTTGAAAATCCTCCCATTCCCCCTGGAAAGCCTCCTCCTGCTCCTCCCATCCACATTGGGATTTCTCCATATCCTTGCTGTCCAGCGCCCCCCATTAACATCATCTGTGCATAACCGTCTTCCTCACCTACCATAAAGCCATGCGGTGCATTATTATCCATTCCTTTCATTACTTTCACCTCTTCTTCTCATTTAGCCTACCTTTTTTATCATATTTTCTATAGAAGAATAGGTGTTTGTCTATATGGGAATTCCGCGCTTTTTTATTTGTTCTCCATTCGTGTTAAAAACAATTAACTGATTATTCATTCTAAAAGGAGGGCGTTGTATTGATGATCATAACAAATGCTGAAATAACTGATTTAGATTCAATCGGAGATATAGATATCGACGTGATTGGAAATGATAATAGACGAAATTATATTAAACGTGCTATTGACGAAGGAAACTGCATAATTGCAAAAGAGGACAATTCCATTTCTGGTTTTCTAACATACGATACAAATTTCTTTGGTTATACTTTCCTCTCATTAATCATTGTTTCGCCAACGAAAAGAAGACAAGGTCATGCAAGCTCATTAATCTCATATATGTTAAGACATTCTCCTACTCAAAAAATATTTTCTTCAACGAACAAATCGAATACAAATATGCAAAAAGTTTTTAAAGCAAATGGATTTATGCGTAGTGGAATGATCGAAAACTTAGATGAAGGTGATCCTGAGCTTATTTTTCATGCAAAAAAGCTCAGAGCATAAACGCTCTGAGCTTTTATTAATAATTAATTAGTTTGCAACAACGTTAACAAGTTTTCCAGGAACAACAATTACTTTACGAACTGTTTTTCCTTCAATTTGTTCTTTGATTGCCTCAAGTGCAAGTTGTTCCATTTCTTCTTTTGATGCGTCTTTACTCATTGTTAGTTTTGTGCGAACTTTGCCCATAATTTGAACAACGATTTCAACTTCATCTTCTACAAGTTTAGACTCATCAAATGTTGGCCAGCTTGCATATGTGATTGTTTCACTGTATCCAAGTTTGTTCCATAGTTCTTCCCCGATGTGAGGTGCAACTGGTGCAATCATTTTTACGAAACCTTCTACATATTCTTTCGGAAGTGTTTCAGCTTTGTATGCATCGTTGATGAATACCATCATTTGAGAAATCGCTGTGTTGAAGCGAAGCTCTGCATAGTCTTCTGTTACTTTCTTCACTGTTTGGTGGTAAGCTTTTTCAAGATCTTTGTTTGGTGCATCAGTAATTTTCTCACTCAATTCACCGTTCTCTTGAATGAATAGGCGCCATACGCGGTCTAGGAAGCGACGAGCTCCGTCAAGACCATTTTCAGACCAAGCGATTGAAGCATCTAATGGCCCCATGAACATTTCGTATAGACGAAGTGTATCTGCACCGTGGCTTGCTACGATATCATCAGGATTTACAACGTTACCTTTTGATTTACTCATTTTCTCGTTGTTTTCACCTAAGATCATACCTTGGTTGAATAATTGTTGGAACGGTTCTTTCGTTGGAACTACACCGATATCATATAATACTTTATGCCAGAAACGAGCATATAGTAAGTGAAGTACAGCGTGCTCTGCTCCACCGATATAAATATCAACTGGAAGCCATTGTTTTACTTTTTCAGGGTCTACAAGTGCTTCGCTGTTGTTTGGATCGATGTAGCGTAGGTAGTACCAGCAGCTACCAGCCCATTGTGGCATTGTATTTGTTTCACGACGACCTTTTTTACCAGTTTCAGGATCAACAACATTTACCCACTCTTCAATGTTTGCAAGTGGTGATTCACCTGTACCTGAAGGACGAATATTCTCTGTTTTCGGAAGAACTAATGGTAATTCTTCTTCTTTCACAGCTGTCATTGTACCATCTTCCCAATGGATTACTGGAATCGGCTCACCCCAGTAACGTTGGCGACTAAATAACCAGTCACGTAGACGGTACGTTACTTTTTGATTTCCTGCGCTTGTTACTTCAAGCCACTCAATCATTTTTACAATTGCTTTTTCTTTATTTAAACCATCAAGGAATGCTGAGTTTACGTGCGCACCATCACCTGTATATGCTTCTTTCGAAATGTCTCCGCCTTTTACAACTTCCTTCATTGGAAGATTGAACGTTGATGCGAATTCATAGTCACGCTCATCGTGAGCTGGAACTGCCATTACAGCACCTGTTCCGTAAGTTGCAAGAACATAATCAGCGATCCAGATTGGTAATTTCTCACCGTTTACTGGGTTAACTGCGTAAGCACCAGTAAATACACCAGTTTTTTCTTTCGCAAGTTCTGTACGCTCTAAATCGCTCTTCATTTTAACAGAGTTAATGTAAGCTTCTACAGCTTCTTTTTGTTCTGGTATTGTAATGTTAGCAACAAGTGCATGCTCTGGAGCCAGTACACAGTAGCTTGCTCCAAATAGTGTATCAGGACGCGTTGTGAAAACTGTGAACTTCTCATCTGTACCGTCGATGTTGAAGTGTACTTCTGCACCTTCAGAACGACCGATCCAGTTACGTTGCATGTCTTTTAAGCTTTCTGGCCAATTAAGCTCATCTAGATCTTCTAATAGACGATCTCCGTAAGCTGTAATTTTTAACATCCACTGTCTCATCGGACGACGCTCAACTGGATGTCCACCGCGCTCACTCTTACCGTCAATGATTTCTTCGTTTGCAAGTACTGTACCAAGTGCTGGGCACCAGTTTACAGGTACTTCATCAACGTAAGCTAAACCTTTTTCAAATAGTTTTAGGAAGATCCATTGTGTCCACTTGTAGTAGGTTGGATCTGTTGTATTTACTTCACGATCCCAATCGTAAGAGAAGCCTAATGCTTTAATTTGATTACGGAACGTATTAATATTAAGCTCTGTAAATTCAGCCGGGCTGTTCCCAGTATCAAGTGCATATTGCTCTGCTGGAAGACCGAATGCATCCCATCCCATTGGATGAAGAACGTTATATCCTTGCATACGCTTCATACGAGATAAAATATCTGTCGCTGTATAACCTTCTGGATGACCTACGTGTAAGCCTGCACCTGATGGATATGGGAACATATCTAGTGCATAAAATTTTGGTTTTTCTGTTTCATCTGGCGTACGGAATGTTTTATTCTCTTCCCAATGCCCTTGCCACTTCTTCTCAATTTCTTGATGATTAAAGCTCATGAGATACCCTCCTTGAAATTCTATTTATTTTCACCGCCCAAAATACAAAAAACCTCTCATCCCTAGAAAGGGACGAGAGGTTATAGATTCCCGCGGTACCACCCTAAATTAATGTAATAAATACATTCGCTTAGATCCGTAACGTGGATTAACGGCAATTGCTACTAATGATTTCACAACTGCAACTCAAAGGCGAGTTCATAACGAAACGTGGATTGACTTGCACCGACCGTCAACTCTCTAAACCAGCTTCTATTACTACTACTCCTTCTCACTGTTATTACAAATATGAGTTAATGTGAACTACCCACCACTTAGTATCTCTTAAGAGCTTACTTGAAGCGAGGGCTTCTCGGTTAATCGTTACTCTTGCTAACTAACGAATCCGTCTTAGGACAGCCGAGCTAACTCCCTTGTTCCAAAGGATATTTTATTACTATTTATTTAAATATATTCTAAAACATGTTGCATGTTCCGTCAAACTAAACTGCAATTTTTTCTTCAACTGTTTCTTCTACTTTTACTCGTCTATCATAAATACTCGTTGCTATAAGCGCTACTACAAGCATTACCATGATCGCAATAAACAATACTTCCATATTGTATAAGTCAACAATCGCTCCGCCAACGACCGGTCCGAACATTTTCCCTACAGTCGCTGCGCTATTTACAACACCTTGATAAAATCCTAGCTTATCTTTCGGTGCAAGTATATTTGCGATGGTCGGAACTGCCGGCCATACGAATAATTCACCAATTGTTAATGTCACCATCGCAATGAGAAACATCGTAAATTGCTGCGCTTGGCTTAAAACAATAAACGACGCCGCAAAAATGACGATTCCAATCATAATTTGTTGTTTTAAAGAACGCTTCAGCCAGCGAATTAACATACTAACAAGTGGCTGCGCACAAACAATCATCGCTCCGTTTATCGTCCATAATAAACTATAATGGCGGAGGCTAATATCTAATTCTCGCATATGAGTCGCAATTGCCCCTTGCCACTGTACGTATGTAACCCAGCATAAAGCATATGCTACACATACGATTAGAAGCGCTTTGAAGCCAGGTGTAAGTGACCAACCTTTTTTCGTTTCGGCTTCTTTTTGTACCTCTTGCTCTTTTTTTGCTTCCATACCACGAAATCCAATAAACGCAATTAAGAAGAAAATAAAATATAAAATAAAGTTCGCTAAGAAAATATAATCAAAACGATAAGACGCAACTAATCCACCGCACGCTGTTCCAATCGCAATCCCAACGTTTTGTCCAACATACATTGCATTGAACGCTCGTCTCCCGCCTTCTGGCCAAACCGTACCGACCATCGCATACATCGATGGAAACACCATTCCAGAACCGAATCCGATTAATGCTAGCCACACAACATATAATGGCCAACCATGGAAAAATACAAGACCTAAAATCGATACAAGTGTAATGACAATCCCTACTAAAATTGATTTATAACCGCCCCATTTATCAAATAAAACACCGCCGAGCAAGTTTCCGATTACACCAGTAAGCGAGTTGGTCATTAATACCATTCCGGCTACTGATAAAGATTTCCCTAAACTATCATGTAAGTAAATTGTATTAAAAGGCCATAAAAAAGAAGCACCCGTGACATTAATAATCATCCCAGCTACTAATAGCCATACTTTCCTTGGCATAGTCTCCCCTCCTATTCTCTTTTTTTCGTTCATATATATAACAGTAAAATTGTAGTCGTTTTTAAATAGGAAGGCAACTGATTAATAGTTGATGAAATTCAGATAATAGCACAAAGACGATTAGAATGTATTCTAATCGTCTTTGTAAAATATTAATCTATAAATAATGGAATCGTTCCCTCGCGAAAGGTTATCCAACTTCCTTTTTACGTTTTGCACTTTCTTTAGCACTCCATTTAAATATTTTGTCTAGTAGAGAGTATATTCTCCCAGACTCCTTCGTTAATAATGGCCCTAGCGACGCCAATATTAAAACATATAAAGCTGAGAATGGTTTAATCGTTGCCATTAAGCCACCCGCTATTCCGAGATTCGCGACAATAATGGAGAATTCCCCACGTGATATAAGTGTTAAACCGATATTCGTAGAAGCCTTATGCGATAACCCGGCTTTACGCCCTGCAATCATTCCAGCTGTAAAATTACCGATGAGAGTAATGAAAACTGCTCCTAATGCCAACCATACTGCTCCTCCAAGCGAAAACGGATCTATACTTAAACCGAAGCTGAAGAAAAATATAGCTCCAAAGAAATCACGAAACGGGACGACGAGATGCTCGATCCGGTCACTATGCTCTGTTTCTGAAAAGACGAGTCCTAACAATAAAGCCCCAATCGCTTCCGCAACATGAATTGTTTCTGAAAATCCTGCTACAAAGAATAAAATAGCGAATATTACGATAATAAAAATTTCGTTTGACGAAATATCTAATACTTTATTTAGGAACCGCGTAGCTTTTCTAGCGATTACAAAGAATAGTAACATATATCCTACTGCGATTAGTACGGATGTAAGAGCACCTACAAATGATGTTGCACCTCCGAGTACTAATCCTGAAACGACTGATAAATATACAGCTAAAAAGATATCATCAAACATAATGATCCCTAAAATGAGTTCTGTCTCTTTATTACCAGATCTTCTTAAATCAACAATTACTTTTGCAACAATTGCACTCGATGAGATTGTAATGATTCCAGCAATAATTAATGTTTCTAATAAGGGGAAACCCATAACATATCCATAAAATAAACCTAATATGAAATTAAGCGATATATGAACACTACCCCCAAAAGCAATCGACTTTCCTGATTTAATTAATTTTTTTATTGAGAATTCTAAACCTAAGTAGAATAAGAGGAATATGACGCCCACACGGCCGAGGAAGGAAATAACTTCTCCGCTTTCAATAAACCTTAAATCGATAAGTCCTAAATCTGGGGCATGAGGCCCCACTAACATACCGAGTATAATGAGAAACGGAATAATCGAGAACTTTAACTTCGCAGCGAGGATAGCTGCAAAAGCTACTAATACTAACGCAGTTCCAACTTCAAAAATTAAAGTATCCATCGATTAGGAATCACCTCCTGCTGAAAGCAATTCATTAATAATTCTTTTTACTTCATGTCTTTCACCCGACAATACGAGCATATCGCCAGCTTCAATAATAGAGTCTGGACCTGGATTAAAGAATTTCTTCATATTCTTTTTCAAAATAGCAATAATCGTTACGTTATATGTTTTTCTGACATGTAAGCTACCAATTGTTTGTTGTACTACTGGTGCATTATTCTCCACCTTAAACCATTCAATTGATAATCCTTCAAAAGCCATCTCAATTGTGTCTAGCGCTTGCGGCCTATATACCATTCCGCCTAATATAGCCGCAATTTGTCTCGCTTCAGAATCACGAAGAGAAATGCTTGAAATACTCTCATCGTGATCCGCATCAAAATGATACATTTCTCTTCGGCCATCATCATGAATAACGATAACCATTTTTTCATTACCTTTTGTTATCACTTCGAATTTACAACCAATGCCCGGTAGTTCACTCTCTCTAATATTCATATTTTCCGCCTCCTAAAGTTTTTAGTTACGGCTTTTACAAATCTACATCAATCTCTGTTTTAAACTTCTCATCTTTTGAGATTCCTAAATACTTGAGCGTCTCTGATGGAGTTGCGTGATGAAAATGCTTTTGCAATAGCGCAATCGCTATTCCTCTTTTGTACGCATGAAATCCAAATGTTTTTCGCATTGAATTCGTTCCAATCTTTCCAACAATCCCAACCGCTTCAGCTGCGCTATGGATAACACGATACGCTTGTTGGCGCGAGATTGAATTTGTCGTTTTATTAGATTGAAATACGTAGTTTTCTCTTTGAGCATCAATAGATTGTACGTAATCTAAAAGGGCTTCTTTTACTTTTGTATTTAAATAAATATCTTGTTTAAATTTTTCATCTTTCACAGGAAGAGAATAAAACTCTTTAACAATCTTATCTTCATTTAATACCTCTTCAAATTTCATACTAAGTAGCTCAGTGATCTTTAATCCAGTGTTAATTCCAATAACAAATAAAAGATAATCTCGCTGCGAGTGCTCTTTTAAATACTTTTTCATAGCCTCAATTTGGCTTATATCTTTTAATGCCTCTACAACTTCCATACATGTATCTCCTCATCTTATGAACGGTAATTTTCTCATTATCCTGTCCATTTTACCTTATCATGCTATGAGATTTCCATGTATTATCCATTATTTTCACAATATACTCTTACGACAATTTTTCATTTGGAAATTTATGATTGTACAAATACGGTGTGGGTAGAAAAAATAGGGGGAGTACAAGTTCAGCTTCTTTCTACAGATCGGATTCCTCCTTTCATTTTTCGGTTGCTGATACTTTCATATTATGTTACTTATTTACATTATATTATATATTTCAGTAACATTAAAGTGTTTTTTCTGAAAATATAAAAAGCCGAGCACTTTCACTCGGCTTTTTACCTATTAATCTTCTTTTGGAAGAACAATTCCTTTATACAATTGAACTGTAATGAAGTAATAAATCGCATAAATAACTACGAAAATTACGATTGGTACCCAAATACGGAAGTAAGGATCCATTAAAATAAATCCGAAAATATTCATACCAACTAATACGTGAGCGATCCCCACAATTGCTGGGAATAAGAATACTAAGAATAATTCTTTATAAATCGATTTCGTTAATAACTCACGACGCACACCGATTTTGCGAAGCATTTGATAACGCGTAATATCTTTTGATGCACCAGAAAGAATTTTAAACATTAAACAACTTGCCATCATTGCTAAGAACGCAATTCCAAGGAAGAATCCCATAAATACTGTTCCACTCGCAATGCCGTAGAATCCATTGTAAGATTGATATTTACTATCTAATCTTTCAGCTTTTACATTTTTATATTTAACTAGCTGCAACTCGTCAAGTTTTTTCCATTCTTTTGTGTATGCTACAAAATCGTCTGTTTTTCCAGTAACTACGATTCCTTCTTTACCATTTACATTATCGTACATTTTCTGATCTACAATTTTAATTGCATGATCTTCATATAGATAAAATGGCTGAATTGTTCTGAAAGCCTCGTTCCATTCTTCTGGAAGTTCTTTAGCACTCGCATCTTTTTCATTCATTTCTCTAGAAACTGCACCTACTGGCAGTTCCTCTGAAACTTTCTTTGTTTTTCCTAAATCCTTCATACTTTCCATCTGTTTTGTATCTTGTACGAAAGGAGGGTTTTTCTCTAAATCTTCTTTTACATAATAAACGTATTTATTATCAACTTTGTAACGATATTCATTTTTCTCTTTAAATGTAATACCATCTAAAATTTTCTTTTCTTCAGCTGTTGGGTTATGAATAACTGAATCATATATTACTAAACCATCAACCATTTTTATAACGTTATTTTTAAACGCCATACCACCTGAAATTGCACCTGCTCCAAGAGCAACTAACATCGCTACCGTTGCAAGTACTTTCGTTAAGCTATTAATACGGAAATTTAATTGTGCAAACGTAAAAGCATTAAGTCCTTTTTCACTACGCTTTTTATTACTCTTTAACTTTCTAATGATAACTGGGAGAAGTGATCCAAATAGCATGTAAGTACCAGTTGTTGTTGTAATTAATGCAATAAGGATTCCCATTTCTCTTAGTTTTTCCATGTAAATCATTGATGCATAGCCAATTCCTAATAAAATAACAGCAAGGATTGCAACGACACCTGTCATTTTTCCTTTTACCGCAACACGCTCTGTTTGTGCATCCGCATGTACAAGTTGCAGTACAGAAATACGTGATAATTTAATACTATTCATAATTGCCGATAATACAAATAGTGCGAAGAAGAAAATGCAAGTAACAGTCATAGATGGTAGATAAAATGCTTTATAACCTTCACCAGCAAATTCTAATTGTTTCATTAATAACTGTCCGATACCTTCTGCAAGTCCTACACCAACTGTAAGTCCAATCGCAAGAGACGCAGCACCTAATACAATCGTTTCAATAAACATAAGTAATGTAACTTTATGCTTTTTTGCACCTAACATCATATACATACCAAACTCTTTTTGACGAAGAGATAATAAGAAAGAGTTCGCATATAAAATATAGAAGAACGTTATAATGGCTAGTAAAAATGAACCCGCCTGGAATACGAATCCAATTGATTGAATAACTGAGTTAGACTCGATAAACGCTTTATTCAGCGCTAACGTTTGGAACATATAAAAAATTGAGATAGACATGACAAGACCAACAAGTAAGACGATATAATCTTTCAGCTTACTCTTCAGCCCCGACATGGAAAGTTTAAATAACATACTGGAACCTCCTTTCTTACGCTTTTTGTGTACCTAAATCTGCAAGTACATCTAAAATTTCTTTGTAGAACTCTTCACGCGTACCACCGCGATGAATTTCTTTATATAGCTCACCATCTTGAATGAATAAAATACGCTGACAGTAACTTGCACTATATGGATCATGCGTAACCATCATAATAGATACGCCTTGTTCTTCATTTAAGTTTGTCATCGCATCAAGTAAACTTGCTGCATTTTTCGAATCAAGAGCTCCTGTTGGCTCGTCTCCTAAAATAATTGCCGGCTCATGCACTAGTGCGCGTGCTGCTGCTGAACGCTGTTTCTGTCCACCGGATACTTCAGTTGGATACTTTTGAAGAATTTCTGTAATCCCTAACATATCCGCTACTTTCTCTACTTTCGGTCCAATATTACGTGATGAAACACCTTGAAGTGAAAGTGGAAGTGCAATGTTCTCATAAATAGATAAGTTCTCTAATAAGTTGAAGTCTTGGAAAATGAATCCTAACTTTTGCGAACGGAAATCAGAAAGCTCACCTTGCTTCATTTTCGTAATGTCCGTACCCGCAATTTCAACAACGCCGCCCGTTGCTTTATCAAGCGTTGAAATTACATTTAACAATGTCGTTTTACCAGAACCAGATGGTCCCATAATTCCAACAAACTCACCCTCTTGAATTGAGAATGAAACACCTTTTAACGCGTGTGATTGGTTCTCACCTTTTTTACCGTACACTTTTTGAACATTTTTCACGTCTACAACTGGTTTCGTCATATATATCCTCCTACACTTGTTTTTCCATTACCTATTTTGCGCCTTTTGGAGGTGAACTGCTATTTGTTAACATTACAATTACCTTACACTTTTGTAATAAAATAAAACCAGGTCATATTGCGACCTGGTTTACTCTGATTGCTTTGATCTTTGAGGTTGTCCCTTTTTACTATTACGCTGTTTCACTTGAACAACTGGATCAAGTTCATTTGAAAACTCAGCGTTATGTCCATTTTGCGTTTTTTGCTCTGGATTATTTTGATCTGAACGTTTCGCCATTACATTCACTCCTTATTAGTGCGGTGTAATAATCATTTGATGTTGCAATTGGCGAATTGCCATACGTGCTCTATTTAACTGCTCACGCTGCTCATCATTCGCATGTTGCTGCATAGTTTGTAAGTCGTTATATGCTTGTTCTAATTGTAACTGAGCATCCGAATACTCCATCGTATTGTAATGCTCCTGTCTCATGCCTTGGTCTAATTGTTCTTTCGCATATTCCACCGCTTGTTCTGCCTGTGTAATATACTCTTCAAGTGATTGACGCTCTGCCATAATTGTCCCTCCTTGCTTCAATTCCCCTTTAGTGTGTCCCTTCCATATGAACCTTATGAGTATGTTATAATGGATTTTGTTTCATTTTGACTCGTCTTAGGAGGGAAAATAATGAAGGTTCAAAACCCTTTTCCATATACAAATGACAATAAACGTTATCATACATGGAATTACCACTTACGAAATGAATTTGGTGAAAAAATCTTTAAAGTTTCATTAGATGCTGGCTTCGATTGCCCGAACCGTGACGGTACAGTTGCTTACGGCGGCTGCACGTTTTGTAGTGCTGCTGGATCTGGTGACTTCGCTGGTGATCGCCGCGATGATGTTATAACGCAATATCATGAAATGAAAGAAAAAATGCGCTCAAAGTGGAAAGACGGAAAATGTATCGCTTATTTTCAGGCGTACACAAATACACATGCACCACTTGAAGTGTTAAAAGAAAAATTCGAACCGCTTCTAGCAGAAAAAGACGTTGTCGGTCTTTCTATCGCAACTCGTCCAGATTGTTTACCAGACGATGTCGTTGAATATTTAGCGGACTTAAATAAACGTACGTACCTTTGGGTTGAACTCGGACTACAAACTGTTCATGAACGCACTGCAAATCTTATTAACCGTGCTCACGATTATCCATCTTATGTGGAAGGCGTAAATAAATTACGCAAACATGGCATTAGAGTTTGCTCTCATATTATTAACGGTCTTCCACTTGAAGATTACGACATGATGATGGAAACAACTCGTGAAGTAGCGAAGCTTGACGTACAAGGAATTAAAATTCATTTACTTCATTTATTAAAAGGAACGCCAATGGTGAAGCAATATGAAAAAGGACAACTCGAGTTCCTTTCTCTTGAAGATTACGTAAGTCTCGTTGTTGACCAACTTGAAATTATTCCAGAAGATGTAATTGTGCACCGCATCACAGGTGACGGTCCGCCTGATTTAATGATTGGCCCAATGTGGAGCTTAAATAAATGGGAAGTATTAAATTCCATCGATGCAGAATTTGTACGCCGCGGAAGCTGGCAAGGAAAATATGCAAATGAGGAGAAACAAAAATGAAATTAGAACGTGTATTACCGTTTGCTCGCTCGCTGCTGCAAACGGCTGTTAAAGAAGGCGATTACGCTGTAGATGCAACGCTTGGCAATGGACATGACACTTGCTTCCTAGCTGAAATCGTTGGAGATAACGGCAAAGTATTTGGATTTGATATTCAAAAAGAAGCAATCGAAAATTCTACTATCCGCCTGAAAGAAAAAGAACTTTTCGAACGTACTGTTTTAGTTCATGGTAGTCACGATACACTCTTATCCGTATTACCAGAAGACGCAAAAGGAAAAGTAACAGGAGCAATCTTCAACTTAGGTTACCTTCCTGGCGGTGACAAACATATCGTCACAAAACCGAACTCAACAATCTACGCCATCGAACAATTACTAGAAGTAATGGCACCTGAAGGTATCATCGTCCTTGTCATTTACCACGGACATCCAGAAGGACAAGTAGAACGCGACGCTGTTCTCAAATTTGCAGAAGAACTCGACCAAAAACAAGCTCACGTACTACGATACGGCTTCATTAACCAGCAAAATAACCCGCCATTTATTGTGGCGATTGAGAAGCGATAAAGTGAAACTTTAATCAGTGAGGTTTACTGTCCGGCAAATAGCAGGATAATTATATCAACGATTTTTCAGATATATCGATCATTCGACAAAACATAACAAAAAAAGACGTGCATTCATTGCACGTCTTTTTCTTATTCTCCTATATAATGGATGTATACAATATTTGAAGAAAGAAGGATAGAACTTTGCTAGTAGAACTAAGGGGAATTCAAAAGAAGTATGGCAAATCACTTATACTAGACAACATCGATTTATCCATTCCAGAAGGAGAAGCACTCGCTATTATTGGTGGGAACGGGACTGGAAAAAGTACTTTACTCAAAATAATTGCAGGCTTTATTCCACCTACGGCAGGGACACTTCAAAGAAAAGAACATATACAAATCAGTTATGTCCCTGAACATTTTCCTGAAGGAATTCGTTTTACATTAGAGGATTATTTATATCATCTCGGCCACATTCACGGTTTATCAACAAAATATTTAAGAAATAAAATTCCGATGCTCCTTGAATCTTTTCATCTACATCATGCAAAGCATTACGTTGTACGAAACTTTTCAAAAGGTATGAAACAAAAAACAGGCATTATGCAAGCATTACTTACGGACGTCCATTTATTAATTCTAGATGAACCTCTTTCTGGACTCGACCCTAACTCTCAGCAAGAATTAGAGCATATTTTACTCTCATTAAAACAACAAGGCATATCTATACTCTTCACATGTCACGAAAAACAACTACTAGAAAACTTCGCCGATAGAATTGTGACATTAGCAAATCATACAATTGCGGAAGATACCTCTGTGCAAAAATCAACAGAACAGGTCTATATTGAGGCAATTGTTCACGAAACATTTTCAGCTATAGAACTACAAAAGCAATCAGGATTTATACAAGTTACACACAATTCAAATCAAAACCTCATTCAATTACAAATCGAAAAGGAATATGCAAACGAAATGCTTCAGTTTTTATTACATAAAAAAGCATCTATCACACTGCTACAGCCTAATTTTTAAATCGAAAGAAGGTTTATTATGTTTGCGCTTATTCGTTACCATTTTCTCGACTACACGAAATCGTATAAGTACATTCCTCCTATTGCGATGTACTGCATAAGCTTACTTTTTGTATATACATATAAACCAACTCCCATTGTACCAACATACTTAGAAACAGCACTCGCACTTTATTTATTATCTGCCTGGATTACAGTCACAATTTTTCATACTGAAGATCCTGTACAAGAACAAATCACTATTTCACATACAAATAATATTTCGGCATTATACGTTGGTAAATATATTACGGCTCTTCTTATTTGTACTGTTTTATCTTTTATATCCGTAATCTATCCAATTATTTTGCAAATGTTTAATGAAAAAATGACAGCTTCTTTATTTCTAGTCGGATTTCTCGCTCACATGTCTTTATCTATACTAGGAATTTCAATCGCAACATTATTTACTAGAAATATTATTCAAAAAGCAAGCACCGCTTGGCTTAGTCTTACATTTATATTACTTATGACGATTGCCTCAATCCGGTTAAAAAAAGAGTTACTATGGTTTTTACCACCTGTCGAAAGCTTTATAATGCTTGGACAATACAAATATAATATACTTACTCATACTCTATGGCTTACAGCTTGGGCTATCGTATATTCATTTTTATTACTTACTTTATTTCTTTTTCTCGTTCGCAGAAAACGTTTTTGATTACATATTAAAGGGGACTAAACAATGATTGGAATACTAGCAGGAATGGGTCCAAAATCAACCGGACCATTCGTCGATACAGTTGTAGCAGAGTGCCAAACAATATATGGAGCAAAGCATGATATAGACTTTCCTCATATGATGATTTATTCGTGCCCAACACCGTTTTATATGGATCGCCCTATTGATCATGCGGCGATGAAAAAAGCGATTATTGAAGGAGCGCAAAAACTTGAAAGTACTGGTGTAGATTTCATCGCAATGCCATGTAATACAGCGCATCTTTATTTCGAGGAATTACAACGTTCTATTACCATTCCTATTTTGAATATAGTCGATGAGACGTTAAAAGCAATTCCTGAAAATACAAAAAGAGTCGCTCTTCTTGCAACAGAAGCGACTGTTCAAGCAAGTATTTACCAAGATGGAATTACAAAACGTGATATAGAGTACATTCATAATGAACAATGGCAAGAAATGATTAATCAAATTATTACTTGTATTAAAGGCGGAGAAATTGAGGAAGCTCGTAAATTATGGAGTCTGCTCGTTTTACAGTTAAAAGACGAAGTAGATACCGCTATTATCGCATGTACCGATTTGAATGTGGTGGTGAGTGAGGACTTTGTTGATTCCGCTCAATGTCTTGCGAAAGCAGTTGTTAGGATCTATGCATCAAATATAAAAAAGTCTTCATAAACATAGAACACATCCTTTTTAAAATGTGTTTTATGTTTGATAAAAACAACCAAAACTTTTAACTTTTTTCACAATTCTTTCAAAGTAATCACACTTAATCTCGCTATATTAGATGAGTAATCTATTCATATAGGGAAGGTTAGGGGAACTGAAGTATGAAACAAAATCGTTCGCTTCATTACATTTTTTGGCGTTGGCATTTTTATGCTGGGCTTTTTATTACGCCGCTTCTTATTACATTGTCACTGAGTGGAATTGGGTATTTATTTCGGGAAGAAGTTGAAGATTTCATCTATAAAGATTTATATTTTGGGAAGAGCGCCCAAACAGAGTCTATTTCGATGGCTGATTCGCTTTTCTTAACAGAGAAAAAATATCCACATTATAGTGTGGCGAAAATTAGTGAGTTTAATGGGGATTATAATACGAGACTTACTATTGCAAATGAATATACTGGGCAACAAAAATATGTGTATTTAGATAGCAATAATCAAATTGTTGGAGATCAAAATGCAAGTGAAACTTTTGCCAATATAATGCGGGAATTACATAGTTCTCTTTTAGTTGGTGGCACTGTCGTCAACTATACTGTAGAGCTTGCGGCATGCTGGACAATCTTTTTAATTGTGACCGGGTTGTATATGAGTATACGCCAATTCAAAAACACACCCGCATCCACTAAGCGAGAAAAAGCAAAACGACGTCATTCTATTATCGGTATTATATTTACAATTCCACTCGTTTTGTTAGTCGCATCTGGATTACCATGGTCAGGATTTATGGGGAACCAAATTTATAAAATCGCATCGTCGAATGAATCGATTGGATATCCGACATTGTATATGGCACCGCCTGAATCGAAGGTAAAAGAATTACCGTGGGCAACTAGAAAAGAAGCTCCTCCTGAATCGAATTCAAATGAGCCAAAAGCAATTTCTGTCGATGAATTACAAAAAGGAATTGAAATAAAGAAGCCATATGTTATCTCACTACCGGCTGATCCGAAAGGTGTATTCACCGTTTCGAAATCAAGCGGTTCCGGTATTACGGGTATGCATGTCGCACCAAATGAAGAAATAACAGCTTATTTTGATCAATATAGCGGAGAACTTATTTCCAAAACGGACTATCGTGATTATGGATTATTTGCACAATGGTTTACTTACGGTATCCCGCTTCACGAAGGACATTTATTCGGATGGCCAAATAAAATATTATGCTTACTAACGACATTATCTTTATTACTTCTCATTTATTACGGAATAAAAATGTGGTTAGCAAGAAAGCCAAAAGGAAAATTAGCAGCACCGCCAAAGCAAAGAGATAAGAAAAGCATAATCGTTTTCTTTATCATGATGGTTATACTAGGCGCTGTCATGCCTTTATTCGGACTATCTGTTTTAGTTATTTTCGCAATTGAACTTCTCATATATGTATTTTCAAAAATACAATCATAATAAGAAAACCACTCTACAAGAGTGGTTTTCTTCATCACTGCGCCATTTTCTTTCGGTACATCTTCCCGTTCCAGTAGAAGAATCGTGAAGTGAGCCCTCCGTATTTTACAATGCGCCGTGCCATTTTGTGCATATTCTTTTGCGCTGATACTTTTTGATCTGATAAATAAATACCAAGTAATCCTCGGCTTATGAGACGATGAAACTTCGCATGAGGCAAATCACCAATGCTCTTCTCTGCTTCTTCTACAAAATGTTTCATACGATCTAATATAGCTTGCTCGTTTTCATAATAACTACAGAAATTCAAATCTCCGCCGATACGGTCTTCTTCTTGATCGATGAAATAATCAAGTAAAATGTGAAGTCCTTGTACGTATGGAAAATACCCTTGTCTAATTTTCACAATATCTTCTTCATGTAACTCATCATGAAATGCATATGCTACAAGACAGAAAATTCCAAGCGTAGAACCTGCACATGCTGAAAACTCAAACCAACTCATCTCTGGTAAGTTTTCTTTATGTGCTTCAAACCATGTTTTTAAGCGTGGTTCTCTTTCCTCTAACTTCACGTGTTTATGAATTTGCAAATCACAATAATAACAAGCAAGTTCATGAAGAATTGGAGCAATTTTATCATAATGCTTCGTTTTCTTTAAAACATCCTGACATGTTTCAACAAGCTCATCTAAATAACCACCATCATCTTGATCATCACGATAACGATAATAGTTACCGCCCCCTTCAACTTCAGGGCTTAATGCCATTACCATCGACTCATGAAGAGCCGCAAAGTCTTTCGGGTCAAGTGATGTACTACGATCACATAAATTATCTAAATAGTCGCTAATCGTTTGATAAGCTACGATAAAACGAATACATTCCTCACGATGTTCATTTGCTAGTAGCGCTAAAATGCCACCGCCCTCGCAATGAAACGTTTTATTCTCAATACTTGCGATTGCCTGACTATGAAGCTCGTCATTCGGAATATGGTAGGCACGCTCTTTCCACATCGCTAGCTCATGGTGTACTACCGGAAACACATCACGGTATACTTTCGCCATGAGCGTTATGGGATTACTCGGTACGTTCACTTCTTCCTTCATCTCCTCTATTCAATGTACAAATAATTTACTTATTTGTTTCTATTATGTTATTGATGCGTATTTCAGTAAATGACTGAATATAATTCAAAATTTCATCACGCTCATACTCATTTAATAACTCATGATAACAATTCGGCCATTCTTTAAAAGCCTTATCACTTATTTTAACATTATCAAACCAAGTACGGACACGTGTTTTATCTACAAGTTTATCCTCACAAGCCTGCATTAGCAAGAGTGGAACGTCTGGAAAATCGCCTATTTTTTTATGCGCAATTTCGATAGACTTAATCAATTCACTATACCAACGTACTGATACTTTGCGCAAGAACAATGAATCATTCTCCATCGCATCTCTCACTTCATGATTACGAGTTGACATTTCCACTGTAAGATTCGTTGCAAATTGCAATTTTGGAGCAACAACATTTAATATTTTTGAGGCAGCTCGAAGCGGAGCAGAAGGTCCAGTTAATACACCTAAACATGGTGAACTTAAAATAATACCATCTACATCTTCTCTCTTCGTTTCTTGCATCATACGAATGACAATAAGACCACCCATACTATGACCAAATATAAAAATAGGTAATCGATACTTCCTTGCCTCTTTCACCCATAATTTAACTTCCTCTATGTATTCATCAAATGAATCAATATGTCCTCTATTTCTCGAAGTCGTTCCATGTGATGGAAGGTCTCCCATCACAACGTGGTAGCCGATATGATTCCACATTTCTGCTATAGCTTCGTAACGTCCGTGATATTCCATTGCGCCGTGCACGATAACGACTACAGCTTTCGCTTCCTCTGCTTCATAATTCCACATACGGACCTCCTCCATTTCACTCTTTCTCATAATTTGATACACTAAAACTAGTCTCTAGGAAAGGAAGGCTTTACATGATATATCCTTACAAAGAAAAAAATCCGAAAATTGCGAGTAGTGCTTTTATCGCTGACTATGTTACCATTACAGGCGATGTGACAATTGGCGAAGAATCTAGCATTTGGTTTAATACAGTCATCCGCGGTGATGTATCACCAACGATAATTGGAAATAGAGTAAATGTACAAGATCAATGTACACTTCACCAAAGCCCCCAGTATCCTCTTATTTTAGAAGATGACGTTACCGTTGGGCATCAAGTTATTTTACATAGCTGCAAAATTGAAAAAGATGCTTTAATCGGAATGGGATCTATCATATTAGATGGCGCTGAAATTGGTGAAGGAGCTTTCATCGGTGCTGGTAGTCTCGTTTCACAAGGAAAGAAAATCCCTCCTAATACGTTAGCTTTCGGTCGCCCTGCGAAGGTCATTCGCGAATTAACAGAAGAAGACCGTAAAGATATGGAACGTATCCGCACACAATACGTTGAAAAAGGACAATATTATAAATCGTTACAAAAGTGATTTTATCGCTGCCATAAGACTGGCAGCTTTTTTTATGAAAAAATCTAACTTTTTCTTTACAAAACCTTATTATCCCCTCAATAAAATCTTATTAAAATAGAAGTTAATAACTCCATATATATGTAAATGAGGGAGGAAAAATCTCATGAAGGTCAGTGGACTATATAAAATAGAATGTTACATCTTCAAAGGAATTAATCGCTACTTTGATCAAAAAACATTAAACATCTTTTTCAGCAATATTACCCATATCGGTGGTGCAAGTTTTTCCATTGCACTTACCCTATTCTTTTTAATTTTCGCAACAGGGAATTTGCATCAAGCTGCAATTGCAACTGCTATTTCTTTAACAATTAGCCATATTCCTGTGCAAATATTAAAAAGATGGTATCCACGAAAACGCCCTTATTTAACAATTCAGGATGCGAAATATCCAGTTCATCCATTAAAAGATCATTCTTTTCCATCCGGACATACAACGGCTGTTTTCTCTGTCCTCATTCCATTTATTTGCTATAATCCAAACTTGCTTGCTTTTCTATTACCGTTAGCATTATGCGTCGGTATTTCCCGTATTTATTTAGGGCTTCATTATCCGTCAGATGTATTTGTAGGCATGTGCCTTGGCACTTGCTCTGGCATCATCTCTTTTTATCAACTCATTCCACTCATGTAAAGGAGCGATATGATGAGAGTCGCCATTTTTACCGATACATTTACACCACAAGTCAACGGTGTGGCGAAAACTTTGGAACGTTTAACTAAATATTTCCAAAAAGAAAATATCGCCTATTCTGTTTTCGCCCCTCAGCATACGGCAGAAGATAATTTCGTAGCGAATGTGAACAAAATGAGAAGTATCCCGTTAACAATATTATATCCAGAATGTCGCTTTGCCTTTCCTACTCCGCGCATTAAGCGGGAACTTCTTGCCTTTAAACCTGATATCATTCACATCGCTACGCCTTTCAATATGGGACTTTGTGGGTTATATTATGCCAAAAAGCTAAATATCCCAGTTGTCGGTTCTTATCATACTGATTTTGACGCCTATTTACGTTATTACAAAATCGAATTTCTCTCCAATATGCTATGGAACTATTTAAGGTGGTTTCATAGTCATATGCAAAAAAACTTTGTTCCTTCTCCTGAAACATTACATCAATTAAAGAAAAAAGGATTTCAACAGCTCTATATTTGGGGACGTGGTGTAGATTGTACTCTCTTTCATCCAACTTACAATAAAGACCTATTCCGAAAAAAATATAATATTACAGCGAAATATATTCTTTCCTACGTCGGACGCCTTGCTCCTGAAAAAGATATCGATACTCTTCAAACACTTATTCAAACGACAAACAAAGAACGTGACGATATTCATTGGCTCATCGCTGGAGACGGCCCTCTAGCAACAAATTTGCGTGAAGCTGTTCCGAAAACAAATGTCACTTTTACTGGATATTTACAAGGCACGGATTTGGCTGAAGCATATGCTTGTTCTCATATGATGGTATTTCCATCAGCTACTGAAACGTTCGGAAATGTCGTACTTGAATCATTTGCATGCGGTACACCTGTCATCGGAGCAAATAGTGGCGGGGTTAAAAATATTATTACAGATGAAAAAACGGGAATTCTTTGTCCACCAAAAGATATAGATTCCTTTCTATCCTCCATCAATTCTTTATTGCAAAATGAAGATCAACTTATGCAAATGGGCATAGCAGCTTCGTCTTATGCTAAATCAAAAAGCTGGGATGAGATCCTTCGTGGCTTACTTGACCAATATGAAGTAGTCCTTCAGAACACTGCATCAGAATTACTCGCTTAAACAGAAAAACCCTCTTCATAACATGAAGAGGGTTTATTACATAACTGGAAATTTTAGTTTAATAAATGATACATAAGGTGAAGTATCATATTATTCTTATATTCATTATAACAAAAAAACACATAACTAAACAGACTTGTAATAAAAACCCATAAAAATTAATATATGGTTATACAGTATTTTTACTGTATGATGATTTTAAGAGATTCCCCTTAAAATCAACTTACTCACATACCTTTATACAGTAATTGTTCCCCAATTTCTGTATATCAAAAAAACCTTTCATTCATTTGAAAGGTCTTTTTGAGCCTGTACATATTCTTCTTTCGTATTCACATTTATAAACCAATCCACATTCGCTTGTACATCTTCACCCGCAATATATTTCACATTACATTGTGATAAAAGCTGACCCATACTTCTTTTTTCTTCCTGAAGCAAAGCATAAATCTTTTCTTTCACACGGTTATGATACGCTGCAAGTAACGGTTGTTTCCTTCCATTAATAATAGGTACAACCGCATCATATTCATTGCTCGTTTGCTCTAATAAAATGGTAATCCATTCATTTGAAACGTTCGGTGCATCACAAGGCATGATAATATACCAATCTGAATCTATGTATTCCATTCCTGACACTATTCCAGCAAGTGGCCCATTTCCTTTATAGTGCGACATATCTTCTATAACTGGAACTTGTACTAATTGCTCTACTCTCTCTTTTATATCAGTATGACTAATGACTACAATTTCTTGCACAGCGCTTTCCATTACTTTCACAATATGCTCAATAAAAGTACTTTCTTTCCAGCCTACTAACGCTTTCGGCTCACCGAATCGGCTCGACATACCTCCTGCTAATACAATTCCAGCACACTTACTCATTGGCGTTGCAGCTCAAATGTAATATGACCTAATTCCGGTAAAATTAACTTATTCATCGCAAGACGAACCGCTCCGCTAGATCCTGGCATTGAAAAGACAACTTTCCTCCCAATAGTACCGCCAATTGCTCGACTTAACATCGCACTACTTCCGATATCTTCTAAGTAACTTATCATACGGAACAACTCACCAAATCCAACAATTTCTTTATCTAATAACACTGACACTGCCTCAATCGTTACATCACGTTTCGTAATACCAGTTCCGCCATTCGTTAACACGACATCAACGTCTTCCCTATGATAACCTGCTAACACTGCTTGCTGGATACTTTCTTTATCATCTTTCACAATTTCATAAGAGGTCACTTTATGTCCTGCTTCTTTTAATAATTCATGTAATAGTTGTCCGCTCTTATCCGTCTCTTCCGTACGTGTATCGGAAATCGTCACGATTTTGCAGCTCACTTCTTTTGGAGCTTGTTTTTTATGTTCAGTTACACTCATTTTTCATCTTTCCTTTCCTAAAGACTTTTCTTCATTTTATCATACATATCTTTACACAATTATGTATGAAGCCAATGATGCACCGTGATACAATATAAGTATATACGCCTGGACTACACACCATTAGCTACTCTTTAAATCCCCTTATATTTTCTACATAGTAGATTTCATTTTAAATTACAAAATAATTTGGAGGTTCACTCACTATGGAACTATACAAAAAATTAACAACAACATTCATCCTCTTATTTGTTGCTTCCATCACTGTCGGTTTTTCTCTAAAAGGAGCAATTCCATACGCTACATTAGTGAGTATTATATTCGCAACGCTATTTTTACTGAGCAGTGCTTTTTGCGCAGGAAAAGCACGCCAACTGAAAGGGTGACCGTCTATGTTCCGTAAGAAACCAATCCTTTGTAAATCATGTGAAAAGGAAATACAAACGTATGAAAAAGCGTGGATTCATATGCCATTTCCGGCAAGTGGTATGACAAATATGAAGAAGTATATTGAGCTAGACGGGGAAGTTTATTGTAGTTCTTGTATTCAAGTAGTAAATAAAGTGAAACTTTAATCAGTGGGGATTTTGTTCTTCCCCACTGATTATTAGTTAAACCAATCGGGCTTTTACGGGATAAAACCAAATAAAAAAAGCTTTGCGCACACAGCGCAAAGCTTTTTTTCATATATTATAGACCAGCTTGCTCTTTTAAAGTAGCTGCTTTGTCTGTACGTTCCCATGTAAGATCTACATCAGTACGTCCGAAGTGGCCGTAAGCTGCTGTTTGTTTGTAAATTGGGCGACGTAAGTCTAGCATTTTAATAATACCAGCTGGGCGAAGATCGAAGTTGTTACGAACTAGTTCTACTAATACGTCTTCAGATACTTTACCAGTGCCTAATGTATCAACTGAAATTGATACTGGTTGTGCTACGCCAATTGCGTATGCAAGTTGTACTTCTGCTTTGTCAGCAAGACCAGCTGCTACGATGTTTTTCGCAACATAACGAGCTGCATATGCTGCAGAACGGTCAACTTTCGTTGCATCTTTACCAGAGAATGCACCACCGCCATGGCGAGCGTATCCACCGTAAGTATCAACGATGATTTTACGTCCTGTTAAACCAGCATCACCTTGTGGTCCACCAATTACGAAGCGGCCAGTTGGGTTAATGAAGAATTTCGTTTCTCCATCCATTAATTCTGCTGGAACTACAGCTTTAATTACGTGCTCTTTTAAATCGCGATCGATTTCTTCCCACGTAACATCTGGATGATGTTGTGTAGAAATTACAATTGTATCCACACGTACAGGTTTACCATTTTCATCATACTCAACTGTAACTTGCGTTTTTCCATCCGGACGTAAGTATGATAATGTGTCATCTTTACGTACTTCAGTTAAACGACGAGCTAATTTGTGAGCAAGCGAGATTGGAAGTGGCATTAATTCTTGTGTTTCATTACATGCGAAGCCAAACATTAAACCTTGGTCTCCCGCACCAATTGCCTCAATCTCAGCGTCAGTCATTTGACCTTCGCGTGCTTCTAGTGCTTGGTCAACACCCATAGCGATGTCAGCAGATTGCTCATCGATAGATGTTAAAACTGCACAAGTTTCTGCATCGAATCCGTATTTTGCGCGTGTGTAACCAATGCCTTGAATTGTTTCACGAACGATTTTTGGAATATCTACGTAAGTAGAAGTCGTAATTTCCCCCGCTACCAATACTAAACCAGTTGTTACAGTTGTTTCACAAGCTACACGTGCATTTGCGTCCTTTGCTAAGATCGCATCTAAAATTGAATCAGAAATTTGGTCACAAATTTTATCTGGATGTCCTTCAGTTACAGACTCAGATGTGAACAGATGACGTTTTTTTGTCATGTGGTAAACCTCCCTACAGTAATTGTATATATTGTACGGAACTCATCCTTAATTTGCCACAAACTGCGACATACATTTATTCTCCCACACAAGCATACAGAAAAACCTTTCCTACTTAACATAGAGGAAAGGTTTAATTTGCTACTTGCATACTGCTTTTTGCCCTTTGCTCTTATCGTTCGAGACCGTTAGCCTCGCACAGGTTTTAGCACCTATTCACCTGTATTTACCACTACAAATGAGGTTGCTGGGCTTCATCGGGCCTGTCCCTCCGCCAGCTCGGGATAAGAGAGTATCCGTCCCAACCTATACTAAAGAAATGATATTCATTTGTCAATTAATATTCACATTTTCCTGAAAGTTTTTCTCAATACCCATAGAATGAAATATTAATAGGGAAATGATACATTCACACAAACAAAAATAAATAAATAGTATACATTATTTATATAATTGTGTTATACTATTGATGGGGATTACGAGAAATATTTCATTAAATGAAAAGGATGGTATATAAATATGAGTACTGTGAATGTCCAAATTGGTTTACATGAATTATTGAACGGAAGCAATGCACAGATTCAATTAAGTGTTCCGCAATTAGTGGAAAAAGTATTAATGCGAAACGAAGGGAAATTAACTTCTACTGGTGCCGTTTCTGCTTCAACAGGAAAATACACAGGACGTTCTCCTAAGGATAAATTTATTGTGAAGGAAGCATCGGTTGCTGACAAAATTGCTTGGGGAGCCGTGAACCAACCGATCTCTGAAGAACATTTTAATAAATTATATATAAAAGTTTTAGAATACTTAAAAGAAAAAGAAGAGTTATTCATCTTCAAAGGATTTGCTGGCGCTGATCGCAACTATCGCCTACCAATTCAAGTTGTTAACGAATATGCATGGCATAATTTGTTCGTACATCAATTATTTATTCGTCCAAATGAAGAAGAATTAGCAACTCACGAATCAGAGTTCACAATTGTTTCTGCACCAAACTTCAAAGCAGATCCAGCAATTGACGGTACAAATTCTGAAGCATTCATTATGGTTTCATTCGAAAAACGTATCGTACTAATCGGTGGTACAGAATACGCTGGAGAGATGAAAAAATCAATCTTCTCTATTATGAACTTCTTACTACCTGAACAAGACATTCTTTCTATGCACTGCTCTTCAAACGTAGGCGAAGAAGGCGACGTAGCACTATTCTTCGGTTTATCTGGAACAGGCAAAACAACATTATCTGCTGATCCAAACCGTAAATTAATCGGTGACGATGAGCACGGTTGGTCTGATAACGGCGTATTCAATATTGAAGGCGGTTGCTATGCAAAATGTGTAAACCTTTCTCATGAGAAAGAACCACAAATCTTCGATGCAATCAAATTTGGTTCAGTTTTAGAAAACGTTGTCATTGATGGTCAAACACGCATCGCTGACTATAACGATACTACTTTAACAGAAAATACACGTGCTGCATACCCTATGCATGCGATTGACAATATCGTACTGCCAAGTGTTGCAGGACATCCAAATACAATTATTTTCTTAACTGCTGATGCATCTGGCGTATTGCCTCCAATCAGTAAGTTATCAAAAGAGCAAGCTATGTACCATTTCTTAAGCGGTTACACTAGTAAGCTAGCAGGAACAGAGCGCGGTGTTACATCTCCGCAAGCTACATTCTCTACTTGCTTCGGTTCACCGTTCTTACCGCTTGATGCATCTCGTTATGCTGAAATGCTTGGTGAAAAAATCGAGAAACATGATGCGAAAGTATTCTTAGTAAACACTGGCTGGACTGGTGGCGAATACGGCGTTGGTAAACGTATGAACTTAGGTTACACTCGTGCAATGATTCAAGCAGCACTAAGCGGTGAACTTGCTAAAGCTGAAACTGCAAAACACGACATCTTTGGCCTTGAAGTACCTCGTCATGTTCCAGGTGTACCTGATGAAGTATTAATGCCTGAACAAACTTGGGCTGATAAAGATGCTTACAAAGTGAAAGCAATTGAGCTTGCAAACGAATTTAAAGAAAACTTCAAAAAATTCGATAGCGTTTCTGAAGCTATTATTAACTTAGGCGGTCCAATCGCTTAATTACAAATTTTCTGTTGGAATAACCCTTTTACTCATATGAATAAGTGTCGTGTAACCGTAAAGTTCCGCGTACTCACCGACAAAACCCAATGCGGCTTAACGGTTACACACACTTACATAAAAAAGAAGCTTACGTTTTCCGAGTAAGCTTCTTTCTATATATTCTTTAATTTGCCCACATACAAATCACAGCTTCGAACACACAAACTATTCCCCACTTACTAACATCCTTCTAGTTTCACACCACAGGGGACTAAAAAAGGATCTGACTGCTTCTATCCATCGCCAGATCCTCTATTCCAACTTAAAAATTCCCAAGCCCAATTTTCAATTTATATACTCGGATTTCCATACATACAAACCACGGCTTCGAACATATAAACTATTTTCCCACTCACTACACCCTTCTGGTTTCACACCGCATGGGACTAAAAAAGGATCTGACCGCTTCTATCCATCGCCAGATCCTCTATTCCATCTAAAAAAGTTCCAAACCTAATTTTCAATTGATATACTCGGATTTTCACACATACAAATCAAGGCTTTGAAAATATAAAGAGATCTCTCGCTCACTTGCTCCTTCTGGTTTCGCACCGCATGTGGCTAAAAAAGGCCCTAACCGCTTCTATCCACCGCTGGATCCTCTGTTCCATCTAAAAAGAGGCTTTTTATCTTTTTATCTTTTTCAGCCCTTTGTTAATTCTTCTTCATCCTTCATACTATAATAACCTAAATTAATAACGATTAAGAAATAACCACCCAGAATACCTACTGCAAATGCCCACATTACCATATGATGCTCAATTTCGTACATGATAATAGCACCCAAAATTGCAGCTGCAAAGCGATTAAACATACCAAGCGTCGGCGCTTTCGTCTTCTTTACTATACTATCTCCAAGCTTTTCGATACGCCTTCCTAAAATCCAAACACAATACATGCTTACAATAAGTCCAATTCCTGCACCTAGAAAATGTGCTGAAAACGGTGTTAACATCCAGCCTAATAACAGAATACCTAGTAGATAATACGATTGAATTTTAAACGACCTTAATGACATACTAATCATATTGTACTCCCCTTCAATAGTTTTTATCTATCCAACCAAAGCTATATAACTCATTTCTTTCGAGTCTATGATACTTAAAATTCATTTCACTCAAATTTAAAAAACATAAACAGTATGTTTATGTTTTTTTAATGCTTTTAGGAAATAATATTATACAAGATTTCTAATATAGAATCCCTCATAAATGTGACGTTTTTCAAAACATTTTCGTCCAATTATGAAAAAATTGATATCAATCTATGAACATACGGATATGATGTAATAAGCACATAAATAAAGGGGGCGTCTAATGATTTATTTTTTAATGGCTCTCATTCATCTCATTGTTCCTGCACTTATTGGACTTTCCTTGTATTGGTACACGAAAAAACATAGTATTTTCTATGCTGTCCTCGGTGTTCTTCTTCCAGGTATTATTCTTATTACACTCTTCCGCATTCCTTTTCTTAATTTAATCCCACTTATTACTGCCATTTTATTCCTCGTATTTTTACCAAAAATAAAAAAATAGGAAAGCAGATCATAGGTGATCTGTTTTCCTATTTTGATATAGGTTCTTGCACGATAGAATTAGCTTCTACTTTCTCTGATTTCACAAACCATAGACCGAAGAAAATGATGATTCCACCGATTATTTGTTGAAACGATACATATTCATTTGCCCATACAGCTGCAAATAAAACAGCTACAAGCGGCGTAATATACATATATACCATCGTATGTGACGCACCAATTTTTTGAACACCAACATACCACATGACTAAACCGAATACTGTTACAAAGAAAACAGAATATAGTAAAGCAAATAGTGTCATTCCGTGTGTAATGTGAAATGGCATGACAAATACATGTGGACCACTTAACAATAAGAGCGGAATCGCTCCAACTAATGTCGACCATGCAATAACACGTAATGCTGAGTATTTTTTAATAAGCGGCCCTGCTAAAACGGGATAAAGTCCCCAACATATTGATGTAATAAGTCCAATCCCATTTCCGTAGAAAGAACTAGCGAGTGAATGCCCGGCTACTAAAACTAATGTAGCACCAATAAAGGCAATCATGGAACCAACTAACTTTCGAGAAGAAAATTTTTCTTGTTTCAAGAAAATCGCAAATAAAGTTGTAAAAATAGGTGAAATAGATATGAGTAAAGAAGCATTTGTAGCGGATGTGTATTTTACAGTTTCCATAAATAACGTTTGATACAGTACAATACCTACAACGCTAACGATGATTAATCTTGGTATATCTTTTCGCTCCATATAAAGTGACTTTTCGATAAAGAACGTAAGTAATAACAGTAGTGGTGCTGCTGTCATCATTCGAACTGCAGTAAACTCTATTGCTGTAAATTCTAAAAGTCCATATTTCGCAATCGTATAGTTAATCCCCCAAATAATAACGACACTTAAAATTAATAACTCAATTCCCCATCTTTTCATGCGCAACCCCCTCCGCAAAGAGAATTATACAGAAAATTCAACTATATGTACATTTCATTATGTGAAAAAATCCATAAGAAAAAGGAGCATATTATATACTCCTTCTCTCTTCATTATACTCGAACATGTAACTTCATATTCGGATTATAAAACTGGCTTGGGCTCTTCAGCTGGAAAGTCCCTCCAACTTCATGCCAATCAACTGTTAATTTATCATCCATAAATACAAGCTTTGTACGATCTGCAATAAAGTTTAGTACGCTTGATTCGATATCTACATCGCGCTCATCTTTCTCTGAAACGGCTACTAAATCAATAATCCCGCTCATAACACAACCGCAACCTTCATTATCATAAAATAACTTTATATATTTCGTTTCACTTGGAATCGTATCCATAATCTTTTTATATGCTGCCTCTGTTACAGTAACGTACATGTGTTAACCTACATCCTCTCTTCTCGTATCATTTATATATTGTACCACCATTTTTCTTGAATTTTATATGCGGAAAATTAAGACTACTATAAAATATATGTGATAAAGTGAAACTTTAATCAGGGAGTTATCCATCCCCTTCTGATTATTAGCCCTCGCCAATCAGGCTTTTACGGGCAGTTAATGCGTGATAAAGGAGGGTGTATCACTGATGTTCAAACTACAACGATATCTCATTTTCTTAGGTCTATTAGGTAACTTTTTTATTTCTAGCGGAATGGTATTACAACATATACTTCCCTATTCTCCTTCTATTGGCTGGATTCTAGGTTTTATTTGTTTCCTATCCGCTTCTTATTTTTCCATAAAAAAACAAAAACAACTAACAAAGTAAGAACTATCTTAAGGAGGATTACCAAACATGCCAGCCTTAAAAGAAATAGAACAATAACTTAATCATTTATTACAGGAGAAATCCATTGCCATATCGACAATGATTATGGTAGGCATAAATACTCACTCATTATGGATTATGCGAAAGAAACAAATATGTCACTCATCGGTGTGTCACACTCTGCCTCTGAATATTTAGTGAAAGAGACATTGATGTATGATTGGTTTAAAGAGAATTTTGATGTAGATGTTACTTTGATTCCGTAGGAGACCTGGTGGTTATAAAACTAATAACACCTCCCCTATTTTTAAAATCTATAAATACAATACGATCCACCACACAAAATATAGAATCTACAATATATATATAGTAGTTCTACTTTTAAAACTAGATTTTCAAAAATATAGAAAGGAGATAATATATGTACCAACGCAATTGCTTTAGTTGTGACGGTAGACGCAACAGCGGTTCTATCGGCGCTACTGGACCTACTGGTGCTACTGGACCTACTGGCAATGCCGGGCCTACCGGGGCCGGTTTGCAAAGTACTACCGCTTTTAGTCTAGCAGCCGCTCCTAACTATAAAAAGGGACAAGTTGTCACTTACACGAGTAGCGGCTATGTTGTAAAAAAAGATGCACCTCAAGGATTTCCGAATGTGTCTCAAGATTATATCGTATTGGTAGAAGGTGGTTCTACCGGATCTACCGGATCTACCGGTTCTACCGGAACTACTGGTTCTACTGGTTCTACTGGTTCTACTGGTTCTACTGGTTCCACTGGTTCCACTGGTTCTACTGGTTCTACCGGAACTACTGGTTCTACTGGTTCTACTGGTTCTACTGGTTCTACTGGTTCTACTGGTTCTACTGGTTCTACCGGAGCTACCGGAACTACTGGAGTCACTGGTTCTACTGGAACTACTGGACCTGCTGGACCTGCTGGTAGTTCAACAACGAAAAGTATTGTTTTTCAAGGGACGAATGCTGGGTTTCAACGTATAGCAGGTTCTCCAGGAATTGATTCTAACGTTATTCCGTATGTAACTGCTGGAGCTGGAAATATAGTTGGTTTTGCTACATCTATAAATATTAATAACTTACCCGCTGCTGTTTATACGATTGATATTTGCAGGAATGTCCCAACAAACCTCTCTGCCCCTACCTCTAGTTACATCCTATCTACTATTACTTTAACTACTACAGATAAAATTACGGGAACTATGACATTTTCAATTAAACCTACGGATATTGGCTCTAGACAACCTCAAGTGTATAACCCTACTCCAGCACCTGGACCTGCCACTGTAACTTGGACTAGTATCACAACCGGAAACCTGTTTTCGAGGGGGGATGCGATATCTCTTTATATTACCCCCGGGATTACGGCAAGTGCTGTATATTCTATTTTTCTAATCACTGATATATAGCCCACACTTACAAATCGTTGATTTCACAAAAACCTCGCTACCGAGGCAAAAAATTACAAATAAATGAAACAAATAACAGACAAATTCATTATATACTCTCGCTTTAAAACACCCATATTTTGGATTGTGAATTTGTACAGTTTGTCAATGTTGTAAACATCCCCTCTACAATGAAAAGGGGAATCACTCTCAAGAAAGTGATTTCCCCTTTTTAAAATTTCCCACTATAATTAAATCGGTAACATAATCTCAACAGTCGTTCCAACTCCAACTTCACTTTCAAAGTTCAATTTACCGTGGTGATCTTTAATAATTTTTTCCGTAACTACTAATCCTAAGCCTGTTCCAGTTTCTTTCGTTGTGTAAAAAGCTTCATTTAGCTTCGGAATTTTATCTTTCGGAATGCCGCATCCCTCATCTATAATTTGAACAATGATCACATCTTCCACTATAACTTTTACAGTAATAGTTCCGCCAACTGACATTGCTTCAATCGCATTTTTTATTAAATTAAAAAATACTTGTTTCAATCGTTTTTCCTCACATGTAATTGATGGTATATCTTTACTATAAATAGCATGCATTTTTATCCCTTGTTCTAAAGCTGGCTTTTCCATAACCCTGATAACATAAGAGATGATTTCTTTAATATTATGCGTTTCGGATTCTACCGATTTAGATTTCTCAAACCCATTTAGTTCTGTAGCAATTGTATAAATTCGCTCTACTTCCTGCCTCATAATTTCACTATAAATTTTATCTTCTGGATATTTTTCCGCTTGCTTATTCACAAGTTTTTTCAATTTTTCTAACGGTCTTCTAATCTTATCGCCAATTACTGTCGCCATTTTTCCAACCATTGCTAATTTCTCTACATTTCGTATTTCTTTATCCATCATTTCAAGTGTACGAACGTAAGATTGGAATCTTAAAAATATAATCCAACATATAATAACAAACACGCTATATAATGCTATTGGGATAAGAACAATAAAGGATTGAACAACGAATCCCATAAGTGCATATTTTCCAACAATAGTTCCGGCAACTAACCAAAAGTACCTCTTATTCACAAATATCGGTGCAAATAAAATAAAGAATCCTTCTACTATATTCCCGCCATCAAATTCCGCATCACTTCCGTAATAAATAATGAAGTTATTAATAAAATCCAATATATTATAGCCAATTAAAATAATATACTTCACAATATACGGCTTTTTCCATTTCATAAAATAAAGTCCTATAAAGAATAATCCAACCATCAAACTATATAGCCATAAACCTAATCCTTCTCCAAACGCATCTGCTAGTTTTTGATTTTTATCTGCTAAAAGGACCATCGCCTTTTCAGCAAAATCATACGCAAAAAATATAACGAAGAATAAGCTTAAAAATATTATTAATGCCTTTATCTCTTCTTTTTCAAATATATTGCCTTTTTCCATATGATAACTCCTTTAACAACACCTCTTAATCTTGTGTCACATTGCGCTCACATTTTTTCGGGAGCAGTATTTCTACTCTCGTTCCTTTCTTTACTTCACTAGAAATGTGTAATTCTCCAAGATGCTCTGTCACAATTCGCTCTGCTACCGTAAGACCTAATCCAATTCTATCTT
Organism: Bacillus sp. FSL E2-8868; assembly: GCF_038005505.1. Lineage (NCBI taxonomy): Bacteria > Bacillati > Bacillota > Bacilli > Caryophanales > Bacillaceae > Bacillus > Bacillus sp. FSL E2-8868. The sequence continues at coordinate 99,104 of NZ_JBBOTI010000001.1, read as the reverse complement.
GCTTCGTTGTATAAAAAGCATCCTTAACTCGTCCTAAATTATCCTTTTTTATCCCAAAACCACTATCTACTATACTTACTATTACATAATCTCTTTTTTTATTTTCAACTTGTATTTTTAATGTTCCGCCATGTTCCATTGCCTCTAAAGCATTTTTAATAACATACAAAAATACTCCTTTTAATTTGCGTTTATCACATTCAATTTCACTTCTATTTTGTTCTTCATTAAAGGTGCAATTTATATTTAACTCGTTCATTTTTCCGCGCATGTTTTCTACCGCTTGTACTAAAACATCACTTACAATGTGTTTTTCATAAACAGAAGGTTTACATGTAGCAACCTCCATTAATTCACTAATCATATTATTCATATTTTCGATTTCGAGAATCATTTGTTCATATGTTGCATCTTTTTCGTGTTTCTCTTTTTGTAATTGCGTAAACCCTTTTAATGAAGCAAGTGGGTTTTTAATTTCATGTCCGACTGTCGCTGCCATTTTTCCGATAACCGCCAATTTTTGTGACTGACTTGCCTCTGCAATACGTCCCTTTACTGCTGAAAGATATTGTAAAAATCGATTTAAAATAATAAATGACACGAAAAGTAACACCATATTTATAACAAGAGACATAAACAGGTTAAGTTCTCCAAATACAAATAGGTATATCATATATTTCCCTATAAGGAATGGCGCTAAGACAAATAAATATCTTTTACTCAAAAAGATCGGTACGAAGAAAATGAAAATATATTCAATTACATTCCCTTCATCAAATGCTATTCTATTATGAAAAGCATACCATCCAATATTAAAAGTCTCTGCGATCATGTATGCAAATAAATATGTATATTTAACTAAATATGCTTTTTCTCTCTCAAATAAGTAAACACTAATACCTAATATAGCCATAATATATGCAAGCTTCCATATCCCTTTATGCCAATTTGCTAAAGGCATTGTATCTTCTAATATAATCGCGTATGCAACCTCGTATACAATTAAAATAACATGTATTACCCATAAGAAAATCTTAGCGTTTTTCTTTTCTTCTTTAGCTGATAGAAAACTCTCTTCCACTTCAACACCCCTTCAAAAGAATACCATTTATTATAATAAATGATTTTCATAGACAAACAAAGATAAATTGAACAAATGAGGAAAATCAATCCATAGATAATATACTTCCCCACACCATATGTAAGCATAAAAACCATGAACAATAATACGTATAATATGGGAGGTGCTTTATATGGACGGTCGTGAAAATAAGAAGATAGAACAGTTACAATCCTTTACGAAAAACAATGAAGGAAAAGAGATGACAACGAATACGGGTGTCAAAATTTCAAATGATGAAAATTCTTTAACCGCCGGCGATCGTGGTCCTACACTTTTAGAAGATTTCCTGATGCGAGAAAAACTCGCTCATTTTGACCGTGAACGAATTCCTGAAAGAGTCGTTCATGCCCGCGGTTACGGAGCACATGGTGTTTTTGAGCTATATGATTCTTTAGAAGACTTAACAATGGCTCATTTTTTACAAGACCCATCTAAAAAGACACCTATTTTTATTCGTTTTTCTGAAGTTGCTGGATCAAAAGGTGCAAATGAAACGAACCGAGATGTACGAGGATTCGCTGTTAAGTTTTATACAGAGGAAGGAAATTTCGATTTAGTGGGTAATAACATTCCGATTTTCTTCATTCAAGATGGTATTAAATTTCCGGATCTTATTCATGCTCTTAAACCAGAGCCACATAATGAGATTCCCCAAGGACAAACAGCACACGATACTTTTTGGGACTTTATCGCCAATAATCAAGAATCAGCTGCGATGATGATGTGGATTATGTCGGATCGCACAATTCCGAGAAGTTTTCGAATGATGCAAGGGTTCGGCGTTCATACATTTCGTTTAGTTAATACGCACGGAAAGTCACGATTCGTAAAATTCCACTGGAAGCCAAAGCTTGGCGTTCACTCGTTAATTTGGGATGAAGCTCAAAAACTAGGCGGCGCTGATCCAGATTATCATCGCCGTGATTTATGGGAAAATATTAATGCCGGAAACTACCCTGAGTACGAACTTGGCGTTCAAATTTTAGAAGAAGAGGATGAATTTAAATACGATTTCGATATATTAGATGCAACAAAAATTTGGCCGGAAGAAGACTTCCCTGTTAAGATCATCGGAAAAATGACGTTAAACCGAAACGTTGATAACGTATTTGCGGAAACAGAACAAGTCGCACTGCACCCTGGAAGCATCGTCCGCGGTATCGATTTTACAAATGATCCTCTCTTACAAGGTAGACTATTTTCTTATACAGATACACAATTAGCACGCGTCGGTACAAACTATCAAGAGTTACCGATTAATCGTCCGGTATGTCCTTTTCATAACAATCAAAGAGATGGTGCGTCTAAATATATAATTGATAAAGGAAAAGTCGCTTACCATAATAACTCTTTAGCTAATAACTCTCCCTTTACTGTACCTGGTACGAAAGGCGGTTTCGTTACATATCCTTCTACTGTTTCTGGACATAAAACAAGAGAAACAGCCGCTAGTTTTAAAGACCATTTCTCACAAGCCCGTTTATTTTGGAATAGTATGAGCCACGTCGAAAAAATCCATATTATGCAGGCCTTTTCCTTTGAATTAGGAAAAGTAAAAAGTAAATCAGTTCGCCAACAAGTCGTAGGTATGATTGGTCATATAAGTACAGAATTAGCTACTTTAGTAGCTGAAGCAGTCGGGGCAACAGTGCCAAATGTTCAAGAATCAAATGTTACAAAATCCTCACCAGCACTAAGTATGGAACATACAACATTCAGCTCAAATACATTACGAGTAGGCGTCATTGTCGCAAACGGATATGACGGTCAAAACGCACAATATATTATAAATCAATTCAAACAAGCCGGTCTTCAGCCCGTGATTATTTCCGAACGATTAGGTTTTGTGCAAGGCTCTCAAAATGGACAGTGGGAAGTGAATGATACTTTCTTAACAGGATCACCACTTCTTTATGATGGGCTACTTCTTATTGGCGGAAATATTAATGATCATTTTCTTAACAAGGCAAGTTCATTCGTCGTAGAATCGTATAATCACTTTAAGCCAATTGGCGCTTTCCAAAATGGAACTACTATTGTTCAATCTTTAAACATCGAAGGAAAACCTGGCGTTATAACAGAACAAAATCCTACCTTACTTGCGAATGAATTTATTCAGGCAATGACAAAACAGCGATTTTGGGAAAGAGCCTATTAAAATACATGAGGAGGATACGTCATGTTCGTTACAGTGGAAAAAGATGTACACATTTTTGTTGAGGATATTAACCCAGGCCCTGGAAGTAAACCTGTCTTCTTCGTTCATGGCTGGCCTTTAAATCATCAAATGTACCAATATCAATTTAATATCTTACCACAACATGGTTTCCGCTGCATCGCCATGGATATACGAGGAAACGGACAGTCTGATAAACCATGGACTGGTTACACTTATGATCGTTTAGCTGATGATATCGCAATTGTATTAGATGCACTTCAAATAGAAGATGCTACGTTAGTCGGCTTCTCAGTCGGTGGCGCTCTCTCTATTCGGTATATGTCACGATATAATGGGCGTCGTATTTCCAAACTTGCATTAGTGGATGCTGTCTCTCCTTCTTTCGTGAAAAACCAAGAATCCCCTTACGGCGTACCGAAAGAACAAGCAGATGCTCTGATTGCTCAAATGTATGTAAATTTACCTAAGTTTCTAAGTGATGTATCTTTATCATTTTTTAATAGAAACTTAGGAGCTGCCACGTTAGAATGGTTTTCTTATCTCGGTATGCAGTCCGCTTCTTATGCTCTCATCAAAATTTTGCAAGCTGCTGCAAACGAAGACGTAACGAAAGACTTAAGTAAAATTAACGTCCCAACAAAAATATTCCACGGTGTTCACGACCAACTCATCCCTTATAAAAGTGCTGAGCTAACAAAAGAGCGAATTAAAAACTCTGAACTATATCCTCTTACAAATAGTGGCCACGGCTCTCCAATCGATCAAGCGGATGAATTAAATAAGGAACTGATAAAATTTTTAAATTCATAGTTCCTTTACAGTAAAAAAAGAATTTGCCCTTACGGCAAATTCTTTTTTCTTAACTACCTTTTGCACGAGCAAATTCCACATATGACTTATTCTTCTCTTCCATTAAAAATAAAACGATAATGCGGAAAAAATGAAGAGTTGGAACAATTGTCATACAAAGAATAGGTAAAAAATAAACACGCTCATCGTTAAACGCATAAATACTAACAACTCGAAATCCTGTTTGTTTATAAATCCACACAACAAATAATTGTAAACTAAAAACTAATAATAAATCTGGAACTGATTCTATTAAAATTAAACAAATTGTCCAATTATATACTAGATGAAAAATTCACACACTTCTCACAAATCAATTATTAAAACGACTCTATTTTAATTTATACTAAATGTACAAGTAATACTCCCTAAACCTAGCTTGTCTGATTATCCCGTTAAATACTATGAAAAAAGAACTTGTATCGTATACAAGTTCTTTTTTGTCGCCTATTTAAATAATATATCCTTACTATATTGCTTTCCGATGAGTAAGTCATATTGAATAAACTCATATTGCTTTAACATTTCTTTTTGTTTTTCTGTTAAACTTTTTATTGCTTCTCCGTCTTTTCCTATCTTCAATTCATCACGAAGTACGGGAATTTCTCCATATAACTTCGATAAAAATTGATAGAACGGTACCTTATTTAATCCAGCATAATCAAAGACAAGATTTGAAAAATAGATTGGACTTACTAAACCTAAATTGTCATTTGGCATATCAAAATTTGCATACATTAATAACGGCGTTTGCGCCATCGCTAATCGTTCACTTGGCGTTTTTTCATTTGTTATATAACCAGTCTCTTTATAAAGAGATTTATTTGTTCCTAGTGATGGGAGATGGTCCCCAAAGAATACTAATAATGTAGGTCTATCTAAATTATCTAGCTCCTCTATTAAATATTGAAGAGCTTCATCTGAACGTCTTAACCCTTCTGTATAAGTCTCTAATTCAGCCTTCGACTCTTCATTTTCTAATCCACTAATCTCTATTTGATTTTCACCAAATCTTCCTTCTGTAAATGGAAAATGATTTTGCATCGTAACTGCATGAACAAACGTAGGTTTCTTTTGCTTCTCTAATTCAGCTATTATCTCTTTACTCATAGATAAATCGCTAATATAATCTCCATCAACTTCTACATTTTCCATCGTATCTTGTGCATTAAACTTATCAAACCCTAACACTTTATATACATCATCCCGTTTAAAGAATGAGCGACCGAACGAATGAATTGCACTTGTATAATACCCTTCTTTTTTCAAAGCTCGAGGAATTGATGGAATTTCTTTCTTATTTGTAACAACTTGCTGATACGGTATAGATCCTGGTTTTAACAAACTCATTGAATAACTCGTTAATACCTCAAATTCAACGTTCGCAGTATTTCCTCCAAATGCAGGAGAAATAGTTTGTCCACCAGGAAAACTTTCTATATAATGATGCAAATTAGGTAAAGGATCTTCACTAAAGGACAGGTTCGTTAACTTCGTTGGATCCCAAAACGATTCACTCATTACAAAAATAATATTCGGTTTCTCTTTTTGCTTCTGCGCCCCTATATTGCTACTATATTGTTTCTTTATATCGTTTGCTATTTGAAGCATATTTTCTTTTGAATAATCTTTCGGCTTTTCAATGACTGTCGTATCTAAATTACTTATAAATCCTAGCACAAAACCATTTGAAGCATAATTTTCATTTTGATTCCACAAAATGAACTCTATACCTGACTTTTGAAACCATTTATTCATAAACGTATCCGTAAAATTACCATACACATATAAAATAAAAACGGATCCTATTATAAATAGAACTCGTACGCCTGCATGAACTTTTACATTTTGAATATACTTCCTCACATACATACCCGCCAAAATACAGACAACAACACTTACAATAACGAGAAGAATATAACCCCAACTAAAATAATCCATCACCATTGGTATAACAGATTGCATATGTCCAATCTGTGTAAAATCAGAAGGATATAGTGGGTCTCCCCTAAAAACAATTTTGAAGTGATTTACAATAACCAAAATGATTAGCAAAATGCTTGTCAAAATAGTACTCAAAAAAACTTTCCCAAGCACGTTATACACCAAAACATATATCGCATAAATTACAATTAAACTAAATATAAACTGTGCGTTATAATTGTAAACCCAATTCAGTGTATTTACGAGATTCATATTATTTTGCGTGAAAATAAAAAGCAAAGTAACCACATGCGCTACTAAAAACATTCTAATATAAATCCTAATAATCCGTTTGAATTTATTAACAATATCTTTATTCAAATGCGCAACATACAATAGTACAATCCACATCAAAATTGTCATTATACTTAAGACAATTTTTTGATTTAACATATCTTTCATCGTATCTAAACTAAAATATTTTAAAATCAAGAAAAGTGTGGGTATTACATATAGGGTTACTAGGCCACTTAACATCGCTGAAATTAATATATTTCTTCTTGGCTGATGAAATGAAAAATTACACCTCAATTCATTCCCTCTTTTCTGTTTATTAATTTCACCCCGCACCGTAAAAACAGTTTCTATTAAGATAACATACTTCATGCATTTCGTCTTCACACTGGATTCTACTATAACTGTAGTTTCTTAATTCTCCCTTAATCAACAGTTTAATTTTGGAATACAAACTATCCATTCTTAAAAAACTAAATTCCTTCATTCCACTTTATGATATAATAACTATGTTTTGGAAAACCTTAATACTAATATGGTTTTATCATGAAAATAAGAAAGAATTAATAAAAAAGGAGCTGCTCATTTTTGTTAAATAAGTTTAAAAATTTACCTAAAGCGTTATATGTAATTTTGGCGCTTTCTTTTCTGTTGCATGTTTTTTGTCTAGTAAAACAGCCAGGATTAAATGGAGAGGTAGTCAAAGTAACATATGGTGCATATGATGCGTTCAACTATTCGTTAACAGCTGAACAGTTACTAAAACACGGTGTCTTCGGATATGTTTATATGGAGCCTAGTGAAGTTCCTGGAAAAAATGCATACATCACACCAGGTCAGCCACTATTATTAGCTGGCGCTATGATTATTTCTGATGTTACATCACTTCCTTACTATTACGTGGCAACTGTTATTAATATGATACTGAACCTCGGCACAGTGTTATTAGTATTCTTAATAGGAAAAGAGTTATTTGAAAAGAATATTTATGGAATTGTCGCAAGTATTTTATATGCTATTTATCCAAGTAACTATACATACTTCCGTACGTTATTAACCGAAGTTCCTTCAATATTCTTATTAACGTTAAGTGTATATGTATTTGTTCTCGCATGGAAATACAACAAAGCAAAATTCCATATATGGTTCGGAATTGTCGTTTCCATTTTACTTATGTTCCGTCCAAATCCAGCTCCAATGATGCTCATTCCTGTTCTTGTCGTCTTGTTCACATATGGATTTAAAGAATCCATTCGAATTGGATTATTATGGATCATTGGCCCGTTCTTTATTATCGGCGCCTGGGTTGTTCGTAACTATTTAGCGTTCAATCAATTTATCTTATTCTCAACCCAAGGTGCGGACCCATTAATTGCCGGTGCAGATCCATTTAACAAAATTGGCTATGAAAATGTAGTTAACCAAATGAAAGCCCAGGGCTTAGAGGATAAAAATGCATACGCAAAAGATTTAATCAAAAATGGATTTATGACGGACTTTACATATTGGTTCTCTTGGTTCACTGTTGGTAAAACAATTGAGTTATTCAAAACAGCCCCTGCTGTAGACCAATACCATATTCATAAATTTATGCAAATGTGTCATAAAATCTTCGTCATAGGCACATTCTTGAGTAGTTTCTGCTTCATGCTAAATTCATTTAAGCATAAGCGCGTTATGATGCTAGTAGCAAGTTCTGTTATTTACATCATCTTCTCAAACTTATTCTTAGCAATTAACCGCTACGGATTTTTCATTAACCCTCTTATGTGCTTAATTCTTGCATATGGGTTAGTTTACGCTGTGCAGAAGCTTCCATTTTTCCGCACTAACCAAGCATAATAAAAAAGAGATCGTCCAAAGATGGACGATCTCTTTTTTATTATCGAACACTTTGAACACGGCCAATTTGTCCATCTTGTAATCGAACTTTAATTCCGTACGTATGTGTTTCTGTATTTGTTAAAATATCTTTCACAACACCACTCACTGTTTTACTATAATCATTATCTAATTGAATAACTACATGGGAACCAACCGAAATTTGTGATCTTGTCGGCTTCCCACCTGTTGCTTGTGTTGTTTTTTCTTGTTTTTGTGTTCTCTCTTGTTGTGCAGACTGCTGTTGCTGAGCCTTCTGCTGTTCTTGCTTACGTTTTTCTTGCTCTACTCTTTGTTGCTCTTCTCGCTTACGTTTTTCTTGCTCTACTCTTTGTTGCTCTTCTTGCTTACGTTTTTCTTGCTCTACTCTTTGCTGCTCTTCTTCCTTACGTTTTTCTTCTTCTACTCTTTGCTGCTCTTCTTGCTTACGTTTTTCTTCCTCTTCCTTTTGCTGCTCTTCTTGTTTGCTTTCCTCTTCTACCTTCTTATCTTCTTCAACTTTCTTCTCATCTATTTTCTGTTCTTCCGATGCTTTCAGCTTTTCCTCTTCATCTTTACAAGCTGTTAAAACCACTACACATAAGCTCATAAGCAAAAATAATAATAATTTCTTTAACATTAAAAAATCCTCCTATATATACATTACAAATAATGACCTTTAATAGAATAACAAATATGTATAAACCCCTTTGTCGTAATTTGTCGTATACATTGGATTTTCCATGTAACACTACATGCTACAAATAGAAAAGAACCTGTCATATGACAGGTTCTTTTCGTTATTTATTAGGATACGATGATTAGCATGTTTACTATACAAGAGGAAGCATCCATATTTTCCATATGATACTTACGATTACTATAAGTACAAAATCAAACAAATCTAATCTCGGACCCTTTTTCATAGTCATGTCTAGCCACATATGAATCCATTTCATTTCCTTATATTTATGAATATTTTTCTTTGCGAATCGGTAAGTGAGCACTTGCATGATGTAAATTCCAATTACACAAATAAGCAATAAGATGAGAAATTCAAACACAAAATTCCTCCCTATTTTTGAAGCGTTCTTTCTACTATATGGTTCTTCAAAACCCATTCCTCAAACTGAGCACTTCCAAACTCCCAGCTCAAATCACGAGCATGTACAGAAAAAACGTAATAACCAGCATATTCGTCCATAAACCGACCTGTCTCTATCTCCTCTTTCTGAAGACCGTATACTCCAAAATTAAAATACACATCCCACACGTCTTCATGCTTCCTCTTATAAGCAATCGATTCCATATCACATTCAGTTCCGAAATAATCAAGATGTAAATGTACGCTATCATCGTATTCGTAATCCATTTTATCACCCCTTATATTTGTACTTCTTTATTACCCGAAAAATTCCTGCTATCTATACTCACATATGGGCACTTACCTACATATTATGCTTGTAGATTGACTTCTAGGAGGTGTCATATAGTGAAAAAATTAATAACCGTTTTTTGCATCATGTTATTAGCTGTTTTCACATTCGCTGCTTGTAGTAGTACAAAGGAAAGTACGAAAGAACAAGCTCAAAAAATTCGCGTTGGCGAAGTTACACACTCTCTTTTCTACGCACCATTATATGTTGGAATTGAAAAAGGATTTTTTAAAGATGAAGGCTTAAATATTGACTTACAAACAACAGCTGGCGGAGATAAAACGATGACCACCCTTTTATCTGGCGGAATTGATATTGCTCTCGTTGGTTCAGAAACGTCTATTTATGTTCATCAACAAGGAGCAAAAGATCCTGTCATTAATTTTGCGCAGCTTACACAAACAGATGGCACATTTTTAGTTTCCCGTAAAAAATTAGACTCTTTTAATTGGAACGACGTAAAAGGCGTTACGTTTTTAGGACAGCGTAAAGGCGGCATGCCGCAAATGGTTGGTGAATACGTTTTAAAGAAAAATGGCATTGACCCTCGCAAAGATACGAACTTAATTCAAAATATCGAGTTTGCTAACATTGCAAATGCCTTTGCATCTGGTACAGGAGAATTTGTACAGCTCTTTGAACCGACTGCAAGTATACTTGAAAAAGAAGGAAAAGGTTATATCGTCGCGTCTTTCGGAGCTGAATCTGGTACTGTCCCTTATACAACGTTTATGGCAAAAGAAAGTTTCTTAAAGAAAGATAAAGCTGCTGCAGAAAAATTCACGCGCGCACTATATAAAGCGCAGCAATGGGTTGATACACATAGTCCAGAAGAGATTGCCGATGCCGTTTCACCACTATTTAAAGACACTTCAAAAGACATTTCAGTAAAAGTAATTGAACGCTACAAAAAACAACATTCATATGCGACAAATCCATTATTAGATGATGCAGAATGGAAACAACTCCAAACGATTATGAAAGAATCTGGTGAATTACAAAAAGAAGTTCCACATGAAGCGCTCGTCAATACAAAAATTGCCGAAAGCGTTATTAAGAAATAGAGGCGAAGTGTATGAGCTTTTTACAAATACGTAACGTTTCTCACTGCTTTTTTGCAAAAGAAAATGCCAAACTTATTCTTGAAGATATGAGTTTGCAAGTAGACGAAGGCGAATTTATTTCAATCCTTGGTCCAAGTGGTTGCGGAAAAACAACGCTCCTCTCCATCATCGCAGGGCTACTCGATCCAATTGAAGGTATCGTATTTTTAGATGGTGAACCGATTACAACTAAGACCCCCTCTATGGGCTATATGCTCCAGCAAGATTACTTGTTTCCTTGGAAAACAATTGAAGAAAATATTATGCTCGGACTTCATATTCGGAAGGTTTATGATGAAAATACGAAAGAACATACATTAAAGCTTTTAAAACAAGTCGGCCTATATGATATAGAACAGCAATACCCTCGTGAACTATCCGGTGGTATGCGCCAACGTGCTGCACTCGTTCGAACATTAGCGACCGACCCAAAAATTTTATTGTTAGATGAACCATTTTCCGCTCTTGATTATCAAACAAAATTAAAACTAGAAGATCTCGTCTTCACATTACTACGTAACTATAAGAAAACATCCTTACTTGTGACACATGATATTGAAGAAGCAATTGCGATGAGTGATCGTATTTATTTACTGCAGGCGAACCCTGGAAAAATCGCAAAAACGTTCATCGTCCCAGAAAGTATCCGTTCCTTATCGCCGTTAGAAGCACGCCACCACCATGACTTCCCATCCCTCTTCCAAGAAATATGGAAGGAGCTGGAACGACTTGGATAATATAAAACAACTACATGAACAGTTTCGAAAAAAAGAAAGACAACATGCATGGTTAGCTCGCTCTTTACAACTTGTACTTCTTGTTCTTTTCTTTGCAATATGGGAAATAGCTAGTAAAAAAGAATGGATTGATCCTTTACTCTTTAGCTCTCCTTCAAGTATTTGGGATCTCTTTTTAACGAAATGGATTGACGGTTCACTTTGGGTCCACATATGGACGACATTACTTGAAACAGGAGTAGGCTTCATTCTCGGAACCGTACTCGGAGCTATTATTGCTACTCTCCTTTGGTGGATGCCACTTTTGGCCCGCGTACTTGATCCTTATCTCGTCGTCCTAAATGCAATGCCAAAAGTTGCACTCGGTCCAATCATCATTGTTATTTTCGGTCCAAATATTTCATCCTCTATCGCAATGGGGGTAATCATCTCCATCATCATTACCATTCTCGTTATTTACAGCGCATTTCAAGAAGTCAATTCCAACTATATTAAGGTCATGGACACATTTGGCGCAAATAAATGGCAATGCTATAAGCACGTTATTCTCCCTTCATCTTTCCCTGCAATTATTTCAACGTTAAAAGTAAATGTTGGCTTATCATGGGTCGGTGTTATTTTCGGGGAACTCCTCGTTTCTAAACAAGGACTTGGCTATTTAATTAGCTATGGATTCCAAGTCTTTAACTTCACACTCGTCTTGCTCAGTGTATTGCTTACTTGCGTCCTCGCAACTCTTATGTATGTATTTGTCGAGGCATTTGAAAAACTCCTTATTGGAAAACGAAAAAAAAGCTGACTTAGAGCGATATGCTAGAGTCAGCTTCTTTCTCTTACCTTTTATCACACATTTTCGAATCGTCTGTAATATCCCCATTAGCAACCGTAACTGTATGGAAACAATCTTTCACACGCACCGTAACGACATTATCTTTTCGATCAATAATATGATAATCATTAAACTCTTTATTTAATGCACTACGAATTTGCTCCCCTTCAAAAATCGGAAAACCGTGAGACATTACCCAAATGAGACCAGCAACAGCAAGAATCGTTTTCATACGTTTCATTACCTCCTCGAGAGTAAACTTATAGCCCCTATACTATCCGCATTATAATTGTGTCTAATTTGTGACGTTTTTATACTAATTCTATTTTAATGATTCAGTTCCTTCTTCTTTTTTAAAAAAAGACAGAATTTTCAATTTTATCAACATGAAGAAACGCAAAGAACTATAATTCTTCACGTTTTCCCTTGGCTAAAATATATCGAACACATAATTCGCATTAGTGTCCACTTGGTTATTCTATCGTTTTCGAAACATCATATAATCCCGCTAACACTTCCGCTCTCATTTTTACAAGCTCGGGGAATTGATAGAAGAAGACAATTTTTTTATATTTTAATTCTGTTCCTTCTTTCACCTTTTTTGAATCTTGTAAAATAAACGCTGTAAATGTATCCGCAATATCCTCTGCCACATTTGTCGTCCCATACAGTGAAACAAACTCACCATGCTTTTCCTTAAAAAATTCAATTTGAGCTTCTTCGCTTTCTTCCACTTTCTTTTCTGTCCACTCCTGGTCAATTGGTTTCCAGAAAGAATTATAAAATTGATTTATATAAGAGCTCTCCTTCGCACATCCTTCTTGTAAGAAAAGAGATTTACATTTATTTTGGTATGATGAAATATCTTTATCTTCTTCAAAAGCCTTTAAGTACTTTTCATTTACTGGTATTTGTTTATGTCCCAGCGTTAATACGTGAGCCGTCTCATGTATTAATGTTTTCATCACCTGATCGATATTTACTGCAGAATCAAGCGTATCTAAACTAATGGTCCACTCTTTCGGATACTCCATACTCGGCATAACATGAGCCACAATTCCATCGTATCCATCTGTTACCATATCAAACTCTTTTATGTCAGTGCGATACTTAGCAGGAATAAGCGTGCTATACATCTCCCATAACGATTCATGATAATCCCTATCTTGACGTTGCTTTAATACTTCTTCTTTCGCGTCCTTATCCTCCGCAAAAGCCTTATTCAATCGTTTGCGATCTAGTTTATCGAAATAAGGATCTACAATTTCATCACCATCGATATAATAAGAAGCTAAAAAGAAATAATTTTCATCATCCTTTTTTTTCATTTCTGCTTCTTTCATATCGTTACTTGAATGTCCTTCTAAATCATAATCCTCTAGTACTTCAAGTTCTGAAAGTCCATCTATCTTTTTATATACTTTTTGAAGTGTTTTATCACCTATTTGTGTGCATTCTTCTGTCGTTTCGCACACATCTTTTTTCTCTCTTTTCGAAGTTTGCTCCGACATATCACATCCAGCTACTAAGCCCGTTGAAATCATAAAACACATTAACTTGCCATACAGTTTCTTCATACGCACCTCCATTATTCCATTCTACAAAAATATCATAATCATTTTTTAACGAATATGCGATAATTAATTATAAAAGCTGTATGGAGGTTTCCCATGATTCGAGCAGTCTTATTTGACTTAGATGGAACACTATTAGATCGTCGCCAATCTCTAGAGCAATTTATTCGTGATCAATATAATCGCTTCGCCTTTCATTTGATAAACATAGAAAAATTCGAGTATTGCTCTCGTTTTCTCGAACTCGACAATAATGGTTACACGTGGAAAGATAAAGTATATTCCACTCTCCTTTGCGAATACAACATTACCACTTTAACGCAAGAGCAACTGCTGCACGACTACATTACAAACTTCCAACATCATTGTATTCCTTTCCAAAACATGCATGAACTACTTCAACAATTAAAACAGCGAAACATTAAAATTGGTATTATTACAAACGGCTTTACTGATTTTCAAATGAACAACCTCCGAGCACTAAACATACATACGTATACAAACACAATTTTCATTTCAGAAGCAGAAGGAATTAAAAAACCACATCCTGAGATTTTCGAACGAGCTTTGCAAAAGCTAAACGTAAAAGCAGAAGAATGCCTTTACGTTGGAGACCATCCAGAAAATGATGTGCTTGGTTCTGAACAAGTAGGGATTCTTGGCGTTTGGAAGAGAGATTCATTTTGGGGTGACTTTGAACATTCACGTGTGGTGGATGATTTGTTGGAGGTTCTTTCATTTTTAGAGGTGGAGGTAAAAACAATACAATAGTAAATAAATTATATCAGCGATTTTTCGAATATATCGACCGCAACTCCAAATATATCAGCGATTTTTGAAATATATCGATTTACCGACAAAAAGTGACAATAGTAAGTGGATACTTTCATTCCCAAATGCCTCCCTAAAAGTAAAGATATATTCACACCTTTTTTGGGTATTTAATCAAAAAAAGAAACCGGCCACTTTACTTCGTAAAACAGCCGATTTCTTCTATATGTTTCATCGTACGCGCTAATACATCATCGCGCATAATAAAGCTAAATTTTCTATCAGTTTTAATATTATCAGGAATGTCTTTTAATAAAACAGACCCTTTCGTTTCTTCGTAATGCGTATGTTGCTCTACCGCACTAATTGTTGCAAAATAAATGTTTTTAATGATTATTTTGTCTTTTCCGGATACTTTGTATTGCCCTAAGTAAGTTAAATCAGAAACTATGCCGCCGGTTTCCTCATGAACTTCTCGAACTGCCGCTTCTTCCGGTGTTTCCCCGAGTTCTACTTTACCACCTGGAAATTCAAGACCACGGCGTAAATGATGCGTTAATAACCATTGATCCCCGTACCGGCATACAACCCAAACATGCTTTGGCTCAGGAGAAAATGGGTAACGTTCAAACGATAATTGTACAGTGTTGTGGTAATAATCTTTAAATTTGTACATGCCATTACTCCCCTATTGATGATTACAAGTTTTTCCTACCACAAATTGTAGCATATTCTCGCTTTTCTGCATAATATTATCCAATTACAATCCATTGATTATTCCCATTTGTGCGACTAATTCTTTCGTTTCATGATTCCCTAGATCATAAATCATTTTATATGCCTTTTGTAGTTGTTCATCATATCGATCATTATTCGAATCGTGATGATACTCAACGAATGGAACGTGAGAGCGTACATACGAACCTAAGTCCTCTTCATACGCTTGATCAAAATACTCTCTTAACTCCGTAATCTCTTCGTCATTTGCATAAATTTCAAAATTATACGTATCCGCCGTCTTCACTTGCGAAATTTGACCATTTCCAACTGATATATAATATGTTTTTTTATTCTCCATGTAACACCCTTCTTTCATCCTTTTAATTTCTATTGTTTTCATCAATTACAAAATTATGTAAAATAAAGAAAAGGAGGGATTTCATGCTCAAAATAGTAATTATCGGTATTATAATCGTCCTAGTCGTACTAGTACTCTCCGTTATGACGATTAATAAAGGCTATTCTTACAAACATTCTATTGATAAACCAGAAGATAATCCGTATACAAAAAGCAGTAAAGAGCATTCATAATATACTACGCATTTTAATCGCACTCAGTGTCATCATCATATCCGCTATTAGTTTACTGACAGGTCAAAATAACTTTCTACCACTTTCACAATTTCTATTAGGAGCTTTAATGTTTCTCATCGCAATTGAGCAAATAAAGAAAAAGGATTCAGGAACAGGATTTATTTGTATTGTTGCTGGAGCATTCTCTTGGATTGTTCTCATCATTACATACATAAAATAGAGGAGGGTCTTTTATGCTGAAAGGATTACGGATTACTTTATCACTTATTGCTTTATCTATAGCAATCTATAGCTTTTTTACTGGTAATAGGGAAATCATGCCTTATATGTTCATCTTTTTAGGGGGGATGGCTTTCATTATTAGTATAGAGGAAATCTTAAAACAGCAAAAAGGTGGTAGCATACTTGCTCTGTTAGCAGGAGCTGTTGCTTTATTTCTTGGCTTCTCAGAAATATTTCGATAAATAGTCTCTTTAAAGGAGGAATTCGATGCTAACTGGAATACGCTATTTTTTCATGCTTCTCACAATCTCTCTTTGCACTTATTCTCTTGCTACCGATAATTTCACACTTCTCCCATACATGCAATTTGCTCTCAGTTGTTTCTTTATTCTTCTAGGAATTAATGAACTGAAATCCGGAAGAAAATCAATGGGTATCTCGCATTTTTTCGTTTCTATTCTTATGCTCTTCATTGTAATATCGAACTACCTTCGTTACATGTAGAATGAAACTTTAAATACCAACTACGAACTGTTATTACATTGAAGGCTAATTTAAAACTACAAGAAGATAGGTGGTAGTATGCTAAAAACATTTCGCATCATATCCGCTCTTATTGTCATCTCTCTCGCTCTATATGGAATATCTACAAACCCGCTTGTTACGATGCCCTATATGCTTATTGCCTTATCTATTATGACTTTCATCATGAGCGCAGAAGAGAAACAGAAAGGAAAGAAAGTACATAGTACACTCTCCTTCTTTTCTGGCGTATTTACTTTAATCGTCGCTATTATAATTATTATCTCCAGGTAACTAACTCTTTCTACTTAAAAGGGGCTAAAATGCACATAAAACAAATACAACTAATCATCGTTTTTATTACTTTGATTCTATGTTTATACAGTACATTTACAATGAACTTTCAAATCTTTTCACCTACCATTTGTATGGCATTTTAGTAGGAATTGAGATGATTCAAAAGCAGTAAAAGCAAATTGGGGCTATTAGCATCGGTTTAAGTATGTTTACCATTATTTTTGTCATTCCATTTATACTGTTCTTCTAAAGGAGGATTTCATGTTAAAAAACATTCGAATTATAATAGCGACTATCGCTCTTATTCTCGCCCTATTTAGCCTCTTTTCAAACTTCTCTATGCTTTTACCATTCGTATTTATCCTTTTAAGTATTATGTTTATCCTTTTTGGAATTGATGAAATAAAAGAGCGGCAAAAAGCAAAAGCATTTGTTTATTTTCTCGGTTCTGCCTTTATTTTATATGTTGGGGTGTCTAGTCTACTTTCATAAAAAAAGAAGAGCAGATTTTGCTCTTCTTTAACTCACTACTTTCAATCCAATAATCGTCCCCATAATTCCAACGATACAAATAATCCGAAAAGCATTTTTCGGCTCTTTAAAAAATAAAATACCGACAACCGCTGCCCCGAGCGTCCCAATTCCAGTCCAAACTGCATATGCAATTGATAACTGAATTTCTTGGAGCGCCATCGTTAAAAATTGAAAACTAATAATAAATCCACCTATTAAAATAATATTATTCGTCCAATTATTATCTTTTGTTACTTTCTTTATCCCAATTACACCGACAATTTCAAAAAGCCCAGCTATAATTAAATACATCCACGCCATTTTATTTCACCTCTTCCTTGTCGCCACTAAATTTCAATCCGATAATAAATAGTGCTAATAAACAAACAAGGAAAATTTTAATAAACGAAAATGGCTCTTTAAAATATAAAATATCTACTACTATCGTTCCCACTGTCCCAATTCCAGTAAATACTGCATATGCCGTTCCAATTGGGATTCTTTTAGTTGCTTCAATTAATAGATGAAAACTAACTAAAATTGCAATAAGTGTCAAAATGCTCATCGAATTTGTTTTTAATCCTGTTGCCCAATATATTTCAATTAAGCCTCCAAATACTAAATACAGCCACGCCCTATTTGTACTAATCTCCTTTTTCTTTTTCACTTCTTCTTTTACCTCTTGTCGTGTTTCTTGCTTTAGCGAACTACGTTTCTTTTTCGGAAAAAAGATATACGACATCGCCCAAATAAAATGAATAATGAGCACCGATGTCCAAACACTGATAATGGTATTAACAGTTGCATTTTTATAAAAGCCTATTTGTTTATTCAAAATCCATTCTTTCATATGAAGAATATAAGATCCACTTGGTAACTCTTGAGCTGGTACAAGCCCTATTAGAAAAATAAATAAAAGCTGCGCAAGAATGAAAATGCCCACATGTTTATAAAAGTATTGCCGCTCTAATCGCGCGTGCTCCTTTCCATATAGCTTCTCTTTTTGCATAGCTGTCATTTATCTTCCTCCTTTTTCAAATAATAATCTACCATTTCATCTATATACTTCATTGTTTCCGAATCAAGTCCATATACTTTTGCAATCTCCCCCTCTTCAGGTCTAATTAATTCCCAATACTTATTTATTAATTGTTCATCTTCTTGAAATATATGCATGGAAAAAGCCACTACTTTCTCCGCCAATTGTTGAACTTCTGGTGAATCTACTGGTTCATTTATACGCTCGCGAATTTCTCTTAATACTTGCAGCCACTCTTTCGTTCTTTTATCGTTTTCTTCAAATGTTGGTAAGCCCTGAATAATCTGCTGCTCTTCCTCATTAAAATATCTTTTCCAAAATTTCTCCCTCTGATCAATTCCCTGTACTGATTTTATAAATAACATTAAATCTTCTGTTCTAAGCTCTCCTGTTAATTCAATGGAATGAAATGTTGTATATAGTAGCTTTTCTAAATCCTGTAATCTTTTTACTTCCCCTTGTATTGTTTGAATTTCATTTTGAATCGCATTTTTCCATCTTCCTTCTTCTGAAATCCCCTTTTCTTCTTTTAATACTTCTTTTATTTCTGAAAGCTTAAAACCAAGCTTTTTAAAAGTTGTGATTTGTTGCAATGTAATTACATCATCTTTTGAATAGTAACGATATCCTGAATCAGCAACATAAGACGGTCTTAACAATCCAATTTCCTCATAATATCTAAGTGTTCTCGTCGTTACATTCGTTTCTTTTGAAATTTCGCCAATGCTATACTTATCCATCGTTTCCTCCTCACGCCTTATTTATCTTCACTATAAACTTTGACGTATACGTTAAAGTCAATACTCCATTCACACAAAAAACTCCTGTTTTTCAAACAGAAGCTCTCATTAATATATTCACCTACTGCCTTTCATTTCTTAAAAATGCTCATAAGTGAAACTCATTGTTTTTATATAAAGTCTGTACCTTTCTCTTTTACAAATAAAAAAACTGCCCTTTCACAGGCAGTTTTTCTTTATCCAAACACTTTCTCAAGTTCATCTTTATCTTGGCTTAGCCAGAAGTTCATTAAGCGTTGTGCTCCTTCTAAGTCGTGAAGCTTCGCTTGGCCACATTGTGTTTCATTTGCAGCTGGAATTTCTGTAATTTGAACCGCATCTTTTAATGTTAGTTCTAATAAATCAATGATTTCTCGAACCGTCGGTGTTCCGCTTACTACAAGATAATATCCTGTTTGGCAACCCATTGGTGAAATATCGATAATATCAAAATGCGGATAACGATCAATATATTTACGTAAATTAAATGCTAATAAATGTTCTAACGTATGAATAACATCTGGTTTCATTGCTTGTTTATTCGGTTGGCAAAAACGAATATCGAATTTATTTACAATACCGTCGCTACCTACGTTGTGAACTCCGCAATGTCTTACATAAGGTGCCTTTACAATCGTATGATCTAATTCAAAGCTTTCTACTGATGGCATACAACATCTCTCCCGCTTTTAATTTAATTCCGTTATATCCAATATGATATAACGGAAATGCACATTAGTAAAGTATTATGTACTGTCGTGCTATAATACTTTAAGACTATGCTGAAAAGGAGACCATTATGAAACAGATTTTTATCGGTATTATACGCTTTTATCAAAAGTTCATTTCTCCGATGACACCGCCAACGTGCCGCTTTCATCCGACTTGCTCTCATTATGGATTAGAAGCGTTTCAAAAACACGGTGCCCTCAAAGGATTTTGGCTTACATGTAAGCGTATATTAAAATGTCACCCTTTTCATCCAGGAGGATTTGATCCTGTCCCAGATAAAAAGGATGACAAAGTAAATTCTTAATTTTCGTAACCATTTACAACTAAATCTAATTTTCCTGTGTCAGGATCTATAACAAGACCGTGAACAGGTACTTCTTCCGGAAGTAACGGATGGTTGCGAAGTATTGACACACTATGTTCTACACTTTCTTCTACACTAGAGAACCCTTGTAAGAATCTTTCTAAATCGATTCCAGAATAACGAAGTGTATCTAATTTCTCTTCTGTTACGCCGCGCTCTTTCATTTTCTCAATTGTACTGCTTGCTTGAATTTTTGCCATACCACAATCATGATGACCGACAACACATACTTCGTCAGCTCCAAGCTCATATACA
This sequence comes from Bacillus sp. FSL E2-8868, assembly GCF_038005505.1. NCBI lineage: Bacteria > Bacillati > Bacillota > Bacilli > Caryophanales > Bacillaceae > Bacillus > Bacillus sp. FSL E2-8868. The sequence goes on along the minus strand of NZ_JBBOTI010000001.1, from coordinate 78,389 downwards.
GCGACTAAAATACTACGCATAATACTTCCGAATGGATGTGAAATAACAGCGCCTGCTACTTTAATAATTTTCACATCACCGTTACGCATATTCATTGCTTTCGGTAATAATTCAACAAGACGAGTATCCATACAAGAGATAATTACCATCTTTTTGTTTGGAAATTTCCCTGTTTCATACTCTTCGTATTTTTTCTCTTCAACAAATTTTTCATTGTATTGTAAAATCTCTTCTAATGACTTCATAGTAAAGAACCCTCTTTTCTCTCATTTACACTACATATATAGTGTACCAAAATTTGAAAAACTCAAAAAGGATATTGCTTTATAGTAAAAATAGGATGTTTTCAGATAATCGACATAATTCTTTCAAAATATACACACACCTTTGTAACAAGTCTCACATACTTTAAACGTTTTTTCACTATAAACTGATTGTAGATAATGTAAAAAAGGAGTGAATATTTATTATGTCCGACGTTCTGTTACTAAGTCGTTTTCAATTTGCAATTACTATTTTTTATCACTTTTTATTTGTACCTTTGACAATCGGACTTGTTATTTTAGTAGCATGTATGGAAACTCAATACGCCCGCACATTGAATCCAACATACCGCAAAATGGCAAATTTCTGGGGAAAACTTTTTACAATTAACTTCGTAATGGGGATTATAACTGGGATTACGATGGAATTCCAATTTGGAACAAACTGGTCTGAGTACTCCAAATATATGGGGGATATTTTCGGATCACCTCTCGCAATCGAAGCACTCGTTGCCTTCTTCTTAGAATCTACTTTCATGGGAATATGGTTATTCGGTAAAGACAAAATCTCACCAAAATTCCGTGCTTTCTGTATGTGGATGGTTGCACTTGGAACAAATATTTCTGCCCTTTGGATTATTACTGCAAACGGATTCATGCAAAATCCTGTTGGGTACGTAGTACGTAACGGCCGCGCTGAATTAAATGACTTCTGGGCACTTGTTACAAATCCATATGCATGGAATATGTTCTTCCACACTGTAATTGGTTGTTATATTGTCGGTGCTTTCTTCGTTATGGCAATTAGTGCATATCACTTACTGCGTAAAAACGAAGTGGAATTCTTCAAAAAATCATTTAAATTTGGTTTAATGTTAGGTTTATTCGCCGCAACAATTACACCATTTATGGGCCATCAATCCGGTGTATCAGCTGCTAAATATCAACCAGCAAAAGGAGCTGCAATGGAAGCTGTTTGGGACACTGGAAAAGGACAAGGTTTCTCAATCATTCAAATTCCTGATGTAAAAAATGAAAAGAACTTTGAATTCCTTACTATTCCAAAGCTCGGAAGCTTCTTCTATACAAACTCATTTGATGGCGAAATTGTTGGTTTAAAAGATATCCCGAAAGATGAACGTCCAAATGTTAACCTCGTGTACTATAGCTTCCGCTTAATGGTTGCACTTGGCATGTTCTTTATGGCATTAACTTGGTACGGTTTCTATTTAAACCGAAAAGGAAAACTAGAAAACTCAAAACGTTATTTAAAAATTACAATGTGGTCTGTTTTACTTCCATATATCGCAATTAACGCTGGCTGGATTGTCGCTGAAGTAGGTCGTCAACCGTGGACAGTTTATAAACTAATGCGTACAGCAGAATCCGTGTCACCTATATCAGTTCCACAAATTTGGTTCTCATTAATTAGTTTAATATTGTTCTACACTTTACTCTTAATTGCAGACGTACACTTAATGCTGAAGTTCGCGAAAAAAGGACCCGCTGCATTAGAAGAACCTGCTACTGAAGGAGGTACAGCTCATGTCTCATGATATGCTTGCAATTATCTGGTTCGGTTTATGGGGCGTAATTTGGACAGTTTACTTCATTCTTGATGGCTACGCACTCGGTAACGGAATGATTTTCCCATTCGTTGCGAAAGACCGACAAGAACGAAATCAATTACAAGAAGCTATCGGCCCGTTCTGGGGTGGTAATGAAGTATGGTTAATTACAGCTGGTGGCGCAACATTTGCTGCCTTTCCAGTCACATATGCAAATATGTTTAGCTACCTATATACACCACTATTTTTAGTATTACTTGCACTATTTGCTCGTGCCGCTGGACTTGAATTTATGCATAAAGACGATTCACCAATTTGGAAAAAAACTTGTAAATGGGCGTTTACAATTGGTAGTTTCCTAATCGCCTTCTTATTCGGTGTTACATTCGCTAACCTGTATTACGGGCTGCAAATTGGAAAAGATGGTTATGAAGGAACTTTACTTAGCTTACTAAACCATTATGGTATTTTAGGTGGTCTTTTCTTCACTGCTATATTCGTCGTATCTGGTGCCCTTTGGATTATGATTAAAACAACTGGCGAAGTATCTGATCGTGCTTATAAAATTGCAAGACCATTTTCAATGGCAGCTGCTATCATTTTAGCTATCTTCTATGTCGCAACTGCAAATCGTACAAATTTATTCCAAAACTTCACGGAATATCCTGTACTATTCATTCTTCCAGTACTTGCAATGTTAATGAGTGTACTCACACTTATTATGGTGTACAAACATAAAATCGGCCTTGCATTCACATTCGTTTGCTTAACAATCGCAATGTTTATGACAACTGGTTTTGCAGGTATGTTCCCAAGAATGTTACCATCTCGTATTAACGACGCTTATAGTACAACGTTATACAACGCAGCTGGTAGTCAATTAAACTTAAAAATTATGTTCTTCGTTGCAATTGTCATGGTACCAATCGTTATTGGATATCAGCTTTGGAGCTACAGCATATTTAAAAATAAAATTCATAAAGACTCTGCTAAAGGGTATCACTAAAATAAAAAAGACACTTCGAGCGAAGTGTCTTTTTTATTTTACGTATGATTTTCGATAAGATGTTACATTTCTAATCTAACAACTATGATAAAGAAGAATCACTAACAGCTCACAACTAAATTGTATCACAGGACAAGCACATCATTTTATGCAATTTTACATATAAAAATTATAACGTAGATTGAATTACTTGGTCATACACATCGTTATCCGTTACATCTGCCGTACTAATACCACTGAATGTCCTCACATTTAATCCGGTATTTGAAGATCCCGATCCATTATAAGCTTTCGTTTTTTCAATTGGATGTACGTTATATTTATCACCTAAGTTAATTGTCCCATTACAGTTCTCAATAATAACCCCTTCCACAATAGCTGGCATTTTATCACCTACTTTCATTTCGTTACTCCCATTCTATGAGAATCGCCTAAAAAAATAGCATGTGTGAATAAGAAAAAAGCACTCAGGCTGAGTGCTTTTTTCTTATTTACCGCTCTTCTTTCTCTCACAAGCAATTCCATCGCCATCACGATCTAAATGCTTACCGTAATACGGACTATCTCTTGTAATATCGTAAACTCCAGCATCATTTGCTTCTTTACAGTTAGCAAAGCGTTTTGGTTCTGGCTTTTGTTCCGGCTTCACCTCTGGTTGTGGTTGTTCTTGTCTTGCTCCTGGTCTTTCTTCAAGTGGTAATGTCGCGTTATATAAGAACTGAACATATTGCTCACGACTTACATGCATTCTAGGTGCGAATTTACCATCACCAGTTCCAGCTGTAATATAATTTGATTTAACTGCAGTAATCGCAGGATTCGCCCATCCATTTCTATCTACATCCGGGAAATTATGATCCCCTCTAATTTGCAATTGAAACCCTTTTGTTAAAATTTGTGCCATTTCATCGCGAGTTAACGAATCTTTTGGCCTAAAGTTCCCTGTGTCATCTCCAGCGAATACACCGATCTCTGTTAAAGCAAGAATCTCTTTTTTAAACTGAGTCGAACGATCAGTAACATCTTTATACGGATTATTATACTGTTCTTTTACTGCTGGCTTTAATTGACGGAACATAAGGGCTGCAACTTGCTCACGAGTTACATCATCACCAAATCCAAAAATCCCATTTCCATATCCAGCAACAATGTTTTTATTTGCTAAGTCCATAATTGCCTTATAAGCCCAATGATTGTTTGGAACATCTTTAAACTCTATACTTGCCTGCGCTGTCCCGATTGAAGTAAATGCTGTAGTTGCAACAATTGCACCTGTTAAAAGTAATTTTTTAAATCCCATACTTAAGTCTCCTTCTCTTTTCCATAATAACCATTTAACAATATAACAAATTATATAACTTCATTTTGTCATATTCTGTCGAATACAAAAAAGAACCCCGAAGGATTCTTTTTTGCTAAGCATAAATGGCAATTTTGGAGACAGTTGACTTTTTCAAAAATTTATTAGGGGTAATATTTTGAAAAAGAAAGCCTTTCATATTTAACTTAACACCACTGGAATATATAGTAAATTGATAATATTTATACGGAAGATTGCTAATGTTTAGTATAGATAGTTTGCACTACGTTAATAGTGGAAATTATCTATACTAAGAAACAAAAAGACGCCTTTCAAGAAGACGTCCTTTCCCCTGTTTATATATACCCCATCCCGCTTTTTGTAAACACACACTAGAAAACAGAATCATGAATTGTTACAAGATTGTTAGGTACAAAAAGAGTAGAGGTAAATATTAATATAAAATTCTGCTTTATAGCGTGTATCCACAACTTATATTTTAATCCTCTTCCCTTGAAAATAAACATAATATGCATAATTACATACAAAAAAAGACACCCCACAGAGTGCCTCTTCAACCATTTTACTTTTAACATCTCACCTTGAATACATTTTACCATATTTATCTATAGCATTTATTAAGAAAATTCAAAATCCTTATTTTTTAATTAAACAATTATAAAATCATGTAATATAGAAAGTATTATAAAACTTTATAAAAATTGAGGTGTGCACTACTTATGTATTTCGGAATTATTCCTCTTATATTGTTTATTATTTTTCTTATCTCTTACTTAAAAGATCCACGGAAAATAATAAACGGTTTTTTATTTAATGCCTTTTTCTGTTTTTTCCTTCTTTTTTGTATGCTTGCAGCTTATGAGTCAGGTAATGCTAATCTATACTACATCATGTTTTTACCTATTTTAGCACTTATCATTATGATTCCTTTCGGTATTGTTGCTTTAATGTTTGGGTTATTTCTTAACGCAAGAATTTTAATGAAACGAGAAGGAAGACGTTTCACTAACTGTTTAACACTCATTGCTGCTTTAGGGATTTTATTCTTGATGTTACTCCCTATTATAAATCCAGCAAGTTTATTCTCATCACATTTAAGGCCTATTTTCGCTGGTATTTCTCTTATAACTTTATATTTCTTTATACACTTATCTAACTTCTTAACCGCTTATTTTTTATACCAATTCAACAGACCAAGACGTAATCAAGATTTCATCATCGTTCTTGGTAGCGGCTTAATTAATGATAAAGTACCGCCTTTACTTGCAAGTCGTATTAATAAAGCAATCGACTTTTATTGGAAACAAGCTGCTGTGAATACACCACCAACAATCATTTTCTCTGGTGGACAAGGTCCGGATGAAGGCCTTCCAGAAGCAGAAGCGATGCAAAAGTACGCTGTTGAAAACGGAATTCCTCTTGAACATACAGTGCAAGAAAATCGCTCTGTAAACACATATCAAAATATGTCGTTCTCTAAAGAAATTATGGATTCTTTAAAGCCTGAAGGTAAGTATAAAAGTATTTTTACAACGAACAATTTCCACCTTTTCCGTGCTGGTATATATGCAAGACAAGCTGGTCTTAATAGCCAAGGAATTGGATCCAAAACTGCATTTTATTACTGGCCTAATGCAATGATTCGTGAATATGTTGCGATTGTCGTAATGGGACGTAAACGTCATATGAAAGTTTGCGGAACGGTTTTAGGATTTGCTTTATTCGTATCCGTGCTTAGTTTTATTGTTTCTTAATAACTAAAAAAATGCCCCTTTTTCATGAAAGAGGGGCATTTTTTAGTTAAATAATTAACATAAACGCATACAGAACATTAATAATTCCAGAAACAACTCCTATGATAGCAAACACTCTACTAGTCCCTGTCACCTTTTTATTTAAACCTAATATAGAAAAAACGATAGCTATACTGCCAACAAGTCCCCACAAATTAATAAACCAAGATATTAATCCTGTTATAAAACCAACTAATGAAAACACCTCTATACCACTATTTAAATGACGATTTACTGGATTTCCCTTAACTGTTGCATAACTAAGACTCTCTCCACACTGTCCACAAAACTTATTACCATCGTTCGTTTCATTTCCATATTTCGCGTACAGTATCTCACAGAATCCCTCCTTAAGATCAACGTCCCAAGTGTACATATCCATACTGTTCATTCCCACTTGTTTATATCAAATTATGACCACTCACTTATCAGCTACAGGCGTATTTAAATTAATAATATGGTGATAATATCCCCTGCATACATCCATTAAAGGAGAATTTTTTCAAATTAAATGTTAAAATGGAATTTAGGTGTGAATTACGTAACAAATAAGAAACTAGTTTGAAACGAGGAAATTACATGAAGAAAATTGTCAAGAGTAAGCCCAATAAGCTGAAAATTGCTTCAAAAGCTTTGATGATTATTATTGGGGCATTTATTACAGCGTACGGATTAGAAGCTGTCTTAATTCCAAATAACGTATCCGACGGTGGTGTGACTGGTTTAAGTATCGTTAGTTCAAGATTATTTGGATTGCCATTAGGAGCTCTAATCGCAGTTATTAACATTCCTTTCGTTTGGTTAGGATATAAACAAATCGGTAAAAGCTTTGCAATTTATTCCATCATCGGGATTGCTTCATTAGCGATAGGTACCGTTGTCATGCACGGAATACCAACTATTATTGAAGGCGATACACTACTCGTTACAGTTGTTGGTGGTATTATTATCGGTTTCGGTATGGGACTAGCCTTACGTAACGGCGGCGCATTAGATGGAATCGATATGCTAGCTGTATTACTTTCTCGTAAGTTACCTTTTGGAACAAGTGACCTTATTTTATTCTTAAATATGTTTGTCTTTATTTTTGTTTCAACAGTATTTGGTCTTCAAGGGGCTATCCTTTCGGCAATTGCTTACTTTATCGCTTCGAAAGTGATTCATATCGTTGAAGTTGGTTTAAGTGGTTCAAAAACATTTAAAATCATCACGAAAGAGCCTGAATTAATGGTAGAAACAATTCGCGATCGTTTAGGCCGAAGCGCAACGTATAACGAAGTATACGGTGGTTATTCAAGAGAGAAATTCAAAGAAATATCTTGTGTAATTAACCGTTTAGAAGAAAGTAAAATGAAGGACCTGATTAATGAAATCGATCCTAATGCCTTTATTACAGTTTATGACGTAGCTGAAGTAAAAGGCGGTAACTTTAAGAAACGTGATATTCATTAATCATTATGAAAAAAGAGGGTGTGCCAAAATATTGGTGCAGCCTCTTTTTATTATGAAGTTGGTAAATCGATATTCCTTTTCGAATCGTTGATATATTTTGAACTACGATAGATATAATCGAAAAACCGTTGATATATTTTACTCCCCCCATCTTCCCCCGCTTTTAATCCAATCGACGTACTTTTGAAAGGCGGGCACTTCATGCTGAAAGCGAAGCGGAACATATAGAAAGAGAGTACATGTACACAGTATCCATAGAATACCTACTATAAAGTGAAACTATAATCAGTGGGGGTTTTGTTCATCCCCCACTGATTATTAGTTGAACCAATCGGGCGTTTACGGGCAGTTGATCTCCCACCTAACTTCTTTGCTCCAGCCGAATTTTGAGGTGGGAGTTTTACTGCCCGTTAATGCGGGATAAAGTGAAATTTCATCGTTGTGCTAATAAACAAACTGAGGAATAAGACGAGGAACATAATCAAACTAAACCTTTTATATATAGTCATAATAATCTCCTCCTTATAACTTAATTGTACCAGCTATAAGGAATTAATCCCCATAATAAAAAGACCGAAAAGCAAATTCCACTTTTCAGTCTCTATACTATCTTCTCTTCATAATTTTCCCTGAACCGCCAACCCTTGTTTTCGGGGGCGACGTATTCTTTGGTGGGGTTTTAATGGATGATTTCGGCTTCACATCAGATCCACTCGAGCCACCCGGATTTTTCGTAATTTTCCCTTTGCTTCCGGTAGAAGGCGGTGGCGTCGTTTTACTTCCTTTTTCCGTAATACTTCCTTTATCACCTACAGATGATTTCGGATCTACATTATCGCCTCGCTTAATAATAGATCCTTTCCCTTCCTTCGTAATTGGAGGCGGGGTTTTCTTTTCCTCTTTCGTAGGTGGTCTTTCCGGGATCACCGGTTTATGATTTTGTCTGTCATTATATCCGCGATAATCACCGTATGATGATTTGCGTGAACCGAATATATCGTTTAATATACTCCCCATGATATATCCTTGTAAGAAGGATGGTTGGTAATTTTGACGGACAAATTCTTCATTGCTTATTTCAATTAACGTATCAGATGGTTTCTCTTTATCCTTTTGTAAATTATACATTTTATCAGAGTAAACGAGGAACATTTGATTTTCGTCTTCTTTAGATGCTTGCTTCGGTTTCCTTTCGGCTATAAGTTCCTTTGCAACTTCAGGAACTGACCGATTGGCGGCCCTATACACGTAAGATTCTTGTTTACCATCCTTTGCGACAGACTCTAGTGGGTAACGGTCCTGAATTGACTTCGCCTGACCACTTTGACAGCCCGATAAAGCATAACCGGCAATAACAAGTAATGTAACGATAGCAAGTATAGGGATTACGAACGATTTAATCATGGTAAACAATCGGTTTGACATGATTACGCCCCCCTTATGTTGCTCTTATGATTTGTACATCAGCAGGAATAATTACTTCTCCCTCATACATCATTGTGCGACCATTTTGCCATTCAACACGTAATAATTTACGGTTATCAGATTGGAATTCCCATACGTACTGTTCTTCTGAAGCAGCGAATGGTGTTTTCCCCATAACAACAACACGTCCATTATATTGTTCTTCCATATGATACTCTATATCATCCATTTCAATCGTCGTCGGAATTTCATCGATTGAATCTAAACGACCATCAATCGGTGTATACAATTTGTAATACGTATTTTCACGGTCTTCAATTTTCAAATAACGAATATCTTTCCCATCCTGCAAAGTTAAAATAATCTCCTTGCGAGAATGCATGCTCGTTTTCCCAGTTAATTCGTACATGACCAACGAGACTTCAATCATATCGCCAGGAGCCAACGTTAAAAGACTCTTTTCTGGCTTCGGCGGCTCCGGACTCTTCATTATATTTTTAATACGTTTAAATAAACTCACAATCTACCCCTCCTTTTCTCTTTATAAACAAGCACCTAAAATAAGTGCACCAACGATATGTAATGAACCAGCTAACAACGCATGTGCTACGCTGCCTTCTTTCGTTCCTTCTTCTAAATCTAAACCAGACATTTTCTTTAACACAAACTCAATGAACATTTCTACAATTAATAAAATAACGAATGAAACTGCTGAGGCAAGAAGCGCTTGCCATAAGTCATTCGCTTTCGTTATAGATTGAGATAAAATGTACCCTTGCGCAAATAATTTCATAACGAAACGCGTTGTCACTGCTGTATTTCCATTTTTCATTTCTTTTAAATCATTGTATTTTGTAAAAATCGAATCAACCCACATAATTGCAAATAAAAGTACCGCACTCGCTCCAGTCCATACAAGCATAGCTAAAACATTCATCCACGTCATTACAAAACCTCCTCTAAAAAAGTAATAGAAAACCGACATGAATTCTCTTCAGACATGTCGGTTTCTTTGTCTATTCTATATTATTTCTCGTACTGCTTCATAATACGAGCTAATTCATCGTCAACAACAGAATTTTTGTTTAAGCTTGCGAATTCATCATCTAACGACTTTTCTTTCTTGTAAATTTCACCGCTTGCTTCTGCTTCAGCCTCTAATTGAAGTGCTTTCTCTTCCATACGGCTTAAACCAGCTTTTGCTGAATTTGAATCAAATCCAGACATCGCCTGATTAATATTCTTTTGTGCTTTCGCTGCATTTACACGTGCAACAAGTGTTTCACGTTTATTTTTCAGCTCTGTTAATTGCTTACGCATTTCTTCTAGCTTAAGACGAAGGTTATCAGCAGCTGCTTTGTTTTGCTCATAGCTCGCTTTATACTCATTCATCTTTTGCTCTGCATTTTGTTTTTCTTCTAAAGCACGGCGCGCAAGATCTAAGTTGCTAGCTTGAACAGCCATATGAGCTTGCTCTTCACGTTTTTTCACAAGCGCTTCTTGCTCTTCAAATAATATTTTGAATTTCTTCTCAAGTGCGATTTGAGCTGCTACACTTTTCTCAGCTTCTTGTACATCCGCTTGCATATCGCGTAAATATTGATCCGTCATCTTAACTGGATCTTCAGCTTTTTCAATTAATGAATACACATTCGACATTGTTAAATCTCTTAATCGTTTAAATACAGACATCCAAATTCCTCCTATGATATACCTCATATTTCAAATTCACTACTTGGAAAATTAAAAATCTCCCTTTTCAGTAAGAATATTCATTTTTACAACCTATGTGTTTATTATAACAAAACTAAGATGTCCTTACATGTTATTTCCAAAATACAACTAATATAATATGACATTCCAGATATAATATTGTATTCCTACTATATCCTTATTATTTCTGCCTCCAAAATTAACTTATTTTTGCGCGATTTCACTAAATTACATAATTGTAATGTTACTGTAAGCTAACTCGATAGTTACGTTTCAATATTTCTTATACACTAATACCAGAAGCAACGGAATAGCAAAAAAGCTTCTCATACTGTAAGGACTAATACAAAAACTGTATTTACTATAAAACATATAAAAAGGAGAAATCATCATGAAAAAATTAGTAGGAATCGGGTTAGCAGCAGCAATTTCATTCGGAGCATTGTCAGGTTGTTCTTTATTAGGAGAAAAAGCGAACGGCTTAGTATTATACGGAACGGAAGATCAAGTTCAGCAAATCGCAGATAAAAACAAAAAAGATGTAAAAGAAAAAGATGTCTATAAAATGAAAGTTGCAACACTTGAAGGTAAAAAAGTACTTGTAATGGATAAGAAAACTGGTGAAGAACTCGTTAAGAAAGAACTACTTAAAAAAGTCGATAAAAATGATGACACAAAAGCAATTGATAAGTTACCAGCTGTAACAGCAGAACAAGGTGTATTATTTGCAAAAGAGAAAGTTGAAAATGCTACACTTGATGGAGCAAAATTAAAATATGAAGGTAACACAATTATCGGTGACGGCCGTTCTTATGGAGATATGTTTGCCATCGTTGATGACGCAGCATATGGAAATGTAAAAGGTGAAGAAAAATCTGTAGGTATTCTAAAATTTGATAAAGACCCTAGCAAAGAATTACCTGGAGCAAATGGAGTAGAAGCATCACAACTTGTAAAAATTAAAAAGTAAACAAAAAAGCTTTGCGAAATTCGCAAAGCTTTTTTCTATTTCTCCCGCATTAACGGGCAGTAAGACTCCCACCTCAAAATTAGGCTGGAGCGAAGAAGTTAGGTGGGAGATCAACTGTCCGTAAATGCCCGATTGGTTCAACTAATAATCAGTGGGGATGAACAAAACCCCCACTGATTAAAGTTTCACTTTATGAGCAATTTGCTCCATATCTGGACTACAAGTTTGCGATTGACATGACTTACTTAAAGAGCATGCTGCGCATTTTCCCTTTTTACTTCTCTTTACAAAATTAACTAACGTATATGCTGCATAACCAAAAATGATAGCTCCAATTATAATATTGACCATCACCGCGATACATCTCCTTCTAGAATCCGAGTAAGGACCCAACTTGGTATATAATGAGCGTTAATACATAAGCAACAACGAGCGGATAAACGACAGAGAAAACTGTCCATTTCATCGATCCTGTTTCACGTTTAATAACAGCTACTGTCGCTAAGCACGGAACATATAATAAAACAAAGAACATAAATGCATATGCTGATAGCGCAGTATAATGTGCTCCCATTACATTTCCTAGCACATCTTCTTTAACCGCATAAATAATTGCCATCGTAGAAACGACAACTTCTTTCGCTAAAAATCCTGTTAAAAGGGATGCCCCAGCTTGCCACGTTCCAAAACCGAGCGGTGCAAATAGTGGTGCGATAAACCCACCAATCATCGCTAAGAAACTGTCTCCCATATCAACACCAAATCCTGATGGACCTGCATAGTTTAATAACCAAATGACAACAGAACCACCGAAGATGAATGTACCCGCTTTACGAACAAATCCTTTACCTTTCTCCCACGTGCTCAGCCATAACGTTTTCGCTTGCGGCACACGGTAAGGTGGTAGTTCAATTACAAAAATAGATTTTTCTGCTTTTAAAATAGTAAGAGACATAATTTTTGTAACGAGTAATGCAAGAACAATCCCTGCGATATATAAAGAGAACACAACAGTCGCCTGACTATGAGGGAAGAAAACTCCCGCAAATAGTGCATATACAGGTAAACGTGCCGAACAAGACATAAACGGTGTTACAAGAACTGTAAGTAACCTTTCTTTTTCTTGTTCAATCGTTCTCGCTGCCATAATACCTGGAACGTTACATCCAAAGCCGATAATCATCGGAATAAATGCTTTTCCGTTTAAACCGAAAAACTCCATAATTCTATCCATAACAACTGCAATTCGTGCCATATATCCCGAGTCTTCTAATAATGAAATGAAGAAGAATAGTGCAAAGATTTGTGGAACGAATACTAATACCGCACCAACACCAGCAATAATACCTTCTGTAACGAGTGCTTGAATAAAGTCAGAAGCCCCAACACTTGTGAGCCCAGCTGTAACCCAATCAGTAAGTTGTCCGCCAAAAAATCCATCAAGCATATCAGATAAAGGTGTACCAATCCACGTAAACGTAACCTGAAAAATAAAAAACATAACTGCTAAAAAGATTGGAAGTCCTAAAATTTTATGTGTAATTAACCTATCAATTTTTTCTGAAAAAGGAATTTTTCCTTCTTTCTCATGTTGCATAACATTTGTTTTTAACTTTTCAATATACGCTTCACGAGTCTTGTAAATGTGCTCTTCCAACGTACAATCAAGTTTTCCATCTAAACGAGATCGAATGGCTATAAGTTCCTTATAAATTGGTAATGCTTTCATTTCTTTTTCTACTACTTCGTTATTGCTTAAAAATTGAAGGGCTAACCATCTCGGATGCTCATAATTCGCTGTCTCTAAAAGAGCGATTACCTCTCCAATCCCTTCATCCATTTGTACACCATATGAAATAATGAATGGCTTTTTCTCTTCTTGTTTCTCTTCATGAAGAGTAGTAAGTAATTCTTCACAGCCTTTTCCGGTTCTTGCGATGACAGGAACGACTGTTACACCTAATATTTCTGATAGGCGTTTTACATTAATCACAATTCCTCTTTGCTTTGCCACATCAATCATATTTAAACCAATTGAAACGGGCTTACCAAATTCAAGTAATTGCAATGTTAAATGCATATTTCGCTCAAATTGAGAAGAATCCACTATATTTAACATATGATGAAATTCATCTGTTAGTAGAAAATTCGTAACGACACCTTCATCACGTGAAACTGGATTCAAATCATAAACGCCTGGTAAATCAATTAATGTTCCTTGCTTATCTTTTAATTTACCAACCTTCTTTTCTACTGTTACACCACTCCAGTTTCCTACATATTCATAAGAACCGGTAAGTGCATTAAATAATGATGTTTTCCCTGTATTCGGATTCCCTAGCAAAGCAACCTTATTCACGCTAATTCCACCTTTATCATTTTCGCGTCACAATGACGAATACTAATTAACTGTCCACGACACTCCAATGTACAAGGACCTTTAAACATCGCTTTCTGTTTCAAGCGAAGTTCGCTTCCTTCCGCGAGACCGAAAGCAGCTAGTCTACGCTTTAATAACTGATCTAAAGACTGAATACTTTTTACTAACACTTTCTCGCCAATTTTAATATCTACTAAGCTCATAACCTTCCCCCTCAGAAGAGAATGATAATTATTTTCAGAAAAATTATATCATACTCTATTTCAATTGGACTATACCCTTTTGCTTCATATTTATTAACATTTCGCTACAATTCTATTTCAATAATTGTCATACGGTATTCATTTGCCATTCTCATCCATTTCGCTTACAATGAACAATAGCAAATAAAGAATCTCGTTATCACAGGGGGAGCCTTACCGCTGAGAGGGAACAATTCGTTCCGACCCTTTGAACCTGTTAGTTAATGCTAACGCAGGAATTGTGCAAACGTCCGAAATACACACCTCTTTTTTTATTTACGTATTTCGTATCCTCCTATGATAATGTTCTTTTTTGTGCAACTTGGATATAGGGGGAGACAACATGCGTAACACCAATTTACAAGCGATGATCGAATCTGCTATTCTTGCAGCCTTCGCCTTGATTATCGACATTCTACCATTATCAATTAAACTTCCAACAGGCGGTTCCATCTCATTTGCTATGATTCCTATTTTTATTATCGCATACCGCTGGGGCTTCAAAAGGGCTTTCTTAGGAGGCTTAATTTGGGGGCTTTTACAAATTGTCGTAGGCGATGCTTACATTCTAACACCAGTTCAAGCATTCATTGAGTACTTCATTGCCTTTGCCTTTATCGGCTTTGCTGGTTTATTCTATCGTCCAATTCAAAAAGCACTTGCCTCAGACAACAGTAATGCAGAGCATTCAAATTTTGGTAGTCGCAAAGATAAACCAAAACAAAACAAAGGAAAAAAAGCACTCGTTTACATTATCCTTGCCACATTTGTCGGCAGCTTTGCACGCTATTTCTGTCATTTTATCGCTGGTATTATTTTCTGGGGACAATATGCACCGAAAGGACAATCAGCTGTACTATATTCATTAATTGTAAACGGCAGTACCATGATCGGTTCTTTCATCCTATGTACTGTATTACTAATTCTTTTATTTACAACTTCACCACGCTTATTCAAAAGCATCGGTGCTTATCAAATGAATACACAAAAAAAGGGCGCTTAATTAGCGCTCTTTTTTTCATATCGTAATATCAATTAAAAATACAATAAATGCACAAAAGAAAATAAATACCATTATACTTAGCCAATTGCTATGCACGGTTCATCGACTCCTTACATAACCTCATTTTCTATTCAAATTATACTGCTCCAAAATAAAGATTAGGTAAAGATAATATGAAAATAAATTAAAAAAGCGTAGATAGTATTGTCTACGCTTTTTTCGGTAAATAGAAGTAAAATAACACACCATCTTCGGTATTCTTCACCCCATATTCAGCATCGTGCAATTCTAAAATATTCTTTGAAATTGCAAGACCAAGCCCTGTTCCACCTTGTGAACGTTTCCTTGCCGCATCCACGCGATAAAAACGATCCCAAATTTTATCTAATTGTTCTTCTTCAATGTGAGCACCTTTATTTTCAATACATACTTTTATATGATCCTTCCCGTCTATTGTGGAAATAATAATATCTTCTTTTTCTGGTGTATAACGTATTGCATTCGTAATAAAATTCACAATTACTTGTTCAATTCTATTTTGATTCCCAATCACTTCTGCTGGACATATATGTTTGTGCACACTCAGTTCTTTTTTCTCTATCTCCGCTGAAAGCTGTTCACATATTTCTTCAATCACTCCATCGATATAGAAAGAATCCATCTTCATGTTATATGTGCCAGACTCAAATTTAGCTAATTCAAGCATATCCAAAATTAGTATATCCATCTTGTCTACTTCTTTTTCCATCGCCTGAAAATAGTAGTCTTTCTTATGTTCAGCTACCCCATCTTTTAAAATGGAAATACAGCTTTTCATAATACTCAGCGGCGTTTTTAGTTCATGCGATACACCCGCAATAAATTCTTTCCTTGTGTTTTCTAACTTTCTTTCTTTTTCAATATCTTGTTCTAACTGTCCAATATGTGAATGTAGTTTATTAGATAATGTATTAATATTTTGCGATAAATCACCAATTTCATCTTTTGAAGTAATCGGAATTTTTTCTGTGAAATCCAAATGAGCTATTTTCTTCGTTGTATCATTTATTTTTAGTAGCGGTTTTGCAATTTGTTTTGAGTAATAAAACGAAGCTAGAAAAATTAGAATGACTACAAATGCAACAATATAGATGTAATAATCTTGCACCATTTGTACAGCCTCATCTACAGGCTGTAAAGAAGCCATCGCATATATATATGTTACCGATCCGTCTTTTTCTTTTTTTGGTTTAATTAATAATTTATATTTTATATCATTTTTTTCATAGTCCATTATTTGTGTTGAATACTGTATATGATTATTCTCTTTTAATAATAAATCAGTTTGAAATTCTTTTATGCTATCTAAGAATAAACTATTTTTATAAATTGGATTCACAGGACCTTTTACATCGGGGAACTGTACTTTCGTAACACGTCCTACTATGGGAGCATTTAATTCCTGAGCAGCTTGCTCCTGAACGGCCGGCTTCTTTTCCTTAACAACTTGTTCCTCAGCTGCTTTCTTTTTCTCCTGATCTAATTTAATCATTTTCTCATTAAATGCTTTTTCTAACGGTTTATTAGATCCACTTAAATTTTGCTTACCTAACGAGAAAGAGAATGGAATAAAACTTTCTTCTTTTCTCACTCCAGAAAAATAAATTTCTTGTCCTAAAAACTTCTCTGATAATTTATTATCAATCTCCTCTATATTGACGAGATTACCTAAGGGAATCTTGAATATTTGTTGTCCAAAGCTCTTCTGTTGCTTACGGTCTATCGTTACTTCAAAATAAAAATCATCCACATGTTTTAAATTCCCATTCTGATCTAATATCGTAATCCACGTATTATTTTCTCTTAAAAAATCTTGCTCCAGCTTCTGAATTCCTTCTGCATTTCCTACATAATTCAAATAATTCTTCTCAAAGGAATTTAAATTCACTTTAATATCTTCTACTTTTCGGTTCGCATAATATTGTTTGAAAAATATCGTTTGACCAATAAATATCGTCGCTAAAATCAACATACATAGAGCTGTTGTAAGGGTAAATAATTTAAGTACAATCCCTTTTCTCATATGTTCCCCTCGAATTTATAACCGGTTCGCACTACAGTTGTAATGTACTTTGCTTTCTCTCCTAATTTATTTCGCAAATTACGAATATGACTATTAACCGTTCGATCATCGCCAGCAAATTCGTACCCCCAAATTCTTGAAATTAACTGTTCTCTCGTTAAAACAATCCCTTGATTTTTCATGAAATAAGCTAATATTTCAAATTCTGTATGTGTTAAAGTAATGTCTGCCTCATCAACAGTAACAGTACGTGACGGAAAATGGACGTGAATGCCATGAATTGATAATGTATCATCTTCATTTTCCAAAGGTTTCTTTGATGCTTGTCTACTTTCTAATAATCGTTTCGCTCTCGCTAATAAAATAGGCGGACTATATGGTTTCGTAACATAATCATCTGCCCCAAGCTCAAACCCAAGTAACGTATCATCTTCATCTACACGTGCCGTCAGCATAATAATTGGAACCCCCGACGTCTTACGAATCCTTCGACAAACAGACCATCCATCAAATTCCGGCAACATAATATCAAGTATAACTAAATCGACCTCTTCTTCTTCAAATAAGACTAAAGCTTCTTTTCCGTCTCTCGCTTCAAGCACTTTATATTGTTCACTCAAAAAGTAATCCTTTAATATTTCGCGTAAAATATCTTCATCTTCAACAATTAAAATGTTTTTTGACATAATCTATGTCTCCCCCTCTCGCTTTAAGAAATTATTATTCAAAGCTCTATAATTTATTTTGAATTACTCGTAATTAACTTTGCCTCGATAATATATCGATCCGGTGCATCCCCTATATAATCAAATGGATAACAAGTCGTCAGTGTTAATGTCGTTTCTTCTTTTTTTACAATAACAGTGCGATCATCCGCGTGTGTAATCCACATCTTTTGAATTTCGTATGTGTACATTGTATTGTCATATTCTACAATGAGATTGTCTTTTTCTTTAAGCTCCCCTAATTCTGTAAATACAGTATCTCGATGCCCACTCAGTACAGTATGTCCTCCTCCAGATGGTGTTGTCGTTAAATCACTAACAAACATACCGACTCCTTTTTTCAATGTTGCATCATTTGCTCCCCAATATATAGAAAATTTCTTCTTTATTTTCGGTATATTTAACATTGCTACCTTTTCTCCTTCTTTATGCTCGGTTTGAGAAGAAGGTACTTGAGAAGTTACAGGTGTTTCATGTGAAAGTTGATTATCTTGTATATTTTTAAGGCTCTTTATTTCTTCTTTCGTTAATTCTTGAGCAGAGCTTTTTCCTTTATACCATTCCACAGCGTAATACGATCCCATGAATAGCCCTATGGCCATCAATATGATACCGATATAATTGAGTAACTTCATGTTCCATCCCTCCATGCAAAAAATGGTAGGAATAACCTACCATTTTTAATATATGAAATTATCCCATTCTTTATAGAAAAATATTTTATTTACGCCTTAACTTTATTACGACGCTTCAAACCAAATAATGTCCCTATCCCTACAAGACATGCGCTTAGTGCCATCATTGCTACATTATTTGATGCTGTGTTTGGTAATTTTTCACCTTGTACAGCTGGCTTTGCTACTTCCTTTTTCGCTGCATCATTCTTTTGCCCTGCCTTAATTGCTTCTTCTTTTTTTGCAAGAGCTTCCTTTTCTTGAACTTGTGGTGTTACTTCTTTTTTCGCTGTATCATTCTTTTGCCCTGCTTTTATTGCTTCCTCTTTTTTAGCCATATCACTTTTTTCTTGTACTTGTGCTGCTTCTTTTTTCTCTACTTCGCTCTTTTGCTGTTCCTTAATTGCTTCTTCTTTTTTAGCTTTATCTTGCTGCATTTGCGCTGATTCTTCTTTTGTTAATGTTCCAGTATCCGCACTCGCTACTGAAGAATATCCTACTGTTAAAAGTGCCATTGCACAAATTGGTAATAGTTTTTTTTTCATTTTATTTCTCTCCTTTTATACTTTATTCTAGTAACACATCACGTCGCACCGGATGTATTATTAGAATAAACAAGAGATGTAAATATAAGATGCAGATGAAATGGAATTCTGTTAAAGATTTCATTTTAGAAAAATAAAAAAACACCGTAATATATACGATGTTTTTTCGGGTGTGTGTCTCGATATTTATTTGTTACTTTCGCGTGATTGAGAAGTAGAAAGGGCCGGAGTGATAACTAATTGTCTCGACTCAGTTTTCTTGAAGTGATTTTTGACGTTACACTTACGACATTGAACGACCCATGCTTTAATAGGATTTGTTAAAATAATTTTTTGCCTTTCGTTAGGGGCCTCTTCTTCCAATTTACAACTATCGCTCCACTTACTCCATTTCATTGTAAATTTAGAAGAAGAATGATCGTCTTCTCGATCAAACGTATGCAAAAAATCCATTTCTCCAGCTAGCATTACGGTGTTACTAGTTGCTAAAAAAGAAAAGGTCATCCAATGTTTCTCCATGCCCTCCTACTCCTTTTTCACATATTGAGTGCCTAAAACTTAATTTACCTAAAATATGCTTGCCTTTTACCTTACACTTATAGTTTATCCAAAACACTACTATGCAACTATCGATTTGTCTTACAAATCACCTTACATTTTTGTAAGAAACGAAAAAACCTTCACTCTATATACGTGAAGGTTTCTCATTTCTTATCTATATGATCTTTCATATCATCAAGTCCGACTTCTTGCAGCTGCGACATCATACCGTGGGAAATTGCGCCTAATACTAAAGTCATTCCAATTAATGAAATCCCAATTGCAGGTACATCAATTATGTAAGCCAACATACCAAGAACAATTGTTAAAAGCAATGCTTTTATAAATGTTACACTTGTATACTGTTTCTTTTTCATCATAATCACCCTTCGTGGAAGCGTTTTCTTAATATGATCAGTATATCATATCATCTGACTATTTTGTGGGCATTTCTGTAAAAAACTTATATCTTCTTTGACTTTTTTCTTTCTATCCTTTACAGTCGAAATGTTCACAAGTTTTACACTGTAGGAGGATTCAAATGAAAATTGAAATAAAAGACACTTTAATTTCTGAAGAACAATTACAAGAAAAAGTAAAAGAACTAGCACTTCAAATCGAACGTGATTTTGAAGGAGAAGAAATCGTTGTAATCGCTGTATTAAAAGGATCTTTCGTATTTGCTGCTGATTTAATTCGTCATATTAAAAACGAATTAACTATCGACTTTATCTCTGCATCTAGCTACGGAAATCAAACAGAAACAACTGGAAAAGTAAAACTATTAAAAGATATCGATGTAAACATTACTGGAAAAAACGTAATTGTCGTAGAAGACATTATCGATTCTGGTTTAACACTTCACTTCTTAAAAGATCACTTCTTCATGCATAAACCAAAAGCATTGAAATTCTGTACGTTACTTGATAAACCTGAACGCCGTAAAGTGGACTTAAAAGCTGAATATGTTGGCTTCCAAATTCCAGACGAATTTATCGTTGGCTACGGTATCGACTGCGCAGAAAAATATCGTAACTTACCATTTATCGCTTCAGTTGTAACGGAATAATATAATAAAGTGAAACCTTAATCAGTGGGATTTTTGTCCATCCCCAATGATTATTGGCCCGCAAATAGCGGGATCAAATAAGCTTCCATGCATTATTGGTGGAAGTTTTATTTCTATCGTAATTTATAAAAACAAAGGGAGAGATGAAGAATGACAAAAACAAAATTTGAAAAAGTACTCCTCATCGTAAATCCGAAAGCAGGGCAAGGCGATTTACATACGAACTTAACAAAAATCGTACCACCACTTGCCGCGGCTTTTCCTGACCTACATATCCTTCATACGAAAAAACAAGGTGATGCAACAAAATATTGCCAAGAGTTTGCTAGTAAAGTAGATTTAATTATCGTCTTTGGTGGTGATGGAACTGTATTTGAATGCACAAACGGCTTAGCCCCTCTTGAAACTAGACCTACACTTGCAATCATTCCAGGCGGAACTTGCAACGACTTCTCTCGCACACTTGGTGTTCCGCAAAATATTGCAGAAGCAGCGAAACTCATTACAAAAGGACATGTAAAACCAATTGATGTCGCAAAAGCAAACGGACAACACTTCTTAAACTTCTGGGGCATTGGACTCGTATCTGAAGTATCAAACAATATTGATGCAGAAGAGAAAGCAAAGCTTGGTAAAATTGGTTACTATTTAAGTACCATTCGAACTGTTAAAAACGCTGAAACATTCCCAGTAAAAATTACTTACGACGGACAAGTGTATGAAGATGAAGCTGTCCTTGTCATGGTTGGAAACGGTGAATATCTCGGGGGTATCCCATCCTTTATTCCGAACGTAAAATGTGATGACGGAACACTTGATATTTTCGTAGTCAAATCAACAGGCATTCAAGCGTTTAAAGATTATATCGGAAAGAAACTATTTGAAGACTCAAATGAAAATGACATCTTCCACGTCAAAGCTAAATCCATTCATATTGAAACAGAAGAAGAAAAAGAAGTAGATACAGACGGAGAAAGCTCGCTTCATACACCGTGTCATATTGAACTATTACAAGGACACTTTACGATGATTTATAATCCTAATATTGTGTAATGAAAAAAACGAGTGATATCACTCGTTTTTTCTCTTCTAATCTAATTATATCGTTGTATAATTTCTTGTATTTCTTTCACTCTCTCCAAAGTAATTCCATTTCTTTGTTCTATCGCTAAAGGGTGATTGGTTGGCTCTAATTCAACATACGGCGCCATTCCAACTTCTCTTATATGTATATTTGTCTTTAAATTTAGTGTTTCTGGATAAACTGGTATTTCTACAGATAACCAGCCAAAATGAGGATCGCTATTTTCTCGCCCTCTTTCATCCCACTTTTCTAGTACTTTATCATAACTTTCTTTACTAAGTGAGACCCACAAAGCCCAGATGAAATTTTCGTGGTAATCAATTATAGGAAGTTCTAAACACCCTCTAATGAAGTAATGTTCATCGTCCATTATGCAAAGATCTGATGTTAAATGGAAGTGTCCCTCTCTTTCATGAGGTGCTACCTCGTAGTAATAATATGGTGCTTCACTTCCATAACATAAAGGGAGTGTAAAGCGATTCATTTGTATCTTTTCTCCGGACTTTCTTCTTCTTTTCATCTTTTGTTATTCTCCTATTTTTTATATAAATTTAACTCTCAATATTATCTAAATGAGTCTTATAATATTCATAACACTCTACTATAGTAGGAAGAATCCCTCTTTCTAATCTATCTTCTCAATTTTCCAAACTAAATTAGCCGGATCGTTTTTCTCCAAAAAGGTTAACATCCACATAGTTTTCCCTTTATCGTTCATCAACATCACTTTATAGTTTAATTTCCAAGCCACGTCACTAACATGATTAAACATTTTATACATGTCTTCTTCTCTAATAAGTTTTTCTTTTCTAATTAACCTTCTAGTTCTATACTCCCTTATTTCTAAGTAAATATCAGCATAAGCCACTTCATGCTGACAAATTATACTACATACATATTTTTTATTTGGACTACTCTTCTTTATATATGCCAGTTCATTTTTATAATCCAAATCCAGTATCTTATTGTATGCTTTTTCTAACGCCTCTATATCCCAATCATATTTCACAGCTAAATTCTTCATTTCAGAGTGTACAATACGAAGAGCTAATTCTTTTTTCTCTCGATTTGATAAATACGAAAAATCCTTTTCACTCCCATAATCTACAAAAACATTAATATATTCAGGGGAAATCTGATATTCCTTCTCCCACTGATTTAATAATGAAATATCATCCACACAGTGAATCAAGATACCTTTTTCATAGTCCGTTCTTAACTTTGGCATATGTCGCCAATATAAAGAAGTAATACAGCTCGTTTCTTTAAAAAAAGATATTTCTTCATCGTAGTTGCTTGAGGATGTTAATTTTAATATCTCTATGCTACTTATATTCTCTTTTCTTTTTAGAAACATTAATTGGATATCTCTTATAATTGGCATTTACTCTCTCCTTCTTAATACCACTACGATTATATAATTAATTCTCTAGCACCAACTAATCAATTTCAACCCAGCCCATTCCCATAGAGAGAAATAAAAGCCCCACTACAAAAAAGAGCGCACCAATTAAAAAGTAGAATGGTGCTCCGTGCAGCGGATCACTAAATAACCCTAGAATATTTTGTGCCACTACTGTCCATTTATCTTTCTTTGAATCTTTTTCTTTTATTTCTTTTACAAACCTATAAATACTTAGGCCAATCAAAAGGATGCCTATTAATAGGCATCCTACTATGATAAGAATTTCCAAATATAACACTCCATTTAAACCTTGCTATGTACACCCTATTTTAACTAAAAAAGCGAAAGAGAACAGCATTTTCTCTTTCATTTTTCTGAAATCGCAATGTGATTTTTCAACGTAAAAAATCCAAAACCATACAAAGTGATTTTGGATTTTTTATAGTTAAAATGTTACATTGCATTTCGAACAAAAAGGAGCAGAATTGCCTCTCCTAATTTTCGCATCACATTTTGGACAATATACATATCGTTCTTCTATCTTTTGTCGCTCTATCCTATGTAAGGATACTATTCTCATACTACACATAAATCCAATTAAAATAAGACTAACAATGAGTAGCATCATTCTTGCCCCCTCCCACTACACTTTACCATAAAATAACAAAACCGATTCCTTCATTAAGAATCAGTTTTATACTTACAGTCCTAACTTAGCCTTCGCCCCATCAGGAATTTTATCTATCGTTACTTGCACTTTATCACGCAAGAACTCGCCTCTAGTAAGCACATGCCAGTACGAACCTTTTTGTAATTCATCTACTCCATCGATTGTAACTTCTTTTTCCTTACCATTTTCATCATAAGCTTTCACTTTATATTCACGACCTTTATCTCCACCTAACTCTTTGCCATCTGTATCAATTATTGAATAATAATCCTCTATATCAAGAAAGGGATTCATTTGATCTAGCTTAGCGCTCCCATTTAATAAATATACCGCTCCTGCCATGATGACAAGTAACGATGCAAGGATAAATCTTTTCATCTATATTCCACCTTTCATTATGTTTTTCTATAGGACGTTTCTAAATATAGAGTGTATTTCTTAATAAAAACTTGTACGGTTTCTTAACATTTTCTTAAACTAAAAGGGAACTATTAATTAGCAAGATCAAAAAAATAAAAAGTGACCCTTTACACCATTATTGACATTTTTACACCATACAAGAGAGGAAGATGTATGATGGACAAGCAAGAATTTATTGGATTAGTCAATTCAAAATTAAAACTCATTCGTGTTGAGAGCGATTTATCACAAGATAAAATGTCAGAAATTATTGGTTTATCAAAGAAAACATTAGTAGAAATTGAAAAGGGTAGACGCACGCTAACATGGGCAGGCGCAGTTTGTGTCGTAACACTCTTCGAACAGAGCGATACAGTCCAAATGACATTCGGGGATGATGTGAATGAAATTATAAAAACGATCGCTTTTACACACTACAATACGAACTTCCCGAAGACTTTAGGAGGAAAAGTATGGTGGCGACAAATAAAAGAATTAAACGGTTACCAAATCCAACAAAATATTTTATCACAACATTATAGAATTTTAGATACAGAAGACCGCAGAATATGTCATTCATTCGAATTGGATGACATTGAACAAAGATTTACGGAAATGGCAAACTCGTCTCAATAAAATAAATTTCGGAGTATAATTCAAATGAAATAACAGACAAATATCACGATTTTAAATACGTTAATCATTAGCACCTTAGTATTTAATTTGTTTATTTTCACATCGAGAATGAGCTTTTTACCTTGGTATATTGAAGATGGATGGGGATATTTAGGATTATTATTTACATCCTTTATTTTCTTACTTTGCTTCTTTCAATCTTCGAAGCTTCATAAAGATGGAAAGTTAACTACGCTACAAAAGTTCATTCCACTTGCTTCTGCCGCACTTTCAATCTTTGTTCTTATCACTCCATCAAGTGATTTTATGACTATATTAGCCAATCTGATCAATACAATCATATTAACAATTTATATAATTGTATTTCAGACAATGCCTAATGTAAGCAATAAGAAGCTATTACATTAAAGGGGAGAGTTATTCTACAAAATAACTCTCCCTAAGTATAAACCTCTATTCTACTTACTCATCACTGTATTTCTTCTTTGCTTATACAAA
Source organism: Bacillus sp. FSL E2-8868 (assembly GCF_038005505.1). Lineage (NCBI taxonomy): Bacteria > Bacillati > Bacillota > Bacilli > Caryophanales > Bacillaceae > Bacillus > Bacillus sp. FSL E2-8868. Next base: position 52,946 of record NZ_JBBOTI010000001.1, on the reverse strand, counting down.
TAAGCACCACTCGCAATAACAAAAACAATCCCGCCAAAATACGCGCCATACTTTATCGCAACTGCTACAATACTTTCAATATGTTGTCCAAATAAAGAACCGAGCACAAAATAAACAAGTGTCCAAACGAACCCTGTCGTATAGGAATATAAAGCATACGTCTTAAATGACATGTTATTCATTCCAACTAAATACGGCACAATATGTCTTACAACAGGTATGAAATAACTTGTAACTAACGCATAATGACCGTATTTTTCAACCATCTGTTGCGATTTTAAAAGATATTTTGCTTTTTTCTTTTTCATTAGCTTATCAAGTACTTTCGTACCAAATACTTTTCCTATTATATAACCTAAAGAAAGCCCTGATACAACGCCTAAATATGTTAAGACAAAAGCGGGAATTACATTTAATATGCCTAATGATGATACGAAACCACCACTCATTACAATCATTTCATCTGGAATCGGCATACCGATAATACCAAGCCATAAACAAAAAAATAGTGCCCAATAACCATACTGCTCAATGTATGACATTAATTCATGTAGCTCCATTATGCATATGCTGCCCTTAGCTCTTTTTTACAGCTAAAGACGTAAGCTGGTGGGAAATTGAACCACACTTTTTCTAGTGTAATTTCAGGGAAGAAATGCTGTATAAATCCTTTTTTCACAAGTGAATATTGGAATGTAATAAATTCTCCATTCTCATGTATCGTTTCCATTACACTGTTTAAAATGCGCTTTGAAACCTCTTCTGGTAAAGAAGTGAAAGGCAATCCCGATAAGACGTAATCAATACATTCTATATTCAATTGTTCCATATACTTCTTTATATTTTCCGCTGAGCCGTGTATAACAATCACGTTCTGCTCATCTTTAAATTTTCTCTTTAACTCTTTGAAAAATACTTCATTAATTTCAATAAGAAGAAATATTGTCTCCTTCTTCTTTCTCTTTATAATTTCTTTCGTAAAGGCTCCTGTACCAGGCCCTAGCTCTACAATGCATTTCGCTCTATTAAAATCAATTACATCTACCATTTTCTTTGCTAATATCTTTGAACTTGGCGCAATCGCACCAGTATGTTTCGGATGTTTAATAAATTCATTTAAGAATGTTATGAGCTGCATATACTCTCTCTCCATTCGTTCAATAGTTTTCAACTTGTGTTTAAGTATAACTATCGTTTCTTAACAAATATTGAGGAGATTTCTTAAGATTTTATGAAGATGAAGGAAATCTTCATCTTTACTATAAACAAACATAAAAAATTGAATTCCAAAGATAAGCGAATCAAACATATACAAATAAGTCAGCTTGTTTATTTACCATGAATGATCATGTTCCTACTCCGATTTTGTATAGCGAAGTTACTATTTTTATGTTAGAATCCTCTAAGATATTTGAAATTAGTATAGAAATCATTTTTGGAGGCTTTATGAATAATCAAAACGATAATAAATCAAATGCATTATTTGCAGCTATACAAATAGTGCTACCACTTTTATTACCTATTCTTGTCCCTACATTTTTAATAGTGGGAATGAAAAAGTGGATGCCCGATGAAGTTAAGTATCCAAGCATAATATCATTGTTCGCATTATGTATGGGATTTTTCATAGTAGGAATTCTCTTCTCTATTGTTTTACGTTTATGTAAATTATCTGAGGAAAAATTAAAGGAATTAGGATTTTTAGGATTTACACTTTCGGCTGTTAGCACATTTCTAAGTTTTTATGTAGGTTACTTTTGGTTGGCAGACCTTAACTTCACATCAGTTGAATTATCACCTCATGCCGTATTAATTTTCGCTATTCTATGTACCTTGCTATTGGAAGGTATTTTTAAAGTAATGGACATGTTTGATAGTTCGGACGAAAATAAAGCTCACGTATAGACAAAAAAGCATTCGACTAACATGTTAGTCGGATGCTTTTTTACTAAGATAAAACAACTCTTTCATTACTTCGCGCTCACAATCTTATAATAAGAGCGAACTGTTAAGAAGTAATATCCGATATAAATAACGCTGTATACTCCGATACTAATTAGAAGCGGAATCATAATTTCAAATGGTAGTATGTTCCCTAAACCTTTTAATGCAAACAAACTGTGTAGAATTCCGATTACTAGTGGAATTGCAAAGATAAAGCTCACTTGTTTTGCAATAGCTTTTTTCATTTCTTGTTTCGTTACACCGACTTTATGAAGGACAACGTAACGCTCACGATCTGCACTTGCTTCTGTTAGCTGTTTGAAGTAAATAATAGAACCTGTTGCTAGTAAGAATACAAGTCCTAAGAACATTCCGATGAACATCATTAGTCCAGTTGCTTCAAGTCCCATATGGAAACCAGTATAGAAGTCTCTAAATGGTGGTGCCATTTCTGATTCACTAGCTGGCATCACTTTTGTTAATTTTTCTGTTAATACTTTACTGTTTCTTTCATCTTTTACATCAATATTTTTTACAACACGTGTTCCAAATGCTTGCTTCGCCTGTTCATACATTTCATCTGAAACGACAACAACTAATTCACCTAAGTTCGTAATTGCATTATTATTTGCACCTTGGATCGTCAATGTCTTCGTTTCATTTCCAATTTGGAATACCGCTTTATTTCCTTTATATTCAGGGCTAAACTCATACCCTTCAATATAAGAACTATCATATATAAATGCTTCGCCAGTAGCTATATTCACTGTTTCCGCATCGATTTTTTTCGCAAGTTTGTTGAATTCAGATTGAGATATAAATTGATATTTCTCTGAGATACTGTAGTTCATATTAAAGATGAAATCGACTTTAGCTCCTTCAAACTTTCCTTTTACAGGAACCATCTCAACTTCAAATTGATCTTTTACAGGGTGATTCTCTTTCTCTTCAGCAAAAATCGCATTTACTTTCTTATCTAGTTCTACATCTTTCTTCTCATAAGAGTAGCTGTATGGTGCAACTGCTTTTGATTGTGTAAATGTGTTGTAATACATCGTAACTGACGTACCAACCGCCGTTAATGTTACTGCACTTAAAATAGAAATTGTCGCAAGTGACTTTGCATTTCCTTTAATACGATATAGTAACTGTGACGTCGTTATCATATTCATACCGTTATAAAACGATGATTTATTATTTCTTGCACGTTTCAATACGAATACTGTAAAGAACATAAATAGTAAATACGTACCTAATACTGTCGCAAGTAATATATAAAGTGCGACTGCCATAAAGTTTGCATACATAACTGCCTTCATAAACATTAACGCTAAGAAATAACCTGAGCCGATTAAGAAAACTGAAATTAACGCCATAATTACGGATCCTTTTGGCATTGCTTCTCCTTCACGCTCTGCGCGGAAAAGTTCAATTAACTTAAAGCGATAAATTAAACGATACCCTTGAAGTGATGTATATAAAATAATCACAAAGAAAATAATTGCTGTATCAATAATCGCAGCCATCGGTACTTCAAAATGAACATTTAAGTTTAATCCCATCATACTTACTAGTAGTTCAAGGAATAGTTTCGAAAGGACGCTACCGATCGCAATCCCGATAATTAAAGACATTAATCCCATTAACATATTTTCATAAAAGAGCATTTTACCGATCTGTCTTTTTCGGATACCAAGTAACGAATATAGCCCAACTTCTTTTTTACGTTTTCTTGTAAAGAAACCGTTCGAATATATAATAAACACTGCTACGAAAATGATTAGCATTACACTGGAAACTTGGAATGCACCGCTAATCTTTTTTGATGCTTCCGCTGCTTTTTCCATTTGTGAATTATATTGCAGTGCTTTAAATGTAAAGTAAATTACGATACTAAATATCATAGATGCAAAATATACAAAGTAGTCTTTAAAGTTCCGCTGTATGTTGCGGAGGGCAATGCTAGATAAGGTCATCAGCCATACCTCCAGAAATGGAAGACATTACGTCAACGACTTTTTGGAAGAACTGTTTACGTGTTAATTCACCACGGTGTAATTCTTTATATAACTCACCATCTTTAATGAAAATAACTCGTTTACAATAACTAGCCGCAAACGCATCATGCGTTACCATTAAAATTGTAGAATTATCATATTCATTTAACGACTTCATACTTTCTAATAAATCTGTCGCTGATTTAGAATCAAGTGCTCCAGTCGGCTCGTCCCCAAATATCATACTAGGACTTGTAACGATCGCACGCGATGCTGCGCAGCGCTGCTTCTGTCCACCGGATACTTGATATGGGAACTGACTTAAAATATGATCAATACCGAATTTCTTTGAGATTTCAAGAACGCGGCGATCAATCTCACTCGCTTTCACCTTTGATAACGCAAGAGGTAACGCAATATTCTCTTTCACCGTTAACGTATCTAATAAGTTATAATCTTGGAAAATGAACCCTAAATGATCACGGCGGAATAACGCTAGCTTATCATCGTTCATCTTCACGATGTCTTTTCCATCAATTAAAATCTCACCGTTCGTCGCATTATCAATTGTAGAAAGAACATTTAAAAGAGTCGTCTTACCCGAACCAGAAGGTCCCATAATTCCAACGAACTCACCTTCTTTTACTTGTAAGTTAATACCTTTTAAAGCTGCAAATTTATTCCCACCTGTGTCATATACTTTTTCAATATTTTTTGCTTCTAACACTGTTTTCATCTCGACATCCCTCATTTCTTCTATTCTCTATTTTCAACTATATACACTCTCTACTCTTGCCACTATCGATGTTTCTTACACAAACATGACAGTTATGTAAGGCACATAAGTAAAGACATCAGAATTTAACCTAATGTACTAAAGTACTTTGTTACTATAACATTGGGATATCATGCCATCCATTCATTCTCCTTACAGGAACATTACAATTTTGTAAGGTTAAAAATGCCCCCACAAAGTTGTGCATGAAATGTCGGATGGAGCTATTTCGTTCCTGATATTCTATATACAAAGGAGGTCATATAATGGATTCACTTAAAAATATGAATGCGGCAATGCAGTATATTGAAGACAACCTTACACACGAAATTGATTTTAAAGAAGTCGCAAAAATAGCTTTCTGCTCCGAATATCATTTCAAAAGAATGTTTTCTTTTCTAGCTGGCATATCACTATCAGAATATATTCGCTGTAGACGTCTTACCCTTGCTGCCTTTGAACTAAAAGATAGCAATGCAAAAGTCATTGATGTCGCTATAAAATATGGCTACAACTCACCAGATTCATTTACACGTGCATTTCAAAATTTGCACGGAATAACGCCTTCAGAAGCTCGAAGTACTAGTCGTTCTTTGAAAGCTTATTCACCAATGACCTTCCAACTATCCATTCAAGGAGGAAATGAAATGAACTATCGAATTGAAGAAAAAGGGCCATTTCAAATCATTGGTATACAAAAACGAGTACCGATTGTTTTTAACGGTGTAAACGAAGAAATTGCTTCTATGTGGAAAAGTTTAGACAGCCAATCAATCGAAACATTAAAGTCCCTTTCAAATATTGAACCTACCGGAATTATTAGTGCTTCTACGAATTTTTCTGAAGGAAGAATGGAGGAAAAAGGCGAACTCGATCACTATATTGGAGTAGCCACAACGAAAGATTGTCCAAAGCAATTCAAACAACTTGAAGTCGCAGCTTCAACATGGGCTATATTTGAAGCTGTCGGTCCATTTCCTGATGCATTACAAAATGTGTGGGGACGTATTTATTCCGAATGGTTCCCTTCTTCGAATTATGAACTAGCGGAAGGACCCGAAATATTATGGAATGAAAGTAAAGACGTATCCTCACCGAATTTCAGAAGCGAGATATGGATACCTGTTTTAAAAAAGTAATATAAAGGTCTAAAATTTTTCAAAATAAAGAAGCTGCTCTTCCTCTTTAAAGGAAAAGCAGCTTTTTATTTTATACTTCTTCTCGACTCGTTCTTATACAAGAAAATAGTAATAATCGCAAGCACTATAATAACTACCAAAGTAAATACTCTATAGTTCGAGATCGTAGCAGTACCGATTAAAAAGGCAGGTATAACAGCCATAATTAAGCCACCAAACATACCGACAAACGATCCTACACTTTGTTTTACTATTTGAGTTTCTGATACCCAATCATAATAACCAAATCGATTATTAATAAAAATCCCCCATACTGCCGAAAAGAATGAATATGTTATCGGTGTTATTACGATTAAAAGAGAACTCCAAATATCTAGTTTTAACCCTATTATTAGTAATACGGAACTGATAAGTGATGCAGGTATACTTAATGAAAGATTCATAAGTATTTTACTGTCATAAATCATCTTTGGCGTAATAGGTAACGACTTAATAATCCATACATTTTTTCCTTCTAATGACAATGACACACATGTTGTACACGTCATCGAAATCGCTGCTGCAATAGCAAATGGCGCAACCTTTTGCAACAGGGTCTCAATTCCAGGGTACGCTATTAATTGACTTGGTCCTACTACAACTATAGCTAGCGAGAAAGCTATAGCCATCACGACTCCCATTCCACTATTTATGACATACACTGTAGAAGAGAAGAAACGTTTCAGCTCTTTTTTATACAATGCGACCAATACACTTTCTTTTCTCATGCCATGAATCTCATAATTTGAAAGCATATGATAAGTGGTAATCTCTGTATTTATTTGCTTATATTTTAACGAAAGTATTTTTACAAAAAGATAATACCAAATAACTGATATCCCAACGAATAGGATGAAAGCTACAATATCAGCATGAACAATTGCTTTTTGAAACATGTTAGCTAATGGATACACTTTAGTTAGTTGCTCTGAAATAATTGCACCTATTCCGTTCATATCATTAAGACTATATTGAGCATTTCCGCTTTTTAGCATAAAGAAACCGAATGTAATAATTACTATAAAACTTAAAGTCGTAGTTATTTTATTCGTATTTTTAAATTTAGAAGCGATTGCCGTAATAGCAGCTCCAAAAATCGCTGCTATTGTTGTTGGAATTAAAGATGCTATAAACATACTGATGAACCACATAAAGTAAAAAGAAACTGATGGCCTCTCATGTATGCCATAAACAACTCCCATTGGTAGCATGATTATGATTGAAAAGATCGTATTCAGCAAATATAAATACAAAAACCTACTTGTAATAACTGTACTTACACGAATCGGTAATGACATTAAAAGATCGTAATCCTTAAAAGCAAAAATCTCTCCATTTGCCTTAAATATAGTGAAAAACAACGTCAATACACTGCTGATAACTAGTGCATAAACTGGGATAATTTCACTTATTCCTAGCTTCACCAACCCATATGCCGAGGCCCCACAATATAGCATTAACATGACACCAACTAAGGCAATAGATGCTGACAGTAAAATCTTATTCTGCTTCTTCTTTTTATCTTTTTCGTATTTAAAAGTATTTAAACCAAGCTGCGTTATCAAGCGGATTTTTAAAAGACCTAGACTACTAATATTCATTAGCAAGCTCCTTCATAAAGAGCTCTTCCAATGATCCTTCCTTTATTAAAGAATTCACTTCCCCTGAAAGTGCTAATTTCCCTCTATTAATCATCGCTATTTTATTACATAACTTCTCCGCCACATCTAAAACATGCGTAGAAAAGAAAATCGCACTTCCCTTTTCACAAAGCTCCTTCATAATACCTTTCAACACTACAGCAGCCTTTGGATCAAGACCGACGAAGGGTTCATCTAAAACTAATAATTTCGGTTTATGCAAAACCGCTGATATAATCGCCACTTTTTGTTTCATACCATGTGAATAAGAAGATATTAAATCACCTAGGTACGGTGTAATCTCAAAAGCATCTCCATACTTTTGTATCTCCTTTTCCCGATCTTTTGCAGACACTTTAAACACATCCGCAACAAAGTTTAAATATTGAATTCCTGTTAATTGCTCATATAAATCTGGATTATCGGGAATATACGCCATTACTCTCTTACATGCAATCGGATCCTTTTTTACTGAATATCCATCAACAAAAATTTCACCCTCTTCAAAATCTATAACTCCAACTAACGACTTAATTGTTGTACTTTTCCCCGCACCGTTATGCCCAATAAATCCAAAGATATCTCCTGCTTGAACAGTAATATTTAACTGATCTACTGCTTTCTTACCACCTTTGTATGTCTTGCTAAAATTTATAATTTCTAACATGTGATTTCCCCCAAACTATCTCTCGGATAAAAAACAAAATATTCAGATTATCAAGCTTTTAATTTTACTCAGCAAGTTTTGTTTGTTATCCTCACTGAGTATTAGAACCTGTTAACACATAAAAACTATAAATATATAATTTGATTAGTGTAGTTCAATCGCTTATTGCTTACAATTGCATTTCTTTTTTATACAAAACATAAGAATATAAATTCGTTATGATGACAGCAACTACTATAATTCCAAGCATCATATAAGATCTCCAATCAGCTGGCGCGAAAACACTTATAATCATAATAAGTCCTAAAGCTACAAATACTTTTCCACTAAATCGATGTGTTTTCCGCCATACTTCTTCATTACTTAACGTCCAAGGATTACGCATCCCAACGAAAAAGTTAGGCTTACACTGCGGTAAATAATTACCCATCACTAAAAATAAAACACCAACTAATAATTCTGGAACTCGATTAATGAATAAATTATATCCTAGTCCACTTGTAATAATATCTATATTTCCTACAAATAGTAGCAATAGTATCCCGTTATTCATCATCATAAAAGCTTTAGAAAATTTCTCGTAATTTGCTTTCCTTGGATCAATCTTTGGTATCACATTTAGAAATACATATAACGCAATCATAATTCCAACCATAGAAATCATTCCGTAAAGTTTAGAAGAATAGCCATCTACCTTACCACCACTCCAATGTGTCGCGATTGTATCCGGCAAATGTGGCCAAGCAAACGCCCATGCGATACAAGTTATAAGAACTAATATAATTGCAAAAAGATGTTTTTTCATTTCCCCTCTTCCCCCTTATTCGTAAACGTAAACACCCAAGTCAATAAATCTTGAAATACAGTTGTGTTTAAAGAGTACATAACGAATTGTCCTCTTTTTTCATCTTGGATAAGTTCAGCATTTTTAAGCGCATTTAGGTGATGAGAAATACTTGGCTTTGTCATATTGAACTGTTCAGCAATTTCGCCAGCTGTTAAATCGCCTTCTTTTAATAAATCTAAAATTTTTCGCCTTGTCGGGTCTGCTAATGCTTTAAATGCTTGATTCAATGTCTTTCTTCCTTTCGATAATTAGACATTTAGATATTTATCTAAATGTTAAAATATTTTCAGTTAATTGTCAATTGTATCCCTAGCCCTTTTTACTTTTTCCACTTTTGACCTATATTGTTTACTAGCTTATATTTCAACATAATGAAAAGACGAGAAACACATGATACACTATAGCTACAATTGTTTTTTTAGGAGGAATATACATATGTATAAAATTTTAATCGTTGAAGACGATCCAAATATTTCATCATTACTACAATCTCACATTCAAAAATATGGCTATGATGCTGTTGTTGCGGAGAACTTCGATGATATTATGGAATCGTTTAACGCTGTGAAACCACATCTTGTTTTACTTGATGTAAACTTACCAAAATTCGATGGTTTCTACTGGTGCCGTCAAATCCGTCATGAATCTACTTGTCCAATTATTTTCATTTCGGCACGTGCTGGTGAAATGGAACAAATTATGGCGATTGAAAGCGGTGCGGACGATTATATTACGAAGCCGTTCCACTATGACGTTGTAATGGCGAAAATCAAAGGTCAATTACGCCGTATTTACGGTGATTATGCACCAAATATTTCTGAACGTATCGTTGAAGTTGAAGGACTAAAACTATTCCCTGAGCGTCCCGAAATTCATTTTGGCGCTGAGCAAGTTCTTTTAACGAAGAAAGAGGCAATTTTAGCAGAAATGTTATTATCTAAATTCCCGCGTACAGCGAGTCGTGAAGATTTACTAGCCGCTCTTTGGGACGACGAAAGCTTCGTTGAGGAAAATACATTAAACGTAAACATCACGCGTCTTCGTAAAAAGTTCAATGAGCTTGGTATTGAAAATGCTATTGAAACAGTACGTGGACTTGGGTATCGTTTTAACGCAACTTGGAGTGAATAAGCATGAAGCTATTTTTACGTGATCATTTTGCATTTTTCCTACTATATGTATTAAACTTCGGAATCATTTTCGTTCTTTATGATGCAGTAGACGGATTTCAAAATAATAAGTTTTACTTCATCGTTTTAAGTTTATACTTATTCATCTGTTTCCTCGCTTATCGTTACGTTCGTAACCGTAGAATGTATCACAGATTAAGTGAACCACCAGAGAAACTGGAAGATGCGTTTATTGAAAGAGCGACTGCTCCTATGCCACACGGTGTAAACGAGCTCGTTCGTACGCAATATCGTCTATTCCAAAAAGACCTACAAACATTCGAAGTAAAACAGCAAGAACACCAATTATTTATTAACCATTGGGTGCATCAAATGAAAACGCCTGTTTCTGTTATGCAGCTTATGGTGCTTGAAATGGAAGATGAACATTTAATCCCTAAATTCAAAAAAGAGCTAGAGCGATTAAATCAAGGGCTCGATATGGCTTTATACATGGCAAGATTAAATAACTTCCATGAGGACTTCCATGTTGAGACGATTTCATTAAAAGATGCTGTAACAAAAAATATTAACGGATTGAAAGAATTATTCATTCGAAACGGAGTCTTCCCCGTTTTAGAAGTTCATTCAGATTTAAAGGTTGCTTCTGATGCGAAATGGCTAAAGTTCATCATTTATCAGTTAATGACAAATGCAGTTCGCTACTCTGGTGAGCGCGGAAAGAAAGTTTTCTTATCAGCTTATCGCAATGGTAAAGATATTATTTTGGAAGTTCGTGACGAAGGCGTTGGTATTCCGCAAGAAGATATTCGAAGAGTATTTGAACCTTTTTACACTGGAAAAAACGGTCGTGCATTCGGAGAATCTACTGGTATGGGGCTTTATATTGTAAGTAAAATTTGTGATTATTTAGGTCACTCTGTGAAACTAGACTCTGAAGTTGGTAAAGGAACGACGATTAAAATCATCTTCCACAACGCTGCAAATAATCAAGCAGAAAATACAGAGAAGGTGACCGAAGCATGACCATAACATATGCTAGCAAAATGTATGAGAATTTACTCTCATACATTTTTTGCAATAAGACTACATATCGGCCTGCTAACGGGAGGCATATATTATGACATTTTGGCAGTTTGCATTTAAAAATGTAACGCGCAACTCAAGAGCTTATTTTGCCTATTTTTTAAGCAGTTCCTTTTCCATTGCTGTGTTCTTTTCGTTTGCTGTTTATTTATTTCATCCGAAATTACAAAACTCCAATATGATCTCTGAAGTTTCAGGATTAATGATTTTTTCAGAAGTTGTCATTGTCTTGTTCTCTTTTTTCTTTTTACTATATTCAATCGGATCGTTTTTAAAAGTACGTAAAAAACAATTCGGCGTTTTGACCGTTTTAGGAATATCAAGAAAACAATTACACCGTCTCGTTTTCACTGAAAATATGTTAATTGGTATTTTATCTATCTTTTTCGGTATGCAGTTTGGACTTGTCTTTTCGCAGTTTTTCTTATTAGTAACAGCGAAAATTACACATCTACCAGGGATATATTTATATATCCCTACGAATGCTTTCATTTTAACGACGATTGTGTTTCTTGGTCTCTTTATCGCTGTATCTTCATTTACACCCCTGCTAATTCGTACGAAAAAGACGGTAAACCTTTTAAAAACTAATGCTGGGAAACAAAAGGAAAGAAAACCATCCATATTTATCTCTCTATTTGGCGCTATCTGTTTAATAGGTGGCTACGCTTTAGCGAGCAAACCAATATATTTCGTATCAATAAGCCCACAAATAGGAATGGTTTATATGCTTTCAAGTATTTTCGTCATTCCGGCACTCGTTTCAATCGGAACATATTTCTTCTTTTCGCAAATTAGTTTCTTGCTCATTCACCTGTTGAAAAAGAGACGGAATTTTTATATGAAGCGTATTAATATGCTCTGGATTTCTGATTTAGCTAGCCGCATTCGCTCAAATATTAATATGCTTTTCGTTGTGGCAATGCTATCTACAATTGCTTTTACGATGATTACATTTTTATATGGGTTCGGGAAATTTATGAAGCTTGATGTTGAACGAAATTCACCATTCGCATTTTCATATTTCTCATTTGATGAGAATCCCTTTACTTCCCAGCACTTAAATTGGCTAGAAAAACAATTAGAAGATGGGCAATTCTCTTACGACAAAATTAAAGTAGATTTATACGCTACGCCTGTAGAAGCGAAAAATAATACAGAAATTTATTATGACACATATGCCATAAAGCAAAGTGACTATAATAAACTCGCTACGTCATTACAATTACAAAAACTATTTATAAATGAGAATGAAACATATATATTATCTGGAGCAGCATATGTCCCATTATTTACTTCATTCGATCCAAATTACAATAGAACACATATTACACTCGCTAATACAAATTATAAGCTACAAATAAAAGGGATCAAAATAGATAATACCCTCCCGTCTACTTTTGCTTATGAAACATTAGTATTATCTGATTCTGCCGTTAACAATTTACCAACTAACACTAAACATGTGACAGTCTATAATTACAACGTAGAAAACTGGGAGAATACATACGCTATTGCTGATGAGTTTGTAAAACGAGCAGATAAAGACCGCGCGAGTATCAAGCACGAAGGATCTCTCGTTCGTATTTTTGAATCAGGTAACTCTTTATACAGAATCAAATCCGGAAGTGCTTCCTACTTCCTTATTGGTACATTCCTTGGGATCATTTTCTTTATTGGAGCTGGTAGTGTACTGTACTTCCGTATGTATACAGATTTAACAAACGAGCAAGAAAAATATGTAACGATTACGAAGATTGGCTTAACAGAATCAGAAATGAAGCGTTCAGCGACCATTCAACTTGGAATCTTATTTTTCGTTCCATACATTATGGCTTCTATTCATACGATGTTTGCGACAAAGATGTTGCAAGATATTATTAACTTATCATTGTTCGCTGAAATTACGGTTGTACTTGTGATTTTTGGAACAGTTGAGATTATCTTTTTCCTATTAATTCGTTCACTTTATATGCAAAAATTATCGCAACATATTAAGTTTTAAATAAGCAAAAGGTGAGCTTTATGAAAAGAGTATGCGGACCCCCTCATACTCCTTTCACATTAACTCTATTAGGAGGTTTAGGCGCATGACATTTTGGCAGTTTGCATTTAAAAACGTGACGCGGAACGCCAGAGCTTATTTCGCCTATTTTGTAAGTAGTGCGTTTTCCATTGCAATTTTCTTCTCGTTTGCAGTTTATTTATTTCATCCTAAATTGCATATGACAGGCGTGAATGCTGCTCTGAACATATTAATGACAATCTCAGAAGTTGTCATTGTATTCTTTTCATTTTTCTTTTTACTATATTCAATCGGTACTTTCTTAAAAGTACGAAAAAAACAGTTCGGGATTTTAACAGTACTTGGCATATCTCCAAAGCAATTAAAGAGGCTCGTATTTCTAGAAAACATGCTAATTGGTGGCCTATCCATATTTTTCGGCATTCAATTTGGCCTTGTCTTTTCACAGTTCTTTTTATTAGTTACCGCCAAAATTACGCATGTGCCTGGTTTATATTTATATTGGTGGCCTACAGCTGCTATCGTTTTAACTATAATTATCTTTCTTGGACTCTTCATTCTCGTATCATCTTTTACACCGATGCTAATCCGTACGAGAAAAGCTGTACGTCTTTTAAAAGAAGGAACAAAACAAAAAGAAAGAAAAGCATCTGTACTCATCTCTCTCTTTGGTGCGATATGTTTAATATCTGGATATGTTTTAGCAGCAAACCCACTATATTTTATGTCACTAGGAGATATCGCTGGGCTTTTGTACGCTGCCTCCTGTATATTTGTCATCCCATCACTTGCTGCAGCTGGGACATATTTTTTCTTCTCACAAATTAGCTTCTTACTCATTCGCATATTAAAGACGAGAAGAAAATTTTATATGAAACGTATTAATATGCTTTGGGTTTCTGATTTAGCAACTCGGATTCGGACAAATATTAACATGCTCTTTATCGTGACGATGTTATCGACACTCGCTTTTACAATGATTACATTCTTATATGGGTTTGGGAAATTCACAAAGTTTGATGAAATAAGGCAAAACCCTTTCCCGTTTACTTATTTATCACATACTGAAAATACGTTAGCTGATGAACATTTAAACTGGTTAGAGCAAAAATTTAACGAAGAGCAGTTTGCTTATAAGAAATTTAAAACGGATATATATGAAGTGTCTTCGGCAGAAGATAACACACAGCTCTATTATGCCATTAAACAAAGTGACTATAATGTACTTGCTAAAGCATTAAATTGGGAAACGCTCACCGTAAGTAATAATGAGTCTTATATCCTTATTAAAGACATAGATGATCAATTCATTGGAACAGTTTTTGATCAAGAAAAGAGAAATACTCTGACACTTACTCAAAATTCTTTACAGCTACAAGTGAAAGAATATAAAAGTTATAACCCTTTCCCGAATAGCTTAATATCACAACTTCTCGTATTATCTGATGAAAATGTAGAAGCCTTATCAACCGCTTCAAAACAGATGAGTCTATATAGCTTCAAAGTTCCAGATTGGGAAAAGGCACATAATATCGGTTCAGCATTTATAACAAAAATTGATACTGACAATGCAGCTATTCAGGCAGAACATCCACCGTTTCATGCAAGTGAAGCAAGCGATTCTCTATACAAAACAAAATTAAATGTTGCTTCGTTTTTCTTAATTGGTACTTTCCTAGGTGTTATTTTCTTTATCGGAGCTGGCAGTGTTCTTTACTTCCGTATGTATACAGATTTAACAAATGAGCAAGAAAAGTATATAACGATTACAAAAATCGGTTTAACAGAAGTCGAAATGAAGCAATCCGCTACAATTCAACTTGCGATTCTTTTCTTTGTTCCTTACATTATGGCATCGATCCATACGATGTTTGCGACAAAGATGTTACAAGAGATATTACATCTATCATTATTCGCTGAGATTACAGTTGTACTTGTAATCTTTGGAACGGTTGAAATTATCTTTTTCCTTTTAATTCGTTCCTTTTATATGCAAAAATTATCACAACATATTAAGTTTTAAAAATAGAAAGGTGATTATTATGGAAGAAGTATTACACATAAAAAACGTCTCAAAAGTGTATGAAGGAAAAGTCCCTCATACTGCTTTAAAAAATATAAATTTACATGTAGATAAAGGAGAATTTGTTGCTATCATGGGACCATCTGGTAGCGGTAAATCTACATTTTTAAACGTTATCTCTACAATTGACTCCCCTACTTCTGGTGATGTCGTGATTAATGGAAAAAAACCGCACACATTTCGTAGAGAGAAACTAGCTATTTTCCGCCGCCAAGAGTTAGGGTTTGTTTTCCAAAACTTTAACCTATTAGATACACTAACAATCGGTGAAAATATCGTACTGCCTTTAACTTTAGATAATGTTCCTTTAAAAGAGATGGACGAAAAACTCGATAACATTTCAAAGAAACTTGGAATTGATCATATTTTGGACAAGCGTATTTTTGAAGTTTCTGGAGGACAAGCACAGCGTACCGCGGTAGCACGCGCTGTTATTCATCATCCGTCACTTCTACTTGCGGATGAACCGACAGGAAACTTAGATTCTAAAGCAGCAATTGATGTAATGGAGCTATTTACGAAATTAAATAAAGAAGAGGATGCCACAATTTTAATGGTTACTCACGATCCGTTTGCAGCAAGTTATTGTAACCGCGTTATTTTCATTAAAGATGGTGGGCTTTACAATGAATTACATCGCGGACTATATCGCGAGAAATTTTATCAAGAAATATTAGATGTTTTAGCATTATTAGGAGGAAGGCGTGGATGACGTTTTGGCAATTTGCATTTAAAAATGTCTCGCGTAATTCTAAAGCATATTTTGCTTATTTTGTAAGTAGTGCTTTTTCTATCATGGTTTTCTTTTCATTTACTGTATACGCGTATCATCCACGCTTACAAAATGTACAAAGCTTTCAAGAACGGGATCCTCTAATGAACTTAGCTAGTACAGCACAGCTTGTGATTGTTATGTTCTCGTTCTTCTTTCTCTTATATTCAATTGGAACATTTTTAAATGTACGGAAGCAGCAATTCGGGATACTCACGATTCTCGGTATCTCACAGAAACAATTAAAAAGACTGTTATTTACTGAAAACATGATAATCGGGATATTGTCCATCTTTATCGGTATACAAGGTGGCCTAGTGTTCTCTAATTTTTTCTTATTAGTCACTTCAAAATTAACAAGTGCGAAAGGTCTCTATTTATATTGGCCAACAGAAGCGATTATCGTGACAACCGTAACGTTTATCATTTTATTTTTAATCGTTTCTACATTTACACCTATGTTTATTCGGACTCGTAAAACAGTCCATCTTATTAAAGGGAACAAGAAAGTGACAGCCGAAAAAAGGCCGTCTATACTCATTTCGATATTTGCTTTAACTTGTTTAGGATTATGTTATTATATTGCTGGTTATCCACAAGGCTACGTAACCGAAAAAAATGTGCAAAACGGATCTGTCTTCTTTATTATATTATCTATTTTGCCACTCGTAGTAGTCGGAACATATTTTTTCTTTTCACAAACATTTCTTCTTTTTATCTATATTTTAAAGAAGCGTAGAAAGTTTTATTTGAAACAAATAAACATGTTATGGATTTCAGACTTAGTTGCTCGTACCCGTAGTAATATTAATGTACTCTTTATCGTTTCTATGCTATCTGCGCTTGCATTTACGATTATTATCGGACTATTTGCTGCGAATAATAATACAAAAGCGTCGATACTAGAGCGATATCCTATTCCCTTCACATACAAATTAGAAGGGGATCATTCCCTTGAACGAAAGCACGTTAATACTATTGAATCCGAACTTTCCAATGCTCATTTTCAATATAAAAAATATAAATTTACGCTTTTAAAAGATAATGCTTCAAAAGAAGAGATTGCAATTATGAAAATGAGTGATTATAACGAAATTGCTAAGCAGTTAAAGAGACCTACAATCACCCTTGATTCAAAAGAAGTTTACATTATTTCTGGCTATTCACCAGAGCTATTAAACCTTGTATCAAATCCATTTGTAAAACAAAATACAATTACGCTTGAATCCAATAAAAAGGAGTTTTATATAAAGGGATTTATTAACAAAGGAATAGCGCCACCATTTGCATTAGCAAATTTAGTTATTATGCAAGATTATGCAATCGATACTATGATTCCTCATATTGAAACCATTACAGTTTATAACTACTTCGTGGATAATTGGGAAAATGCAATTATTCCAACGAAAAATATATTAAAAAGTATTAGTAATGACACCGAAAAATATTATGAGGCACATAAAGACGATAAGCATGCATCTCCCGTCCCTTTTAATATTTATACAGCTACTGATGAGTTACTCCATAATAAAGAAAATGCAGTTGCTCAATTCTTTATTTGGGCATTTCTTGGCTTTATCTTCTTTATCGGTGCGGCTAGCGTTTTATACTTCCGTATGTATAACGACTTAACGAATGAAAAACAAAAGTACATTACGATTACAAAACTGGGCTTAACTGAATCAGAAATGTTTCGCTCCGCAACGATTCAATTAGGAATTTTATTTTTCGTTCCTTACATCGTTGCTGGTGTTCACACGTTATTTGCGGTTAAGTTTTTACAAAGCATGTTTTCTTTCTCGTTACTAAAAGAGTTACTGATTGTACTCACCTTTTTCGGGATTATCGAGATTATTTTCTTTTTCTTAATCCGCTCTCTGTACATTAATAAATTATCACAGCATATAAAAATATGAATAAAATAGCCTTGTGCATATTGCACAAGGCTATTTCCAATAGTTTTTAATAATTAGCAGTATCCACCATAGCCGCCGCCATATCCACCATAACCGCCGTAACCACAACCACCGCCGCCTCCGCCGAAGCAGCTAGCACCGATGATAATTAATAAAATAAACAATACGATTAGAAGCGCAAAACCGCCGCCGCAGCCACGTCTACGGTCGCAATCATCATGTCTGCGGTTACAATCATCATGTCTGTGTTCACACTTTTCGCTCATTACTCTATTCCTCCTTTAGTATCATTCATAACAAGTTCAACTTGCTCTAAATGAGGGGATTCCATTTATATTATGTTTTCAGGGCAAATCGGAAGCTTGGCACTCCTAAAAACGGGCTTGTTTCATGAAAAGAGCCCCAACACAAAAAGAGGATACCTTTAAATAGGCACCCCCTTCTTCTAAACAAACATATTAAGTAAAAGCGCAAAGCCGAATGCAATAAATGATAACAATGTCTCCAGCACCGTCCACGTTTTAAACGTTTCTTTTACTGTCAAACCTAAATACTCTTTTACAAGCCAGAATCCTGCATCATTTACGTGAGAAAACATTAATGAACCTGCACCGGTTGCAATAACGAGTAATTCTAAATTTACACCAGACATGTGCTGAATAACCGGTGAAACAATTCCAGCTGCTGTCGTTAATGCTACAGTAGCTGAACCTGTTGCAATTCGGATTAATCCCGCTACCATGAACGCTAAGACGATTGGTGATAATGAAATATGTTCTGCCATTTGAGCGATGGCTGTTCCAACGCCGCTTTCAATTAATATTTGTTTAAATCCACCGCCTGCACCAATTATTAAAATAATGGAACCGACAGGTAGTAAACTTTCATCTGTTAATTTTTTAATCATCTTTTTATTAATTCCTTGTTTTATACCAAGCAAATAAAACGCTGCGAAACATGAAATAAGTAAAGCGATTACCGGACTTCCTACAAATACTAAAAATTCAGTTATTTTTTTCGGTAATGAAATATATGGTGCGACTACTGATAAAATCATTAAAACTACTGGCAGTAAAATAATAAAAAATGAAACTTTACGACTCGGTAAATCAGTTGATACTGTCGTAACTCGAACAAGCTCCGGTTCATTTTCAGGTATAACCCTCTTATGTACCCACTTTGCAAATACCGGTCCTGCGATAATTGCTGTTGGTAACGCGATAATTAATGAATACAATAGTACCTTTCCTAAATTCGCATTATAAATACCGATTGCTGTCATCGCACCTGGATGCGGCGGCACTAGCCCATGTACAATCGATAATCCAGCAATAACAGGTAACGCAATTAACAATATATTTTGTTTCGTTGTTTTTCGAATTGAAATAACAAGTGGTAATAAAATGACGATTCCCACTTCAAAAAACACTGGAATACCTATAACAAATCCGGCGAATAACATTGCCCAAGGTAATTTTTTCACCCCGAAGAATCGAATGAAGAAATCTGCTACTTGCATGCCAGCCCCTGAATCGGACATCATTTTCCCTAAAATTGTTCCGAGAGCCAAAATACCAACTAAATGCCCTAGTACACTACCAACACCAGTTTCATAGGCAGTAACAATTTTGGTCAAGTTCAACCCAGACATAATAGCTAAAAATAGACTAGCAACTGTTAGACTAATAAACGCATGCCATTTCCACCATGATACCCCTAAAATAACAATTGCGATCGCAATTAACGTGACGATTAATAAGTATATATCCATATCCCATTCCCCTTCGATATGAAATTTTTTTACAAAAAAAGAGGGAATTGGTCCCTCTTCACTTTTTACACATCATAATTTACAACGTAATGCTGCATTTCCGTATTGTAGTAGCCTTCACTATATTCAATTACTTCTCCAACTTCATCGTAAGAATAGCGCATACGTTTTAATAACGCTGTTCCCTCTTTTTCTCCTAACGCTTCTGCAACGAAATTAGGCGCAAATCCAACAGCGAATTCATCTCTGAAGTTTTCTAAATGTATACCACGGTCCTCGACTAGATCATAAAGCGATTGTAAGTCAAAGTCCGCTAAGTCTGTACTTGCCATTTGTGCTGAGAAATAGTGCGTATAATGAATGTACGGAGTATCATTTAAAGCATATAGGCGCTCAATACGAAAACTCTCTTTACCAAACAAACGAAATGGTACTGTTCCTTCTTCATTATGAACCACTTCTGCCTTTAGCAATTTCTTTTGTACTTTATAGCCTTCTTCCACTAACACTTCTGTAAATTTCTTTCCCTTTGAAAGCTTTGTCGCAGAAGTATTTCGAATGACTTTCGTTCCTTTACCACTTTTCTTTTCTAAATATCCTTCTTGAACGAGTTCTTTAATTGCGTTTCGCACTGTAATTTTACTCACTTTGAACTCTTCTTCTAATTGTGGTTCAGAAGGAATATTTGTATGAATGGCATAAACACCATGTAATATTCGATCACGAATAATATTTTTAATTTGTAAATATAATGGACCTCTTTTTCTCGTTACGTTCACCGTTACACCCACTACCTTTCTACATCACCTACTGATGCCGTCATTGCCCGAAGTATATCTTTCTCTGATGACATTGGCGTATCACCGACGATTGTATGTGCAAGCATTCCAGCTGCTGACGCAAATGAAACAGCTTTCTCTGGT
Organism: Bacillus sp. FSL E2-8868; assembly: GCF_038005505.1. Lineage (NCBI taxonomy): Bacteria > Bacillati > Bacillota > Bacilli > Caryophanales > Bacillaceae > Bacillus > Bacillus sp. FSL E2-8868. The sequence continues at coordinate 32,191 of NZ_JBBOTI010000001.1, read as the reverse complement.
GCAAACTCTTCTATCTCGCCATGAATAATTCCGCTCGTATAAGCATCTCCAGCACCTATTCTATCATATACAGAAAACGTAAGTGTTTTGGCAAAAGTGAACGTCCCATCTTTACATATGAATCCGCGAAGTGAGTGTGTATTATCGCTATTAATAGAACGATGTGTCCCAGCAATTGTAGCGATATTATATATTTCAGCGACTTTTGGAATAAGATCAACAAGCTGTGCTTCTCGCTTCGTCTCTTCCGTTTTCATTCCGAGAACAAACATCGCATCTTTTTCATTCATCATTACAATATCGGCAAGGCCTAGCATTTCTTCATAATGAGGTTTCGCCTGTTTATACCCATCTTCTCCCCAAAGCGATGGACGATAGTTGCAATCGAAAACGACAGTGCCTCCATTTTCTTTAACTGCCTTCGCCAAAGATTTCATATGATGGCGCACAGTATCATTCATCGCAAGGGTAATCCCGCAAAAATGAACGATATCAATTTCTTTTGCGATTTCTTCAAATTGGTACATCTCTTCACATGCCGTATTGAAACTACTTTCTAATCGGTTCGAATATGTAACGCGGCTTGCGCGTGCTCCAAATCCATTTTCTAAAAAGTACATACCAACATATTTACCGCCTCTTGAAACAAACGGTGCTTGAATGCCTAACTTTTGAATATGTGATACCGCAGCATCCCCAACAGAGTTTTCCGGTAAAGTTGAAATAAGAAAACCTTCATGCCCTAGATGAGAAAGTGCTGCTGCAACGTTCACACCTGTACCTGAAAATGAGTAATTTAATGTGTTTGCTTGCGATAGCAATTCATATCCTGGCACTTGCAGGCGCATCATTACTTCACCGAATGCTGCAATTTTCTTACGCATATTGATCAACTAACTTCTTCACGACCGCTAGTAACTCACGAACATCTTCTGTTTTCGTATTGCCAGTTTCTTTATCAATAATAGAAGAGTACACGTGCGGGATAACTTGCTCTACGTTTGCTTCTAATGCAATACGTACAATTGTTTCAAAGTTTTCTTTATCAATTCCGCCCGTTGGCTCTAATGCAAATCCTTCTTCCGCACATGCTTTCGCAACAGCGCGATATTCTTCTTCATGAGCTAAGCCTTTCATTGGGAAGTATTTCAATGAATTCCCACCCATATCACGTACAAGTGCGATTGCTGTTTTAATTGGAACGATTGCTTTTTCTTCTCCAGCTGCACTAATTGGACCAGTAGAAATATTTACGTACCCTACTTTTCCTGTTGGTGATACTAAACTATTAATCCAGCTATCTTTTCCGCCAAGATTTGCACGCGTCGCTCCAACTGAAGGGAACACTTGGTTAATATGACTACCAGGATAATGCTTCGCAATTTCAGCTACAACTGCTGCTTGGCGATTATCTCCTGCTCCAAGTCCGATTGATACAGCGTCATCAATTTCTTTTCCGTATGCTTTCATCGCAGTTACTGCTTCTTCTACTGTTGGATAATCTTTTGATAACACTCCAACGACTACATAACCTTCTGCTGCCTCAAAGATATCTTTCGCATTTCGGGTATTGTTCGCTAATACATTTAATGCTACGCGGCCTTTATAAAAACGTTTTTGAATGTTTGTCATCTTAGTTTCCCCCTACAATTTCTCTCATTTTTTCTTCAATCACATGTATGTCATCGCCTTGAAGTGGACGTGGATCAATATCAAAGAACCCTTGTCTTACTCCGTAATCACGTGTATAAATTGCGATTTCCCCTTCGCGTAATGCTGTTACAACGTCTTTTGCTGATTTATTTAACTCGTTCTCGTTAATATGAATACGCGCTCTAAAAATTGCTCTTCCTGCCTCATCTTGAACGATCGTTACATTTACACCGTTTAACTCTTTCAGCGGCATAAGTACTTGTAACAACTCTTTTTCTTGCTCACTCTTATCTTCTTTCACTCCGTACTCATCAAGCGCTTGAAGTAAGCCGAAAGTCGTCTCTTTCCCAACTTTCATACTTCTTCCGATGCAATGTAATTGCACTTTTAGCCATTCAATATATTTTCGTTTACCTCCGACAATACCAGAAGTAGGTCCTTCAATTGCCTTTGAACCGCTATAAATTGCAAGGTCTGAATACTTCACATACTTTTGAATATCTTCTTCAGCTGCCGCATCGACGATAAGTGGTACGTTATTTCGCTGCGCAACTTCCCATGCTTCTTCAACAGAAATCATATTTTTTTGTACTGCATGATGGGATTTCACATATAGAATCGCTGCTGTATTTTCACCAATCGCATCTTCAATATGCTCTGCTTTCCCTTCATTTGCGTAACCGACTTCAACGAGCTTACCGCCGCCTAAATAAATCATCGTTTCAACAGGAGCACCGTATTGAACGTTATGACCTTTTAACATAATCACTTCGTTTTTCAGGATTACCTCTTGATGAAGTCGTTCACTCTTACGACGATTTCCTTCTGTAACGATACCAGCGATAGAAAGCGCAATTCCGCTTGATGCTGAATTTACAACAACTGCTGCCTCTGAATCTAGAATTCTCGCAATATGGTCTCCCGCTTTATCTACTAAATCAGCAATTTCCACATAATTTTGTCCACCATGTTTCATCGCATCCATAACTGTATCTGTAGGAGCGGATACACCTAAAATACTCATTCTACCGCTCGCATTAATCACTCTTTTTAATCCGTACTTAGCATTCAATGAATGACCCATTGATTACAACCCCTTTCGTATCAATTCTTCTTTCAGCAATGCGCTGATCCCCTTCTGAATCAATTAACGTAATCGGCTCATCTTTCACCGTAAATAAAGTTAAGTTTGCAATATCGCCTTCTTGAATACGACCAAGCTCTGGTTTTTTCAGCCACTCTGCCGCATTTTTCGTAACTGCATCAATTACTTCTTCTAGCGGATAACCTAAGTAAAGGAATTTCGAAAGAACGTTAGCCATACTGTAAACTGGACCGTGTATACGATTCTTCCGGTAAATATCTGTACTAATCGTATTAAGGGCAATGCCGTAACGCTTCGCTGCCTCTGCTACTTTAAAAGAAAAACTAGCATTACCATGCCCAACATCTAAATGAACACCGCGTTTCACTGCATCTAATAACACAGATATCGGTTTTCCTTCTTCATCAAATAAATTATTTTCTTTCCCATTTAAGTAATGTGTAATGACATCATCTTTTTCTAAAAGAGGTACAACTTCCTCAATACGCGGAGGAGCTGAACCGATATGTACCATAATCGGCAATGATGTTTCACGAGATAAAGAGCGCGCTACGTGCAGCGGTTCAATTCCGCTATCACAAACGACACTTTTACTCATTCTCGCTTTTAATCCAACGATTACATCTTTATACTTTTCTACTGCATCTATTACTTTCTCTTTATCTATCCATTCCATATTGGATAATTCATCAATTCGTTTCAAACCGATGCGAGAAATATTTAAAAAGGCAAATAAATTCGTTTTTGCCTGTTCTCTACTTTGTACTAAATCTGCGATACGATCAGCTCCGCAGCTTCCCGCATCAACAATTGTCGTTACCCCTTGCTTAACGCCAATTTCATCTACCTCATCGCCATACGGATCAAACTCTGGAAAAGCATGAACGTGCAAATCAATCCAGCCACTCGATACGTAAGTACCTGCGTAATCAAGAACCTTTTCACCCTCGCCAGCACCAGCTTTCGTCACCTGTGCGATTTTATTATTTTCAACTACAATGTCAATCTCTTCCCCGTTCACACGCTTCACATTACGTAGCACGAATCGTTCTGTCATTGTATTTCCACCCTTTTCTATAAGAAGCCATAAGAATACGCTTACATTAAAGTTTCATTTTATATCTCTTTCACATATTTAGAGTATCATGAAAAAAAAGAAAAGTAAATATAACGTTATAATGTTTAATAGTAAATAAAAAAACAATCCACAAAATGTTGATAGTACAGGAAATTATATCAATGATTCGACAAGGAATATCGATTTACCGACAAAAAACGGCAATCTATTTCTTATATGCCAAAAGACTGACCCAAAACGGACCAGCCTTTTTCTCTATTCCTGAACCGTCACAATAACCCCGTCCATATTGTTCCCCGAAATTTCATACTGCTTATTCACCGGAACATTCACGTTCATACGATCTGAAACTTTATAATAAGAAACCGTATATTTCTTACCTTCAACCTCAGTTGAAACTTCTTTTTCCTCTTTTAAGAAGTCCAAATATTCCTCTAACGTAATCTTCTTTTTTTGCATAATTGCGCTATGTGGTAAGCCGACATAACGTATGTGCCACGGCTCATATTGAATGCCCGTAATATCACTTTTATTTTTCGGGTAGCGTAAAACAAATCCGTGCTTCCATACGTTCTCTTCAATCCATTTTCCTTCAGGAGCTTTCTCCATTTTCTTTTGAGTAGACCCAACGTCGAGTGATAACCCTAAATTATGTTCACTATATCCTGCTGGAAGTGCATAATCCGATCCCATTTCTTTATATAATTTACTTTGTTCTTGAAAATCTCGGTAACCGCTACTCATTAAGAAATGCTGTACTCCATCTTTCCCAGCTGCATCGACAACGTTCAAAAACTTTTTTACAACACCCTCTGATAAGCGAAGATTTCTATCAAATATTACATAGCCTCTTACTAATTCACTATTGTGATTTACATTGACAATATCGGACCTAACACTATCTTTTTTAACCGGATAATCTTTATTAACTAATAATAGATCACCTTTATAAATTTGTTCCTCTGTAACCTCTATCTTTTCAGTGTTCGCGGCTTTTACTTTGTAATCTTTTTCTGCAATTTTAACATCGATCTCCTTTTGAAATACTGGTGATATATAAAAGCCTACACATGCTGTACATACTATAAAAAGAGAAATAAATACCCACTTTTTCATTTCTAGTTCCTCCTTAACGTAACTTACGTATAGAATAGAAAAAACTATTAAAATAAAAAGTGGGGTAAAGTTTAAATTTTTATTAAATTGCTTTGCTCTCTTCTTTTGGTAATCTCACTTCAAATATCGTTCTAATTACGTTACTTTCAGCAGAGATTGTCCCATCATGCTGTTCGATAATATTTTTTGCGATAAATAGCCCAAGGCCTGTTCCGCCCTGTTGCTCTGACCTCGCCTTATCACCTGTATAAAACATATCAAATAAATATGGTAAATCCTCTTCTGGAATGCTATCGCCGTAATTAATAATTTGTACAACTACCTCTTCATGATCAATATATCCGTTCACATCAACAAACTTTCCATCGTATCCATAGCGAATCGCATTCGTTAAAAGATTTTCAAATACTCGAGCTAACAATTTCCCGTCACCGTTAATAGGTAAATGCGAATCCATATTCAATCTCGCTTCTAAACCTTTTTTTTCTAATAACGGATATAATTCTTCGTCTAACTGTATAAGTAATTCACTTATATCAATTGATCTTTTTTCAATTTGCAACATGCCATAATTCATTCTCGTTATTTCAAATAATTCATCAATTAAGATTTCAAGCCTTTCGGATTTCGTAAAAGCAATTGTAGAAAAATGTTTAATTTGTTCCTTCGTCAAATTCTCATCTTTAAGAATTAAATCTAAATACCCTAAAACAGATGTTAGCGGCGTTCTTAAATCATGAGCTAAGTTGACAATGAGCTGATCTTTACTACTTTCCGCAAAGTCTCCTCGTTCAACCGCTTCTTTTAATTTTTCACTCGCTACATTAATTTCGCGTGCGATATATCCAAACTCATCATTTGATGAAACACGAACTTGATTTGAAAAATCTCCGTTCGCAAGATGATGAATCCCGTTCGAAATCTCATCAAAATATTTTAAATACGGTCTAGTAAGGAAGAAGAAAAACATAATGGACAGAGGAATAAATACAATTAAAAAGAAATTAATGTCCCCAATTTGTCTTACCATTGAACGAAATTGGGCTAAAGGATCCTCATAACGAACTGCTAATTTATAATAGAGACGTAGCCCCTCATAAATTAAATACGTTACGCCACCAGCTAATATCATACTTAACGCAAATAGCATAATCATCTTCGAGCGAAAGCTTCTCATCGTTTTAGCCATTGAAAGTATAACCTACCCCCCACACTGTTTTTATTAACTTATCCTTTCTTTTATCTTCCCCAAGCTTTTTTCGCAAAGTACGGATATGTACCATAACTGTATTTCCACTTTCGTAATACCCTTCAGCCCATACTTGCTGAAAAATATTTTCCACACTGTACACTTTCTTCGGATGACTTGCTAATACATATAAAATATCAAATTCTTTTGGTGTTAATTCAATTGGCTCTCCGTACACATTTACTGTTCTTCGCTCAGGATCAATAGCGACTCCGCCTATTTCTAAAGCAGATTTATTCTCCGCTACTTTCGGCTGATTTAACGTAAGAAATCTACGCAGTTGTGCATTTACACGTGCAACTAATTCAATCGGTGTAAAAGGTTTCGTCATATAATCATCTGCGCCTAATACAAGACCTGTCACTTTATCAAAATCAGATGTTTTCGCACTTAAGAAAATGATTGGCATGTGGTGCTTGCCGCGAATCTGCCTCGTCACTTCATATCCATCCATTTTCGGCATCATAATATCTAAAACCACTAAGTCAATTGGCTGCGTTTGAATAATATGCATGGCTTCTTCTCCATCAGCTGCTTTAACGACGTGGTAACCCTCTTTTTCTAAATGTATCTCAATTAAATCAGCAATTTCCGCTTCATCATCAGCTATTAAAATTGAAATGCGCTTCATTTTAGTCCCCCTACTTTATTCTGTTTTCATACGCTCGATTTTAAACTAGTCTATCCAATTTGTACACTAAGAAAAGGCTACCCGTAAGAGTAACCTTGATAAATGAAATTATATCGGCGATTTTTTAAATATATCGACTTACCGAAAATTAACGACAAAATCATCCCGCTATTTGCAGGTAGTCAGTACTAATAAAAGCTCCCATTCATCGCTCAAAAATAATCCGCTGCTTTGTTATTTCTTCCAACCTGCCTCGATCTACTTCATACTCACGTTCAATACTTTGCGGTACCCTTACTTTTCCGCCTTCAAGCATCACTTCTGGTGAAATGATATCCCTCTCCCAATGTCTACTAGAAGCAGATATATCTCCAGGAATCGTAAAGTTTGGCAATGAAGCGAGTGCAACATTTTGAGCTCGTGAAATCCCCATTTCTACCATGCCACCGCACCAAACTGGTATGTTATGCTCCATACAATAATTATGGATTTGAACGGACTCTGTTAATCCGCCCACTCGCCCTGGTTTAATATTAACGACGCGGCAACTGCCAAGCGTAATCGCAACACGTGCGTCTTCTAAACTATGGATGCTTTCATCTAAACAAATCGGTGTTTCAATTTTCTTTTGCAGTTGTGCATGATCCAGAAAATCGTAATCCGCTAACGGTTGTTCAATCATCATAAGCCTAAATTCATCTAGTCGTTTCAACTTCTCCGTATCCGCTAATGTATAAGCTGAATTTGCATCAGCCATTAACGGGATGTTCGGAAACTCTTTGCGAATTTCTTTCAGTAATTCGTAATCATGTTCTGGCTTTATTTTCACTTTAAAGCGCTCGTATCCTTCTTCCGCGTACTTCTCGATTTGTTTTAACATAGTGGGAATTGTATTGATCCCAATCACAACGCCGACTTCAATTTCAGACCTATTTCCGCCAAGCAATATCGCTAACGACTGCTTTTGACGCTTCGCATATAAATCCCAAACAGCACCTTCAATTCCGGCCTTTGCCATTCGGTTTCTCTTTATATGTTTGAACAAAGACGGTACTTCATTCGGATGAGAAATTTCAGCTTTCAATAAATCTGGTAATAAAAAATCCTGAAGTACATGCAGCGCTGTCTTCACCGTTTCTTCCGTATACCACGGTTCAGAAAATGCAACGACTTCACCAAAACCAATGTATCCATCTGTATCTTCTAATTCAATGACGATACTTTCACGCTTTTCATAAGTCCCGTAACTTGCCGCAAACGGGATAATGAGCGGCATTTCCGTTATATAAAGTGTCGCTTTTTTTATTTCCACCTACATCTCCTCCACTAATTGTCTTAACTCTCGTCTTAACAATTTCTTCGAAGCATTTCGTGGTAATTCCTCTAAGAAACATGCTTTCTTCGGCACTTTATATTTCGCTAATTTCTCTTCGCAAAAACGAAGAATTTCTTCTTCTGTTACCTCTCCACTTTTTACAACAAAAGCAGCTGGTACTTGTCCCCAACTTTCGTCAGCCATACCGACAACACCCGCTTCTGCTACCGCCGGATGAGAGAGCAATACTTCTTCAATTTGAGCTGGATATATATTTTCTCCGCCAGAAATAATTAAATCACTGCGTCGATCTAATACGTATAAAAATCCTTCCTCATCTAAATAACCGAGGTCACCAGTATGAAGCCATCCATTTCTGATCGCCTCATGCGTCGCATCTTCACGATTAAAGTAGCCACCTGTTACGTTCGGTCCTTTTACTACAATTTCTCCTTCAGCACGGGGCGGCACAACTACGCCGTCTTTTTCAATACGAAGCTGACACTGAAATAGTGGTTTTCCGGCTGATCCTACTTTCGTTAACATGTAATCTGCTGTTAACGTACAAATTTGCGATGATGTTTCTGTCATACCGTACGTTTGATACACAGGAATTCCTTTTTCCACACATGTTTCTAATAACGGCTTCGGTGCTGGTCCTCCCCCAAGTAACATGCATCGTAAAGAAGATGGATATGTACCTTCGCCAAGTCGTTCTAATAAATCTGTTAGCATTTTAGAAACGACAGAAATAATCGTAACGCCTCTCGTTTGAAGTGCTTTATGAATAAAATTAGCATCATATTTTGGAACGAGTAAAATGCGCATACCGTACATAATATTTTTCATTAAAAGAGATAACCCGCCAACGTGGAACATTGGCATACAAGCTAACCAACAATCATCATCACGAAGCCCTAAATTAAGCGAAGAACCGACTGCACTTGCCCAGTGGTTACCGTACGTTAAAACAACGCCTTTCGGTTTCCCTGTCGTCCCTGACGTATAAATAATTGTCATCGCTTCTTCTAAAGAGAATTCTTCTTGTATAAATGCTTCCGCCTTCGGTCCTTGCATCACTTCAGCAAATGAACATACTGGAACATTTTCCGTCTCAAACTCTTGATCCGTCACTAAACAAACAACTTCCGCATCATCCATTTGCCAAAGTAGCTCTTCTCTTGAAAGACGCGTATTTAAAAGCACAGCTACTGCACCTATGTAAGATAGGGCGTGAATAACTGTAATCATCTCCATACCATTTTTCATCAGAACAGCCACCTTTTGCGCCCGCTTCACTCCTACATGCGTGAGGTGTTCACAAACAGATACTACTTTTTCATGCAGCTGCACGAAAGTAACCTTCTCCTCTTCAATTTCAATTGCAGTGCGATCAGGTGTTAAAAATGCACGTTGCATTAACCAATTCGGCATCGTCTCCATCACTCATTCTCCTTTCATGAAAGAAAGAGACCTGATATGACATCAAGTCTCTTAGTTGTTTTGTTTCCGGTGTGATCTTTTGGTTGCGTCTCACATTGTGTGCGAGCTGCTTCCGCTTTTCATCACATCCAGCTGCGCCTCCTAGCCCCTTCCGTCTAAGAACCTTCCGCACGAGAAAGTAAAAAACACTTTCTGTGCGAAAGAACCTTAGCCTACGGGGATAAACAGTCGGCTCCGCTTTTAAAACATCCAGCTACAGCAGCTAGAACAGTCGGTCGTTTCACGCCTTCCTGCGAGGCAAAAAGCGCCTCTTTTTCAGGAGTTCCAACGCCCTCTTGTTCTGAACGAGCTGCTTCCGCTTTTGGTTTCATCCAGCTACAGCGGCTAGAATGTTCGGTGGCTTCACTTCTTCCTACGAGGCAAAAAGCGCCTCTCTGTCAGAAGCTCCATCCCCCTCACATTCTAAGCGAGCCGCTTCCGCTTTTGGTTTGATCACGGGAAACGAGGGAATTGACCGAAGTCCGGAGTGCGTTTTTCTTTGAACGCGTCGCGGCCTTCTTTTGCTTCGTCAGTTGTGTAGTACAATAACGTTGCGTCTCCAGCTAGTTGTTGAATACCAGCTAAACCGTCTGTGTCTGCGTTGAATGCAGCTTTTAGGAAACGAAGTGCCATTGGGCTGTTTGCTAAAATTTCTTGTGACCATTGTACTGTTTCTGCTTCAAGTTCTTCTAATGGTACTACTGTGTTTACTAAGCCCATATCAAGTGCTTCTTGTGCACTATATTGACGGCATAGGTACCAAATTTCACGAGCTTTCTTATGGCCTACCATACGAGCTAAATAACCAGCTCCGTATCCACCGTCAAAGCTTCCTACTTTAGGACCTGTTTGTCCGAATACAGCGTTGTCTGCAGCGATTGTTAAGTCACATACGATATGAAGTACGTGTCCACCACCGATTGCATAACCTGCTACCATTGCGATAACTGGTTTAGGGATTGCGCGAATTAGACGTTGTAAGTCTAATACGTTTAAACGTGGGATTTGGTCGTCACCTACATAGCCACCATGACCGCGAACTTTTTGGTCGCCGCCAGAACAGAATGCACGTCCACCTTCACCTGTTAAAATGATAACGCCAACATTTGCATCATCACGAGCGTGTGCAAAAGCATTGATTAACTCCATTACCGTTTTAGGACGGAATGCATTATGTACTTCAGGGCGGTTAATCGAAATCTTTGCGATGCCATTGTATGTTGAATAAATAATATCTTCGTAATTACCTTCTTTTACCCATTCAATAGTCATTACTATTACCTCCTTTTATATTTCTGATCTCCGCTATAAGTGCAACTTCCTTCTTGCTGAAAAAAGTATCACTGCATAGTTTTTAGAAATCCCTTTACTATTGTATCAAACTTTTCCGGTTGTTCCACATGAATTGCATGGCCAGCCCCATCAATTTTGACAAATTTCGCATGAGGGATGCATTTTTCGATGTTTTTTAATAGGCGAAAGAACTTTTCATCGCTTTCTCCATTCAGTAAAAGGACAGGCATTTTTAGGTTTTGCAATTCGTTCCACCATGAAGGTTGAGCCCCTGTTCCCATGCCGCGAAGACTATTTGCAAGTCCTTTTGGATTATTAGCAAGTCGTTCTTTTCGCACCGCTTCTTTTACGTTTTGCACTAAACGTTTTTGCGTTTCAAATAGCGGAATATTTTCCCACATCGATACAAAACTTCGGATGCCTTCTTGCTCAATTTTATCGGCAAGTCGTTCATCTTTTTCCTTGCGTTCTTTTCGCTCCTTTGCACTCTCAAGTCCAGCTGTACAGTTTTCTAAAAGAAGCGAACGCACATATTCTGGATATAAGCATGCCATCGTAATCGCAAGTCTACCACCCATTGAATAGCCAAGTATGTGCGCATTTTCAATATGAAGATGATCCAGTAGTTCTTTCATTTGCAGTGCCACATTTTGAATATCATAATGCATCACATCTTCAGGACTTTCCGTTTTCCCGTGTCCAACAATGTCTACTAGAATGACTTGAAACTGCTCGCTCCAAGAAGGAATAAAGGAACCCCACGTTTCCATGCTTCCCGTAAAACCATGAAGAAGTAGAAGTGGTTCCCCGCTTCCGGCTACTTCATATTCATACGATACACCTTGCAATGTTACTTTCATTTTGATTCACCTTGCAAAGATGTAGTAATAACGTCCATTGTTTTTGCCCATAGTTCACGATGTAATTTCAAGTTTTCTTCGCGATTCGTACAAATTTCCACGACGTGTAATCCATTCGTTTTCGTTCCAGTTTGTACTTCTTCTCGGAAGTTTTCCCAACCATTTACACGGCTAAATGAACCACCATACATTTTGACAACATGTTCATAATCAAGCCCAATTGGTGTTCCAAATAATGATTCGAAATGTTCCTTTTTCTCGTATTGTGGTAAGAATGAGAAAATACCTCCACCATCATTATTTACAACAACAATCGTTATATTTAACTCATGTAGTTTCGCGGCTAATAGTCCGTTTAAATCGTGATAAAATGATAAATCACCGATTACTAATACGAGCGGATCACAAATAATACTCGCTCCTAAAGCTGTTGAAATGATTCCATCAATACCATTTACACCGCGGTTCGCCATTACTTGAATGTTTTTATCCGATGTGAAGAAAAATGAATCGGTATCGCGAATTGGCATACTATTACTCGCAAATAACGTTGCCCCTTCTGGTAATACACGTACAATATCCGTAATTACTTTTCCTTCAAATGCCGTTTCATATGTTTCCATCTCACGAAGCGTTTCTCTCGTTTTCTCGTTTATTTGTTTCCACATTCCGAACCAATCATTCTTTTTCATAACTGGCATTTTCTCTAGTAATGCTCTGCAAAATTCACTGTCACTAGCTTGTACAACTTCTGTCGCAACTAGAGCTGGATCTCTCCATTGTCCAGATTCATCGACAACGATATGAACAGCTTTCGTTTGTTTTTTGATGAACTGCGTTAATGCTTTAGAGACAGGCATTCCTCCGAAACGAATTAAAACATTCGGCTTCCACGTTTCTTTTAACAATTCATTTCGTAAAAATGTATCGTAACAATCTATAACCATCGTTTTATCATGATTACCACTACGAAGGTTAGAAAGTGGATCTGCTAAAATTGGATACCCTGTTTTCTCAGCTACTTTCATAACAACTTCTGTTATTTCTGGATGACTGCCGTCTCCACAAATAATAAGCCCCTTTTCCATATGTGAAAGGCGCCCTACAAGAGAATCTACATATTCACTCGGCATCGTCACGTTCCCTTGCTGAACTACTCCTGTATATTCACCACGCCCTTTATCCCATAAACTTTCTAATGAGAAATCCGGTATAAGCGGCTCGCGAACTGGAAAATTAAGATGAACAGGTCCTTGCGGGGCTAGAAGTGCACTTGCTATCGTACGCTGCGTTGTCATTCGAGCGTAATGATACATTGCTTCACTCGCTTCAGGAAGTGCCATCTCTGTAAATTGCTTCACAAAAGTACCGTATAAATTAAATTGATTCATCGCCTGTGGTGCACCCACATCTCTTAATTCATGCGGTCTATCCGCTGTTAATACGATAAGCGGCACTCGTGAATGAAACGCTTCACATACAGCTGGATAATAGTTCGCTGCTGCCGTCCCTGACGTACATAATAGCGCAACAGGACGTTTTTTTGCTTTCGCAATACCGAGCGCAAAAAATCCTGCTGATCTTTCGTCTACATGTAAATATGTTTTCATTCCTTCATGTTGTTCCATTAGTAAGGCAATCGGCGTTGACCGTGAGCCCGGACTAATGACAACATCACATACATTTAGACGCGTCAGTTCGTCCACGAACGCGCCTAAATAATATGATAATGCTTCTATATGATTGTTCATTTCATTAATTCCTCCAAAGCACCAAGCATCGGTCTAAACTTCAAACTTGTTTCTTCATATTCAAGCTGCGCTACTGAATCAATTACGATACCACAGCCGGCAAACAAGGATGCCTTCTCGCCATTTAATAATCCGCAGCGAAGTGCAACCGCAAATTCACCATTTCCTTCATCATCTATAAAGCCAATTGGTGCACCATATAATCCTCTATCTAAAAGCTCTACATCACGAATTAATTTCAACGCCTCATGACGAGGTGTACCACCAAGAGCTGGTGTTGGATGTAATTCTTCTACCATCGTTAAAAGACTTGCATCACCTTTTGCTTCTACTGGCGTATATAAATGGATTAAATTTTTCGTCGTTAATAAGCCTGGGCTCTCCGGAATATTAACAGATTCGCAATGCTCACTTAGCACACCTCGGATCATGTTAACTACATAACCGTGTTCAGCCAAATTCTTTTCATCATGAAGAAGCGTCTCACCATTTTGTTTACTTTCTTCTATAGAATTGCCATGACCAATTGAACCAGCAAGGCACATCGATGTGAACTTCTCGCCTTCTTTTCGAATCAATCGCTCAGGTGTCGCCCCTAAGAAGCATGCTCCTTTATAATCAAAAGAAAATACGTAACAATCCGGTTGCCCAATGCGAAGCGCTTCTAAAACAAGAACGGAATCAATATGCTGATCCATCGTTAATTTTAGCTCCCTTGCTAATACAACCTTCTGCACGTTCCCTTGCTTCATTTCATCTTGCACTTTTCCAATCGCGTTCATCCAGCCACTCGGATCAACTTCTACTTTAGAAGTAACTGTTAATTTTGATCCTACTAGTGCACATTTACTCTCTTGTAAAATTCTCTCTTCTACAGAAATAATTTCGTTATAAAGAGTTTCTGCACAATCTTCAGCTGAAACGAACTGATTAATCGTTAACCACGCCTTTTCATTTTTTACAGTTAATAAAAATGCTGGTAGTGAAAATATGGTATCATCAAATTCTTTCCAAAGATTCGTTTTTTCTTTTTCTTGGTCAAATGAAAATCCACCAAATAAAAGAGGACCTGTTCCAAATTCGTATCCTTCTCTTTGTACGAATGCTTTCTCTTTTACTTTATCCCACTCGTCACGAGCAGTTTGAAAGCGTTTGTGAGAAGAATTTGCTATAGTGAAAACAGAGCCAATTCCAGCAAATATTACATGCTGAGCTGGGTCTGCAAAATAACATCTATTTTCGAATGCGATCCTTTTTCCTGCTGCATAAAACAGAAGTGGATCCACCCAATCTATTTGTTTTACAAAACTAACTAATGTTTTTTCATCAGTCGTACGCTTAATAGCTGTAACAAGAACTTCTTGTAAGCCTTTTCGTTTCGTTTGAATCACAATTGTCTCCCCCCTATGGGCGAAAAATAGTCATAATTACGCTTGATTTTAAGATACACCTCAAAGGAAAGGCCTGTCAACGTTTAGCATTTCTGAGAAATTCACCTTCTCTTCCTAGAAAATAAACGTTGACACTAAATGATGCTTTTTCTACACTTAATTGTGTACAATATGTGACCAAGGAGGATTCAACATGGAAATGAACGTCGAAACGAATTCCTCTCCTACGGCGCCAAAGCCAAGTAAACAAACAGGCTGGCGAATTTGGTGGAGTTTATTACGTCCCCATACATTAACAGCAGCTTTCGTTCCTGTTTTCATCGGAACAGCTTTTGCAATGCAGGTCGGAGGTATAAATCAAATACATCTTCCTCTTTTCTTTATGATGCTTCTTGCTTGCCTTCTCATTCAAGCAGCAACGAACATGTTTAATGAATACTTTGATTATAAAAGAGGACTCGATCATGAAGGTTCAGTTGGAATCGGAGGTGCTATCGTCCGCGATGGCATTAAACCAAAAACCGTGCTTAACTTAGCATTCGGATTTTTAGGCATCGCAACGCTATTAGGTGTTTATATTTGTATGAACTCTAGCTGGTGGCTTGCTGCAATCGGTCTTGTTTGTATGGCCGTTGCTTACCTTTACACTGGTGGCCCTATTCCAATTGCGTACACACCATTTGGAGAGCTAACAGCAGGATTATTTATGGGTGTCATTATTATTGGTATTTCATTCTTTATCCAAACAGGCGCAGTAACATCAGAAGTGATTTTATTATCTATTCCAAGCTCCATTTTAATTGGTGCAATTTTACTATCTAACAATATTCGTGATTTAGATGGTGATAAAGAAAATGGTCGTAAAACGTTAGCAATTCTCGTCGGACGCGAAAGAGCCGTTGGTGTACTTGCTTCTATGTTTATCGTTGCCTACATTTGGACAATCGCTTTAATCATCGTTAACATCGTATCACCATGGATGCTTATCGTATTCTTAAGTGTACCGAAAGCATTTAAAGCGACGAAAGGCTTTATCGGCAAAAGCATTCCAATGGAAATGGTACCTGCGATGATTTCAACAGCAAAAACAAATACAATTTTCGGTCTCCTAATGGGAATCGGATTATTGCTTGGATACTTCCTATAGAAAGGAGCTGCTTATGCGGCTCCTTTTTTCATATACTGACTTCCCGGCTGAAATTCATCTCATAATTCCTACTCTCAACGCCCATACTATGTAAAGAAACTGAATTGTAGGAAGGTGGACGACTATGTTAACTCCACAACAAATAAATCAATTTAAATCTATTCTAGAAAAACAACAGCAAGAAGTTGAACAAACGATACAAACTCATGAAGATGAAAACCGTGCATCTGAACGTGATTCAGTAGGAGAATTGTCTAGCTATGACAACCATCCAGGTGATATGGCTACAGAATTGTACGAACGTGAGAAAGATTTCGGACTCATCGAATTTTGGCATAAACAGTTAGAAGATACGAAACATGCTCTGCAAAAAATTGAAGCTGGTACGTACGGAATTTGCGAAGTGTCTGGTGAGGAAATTCCATTTAAAAGATTAGAAGCAATGCCAACTGCTACAACGTGTATTCAGCACACTACAAATAAATTAGATATGCAGACGCGCCCAGTTGAAGAAGAGGTGCTAGATCCTTCGTTTCATAAGCACGACGAAGATCATTCTGTAGAGTACGATGCTGAAGATGCTTGGCAAGACGTCGCAAATTACGGAACATCAGAAACACCATCCGATTTAGAAAGACAGGATTCAAAAAACTATAATGGCATGTACGTAAATAGTGAAGAAAATGTTGGGTATGTAGAGGATTTCGAAAACTTTATTGGAACAGATATGTATGGAAAAAACCCACAAGTTTTCGCAACAGAAGAACATGAAGAATATGAACAATTGCTTGATGACTTTGAAGAACGCACCTTTAAAGGTGAATTATCTTCAGATGAGTCTGGTTCTAAAGCATAAAAAAAGCATTCCGAAATTCGGAATGCTTTTTTTCGCTAGCTAATTAGTTTTTTGTAACGTTAGCTGCTTGTGGTCCGCGGTTTCCATCAACGATTTCGAAAGAAACTTCTTGACCTTCTTCTAAAGTTTTGAAGCCGTCGCCTTGAATAGCTGAGAAATGTACGAATACGTCTTCTCCGCCTTCAACTTCGATGAAGCCAAAACCTTTTTCGCCGTTAAACCATTTAACTTTACCTGTTTGCATGTCATGTACCTCCTAAATAAAAATGAAACTATGAATCCACATGAAAAGGTGGATATAAAGGACATGAATGTATAACAAGCTTACAGCCTTTAATACAACGTGCTTTATTTCCGTACCACATTATGTAGCTCAATAGTGTTTCCACTATATCATGCTATATCAAAAACGTCAAATGAGAACACTTTCGTCCCATTGTTTTTTATAATTCTAGTATAACCTTAAATTTTCATTCTATTTTTATTCAAAAATTAATAAAACTACAGTATTCTAATTCCTTGGATTTCTGTACAATATAATTACTACATATGATGAGGTGAAAAAATGCAAGCACATGAAATCGAGTATAAATTATATGGCGATGATATGCAGTTTGTTGAAATTGAATTGGATCCAGAAGAAAGCGTTGTCGCAGAGGCTGGCGCAATGATGATGATGGAAGATCATATCGAAATGGAAACGATTTTCGGTGATGGTTCTGGACCATCTAGTGGTCTATTCGGTAAATTAATGGGCGCAGGTAAACGTCTCGTTACAGGTGAAAGTATGTTTATGACTGTATTTACAAATACAGGTCATGGCAAACGACACGTATCATTCGCCGCTCCTTATCCTGGAAAAATTATTCCTGTTGATTTAACAGAATATCAAGGAAAAGTAGTCTGCCAAAAAGATGCATTTCTTTGTGCCGCAAAAGGTGTTTCTATCGGAATTGAGTTTACTAAAAAAATAGGAACTGGTTTCTTCGGGGGTGAAGGTTTCATCATGCAGAAACTTGAAGGTGATGGTCTAGCTTTCATGCATGCAGGAGGAACGGTATATAAGCGTGAATTAAAACCTGGTGAGAAACTTCGCATTGATACAGGTTGTCTCGTTGCAATGACAAAAGACGTTAACTACGATGTTCAATTCGTTGGAAAAGTAAAAACAGCTCTATTTGGCGGCGAAGGTTTATTCTTCGCAACGCTAGAAGGTCCTGGAACGGTTTGGATTCAGTCCTTAACACTTAGCCGCTTAGCAGCACGCCTTACAAGCCCAGCAGCTCAAAACAGCGGTGAAGGTAGCGTTTTAGGCGGACTTGGTCGCCTTTTAGATGGGAAAGAGTAAAACACTAAAAACAGATAGTGCCCTTCATAGGGAACTATCTGTTTATTTTTGACTGTATAAACCATTTTTAATCATGTAATATTCCATCGTAATACTGTAGTTTCCGTATTGAGATACCTTTTCTCGTTGAAAACTCACCAATTGAATAGCCTTCCTTTTTCCTCATCCTACACTCCTCCTAACAATATGTTTACAAAAATCATACTCCCTCACGTAACTGTAGGTTCAAGCCTTTTTTCAAAAAGAATGAATCAAGTCCCTCACTGCATATATTGAACTATACCTTTTCTTAAGGAGGGCTTTCTTGATGCGTACTCCTTTATCCTTTGATAAAGATACTGCCATATTGTTAGCATCTTGCTGCGATCTAACGTATGAACAATATAAACAAAATGGCATTTTCGAAATACCCGATGGGTTCCAATATGTACAAGGGTTTCAAGGAAAGGCCATTCAAAAGACAGAATGGTTCGGATTCATATTAGAATCTGAGGATACAATTATTGTAGCTTTTAGGGGCACACAAACAGATACAGATTGGATTATCGATTCACTCGTTAACCAAAAGCCATACCCATATGCTTTAAATAGTGGAAATGTCCATAATGGCTTTCTTTCAATTTATGAATCTTGCCGGGATTCCATTATGGATATGCTCGTGTCATTACCAGCCCATAAGAAACTTCTTGCAACAGGCCATAGCTTAGGCGGTGCACTCGCTACACTACACATACTAGATGCACGTATAAATACTGCCTTCGCACAGTACGGTCTTTATACCTTTGCCTCTCCAAAAGTTGGAGATATCGCCTTTCGAAATTATTATAAACTGCAAGTAGCTAGTAGCTTTCGTTTCGTCAATTTATTCGATGTCGTTCCTCTCCTCCCTCCAAGAAATGTCCATTTTAATGATAAAGACTGGGAATATGCACACGTCCATCACAACATGACATTTACGAAAAATACAAAATCCATTACGAATAACCATTCCATTACAACATACAAAACATGTCTGACCTCTCATTTTTAACCAGTAAACAATTGGAAATTTAATATTTGTATACTATAATAATCTATGAAATTACTTTCGGATGAGGGGACCTTACATGCTAAAATTTTTCTTTGCACTTTTTCTTATAATAATTTTTTCG
This sequence comes from Bacillus sp. FSL E2-8868, assembly GCF_038005505.1. Lineage (NCBI taxonomy): Bacteria > Bacillati > Bacillota > Bacilli > Caryophanales > Bacillaceae > Bacillus > Bacillus sp. FSL E2-8868. Next base: position 12,765 of record NZ_JBBOTI010000001.1, on the reverse strand, counting down.
TTTACAGGTTTCTTTACATTTTCATACTTTGCGACAGGGGAATATGACGGAACAGCGATAATATATACCGCTATCCCATTTCTTTCTTAAGCAACATAAGTAAAACGAGCTTAATCTCATTAAGCTCGTTTTATTTTTCTAAGCAAGCGTACCCCTGTTTTAAAAATAAATAAAAGCCCCTTCAACAGGGGCTTTCATCTAAAATAGTTTAACAGTATTACCAATACCCCAAATTTCATTACTGTACTGCAAAATTGTTCGATCACTCGCAAAATGCCCCGATTGTGCAATGTTCAAAATCGACATTTCCAGCCATTTCTCCCTATTTTCGTAGGCCCTTCCGACAGCTTCTTGTCTTTCAGCATATGGGCTAAAATCTCGAAGAACGAAGTATTCATCATTTTGAATAACGAGAGAATCATAAATCGCTTCAAATTCAGCTCCCGACTGTGCAAAGAAACCATTCGTTAGCTGATCTACTACTTTTTTAATGTGCATATTGTGGTGATAATAGTCACTTGCACGATATCCACCGTTTTGGTAGTAATGAAGAACCTCATCCGCTGTTAAGCCGAAAATGAAGCAGGCATCATCACCGACCCGGTCTTTTATTTCAATATTAGCTCCATCTAACGTTCCGAGTGTAATTGCACCATTCATCATAAATTTCATGTTACCTGTTCCCGATGCTTCTTTACTCGCAGTTGAAATTTGTTCACTTACATCTGCCGCCGGGAATATATCTTCCGCTAAAGAAACTCGGTAGTTTTCTAGAAAGATAACTTTCATAAATTGACTTACGTACGGATCGGTATTCACTTTTCTTGCAAGCTCATTTATTAATTTAATAATTTTTTTCGCATAATAATAGCCAGGTGATGCTTTCGCTCCAAAAATAAAAGTACGCGGGTAAAATGAAAAACTAGTATCCTCTTTTAAACGGTTATACAAGTACAAAATATGAAGAACATTTAATAACTGTCGTTTATAAGCATGTAGCCTTTTCACTTGCACATCAAAAATAGAATTTGGATCAATAGTGATCCCCATTTTATTATGAATGCTCTCCGCTAAAATAATCTTACGCTCTTGTTTTACCCCTGCAAGCTTTTCTTGAAAACTAGTATCATGTATGAAGTTTTGCAGTGCTTGCAGCTTAATTGGCTCTTTCTTCCATTCTTCTCCAATCGCTTCCGAAATAAGATTCGTCAGCTGTGGATTCGCCTTCATTAGCCAGCGCCTATGAGCAATTCCATTCGTTTTATTATTAAACTTATCTGGATAAAATTCATAGAACAATCGCATTTCACGCTGCTTTAAAATTTCTGTATGAATTTTCGCCACACCGTTAACGCTATGGCTACCAACAATCGCTAAATGAGCCATTTTCACAAGGTCATGCGCAATAATGGCCATGTCCTCAATACGCTTCCAATCGTACGAATAACGGTCCCAAAGCTCATGACAGAAACGTTCATTAATTTCTTCAATAATCATATAAATTCTCGGTAATAACGGTTTAAAAATGCGAATTGGCCATTTCTCAAGCGCTTCTGATAACGTCGTATGATTCGTATAGGAAATCGTCTGCGTTGTTATGTGCCAAGCTTCTTCCCATGTCAATTTTTCTTCGTCTAATAAAATACGCATAAGTTCTGGAATTGCTAGAACCGGATGTGTATCATTAATATGAATCGCGATTTTCTCATGTAACTGACGAAGACTACCGTGTCTCTCCCTATGCATACGAACGATATTTTGCAAACTTGCTGATACGAGGAAATACTGTTGTTTTAAACGAAGTATTTTCCCCTCATCATGCGTATCATCCGGATATAAAAACTCCGATACTGCCTCTGTTTCACGCTTATATTTCAAAATATCTTTACAATTTTGCGGGAAAGGAACTGGCTCCGCATTCCAAAGCCGAAGCGTATTTACAGTACTCGTTTCATACCCTACAACTGGAACGTCATATGGTACTGCCATAATAACTTCTGCATTTGTATGCCTGAACTCTAAACGTCCATCAATTTCTAGTGGTTCAACGTTTCCAAAATAACTTACTTCTACCGCTTGGTCATACCTTCTTACTTCCCAAACGTTTTCATGAAGAAGCCACTGTTCTGGAAATTCTACTTGATAGCCATCAACAATTTTTTGATCAAACAGACCATGCTTATAACGAATACCACAGCCATGTCCTGGTAAGTTTAAAGAAGCAAGTGAATCGAGAAAACAGGCTGCTAAACGTCCAAGTCCACCGTTACCAAGGCCAGCATCTGCTTCAATTTCTTCTAACTCGTGCAAAGAAATTCCAAGTTCAAAAAGTCCTTTTTCACATACATCTCGAATGCCTAAATTTAATATATTACTGCCTAGTAAACGCCCAAGTAAAAATTCAATGGATAAATAATACATTTGTTTTTGATCTCCAGAACGATAACTTTCATTCGTTGCAATCCATTGACTATTCATATACTCACGTACCATATGACCGAGCGTATTATACTGATCACGAGTTGTAGAATCTTTGAAACTTTTCCCATACATCGTTTCTAATTTTTCTAGAAAAGCGGATTTGAAGCTTTCAACATGAGTAAACATTTTTTCACCACCTCAATGTTATTCCATGAGACTTTTATACAATTTCTTGTATGCAAGAGCAGATTTCCCCCAGCTATAATCTTCAGTCATCGCTTGCTTTACAAGCTTATCCCATACCGGTTTATCTTGATAAAACTCAATTGCACGAAGAATCGTATGTAACATGTCATGCGCATTAAAATTCGTAAAGCTAAAGCCATTCCCAATTCCAGTGTCCTCATCGTAAGAATGTACAGTATCATTTAATCCGCCTGTTTCTCTTACAATTGGAATCGTGCCATATGCTAGCGCAATAAGTTGTCCAAGTCCACACGGTTCAAACAGCGATGGCATTAAAAACAAATCGCTTCCCGCGTACACTTGGTGCGCTAACGCTTCATTAAACCCAATATATACTTTTACCTTTTCTGGATACTCGTATGCCATCCATTCAAAGAACTGCTCGTATTCAGAATCGCCTGACCCTAAAATAATACATTGTACATCTTCTTCCATTATTTCACGGAATACAGTACGTACTAGATCAAGCCCCTTTTGTTTCGTTAATCGTGTTACCATCGAAATAACTGGTGTATCTTCTTTTTCTGGTAAACCAAAATAACGCTGCAATGCGCGTTTATTTTCATTCTTTTCATCTAGCGATTCTGCACTATACTGAGCCGTAATATATGGATCTGTTTCTGGATTATATACGCTCGTATCAATTCCATTTACAATGCCACTAAGCTTATCATTATATTTTCGTAGCAATCCATCTAACTTCTCACCGAAAAACTCATATTGAATCTCTTCTTTATATGTCGGGCTAACCGCTGTAATTTGGTCAGATGCGATAATACCGCCTTTCATAAAGTTCACGTTTCCATAAAACTCAAGCTGTTCACTATGAAAATATTCATGACCAAGCTCCAGTAAGTCGTACATCACTTCAGGAGGAAATACACCTTGGAACTGCAAGTTATGAATCGTATATACCGTTTTAATATGCTCATATAACGGGTTATCTTGATACTTTTCACGAAGTAAGAAATTAACCATAGCTGTATGCCAATCATGGCTATGAAGAACATCTACTTCGAAATCAAGATGCGGAATACACTCTAAAACTGCTTTTGAAAAATAAGAAAAACGCTCCCCATCATCATAATGGCCATATAGAGAATCTCTCTTAAAATAATATTCATTGTCTATTAAGTAATACGTAATCCCGTCCTGCTCACCTTTTAAAATCCCGCAATATTGATTTCTCCATCCAAGGGGAACGCTAATTACTTTATGAAGCGTACATCCTTCTCTTAACTCTTTCGGGATAAGACTGTAGTTTGGAAGTATAATGCGAACATTCACTCCTAATTTTTTTAATTCTTTTGGAAGCGCTCCTGCTACATCAGCTAGACCTCCGGATTTAATAAACGGTACACATTCTGATACTGCAAATAAAATATTCACCTGTTGTTCCACTGCACGAAAAGCGTATACATCATAAATCGCTCTTCTTACAGCTTCCTCCCTTCAAGTTTTCATATAGAGTAAAACCTTAATTAGTGGGGGTTTTCTAAATCCCCCACTAATTATGCACCTGCTATTTACGAATAACTGTTGATTGTACTATTTTGTACACTACCTTTTTCTACAACATATGGCTCATCGGCATTTCCTTTTAACACTACGCCGTCACCAATTTTCACGTCTTTATCAATAATAACACCGTCTATTATGCAATTATCTCCAATTTGGCTCTTTTGCATAATAATACTATTACGAACAATTGAACCTTTTCCAATTTTAACAGAACGGGAGACAACACTATTTTCTACTTCACCCTCAATAATACTGCCGTTTGCAATCATCGTATTTTTCACTACTGCACCCTTCACATAACGAGTTGGTGGCTCATCTTTTACTTTCGTAAAGATTGGTGCTTCTTTCTTAAATAATTGCTTCCAAATAGAAGGCTGCAAAATTTCTAGGCTATGTTTATAGTAACTTTCAATAGAATCAATAATAGCTACATATCCTGTATGTTCGTACGTAGTAATATGCAGTGATTTCCCGCTCTTTTCTCTCACTACATCAAATAAACTGTATTGCTCCACATCTTTATATGTCTCAAATAAGTCTAGCAATAATTGTTTCTTTAACACATATGTTTGAAGCGAAACCCCTTCATGACAAACTTCAGTAATATCTGCAGACGTATGTATATGTCGCTCTAACACCGCTTGAAAGTTTAACGCTGTTACAAGATGGCTATTCGTAATAACAACATATTCTTCTCTGCTTCTTAGAAAATAATCAATATGTCTTCTAAAATGTGCAAAAGATCCAAATTCGTCATGATCACATTGGCAGTTCGGTGGGAATAAAAACAGTCCATCACGCTTTCTATCTAAATCCCACTGTTTTCCTGAACCGACATGATCCATTAAAGAACGATTTTTATGACTTGTAAAAACCGCCACGCTATGAATATTAGAATTCACCATATTTGAAAGCATGAAATCAATGAGGCGATAACGGCCTCCAAACGGTAACGCCGCTAATGAACGATGCCCTGTTACTTTCTTTAAGGAAGGAAAACTTCCCGTTGCATTAATAATTCCTAACATTTTTTCTCCCATTCATTTCATCCCCCTTTTCTATTTTCCTTCAGCAATTAGTACTACATCATCAACATTTTTTTCTGGACGAATTATTGTCCCATCTTCAATAACCATTTCCGATCCAACGATCGCTCTTTCAATCACAACGTTTTTACCAATCTTTGCCCCCGGCATAACGACAGAATCGATTACCATACTACCTTCTTCCACCGTCACTCCTTGGAATAAAACAGAATGCTTCACGTCCCCTTCAATGACGCACCCTTCATTAATAAGTGACTCTTCTACTTTTGCCTTTTCTGCAATATATTGAGGCGGCTCGTTTGGATTTACAGAATAAATGCGCCAATTACGATCGTTCAAGTTCAACGATGTTTCATCGCGAAGTAAATCCATATTCGCTTCCCATAAGCTTTTCACCGTTCCAACATCTTTCCAATATCCTTCAAATGGATAAGCCATCAACTTCTTCCCTTCATCTAACAAGAGCGGAAGTACATCTTTTCCGAAGTCATTACTAGATTCAGGGTTTCTTGCATCCATCTCTAAATATTCTTTTAAAATAGCCCAGTTAAAAATATAAATTCCCATTGATGCAAGATTACTTCTTGGAAATTGCGGTTTCTCCTCAAATTCAACAACTTCCATCTCTTCATTTGTATTCATGATGCCAAAGCGACTTGCTTCATCCCACGGCACTTCAATAACAGAAATCGAAACGTCCGCTTCTTTCTCAATATGGTAATCTAGCATTTTGCTGTAATCCATTTTATAAATATGATCGCCTGATAAAATAAGGACATATTCTGGTTCATACTGACTTAAATAGTTTAAGTTTTGATAAATAGCACTTGCCGTACCTGTATACCACTTCACACCTGAAGACTCCGCATAAGGAGGTAACACAGTGACTCCACCGTTTACACGATCAAGATCCCAAGCATTTCCGATTCCAATATAATTATGAAGTTCTAACGGTTGATATTGTGTTAAAATCCCCACCGTTTCAATACCGGAGTTTGCACAGTTACTTAACGTAAAATCAATAATGCGATATTTACCACCAAATGGAACAGCTGGCTTGGCTAAATTTTTTGTTAATGCACTTAAACGACTACCTTTTCCCCCTGCTAGTAACATTGCTACGCACTTTTGTTTTTGAGCCATCTTGTTTTTTGCTCCCCTTTCTCGTCTTCACTGGTCGTAATATGGATACGCCAAATGGTGGAATTGTAATTTCTACATGTGCCGCTTGATTATGATATGGCTCTAAAATCGTCTTGAGACGTTTCTTATTAACTTGCCCCGATCCGCCATATTGCGCCGAGTCACTGTTTAAAATTTCGTTATAGTACTCGAAATCTGGTACACCTACTTTATAGTTTTCATATGTAGCTTTCGTAAAATTACATACGACAACTAACGCATCTTCCTGCTTATCCCCTTGGCGGATAAACGAGAAAATACTTTGCTCATTATTATTAGCATCAATCCACTGAAATCCTTCAGGCGAGTGATCTAACTGCCAAAGTGGTTTTGAGCGCTTATACAATGCTATGAGCTCTTTAAAGTAATCATGCATATTACGATGCATTTCAAAATCATGTAAATTCCAATCTAAATCTTCAAGGTCTTTCCACTCATCAAATTGCCCGAATTCTCCACCCATAAAGAGTAATTTCTTACCTGGATGAGTAAAGAAATATCCATATAATAAACGAAGCTGAGCAAACTTATCCCAGTAATCTCCCGGCATTTTATTTAATAACGACTTTTTCCCATGAACGACTTCATCATGAGAAAGCGGCAATATGAAGTTTTCAGAGTGAGCATATATTAAAGAGAATGTCATTTTCTCATGAATGTATTTCCGGTACTCTGGCGCACATTCCATATATTTCAGCACATCATTCATCCAACCCATATTCCATTTATAATTGAATCCAAGTCCACCCTCGTATGTTGGAGCTGTTACAAGTGGCCAAGCTGTTGAATCTTCCGCTGTCATAAGAAACTCTTCATCTTCTGCAAACACGGCTTCATTTAACTCTCGTAAGAAAGAAACAGCATGTTCATTGCTTTGCTCTTTTCCTTCTTTATTCCAGTACAGCATATTCGCAACTGCATCTACCCTGAAACCATCAATATGGAAATGCCTCATCCAAAATAACGCATTTGAAATTAAGAAATTACGTACTTCTCTCTTCCCTAAATCAAAATTAACAGTTCCCCATACAAGGTTTTCTTGTACGTCTCTATCTTTATATTCATAAGTCGGTGTCCCATCAAACAAATATAAACCGTGAGCATCTTTACAAAAATGCCCCGGTACCCAATCTAAAATGACACCGATTCCATATTTATGACATTCATCGACAAAATACATCAAATCATGTGGCGTGCCGAATCTACTTGTCGCTGCATAATATCCTGTTCCTTGATATCCCCAAGAACGGTCATAGGGATGCTCAACAAGCGGCATAATTTCAATATGTGTAAATTGATGTTCCACCACATACGGAATGAGCTCCTCGGCCATTTCTCTGTAAGAATACAGAGCGCCATCTTCTTTCTTTTTCCAAGAACCGAAATGTAATTCATAAACTGTCATCGCTTCTTTATAAATCGATTTTTTCTTTCTCTTACGAATCCAGTTTTTATCATTCCATTCATATCCCTCTATATCAAAAACTACAGATGCCGTATTTGGTCTTACTTCTGCATATACTGCGTAAGGATCTGCTTTTAAAATAACGTCACCATCCATCGTTTCAATCGCATACTTATATATCTCATTCTCTTCAATATGCGGTACAAACAAGGACCAAATCCCCTCTTCTGTCACTTGTAGCATCTTATGTTGCTCATAATCCCATTCATTAAAATCTCCAACAACACTCATTGCTTTCGCATGAGGAGCCCATACTGTGAATCGTACACCTCGCATCCCATCTTCCGTCACAATATGTGCCCCAAAGATGTTATAACTGTCATAGTACTTTTCTGTATGAAACTCATCTCGTTTCACTTCTTCACAATTTATTACATCCAATATGTTCACCTCACTAAGATGACAGAAATTTTTTACTCTTTATCATTTCTGCGAAAAACTGAAATATCCTTGTTATTTTTTAAAAAACATTCGTTTTTTTCTTGAATTTCACTTAAAATGTTCACATTTTTCGTGTAAATTATCGAATTTTGACGAATATTCATTGCAAGCGCTTCATTTCCCTTACTGTTTCTCGCCTTTCATTGTTGCTCAATATTTATTTTATTGGTTTCTCTCTGTATTTCACGCTCTTTCCACTTAAAATACAAACAAAATAATCTTTCATAAAAAAATGTTTCTCAACATTTTTTGTCACAAAATTTATTGAAATGTAAAATTCATAAGCATATACTTGTTCTCAATAACGAACAGCATACTTCGCAACTACAATTCATACTGAATTACTATGTTTACTTATTTCATGCTCGTTGCGAATGTTTGCTGTAAAGTGAAACTTTAATCAGTGGTGGGTTGCGGGCAGCCCTACTCCCACCTAACTTCTTTGCTCCAGCCGAATTTTGAGGTGGGAATTTTACTGCCCACAAATAGCGGGATAAAAATCAAACTAGGGGGCTTTCTTATGTCATTGAAACAAAAAGTAGGAATGGCAGTTGTCACTGCATCACTAGGCTTATCACTTACATCTGGCAGTGTATTCGCCTATTTCAGCGACTCCGAAACATCGGGTAATTCATTTCAAGACGTCTAACACCGAAAAAATAACATATAAAAGCACTCTATTCGAAAATAGAGTGCTTTTTTCTATAAATGACCCTTATCCAGCAAAAGGGGTATATTGGGGATATACAAGGGAAACCGGAAAGGAATTTATATTAATTTATATAAATTCAGAGGTAGGAAGCACTTTCCCGCCTCTGAATTATTAGCGGTTATTATAGTACTGGTGCCATTGTTTCTTTTAATACTTTTACAGAATGAGCGAACTTCACTTTTTCTTCTTCGTTTAATTCAAGTTCTACGATTTCACGTACACCTTCGCGGTTAATAACAGCTGGAACACCTACGTAAGCATCTTTCTCACCATATTGACCTTCAAGGTATGCAGATACAGTTAATACGCTGTTCTCGTTGCTTAAGATCGCTTTAGTTACACGAAGTAGTGACATACCGATTCCGTAGTAAGTTGCGCCTTTACGCTCAATAATGTGGTAAGCTGCATCGCGTACATTTTCAAAGATTTTATCTAAATCTTCTTGGTTATACTGTTCGTTGTTCGCTAAGATTGTTTCTAGTTTTTGTACACCTACAGTAGCGTGGCTCCATACTGGAAGTTCAGTGTCACCGTGCTCACCAACGATGTAAGCATGAACGTTACGTGGATCTACATCTAAGTAGTCACCTAACATGTAACGGAAACGAGCAGAGTCTAAAGTAGTACCAGAACCGATTACGCGCTCTTTCGGTAAACCAGATTCTTTCCAAGTTACGTAAGTTAAAATATCAACTGGGTTAGTTGCGATTAAGAAGATTCCATCGAATCCGCTATCCATAATACCGCGAACGATTTGTTTAAAGATCTTTGTATTTTTCTCAACTAAGTCTAAACGAGTTTCGCCTGGCTTTTGTGGTAATCCAGCAGTGATAACTACTAAATCTGCATCTTTACAATCTGCATAGCTACCGCTCCAAACTTTTGTTGGTGCTGGAGAGAATGGTACCGCATGGCTTAAGTCCATTGCTTCTCCTTCTGCTTTTGCTTCATTAACATCTACTAGTACGAATTCTTCAGCTACACCTTGGTTGATCATTGAGTAAGCGTAACTACAACCTACAGCTCCTGTTCCTACTAATACTACGCGATTGATACCTTTTTTCATGTTAATTTCCCCTTTCAATTGTTTACATCTATTTTTTATTATTGTTTAAGTAATTAATTAAAATACTAATTTAATGTTGTTTAACTTCTTTACATACATATTGTAGCACGGATTATTGTGAATTCCTTCACAAATTATGACCTATTTGTGAACTTTTTCACATAGAGTGTAAAGTTGTTAGAATGCGGGTGAAATCCATCTCAATGGAGGCGTTTTCTTTAGATTGTGAAAGGTTTTTTCTTAAAGTTTTCTTGGTAAGTGAAATTATATCGAACACAACTTTGGTTATATCGACGTTTCGACAAGGATAGCTTCTTCTATCTATATTATTTATCCCGCTATTTGTGGGCAGTAAGACTCCCACCTCAAAATTTGACTGGAGCGAAGAAGTTAGCCTTCACATAATTCTTATCATTTAACTTTTGTAAATCCGCAGCAATACTTTTAGAGGTTTTTATAAGGGGTTACCATACATTGCCATCAACTTAAGAAATTGGTATTTCCCCATATCGAAAAAAATGAGCTGAATTATTATAAATAACTCTGGAAAGATAAAATTTTCATTTTGGGGATACTTCAAAATATTAGCCTGATGGACATAGGTATCACCACATGTCCATGGATTAAAGAAAGAGCCTATTATTAAACTGTACCCTACTCTTTGGGTCGGAAGAGGTGCTATAGATGAATGTAAAGACATATAGGGCCCAAGTGTTTTCTTGGTCTAAGGAGGCCAAGGTAGAAATAGTAGAACTCATTTCCGCCGGCATAGGTATGGCCGGACCCGTTCTGTTCGCCACAGTTCTAGGCTATCCCGCTCTTGGTTTTGCTGCATCGGTCGGCAGTTTGGCAGTCAGTAGCGTGAAAGTCGGTTCGAGTTTTATAAATCACGGGAAAAGGTTGGCATCAGCGCTGATATCAGTAGTGCTCGCTGCGATTGCTACTGTTCTCTCTTTCGGACATGGCTATCTAACATTTGGAGTCTTGATCCTGCTGGTAAGCCTTGCTGCGTTAATTGGCGGATATAGTCGTGCCTTGGCGGTGGCAACAACACGCTTTGTCGTATTCCTGATTATCATCCTCAATATGGTCGACCAGACGGAGTACCGGATGGAACTAATTTTTTCAATCTTAGCGGGGGCGATTTGGACCGTCAGTATCAGCTTGGTGCTAGGCATCTGGGTACACCGTTGTTTTAAATCATCGCTGGATGGAGCTGTGAAAGGGCCAACATCGAAAAAAATCATTCTATGGTGGAACTCTCTTGCACACCTATCCAGTTGGCAATTCCCAATCAGGCTCGCATTATGTCTAGGTATAGCTGAGGGATTGCGAATACTTTGGCCCGAGCACCACTTCTATTGGATTGCAATTACCGTAGCGATCCTTACTCAGCGGAAAATAGAACTCTTTCCAATCAAAACAACACAACGAGTGCTTGGTACAGTAATCGGCGTGATTGTTGCGAGCTTGCTTCTCGCAACTAGTCTACCAATTTGGGGGTTAGTTATAAGTATCGGGCTATTCGCAGGTGTTCGACCTCTTCTAAAGGTTCGAAATTATCTTGTATACTCTGCAACCATGATCCCGCTCATTATTTTGATCATGGAAGCCGGCAAGCCGTTCCAGTTTATCATTCTGTTCGACCGTGTATTTGCAACCCTTATCGGTGCAGTCATCGTGATTGCAGTGAACTTGATATTCAGTAGAGCGATGGCGAAATCAGTGTAAAGGTGGTTATCTAGCGAAAGATGCTTTAATATTTTAGGTATCTTTTCCAGTAGAACAAAATCCCCCCTATAATGACCTTTTCATACTCCATCTTTTATAAAAAAAAGCAGACTACTAAAAGTCCGCTTTAGATAACATATATACAACAAAAAAGAGATAGCAGATTATGCTATCTCTTTTAGTATGACCCGTACGGGATTCGAACCCGTGTTACCGCCGTGAAAGGGCGGTGTCTTAACCACTTGACCAACGGGCCAAAATCTGGCAGAGAAGAAGGGATTCGAACCCTCGCACCGCGTTCGCGATCTACTCCCTTAGCAGGGGAGCCCCTTGAGCCACTTGGGTACTTCTCTATAATATGGCTCCGCAGGTAGGACTCGAACCTACGACCGATCGGTTAACAGCCGATAGCTCTACCACTGAGCTACTGCGGAATAATTATGGTGGGCCTAAATGGACTCGAACCATCGACCTCACGCTTATCAGGCGTGCGCTCTAACCAGCTGAGCTATAGGCCCATAAAAAGCGGGTGAAGAGAATCGAACTCTCGACCAGAGCTTGGAAGGCTCTTGTTTTACCACTAAACTACACCCGCATTAAATTAAAAATGGTGAGCCATGAAGGATTCGAACCTTCGACCCTCTGATTAAAAGTCAGATGCTCTACCAACTGAGCTAATGGCTCATTTTGAAAGTGGTGCCGGCTAGAGGACTTGAACCCCCAACCTACTGATTACAAGTCAGTTGCTCTACCAATTGAGCTAAGCCGGCTTGCGATTTCAAAATGGTGGCTCGGGACGGAATCGAACCGCCGACACGAGGATTTTCAGTCCTCTGCTCTACCGACTGAGCTACCGAGCCTTTATGTAAAAAAAATGGCGGTCCCGACCGGGGTCGAACCGGCGATCTCCTGCGTGACAGGCAGGCATGTTAAC